>CBDCVG010000001.1:0-70255 GCA_965222765.1 Caldora sp.
CTAAGATGAATTGAGGTTGACAATCCTGCAATACTAGGGGCAGCACATTCTCATCTACTTCCAGAATTGCGTAGTCAGCATCCAATTGACCAATCAAATTGGTATTTTCTAAAAGTGCGGTTACTAAACCATTAATTAAGTTGGCGCCAGTGGTATTGTGAGCAACTTGCCAACCCTGATTTTTGAGGATAGTGCACAACAACAGAGAAGTAGTGGTTTTTCCATTGGTACCGACAATGAGAATTACCCCTCGCCTTACTTGTTCAAACAATAGAGGTAGAATTTGTGGTTGCAGACGACGAGCAATTTCCCCTGGTAGAACACTTGCTGCTCCCAAGCGAAATAACTGCACTAGAGAAGTTACCGTTTTTGCTGCACCAACGGATAGGTTTAGGCGCAATTTATTGATTATTGAGTTGGTCACATGCACACTCCTGGTTAGGAATTAAAATATTAACGCTGAAGAGAAAATCTAAGTAGCTAATCTTTCTTTCAAGATAAAATGCAAAGTTATGCAAAGTTTCTTGAACAAATTAGCTTTTGTTATTAAGTTTACAAGTTTTCATGATAGTAAGGTGTTACTGTTTAAGCTGTAAGGGGCTTTCGCACTGATCATAAGGTCTAGTGAGAGCCTCTAATTAAGTTTTTTACATTCTAGAGGTGATCGAGATGCTTTCCATTTCCCTGATTCTTCTCCTCTGTGCCGTAGGAAGCATCTTCTTGTTTTTGCGAGCTTCTCACGAAGTTCCCCGTGTTCTTGCCGTTGGCAGTGCTATTTTTTGCTTGATCTGTGGAGTGGCAATGGCGCCTTGGCCAATTCAGATCTTAGTATTTTTGCTGATTCTCGGCATGGAGAGGTTCCGTCCCTTCAAAACAGCTGTCTCTGAGTCATTACCAATTTCATCTCGTCAAAGAAGATAAGTTTGGGAATTGCTAATTGCTAATTGCTAATTGTTAATTGCTAATTGTTAATTGGGAATTGTCCCCACGTCTCCCTGTCTACGTGATCTCTGTAGTGGTTTGCCAAACAAATTTTGCTGGGTTGTTCTCTCTCCGCGTCTCCGCGTCTTGCTAACCTGTCAAAGTTGTTTTGTTGGACTACTAGTGCAGCGCGGCAAAAATAACCCGCCAGTTAAAAAAGATGAAAAAGCTTCCCTTCCAAGTTTTCTTCCCTCCTGCCTTCTGCCTTCTGCCTCCTGCCTCCTGCCTTCTGCCTTCTGCCTTCTTGCACTAGGATATTTTAACTCTTTCCTCTTTCACCAAAGTCAGACTTAACAACTCTCCTTGATCGCTGTAGCTGCGAATCAGCCGCTGGCGATGCTTCGGTTGAGACAACCAACCAACTTCTAGCACAAAACGGTGACCAGGTTTAATTTCCCTTGGACAGTTGGAGGATGCACCATCCGGTAGTAGTAACACCTGGACTGGTAAGGTACTCTGGTCAAAGTAAAGTATTGAACCATCAATTCTGGCAGTAGAAGTAATCCTGCGAACTGATGTACCAGTACCAAAAGTTAGCTGCTGTACCAAATGGTTATTGTCCTGTTGCTGGAGTTTGAGGTGAGTGGGATAAGTTTCAGGGGAGCGCAAATCAGGATACATCGTCACGGCTTCTCCCTGCCATTCTCCCAATAGTTGCTCCCAAGTTAATGCTGGACGTTCTGGTTCATTTGTACCAGCTAATTTCTCTCGAATCAAAGTTAGCGATGATAACTGACGATCTCGGTTAAACATCTGCACTAGACGCAGACGACGATTACCTTCAATTAAAGCCAATTCTGCTCCAAATTGTGAAAATGGAGCCCATTGCATCGAACCTTGGGAAAAAGCACCACCATCACAAAACATGATATTTCTACCAATATTAGTGAATTCCAGGAGTTGTTCCTTCACTGGCTGATTGGGTGGAAACCGCCGCAGAGTCAGACGAACTGTTTGATTATCGTTAACTTGTTCTAGGTTCAATACACTAGGGATATCTTCCAACTGTTCCCCTTCAGGTGAGAAGTGGGTAAATGAACCTTGCCATTCACCAAGATTTTGTAGCAGACATTCCCATTGCGATCGCATTTGAGTGTACAAGTTTTCAACTATTTGATCATACTCCTTGAGTAATCAGGTAGGGGTAATACCCCTCATCCCAACTAATATCTAACAGGGGAGAATATCCCCTAATCGTCAGTGTTTGCAACATCCGCTGCTACCCAATTTCCGGTAACCGAACCATTTGGTTAGACTCCAATAAACTTGCGTTCACAACAAAGGAGAAAAATTATTCCTGTCTTCTTGCCTATTACCTTCTACCTGTTGCCTATTTTCAGATTAGATTATGATGAGTATTAAGAGAAACTACAATTGAAACTCTAGCTGCACTCACCCTTAATCAACCCCATGACTGCTCAAGTTCTCGTCGAAAAGAAAAAATTAAAAAATCCGCCTTTTAAGCTGCATTATCTGGGGGATCGCGTCCTCCGTCAGCCTGCTAAGCGGGTTGCTAAGGTGGATCAAAGTATCCGGCATTTAGCTGAGCAAATGCTACAGACAATGTACAGCTCTGATGGTATTGGTCTTGCTGCACCTCAGGTAGGGATTAATAAGCAAGTTATTGTGATTGACTGCGAACCTGACAACCCAGAAAATCCTCCTCTGATTTTAATTAACCCTGTGATCAAGAGCTTTGGCAAAACTCTGTGTGATGCCCAAGAAGGTTGTTTGAGTATTCCAGGAGTGTACCTAGATGTCCAACGCCCAGATGCGATCGAAGTTGCCTACAAAGATGAAAACGGACGCCCGCAAACCCTAAAGGCAACAGAGTTATTATCTCGTGCTATTCAACATGAGATGGATCATCTAAAAGGGATAATGTTTGTTGATCGAGTGGAGAATAGTCTAGCTTTGACAGAAGAACTCAAAAAGCATGGCTTCTCAAACCAAGCGGTCAAACCAATTACCTAAGGTATCTTTACCCATTATGATGACTCCTAAAAGTGGGCTGTTCTTACTCATTTCCTGCATTTCTGGCATTGCTGCTGTCGGTTCAATTTTTGAACTTTCTTCCGGGCAACCCCAACTTGGTTCCTTGATTACAAGTATTATTCTGACGGCAAGTATTCCTTTGGGAGGGCTGTCTTTTTACGTAGCAGTTCGTGATGCCAGGGCAAATCAGTAAAGTAACCCCCTGGAACTGTTCAGGTTTAGCAGCTTGTGTTCTTTGTTACTTCTAACTTCACAAAAGAAGTCTAGTCAACAACTTTTAGCTCGTAGGAAGGTAAACAAAAAAAAAGGTAAAACCTTCCTTCCTATGCTATCAAAATCTACCAGTCATGGTTTGTTAATTGTTAGTTATTTGTGAAACAAATAACCAACAACTAACAACCAACAACCAACAACCAACAACCAACAAATAAGCGTGACTGGTCAACCCTACAAAAGATATTTGAGACAGTTGTCTACTGGTACTACACCAGGCTTACCACTGCTAGTTTATACTATCTCTGATAATCAAGAGATAGTAATAGGACGTGACCCCAACTGTCAAATTGTCTTAGATCAAAATCAGTACACAATTGTCTCCCGGCGTCACCTCGCAATTCGCCCCCTCCTCTCTCAGAAAAATGGCTTACCCCAGTGGGAAATTTGTGACCTAGATAGCGCCAATGGTACCTTTATTAACGGACAGCCCCTGCAAGGTTGCCATAAGTTAGTTTCAGGTGATCATATTGAGTTAGGTCAAAATGGTCCACAATTCATCTTTGAAGACCAGTCCCACCACACCTTTACCTCCTCATCATCTTCTAATGCCCCTGCAGCTATCAGTAAACCAACTAAACGTCCCACAACAGTAGGACGACCTAAATCAGATTTAGTCACTTTAACTCAACTATTTCCTATTGTTTCTACGGGAAGGGATTTAACTCAGAAAGCTTTTTTAGTCCCAGGTATTCTGACTGTATTCTTTGTCGTATTGATGTTTGCTGCTGTTGGTCAGCCAATAGTCTTTAACTTGTTAATTGCTGCTTATTTAGCAGGGGCAGCTTTATTTTTTGTGTATCAACTCTGCGGTAAGCAAAAGCCTTGGTGGGTATTGCTCAGTTGTGGGATCGCTACTGGTTTAATCTTAATCAGTCCGCTTCTATCAGTATTTATCACAGTTTTTCGAGAAATTTTACCCGGAAACCTTCCTGCTCAAGGAGAACAAATTAGTTTTGGCTCTTTACTCATCCAGATGTTTTTTGGTGCAGGGTTGATGGAAGAGCTGCTTAAGGCATTACCGGTTCTAGGAGCATTATTAATAGGTAGACTACTACACTTTCCTTGGCGACAACGAGTTGGTATTTGGGAACCTCTAGATGGAATTTTGCTCGGGGCAGCATCGGCTGTTGGTTTTACACTGGTAGAAACCCTCGGTCAGTATGTTCCTGAAATCATAAACAACGTGACTTTACAAGCTGCTAATGAAGTACAAGGTCAGTTGTTGGGATTACAGTTGCTAATACCCCGTGTTCTCGGCTCAGTGGCAGGACATATGGCCTATAGTGGCTATTTGGGATATTTTATTGGTTTAAGTGTTCTCAAACCTCGTCAAGGTTGGTTGATCTTATTCATTGGTTATATTAGTGCTTCTGCTCTCCATGCCCTCTGGAATACCACTGGATACATTAGTGGTTTGCTCTTGGCAATAGTTGGGGTATTATCCTACGCCTTTTTGGCAGCAGCAATTCTCAAAGCTAGAGCTCTTTCTCCCACGCGATCTCAAAACTTCGCTACTCGCTTTTTTGGAGACTGAATAAGTAATTGAAAATTGAAAATTGAAAATTGACTAGTGAGCCAGGTCAACAATTAAACACTAAACTTTGATATCTCTTTGGGAAGATAAGAAAGATATTTATTTACATCCAAGGGAAGAGAAGTCTGGTTGGCAAAGGCTAACCCACCTTTAAAATCAAGACTTTGGGAATATGTTTCCCTCCGTGTAATCACAGAGGAATTAAGTCCGCAATATGACTATAAAGGGAGATGGAGAAGAGAGAGTAGGGAGTTACATTTACTGAATGGGGGGGATTGGCTTATGTGTTAAGTTGCACCCTTGACATTAGTAATAGCACTATTGCTCAAAAACCATCAGCAAAGCTAAGCGCTGCTTTTCACCAAAAATTAGCTGCAGCAAGACTCACCCAATCTACCAATCAATTCCTTGATAACGGTATAAAGCCTAAAGCCTGACTCATGTCCAAAATTCCTGAATTGTCTAGTGAGAAACCGATGGAGATTAGATTGCTACGGCAGTTCTTAATTGCCTGTATAGTTGCAGGCGGTGGCTCTATTGTCGGGTTATTAATGCTTAAAGTATTTTTTCCGACTCCGATTCTTCTCACTGCGATCGCGGTATCTGGGATACTAATGCTGCTTTATATTGGAGCTTTGGTGCTGACGGGACGCCAACAAATTAAGCCAGCAGTGGTAAGTGTCTGCATCGGCTTGTGGAGTACAGCCATACTCTTTGCTTTGCTGCTGCCAGTCTTATTCCCAATTCTTCTATTGACGGTAGTGGTACCAATATGCATTGCTTTGCCTTATGTCAGTAAACCTACGCTGCGACGTTTAATTGTCGTTGCTACCTTGATTTCAGTTGTTATTTCCCTCCTTTGTGTCTACATTGAACTATTTCCTTTGAAGTCTTTTCCTAACTGGCTGTTGACTAATATCAATATTATTTGTGTACCAGTCATCTGTGGTCTCGTCTTCCTACTACTGCGGCAATACCGCTCTAGGCTGAATCAAATTCTTGAGGCAACCCAAGCTGCTAATACTGCCCTACAGGAATCAAAACAGCAGCTAGCAGCTCAAGTGATTGAGAGTCAAATGCTAGCTCAACAAGCACAACTACTCAACCGATTAGCCAGTCAAATTCGGAACTCCCTCGATCTCGATACCATTCTAGAAACAGCAGTCACCGAAATCCGTGACTTGCTCAAGATTGACAGATGCATGTTTATCTGGTGTCACTCTCAAACAGAGCAACCGCACTGGCACATTGTTAAGGAAGCCAAAGAGTCAGATTTAGCAAGCTTCACTGGTTGTTATCCTATAGCACATAAAAGTCCACAGTTAAAGAGAATCTTAAATTTGGAGATGTTACGAGTAGATGATCTTAGCAGCTTGGATCAGCCCATCTTACCAGAAGGTTTGTCAGAGAGTAGCTGTGCTTCCTTGCTTTCCCTACCAATTCAAACCCAAAGCGGTGATTTTGGTGTAGTCAGCTGTATTCATCATCGTTGTCTACGCCCTTGGAGCGACAGTGAGATAGAACTGTTGCAGGGGGTGGTTTTACAATTAGCGATCGCAATTAATCAAGCAGAACTTTACCATCAATGTCATTCTAATGCCCAGATGGCTCAAGCCCAAGCAAAAAAGATGGAAGAGACCCTACATCAACTCCAACGTACCCAATCTCAGCTGATTCAGAGTGAGAAAATGTCGAGCTTGGGGCAGTTGGTGGCAGGTGTTGCTCACGAAATCAACAATCCAGTCAACTTCGTCTATGGCAACCTAAGTCATGCCCAAACTTATGCTTGTGAGCTTTTAGAGCTGGTGCAGCTTTACCAACAGACTTACCCCAATCCACCAATCCAGCTCCAAGACAAGATCGAGGAGATTGACTTAGACTTTTTGGAGTCAGACTTACCCCGGTTACTATCCAGTATGAGAGTAGGAGCTGACCGAATTCTAGAGATTTTACAATCCCTACGAACCTTCTCTCGTCTTGATGAAGCTGGTATGAAAACTGTGGATATTCATACTGGTATTGACAGTACCTTAATGATTCTCCATAACCGATTGAAGGCAAAACCAGGACATCGAGAGGTTGAGGTGATCAAAGATTATGGCTCTTTGCCTGAGATTAAGTGCTTTCCGGGGCAACTGAATCAGGTATTTATGAATTTACTTACCAATGCACTGGATGCTCTGGAATTAGAGACTGAGGAGCTGGGAAGTAATGGAAGTAATGGAGCTGGGGAGGAAAAACAGAACAGTCATACCTCATTATTTGTAGGTTTGCCTGACATATCCGTTGTCCACAGTAAAGCGAGCGATAGCCTTAGGCAAGTGCTAGAGAAACCTGAAGCCTCAGCTACCCAAAACTCCCATTTCCTGTCATCAAATCCAAGTATTTGGATCTCAACTAAGGTTTTGGAAGAGAACCGAGTAGCTATTACAATAGCTGATAATGGACCAGGGATCACTGAGAAAATTAAGTCTCAAATGTTTAATCCTTTCTTTACTACCAAGCCAGTGGGAAAAGGTACTGGACTGGGATTGGCAATTTGTCACTCAATTGTAGTGGAAACCCATAATGGTAAGCTGTTGTGTGTTTCTTCACCAGGGGAAGGAAGTAAGTTTGTGATTGAAATCCCCATTCGGCAATAACGATCAGGATTGAAGGATTTTCAGGATTAATTTGGATTGAGCTGGTTTTCATGATTGGCAGGATTGGTAGAGTTAAAAAACATCCCGTTCATCCTCTAATCCTCGAAATCCTGATCGATCATTGTGGGGATGGGGGGAAAGTCTTGAGTTAAAGATTTTTTTGTATTGGAGGCTGGTGGAACCGAAGTTGATGAGTAAGCCAATGGGGAAGTTGTAGGCGATGACGTAGTTTTTGGCTTGAGCAAGGTGGACGTTTTCTAAGTTGATGACGGCTTTGAGTTCGACGATTATTTGATTTTCTACTACAAAGTCGGCTCGTCGGGTACCAACTTGAATACCTTCATAAAAGATATTTTGTTCTATTTCTCTACCAAAGCTCAATTTTGCTCTGTCTAGTTCTATGGCGAGACATCTTTGATAGATTACTTCTTGAAAGCCGTTGCCCAAAGTATTATGCACTTTCATCCCACAACCGATGACTTTGTAGGTGATTTCATCTAACTTCATATCAGGATTTAAGGATTTTCAGGATGATTAGAATTTATGGAAATTGGTAGAATTTCTGGAGGCAAAAAACATCCGGTTCATCCTTTAATCTTCACAATCCTGATATTTTGATGGGCGATACTGGATTTGAACCAGTGACGTCCTGCTTGTAAGGCAGGCGCTCTACCACTGAGCTAATCGCCCGTTATGATATTTAGGTTAACACAAAAATGGGACTAATATGCCCTCTGGCCAAACACATGATCGGATTACTCTGTGGAGTTTGCCAGTAGTAACGGCTCTAACCCTTGCCACAACAAGGAATAGCGACTTGACGCTCCTCGTGGCTGGAGGGTTTCTTTTTAGTGGACTAATGTTGAGTCCTGACCTGGATTTGCGATCGCGACCTTTTAAACGGTGGGGTTGGTTACGATGGATGTGGATACCTTACCAGAGGATGATGCGCCACCGGTCTGTTTGTTCCCATGGAATGTTGATTGGGACGACGTTACGGGTGCTTTATCTGATTAGTTGGGTAATTGTATTGATTGTGCTCATTGTCGCTGTTACCCAGTGGCTAGGGGGCGAACCTGTTCCTTGGCAGGAATTTGCTCAAAGGTTAGTGCGATCGCTTTTTAGTTATCAAGTTGAGTTGATAGCGCTGTTTGTAGGTTTGGAATTGGGAGCTAGTAGCCATTATCTAGCTGATTGGAGTGGCTCTGCTTACAAGCGTTGGCAAAAAATAGGGGTTAAGGGATGGTTCTCTGGAATGGGGAAGCAACAGAAGCCAAAGCGCAAATCTACTCGTCGTAGTACGAAAAAGCAACACCAAAAATCTAGAGGAACGAAAAGGAAGAGATAATTGGCAATTTTCGTCTAGAAGCAATAAAGTAAAGAATAATTAAGTACCATGGAAGTTTTCCTTTATGCTTAGTTCCCAGGAGCAAACTCAACTGATGACTCAAGTTTCTGTATTAGAGGCACTACAACGGCTAATTGAGGTAGTTGCTCAATTGCGCTCCCCTGATGGTTGTCCTTGGGATCGAGCTCAGACTCTGGAAACTCTGACTCCCTATGTCATTGAGGAAGCTTATGAAGTAGTAGATGCTATTAAAAGTGGAGATAAAGCAGCGATCGCAGAGGAACTAGGGGACTTATTATTGCAAGTAGTACTCCAAGCTCAAATTGCTAGTGAAGAGGGTGAATTTACCTTAATAGAAGTGGCTCAGGGGATTACTGAAAAGCTCATCCGCCGTCATCCTCATGTGTTTGGTGATGTGTCAGTTCAAAATGCCGAGGAAGTTCATTACTACTGGGAACAAATCAAAGCTGCGGAAAAAGGAGAAACCCCTGCTCAGGCACAACTTCTCAGTCCCCAACTCCGTCGCTATTCTAGGACATTACCACCATTAATGGGGGGAATGAAAATTGCTAAAAAAGCTGCTGGTGCTGGATTTGAGTGGGATGATATTGAAGGGGTTTGGGAAAAGTTTAACGAAGAGTTAGGGGAATTTAAAGAAGCACTTGAGGAAGAAAATAAAACTGAGCAGCAAGCAGAACTGGGAGATTTACTATTTACCCTGATTAATATTGCTCGTTGGTACGATCTTGACCCTTCAGAAGCCTTGCAGGGAACTAACCAGCGATTTATTCAACGCCTATCCAAAATGGAAGCAGTTGCAGACCGTCCTCTTTCAGATTATACATTGGATGAATTAGAATATCTTTGGCAGCAAGCTAAAGCTCAATTGGCAAAGGAAGGTTAATGTTTTAGGTGTTAGGTTAGGGATTTTTAAGTAGGGCTTGCTGCATCTAAAACCCAGGGAAATTTCAGTTACTGATTGTACGGGAACAGAGTTTTGAGAAGCTGATCCAGGCTACCTTGTCCTGATACAGGTTTACTATTTTCTGTAGCAGGTGATGCCTCTTGTGGCGACGTTTCTAGACTACTTTCTGACTGAGAAGATTCAGCTTGAACTTGATCTGCTTGACTAGCACTATTGCTATCAGTTACTGACTCTTCGTCAGTTCTATCTGCAGGTGCAACTTTCGATGAGGAGTTAATTTGACCGTTGAGAGATTCCTGAGTAGTTGTATTAGTGGAAGGAGATATTTGCTCTGGCATATTAGTACTAGAGTGACTAGTAGATGGTGATACCTCACTATCCGACATGCCTGCAATTTGACGTCCCTTATCTCCAAGAATAGAAGCGGCAGGCACTACTTGCCAGGGTTCAACAGAATAGTTCCAAATCGTTGTCACTGAACCAATGCAGGCATTTTCGCCAATTTCACCCTTGCCAACTACCAGAACACCGGCTCCTAGATTGGCATTGGCTTTGACTTCCAGATTACCTCCTTGAGCATGAAGGATTGAACCCATACCAATAGATACACCAGCAGCAATGACAATTTTACTGTCTGGAGCTGCTTGCAAAATTACTCCCTGGGCAATCACAGCACTATCGTCAATGCTTACATTGCCTTCCACATATATATGAGAATTGCTAGTCAACGACAGTGTAGGCAAATGCATATTGCTTGGAACAAAGTCTTTAATTTTTATGTACTCACCATTTCTGGAACGAGGCTAAGTACCGCTGCGCGAAATTAAGAATTAAGAATTAAGAATTAAGAATGCTTATAGAGTAAGGATTCTATCGATCTCTTTCCTGGTGGGTTATTTCCGCTGCGCTGCACTAAGGAACTGAGCTATCAGCTTTGGTGCTGTCAGCTATCAGCTTTGAAGCTGATAGCTAATAGCTAATAGCTCAGTTAGGTTTTTGAATAATCGTCTCCAGAACACGCCGTTTTTCTTTGGTATCAATACCAATCAGGCGTACGTACTCATCACTATGAGTAGCGATACAATCTTCTAAGCTTTCAATAACTTCCGATTCACGATTGGATGCGATTGGAGAACAACTTTGCCAAGAGCTAGTACGGAAGCGACGCTTATCAGCATGTTCTGTACCAATTTTGTAGCCTTGAGACAATAACTGACGTACTTGTTCAACAGTTTCTTTGCTTAAGGATATGTCAGAGTATTGTTCCCTGGTAGTACTTGACGATTCTGCTTTCTTGTAGCTGCTGCTCCTAGCACCATTGTTAGTAGCATAGTTGGAGGCAGATTGAGGCTTATCACCTGGTCTTTGGATAATTTCTTCGAGAATCCGCCGCTTGGCTTTCGGATCAATCCCAATTAGCCGTACATACTCTCCCTCGTGCTCTGCCATACAATCAGATAAAGCAGCTAGCACTTCCGATTCCCGTTCGGAGTGAATTGAGGAAGCACTTTTCCAAGAACTGGTGCGGAAGCGGCGCTCATCAGCATACTCAGCTCCAATGTTGTAACCTTGACTTAAAAGTTGATGCACCTTTTGAGTAACTTCCGTATTCAACTCTGTACTGGAAGCTTTAGCAGAGCTGTAGCTCGAAGATGATGAACTACTGTAGCTAGAGCGAGAGGCTCCTGATCTGCTGGTAGTTGCTGATACCTTATCACCTGGTCTTTGGATAATTTCTTCGAGAACCCGCCGTTTGGCTTTCGGATCAATCCCAATTAGCCGCACATATTCGCCCTCATGTTCTGCCATACAATCAGACAAAGCAGCTATTACTTCCGATTTTCGGTCGGAGTGAATTGAGGAAGCACTCTTCCAGGAACTAGTGCGGAAGCGGCGCTCATCAGCATATTCAGCTCCAATGCGGTAACCTTGGGCTAATAGTTGACTAACCTGTGTTTGAATATCTGAACTCAATTGTGTACTGGAAGACATAGAACTATATGATTTTTCAGAATTGTGAGGACTGCTGTCACCGTTGCCATTAACGTCAGACTTATGGGGAATTTGATTTTTGATAGGAGTTATACAGGCATCATTCTCAAAGCATCGATAACCTGAACGCAATGCATCGTTGATTTGTACCACATGATGAGCAAACTGTATATCTTGATCTTCAACATCTGGCAGTCGATCGGCTTGTTGCTGGGTGGTAATTACCGCTCCGGAAGGTACGTATTTACCAGGAGGAATTTCTACGTCCTGCACTAGGGCGTGCATCATAACAATACAGCCTTTACCAATCCGGGCATTGAACACTGTGGAGCGAAAACCAATAAAGCAATCGTCCCCAATATAAGCCGGACCATGAATCAGGTTCATGTGAGTCATGGAAGCATTACTTCCAATCCAGACTGAGTAGTTTTCCTGATCATCCCCAACGACTCTACCTTCTTCAAGACTGTGAATGACCACACCATCTTGAATGTTAGTGCCAGCACCAATGTAGAATGGTCCCCCTTCATCAGCTCGAATGGAAGTGCCAGGGGCAATCAAGACATTCTCACTAATCCTGACATCCCCAATAATGTTAGAAAAAGAATGCACATAGGCAGTTTCGTGAATTTGGGGTTCTGCTAAACTTTTTGACCAAGGTGTCGGGGGGGCCGCGTAGCTTTGGACTGCCATAAATGTCTTAACTCCTATCTGAATAGGCTTAGATGTTAGGTGTTAGGTATTAGGTATTAGGTATTAGGTGGTATAAGTTTAGGTTTGTTGCCTGTTGCCTTGCCCACTAACGCTCTTGATCTTTCTTGCTGTAGAGTAGATGATTACCTACACTAACAGTGTCAATAATTCCCACTACCATTGCATCAATAGGGCGCTTATTAGTTTCACCTACCTGACGAGCAGCACTACCAAGACTCACCAAGACCCACTCATCTATACCTGCTCCAACAATATCTCCTGCCACTTCATACTTGGGCAATAGTTGTCCTTCCTCATCAAGGAATTGCACCAAGAGAAATTTAAGGCCTCTAAGACTGGGTTCTTTGTAAGAACTGACAACTGTGCCACGAACTTTAGCAATTTGCATTGATGATTCTACGGTCGGTTAACCGGGCGAAGCCCAGTGGTGCTCTCGCGGAACTGTTCTACACTTTCGGTATAACGAATCGGCAAAACGTATTCTAAGTTTTCATGAGGACGAGCAATAATATGGCTGGATAAAACCTCACCTCCCTTAACTCGGTTGGCATTGTCAATCCCAGCGGCAATTGACGCTTGTACCTCTGAAACATCGCCTCGAACGATAACGGTCACACGACCACTACCAATTTTTTCATAACCTACGAGGGTAACACGAGCAGCTTTCACCATAGAATCGGCTGCCTCAACGACAGCTGGAAAGCCTAGTGTTTCTAACATTCCTACGGCAATTGACATCAGTGTTACTCCAAGATGTTAACAAAAGTAGTTGCTATGATAAGTTCTGAGGGCAACCGGGCTCAGTTAAAGGTTATGCTGGTTAATAGGAACGAAATTGCTCAACAGCTTCGGTATAACGAATTGGTAGCACGTACTCCAAGTTTTCATGGGGACGAGCAATAATGTGGTGGGATAAAACCTCACCTCCATCTACTCGCTTTGCATTCTCAATCCCAGCGGCTATTGAGGCTTGCACTTCTGAGACATCGCCTCGGACGATAACAGTCACACGACCACTACCAATTTTTTCGTAACCCACAAGGGTAACACGAGCAGCTTTTACCATAGAATCGGCCGCTTCGACGACAGCTGGAAAGCCTAGTGTTTCTAACATTCCTACGGCAATTGACATTATGAATTTCTCCAGTGTGGATTAGTCAGATACAACGACAACAAATCTATACTCAGCAAAAACTCGACAAAGATTCCCAGTTTTTGGCTTGAGAAATCTTGTCTGAAATCGACAGTCAAATTAAGCATAGAGAAGCTTGGTGTATTTGACAATATAAATTGTCATAATACTTCTTAATGAAAAACTTAAAGAAAATTAATATTAATAGCTGCTCCTCCATAATGTTTAACGAAAATTCACCATTTTTGAGAATGGTTACTTTATGTTTTATAATGTTTTTATAATTTTTTTATCAGTTAAACTGTGCTGCTTCCCAGGAAACTGCGAAGTTTTTTGGCTATGACCTTGACTTGGTAACCAACAAGCATTAAATCTGAGATGCGGAACTTTAATGTTATAAGTAACTCTGATTAGTTGTATCAAGATTACTTGTTGCAGCAGCCTAAATCTTGGATTGGTAATCCTTAACAAAGGAAAAATTGGAGGGAATACCACAGTTTTTCATTGAAAATTATTGGTAAATCAGATCTGAAACTTGTCAATCAACAATAAAAAACAAATTATTAGTTTGCTACAGAAAACTAATTTCGTTTTTGGGACAACTATTCTGGAGTTGTTATGAACGAATTGTAAGTAATTAGAAGAAATAGTGAGGTCAATGAGTGATGAGTGAGTTTCTTACTCAGAATGTTTGGTTGCTGCCTTGTTATGGTTTCTTGGGTGCGATTTTAACCCTACCCTGGGCAACAGGGTTAATTCGTCGCACTGGTCCGAGACCAGCGGCTTACTTTAATTTATTGATGACAATTTTGGCATCTGTGCACGGTTGGTTTATCCTCTATCGGGCCTGGCACCAACCAGCACAAGAGTTAGCATTTCAATGGCTTGAGGTTGCTGATTTAGATTTATATTTGTCCCTGAATATTTCATCTGGCAGTGCTGGAACAGTAGAAGCAGTTACGAGCTTAAGTCTGTTGGCTCAACTCTTTGCTTTAGGATATATGGAGAAGGATTGGGCTCTAGCTCGCTTCTTTGCCCTATTGGGATTTTTCGAGGGAGCAATGATTGGTATTGCTTTGAGCAATTCTCTCTTCCTTACCTATGCTCTACTGGAAATGCTCACTGTCTCTAGTTATCTGATTGTGGGTTTTTGGTATGCTCAGCCTTTGGTGGTGACAGCAGCACGAGATGCCTTTTTAACCAAGCGGGTAGGAGACATTCTACTATTGATGGGAGTTGTAGCCTTGGCGACTCTTGCAGGAAGCTTGCGCTTTCCCGACTTGTATGAATGGGCAGCTAATGCTGATCTACCGCCTTGGCAAGCAAATTTGTTGGGTTTTGCCTTAATTGCTGGTCCGATTGGTAAATGTGCTCAATTTCCCCTGCACTTGTGGCTGGATGAAGCGATGGAGGGACCGAACCCTGCCTCTGTATTGCGGAATTCTATGGTGGTAGGTATTGGTACTTATGTGTTGATTAAACTGCTGCCGGTTCTAGCCATGTCCCCAGTCACTTTAACTGCCTTGATGGTAATTGGTACAGTAACCGCAGTGGGAGCTTCTTTGGTTGCGATCGCCCAAATTGATATTAAGCGAGCCTTATCCCATTCCACCAGTGCTTTTCTTGGTCTCGTATTTATTGCCATTGGAGTTGGACGAGCTGATATTGCTGCGATTTTGCTCCTTACCCATGCAGTTGCTAAAGCACTACTGTTTATGAGCATTGGCTCAGTGATTTTAAATACTAATAGTCAAGATCTTACAGAAATGGGTGGTTTGTGGTCTCGAATGCCCGCTACTACTACTGCCTTTGTTGTCGGTGCTGCTGGTGCAGTTGCCATACTACCTTTAGGAAGCTTTTGGGCAATGGGGGAAGGAATTAAAGCTTTTTGGGTGAGTTATCCCTGGCTAGTGGTCACCTTTTTGTTAGTTAATGGACTCACTGCCTTCGGTTTAACCCGCGTCTTTCGCCTAGTTTTCTTAGGAAGTACTAAGCCAAAAAGCAGGCGAGCACCAGAGGTGCCTTGGGGAATGGCATTACCGATGGTTGCTCTAACTGTAGTAGTGCTAATCATGCCACTGTTGATGAAGCAACTCGGGTTGTTGTCTCCCTTTCAGTATGCATACCTCAATAACCTCTTAGCGGAAGTGTTATTAATCTTGTCCGGCGCAGTAGGTTGCATTGTTGGTTCTCTCATTGATCTGTCCCGAACCGGCTCACGCTCGATTTTGCTCCCTGTGAGATTTGTACAGGATTTACTTGCCTACGACTTTTACGTAGATCGACTTTACCGTTTAACAGTAGTGTTTGCAGTTGGTCTGTTAGCGAAAATTAGTGCTTGGATTGACCGTTATCTAGTTGATGGCTTAGTCAATCTTACTGGTTTGGTAACAGTTTTTAGTGGTCAGAGCTTAAAGTACAGTGCTTCCGGTAAGTCTCAATTTTACCTACTAACCATCCTTGTAGGAGTAAGCCTTTTCGCTCTCCTGATGACTTGGCCATTGAATCAGTGGCCATTGAGTCACTGGTCTTTGCAACAATGGTCATTATTAACAGGTAAATAGTCATTGGTTGATGGTCATTGGTCATTAGTCATTGGTAAGAGTCTGACCCCTATCTACTTAGTTATGGGTTAACCAACAAACAACAAACAACAAACAACAAACAACAAACTATGCTAAGTGCCTTAATCTTGGTACCAATATTAATTGCCGCACTTATAGCATTTTTGCCGGGAACCTTGACCTCCAAGGTGACACGTAAAGTGGCATTGGCAACTGCTATTGGTGCTTTTATCTGGTCGATTGTTTTGTTGATCGGATTTAACCCTACTGATGGGGGAATGCAATACAGTGAGTATTTCCCCTGGATTGATGCTTTAGGTTTGACCTACACTCTAGGAGTGGATGGTCTATCTGTACCATTGCTAGTGTTAAATGGTTTGCTCACAGCAATTGCCATCCACAGCAGCGATGAAAACTTACCCCGTCCTCGATTTTATTACGCCTTAATTCTGCTGTTGAATGCTGCTGTTGCTGGTGCATTCCTAGCTCAGGATTTGCTATTGTTCTTCATCTTCTATGAGCTAGAACTCATTCCTTTATATTTGTTGATTGCCATTTGGGGAGGCAAACGGCGAGGTTACGCAGCAACCAAGTTTCTCTTGTATACAGCAGTTTCCGGAGCACTAATTCTAGCGGCATTCCTCGGTATCGGATTTTTGAGTGGTGCTTCTAGCTTTGCCTACCTAGAAACCCAACAACTGGCATCCTTACTACCTCTAGGTCAGCAGTTGCTACTACTAGGAGCAATTTTAGTTGGCTTTGGTATTAAAATTCCCTTAGTACCCTTCCACACATGGTTACCGGATGCCCACGTTGAGGCATCAACCCCTATTTCTGTTCTGTTAGCAGGGGTATTGCTAAAGTTGGGAACCTATGGTCTGTTACGATTTGGCTTAGGCTTATTCCCTGATAGTTGGGCTCTGCTAGCTCCTGCACTAGCAATTTGGGCAGCAGTAAGTTCCCTCTACGGTGCTTTCAATGCGATCGCCCAAAGAGATATGAAAAAAATGGTGGCTTTCAGTTCCGTAGCTCACATGGGCTACATTCTACTTGCTGCTGCCGCCGCTACACCCATCGCCTTAGTTGCAGCAGTTCTCCAGATGGTCAGTCATGGTCTAATCTCTGGACTATTATTTTTACTAGTAGGTATTGTTTATAAAAAGACCGGTTCACGGAATTTGGATGCCCTTGAAGGTCTTTTCAACTGGGAAAGAGGCTTACCACTGACTGGTAGTCTAATGGTACTGGGGGTAATGGCAAGTGCAGGAATACCTGGAATGGTAGGGTTTATCTCAGAATTCCTAGTATTCCGGGGCAGTTTCTCCATCTTTCCTGTGCAAACTCTCCTCTGTATGATCGGTACTGGCTTAACTGCTGTTTACTACTTGATTCTAATGGAGAGAGTCTTCTTTGGTCGTTTGTCTGCTTTGGTCAAAAATTTGCCCCCGGCCAACTGGAGTGAGCGTCTCCCGGCAATTGTTTTAGCCATTTTAATCGTTGTCTTAGGATTACAGCCCGGATGGCTAATCAATCTAAGTGAAACAACAACAGCAGCAATGGTGATTGAGCCGCCTTCCGTAGTTTCCTTCCAGCCTCCCGGGTAGGGGAATGGGGAGATGGGGGAGCTGGGGGAGTGTGGGGAGACAAGGAGGATAGGTAAGACAAGGAGGATATGTACACTTTCTAATCCCCAATTCCCAAACAACCAACAACCAACAACAAACAACAAACAACAAACAACAATGTTAGCCAACAAAAAAAAATCCCGGAATCATCCCCTAGAAGACTACATCAAGCGGTTGCAAGCTGGTGATGCTCTGCTGCCAGATTCACCAGAAAATGTTTTGGAGGTTGTGGGTATTCTCCATAGCTACGGTGTTGTGCTTGATGCCTACTCCCGCAATCTGATTTACATTGCTGATCATCAATTCTTAGTATTCTTCCCCTTCTTTAAATATTTCAATGGGGAAGTCTCCTTCAATAGGTTACTGCGTCACTGGTGGCATGACCGCATTAATTTTGAGTATGCAGAATACTGTATGAAAGCTATGCTCTGGCATGGTGGCGGTGGTTTGGATGCCTATCTGGATACACCAGAGTTTAAAGAGAGATCTGCTGCCGCAGTTAAGGCAAAGTTTAGAGCAAACCCTCTGATGGGGGGACTAAACAAGGTTTTTCCTGAGTTTTTGCCGGAACAAGTACGACAAATGGCTTATTACAGTGGATTAGGACAATTCTGGCGGGTGATGAGTGATATCTTCATGAGCCTGTCTGATAGTTATAATCAAGGGAAAATTACCTCGATTCCTCAAGTAGTAGAGCATATCCTGAATGGTTTGGTGGCAGACGCGAGCAAACCGATTACTTATGCACCCCAGATTGGCAATCAGAGGTATGACATTATTCCTGAATCTGTTGGCTTGACTTTCCTGATGGATACTGGTGTACCCTATGTGGAGGCAGTTTTCTTCCGAGGAACACCTTTCCTTGGTACAGTTTCTTACAATGCTCAGGCATATCAGATTCCCTATGAACAGGGCAGATTTACTTATGGAGCACTGTATGCAGATCCTTTGCCAATTGGCGGTGCTGGGATTCCACCAACTCTGCTAATGCAGGATATGCTTCATTTTCTTCCCAACTATCTACAGGAAGTTTATCAGCGATCGCGTCGAGGAGAAAATGATGTACGGGTGCGTATTTGCGAAACTTTCCAGAAGTCAATGTTTTGCGTGACTACCGCCGCAATTGTAGGTTTAGCACCTCATCCTCTAGATACTACGACTCCGGAGGAACAAGAGGCAAATCAAGTTTATTTGGAAACTTGGATGGATAGATTTATTACTTCACGGTTGGGTGAGGTTAATAAAAATTGAGAATTGTTATTTTTTGTTTGTTGTTTGTTGTTGGTTGTTTGGGAATTGGGGAATGGGGAATAGGTAATTGGCACATAATATGAATTAAATTTCACCTTATATTTGGAAAAGAATTGTGACCATACTTGGGTGATTGCCCATAAAATCAAAGTTTTGTTGCGTAAGGTAACTGGCAAGATGCCAGTTCCACAATTGATACCCTACACCCTCACTTCCAAAGGAAGTGTTTCTCGATAGCCCTGAGGAGCACCCTGTGCCCTCAATAAAAGAGGAGAAACAAGTCAGTTTCCCTTGGAGCCTTCTGCCTTCTGCTCTCTGCCTCCTGCCTTTTTTCTCAAGAATAATGACCAATGACCAACTTCTAGCACCACCAAGCTATGTTACATTTCTTATATAGTTATAAGGGACATCAAAGTGGGTCAGTGTTCCTGCTTAGATTGGTGTAACTTCCACAGCAGAGCTGTTTAGCACTTGTACCCTCAATTAATGAGCATCTCCCTATAGGCATTTTGTCTATGGGAATTTTAACCCGCAAAACAGCAATATCCTTTTAGGAATCCTGGCTTCATGTTTTCTAAACAAGTAACCGAATCAAAAGCCTATCAATGGTTTGATGAGCGTCTAGAGGTTCAGGCGCTAGCCGACGACATTACCTCCAAATATGTACCTCCCCACGTTAATATTTTTTACTGCTTGGGAGGGATTACCCTCGTTTGCTTTGTAATCCAGTTTGCTACTGGATTTGCTATGACTTTTTACTATAGGCCGACAGTTGCCGAGGCATTTACCTCCGTACAATACATCATGACTGATGTGAACTTCGGCTGGCTCATCCGCTCCGTCCACCGCTGGTCTGCCAGTATGATGGTACTGATGATGATTTTGCATGTCTTCCGGGTATATCTAACCGGTGGCTTCAAAAAACCTCGCGAACTAACCTGGGTAACCGGTGTAATTTTAGCAGTGATCACCGTTTCTTTTGGTGTTACCGGTTATTCTCTGCCTTGGGACCAAGTGGGTTACTGGGCTGTCAAGATTGTTTCTGGAGTTCCCGAAGCAATTCCCATTGTTGGTTCTTCCATTGTTGAACTGATGCGTGGCGGTACTAGCGTTGGACAAGGTACCCTGACTCGTTACTACACCTTGCACACCTTTGTTCTGCCCTGGTTTATTGCGGTCTTTATGTTGCTACACTTCCTGATGATTCGCAAGCAGGGTATTTCCGGTCCGTTGTAAGTTGCATTTGGACGCATCTTAATAAGCAAGTCCTCAGAAAAATTAGTTTTTACCTTACTCTACTGATTGTTTTAGTTGAGCTTAACAGATGGGTTTAGGTAAGCTAAAAAAAGCTACAACTTCCTAAAAACTGTCCCCAGACTTGCTGATCTTTGTCAATTAAGGAGACACTCTTTAAAATGTCAACTCTTAAAAAGCCGGATCTTGCTGATCCACAGCTACGCGCTAAACTGGCTAAAGGGATGGGTCATAATTACTATGGTGAACCTGCTTGGCCTAATGACCTCCTCTACGTTTTCCCGATAGTAATTATGGGAACCATTGCTCTATGCATTGGTTTGGCGGTGTTAGACCCGGCGATGGTTGGGGAGCCAGCAGATCCTTTTGCTACCCCTCTCGAAATTCTCCCAGAATGGTATTTGTATCCTTCTTTCCAAATCCTACGTACTGTACCTAACAAACTGTTGGGTATCTCTATGATGGGTTCAATTCCTCTGGGTCTAATTCTAGTTCCCTTTCTCGAAAGTGTTAATAAGTTCCAAAACCCGTTCCGCCGCCCAGTCGCAACTACGGTGTTCCTATTTGGTACCCTAGTTACCCTCTGGCTGGGTATTGGTGCTGCTCTACCCATTGATAAGTCTTTGACTTTGGGCTTGTTTTAATTGGTTGCTAAACAGTCTGAGACTGTAGTTCAAACAATTTAATAGCTTAACGTTGACGTCTGTTAATGTCTTAGTTGGTCTGATTAGATGCTAAAGATATTAACAGGCGTCAATTTTTGACAGCTGATAGGGAAAATTAACCACAGAGACACAGAGAGCACAGAGAAGTTAGTGATACATAGAACAAATAATGCTTAGATAGCAGCAAAATACCTATGGTTAGGACATTAGCTCGCTGGAGTGTCGAAGATTATCATCGCATGATTGAGAGCGGCTTGTTGACAGGTCGGCAGGTTGAACTAATAGATGGACAGATTATCAATATGGCTCCAGAACTTCCCATCCATCGAGTCACCTATCGCCGAGGAGTGAAGTATCTAGAAAACCTACTGGGTGATCGAGCTGTTGTCTTTGCCACAGCTCCAGTTACATTACCCAAGGATGGTGAGCCGCAACCTGATATTTGTCTTGCTATACCGCCAGAATCTCGTTATGATCAGCGTCACCCTAGACCAAACGATATTTATTGGCTAATTGAGGTATCGAATTCAACGCTTTCCTATGACTTAGGAGATAAAGCTAAGATGTATGCGCGGCAAAAAATACAAGAGTATTGGGTGATTGATATTTCTGGTAACCAGTTGTGGGTGCATCGTCAACCTAACAATGGGGCATATCAATCTGTAGTGTCATTTTCAACAGGTAAAATTAGACCGTTAGCATTACCGGCAGTGGAAGTGGAAGTGCATCGATTGCTCCACTAAAAAATAAGGCTCAAAACCTGATTAAATCATTTTGCACTTTACCAGGATGTATCTAAATGAACCTAAGCCTGTGCATGATTGTCAAAAATGAGGAATCTTCCTTACCACAAGCTTTAAATAGTGCCAAAGATGTAGTGGATGAGATGGTAATCCTGGATACTGGTTCCACTGACACAACGGTGGAGATTGCCAAAAAATATGGTGCTAAGGTTTATCAGTTTGAGTGGTGCAATGATTTCTCGGCTGCTCGCAATGAGGCTTTGAAATACGTGCAGGGTAAGTGGATTCTAGTGCTGGATGCTGATGAAGTCCTAACACAGTCAATTGTGCCTGAACTCAAGCAGGTAATCCAGAATGATCGCTATTTGCTGATTAACCTAGTTAGGCAAGAAATAGGAGCAGCTCAATCTCCCTATTCCCAAGTTTCTCGTTTGTTCCGTAATCACCCAGAAGTTCGCTTCTCTCGTCCCTATTATGCCATTGTCGATGACAGTGTTGCCCAGTTGTTAGAGCGAGAACCCCAATGGCAGGTAGGTTCTCTCTCCAAAGTGGCAATACGACATTATGGTTACCAACCAGAAGCGATCGCGTCACGGGATAAGTACAATAGGGGAGTGCAGGCAATGGAAGCATTTCTGGCAGATCATCCCCATGACCCTTATGTGTGCAGTAAACTGGGAGCACTTTATATTAGCCTTGGTCAATTGGGTAAAGGAATTGAGCTACTAGAGCGAGGTTTGAGAGCCAAGCCAATAGATGCACCAGTATTGTTTGAACTACACTACCATTTGGGCAATGTCTACACTCGCTTGAAGAATCCTCCATCAGCAGCAAAGCATTATCAAGCGGCTCTTGAACAACAGATTCTCCCTCAGCTCAAAATCGGTGCTTACAATAACTTGGGTAGCTTACAGTTTAATGCTGGGGATTTAACTCAGGCTCGAACTAATTATGAAACAACGGTGAAAATTGACCCGAGTTTTGCTGCTGGATACAATAACTTGGGGATGACCCTCAAAGGCATGGGATTGCTAGAAGATGCGATCGCTTCTTATGAGCAGGCTGTTAAGTATCAACCAGACTATGCCGATGCTCACCAAAACTTGGGAGTGGCTTTTCTCAAAAAGGGTAAAGTACAAAAAAGTTTATCAGCGTTTGGCAAAGCGATCGCTCTCCATGAAACCCACAACCCGACTGAAGCTAAACGACTGCGCCAAGGATTACAAGATATGGGTTTTTCGGTTTGAGCTATATTCCAAACGGGTAGGAGAAAAAGGAGGAGTTTGTGAAAGCAGCTATTGTTGATTTACGGCATTTCCTTGGTGAAATTCTGGGACGCTTGCGGATTTTGTCGGTAATTCTATTAATACCGCTACTACTTTCTGGCTGCGTCAAATATGATGTTGGAATCAATTTTGCCGGTCAGCACCACGGCGAGATAGTCCAGCATATTAAACTGGGGGAGAGGCTAACAAACTTTAGCAATTCTCAAACAACTGAATGGCTCAAAAGTATTGAGCGTCGAGCCAGGAAACTCAGAGGTAGAACCAAGCACCTAGGTGATCAAGAAATTATTGTGACCATTCCCTTTAATAATGGTGCAGAACTCTCATCTAAGTTTAATCAGTTTTTTAACCCAGTTGAAAAAAAACGTTCCCGCTCTCAGGCAGTTGAAACTATAGATTTACCCAATTTAGACTCTAAGTTTCGTTTAGATCAGGGTAACTTTTTACTCGTGCAGCGTAACCATTTAAGCTACGATTTAGATTTGCGATCGCTTGGTGTGCTCTCAGAAAATGGCGATATTGTCGTTAGTCCCAATTCTTTGTTAGATTTGCAGTTTAGCTTGGAGACTCCTTGGGGAGCTCGGAATATTGAGGAGTCAGCCAATGCTATTATTCCAGAGAGCTACGATGATGGGCATCAGTTAGTATGGCAGCTTCAGCCCGGTCAGCTCAACCATCTAGAAGTAATCTTTTGGCTTCCTAGTCCTCTCGGTGTCGGTAGTATCATCATTGTGCTATTAGTATTGGGCGGCTTTTATTTCAAATACCAGAGTTTTCCCTGGCAGGGAACTGAACCAGTTACACCCAGTCCATTACCAGAAGTGTAGTTCGCTCTGATTTATTTTTTGTTCTTTCTGGATAAGTAAGAGTTTAAGGTAGTGCTCTATATCAGTTGCGGAAATTGTAGCAATCAACTGCTGGAATCCATTCGCCGTGGGGTGTTACTGTTGGTACTTCAGCAGCGAGATATAATTGTCCGTCGGGAGTTCTGACTATCCCTTGGGCTTCAATAATCCTTTGGGGAGTGGTACTGGTGGGATTAGTATCAGTATCAATTTGATTACCGCTTTCTTCCTCTGAGTCGAGGGTAACCCAGTTACTTACTATTGCATCAGCATCCAGTATCTCTGTAGGATTTTGGGGAATGCCACCCCGTCCTGTAATCACAAAGCTACTCTGCCTGAAGGGGTCGCGGGGTGTACAGCGGCGGTCGATTAGTTTGGTAGCATCAACTAAGTTGGAGGGTAAGTCTACTAAACCTTGACTGACATCAATAGGGGAAAGTAAATTAAGTTGAAACTCCCCATCTAAACCAAACTCAGAACTAGCTGTGATGTCACTCAAAGGAGTAAGGCGATCGCGAAATTGTAGTCCAAAGATACCCTGAGTGGTAATTGTAATATTTCCTCCGCGACCATTGAAAGCATTAGCGGTGATGTCGCTATTTTCTCTGGGGACACCAATAACGAAATCAGCATCAATGGTGATGTCACCGCCATCTCCACCAGTGCCTGCAACTCCTGCGGTAGTGGAGATTTTGCTGTTGTCGCGCATCAGTAATAAATCTCCCACTTGCAAAGTGATATTGCCACCGTCACCGGATAGGGTGGTGGCGCTAATATTGCTGCGATTAGTTTCCAAGTTTTGGCGAGTTGTGATGGTAATGTTACCAGCGGTGCCAGTTCCTAAGCTTTCGGAGGAGATGAAGGCATCAGTTAAAGAGAGTGAGCCAGCGTTAATTTCAATATCACCACCATTACCTACTGCTCCTGGTGCTACTGAGCTTAAGGCTACACCTAAACCATCAAAGCGTACAGTATCGGTAGCATTAATCGTCACATCCCCAGCATTTCCCTCCCCAAAGGTACTAGCAGTTAGTATAGAGAAATTTGTGAAGTCCAAGGAACCGGTAGTAATTTCAATGTCACCACCATCTCCTACTGCTCCTTCTTCCACTTGGCTGAAGACGGTACTAAGGCTATCAAAGCGCACAGAATCGGTAGCATTAATCTTCACATCCCCAGCATTTCCCTCCCCAAAGGTACTAGCAGATAGTTGAGCACCATTAGTAACTTCCAAAGAGCTGGTGGTAATTTCAATGTTACCCCCATCTCCCATGGCTCCTGCTTCCACTGAACTAGAGGCTCTACTAAATCTATCAAAGCGCACAGAATCGGTAGCATGAATTCTTATATTCCCAGCATTTCCTTTTCCAGAAGTACTAGCAGATAGTTGAGCACCATTAATAACTTCCAAAGAGCTAGTGTTAATCTCAAAGTCACCGCCATCTCCCACTGCTCCTGCTTCCACTGAACTGAAGGCTACACTGACGTCAAATCTTACGGTATCGCTAGCATTAATCGTCACATTCCCAGCATTCCCCTTTCCCAATGTGACTGCAGACAGGAGAGCGCCAGTGAGATCTAAGGAGCTGGTGCTAATTTCAATATCACCGCCATCTCCGACTGCTTCTGCTCCCACTGAACTGGAAACTCCAGTGGGGAGTCGATTACTACTAAGACCATCCAAGCGTACAGTATCGGTGGCAATAATTTTGATATCCCCAGCATTTCCCTCTCCAACGGAGCTGGCAAATAGTTGAGCACCATTAGTCATTTCCAGGGAACCAGTGGTAATCTCAATGTTACCTCCATCCCCCACTGCTTCTGTTCCCACTGCGCTGACGATGGAACCCCTATCAAAGCGCACCGTATCGCTAGCAATAATTTTCACATCCCCGGCATCCCCCTCTCCCAAGGTGGTGCTATTCAGTAAAGCACCATTAGTGAGTTCCAAGGAGTCAGTAATAATCTCAATGTTACTACCATTACCTAGGGCTCCTGCTTCCACTGTGCTGAATGCCACACTTCCATCAAAGCGTACAGTATCTGTAGCTTTAATCTTGACTCCCCCAGCATTCCCCTCTCCCAAAGTACTAGCAGTGAGTGCAGCGCCATTAGTCACTTCCAGGGAATTAGTAATAATCTCAATATCACCACCATTGCCTACTGCTCCCAGTCCCTGCTGAGGTAAAGGCTCCACTGGGAAGTCCATTGCTACCGACACCATCAAAGCGCACTATATCAGTAGCGCTAATCTTGATACTTCCAGCATTTCCCTCTCCAAAAGTGCGGGCAAACAGTTCTGCACCATTAGTAACTTCCAGGGAACCGGTGATAATTTCAATATCACCACCATCCCCCACTGTTCCGGGTAACACTGAGGTGAAGGCTCCACTGGGGAATCCATCACTACCAAAGCCATCAAAATGTACTGTATTGGTAGCAGTAATCTTTATATCCCCAGCTTTCCCCTCTCCAGAGGTTAACAATCGAGCACCATTAGTCACTTCTAGGGAATCAATAAAAATCTCTATACTCCCTGCATTTCCCTCTCCCAAGTTGCTGGCAGCCAAAATAGCACCATTAGTAACCTCTAGGGAGCTAGTGATAATCTCCAAATTACTACCATTCCCCATAGCTCCCGGTACTACTCCGCTGGAGGCTATAGTTCCAAAGCCATCAAAATGCACCCTATCGGTTGCACGAATCTTGACATTTCCAGCATTACCCTCTCCAAAGGTGCGGGCAAATAGTGAAGCACCATTAGTCACTTCCAGGGAGCCAGTAGTAATGTCAATATCTCCACCATTCCCTACAGCTCCCGATGCAATATCGCTGGAGGCTCTACTAAATCTATCAAAGCGCACAGAATCGGTAGCATTAATCCTCACATCTCCCGCATTTCCTTCTCCAAAAGTACTAGCAGTTAGTTGAGCGCCATTAGTCACTTCCAAAGAGCCAGTAGTAATGTCAATATCTCCACCATCACCAATGCCAAGGATCACATTGGCAATGAAACTCGACTCAGAGATAGTTACTGTCTCCGTAGCCTTAATTTCAATATCTCCAGCTTTGCTGCCAACTGCTCCTAAATCTGTTCCTATACCTGTAAGGAGAAAGCTACTCTCGAGAATATCTACCGTCCGGGCATTAATCGCAATACTACCATCATCCCCAGCTAGACCAACAATCCCAGCTCCATTAGTAAGTGAGACATCAGCTCTGGCTACGTTATCGGGAAAACTCAAGCTGAAATTATTGCCATCCGCATTCAACTCAACTGTTCCGGGTTCTGATAGTCCTCCTAACTCAACTCTACCCCCTGGAACCCTCAATATTCCGCCATCTAACCTTACATCTCCACCCAAGAGCAATAAACTCTTACCTTCTGTAACCTGAAGTCCAGTATTAAATGGCAATCCATTCAAAGAAAAGATTAATACAGGCAATATAGCAGTGGAGCGGTTGACAATTTCGGCTCGATTAGAAAGGCGGTTATAAAATAAGACATCGGGGTTGATGTTGAGTAAATTACTGCTGTCAGGTTCTGAAGCGCTGAATCTTCCTGTATCTCCCAACCCTATTGCATTGGCGGTAGTTGCCATAAAAGAACCACCCACATCCAGCTTTGAGTCTTCCCCAAAAATAATGCCATTGGGATTAATCAGAAATAAATTGGGTTCAGATCCACCAATAGTGCCAAGAGTACCTAAAATCTCAGAAGGGTTACTTCCCGTCACCCGTGCCAGAATATTCTGGATAGCTGCATCAGGACTCAAAAAATAAGTTCCTCTGCCTACAGCAATGTTGAATTCAGTGAAGCTATGGAATATGTTTTGCTCCCGTTGTGCTCCACCCGTAATTAATTCAATAGGTAAACCAAATAAATTAGGAATAACAATAGAATTTTCGCCAACTCCCAGAGTGTTATCAGGTACGATGTTGCTTTGAGCTAAAGCAGGATTCCCTGAAAAAATAACTACACTACTTACTCCCAATACTATCCCTAACTGACGACACCAACCCTGCGAAGACATAGGCTTCCTCAAATTTCCTTTCAGCAATACCTGAGAATATGACTTGAGCAGAGAGAAATTGTGCCAGCTATTTTTTAGCTTTTAGGTTTTAGGTTGTAGGTTGTAGGTTTCTTGTAACTGGCAAGATGCCAGTTCCACAATTGATACCCTATACCTTTACTCGCCTTGGAGTGTTTCTCGAAAGTTATTCAGAAATCTCTAACCGCGATGCCATTTGGTAACGCCATCAGCTTGATCAATTAAAGTAATACCCAGGTTTTTTAATTCGTCGCGAATACGATCCCCCTCAGCAAAGTTTTTCACCTTCCGCGCTTGGGTACGCTGTTGAATAAGAGACTCAATCTCCGCTTCAGTCAAACTATCAGCAGATTCTTCAACTGTTTCCTCTGGCTGAGCCTCCAAGCCGAGTACCTGTGCCAATTCAACCAAAGTATGCCATTTTTGCTCCAACTCTGGGGAAGGTACTTCTGTTTTCCCTTGATGTACCAGAATATTGCCCTCTCGTTGCAATTCCTTAGCGATTTCAAACAACACTGCTAAACCACCAGCAAAGTTGAAGTCATCATCTACTGCCTCCTGGAAACGCTGGGCGATGGAAGTGGAGATTGGGGTAGAATCTTCCCATCCAAACTCTCTACCATACTGATGACCAAATAGCAACCCTTCTTTTATCGTTTGCCAACCATTAGTAGCAGCTGCGATCGCTTCATCACTAAAATCAATAGGCTTGCGATATTGTGCTTGCAGGACGAACAACCTTATTGCCATGGGGTCTGCTGGACGGTCTAGCAAGTCGCGGATTGTGGTAAAGTTGCCCAAAGACTTGGACATTTTCTCGCCACCTACCTTGACCATACCATTATGTAACCAGTAACTAGCCATAGGTTTGCCAGTTACCGCCTCCGATTGAGCAATTTCATTCTCGTGGTGGGGAAAAATCAAATCAGACCCACCAGTATGAATATCAATCGTTTCTCCTAAATTGTCTCGCACCATTGCCGAACATTCAATATGCCAACCAGGGCGTCCCTTACCCCAACGGGATTCCCAAGCAGGTTCCCCCGGCTTAGAGGCTTTCCACAAAGCAAAATCAAAGGGATCTTTCTTCTTAGATGCCTCTGGATCTTCTACCGTCACCCTACCACTAGCTCCTGCCTGCAAGTCTTTTAGCTTCCTTCCAGAGAGCTTGCCATATTCAGAAAACTGGCGCACTGTATAGTAAACGTCTCCCTGGGCTGGGTAAGCGTAGCCTTTTTGTTCCAACTCATATACCAAACGCTTAATCCCATCAAGGGTATGAGTAGCACGGGGATAGGCATCTGCGTGCTGGACATTCAGACGCTCCATATCCTCAAAATATGCCTGGATAAAGCGTTCTGACACCTCTTCCATTGTTGTCCCTTCTTTCTTTGCCCGGTTGAGAATCTTATCGTCAATATCAGTAAAATTCTGCACATATTTCACCTCATACCCCCGCCATTGCAGATAGCGGCGAACCGTATCCCAAACAATGCAAGTTCTAGCATGACCCAAATGGCAATAGTCATACACCGTGATGCCGCAGCAATACATCCGTACTTTACCAACCTCTAGAGTTTCAAAAGCTTCCTTGCGGCGAGTCAGGGTATTATAGAGGGTTAGGGTCATAACACAGTAATAGTTAAATCAGCAGTGGACAGATGAGCAATAATAAGGACAGCTCTGGATGTTTCAGGCGAACATCCCAATATTGCTACTAATAGCACGATAACCCTATCCTGATATATTCTGAAATTTTTGATAGCTCTATGAAATCAGTAACAACTCAGTCTACTCCAGAGCAAATAATGGATGCTCCTAAGCATGGTTTGCCAGTCACCATCATTACTGGTTTTCTCGGTAGCGGCAAAACTACTCTCCTTAACCATATCTTGAGTAATCAAGAAGGGATCAAAACCGCCGTACTTGTAAATGAGTTTGGTGAAATTGGCATTGACAATGAGCTAATTATCACCGCCGAAGATGACATGGTGGAACTAAATAACGGTTGTGTCTGCTGTACGATTAACAATGATTTAGTTGAAGCAATCTACAAGGTTCTCGAGCGAGAAGACAAGGTGGATTACCTAGTAGTGGAAACCACAGGCTTAGCTGATCCTCTACCAGTAGCTCTAACTTTCCTGGGTACAGAACTACGAGATATGACTCGACTTGATTCTATTATCACCATGGTAGACTGCGAGAATTTCAGTCTGGATCTGTTCAACAGTGAGGCCGCTAATAGCCAGATTGCCTACGGTGACATCATTGTACTCAATAAAACAGACTTGGTGAATAAAGCTGATGTCGATTCACTCGAAACCCGAATTAGAGAGCTAAAAGCAGGCTCCAGAATTCTCCGTACTACCCAAGCAAAGGTTTCACTGCCTTTAGTTCTCAGTGTTGGCTTATTTGAGTCGAACAAGTATTTCAATACAGAGTCATCAGAGCATGATGATCATGAGCACGAGCATCATCATGACCATGATCATCATGACCATCATCATGACCATGATCATGAGCACGAGCATCATCATGACCATGATCATCATGACCATCATCATGACCATGATCATCATCATCATCACTCTCATCATCTCGAAAATGATGGGTTTACCTCCATTTCCTTCGAGAGTGATGAGCCTCTAGCAATCAGGAAGTTTCAGTATTTCCTAGACAATCAGTTACCCTCCAATGTTTTCCGAGCTAAGGGGATTATCAAGTTTGATGAGAGTCCACTTCGTCATATCTTCCATCTCAGCGGTAAGCGATTTAGCATTGAGGATGATGAGTGGAAAGGTAAACAGAAGACTCAATTGGTATTGATTGGTCAGGATTTAGATCATGACAAGTTGCGCGAGCAATTGCAAAATTGTGTCTGTATGCCTTCCGCTAATTGAGGCAAAGGCTTTAGTAAATAATGCAAGAGGTAGGTTGGGTGGAACAAAGTGAAACCCAACACAATGTACTCCGATGTTGGGTTACGCTATCGCTCCACCCAACCTACATTTTTATTCCAAATAGAGGCTTTGCGGGGTGAACGAAATTTGGCGTGGGATTTATAGCAAAGTATCCTCTTAAATCAAACGATGCCAGACACCAACATTTTCCAACCTCAGCTAACCGATGATGGCTCCTTCACCTTCTTTTCTGAAGAAATTGGTGAAGCATTTCACAGCACCCAAGGGGCAAAACAGGAAGCTCAGCTGAAGTTTGTGGAACCTTGCCAGTTAGCAACAAAAGCTCAACAACCGATAGTGCGAATTCTTGATGTCTGTTATGGATTAGGATACAACAGTGCATCAGCTTTAGAAAGAATTTGGGCAGTCAATCCTCACTGTCGCGTTGAGTTAGTTGCTCTGGAATTGAACCCAGGTGTGCCAAAAGCTGCGATCGCATATGATTTGCTTAGGGATTGGATGAACCCAATACCAACACTACTAGCAGAATTGGCAACCTCTGGAGCTGTGGAAACTAAATATTTCCAAGCTCAACTGCTTTTGGGTGATGCCAGAACTACCATTAGGCAATTACCACCATCAGATTTTCTCGCAGACGGGATTTTTCTAGACCCCTTTTCCCCACCCCGATGTCCTCAGTTATGGACGGTGGAATTTATTCAACAGTTAGCAAACTGTTGTACTAAAACGGGGAAAATTGCTACCTATTCTTGTGCGGCAGCAGTACGCACTGCTATGCTGGCTGCTGGTTTGCAAATTAGTGAGACTTTACAGGTAGGAAATCGGCAACCAGGTACTGTGGCAAGTTTCAGTGCTGCTGATTTAGAAGCTCTGTCAGTGCGATCGCAAGAACATTTACAAACTCGTGCTGCAATTCCTTACCGTGACCCTCTACTATCTGACCCAGTTCCAGTTATTCTACACCGCCGTCGCCTGGAGCAAGCAGCATCTTCCCTAGAACCAACCTCCCGTTGGAACAAACGTTGGTTGAGGAAACAATACAAGAATTCAGAGTAAAGGAATCAGATTCGGAAGTTACCAGCACCAACAACCTTACCGAAAAAGCTGCATCAACCAAGAGCCTTGCCAAGGATCGATCCGATCCTTAAGATGTGCGCCTTAACCCAGGCTCTGGTGTTTGGTGTGCTTACTAAGTAGTTTTATTCACTAGATGCAGTCGCCAATTTTGGAAAAAATTCTTGAAATCGTGCTTGTACGGATTCAGGTATTAAAGGCTTCAAGATTTTTAAATCTGCAGGATTTATGGTTTTAACGCCTATAATTTCGACGGCTACAACGTTGTCATCTTGGTCGTAATCCACGATGATGCCATCGGCAATTTCTTCGGAGTCTATAACCTGTTTAGATTCGATCTGGAAATAAGCTGCATCTAGAGTTTCGTCATATCTAATGTCTTTCACTGTTTAAAGCCCCTATCGAAAAAGACTGTAACAATTGTCGGTGGATTTGTATCAGGATTGTAAACCACTCTTAATGCTCGATTCCCATACTCAGGGATGCGTTTCCAAGCTCGGTTGTTATTTCTTTTTGAGTCCCTATCGGAGTAATCAGGCTCGGTTAATGTTTGCTCTATCCATTCTCGCTTAATTTGTGACCTTCCAGATTTTGTTAGTTCTTCTTCAGCGTGTTTTGAGAAAACATAATCCAAGGAATCTACCTACCTATATTATCCACTATTTTTTTCTGCATCAGAATAAAGGAAAACTATAGCATTTTTTTGTGGGGTGTCTCGCTTTGTTGTTATTGTAATCTCCAGAATACCAAGATTGTAAGTGAGGCGGGCAGCCCGATTGTCACCTAAAGCCTGTAGAATTTGCTGGTAGGCTTGCCAGTTGAGATGGTAAAATGTAACTCGTTTTTCACCAACAGGTTGGGGAATCTTTGGGAGTGGAATTGAACTGAGCATAATAGTTGTACCGAATCGCTTGCTTTTTATCCTAATGTAGCGATCGCGTGACCTCTATTAACGAATATGATTGCTGGTGTAGCTATTTCGGTAACCATCGTGCTCTCCTGGGTACATCACCGAAGTATTGCTCTTAAAGCAAGGATTGATCAGGATTTTTCAAACGTCTAAGTAGCCAGTCAAATCTGGCTTGTGCTAGGGGAACGTTGTCGATAATTTCAGGAGATAGTTCTTCTGACATACCATCTTCAATCAATTGCTGACCTTTGGCATAGCCGAGATATTTAACTGTACCCCGCAGTCTGGTAGACAGAAAAACTGCGATCGCTCGATAAAAGCGTGAGGCAAACCCTTCATCCTTGTTTAGTTTTTCTATTAATTGATGTCGGTGAATAGATAGCACCAGGGAATTTTCAACAGCCCGAACTGTAGCGGAAGGGGGACGGCTGTCTACAAAAGACATTTCTCCAACTACAGCACCACTAACCAATTGAGCAATCGGTTGACCTTCTAAAGCCGCAATAGAAACAGACAACATTCCCTCCAGGATTATGTGCAGTGTATCGATTGGTTTACCTTCCTGAATCAGAACCGTGCCAGCGATAATTTCCTCTCGACGACCTGTAGCGATCATCCAGTCAAGGTCATCGTCACTTAATTCACCCAGTAAAAAGTATATTTTTTTCATGACTTACGTCTATTATTGTTCGTTGCAGTATCAGGAGGGCTTTACTAACTTTCTGACACACCCTGAGCAAGAATATTTTCTTATCTTAGAGTTGAAGTTGCCGATTAACCAGATGCTTGAGCAAAGGTTTCTGGGTTGCCAGGAAAAAGAATTATTTGTTAATCTTCTTAAATATATTTAACTTTAAATTTACATAAATTCAATAAAATTTACCTAACGAGATGAAATAAATGGTTCAACAATGGTAACAGATGCAGTAATACCTATCACCGATTAGATACTTCAACAACTCCGGTTTCCACAAGAACCCCCTACAGCACAGGGCTGTCGGATCAAGAACATCCCTTTTAGAGAAGAATGGGGGAAATGAAGAATCATTACCCTGATTCTAGCTTCACCTAATAAAGATATATTTCCCAAGGTTAGAATGCAATGAATAGCGATCGCTTAAGCAAAAAAGAAAAGTTCTTCGACCGCTGGGCACCAAACTACGACTGTTTGCTAACTACTGTTTTCTACCAAGCTATTCATAAACGCTTGTTAGAGTACGTTGAACTGCCGGAGCAACCCAAGGTACTGGATATTGGTTGTGGCACAGGTCGTTTGTTGAATCGCCTCGCCACAAACTATTTAACACTTCAAGGTAATGGTATAGATCTATCCAGAGAAATGATCCATCAAGCCCAGCAGTGTAATCAGCATGGTGTTAGGCTAACCTACACACAGGGCAATGTCGAGTCTCTGCCCTTTGCCGAAGAACAATTTGATGCAGTTTTTAGCACCATCAGTTTTTTGCATTACCTTAATCCTGAGCAGGTTATGTTAGAAATTAAGCGGGTATTGCGCTCCAGTGGATGTTTTTACTTAGTTGACACTGCTGTTAGAGATGATATAAGTGGTGATTACATTCCTTTTTTTACTGGTGGTTTGCGATTCTATAGTCATCAGCGAAGGGAGCAACTAGGTAGAGCAGCAGGGTTGGAATGTCTTAGTCATCACTATCTTCTAGGCTCGGTGCTACTAACAATTTTTGCTGCCTAAACTTTTGCTTCCATAGATTTGAGATATTCAGTATTTACTCCTGAGTCCCTGGTAAGAGAGATTTTCCCAGTACGGGCAATTTCACGGATGCCAAATTTGTTCAGTACTTTGACAATTGCCACCATTTTACCTGGATCTCCCACTACTTCTATGGTGAGCGACTCCTCAGCAATGTCTACTACTCGTGCACGAAATACCTGAGATAATTCAATGATCTCTGAGCGTGTTGAGCTAGTGGCATTAACTTTAAGCAACATCAATTCCCGCTCAACACAAGGCTTTGTAGTAATATCTTGTACTTTGAGCACATTGATTAGCTTGTAAAGTTGTTTGGTTAGCTGCTCAATACTGCGGTCATCTCCTGGTACCACCATTGTAATTCGGGAGATGCCACCCTGCTCGGCTTGACCAACAGCTAGACTTTCAATATTGAAGCCTCGACGGGCAAATAGACCGGCAATGCGAGTTAGAACACCGGCTTCATCTTCAACTAAAACCGAAAGGGTGTGTTTCATTGGCTTAAAACTAGGGTAGTGCTCACGCTAGGAGTTAACAACAGCTTCTATCTTTTTTAGAGTCAACTTTCTATCTTATCGCGCTCTCCAGCGACAATAAGGGACTGCCAAAAAAATATCCCATTGCTGGGGGAGCTGAGGGAGTATATCTTTATCGTTTTTAATCGGTTAGCTCTAAGCGCATCTCATTGCTCTGTTGAAAGCCAAGGCGATCGTATAATGGTTTACCGAATGGGGAGGCATGGAGAATCGCTCGTGTGCAACCGAGTAATTTTAGATAGTCGCAGGCCAGCAATGTTAGTTTTTTAGCAAGTCCCTGATTCCTGTAAGGCGGCTCAACATAGACATTCCAGATATAACCATATTTACGGTGTTCCTTTACCAGGATATTGGGGTAAAGACCGTTAAAGAGCTGACAACTAGCAGAACCGATAACTACGTTACCAACTTCCACAACAAAAGCCTTATAGCATAACTCCCGACGAGCTTGGTTAATGAACTCGAGTGTCAAATCAAGCCAATCAGATCTTATAGATTCAGCTGGAACATTGTTGTCCCGCCACATTTGATAGAAATACTCAGCAATTAGATGGTCTTCCTGGGGAGTTGCCTCCCGAAAATAGACATTTTCTGGTGTCAGTATGTTGGGGCACATTTACGATAATTCAGAGCGTAAGCAGGGTCAGGAATTTTTAAAGCCGCAATACAACAGCCAAACCACTACCTTTAGGTAGATACTGTTGCTCTCAACTATGATTGTTCAGGACTAATGCAAGCAGCTTTTATTACAGGATAAATCGTCGAAATCGCATAAGACAAGTTGTCACATTTTTTGCCTGCGACATAAATCTTAAAAATTACTGATCAATCTACTAACAAAGATGTTTTTTTGAGTAAACTAAAATCCAGGTAATATATTTCAAGTAAGTTCTCTATGCACTAAACTAGCTACCTGCTTTTGACAGGATTAGTCATTTGCCTAAAAACTAGCGGGTACTAACCTCTAGCTATCTCAATAAGCCCAAAAACAGTTTCAGAGTCTTTCCAGCTAGACCAAAACACTAAAAATTTAGGAGAACTACTGTGAATTTCAAAGACATAAAACCAGAGCAATTTTATGTAATTGCAGCCCTCATCGTCATGAATATGCTCGTTTTCACGGCTCTACTCTCAAAGCTATAAATCTCGTATTCTGCTTTGTAGTGCTATGTGATGAGTTCAGACCTAATTGACCAACTCGCCAATCAATTAGGATCTAATGGTTTGCCTTACCTGATCGCAATTCATCCCAATTTAGTACAGTTGACTTTTGGTTTATTGATCTTTGCGATAGCCCTTGAGCAGTATTAGTCTGTGGATGGGTAAACTTATCCGTGATTTACCAATTATACCTGCATAAGTTCTTGTGATTTATTGGGTTTAGAGCGCACGTCGGTCATTGGTGTCAACTTAAGTTGAAATCCTTGCCCCACAAGGAACTTAAGTTCCTTGCTAATAGCTCAAGTCATCTTTAGATGACTCAATCTGCTCAAAAATCTAGGACTTATGCACCGTAAGGGAATTATGTCATCCTGAGCGATAGCGAAGGATCTCCAAACGCCCCAGGTGCTTCACTATCACCTATCTCTACCTTAAGTTGACACGAATGACCGACGTGCGCCCTGATGCTACGGGTGAGTGAAAAAACGTGTGGGGAAAAGAGTAAGCATACACAGAGACGCGGAGAATTGAAATCCTACGAAAATTTCGCTCACCCTGATGCTAGAATGAGCTTTTTAGACTAAATCAGGCACACATACCCCCGTTATACTAAATCCGGTTTCCATACCCCCCTAACACTCTATCCAGCATTTAAACCTGGGTTTTCATAACCAGACTTAGCATTAGTGGGTTTTCATAACCGAATTTAGTATTATGTCCCATCCTACGATTTGATGAACAATTTTAAGTCGGATACCTAATGCCTCTTCAATCTTGAAATCCCACCTAAAATTGCCAACATTAGAAGACTTACCACTGAAGTATGTTCTGGAATGCTTTTACTTTCAGATTTGGAGTCACTCCCCATATCTGACGTTTCTTCATTGATTGCGAATTCTTGAACTATCGGAGCATACAAAACTACGTCTGGCACAGTCGTATCCGGTACACTAACTTTCTTCGTTTTGCTGATTCCTGCATCTTCAAGCAATGATTCAACTGTAATCTGGTTGCTGTTGTTCGTGCTAACAAGGTTAAAGTGACTATCAAATAGGGTACTGACTACACCGTTATTAGTAACAGTTTCTTGATTTGACAATGAACCAGTCCAATTCTCGATTGAGCTGAACCCCATCTTGAAGACAGCTCTATCTGTGTTAACTGCTTTACTTAGATCTTTGCTGAAGATGTTGTTTTTCTTAACCACAGTGGAGTTGTCAAGATTGGTTTGACTTAACTCTATAGGGTTGAGTGAAAATTCTGATTTGAGATAATCTACTTCTGTCAAAGAAACAACAAAGTCTCTTGTTGGATACGGCGAATCACTAATTAAATCGGAGAAGAATTCAGGATTATTGCTGGTTTGCAAATAATCTGCAACGGGAGTATCCCATTTTGGCAAATTTGTAGTACGATCATCTTGCTCCCTAGAATCACCCAAAACGAGCAAAATGCTCCCACTACCGTCATTTGTGTAACTTTGTAATGCTCCCTCTGCTACTTCATCGATATTATTGTTTTGCAGATTTGAAGTTGGTTCAGGACATTCAATTTTTATGCTAAAAAGCATCTCTGCAAGCCATTGATTTTGCTTCATCAAGCCAACAATAATAGCCAACAAAGCAATGGTAGTAATCGCAGAGGTCAAAACATTATTAGAGATATTAATTATTTTTTTTGAATCACCTCCTATTTGAGTATTGTCTCTGCCTGCTTTGGATTTTTGGGTCATAGTCTATACTAACTGCTTTAAATTCTGTTCAGGTGGAGCAATTGATGATTGTGACTCCTGATTATTTTCGAGCTTCAGCTTAATTGAGTTGTCAAAGAATTTGATACCTAGCCAAACCATAGAACCAGCTGCTATGACTCCAACGATCATCAACCAAATGTTGATCTTGATAGTATTGGTCTCATTTCCACCAACCACTTTTGCATCTCTTCCTGCTTTAATCTTTTGAGTAACTTTATTTTTGTTCATGACTTTTTCCTCAATTTTTTAACTGGTTTCGGATTCTTGCAGATAACTAATCGCTTCTCTTACTGCTATCCTTGATGGTTCACCATACTGCATGCGCGAGACTGCTGTTTAGTACAGTTTTCCAGAGCAGACTACTGTAAGCCAAAAAATGTTCCTAGTTTTTATTTCATCCCTTGATTATTCAACTCAACTGACTATATAGTAACTAGTTAAATTGAATTTGACATCTAATTTTCCTAGAAAATAAATTCATAAAAACTTCATGATTTATACTAATTTTTTTGAGTTTAGCAAAATATAAAATTAAGGTTATTTCAGAAAATTTCAGCCAAAAACTCTGATCGATGCTGTTAATTTACCCACTGACCTAAGGGTGGATCCTGGTAATTGTGTCAAGAATTCCCTATATTTTGCTGCTTTTGCAAATCCAGTAAGCTTTTATATCTTGGGCAAATCCCTCTTTCCTTATGCATTTGAGCCTTAAGCGAAATCCCAAATGCCTGAATGAAAAAATTTGCCGCTACCGATGCAAAGTTCAGGTCACAGACCAAAAAGTTAAGAAAATGTCAGGAAAGTTCAGGTTAAACTAGACAGCAAGTTTTTCTCTGGCTGTGCTAATCCTTCTTGGCCGATGAATCCTCCTCAGTTAGATCACATTGTTGATATAGTTGACAAAATTCTTGCATCGCAAGGAGCAAAAGGACTGACTCCAGTCGAAAAGCTCGTCTTGCTTGGATGTTTGGACAGGAAGACATACAAGGAAATAGCAGCCAATCATAGGCGCTATTCCCGAACATATATTCAGTCACAGGTTGGATCGAATCTATGGACACGGCTCACTGAACTATTCGGAGAGAAGATTAAGAAGACAAACTGTTGGGATGTGTTGCCGGGACTTTGTAAGAACATGAATGCGATACCAGTCCCTCCTCAGGAATATGTCCAGCCACAAAATAACCCTGAGCTTTCCCTTATCAGCTCTACAGCAAGAGAACTTGATACAAGTTATAACCCGCCACTTCGAGATTGGAGCCAAGCACCTGATATATCAGGTTTCTATGGACGGCAGCAAGAACTAGAGCAATTAGAACACAAAATTCTTGATGGCTGTAGACTGATTACATTATTTGGCACTGTCGGAGTCGGAAAAACCTGGTTGGCAGTGAAGCTAGCGCAGAAAATTCGGGATCAGTACGACTGTTTAGTCTGGCGCTCACTAGAGGGGAATCGCCCTCCGCTAATGCAGGATCTCCTCAAAGATTTAATTCAAGTTATATCAGGGGATAGGGAGGAAACAACAGAATTAAAGTCCCTAGTAGACTGTTTGTTGAATCAACCCTGCCTAATCATCCTAGATGGTTTTGAATCTGTTCTTGAGACTGGTGTTCATGACGGTTCCTACCGGAGTGGCTATGAGGATTATGGTGAGTTTCTAATATCTGTAAGTAAACCACCTCACCAAAGTTGTGTAGTTCTCACAAGCAGCGAAGATCTGCAAGACATAAAGCTAATTGAAATCTCTCAGGTCATGTCATTGAGAATATCTGGTTTTGGAGAATCAACAGTTCAAAAAATTTATTCACGTAGGGGATTACACGGATCTGATGGTGATTGGCGGACACTAAGTAGTCGATATCAAGGCAACCCAAGGGTGTTAAATGCTGTAGCCAGAGATTGGAGACTGCTTGGTGGCAACATAACTACGTTCCTCCATCAACAACATCTATTTATTCCTGATGATATTCGAGACTCATTAGCTCAACAATTTCAGCGTTTATCGCAACTAGAGCAAGAAATGCTCCAATTTTTGGCAGTCTGCGATGAACCTGCTGTCATAAATGATTTACTATTAGTGTTCCAAGAAAAAGCACTCAAAATCAATGATATATATGGAGCATTCACTTCGTTAAGGAGAAGAGACATAATCCAGGAGAGGGAGGGACAGTATTTTCTACAGCGCTTGATGGCAGCATATATCAAAGACTACCCAGAGTAAGGTATTCATAAATTAATTTACCCGCTATAATATGCTTGATTCAATACTCACTCACAAAAGCGGCAGGAAGCCCCACGGGTAAGGCGGCACTCGTTATGGGCGTAATCAACACAACCTACTCCCTGCTCCGAAGCTACTTCACTCACCATAGAGTGTTGTTTGCAATATTTTCCAGCTAGGGTATCTATCACTTGATATTAGTTGCCATGACAAGCTATTCTTACAACACCTTCGAGCTTGACTCGGAATACATCTGTTGCCATATCCTCAATATCAGAAAAACCGAGTCTCAAAGTGCCCTGGTTGAACGTTTTCGTATCCTATTTATAGAGGGTGTAAATTACCCTGAAGTACAAGTTCTCAATGCTCTCAACAGAATAGTTATGTCCAAATGGGCATGTAGTGAACTACCCCACCTTTTGAATCGCTGTTGCTACAGTCTGATTAACTATTGGTGGTCTCAACCAGGATTAGATCAAACCCAAACGGTGTATGAGCTAGTAGATTTATTTAAATCTGAGCCTTCATCACCTACAAGGTCTGAAACAACACAGCGGTTACAGAAATTAGTTAGAGATTTTACTCAAACACAACAATATAAGGAGCTACAGCGCAAAGCCTGGGTTTCAGGGTCTCCTCCACAAACACAAAATAAATTAGGCACACCAGTTGGTGAAGATCTAGAAAGTCAAAGCATTCCTGATGTAATCCATCGTTATCCACTTCTCTATCCCTACTATTTGGCTAGAGAAAACACTGATAATAGCGGCAACTTACAAGCTAATAAGTGCTTGCAGAAAAAGAAACAACAGCAGTTTGATCAAGATTTGTTCAATTACGTGACTCATATGCACTCATCAACAGTGGTGGGGAAAAATCCCACATTGTTGAGTACCGATAAGCTAAGAACAGCAATCACAAAGTTTGCCGGACCTGTAGAAGGCGATTTAACTTATCGAGATGCTGCCCAGCAACACCTAGAGACTCTAGCTCAGGTAAAATCCTATCAAAATATGAAGATTCAGGTATACGAATATTTGAGCTCCTCTATTGTTTATTCGGCACATCCAAGCTACGGAGAGCATCGATTCAATGACTGGCTGTATGAAAAACTGAAAAACTTTCTTCCTGAAAGAGATACCTGGAAACCAATCCCAAATTTGCTCATGCGAACCTGTCGTCACCTGATATCCACCTTATTAGCTAAACCAGATGAAGGTGATTGTAAGTCGATTGAGAACCATGTAATGTTCACGGATATAAACGGGAACTTGAAACCTACATTTACTGTGGGGCTGTTGCTGAAGATTGTCTTGCTTTGCGCTGATACTAGTAACAACCTCAACCGAATCAAGTCTCACATAGCTAGTCATTTTGCCGACATGTGTAGACATTACGAATCTAACGTTAAAGCCGATTGGCTGATTGAGTGTTTAGATAATTTGATGATTGCCTTTACGGTTAACTTTGGAAGACACCGCTTCTCAGATTGGACAAATTTGTTAGCTTGATAGCTCTTGATGCCCGATTCTGTATACTAAGGGCGTATGCAATCCTCAGGCCGTATACCATCATTGGTGTCAACTTAAAGTGAAACCATTGCCCCGCCGGTCGTTTAACTCAGATATTGCACTAAAAAAAGCTGTATGTTGAACTGATAGCTAAAGTTCTTGTGTAGAGGGGATTGCAGTCTGTTCTCTCACTTCAGAGAGAACTATTGTCCAATTCCTTTGAAAAAACAGGGATATCAATAATCTATTCGGTGCTAAGTCGCCTTGGGCTTCAATATCGGCTTTGAGCTGGGAGAGTTCAGCAATGGCAGCTTGGATGCGTTGAGCTCTGTGGTCGATTTCTTCTTGAGTTTGTCGTTTGGGCATTTGGGGGTAAAGAGGTATAGATGTTGTCATTACAATTTACCTTCGATTCTGACCAAATCCTTTCAAATTTATGTTTTAGGTGATACAGCTTTTGGCACAATTAAGTTACTGACAAAAATTCGAGATAAAGCTTTTAATCATCATGCCATTGTGGGGATTTCCAAAAATCGGACTTTAAAGGATGGCTGTAAGGTTTCATCAATCAAAAAGAAAGGTCAACGGTTAAATGAGCAAGGTTTTGAATTTTGTTTTCTGAGGTGCAAGATCTGAGTGGGAGGTATGGGGTTAGAACTCATGGTTTAAGTAGATTCCGGTAAACGAAGCGGTAGAGAAGATTGTAGGAAAGGTGATTTAGCTGTCTTCTCAATCTGAACCTTTGAGATACTCTCAAAGGCAAAAGCACTGACATAACGAGAAGCTTTTTCCTGTCGAGCCTCTTCTGATTCTATCGAATCATTATTTTTACCTTCAATGCCAATCGCAACGTCTTTGATTCCTCCAGCGATGCCCACAAACAACAAGATGTTAGGCTTGAAATGTGCGATCGCTCTTTCTGCTTCTACTGCTGCACCTGCATTACCCGCCCCCACCTCAGCGTACCGACTTCCCATTCCTGTTCATTGCCGATAAATTTCCCCCGCTCGTAAATGGTTCCCTGGGGATGCATATCCTCCTGTAGCTCTATCAAATGAGTCCGAACCGCCAGATATTCAACAGGCAGAGCAGTCAGTATTACCGCACAAGGCATGGGCTAATTTTTTGAGTAGCTTAAAATTATCCGAATATAGTCATTCCAGTTTAGACTGATACAAACTTTTTGGTGTAAATCTTGCTGTAAAAGGTTTTCGACGGAAAGAAGTGTTTCATTCTTATGTGAAATGACTATATCTACCATTTTGGCTACTCAATTTGGATTTGCCCACAGTCTGAGTAGAGCACAAAGGTTAATCAGGGACTGTTGAACCTATCTTTATTATCTCGTGGAACAGGCATCTTGCCTGTCATAACGCACAAGCAACTAAAAAACCACAAAGACACAAAATACACAAAGGTTAATCAGGGACTGTTGAACCTATCTTTATTATCTTGTGGAACAGGCATCTTGCCTGTCCTAGCAATTGCTATTTGGGGCACATCTACGATAATTTAGAGCGTAAGTAGGGACAGGAATTTCTAAAGGCAAACGAGGGTCACTCATTGGTTCAGTAGCGGCTAGATGCAGAGGTACAATACCAGCCCAAACTGGCAGCTGATAGTCAGCCTCATCATCAATGGGATGTCCAGTACGTACTTTGGCTGATGCTTCTGCTAGAGGCAAAGATAATATCAGCGTTCCTTGAAGTTCTTGACGACTCGGTGAGCGCACTTCGTCCCAACGTCCGGGGATTACATGCTCCGTAAATGCCTGAAGTGCTTCCAGTTTTTCTTGGCTATCCTTCACTACTGTTGCCTTACCAAACACGACAACTGACCGATAGTTCATGGAGTGGTGGAAGGCAGAACGAGCCAGAACTAAACCATCTAGCATGGTTACAGTGATACAGACTTCAATACCTCCCTGAAGCGATCGCAACATGCGGCTAGCTGGTGACCCATGAATGTAGAGCTTGTCTCCTACTCTACCGTAGGCGGTGGGAATGACGTAAGGTTGCTGTTCAATCGCAAAACCTACATGACACACCAAACCTTCATCCAAAATTTGATAGATTGCCGTGCATTCATACTGCCCACGTTTAGGTACTCGCTTAATTCTGCTCCGTTGAGTTGGTATCAGTTGTTCGGAACTGCTTTCATTCTCGCTATGACTCATAAGCTGGTTACTTTTGCTAAACCCATTGCTAGACTATTGAAGAAATTGGTATTCTACAAGTGCCACTTTTTGATTTAAATACCAGTCCACTTTGAACTTTAAGCATGGATTTGGCAATTAAACTCGATAGTGATGCTCCTGTACCTCTGCACCGCCAACTCTATGAGGAACTGCGTCAAGCTATTTTAACTGGGCGGTTATCTAGAGGTAAACGTATTCCCTCAACACGTCTATTGGCAAAGTCTTTAGGAATTTCTCGCACCACTGTGACTGTAGCCTATGAGCAACTCCTCAGTGAAGGTTATCTCGAAACTACTGTAGGTTCAGGAACATTTGTTTGCTCTCAACTACCGGATGAATTACTAAACTCAGCTGCCATTAATTCTTCCCCTGAGGAGTCTCATCCACCAGTAAAGCTATCCAACTACGGAGCAATTCTCGCTAATACTGAAATTCCCTACTATCAAGAACCAAATTTACCTATCAGTTTCCGCTATGGACAACCGTCAATTGACCAATTTCCCCTTAAGCTTTGGCGTAAACTACTGTCCCGTCATTGTTCTGCTAACCTAGATTGGCTGAACTACCCGACTGATGCCGGGGGATACAAACCACTACGGGAAGCGATCGCTTGCTATTTATCACGTTCTCGCGCTGTACAATGTGAACCTGACCAAATCATCATTACCAGCGGCTCCCAGCAAGCTCTAGATCTAGTGACACGTTTGCTAATTGCTCCAGGGGATGGCATCGCTTTGGAAGAACCAGGGTATCCAGGAGCACGGTATACCTTCTTGATGCAGGGAGCTAAGCTCTATCCAGTGCCAGTGGATGAGTCAGGATTAGTGATAGAAAAGCTCACAAACTATTCCAAAAAAAGCATTAAGCTCATCTATATTACTCCATCTCATCAGTTTCCTACAGGAGCAGTGTTGTCCCTACCTCGGCGACTGGAATTACTAGTTTGGGCACAAAAGATGGGGATAATGATTATTGAGGATGATTATGACAGTGAATATCGTTATGGAGAGCGTCCTATCCCAGCTCTACAAGGACTTGATCATAGCAACTCGGTTCTCTACATCGGTACTTTTAGTAAGATGTTGTTTCCTTCTTTACGAATAGGGTATTTAGTAGTTCCCCAACACCTCGTAAGTTTGTTGACTCGCGCCAAGTGGTTAACAGATCGACATTCGCCACTTTTGGAACAAAAAGTTCTGGTAGATTTTCTCAATGAAGGGCATTTAGAAAGTTATATTCGGCGGATGCGCACCCACTATAATCAGCTTCGGCAAATTCTGGTGCAAACTTTGAAAACCTATTTCGATCAACAGGTAACTATTTTGGGCGAGAAGGCAGGAATTCATTTAATGGTAAGGCTAAAAACCAAACTCAGTGACGAAGAAATTATTCATCGCGCAGCAGAAGTTGGTGTCTCTATGGTTACTGCTCAACCTTACTATTTGAAAAACAAGCCTAAGGGTGAGTTTATCTTCGGTTATGCTCAACTCACTTCGGCACAAATTCAAGAGGGAATTGGCAAACTTGCCCTAGCAATTGTAGAGTAGAGCAATGCCATTCTCCTACCTTAGCTCCAAGAACTACAGAACCATCTCAGGGTGGAGTTCATTCGAGTTGGGATGCAATTCTTCGTACTCGTTCTGTATTAAGTTTCAACAATTTTAATGGTGGTCGAGCTCAGTATTTGGAGATGCTCAAATTACATAGTTGTCATTAAGGAGCTTAATTTCTATGTCTCAACTTGCAGCAAAACTAACAGGCGTACCCCGCACCTTAATGTTGCCACTCAAGGGAAGAGCTGATGAACACTCTTATTCTCGTCGTCTCTTCCAAGACCCACTAGCTGTTGAGTGGTTAAAAGTCCTAGGTTGGGATGAAGAACTAGAGGAATTGTATAGTAAGCTTGGTAAAGCTGCTAGTATTACCGTCGCTACCCGCACTTACCACCATGACCAAATAACATCTCGTCATATTGCCAACCATTCTCGCCCTGTGGTTGTAGAATTGGGAGCTGGATTATCTAGTCGTTTTCATCGCGTAGGACAAAACGCTTATCGTTGGTTGGAACTAGATTTGCCCGTAGTAACTGAATTACGCCGTGAATTAGATACTCAAACAGAGCAGCACCAGTTTATTAGTGCTTCAGTCATGGATTTTAGCTGGATGGATGCTATTGCTGATGATGTAGAGCCAGAAAACATTTTATTTATTGCAGAAGGCTTACTAATGTACCTTGAACCCAATGAGGTACAGCAGCTCATCAATGCGATGCGCTCTCGTTTTCCAGGTGCCACCTTAGATGTGGAAGTTTTAGGAAATTATATGAGGAAGCCTGGTAAAGGATTCAGCCAAATCGGAGCACCCTTTAAGTGGTTTGTTAACAATGAAGGAGACTTAACAGCGATGGGATTGCAAGTGATAAATTCTGGGTCTATCTCTGAGCTATATGTAGAACGTTGGCCTTGGCAATGGCGATTACCTTGGGCATTGCTTGGACAATTCCCCTATTTTCGTAATTCTTATCTGATTGTGGAGACTAAGCTTTAACTAGGGTTTGCTGCAAAAGTGTCGAAGCAATGCCAGACGATGCTTTCAATCCTATGGCAAGCCAAACAAGTCCAAGGAAATTGCATCGATGGGCTCAATTTCACAGGCACCGACTTGGGAAATTTCCTAACACCTAACACCTCCAACCTCACCTACCACCTACCACCTACCACCTAACACCTATTCAAACCCGAAAGTTACGACTTATTCAGCAAACCCTAACTAGTGCAGCTAGGCGGAAATAAGTGACCAGTTTGAGATCGATAGAATCCTTACTCTATAAGCATTCTTAATTCTTAATTCTTAATTCTTAATTCCGCGCAGCGGTACTAGGGCTTGCTGAATGTAGGCTAGAAGTATGCCATTTAATCATTTTGGAAAACTTCACCAGCAAACATTTCACTCAAGATGCGCAGATAAGGTAAAAAAGTAGCCATTGGTTCAGCCGGCAAATACTCGTGTATTTGCCAACCCATAATTTGTAGCATATCTTGCACCAATTTCCACTTCACATTCAAACAGGGATATAACATTACGCACAGAGGAAAGAGCTCTTGTTGTACCGATTGGATGTGGTTCTCTAAAACGCATAAGCATAGATAAACCTGAAACATCTCAACATCCCGAATACTAGCAGTTTTGACCTGAATTTCATGAAGGGAACCACTATAGGTCTTATAATTGGGATGTAAATGGCAGATTTTTTGACAAACAGAGACGGCAATTTTGCTACTAACAGGTAGTAGATGACGTACAGCTGCTAGAGCTTGAGAATCATAGCGATGGTTAGCTGCTGCTTCGTAGGCAGCTTGTAAGGGCATATACATGTGGTCATCCATTACCTTCAAGTAAGGTTTCCACAAAACCTGCTCTGGGGGTGAAAGCCACTTCAATAACTTTTGACCAGTGTAGTGGAATTGCATACTTACGAAGCCAATGGCGCGGCGATCAACGCTAGTATATTTCTGTCGCACCTGACCAAAATCTTTACCTACAATCACTGACAGGCGTCGTGGAGTGGAACGCTCGGCATAAGCTTCTAATACTTTTTGAAATAAATGGCGAGTATCCGCAGCAATCTCCAAGGGATTAACTAAATCTGGGTTGATATCGTGGCGTCGAATTTCCTCAGAGAGCAAGGTTTCTGTCATCGACCAAGCTTGGGCACTAGCTAAAGTTAAGTTATCTATCAACTTCTTAGCTGTATACTTGCGCCCTTCTGTAGTAGTAACTTCTTTGAAGTTGCGATTATTAGCTAACTGAGATGATTTCTCAAGACTTGTAACGGAAGTATAATATTTCTTGGCCCACAGGGCTGCCAGAGAAGGAACTGACGACTGGGCGGTTTGGGATGTAGATGAGGGAGAGGAAGTCTGACCCCGTCCAGACTTGAAGGCTGAAACTTTAGGATACGGAGTTGCTGCTAATCCAGGAGTCATGGATTCGACTCTGCTTTAATAAGGAACAATCCCAGTATTCTCACTCTATTTCTCTGTTGGTCGTAATTTAAATCAGATATTATTTACAATTATTAAAATAAGTAAACATATCAATATAATTTTCCCATCGATTTCTTTGGCCAGAGGTTTTGAGGAACTTTCTACCTTGCCATTCAATGCCCAACTGGCAACAATCACCGATATGATAAGAAAAGTTAACTTAGATACCAAAAATAACCATAGACCATACCCATAGAACCTATGGATTTTGCCAATCTTGCTGCCCAGCTGAATGCTGGGATAATTTTGCCAGAGGGAATTGTAATTATTACCCTCTTACTAGTTTTAGTAATTGATCTAGTTGCTGGTAGGAATTCTGCTAAAGGAATTCCCTATGTGGCAATTGGGGGTCTGTTACTAAGTGTGGTTGCTCTCTACAAAGAATGGGATGTTGCAAACCCCATTTCTTTTCTTGGGAGCTTCAATGGTGACACCCTCAGTGTGGCATTTCGTGCCATCATTGCCTTATCAGCTACTGTAACAATTTTGATGTCGATCCGTTATGTGCAGCAGGCTGGCACCTCTTTAGCTGAATTTATCGGACTTTTGCTCACTGCTACCTTAGGAGGAATGTTCCTATCAGGGGCGAATGAGCTGGTGACGATTTTTATCTCACTGGAAACCCTAAGTATTGCTTCCTACATGATGACGGGTTACATGAAACGTGACCCCCGTTCTAATGAGGCAGCATTGAAATACTTGCTGATTGGGGCAGCAAGTTCAGCAGTCTTTTTGTATGGCATCTCTTTGTTGTACGGCTTATCTGGAGGAGAAACTCAACTAGAAGCGATCGCAACTGGGATGGCAACTTTAGAATCTGGGCCATCTTTGGGGATCTTGATTGCTTTAGTATTTGCGATCGCAGGTATTGCCTTTAAAATCTCCGCAGTTCCTTTCCATCAATGGACTCCCGACGTTTACGAAGGTTCTCCTACTCCAGTAGTTGCCTTTCTCTCTGTTGGTTCCAAAGCTGCTGGCTTTGCCCTAGCAATTCGTCTGCTACTCACAGCCTTCCCCGTGGTAACTGAGCAGTGGCACTTTGTCTTCACTGCCCTAGCAATTTTAAGCATGGTTTTGGGTAATGTGGTTGCCCTCACCCAAACCAGTATGAAACGGATGCTAGCCTATTCTTCCATTGCCCAGGCTGGTTTCGTGATGATTGGTTTCATTGCTGGTACTGAAGCTGGTTACGCCAGCATGGTGTTTTACCTGTTGGTTTATTTGTTCATGAACCTGGGAGGATTTACTTGTGTAATTCTCTTCAGCTTGCGTACTGGCACTGACCAGATTAGCGAGTATGCTGGTCTTTATCAAAAAGATCCACTCTTAACTCTAGGCTTAAGTATTTGTTTACTCTCCCTGGGTGGGATTCCCCCATTAGCTGGATTTTTCGGTAAACTCTACTTGTTTTGGTCCGGTTGGCAAGCGGGACTATATGGTCTAGTTTTGCTGGGCTTGATTGCCAGTGTAGTCTCAATTTACTACTACATTCGTGTAGTCAAGATGATGGTAGTAAAAGAACCGCAAGAAATGTCCGACTCGGTGAAAAATTACCCGGAAATCCGCTGGACTTTGCCCGGTATGCGTCCCTTGCAAGTGGGTTTAGTGCTGTCGGTGATTGCTACATCTTTGGCTGGGATTCTCTCGAATCCGCTATTTACCCTAGCTAATGATTCTGTAACCAATACACAGATGCTTCAATCTGCCGTAGTAAAGACACAGCCAGTGGCGTCTTTACCGACACAGAGCAATCTGTCCTTGTCTCAAAGGGATTAATTTTCTGCCAAAATCTAGCAAAAAAATAGACTAAATAATCTCTCTTTTGCCTCTCTCTAAAGTAGTAAAAGAGGGATTATTTTTTTGATTATATAAATTCTAGGAAAGGGGTTCTCAAAACCCAGACATATGCCAAATTTTGATGGTTTTGTCAGAACTACCACTAACAAGAGTTCGTCCATCTTGGCTAATGGTAACAGCATAAACCGCACCTAAATGCCTTTTGAGAGTACACAACACCTGTCCAGTACTCAGATTCCACAGTTTAATAGTCTTGTCTCCACTACCAGTGACTAAAGTCTGACTATCTGGACTGAAAGCAATAGACTGAATATCACCTGAGTGTCCTATTAAGGGACAAAGAAGCTTACCAGTGTTTAGATTCCATTGTTTAATGATGCCATCAGCACTGCCACCAGCTAAAGTTTTGCCGTCAGGGCTAATAGCGACAGTATTAATAAAGGATGAATCCCCCGATATGGTTTGGATTTCCTGTCCACTGGGTAGATGCCATAGCTTGATAGTGTTGTCATTACTGCCACTGACTAAAAGGTTGCCATCCTTGTTGATAGCGACAGCAACCACAAAGTCTGAATGCCCAGTGAGGATAGACATTATCTGCCCAGTACCCAGATGCCATAGCCTGATGGTTTCATCATTACTGGCACTAGCTAAAAGTTTGCCATCTGGGCTGATGGCTACACAATTAACAAAGTCAGAATGCCCAATGAGGGTAGAGATTATCTGTCCAGTACCCAGATTCCATAGCCTAACGGTGTTGTCATAGCTACCACTAGCTAAAGTTTTCCCATCTTTGCTGATCGTAACAGCAACTACAAAGTCTGAATGTCCAGTGAGGGTAGAAATTGATTTGCCTGTACTGAGATTCCACAACTGAATAGTGTTGTCAGCACTACCACTGGCTAAAGTTTTTCCATCCTCGCTAATAGCAACGGCATGAACCCAGTGGGAATGTCCGGTAAGAGTTTCAACGCAGCACCAAGTCGAATGGTGTGACATTGATTGAGGTAGCTGTGGAACCATAACGACAGAAAATGATCAGCTTTGCTGCTAACGCCCATCATCCTAGCATTTCGTAAATTATTGCTGAGGCAAACGCTGGCAGCTGAGCCAATCACCCCAATTAACTCATCCCCACCCTAAGAGGGATGGGGATGCAAGTGTTATTTGTTATTTGTTATTAGTTGTTCGCGAAGAAATATTCCCTCTTTGTGCCCTCTAATCTAAAAATAGTCAGATTCAGGTTCTGGCATCACCATCAGCTCAAAGTTAGATGGATCCCGTATATAGCGGATTGCTTCTTCTTCTAAACGATGGATCAAGTAAGATTCAAGGGATTTATTGTATCTGATAGCGGCAAGATAGCCATCTATATAAAGACGCAGGTAATCAAAGCGATAGCCTCGATTCCACAAATCAACTAAGGCGTCGGTAAGCTTTTGATAGTAGCCTATAGTTCTAGTATCTTGAAGCATAGTCACAAACAGTTTGGAATTGTTAGTTTTTAAGGAACAAAGACCCTAGCAGTAATCAAAGATTCCCAATGGGGGCTCCTATTAAACTTCGTGATTTGGCAGTTAATGCCTTTGCCAGGAAATATCTTTCTATAGTTTGAGTTAGATGCATCTGGTTATCCTTGTTCCCACAGCAGAGGAGACTTTTTGTCCATAGATGGTTATCACATTGACTCCTTCAATAGATGCTTTTATTCATTAACTATAGTTAAGTTTACCTCAATCACTGAGCTAGTAACGGTTTGGACTGTAATGTGATCTAAAGAACAAATCACAGAAAGTAGGATATATCCACTTCTCAATTACCTGAGTAACAATTGTTACAAACTGTTGACATTGATTTTGTTAAGCTAAGGCTCACCAGCTAAAGGGGAAGTTAAGCTGCTGTGGAATCGATTTGTGTTCAAATTATCCAAGGAAACCCTCACTTGCGATCGCTACTGGGCTGGCATTTGCAGCAAGCAGGTTATGGAGTCTACCAATCAGATAGCCTTTATCAAGCAAAACAGGCATTCTATCATCATCAACCAGCCCTGGTTGTTCTAGACTCAGATTTACCGGATGGTGATGGTGTTGAATTTTGCCAATGGCTCCAGCAACAACGACAGTCATTGATTTTAATGCTATCAGCCCGCAATACTGAAAGTGACGTTGTGAGGGGGCTCAAAGCTGGGGCTGACGATTATTTAGTCAAGCCCTTTGGTATGCAAGAGTTTATGGCTCGGGTAGGAGCACTAATTCGGCGTGTTCGTTTAAATACTGCTCCGCTGTCTTTAAACTATGGTGACCTCAAAATTGATTTAGTACAGCGTCGTGTCTGTCTCAAAGGATATTTTGTTGAACTGACACCTCAGGAATTTAGTTTGCTCTATGTGCTAGCACAATCTGAAGGATTGGCATTGAGTCGTTCAGAATTACTGCGTCGTGCTTGGCCTGATGCCATTGACAATCCTCGTACGATTGATACCCATGTACTATCTCTACGCAAAAAAATTGAGATAGATCCCAGACAGCCCAACTTGATTCAAACTATCCGCAATGTTGGATATCGGTTTAATCCAGAATTTATCCAAGGAAATCAGATAAGAACCGAAGAATTAGTAACTAGCAAGACTAATTCTACTGGTACTACTACGCAAGTAGCAGCAAGGAAATTGGTTTAAATTTTCAGTAATTTTTACAAAAGTATAAACTCAAAAAATACGAGCGAACTGAATGTTACAGCACATTTCATCTTGGTGAGGTACACTCATGTAGGACAATATGCTTACCTCATAAGAGTTTTACTGTACCTCATATACCTGCAATCTGCTGTATTTACATCAGTTCGCTTGTCACAAGTGGTGAATACTGTTGTTTTGAATTCAGCTCTTGTTTTATTGAAACAGTCAACCTATGCTTCAAGGAGGTTAGCTGTCAAGGGTATTTCTGCCTAGTACTTGGGCTTTGAGGGCTTGAATCTCAGTCATTAGTTCTTGGCGTGTTTCTACTTTGAGTAAGTAGCGGTAAACAAACCAAGCAGTGTAGCCAATTCCCACCAATTCCAAAAAGGGTGCCAATAGTGGAATGTCATTGATAGCATCTAGGATTGCTAGGGTTACCTTAACGGCAACAATGAGCAACAGGATCAGTCCCAGGGTGCTTAGGGGCTGTTTATATCTGGTAAAGAAATCACCCACCAGATCAGGTAGTTTTGACAAAACGTCAGAAACGGGTTGCACCCATTCCTGCCACTGTACGTTTTCTGATTGCTCAGAAGGAATTGGTGACACTATCTCTCCAGGCGTTTCAACCTTGACATCTATTTTATTCTTTTGGGCTTCAGCAGCTGCGGCTTCTAGAGGACTGCTCTCAGCTTTAGATTTTGGCAATTCGGATCCTTCCATATTTTCTCTACCGTTTCCTTAAGTAGGACATTTTATCGTTAAGCGAGGCAGCTGTATACTATTACAGTCTGACTAACTTTTGCCCATATTACCAAAAGTTTTATAATCACTCGGTAAAGTACACCAAAGTATCTGTTAATAGTTTGATATATCTCCATATTGCTCTCAGGAATCCATTTATTGGAAATCGTGAGAAGGTTGTTTCTAATTGTTAAAAGTACTACAACTGATGAGATAAAAAATAAGATTCGTTACATTAAAAAATAATAAGGATAACTATTCAGGAAGCAGCCCAAATGGCTCAGTCCGATCATCGCGTAATTGCTAGTCTTCTGCTCTGTGTTGGCTTAGCAGTAACTTTGCTGGTATCCCTAACTCAGGGAGCCGTTCCCTTGAGCCTTGCAGAGCTTCAGCAAGCATTGTGGCATCAAGGAAGTAGTATTAATCAAACGATTGTCTGGGATCTGCGCTTGCCTCGGCTCATTGCAGCATTGATGGTGGGTTCAGCATTGGGACTTTCCGGTGCACTGCTCCAAGGGATGCTACGCAATGGGTTAGCAGATCCCTTTATTCTAGGCATTTCTGCGGGAGCAGGATTGGTAGCGGTAGCCTTTTTTACCTTAGGCTTGTTACAAAGTTGGATACCTTTGGCTGCATGGTTGGGAGCGATTGCAACAACTGGAATAGTATATCTGTTGGCTCGTAGTCAATCAGGAATATCTGTAGAAAGATTGGTGCTAGGGGGAGTGGCGATTAGTTCCCTGTTTGGGGCTGTACAGTCGATGCTGTTACTGCTCTCAGATGATGGACGAATTCAGGCTGCCCTTAATTGGTTGGTTGGTAGTCTCAATGGACGGGGCTGGAGTGAATTGGCAATCACCGGTCCCTATCTAGCGATCGCACTGTTAGTGGGTTGTACTCTAGCACGAGTGATGAATTTGTTGCAATTAGGGGACGAGTTAGCAGTGAGTTTGGGGGTATCATTGTGGCGATCGCGAATGTTAATTGGAGCGATTGCAGCGTTGTTAGCTGCTAGTGCAGTAAGTATTGCTGGCTTGGTGGGCTTTGTGGGATTAATTGTGCCCCATGGAGTGCGGTTGTTAGTAGGCACAGACTACCGTTGGGTTTTGCCAATCTCAATTTTGGCAGGAGCCTGGATTGTGCTGCTGGCTGATTGGCTATCCCGTCTGGGGGCAATCGAACTACCTGTGGGAATTGTGACGGCGTTGTTAGGCTCCCCTGTTTTCGTCTGGTTGCTCTATCGTCGAAGCCATGAGGCATAAATTAAGAATTAAGAATGAAGAATTAAGAATGGGGAATTTTGAGACAGCACTGGAAAGTCAGGCTTTGACGGGAGGCTACGGGGAAGAAAGCATTGTGCAAAACATTAGTTTTGCTCTGCAACCGGGGGAATGGTTGAGCATTTTGGGTGCTAATGGCTCCGGCAAGTCAACTCTGTTACGCTTGCTCAGTCGTATTCTTTCGCCACAACAGGGAACTGTATTACTAGATGGCAAATCTATTCATACCCAATCGCCACAAATAGTTGCACAAACTTTAGCACTATTGCCCCAACAGCAGACTATACCCTCTGGATTAACAGTGCGGCAACTAGTGAGTTTGGGCAGGGCTCCCTATCAACCCTGGTGGCGGTGGGAAATGAATGCAGAGGATCACAAACAGGTGACTCTGGCACTGGAATCCACAGAGTTAGTGACTTATAGTAATCGCCCTGTAGAGCAGCTTTCCGGAGGTGAACGCCAGCGGGCTTTTCTGGCGTTAGCCTTGGCGCAAGCTCCCCAGGTATTACTGCTGGATGAACCTACCACCTATCTAGATTTGCGTTACCAACTGGAATTGTTGGAACTGTTGAAAAACCTGAATCACCACCAGCACATTGCCATCATTACTGTACTCCATGATGTAAATTTAGCTGCTCGATATAGCGATCGCTTAGCTCTACTCAAAGCTGGACAGTTGTATCATCTTGGTATCCCCACAGATGTACTTACACCTGAAAATCTTGCTGCCATTTTTGGCATTGATGCCACAATTTTACAAACACCTGTAGGCATTCAAATTTGTCCTCTCACTCCGATTGCATCTGAGCAATGAAACTATTTCGCCTGATTCTCATTTTGCTAATGTTGTTGCCTTTGGGCTGTAGCCCATCCCCAACTACCGATACAACAACGAATTCTGCAACTACTTCTGCTCCTGTAGTCAGTCGTGTGGTAGCACTCACACCCATTACAGCAGACATCGTGTATCGTCTCGATTCAAATAAGTTGGTGGGTATGACAACTAGTCGGCTACTCGACACAAATGAAGCTCTCCAAGATATTCCTCGTGTCAGCAAAGGGCGTACTCAACCTAACTTAGAAAAAATCGTTGCCCTTGAACCAGATCTCGTAATTGGTGCAGCGGGATTTCACGATCAGGTGCTGGAAAAGCTAAAATCTCTGGATATAGAGATGATCTCAACCAAGCTAGATAGTTGGCGATCTCTAGAAGAGCTGACGCGAAACCTAGCAACAACTATTCAAGCTGATCCAGAACCACTGCTTGAAAGTTATCAACAGTGCTTACCTACCCAAACTCTATCACAAGAGACTTCTACCTTAGCATTAGTAAGTCGTAAACCCTTGCTTTCTCCGAACAAAAACAGTTGGGCAGGGGATCTCCTGAGGCAATTTGGGGCAACAAATTTAGTAGCTGATTTACAGGGAAAAAGCCCAATCCAAGGTTATGTTACCCTCTCTCCAGAAAAAGTGTTACAGTCCAATCCAGAAGTCTTAATCCTCGTGAATCTGGAAGGGGAAAACATTGATGAATTTAAGTCCGAACCTTTCTGGAAAGATTTAGACGCTGTTCAAAATGACAGGGTTTATGTATTGGATTATTACGGCTTTGTAAATAGTGGTAGTATTGATGCGATCGCTCAAGTTTGCACGCAACTCAAGCAAATTTATAGCACAAAGTAGAGATAATCTCCAAATAACCGTGCACTTATTTTCAACAATAGGACTTACGCAGCTACAACACATATAGAGTCAAAGGTGCGTTACGCTACGCTAACACACCCTACAAATAGAGGCTTGGCGTAAGTCTTGAACAAAAAAGATTGAAAGCCTTAAGGTGTTGGAGCATCGAGGGCTAATTAACTCATTATTCATTATTCATTTTCAGCACCATCCTTGTTTTTCTACTAAATCAATACACAATTGATTGACCATCTCTTTATCTACATTATCAGGTAGGGTAGACTTAGTGTAAGCCAAATCAAGTCCCTGATACAGGTCATTCGCAAGCGCCATTACCTGTTCATAGTTATACTCCCCTCGTTTAATTGCCAGCAACTCCTCAGCATCACCTGCTTCTCGACGGTCAACAATTAAATTCTGAGTTTCTAAAATTTCAATTCCTGTCCTCAATAGTCGAATTGCTTGCATCGCGAACTTACAATCGTAGCCAACAGATGCTTCCATTTTTGCTCTGGATGGATTGCGGTTTTTCTGCCACTGTTGATGATTTTTGTAGTCTCTCTGGGCATTCTGATACTGCTGATTTTTTTGCAGTAATTGAATAAATTCCTTGGAACTATTAGTCAGTTTTTGGGTATAATCTAATGTCTTTTCTGGCAGTGGGTATTGTCTTAAGACTCCTTTGAAGTCAATTTCAGCAGTTAGTAAATTATGTAGAGATTCAGCTGGCTCTAAAAATTGGATACGCTCCCTGATTAATAGGTAGAGATATTCCAGAAAAGCGTTCACTTCAGTTACTGTTAACAGTTGATTTGACTCTAAACCAAAATCTTCTAGCTGTGGCTTTTTAGTGGGAGGATTGAGTAGCCAGCGACGGTGAGACTCTAGCTTCTTAATTTGGGCATAACCATATCCTGCATAAGTGTGCTTCACTTTTTTGGAGAGAAACAGTTGCTTCTGCTGTTGCAAGATTTTGCCAACTTCTGTCAGATGCAGATAGTTTTTGAACCACAGTAGCTCTAGAATATTGGGGTTATTATCAGCTGATAATTTTAAAAATTTCTTGAGTTCATAAATACAGGTATCTTGAGACAAGTAAGAAAATTTACCTGACTCTTCTGTCCAGCCTTTGTCCTTTTGCTCAATTTGGTTAAATCCTAGATAGTAGGGTTTGCTTGCCACAAAAACGCCACGGTAGTCATAATCTGAGGCTTCTGTAGCTAATCCGTAGCCTCGAGAACCGGTTAAGGCAATGAGAATGGTTCGATTTTCAATTTCTTGGCGATTCATGAGCAAGTGCCGCTGCGCGGAATTAAGAATTAAGAATTAAGAATTAAGAATTAAGAATTAAGAATGCTTATCCGAGCAGTATTGAGGCAGGAGGTAGGAGACAGAGGGCAGGAGGCAGGAGGAAGAAGGTTTGGCTTGTTTATTTCTTCCACCTAAAACCTAACACCTAAAACCTAACACCTGTAAGAAGCTTAACCACTGAGTAGTGCTTCGACAAACTCGTAGCTAGAGAAGGGGCGCAAGTCTTCAATTCCCTCACCTGCACCAATAAACCGAATCGGCAAACCTAGCTGTTGCACTACTGCTAGGGCAACACCACCCTTAGCAGTTCCATCAAGTTTTGTCAAGACAACTCCACTGAGTTTAGCTGCTTCTGAGAATACCTGCGCCTGACGTAAACCATTTTGACCGAGGGTAGCATCCAAAACCAAGAGGGATTCTACCTGAGCATCAGAGGCTTTTTTGTCTACAATCCGTCGAATTTTGGCTAATTCATCCATCAAGTTTTTCTTGTTTTGCAGCCTTCCTGCGGTGTCTACCAAGAGTAATTGAGCGTTTCGTGCCTTTGCTGCTGTAATCGCATCAAACACTACTGCCGCCGGATCAGTATTCTTGCCTGGGTTAGCAATCACCTCCGTGCCACTGCGCTCTCCCCAAATCTTCACCTGTTCTACTGCTGCAGCTCGGAAAGTATCAGCGGCGGCAATCAAGCAGCTGTAGCCAGATTTTTTAGCTAGATGAGCTAGTTTACCAATCGTGGTGGTTTTACCAGCCCCATTGACACCAGTCATGAGCCAGATATTGAAGGTATCTTGTTCTGGTGCAAAGGTGGGGTTGTAGGAGTTGGAGTAGGGACTCTCCAGTAAATCTCGCAGGATTTTTTTCAAATAAGCGATCGCTTCTTCTGGAGGTAGCACTTCCTCTCGCATTTTAGCTTGTAGGGTCTCGATCACATAGTCCGTTGCTTCTACGCCAACATCAGCTTGCAACAGCAACGCCTCAATTTCAATGATGGCGTCTTGGTTCAACGGACCTTGACCAACAACTGCCTTAAGCTGATTTACTAAACTTAGACGAGTTTTGCTTAGTCCTTGACGCAGTTGCTTAAGCCAGCTAATTTCTTCAACAGAGACTTCTTCAGGACTCCTACCCTGAGCTGCTAATACCTGAGATGACCACACAAACTCTTCATCAAAGGCAATATCAGGAACTTCTGTCTTCTCTTGCTGTGCTGCTGTCTGCACAAATTCTGGCTCTGGGGTTTCAATGGCAGTAGCTTTGAGGCGTTCGAGCCGTGCTTCCCGCTCTGCTGATTGACGCGCCCAAATTGGTACAGGAGCAGCGGGAGTTGATTCAGGTTCTACTGTTGTTGGCTGGGTACTGTCAGTTGTTTGTTGAGCATCAACCTCTGTCTTCGTTACGGGCAAAGTATCTGGCTCTTCTTCTGGTATGCTCTCATCTGAGCTGTCTGGAGCTGTTAATTCTGGCGATTCTTCCTGGGAGGTAACTGTCGTTACTTCTGGTTCTGGTAAAGTTGTTTCCTGTTTCTGATCAGCTAATTCGGTAGTTGCGACGGTAGTATCTTCCTGAGTAACTGACTCTGAGGCAAGTTCTTCTTCTGTTGCAACTTCTGGAGTTTCGGTTGTAACAGCTTCCACCTGGGGTGTCGTTATCTCTTCTGTGGCTGCTGTTTCAACTGTGGTTGTTTCCTCTGAAGCAGCAGTTACTTCAGAAGTATCAGTTGAGGCAACAGTCTCTTCCACCTCCTCTGTGTCAGTTGCGATTATCGCTTGGGGAGTCGTAACTTCTGTTTCCGCTGCTGTTGACTCCTCTGCCGATGTCGTTTCAGGAGATTCTGTAGGCGCTGGCGTTGTTGTTTCTGGGGATGGTTGCTGCTGCTGAATATTGTTGTAAGCAGCTTTTGCCCAACTCAGGTAATCATCATCAACAGTCGCTGCAGACTCTTGGGTTGGCTCAGGTTCAGCACTTTCTGCTGGAGCCTTTTGTTCCTGTTCAACTTGACTTTGATTTTCAGGCTTACTCTCCTGAGAAGTCCCTTCTTTGGAACCAAACTGTCGGCGGAACCAATTAAAAACCATTGCACTCACACTTGACTACTGGCATCAACTATAAAAAAATTTCTAAGCTAATTGCTCAGGATAATTTGATTGCGCTCCATCAGCTCTTTTTTTGCTAACCCTCTATTGCAGGTGGGCTTTAGTTTTGAAATTCTCTGTAACGCGGCGCAACACACCATTGATAAATCTGTGTCCTTCATCATCACTGTAGCGTTTGGCAAGCTCCACTGCTTCATTAATCGCAACCCGCTCTGGTGTTCCTAAAAACGACATTTCTGCTACCGCAATACGCAAGATATCTCTGTCAATTCGAGCTAGGCGTTCAAGTTGCCAGTCTTGGAGCGCTTGGTTCAAAATTTCATCAATCTCCAGACGTCTGCGACTGATGGTTTTGAGAATATCTATGGTATAGGAACGGACTTCGAGTTGATTTGACAGTTGGATCACTTCCGGAATTTCCACAGCAGTTCCTAGGCGGTTGATCGCTTTCTCTGCTAATTCAATAGCATCATTTACCATTGCCTTGGCGCTAAGCACTTCGGTTGTACGGGTTTCACTACTCAGGATGCGATCGCTTCCTCGTTTTAGTTCTGCTGCTGCAGTCTCTAAAATTTCTTGAATTTCCTCGGTTAGGGTACGAACTGCTGCCAAAATCAGATTATTCAGCTGCTGTGCATCAAGGCGTTCCAAACCCTTAGGTATCTGAGAGAGGCTCAACAGAGCCAGTTCACGGGCAATTCTGCGTGGTTGCATAATTCTGGTTATTAGTTATTAGTTTGATTTGCCAAAGTATAAACAACCATTGCACAGCATTAGAAACTATTAGCCTTCTTCTACTGGTAAAATTTGCTGCTGTCTTATTTCTGGTAAGGGTTGCTCTAGTTTTTTCTTGCCTTGAGAATTGGATTTTGGTATAGAGATTGAGGAGTCGGCAGGGTCAACAATTCCTCCAGAAATAATGATTTTGAAGGCGTCCTCTATAGAGATAGAAAGATTAATGACATCTTCTTCAGGAACAACTGCATACCAACCAGTTGTCGGGTTAGGACTTGTTGGGATAACAATACTCACCATGGGGCTATCCATGTGAGATTGAATTTCGCTGCTAGTGCTACCAGTTACAAAAGCGATCGACCATAAGCCTCGGCGGGGATATTCTACCAAAACCACACGACGGAATTTATCCTTAGAATCTCTTAAAACCGTTTCCAAAAGCTGTTTGAGGGTTTTGTAGACTGGCCCTGCGAAGGGAATTGCCTGCAACACTTTCTCCCCTAAATCCAGCAACCACCTTCCGGCTATATTGCGTGCCATTAAGCCAATCAACAGAATAAATAGCACTGGTACAGTCAGTCCCACTACCAAATTCAGTAGATTGACTAAGATGGGATGGAGGTTATTGTAGGGGTTAATTTGCTTGGGAATGCGGGTCAGGAGATCGATCGCCCAGCTAGCGATCGTAAACACTAGCCAAATTGTGGTAGCCAGAGGAATAACTACCAGAAGACCTGCAATGAGATCATTCTTTAAGTCCTGTTTTAAGCGTTGTATCACAAAGCACTTACTCTCCTTAACAATACAATGGCTCTTTATAATTTTGTTGTTGCCCTACCTGAATTACTAACCTGAGGTCGCACCAGACAAGCTGGTAAATATTGATTAGACTAGCATTGATAGCGGCAGGCAAACCTTAATTGATTAGACTTTGCCCCACCTAACTATCGGTAGCCGCCTCAGTGAGGTAGCTTTTGCACTTAAGGCTTCTACTTCTATTTTTAAGACTTGTAAATAATTGTTGCAAGTAGTAATATCTCTCTGCTTAGCAGTTTTACTTTCAATTCCATGGAGTGTTCTTAGCTAGAAACCCTAGGGACTATGAATATTTGGTAAAGCAACCGGTATCACAATTTACATTTTAGCAGAGAGAGACTCTAGATTTAGGAGAGGGTAGAAGGTTGTTCGACCAAGCCGTTGCAGCAGGCTTGGGCTAGCTTCCATAAAGGTATTATGTTCTAGATTGTGGGTATGGGGAAGATGAGCTACCCGGTAGACGATGATACGCGATCGCCAACCAAGAAATAATTTAGAATTTAGAATTTAGAATTTAGAATTGATTCTCCTAGATTCAATGTGATAAATTAGTGTAAAATAAAGCCTATTTTTTATTGAATGGTTTGAGCTGTTTTTTAGTACTGATTTATCACACTAATTCTGGGAGATACTTAATTTTTAATCTTACTATTTTCAATCCTGCTCTGAAGAAACAGGGTTTTCAACTGCTTGTTGTTGAGTAATATTTTGACTGCTGCTATCAGCATGAATACCTTTGTTACGTGTTTCTAAATCATCCGAATCCTCTTCTAATACCTCATCTGGATACTGTTGAACCAAACTTTGCCATACAGCGAGAGCCACTGATTTATAGGCTGATTTGATATCGCTCATAATGTCACCTCTGGTTAAAGAGTAGGTAGAAGTTCAGCATCTTGCTTACTTATTCGCAACTGCACACAGCAAATCTGGAGTAGTTATTAATTGTTTAAGAAAAAAGCTCTGACTTAATAGCGGATAATCCCAATTTTTGAACAACAGAGGTTAGCTGAACCGGATACACCCTCTCCTGGGGTATCATTAACTCTGTCCAATCATTAGACCGGATATACTGGTATTGTTGCCGTACAAACTCTGAGATATCCTCAATATTCACAATCCAATCGCGAGCATATTGAGCTAGAACCTCACCACGTAGTCCTAACTGAATAGCACGACGCTCAACTTTTGCCCCTGATGGATCATGATCTGGGTCCCACTGTAGCCGTACTGATGAATCAGCAACAGCTTGCTGCCAAACAGCTTCAGTCGAATAGACATCTGGGACAAAATGGGAATGAACTGCTGCTGCTAAGATGGCATCAAAAGCCGAGCGTTGAATCCGAACTGCTAAGATTACTTCTTGACCTATTTTAGTACCCCAACCTGAACGATACATCATCCAGAGAAAATTTGGCTTAATCCAGCTCATACGCTGGAGACTAAACTCACCTCCAAAATAGCCATACTGAGCAGCAAAGTGCCCAATGGCGGGACGGAATGCTTGGTAGACAACCACCGATGTATCATCAAACTGAGCTAAAATATGACGACCAGATAGAGGCCAGCGTTTGACTTGTCGGAGGTAGGGTTCAGTCAATAGCTGCATTTATTATTCCTCCTTGGGTGTTGGATAAGGCAGGAGGCAGAAGGCAGGAGGCAGAAGGAAAGAGGAAAAAAAGCTAGGAAATCTAGGCATATTATTATTGCTATTGCTATTGCGGAAATAAGGGCAAGCAAGATGTACTTACCCTTAACTTCAACGCCATTAAGAGTCATTCCGCATTGGTAACGGAGTTTCTAGAATCTCCAGCAACAACTCTAGCCGGGAAGGGCGAGACAGGAGTGGTACGAGATTTGGCAGTGAGTAGTAGTCACCAGCAAAAGTGACAGTATCCACTTGCACTTGTCGCTCCTGTAACTTGCGCTCTAACCAGTCGTAGGAGTAACCTACTTTGACAATGACGACGGTAGGCTTAACAGAGAGTTGATTGCAGTAGGCATCAAAGGCATCAGCAAAATAAGGTGAAGTATTCTCTCCTTGATCCGTTACCAGGATGATTTGTTCTACTAGCTGCTTCCTAAGGCGCATTGCTTCTAAACTGCAACCGATGCTGGTGGCACCTCCGGCAACAATGTGCTGGAATGCTCTTTCCCAGTCACTCAAGTTCTTACCTGCTGCTTGCACCGGATAAGGCATAGTGTCGAAGGCGTAGACAAACAAGTTGGCTTCAGTCACGCCAGAAATCAGTGCAGCAATTTGCTTACCGATGTCAATAGCGCTTTCCATAGAGCTGGACTTATCCACCAGCAAAGCAGTAGGCTTGCTAATCTTACCTTTACGCTTCACCTGCTTATCCATGACTTGCTCCAGTCGTGCCGCAGTTTCCTTATCCAGTTGGCTAACATCAGCTGCTACCCGACTCTTGAGAGCAGAGACACGGGAGTCAGACTGAGCTTGCTCCAGCTTCTGATTAATCAGTGCCTTCACCTGAGGGTTATCCATTGCTCCCCGTGCCTTAAGAGACTTGAGGTTATTGATTACCTCCTGGGGAGACATGGCATTAATCAGAGCCACTAGTACAGTAGGTGTTAACTGCTTAATCGCACCAATCGCTACAGTGTAGGGAATATGGTGTTCTACAATCAGCTGAGCTTGCTCCAGTGGAGAAGAGGCAAGTGCTAATAGCTTGAGGCTGAAAGCCATGCTATCTTCTGGCGGATTATCCTTGAACAGTACGGCATCAGCACGGGTACTAGGCTTAATATGCAAGCTGGCATACAGATGCTTCATTGCCTTACGTCCCCGTAATGCGGCTCTGTCAAAGAAGGCGTGATTCTGTTCCCGCTTCTGGAGATAGCGACGCACAGCAGTACGAGTAGAACGAGGTAACTTACCCCGATGCACTTTTAAGAAATCTACAATCCGTGCCACTTGGTAAGGTGGAAACTCTTGCAGCATTGTAAAACCAGCATGGCGATGTTCAGTTAAGTTGCTGGTGAGCAAATTAGCAGTAAACACTTCCTTATGATCGCGGACATCACCATTACCTTGATACCAAGCTGCCAAATGTCCGTAGAAGATGGGGTCAAGTTCCACCATTGTCTTATGTAATTCTGCTACCTGCTGTACTTGTCGGTGGGGTGTAGTGAGCAGGCTATTGAGCATTTCTAAACGTAAGTCGCGCTCTGCTGTATTCATCTGACTACCTCCTTATCTCAATTTCTTGCAAAGGATGCTAGTACCGCTGCGCGGAATTAAGAATTAAGAATTAAGAATTAAGAATGCTTATAGAATAAGGATTCTATCGCTCTCAAACTGGTCACTTATTTCCGCCGTTCTGCACTAGAAATATAAGTAATAAGTAATGAGTAATGAGTAATAAGTAATAAGTTTAATTTTTTTCTACTACTACTTATTTACTCACTTATTACTTGTAGCAATTATTGGGGAAATTTATATTCTCTCAATGTTTGATTGGAGGCAGGTGTCGCACGCTCTTCACTTGGGGATAAATAATAGCCTATCTAAACAGAGATTGAGAACTATCTCCGCGTCTCTATATCCCCGCGTCAGTCCTAACTATCGGTATTCAAGTGGACATGATATTGAATTTTCATGCCGCGCAAGTTGAGGGGGCTTTGCCTGCTATAGGTTCAGGCTTGCAGCGTACTTACCAATACGCACCATTTGCTGTAGGTATGTAAGCCCCCATTGTTAGGGCGCGGCAACAACTGCCAGAATTAGTTGAAGTAAATTTTCGCACTTGCTGCTTCTAAATGCTTTTTAACATCTTCAGCAGCTTTGGTCGCAACTTCTTCCTTCAATATTGTTGGTACTGAATCTATCAACTCTTGGGTTTCCCGCAAGTCTAAACTTGTTAAGGACTTTACCATTTTTAGGATGGCAATTTCTTGATGAGTAGGTAACTCTTCCAAGATTACATCAAATTTGCTGGATTCTGATGAATTACCTGATGCCAGATTAACTGGATCTGGTGAATAGCTAAATGTCTTTACTACTGAAATAGTAACACCAAAACCCTCTTCTATTTGTTGGATAAGTTCAGCTACTTCCATGATATTTAAGGATTGCAACTGTTTGAAGATTGCCTGAGTTTGAGTAGACATATGCACCCTCCAATGAAGGTTTGAAAATATTGTGAAGCTAACGCGCAAGTTGAGAAAGCTGTTGTTTCATACGCAGGATTTGAACCTGCATGAACTTGAGCTTAAAATCAAGCGCCTGTACCAATTTGGCGAGTATGTAAGCTTTTTCAGTTAGGGCGCGTCAGCAAAAGATAGGTGGTAGGTATTAGCACGAATGAAACAAACAAGTTAAATTGTCTTCCCTCCTGCCTCCTGCCCTCTGCCTCCTGCCTTCTTCTATAAATATGCCCGCGCAAGTTGGCAAAGCAGTTAGCACTCTGATTGCTCTACCACTGAGCTACAGCTTCTTCAACGAAGCTGGTAGGATTTGAACCTACGACCGATCAGTTGGATTGTGTGTAGGCTTTACAGGTTAGGGCGCGGACAAAAAGAGTATTAACAATTTTTGTCTGAGACTACCTTAGGAGAGACAATCAAGCGATCTGCTTGCAGCAGCGTTTGCGCTATCGCTATTCTGAGAATCACACTCCGTGAGATCATTAGATTGACAGCTCGTTAAATGCTTGAATAATTACATACTACATAAATAATACATAAACGTCAAGGGTCTAACCAAAATATTTATAAGTTTCTATTCCCCCTCCTAGTACCAGATGACCTATAGCAATTCTTGCAAAGCCTGAGCTTTCTTGCCTATTCCCTATTCCCCATTCCCAAAAACCAATAACGAAAGTACCATCACCAAATGAGAAACACTATATCTTCTTTTCTTCCTTCGTGTCCTTTGTGCCTTCGTGGTTCACTCAATCGAGTAGTCTTTTGGTGAGAAGCAAATTCCCTCATAACCCAACCCAAACCTTCAACCGCCCTGTAGCCATAGATTTATTTGCTGGAGCTGGGGGATTTTCCTTGGGAATTGAGCAAGCAGGATTTGATGTAGCTCTTGCTGTTGAACAAGATCCAATTCATGCAGCGGTTTATGCCTTCAATTTCCCCCACACCAAAGTTTTATGTAAAGACGTAGCTCAACTATCTAGTCAGGAAATTCAACAAGCATTCGCAAAATGGACAACTGACAACAGACTACAACACAACCAAATTGATCTAGTAATAGGTGGGCCCCCCTGCCAGGGGTTCTCTAACATCGGTAAACGTCAGCTTGATGATGTGCGTAACAAGTTGGTGTTCGAGTTTTGCCGCTTAGTGAAGGAACTCCAACCCCGTTACTTTGTCATGGAGAATGTATCTGGCTTATGCCAAAAGAAATACCAACCGCTCTTCCAAGAATTGCTCAATCAATTTAAAGCAGCAGGCTACCAAATCACAGAGCCAGTTCAAGTATTGAATGCTGCAAGTTTTGGTATACCCCAAAAACGGCGGCGGTTATTTGTACTAGGAGCTCAGCTTGGAGTAGGCAAGCTAACTTATCCAGAACCGAAACTTTCCCAAAAGTCCCAATACCTAACAGTAAGAGATGCGATCGCAGATTTACCTAATCTAGATGATTTTGCCGAACTCCGGAACAACGATTGTGTCCGACTCAAACCAAAACAGATGCGTTTGATAGAAGCTCGAGCAATGCCTTATGGAGAAAAGCTACGCAATATAATTACTGAGCCAGACAACTTTGCCTATTCCCGCCAATGGAATCCCCGACTATTAACTAGCTCCATGCAAACCCAGCACAATCAAACTTCTATTGAGCGCTTCGATAAAACACTACCAGGAAAATTAGAGCCTATCAGTCGTTTACAACGCCTAGATTGGGACAAACCTTGCCATACCCTAAGAGCTGGTACTGGTTCTGAGCGTGGTGCTTATACCTCTCCCCGTCCCCTTCATCCTAACTACCCACGGGTCATTTCTGTGCGAGAAGCGGCAAGGCTACACTCATTTCCTGACTGGTTCCGTTTTCACATAACCAAGTGGCATGGATTTCGTCAGGTAGGCAATGCTGTACCACCAATCTTAGGACGAGTATTGGGTAGGCAAATTATAGCAGCGCTGGAAGTTGAACCATCGGTATCAGTAGATCCCTTATTACTCAGAAATACTCAACTGCTTAAGTTAACTCCCTCACAAGCATCACAATATTGGCACATTTAAAAATTGACTTGGTCTAAGAGCTCTTCATTTATGAAGAAAATAAAAAGAAAATATTTTCCCCTAAGTTCAATCCTCTAATCCTCTTCTTTCAAGGAGAGGTAATTATCAATTATCAATTATCAATTATCAATTATCAATTATCCATTATCAAATTATCCATTATCCATTATCAATTGTTGAAGCTAACTTAACTCCCCGAATCGAGTAATCTAACAACTCCATCGGATGCATCAAAGTAATCTCGTGTCCCTGCAATTGCAAATGCTTCTTAATTTGCAAAGAACAACCAGGATTAGGAGAAGCAATCAAATCCGCTCCAGTATTAAGCAAATTCTCCACCTTTTGCTGTCCCAACTCATCCGCTACTTCCGGTTGCAGCAAATTATAAACCCCTGCACTACCGCAACACAAAGCTGCATCAAGTGGTTCTCGCAACTTCACTCCCGGAATTTGCCGCAGTAGTTGTCGGGGTTGCACTGAAATCTTTTGCCCATGCAATAGATGACAGGCATCTTGATAAACTATCGTCAGTTCTTCATCTGTTAGGGGTGAAAGCTTTGCTGTTAGTTCCACAGCAGCCAAGAATTCCTGAACATCCCTCACCTGAGCCGCAAATTCTTTGGCTTTGTCTGCGTACTCTGGATCATCTTCTAAGATATGGCCATATTCCTTCAAAGTATGCCCACAACCAGCAGCATTGATAATCACCGCCTCAACACCTGTGCCTTCAAAGCTATCAATCATCTGCCGTGCCAAAGATTGAGCTTGTTGAGTTTGTCCCTGATGCTCTGGCAGTGCAGCACAACAACCCTGAGTTTTCGGGATAACTACTTCACAACCATTCGCAGTTAACACCCGCACCGTTGCCTCATTGACTGGGGAAAAGAATAATCGCTGCACACAACCGAGAATCATACCCACACGATAACGCTTCTTCCCTTGAGCAGGAATCACATCTGGCAGATTATTACGAAAAGAGTCCAGGGTAAGTTCAGGTAAAACCGAATCCATTGCTGCCAAGGAGGGGAATATCTGCTTTAGCAAGCTAGTAGAGCGAACTAACTTCTGTACTCCCGATTTTTGATAAAGATAGAGAGGAGCGAGAAAGAGGCGCAATCGTTCAGGATAAGGGAAGAGATTAAAAATTAGAGTTCTAATCAACTTGTCTGGTATGCTGCGGGGTTGATGGCGCTCAACTTGATGACGAGTAGCCGAAATGAGTTTGTCATATTGAACTCCTGAAGGGCAGGTAGTAACACAAGCCAAACATCCCAAGCAAGAATCAAAATGTTGGCTTGTCCCTTCGGCTAAAGGAGCCTCTCCTTGATTGATGGCATCCATGAGATAAATCCGTCCCCTAGGAGAATCCATCTCTTTACCAATTACCCGATAACTGGGACAAGTTGACAGGCAAAAACCGCAATGAACACAAGTATCAATTAGTGCCTGCTGTGGAGGTTTTTGAGCATCAAAACCGCTGAAGTTATTGGTTATTTGTTGTTCTTTGTTTGTCATGTATCCTCAGGGTTTTAGGTTTAACGGAAAGATGGTTGCGGTGCTGCTTCACTCAAGTTGGATATCAGCTCTTAAGTCTAACTAACACCTAACACCTAACACCTAATACCTAACACCTAATCTTTCAAAAAACGATCGGGACTTAAAATATTTTTCGGATCAAATTGCTGTTTAATACGACGCATAAGATTTAAGCTATTGCTGTTGTAACCCCAGACATCCAACTGTTGCTTAATAGCAGTAGGTGCATCTAATACTGTTAGAAAACCCTTTTGAGCTTGGCAATGGTTGCGCATCTTTACAATTGTCTGAGGTGTCACCACTCCTGAGTCAAGCCGCAAGTGTCCTAATCCACTCCCACCGTGAATAAATCCTAATCCAGTGGAGGAAGTTAAAGTGTCCAACTTAACTAAGGTATTAGCAGCAGCAGTAGGTAATACTCCTATTTTGCAAGTAATTCCTGCTGGAGAGGGGGATTCCCAGATTTGTTTTGGCAATGATTGCCATAGATTTAGCTCTTCGGCATCGGTATACAAAGTACCTGTTAAACCCAGCTGCTCTCCAACTTCCAATATCCGAGATGACTGTTCCTTAACAGCCTCCGTAACACTCTGAAAACGTATCATTAAACCCATACCTTTACCAATATCCAGAGCTTTCACTAGTTGAGTGGATAGTACATCAAAGGCTGTAGGAGTAAGGGCAGAAGCTAGTAAAGTTTTAGAGGCAGAAGCTATTGCCTCCACTTCACCAGTCAATACCACAGTACTCCCAGTCTCTGGTATGGGATAAACCCGGAATGTAACTTCCGTTAGAATTCCCAAACTACCATAGGAGCCAGTAAACAACTTCATCAAGTCATAGCCAGCGACATTTTTTACTACCCGTCCCCCAGCTTTGGCAATTTTTCCATCGCTACGAACGAAGGAAATACCCAACAGCATATCTCTAACCCCACCATACCGCTGACGCCAAGAGCCACTGTTGGCAGTAGCAATGATGCCACCTAAGGTAGCTTGTTGAGGATAGGCTGGTTCTAGGGGCAAAAATTGACTATTTTGGGAGAGAAGCTCTTGTAAGTCAGAAAATTTGACTCCAGCTTCAGCAGTCACTGTTAAGTCACCAACTGCATGATCAATGATGCGGTTTAGCCGTTCGGTGCTCAGGATTAGATCTACTTGCTTACCGATACCACCCCAACTTAATTTACTACCCTTACCACAGGGGATGACTTCCCAACCATTGCTATAGCATTGGCTCATAACCTGGGAAAGTTCTGCAATTGTATTGGGATAAACCATACTAGGAGAGAAATTATCCGAGGCGTTGACTTTAGTAATCTGCTCTTGAGAGCTTGGTTTCAAGTTTTTCCAGTCGCAGATGCCAGATGCTCCAACAATTGGCTCAAGGATTTGGGCGATAGCATTCATGGCACTTGTGTTCTTTGTTATTGGTCAATTGAGAATTGAGAATGTCTCCCCAGTTTCTCATCTCCCTAT
>CBDCVG010000002.1:0-150512 GCA_965222765.1 Caldora sp.
TATCACCAGAAGGCCATTGAATCTCTGAAATTTCCTTTGTAACTCTCGCGCAAGCATTTAAAACAACTAACAAAGCTTCTTCCGCATTCCGTGCTTGTCGCATTTCTTCATGAAATTAGGTCTAGGTATTAGACGTTCCATTGGCATACCATGATTCAGCATAAACTCAATCAAACGGCACAATGTCTGCTGCCAATTATCAACATCTGAGGGATTCTGCAAACGAATTTCATCGCAGATAAAGCGAAATAAGTATTCATCCATTGCTGAAGCTCCGCAGAGAGTTGCCCAATTTAATAGAGCTTTAGCTTCATCACAACCCTTACGAAAGTTTTTCTGGCGTTCTTCTAATTCTTCATGAATAAGTTTTAACCCTAACACAATGCGTTTTGCTGTCAGATACTCGCCAAAACTCTTGTGAGTAAACTCAAAGGTTTTCTCCCTTGCCCTGACACCACCACTTTCTCGAAAGTAAAAGGCAGTTAGCAGACGGATAATGCTGGATTTTGAGTCTTCATGAAAACTTTCCTGAAAGCGGTGCAAAATCCCTCCCAGTCCACTATTGTCACAGTGGCTCTCAATTTCACCGACAGTGGTTGTCCTACCATCTCCATGCCAGCAAGCTAGGGCAATTTCCTCCAGAATACCTATAAACTGGTATTTCTCAATTCCCTCAGTCACACGATACCCGTGCTTTTCATATCCTCGCTCGTAAACTGCCTCTAGCAAATCCTCATAGATTTGATTGAGGTTAGTGTCTTCCGTAAATTGCAACTTATCCCGCTCAATACTGAGAGCTACTAGATAATTCAGCAACGGTTGAGTAGTAATCTCTAAAAGATTTTGCCTGTCTAATTCCGGTGGTAACCCACTATACTCTTTACCTTTAGCTTTACCATAAGATTGCCACCAAAGTTGCCGTTGATCCTGCTTCAGCAACCTTTGTTTGTCAACATAGTCTTTTCTCTCATCTTCTCTCACAAAATAGGGCAGAAGATATAGAAGTTGATGAGGTTGGCGAAACTTGCTGCGGTTTGCCTGCACTACTACTTCTCGCCCAGTAATCAAAACTTGCAAGCGAGTTTGACGCTGATTAAGTTGATTAACTTTAAGCCTGACTTCTTCTACAAACTCTCTAGCTGCTTCCGCCGCAATTTTGCCTTGCATCGATAGCTCATCTAAGCCATCAAAAATAATTAATAATCGTGACTCACCATCACCTCTATCCAGAGGATTATGGGGCAAAAAACCTTCAATTTGGACAAACTCCCCCACTGCTTTAACCAAGTCATCAGAGAGTTTAAACAGGTGCAGAGGAATAAACAGCACTGGAATCTGCCCTTTTTTTGCCTGTTGCGCAGCAAAGATTTTGGCAAAGGAAGATTTACCGCTCCCTGGTCCTCCACTAATCAAACGTATGGCATCATCAGACTTAGCTTGCTGTAACCAAGTTTTGAGTTCTGTGTTTAAATCAATAACAACTTGCTCATGCTTTTTCTCTTCAATAATGCCTTGTTCCAACTTCTCCTCTGGCGGAACCTTAACCTCCCGCTCATAGTAGGCTCTCAAGGGCACATAAACCTGTTTCAAACTGAAGGGCTTCCAAAAACATAGGTTCTTCAACTCGCTTTTGGAGCCATGCTCGATAACGTAGCCATCCTTGCTCTCGTTTAGTGGCTTGAGTGAAGGGTGTATCCAATACCTCCTTGAGGGCAAGATAATCTTGGGAATGCTTGACCCACTGATCATTGAGGGCAAAAACAAAGTAAGCTGGTAAGCGATCGCTAATTTTTTGTGCCTCAACCTTTTTCTCAATAAACTCCTCTAACCACTGAAAAAAAGCAGTCTTAGTCTCTTGAACAATAGGCAACTTTTGAGGACGTTGGAAAAGTTTTGGTTAATGATTAGTTCACCACTTGCTAAGGATGAATTGAGTTGTTTATACAAAGCTTGAAGATTGTCGGGCTTCTTGAGCAGTAACTCCCTATTTTCCTCTAACAAATTCTCCATAGCCTGAATCAGAGAACGGACAATCAACCAACCAGCAACTTCTCCAGGTTTTGCTTCCAATCCTAGGGATTCCAAAACCTCTACGCCACTTTTTGCCAAGTCGTCCCACTTCAGAAATGCTCCATTGATTGCTGCCTTTCCCAGAGATATGAACAGAGATTTAGGGTTTACCTTAATATCCTTCTGCAATACTGAAACGCGCTTCTCGACTTGAATGTCAGGTTCGCCAGACATAGAGTTGTTAATTTTAATTATGTCAAAAATGCTTATTGATTCTTAGCCTAACCCATTTCTCCAGAAATTAGGTTTTCACCTAGACGAATCCACTGGCAAGATGCCAGTTCCACTTATCTTTATCTTATGGACTGGAAACAGAAGGCTGGCTTCTGTCAACAAATCATAGTGGGAGCATCTTGCTCCCTAAAAAATCTTGCTTCCCAGCTCACAAAGCTTCGATATCTTCCCTAGAAAGTTGGGTGATTGCCATAATCGTCTCTGTATCCAAACCTTGTTGTTTACACGAACGAGCAATTGCTATTGTTCTTTGTTGGCTACCTTCTTCCCTACCTTCTTCCCTACCTTCTTCCCTACCTTCTTCCCTACCTTCTTCCCTAGCTATCATTTGAGCCTCTTCCATCTGTTCAATTTGCCATTGCGCCTCAAACTCTTGAGTACTCAAGATACTTGCTTCGTAACTCTTGTTGTCCATATAACGGTTGTATGCCGTTCTTTCTTTGTCTGATAGATTATTTACTCGCAAGGTTTCCTTTGCTTCTACCATTCCTTTGGCTCCAAATTCCTCCTTGATTTCACTATTTCTCAGAAAATAGATCCATTCCTGTAAGGTTGTTTCCGCTGCTCCCTGGAAATTCCTCACTTTCAGCAGGTAGTATTCTGGGAAGATATCTGCTACTTTTTCTAGGTTAAACTTCCTTTCTTGAGCTTTGGTTAATTCCAGAGTATCTCCGCTATTGACTCCAACGAACTCTGAGTTGAGACGGTAAATATAGTCCTTACCCTTACCGAGGTTAAAGTAGACAATATTTACCGAGTAGACTTTCCTGATTTCACCGTACTCTTGTCCTTTTTCAAGATATTCGGTGACTAGCTGGGAGACACCGTAGAGCATACGATGAAAATAATCGAGTTGGGAGTTGTTTTGTACTTCGATGAGGATCAACTCCGAGTTGGCGGTTTCGGCAATAAGATCTACCCGGTTGCTTTTATCATCTTGAGTTTGTTGATTGCTTTCACTTTCGAGAAGGGTCTTGATGGTGATATCTTGATATAGTAACTCGCTTAAGAAGCCTTCCAAGACTACATAATTAGCTTTATTGCGCAGTAGTCTTTTGATGGCCCAATCAAAGCGGATATGTTTGGCAGGCATGGTCAGTGTGCTGGTTTTACTACTGATATTTTAGCTAATACCTCGCCAACAGCATCACACACCGAAACCCAACGCCGTTAACACTTTGTTAGGTTGAACGATAGTGGGATTTAATTACTGGCAAGATGCCAGATTTACTCACTGGCAAGATGCCAGATTTACTCACTGGCAAGATGCCAGATTTACTCACTGGCAAGATGCCAGATTTACTCACTGGCAAGATGCCAGATTTACTCACTGGCAAGATGCCAGATTTACTCACTGGCAAGATGCCAGATTTAATTACTGGCAAGATGCCAGTTCCACGGAACTATAGTTTCAAGAAGGAGAAACAATTTCTTTCCCTATTTCCCCATCTCCCTATCTCCCGACGATTTTACGCTTCTTTGAGGTTATTCGCCCACACTATCCTGGCGTGGGGTAGTTGATTCTGAGTCAATATTCAGCTCATCGGCTTTGTTATCATTCGTAATTGCAGCTTGAGAATCGTCTTGTAGCTGTGTTTTCACTTCAGATACTTTTTCTTTAACAGTATCAGTTACCACTTTAGTTGTATCTTTGACCTGTTCAGCAACATTCTGTGGTAGTTGCCGTACTGTCTCCACATGTTTTAAAGTTTTCTCATAGTCTTCCTTAATAAGCTCTGCGACTTGATTAATTTTTTGATTTAGTCCCTCAGCATAACACTCACTATTTTGGATCAGGGCTTCGAGAGCAATAATGCGCTTACTGCCAACGCTGGAAATTGCTTGAGGTGGAAGTAGATATAACCCATCCACCATCCCCCGCCAACCATCGGGAGAAAATAGATAATTGATCACATCGCCTGTTTTGGGGTTTAGTAAGTAATCGGCTAGCTTACCTACTTTGTTACCCGCATCTGTCCAAATCTCGTGACCGATTAGCACATCCCAAGACTCTTTCTGCTCTGTCAGGGTTTCCTCCGGGCTAACGTCCATCAAAATACTGTCGATACCAATAGTCTCAATTTGCGCCCAAGTAAATGATTGTTTTTTACTGCCAAGGAATCCAGACTTACAAATTAAACCCACTACGCGATGAGCTGGAGGGTCTAATAACAATTGTACCACGCGACCTACTTCTTCTGCTGTATGGCGATCTAATACCAGCTGATTGAGTAACTCACTCTGCTGCAGCATTTCTGGTTGCTTGGACATCAAAGACCTCTCTTAGAATATCTTGTAGGCAAATGTTAATTATTTTCCTGGTTATATCTCGATTTTAACTTAAAATCAATGATGAGGTGTTAGGTGTTAGGTGTTAGATGTTAGGAGCATTTTTCTATGAGACTGTTTTTAATTTCAGCTTCGATTATCGCCCTATTAGCTATAGTATTTGCTCTCCAGAATGCTGTACCAATAGAGATAGCTTTTGCTATTTGGCGATTAGAGGAGTCATTAGCATTGGTACTATTGTTAACCCTTACTGTCGGATTTATCGTTGGTTTATTAGTATCAATGCCTACCATAACTAAAAGGCAATGGAAAATATCGAATCAAAAAAGAAGAATTGTAGAGTTAGAAAAAAAGTTAAACGAAAATGTCGAGCAAATATCCAGTCAACGAAAAAGAATCAATTATCTGGAAAGAAATATACAACCAGAAATGACTGAATTAGAATCTAACGAGTTAGCACAATCTTGGCAAGAATACTCAGATAAGGGATAAGGGATAAGGGATAAGGGATAAGGGATAAGGGATAATTACCTCTCCTTAAAGGAAGAGGATTAAAATCCAGAAATATTCTTTTTTTATTTCTTCGTACACGAAGAGATCTTAAACCAAATTTATCAATTATCAATTATCAATTATCAATTATCAATTATCAATTATCAATTGAACCAATTACGCCTTAAATTGAAGAAACATTCAAGAAAATTTTGTAAATTCTTGTTGCTACCAAGACGTTGCCGTTGCCACTCGATCGCGGTTTTGTGGATAATCTCTGACAAAGTGGGGGAGGCGCGGGGTAATTTTGCGATCGCACTCAATTTAATTTTCTGCTGCATTGCCAGCGCAAGGGTTCCAATCAGTTCACTAGCCTCAGCTCCAACAATTGATGCTCCTAAAATTTCCCCATTGCGACGCACCAGTAACTTGCAAAACCCTGTGGTTGCTCCTAGTGCTTGAGCTTTGTCCAAAGTCTTGAAATATTGCCTTACTGCTAAAACATCTTTGCCATAGCACTCTCTTGCTTGCTCCTCCGTCAAACCAACCCCGGCTAGTTGTGGTTCACAGTAGATTGCCCAGGGAATCCCCTGATAATTGACCTTAAAAACCGGAGCAAACAGGGCATTCTTCAAGGCAATACTAGCCTCATACTCAGCAATATGGGCAAATTGATAGCCATTGGTAAAATCTCCACAGGCATAAATGCGGGGATTAGTAGTTTGTAGTTTCTTATTTACTTGCAGATCCTGTTGACTGAATTTTACTCCAACCCCTTCTAGATTTAAAGATTCCAGATTCAGCTGTTGAGGAGTAGCCAGCAGAATTTCATCCGCTTCAATTGCCCGATTTCCCGCCTGAATCCACTTTTTATTCTCAATCTGCCTCACCTGGGTAACTGGACTTTGAGTGAGAATTTCAATCCCCTCAGCCTCTAATTGAGCTTGCACTAAACTAGATGCCTCTGAGTCTTCTTTGATGAAGATTTGAGGAGCCTTAGTTACCAAAGTAACCTGACAATTGAACCTTCTCAGAGTCTGAGCCAATTGGATACCCGTCGAACCACTACCAATTACTACCCAGCTACCCTGTAATTGGGGTGATAGCTTAGGGGGAGGGACTTCATGGGTAAAATCTTGTTCACTTTTCCCTTCTCCCTCGCTTCCACTCTCCCTTGTTTCTACTCTACCTTCCTGCCAGATATCAGCTGGGGTACAATAGCCAGTTGCTTGTAGTCCTTGTATATCCGGAATGGTGGGGCGAGAGCCAGTGGCAATCAAGTAGGCACGAGCCCTAAGACGTCGGTTGTTGACAACAAAGCCTAGGTAAGGGCGTCGGCAAAACTCACCCTTACCAGTAATTACATCCACGCCCAAAGATGGCAAGATAGCAGGAGAATTCTGCTCTGAGCAATTGGAAACAACTGTCTGAACCCATTGTCTTACCTCAGTTAAGTTAATGGATGGGACTTTTGTGTGTTCACTTAATTCAGCTCTTTGAGGTTGGATACCAAATTCAGGAGCTTTGTATACCTGCTGGATAAACTGTCCAATCTGAGTCAACGTCAGACTGTAGATAGCACCATAACCCAAACAGTTGCTTTGGACACCTTCCGGTTCTACCAAGGCAACACGAGCATTCAAATGGGCGGCAGCCAAAGCAGCATAAGTACCAGCAGTACTGCCCCCAATGACGATGAGGTCATAGTCAACAGTCATTGGTTATTGGTTATTGGTTATTGGTTATTAGTCATTGGTCATTGGTTATTGGTCAACAAATAATCAATAACAAACAACTCAAAACTAACTCAAAATTCTAGATAGGGCTTCTAATAACTGTTGGTTTTCTAGTTGTGTGCGTACTGCCACCCGGAAGTAGTTATCGCCTAATTCCGGGAAGCTTAGACAGTCACGGATTAAGATGCGACTGCGCTTGAGTAGTTTTTCCTGCAACAGTGAACTTGATTGTTCAGACTGTACTAGTAAAAAGTTAGCAGCACTTGGGTAAGGTTGCAGACCTGGTAACTGCACCAAACCTTGAAATAGCTGCGATCGCGCTGATTTTAACCATGCCCAAGTTTTTTGTTGAAATTCTGTATCCTGAACTACAGCTTTAGCAGCGGCAGCTGCCAAGGTGTTCACTGACCAGGGATCGCGCCACTGCTGCCACCGTTGTAGTCGCTCCGGGTGAGCAATGGCATAACCGATGCGCAACCCAGGGAAACTGTAAAACTTGGTAAGCGATCGCAAAATTACCAAGTTAGGATACTCCTGCACCATTGGTATCAGACTTTGCTGCTGATTGGGAGGTAGAAAGTCCATGAAGGCTTCATCTACTACTACCAGGGCAAATTGCTCCAGGTAGGGCTCAATCTCCTCTTTGTTCCATAAGCGACCGGTAGGATTATGGGGGTTATTCAGCAGCAAACCTACCATCTTGGAGATTGGGGATTGGGGAATAGGGATTGGGCATCCAACAACCCCCAATCCAAGAAGATACTCCCTGACTTTGCCTGCAAACGCCTTGAGTGCCCTTTGGTAGTCGCTAAAAGCTGGGGTGACTAGAAAAGTCTCCTCCAGTTCTGCCAGTTCCCTACAAACCCAGGTTAACAACTCTGCACAGCCGTTACCAGGCAAAATCCAGTCAGGGTCTAAAGTCGGATGCAACTGACTCAAACTGAATCGTAGCTGATAATAACTAGGGTCAGGATAGGCTACCAAGTCTTGCAGCCCAGACTCAATAGCCGCGATCGCGCTTTTGGGGGGACCCAAGGGATTGATGCTCGCAGAAAAATCAAGAATGAGGGAAGAGGGACAGCTTGCTAGTGATGCTGCCCAGGCTAGATTTCCCCCGTGAGTTGGTCGCTTCAAGGATCGGTGCTTTAGAAAATTAGTCCTTAGGTGGTGCTACTTTCTCCTTAAACAACTTACCGGCAGAAAAGGCTGGAACCTTAGTTGCTGGAATTTCCATTTTGTCTCCAGTTTTGGGATTACGACCTTCACGGGCTTTGCGCTCCCGTGACTCGAAAGAGCCAAATCCTACCAAAGTGACTTTGTCACCCTCGGAAACAGCTTCCATAATCGTTTCCAGCGCTGCAGATAACACTGCATCTGCCTGCTTTTTGGTCACAGTGGCTTTGTGTGCTACTGCATCAACTAATTCGCCCTTATTCATTGATAATCTCCTTGTTTTGTCTAGATTACAGGTCAAGATCAAAAGTGATTTTGACCCTTAAGAGCGGGGCTTTCAACTCAAAATCTCGGAAACACCCGCAGGCTCGAAGTTTCACTGCATTATTCTAAAGTCTACTTGCCCGATATGGATCCTTGAAAGCTTTAATTTATGTAGATTTCAGGATTTGTACGGTAATCATCACCTTAATGACCCTATTTACTTGCCATAAATATTTCATAAGAGTCTTGTAATTATAAGTTAATCATGATAAAAAACAAGTTTTTTTGTAAGCCTGAATCATTTGTTGCGCGATCGCTTCCCAGCTATAGTTAGCGACAGCACATTGGTGAGCATTTTTTCCTCGCCGTTGCCGTTCCCTAGGATCCTGAAGGGCTTCTTGTAATAATTGGGTTAAGGGATTGATTTCACAAGAACCAACCCATCCCGCCTCAGCATCGCAAATGTCCTGCCAGATATGAACTTGATCCGAAATTACCACAGGTGTCCCAGCAACCATTGCTTCTGCTACAGCAATACCAAAGTTTTCGTAGTAAGAGGGTAGAACAAATAAGTCAGCATCTTGTAATAATCCTGCCTTTAACTCACCAGTCACAAAACCAGTAATCTTAGTGCAAGACGAGATAGTTGAAGCCTTTATCTGTTCAGTAATCTGGCGTTCATAATCTGGATCTTGAGGATTTGTTCCTGCCAAGACAAAGCAGAAATTGATACCCTCTACTAACAGCTTTTCTAGAGCAGGAATTAATAAATTTAACCCCTTCTTCGGCTCAATCCGAGACATAAACAACAGCAAAGGTTGATCATCAGGAATGTTCAACTGAGTCCGAGCCTGACCCTTGGGGGGCAAAACTGGTAACTTTACTCCTAGGGGAATTACCAAATCCGGTGTTTGAGTGCCAAAGCGCTCGGAAATTTTGGCTTCTTGAGCACTAGTAAAATGAATTCCTGCTGCTCCTGCTAAATTTGGTCGTTCTAGCAGTAAGCCATAAATTTGCTTGAGCCATCGCTTTTTTTGTAAGTCAGCTGGATCAAGAGTGCCCAAAGGACGCAAAATGTAGGGTAGTTGTTGGTTACGAGCTACCATTGCTGCTACCGTACTTACTGGCGAGAATAAGGCATGAATGTGAGCAAGGTCAAATTCTTGACTATGCTGCCCTAGCCAGCGCAACAGAGGCAAAGAAAATTTGTAGCGGCGAAAGGGAGAGCAACGGAAGTATCGCACCTGATAACCATCTTGCTCCACGGGTTTATCTAGGGGCACATCTAACGGCGGTTGACCAGCATCTCCGTTAGAGTCTGTGGTAAGTACTGTTACTTCGACTCCTTGGGAAGCCAGTGCGGCAGAAAGTCCTCGCACCATTTGGCTAGGGCCACCATAGACTAGGGAAATTGAAGGAACTATTTGTAGAATTTTTAGCGGTTTATTCACAGAAAATTGGGAATATTAAGAAAAATGTGAAGGGTTTTCTGCCTTTTCCTTCCCTTGCAGGTAAGGGGGCTGCGGAGTTAGCTTTAAGATTTACGCACCGTAAAGGAATTATGTCATCCTGAGCGATAGCGAAGGATCTCCAAACGGCCTAGATGCTTCACTATCACCTATCTTTACCTTAAGTTGACACCAATGGTTGGTGCCTCTTGCCTTCTTGCATTAGCACCTCAGTATGACAGTTGAGTGCGTAAGTCCTAAGCTGGAGAAATGAGGGACAAAGCATTACTTGTTTTGCCAACTCAGCAATTGAGATAGATAAAGAACCTCATGAACACCAAAACATTTTTGCTTGTCCTCATCTTGTCCATTTTTAGTGTGGGTTATCTAAAAATCAATCAACAGGTACTAACAGTAGAGCTTCCCAAAGCACCAGCGGAGGCAATAGATACAGTTAGTTTCGATTATGAAATAGTTGACCCCAATATTGGTGGACGGACAGCGATTGGCGATATCAACGGGGATCAATACAATGACATTGTCGTTCATACTTGGGGTTCAAAACGAGGGAAAGTTGCTAACGGTAGCGTTGCTTGGTATCAATACCCTAATTGGGAAAAGCACTTGATCCGTGATCAAGAGCATTTTTTTGGTGACGCCATAGTCATCGATGATCTCAATCAAGATGGCTATAACGATCTCATTGCATCTCAAGGCAATGATCAAAGTGCTCAGGTTTGGTTGTATGTCAACCCAGGTTCTGAAGTAACTACTGCTTGGGAAGCCCAATATATCGGCACGGTGGAAGAAAAGAGTGAGGTGAAGGATATTGAACTGCACGACATGGACTCCGATGGTAAGACGGACATTGTAGTGCGCACCAAGCAGAAAGTTGCAGTCTATTTCCAGGAAGACTTGGCATCTTGGTTTGTGAAAACAATCAACATCCGTCCGCGAGAAGGCATGACTATTGGGGATGTGGATGAAGATGGGGATTACGATGTAGTTTTAAATGGTTTCTGGCTAGAGAACCCCGACAATCCCAGGATCGATGATTGGTCAGAATTCGTTATTGATGACCTCTGGTTTGAGGATAACACTGGCCGCTGGAAGGATTATAGTGTCATGGCTCAAATGGCTGATATCAATGGCGATGGCAAAAGGAATAATGTTATTTTTTCTCATGCTGAAAAGGTTGGCTTCAAGATCACTTGGTATGAAACCAATAATCCCAAAGGAGGCAAACAGGCATGGAACAAGCACGAAATCGGTGTAGTTGATTACTGCCATAGCTTGCTAGCTGGTGATCTCAACCAGGATGGTAGGACTGACATTGTCGCAGGGACACTGATTCGCTCGGAGAATCCGAAAATGGTAGTGTATCTCAATCAAGGTGAGGGTGCATCTTGGCAGGAGAAGGTATTCAGTGAGCAAAGTGCCTATAAAGCTGCACTTGGAGATATTGATAATGATGGGGATTTGGATGTTACCAGTGGGTTAAGCTGGGTAGAAAAACCGCTTCAGTTGTGGCGAAATACTCTCACATCACAATAAAATCATGGTTTCATCCTCTGTTATCGAAAGCGGCGGGAAGCCCATTTCTTTAGGGATGGGAGGGATAGCCGCCCGCCGCTTGGTATGCCTGAGTCACTTTTTCGGACACAAATTTCCAAATTGGACCTTCATACTCAGTGAAATCTCCTCCTCTTGGTTGATACAAATTTGTTTCCAATTCTTTTGCTACTGTAATGTACATGTTCAACCACCACTCGGGCTGGGGTGGAGTCTTTAGCTCAAGTAGCTGCCACAAGATATTGATGAAGGATAAACAAGCTGCTATAGTCGAATGGCGCTAAGTTAAGGCTCAAATCCTGAACTGAAGAGAAGTGTGGGGGGTGTGGGGAGTGTGGGAGGTGTGGGGGGAAAGAATCAAACCATACTTGAGACACACAATGTTGTGTAACTCTCTCCACATACTCTTTTTTCTCCCCACACTCCCCTCTCTTCCCCCTCTCCCCACACCCCTCTTCACCGAAGCCTTTCGGCTTATCTTAGTGCCATTCCTGCTATAGTCGTTTAGGTGGGGTATCGAATAACTTGCTTCGCTTCAAGTCTATTTGTGAAGTAATAAATAGATGATCTAGAAGTTCTTCATTAGTTTTCACTGCAAGTACCTCCTATGCGATGCAATTAGCCTTGTCAAATATTGATAATCATAGCGCTCTAATTCTTCACGAAAAACTTACTGCACAATGTTTTGCGATCGCTCTGTATAATATTCCAGATAATCCGCCTTACGTTCCTCAGTTTTGTTGACTACTGTCATGCTGAAGTGATAGTAAAGCATCTGGATCGTCTGGAGATCCTTCGCTACCGCTCACAGTTTCAGTTTGAACTCAGCCCAAAATCCTTAGTTTCATAGGAGGGTTTTTCCTGGCAAATTCTAGAGCAAATGCCTCACCTTCTGCCCTACGAAGTTCAAGTTCTTCTCGATGATCATAATAATATGCCATTGCAGCATGAACCGAAGCCAGAGATAAATCATAATCGTTGGCAATTTTTTCAAGAGATTCTTCCATTCTTAGGTGGCAATTGACAATATCAATAACTGCTATCCTTGTTCCCTTAATACAAGGTTTGCCGAAGCGAATTTCAGGATTAATACTAATATGTTCTGTACTTACTTGTGTCGTACTCATTGATATTACTTAAGATCTACTATCGTGTCTTTGTGGATTACTTATCTGCAATGATAAACTACAAAAGCACAAAGATCACAAAGATTAATTTTTGTAGCTACAAATACATGCGCATCAACCGAACCTACAACGATTGCGATCGCACTTATACAATATAATGAATAGATGTAGTAGATAAAGTCGAGGACATTATATGAGTGTTTCAGAAATTAAAGAAGCAGTAATGAAACTCTCTACGGGAGAGTTAACAGAGCTGGTTAAATGGCTTGATGAATTCTCTGAATTTCTATGGGACAAGCAAATTGAAGAAGACGTTGAATCTGGCAAGCTAGATCATCTAATTCAACAAGCAAGACAAGAATTCAGAGAAGGAAAGTGCCAGGAAATTTAAAGCATTTCACCACTACACAGTTTTGGAAATACTACCGTCAGTTACCACAGGAAATTCAAGAATTAGCAGATAGGAATTATGAGTTGCTCAAGCAAGATCCCAAACATCCATCTCTGCACTTCAAAAAGATTAAAATTTTATGGTCGGTAAGAGTAGGTAGAAATTATAGAGCTTTAGGTTCTGATGAACCGGAGGGAGTTCTATGGTTTTGGATCGGTCCGCACAGTAAATACGATGATATCTTAAAGCAAATCTAGTAAAAGGGCAGATATTGTTGGGTTTCATACTTCAACACAATCTCTTGAAATCAGCCAAAAAATTTTAGCTTCATAGAGTGGTGCGTTTGCTTATCAGCAACGCATCCTACAAGATCTGCGATCGCACTTATTGCCCACGCCCGGGTTTACAGTCTGCAAAACTTAGTGCTTGGTTTTGTACTTCAGAATTATTCTTTGGCATGGAAACATTGAAGCTATTTGCACAGATGCTATGCTCCCACAGATTCTGTGATGGTTGCCAACTTTGGCAAACCTCCACGAAGAAGTTTGTTATTTTGTTGTTGGGTTTGGGAGATTTTAGTGTTAGGTTGGGTAGACACACATACATGCGCCTCAACCTAAAATCCTTAGCTTAATAAAATGGTGCGTTTGCTTATCAGCAACGCACCCTACAAGATCTGTGATCGCACTGCAATATCTGCGATCGCACTAACTAGTGTCTGTTCAATAAATCTGAAATATAATCAGTTTTTTAGACAGCGAAACCCAACACAAAAATCTCGATTGTTGGGTTTCGGCGATTTTAATGTTAGGTTGAGTCCGCCACAAATACAGGCGCCTCAACCTAACCTACAGCGATTGTGATCGCACTTTTAGTCAAATACACACTGACTAAAATACACACTGACTATAGTTGGGACAACAATACACGCCTTGCACATCTTCGCCCTGACCTTCAGTTTGACTACTACCAGGGAAAATATCTTTCATCTCATCTCCTGTATTGTTGAGATCCCACTTCACCGTAATCACTGCGTCACAGTAGTTAGAGACCTCTACACCACCTTCTGAGCCTTGGGGTTGCGCAGTAGCACATGAAGGGAGGGGAGCGCGATCGCTAGATCCACACTCATCTGCATAACTTGGTGTGGCAAACAACATAAGCGTCATGATCATCATGAAAAACACGAGCACTTGCTTAAATAAGCGCTTGACAAAAGATTGCATAAAGTTTTATTCCTCGAAAAAACTAAGTAGTTGTTGAACTTTGGCAATGGAAAACTGCCTTCACTTGCTTTAACTTTATGGTTAAAAGATGTTAAACAGTATAACAGAAGAGTATTAATAAATTATCTGAATATTCATATTCTTTAACATTCATCAATAGTAATTCACCTGAGTTCGACGGAAGAAAATCAGCTACAAACACCAATTTACCTCAGTTACAGAGTTTAGTTTGATGTTTGATTAATTATCAAGTTTATCCCTTATATCGAACTCAGGTAATTCGTAGCAGAACCAAGCTGCTTTGCATTTAAATTGGTATAACAACAAAAAAAACAGCAAAAAAAAAGCGATCGCTAATGCAATTTAGATCACACCTGTTACTAATTTACAATTACCAATTACCAATTACCAATTACCAAACTAAAGTTGTTGCGTAATTTCGGCATCTTGAACAGATATCTAATATAGTCAAGAAAACTCACAGTGGTAGAGATGAGGGGAAAAGCACGGTTTAGACGCCGGATATCCTGGTTTGGGGGAACTATCCTAGTAGTTAGGTTACTGACTGGCATGTCAGAACCGATGGTTGCACAAACTAATCCTCCTCAGTTAGTGGTACAACAAAAGACACAACAGCTGTGGCAAACAGGTAGGGAGCAGTTTCAGCAAGCGCGGTTACAGGAGGCTCTTCAAACCTATCAACAAGCTCTGGAGATTTATCGGCAACAAAGCAATAGTGCTGGTGAAGCTCAAACCCTTATTCATTTAGGGGATGTGTACAACGAGTTGAGTCAAAATGAGGAAGCGCTAGAAGTTGCGCAGCAAGCTTTAGTCATTTACCAAAAATTAGGGAATCGCCAGGGAGAAGGAGAAGCACTGGATAACCTGGGGGAAGCTTACAAAGGGTTGGAGGAATATGAGCAAGCTTTGGCAACCTTGCAACAAGCTTTGGTAATTCATCAACAAGTAGCTAACCGTAGGGGTGAAGGAGAAACTCTAACTAACCTGGGAGCTGTTTACCTTAACCTTAACCAACACCCCAAAGCCTTAGAAACCTTACAACAAGCTCTCTCCATACGTCGAGAAATTAATGATAAGTTACATGAACCCGAAACCCTCGCTTGGTTGGGATTCGCTTACTTTAGTTCAGGAGAGGCTCAACAAGGGTTGGAGTTACTCAACCAAGGGCTAATACTTAGTAGAGAGATAGATAATGTCCTTTGGGAAGGAGGAATTCTCCAGATTACTGGCTTAGTTTACAGCAACTTGGGTCAGGCTGAGCAGGCGTTGGAATTTTATACTTCTGCACTGGCGATTATTCAACAATCCGGTAATCTGGTTTGGGAAGCTCAGACACTTTTGTGGATGGGACAAGCTTACTCCAATCTAGGTCAGCCTTCCTCAGCTTTGGAGGCTTACCAACGGGCATTGCCCATCTATCGTAACCTGGAAAACCTTCCCCAGGAAGCTTTCACCCTTTACAGTATTGGATTTGCTTACTTTCAACGGCAAGAGTATCCAACAGCACTGAAATATTACCAGCAGGCATTAGTAATTGCTCGTGACTTAGACAATTCTGTATTAGAAGCTAATAATCTAGAACAGAGTGGCAATGCTTATTTTCTGCTAGATGATATCTCCTCAGCAAAGGATAATTTCCTCCAAGCTTTACAGATTTATCGTCAGCTAGAAGATTTCAACTCCCAAGCCAGGATATTTGATAGCATCGGTCTAGCTTATGACCGATTGGGGGAGAATAAACAAGCGTTAGAAAATTACCAGCAGTCATTACAACTGTATCAGAAACTGGAAAACAGAACCGAAGAAGCAGAAATCTTGGGAAAAATCGGTTCAGTTTATGAGGATTTGGGTGAAACTCAACTAGGTATTGATCATTTTAACCGAGCGTTAGCCCTCTATCGGGAACTAAATAATAGTCTCGGAGAAGGAGACATACTAGAAGAGTTAGGCAAAATTTACTCTAACTTAAGCGAAAGAGAACAAGCACTGGAGTATTTCCAACAGGCATTATCAATCTTTGAGAATTTGCCAGATAATTCCCCAGCTAGGTATAGGGAAGCTTTTGTGCGCTACCGGATTGGTGGAGTTTACTTCAAGGTAAGTAAGAGTCAAACAGCTCTTGATTACTACAATCAAGCATTGAGGATTTATCGAGAATTGGGGGATGCTGAGTGGGAAGCGAATATGCTCGGTGCGATCGCTTTAACTTATCGTTCCCTGGAAGAATATCAAAAAGGTATAGAATACTTCAATCAAGCTTTGTTGTTATATCGTCAGGAAGACAACCGCAGTAGGGAAGCTTCTACACTAGACTCTATTGCCAGCATCTACTCTGACTTGGATGAAAGAAAAAAAGCTCTTGATTATTACCACCAGGCTCTGAAATTAGTTCAGGCATTAGGAGAACAAGATTCGGAAGCTGAGCTGCTGGCAAATATAGGGGGAGTTTATTTTGAGTTAGGTGAGACACAACAGGCTCTTGACTATTACAACCAAGCTCTAGATTTACGGCAACAATTGGGTAAACCTGAAGATATTGCTAATACATTATTTGATCTCGGTTCCCTGCATACTCAATTAGGCAATAATCAAACAGCACTAAGCCAATTCAATCAAGCTTTGACAATCTTGCAGTCATTAGGAACACTGCCAAGGCTACAATCGAGAACGCTTTTGGGTATCGCTCAAATTTATCACTCAACCGGAAACAATCAAAAGGCTTTAGCTACCTATAACCAAGCTGGGGAAATCTCTAGAGCAGAGCAAGATTACTTGGGAGAAGCTCTGGCACTGCAAGGTATCAGTATTATCTATAGCTCTGCTAATGATTACCAACAGGAATTGAATTACTTAGAGCAAGCCCTAGTAATTTATCGTAATATCAACAATCGAGGTGCCCAAGCCAGTGCTTTGCGATCAATTGGCAGTACTTACTATGCCTTAGGCAATTATCAATTAACCTTGGATTACTATAATCAAGCTCTCAAACTTTATCGTACTATCGGTGAACCAGATGCAGAAGCTGATGTTCTCAACGAGATTGGGGAAACCTATGCCAAGAAAGGTGATTATCAACAAAGCCTCAATACTCACCACCAAGCTCTCAATATTTTCCGGACAACGGGAAATCGCGTATGGGAAGCTGATACCCTCACTAATATTGCCTCACTTCATAGTTTATTAGGAGATTATCAATCTAGTATTGCCTTCTACTCCCAAGCTTTGTCAATCCAAAATGCTTTTGGTAGCCTCAATTGGAAAACTCTTACCTTAGATAACCTTGGTGATGTTTACTACTCCTTGAAAGATTATCAACAGGCGATCGCATATTACCAACAAATGCTGGCAATTGCCCGTGAAATCAATCAACCAAGAGAGGAAGCTAGTGCTCTGCGGAACATTGGTTTAGTCTCTGCTCAATTGGAAGATGAGCAACAAGCTCTCGATTTCTTGAATCAGGCGTTGAATTTATATCGTACTCATAATTCTCCTACAGGAGAAAGCAGTGTGTTGGCTAATATCAGCTCTGTCTATTCCAAATTAAAAGATTATCCAAAAGCTTTGGATTTCTTGCAACAAGCACTTCCCATAGTTCAATCTACAGGAGATAAACTACTAGAAGCTAATCTCTTCTATAACTTCGGTAAAGTCTATAAGCTATCCGGAGATTACCAGCAAAGCCTCAAGTTCTACAAGCAAGAGCTATCTCTGCGACAGCAAATAGGAGATAAATCTGGAGAAGCTGATACCTTCTACAACCTGGCTCAAGTAGAGCGCCAGCGGAGTCAATACTGCTCGGTTAAGAGAAGTTTCGGTAAAGATAAGCTGAGGGAGCTGAGGGAGCTGAGGGAGAAGAATTGGAGCAAATCTTTGCAGTATTGCCAGGGAAGTAATCTTCAACAGGCTCGTACCTATATTGAAGCTGCTATCAACATTACTGAATCCCTCCGCACTAATGTCACCAGTCAGGAGCTACGTACTTCCTTCTTCGCCTCCAAGCAAGACTACTACGAATTTTACATCGACTTGCTGATGGAGCTAGACCAAAAATATCCAACTAAAGGATACGATGCAGAAGCTCTCCATGTCAGCGAACGAGCTAAAGCCAGAAGTCTCCTCGAACTCCTGACTGAAGCGAATGCGGATATCAACCAAGGGGTAGACTCCCAGCTAGTAGAACAAGAAAGTAGTTTACAACAACAACTAGATGCTATTGAACAACGCCGGGTAGAAGTTCTCAGTGGTGACTATACCGAAGAACAGAAAGCCAATTTAGAGCGACAGCGGCAAGCTCTGTTAAGAGAATACCAGAACCTCAGAACCCAAATCCGCACGAATAGTCCTAAATATGCGGCTCTCACTCAACCGGAACCCCTCACCCTCAAACAAATTCAGCAGCAGGTACTCGATAAAGACACCTTGCTTTTGCAATATTCCCTTGGTGAAGAACGTAGCTACCTCTGGGCTGTAACCAAAAATAGCATCAATAGCTATCAACTGCCCCCACAGGAGGAAATTGAAACCGCCGCACGACAATTTGTAGAATTGCTCAACACCCCCAATTATCGCTTAGGGGAAAGAGGGAGTATTGTAGTTGAGCAAGTTAGGGATTTTGATGCTAAGGAAGTTGTTCCCAAACTTAGCCAGATGCTCTTAGGGGAAGTAGCACAACAGTTAGGTAACAAACGTCTCCTGATTGTCAGTGACGGTGCTCTGCAATATGTCCCCTTTGCCGCTCTGCCAACACCAGTCACTGCAGATAGTGACAATCCTACCCCACTGATTAGCGATCGCGAAATTGTCAATTTGCCTTCATCTTCTACTCTGGCTATTTTGAGGCAGGAATTCTCCCGCAGACAACCAGCACCCAAGCAAGTCGCTATCTTAGCAGATCCTGTCTTTAGTCAAGAAGATGAGCGAGTAACTGCATCTAATTCCCAACTCCCACAACAAACCCGTGGAGACAATTTAGAGCAAAATTACCTTAACCGTGCCGCCAGACAATTAGATATCGGAGTTTGGAACAGATTACCGGGAACTCGTCAAGAAGCCGAAGCAATAATGGCTCTAGTGCCAGAATCTCAGCGTACCCAGGTGTTTGATTTCCAGGCTAACCTTAGTGCTGCCACTAATCCCCAACTAAGTCAGTATCGTATTGTCCATTTTGCCACCCACGGAATGCTCAACAGTGAAAATCCTGAATTATCTGGTGTAGTCTTATCCCTGATTGATGAGCAAGGTAATCCTACCAATGGTTTCCTGCGCCTCCATGATGTGTTTAACCTCAACTTACCTGCGGAGTTAGTAGTGCTGAGTGCTTGTGAAACGGGATTGGGTAAGGAAGTCAAAGGAGAAGGCTTAGTAGGGTTGACAAGAGGGTTTATGTATGGAGGTTCGCCACGAGTGTTAGTAAGTCTCTGGAATGTCAATGATGCAGCAACAGCCGAAATGATGAGTCGCTTCTACCGTTTGATGTTACAGGAAGGCTTGTCAGCTACAGCAGCCTTGAGAGCAGCACAATTAGAAATGCAACAGGAGTCTCAGTGGGAAGCGCCCTATTATTGGGCAGCATTTACACTTCAAGGAGAGTGGCGTTAAGGGGAGATGGGGAGATGGGGAGATGGGGGGCTAACAACCCACATTCAGTATCCTCAACTGTCACACTACGGATTTTAGGAAGCAGAGAATGGAGAATTAAATTAAACCACAGTCGCTACAATGGCTTTTTCATCAAAAGTATTCCAACTCCCAAAATCCCATATCCAAACATTAAACTAGGCTCAGGTACTGATTCAGAACTTGTAGCTATACCAGTATAAAAGCTTCCAAAGAACTCATTGTCAGCAGTCCCAATTGTTTCTCTAAGTTCTACTTTATCAAAAAGTAGGTTACTTCTAAATCCTACAAAGCTAGCTAAATCATTAGGTCTTGTAAATTCAAAAGAGTCAATTATGGTACCACTATTAAGTAAAGTAACTTCAAATGTTGAGTCGATGAATGGAGAATTGACATTTGGATCAAATTGAGGTTCAACGAAGTCAAAACCAAAGGAGTTAATAGGATTATCTATATCAATATCAAATGATTCTAATCCATTAACTGCCAAATCAATACCAGGAAGACGGGTAGTCCAATCAAAACCACCAAGATTTAACGTCCTTCGAGATGGACCAGTAATGGTAAATGTCAAATTATCTAGTGTGAAACTATTAACACTAGCCCCTACAATCTCCAAAGAAGTTTCTATAGCACTTGTATCATTTAAGAAATTGGTTCGATTATCATATAGGGTTAAGGCTTGAGCTGGTGCTGAGGTGAGGATAAGGGTAGAGAGTAATATTACACCTGAACAAGAGAATTTAAACCGTAAATCACAACATTGAAATTCCATCTTTAACTCCTGAAGGCTGGCATGGAAAAACAAAACATCTCCGACCAAAGCAAGCAACATTACTTCTTGAGGTAGCCAACATTGGTAGCAACGTCAAGGCTGTATCTATTGATTGTATTGCAGTTGTAATCTTAATATCCTACTATGATATCAAAATACCAGATCCACGGATAAATTTCAAATCCTAAATTAGTAGTGCAGTGCGGCAGAAGTAACTGACCAGTTTGAGAGTGATAGAATCCTTACTCTATAAGCATTCTTAATTCTTAATTCTTAATTCCGCGCAGCGGCAGTAGTGGCGCATGTTTCGGACAGGCAAGATGCCTGTTCCGCCTTTAGGCTGGGGAGTATGTCAAAGATGATCTTAACTGTCCGCAAGCGGCATCTTTGTCCAGACCACGAGAACGACGTACACTAACAGCAATATTTTGCTGTTTTAATACATCGACAAAAGCTTCAATTTGCTGAGGGCTAGGACGCTGATAATCTGCTTCACTGATGGGATTGTAGGGAATCAGATTGACATGACTTTGGAATCCGCGCAGATGTTTAGCTAACTCAGTAGCATGTTTTGGGAGATCGTTTATTCCAGCCAGGAGGATGTACTCAAACGACACCCGGCGGTTCGTTAGTTGTACATATTCTCGGCAATCTGCTAACAAAGCTTCCAGGGAATAATGCTTAGCACTAGGAATTAGTTGTTCTCGCAGCATTTGATTCGAGGCATGGAGACTGACAGCAAAGGTAACTTGCAGTTGATGTTGGGCAAGTTGGCGGATACGATTAGGAATACCAACAGTTGAGATCGTAAGCGATCGCATACCAATCCCTATATCCTGATTAATCGACTTCACTGCTCCCACAACAGCGTCTAAATTCAGCAAAGGCTCTCCCATACCCATAAACACCACATTACTAACGCGCTGCCCAAAATCTTCCTGAACCGTCAACACTTGATCGACAATTTCATGGGGTGCCAGATTGCGGCTAAATCCCCCTTTACCAGTAGCACAGAAATCACAGGCCATCGGACAACCTACTTGGGAAGACACGCATACAGTGAGGCGCTTAGTAGTAGGAATACCGACAGTTTCAATAATTTGACCATCTGCCAATCGCAACAGATACTTCACTGTGCCATCTGCGGCTTCCAGGCGATAGTGTAAACTAGAACGACCAATGGATACATCTGCCAGAGCTTCCCGCCACTGTTTAGGAAAGACGGAGATTTCACTCAAAGTTCGTGCCCCTTTTTGATAGATCCAGCTATGTAACTGACGTCCCCGATAAGCCGGTTGGCCTTGCTGCTGAACCCATTGAGTTAATTGAGCCAAGGAAGCTCCCAACAGCGGTGGGATTGAGGCTCCCAGTAATTCGTATGATTTATCAGACTGAGTTACTTCTGGAGAATTTTGCTCCTGATTGTTGTTTTCTGAAGGAATCTGAGCAAGACGAGATGTAGCAGACATGAAGGATGAAGAATTAATTTGCTGATCTCTATGGTGACAGCTCCCGTCGCTAAACCTACGGTTATAGCGCAGTTAAGCTAAGAGTAGACTTCTTGCAGAAGTCCGGAAAAGGGGAAAAGGGAAAGGAAAAAGGGATTATCCTAAGGTAATTTTCAGTATTTTAGACAAAAATGGGTGAATGTATAATTAAGAATTAAGAATTAAGAATTAAGAATGTAGAATTTACAATCAATTCTTAATTCTTAATTTCTCAAGGGTGACATTACCAAATCACATATTTATTCTAGACCGTGATTAATTCCATTTACGGAACTAAAATCTAATGTCATCTCAAATTTTAAAGTTTTTTTATTTATTTAAAGCTCGTTTATCTCGTAATATTGCCGTTTGGACTTTTGCTAGTATTGTTGTTATTGAAGCAATTATTTTAGTACCCTCTTATTATAATGAAAAACGGGAACTACTTAATGATATAGAAGATGTGTCTGAAGCTATTATCAACTCAACAGTACGGTGGCATCAACAGAAGATGTCAAAAGATAAATTTAGTAATAAGTTAGAAAATATCATTAGTCAACCCCTAATAAAAGGAGTAATAATCTACAGACCTGATGGACAAGTTGTCGTTATGTCAGGAGATTTACCCCAAATTGAGTTATCTGACATCAAAAATACTGAAAATTGCCAGCTATGTATCCGCAGATTAGTTAATGAAAACTATGATGTAGCTTGGTCAACTCGTCAACAAGGGGTAGAACAAATCATTATTATTCGTCATGATGCCTCTGAAGTACAACCAAAGTTATACAAATTTATTTTAAGCATTGCTGGTTTGGTTTTAATTATCTCTGGTTTCGTAACTGGTACAACAATGATTGTTTTGGGAGCTACTGTTATTGCTCCTATTTTACGGCTTCGTGATGACCTTATGGCAGTAGGTGAAGCGCTTAAAAATAATGACCAGCATCCTAACTTTTATGCTATGTCTGTTAAACGCAAGGATGAGTTAGGAGAAGTTTTACAAGCATTCAATTTGATGTTTAAGCGAGTTTCGTGGGAAATCACAGAACGTAAGCGAGCTGAAAACAAAGTCCGTGCTGAACAGGAAAAATCCGATCGCCTATTGCTCAATATTTTACCAGAGCCAATTGCCAAGCAACTGAAAGAGGGTCATAGCAATATTGCAGATGGATTTGCCGAGGTAACAATTCTGTTTGCCGATATCGTTGGCTTTACCAAACTCTCAGAAAAGATTTCTCCCAAAGAAGTTGTTAAGCTGCTCAACGAAATCTTCACAGGATTTGATCAACTTAGTGATCAACATGGATTAGAGAAAATTAAAACCATTGGGGATGCTTATATGGTGGCTAGTGGTCTCCCCATGCACAGAAAAGACCATGTCGAGGCAATGGCTGAGATGGCTCTGGACATGCAACAGGAAGTCATTCGCTTTAATGCTAAAAATCAAGCTAACCTCAGTATCCGAATTGGCATTAATACTGGTCCTGTGGTGGCGGGGGTCATTGGTACGAAAAAGTTCATTTATGACCTATGGGGAGATGCAGTGAATACCGCTAGTCGTATGGAGTCCCACGGAATTCCTGGTTACATCCAGGTTACTGAATCTACTTATCAACATTTGCAAGATCAATATCAATTTGAAGAGCGGGGTAAGATTCAGGTTAAAGGCAAAGGAGAGATGATTACTTATCTATTAATGGAAAGAAAATTACCCAAATAGAAGTTGACTCTCGAGAAACACTCCTTCGGAGTGAGGGTGTAGAGTGTGGGGTGTAGGGTGCAGGGTATCAATTGTGGAACTGGCATCTTGCCAGTTACGAGACACGAGAATTATTTCTCGTTTCTCCTATTCAATTGGGGGTGCGAAGCACTCCTGGGGAGCTCTTGAGAAAAAAGGCAGGAGGCAGGAGGCAGGAGGCAGAAGGCTCCTGCTATAACCGAGGCGGATTGATCGAGGCGTAGCCGAGTACCGCCAATGGTTTAGCGGTGAGATGAATGCCGACCAGCTAACAATTGAGCGGCAGGGAATCCAAATAATTCTACCTGTATTCGCAGTCGGTAAAATATGTTATGCTTGGTCTCATGCTAGTAATTGAAGCCAAGCTCAAAGGAACCAAAGTACAGTACAGCAAGTTGGATGAAGCAATCCGAACAGGGCAGTTCATCCGCAACACCTGTTTGCGCTATTGGGAAGATAACAGGGGGGTCACTCGTAATGACCTCCAAAAGCTTTGCGCCCTACTAGCTAAGGACAAACTTACCCCTTGGGCGAAAAAACTTAACTCCCAAGCAAGGCAGGCTCACGCTGATAGGGCATGGTCTGCCATTCAGCGTTTTTATGAAAACTGTAGATTAGGAAAACCCGGTAAAAAAGGCTATCCTCGCTACAAAAAATTCAGTCGTTCCCTCGAGTACAAAAATTCAGGCTGGAAATTGTCTGCGGATAGAAGGACTATAACTTTCACTGATGGTTTTCAAGTCGGAATGATGGATTTGTGGAGTTCTAGGGATTTAGTTTGGACCAGGGAAAAACAAATCCGAAGAGTTCGAGTCATAAGACGTGCTGACGGCTACTATGCTCAGTTCTTAGTGGATTGGGATAGACGAGAGGAGCATGAATTTCAAGGGAAAATGACGGGAATTGATTTAGGACTAAAAGAGTTCTATACAGATTCCGATGGAAATACTGTTGACAACCCTCGATATTTGAGGAAATCCGAACGAAGATTAAAGATGCTTCAACGTCGGGTTTCCCAGAAACATGTTTTGGGGAAGAAACAGTCTAACAGATACCACAAGGCACGCAAGGCTTTAGCGAAGCAACATCTGAAGGTAAGTAGACAGCGTGAAGACAAAGCTCGTAAAGATGCTTTGGCGCTAGTTAAGTCGAAAGATTTAATTGTCTACGAGGACTTGAAGATACAAAACATGGTAAAAAATCACCAGCTAGCTAAATCCATCAGCGATGCATCTTGGTATCGATTCACCAAATGGCTTCAATACTTTGCCAAAGTGTATGGTGTGATAGTTATTGCTGTAGTGCCTCACAATACAACTGTTAATTGCTCATGTTGTAACGCGAAGGTGAAGAAAACACTTAGCAGCAGAACACATAAATGCAGTAGTTGTAAAACGGTATTAGACCGGGACCATAACGCAGCCAAAAACATCTTGAAAAAAGGATTCTTGCTATTAGCTGAATATTTAAACGGTACTGTAGGGCATACAGAATCCGGAGCCAAAAGCTCGAAAGCGCAGGGAGAAACTGACCTCTGGCTCAAGAACGGAGACGCTCTGGTTCTAAGTCGGCTCGATGAACTGCGAACCAAGAACTCTTGGGAATCCCCCGCTATACCTCGTTAGAGGTTAGCGGAGGGAGGATGTCAAATGCAGGTACAAGCACCCATCCAAAACTAAAGGTGGATGTTGTTGGGCTACTAAAACTTGTTGTAACAGGTCATACACTAGGCAAATATGCAGAACAAACAAATATAGTTTTTCATCTTTAATGTAGCAAGAGGACTTCTGTTATACCCGCCTCGGGTTAGCGGTGGGAGAACGTGACTAGCAAATAACAATGTAGCACTTTGAGGATGTCAGTTCTGGCTGCCAATGATACATGTGGCTCAAACTCAGACAACAAATTTGGCAGTGGCGAGGAGTACTAATTACTGCCTCCAGCGTAGCAGGATTAGTCATTATGACAAGTTCTGCTGGATTGTTTCAGCTCCTAGAATGGGCCAGTTTTGACCAATTTTTTCGCCTGCGTCCCATAGAACCAGTTGATCCACACCTACTCATTGTCACCATTGATGAGTCAGATATCCAACAGGTTGGGACATGGCCGATTCCCGATGCTGTGCTAGCGCAGTTGATTGAGAAGTTAAAGGAACAGCAGCCTAGAGCCATAGGACTTGATATTTATCGAGATTTGCCGGTGGAACCTGGCCACCAAAAAATAGTTCAAGTGTTCCAGTCTACACCCAACCTGATTGGTATCGAAAAAGCAGCTGGCAGCAATAAAGTTGCTCCACCACCAACCTTAAGCCAGCTTCAACAAGTAGCTGTGGCAGATTTACTCTTGGATGGCGATGGCAAGGTACGTCGAGGGTTACTTTCCATTAGACCAGAGGATGGTTCTACTAAATTAAGTCTAGGAGCTAAACTGGCGTTGATGTACCTAGAAGCTGAGGGTATTAACCTCAAGCCGATAGATGATCAACGATTGGAGTTGGGTAAAGCAGTATTTGTCCCATTTAAGGGAAACGATGGCGGCTATGTTCGTGCGAATGAGGGTGGTTACCAAATTTTGTTGAACTTTCGTGGCACGCCAGAGAGTTTCCGCACTATATCGCTGACAGAGATTCTAGAGAACGGTTTACCGGCAGACTTAGCACATAATCGTATTGTCCTGATTGGCTCCACTGCAGAAAGTCTCAAGGATCTGTTTCAAACTCCCTACAGTAACAGTTTGCTTAGCAGTCCTCAACTCATGCCTGGTGTGGTAATTCATGCTAACTTAGCTAGCCAGATTGTGAGTGCAGCATTGGAAGGGCGATCCTTATTTAAGGTTTGGAGAGAACCAATTGAGTGGTTATGGATTGTAGCTTGCTCTTTTGCTGGTGCTACAGGGTGTTGGATATTGCTCCAGAGTAGCCGCTTAAATCAGCAGCTTTTCCTGAAATGGACAGTTTTGGGCTGGAGCATTTTTCTAGGAGGAGGCATTCTCATTACTGGAAGCTATTTAGCTTTTTTGGGCAGCTGGTGGCTACCCGTTGTTTCTCCTGTACTAGCTTTTATTGGTTCTGCCATTACGATCATTTTTTACCAAAACTTCTGGTTGCAGCAGGAAAAAGCTGATCTAGAAATCTTGCTGGAGACGACAACTGCACACTTCGATTCAGTTGAAGCTGTGCTGCAAGATCAAACAGAGGAGGCGATACGTGCAGGAGAGAAGCGGCTGATTCAATTTCTAGAAGCTGTACCAGTAGGAGTAGCAGTGATTGATGCCAATGGCAAACCCTATTATCTCAATCAAAAGGCACAAGAGTTATTAGGGAAAGGAGTGGAAGACTCAGCTACTTCTGAGGAATTGGCAGAAGTCTATCAGAACTATATTACAGGAACTAATCAACTTTACCCTGTAGAAAGCTTGCCTCTCATGCGGGCACTCAGAGGCGAAAGTAGTACTGTTGATGATATAGACATCCACCAAGATGACAAGATTATTCCGATAGAAGCTTGGGGAACCCCGATCTACGATGAAAAGGGCAACATTACTTATGCGATCGTAGCTTTTCAAGATATCACCGAACGCAAACGGGCAGAAGCTGAGCGCACGAGGTTCACGAATGAGTTGTATCAACTCAACCAAGCCAATGCACGCTTTGTACCACGTCAATTCCTCCAGTTGTTAAATAAACAGAGCATTGTTGATGTGAAATTAGGTGAGGCAGTACAGAAAGAGATGTCGATCTTGTTTGCTGATATTCGTTCCTTTACTACGCTATCGGAACGAATGAACATAGAAGACAACTTCAAATTTATTAATGCTTATCTATCTCGTATGGAACCAGCTATTGCCGAAAATCACGGCTTTATTGATAAGTACATTGGTGATGCGATTATGGCTCTGTTTAGCGGCTGTGCGGATGATGCAGTTAAAGCTGCCATTGCCATGTTAAGACGGCTAGGAAAGTATAATATTGTACGGCAAACAGAAGAACGTTCCACTATCCATATTGGCATCGGTATCAATACTGGCTCTTTAATGCTGGGAACGGTAGGAGGACCAAATCGAATGGATGGTACTGTGATTAGCGATGCGGTTAATTTAGCAGCGCGCTTAGAAACGCTGACGAAAGAATATGGGGTATCGTTGTTAATTTCTCACCACACGTTTTTGCAGTTGAAACATCCCGTTGAGTATGCCTTTCGTACTATTGATCGGGTAGCGGTGAAGGGTAAATCAGAAATGGTGTCCGTTTTTGAAATATTTGAGGCAGATCCTCCAGAACTCCGCAAGGGAAAATTAGCCACCAAATCAATTTTTGAACAAGGTTTGTGGCGTTACCATCAAAGTTTTTTCCAAGAAGCAGTTAAATGGTTTCAAGATTGTTTGGATATTAACCCTTCTGATCGAGCAGCACAAATTTATTTGGAACGCTGTCAAGAAAAATACCAAATTTAAAAGTCATATATTTTTGTTGTTTAGATATTTTTTCAAGCTATGGAAGGTACTCAATCTGCCTTAAAAAAGGCCCTAGAGTCGGACTCTAGGGCTTAACCAGGGTGCATCTACCATTCAATCATTCTGGAAATATAGCGATTATCCGGAACATTTTTAGTAATTTTTTCAATGTTCTGGAGCTAATCTTTTGCTAAAGCTTTGGTACACTAGTGCAGCACGGGAGAAATAAGTGACCCGTTTAAAAAGGTTGTACAGTAAGCTTTCTTCCCTATATGCCTGACTCCACTGAGTTAACCAACAAAGAAAAGCCTCCATCTATCTTGGCGCCAGCAGTCTATATCATTGGTGCTGGCCCAGGAGATCCTGACTTATTGACTATTCAGGCAGTTAAAATTCTCCGACAGGCGGATGTAATTGTCTTTGCGGATTCCCTAGTACCTAAGCAGATTCTGCAAGATGTTCGTCCCGATGCTGAAATTGTCCGCACTGGCAATAAAACCCTTGAAGAGATTGTACCCCTAATGATTGAACGGGTGCGATCGCAAAAATCTGTAGTACGTCTCCACTCTGGGGATCTAAGTCTTTACAGTGCTATCCACGAGCAAATGCAAGCTCTCTCGGAAGCGGAAATTCCCTTTGAAGTGATCCCAGGTATTAGCGCTTACCAAGCAGCTGCAGCCAAACTAGGCGTTGAACTTACAGTACCGGGATTGGTACAAACCATTATCCTTACCCGCATCAGTGGCCGTGCTTCAGCAGTACCTGAAGCAGAGGAATTGGCATCTTTAGCAGCTCATCAAGCTAGTCTCTGCCTTTACCTGAGCGCTCGTCACATTGAAGAGGCTCAGGATAAACTTTTAGTACATTATCCAGCAGATACACCCGTAGCAATCTGCTTCCGCATTGGTTGGCCTGATGAAAAAATCTGGTTAGTTACCCTTGACAAAATAGCAGCAGTTACTCAAACAGAGAATTTGATCCGGACAACACTTTATCTCATTAGTCCGGCACTAGGGAAAGTAGGCAAACAATCTTGGCAAAATTTCACTACAGCTCGTTCTCGTCTTTATCACCCTGAACACAATCACTTGTTTCGCTCATTTAAAAGGCAAGAGTAATATCGTCAGAAATCTATAAATTCTTGTGTTTCGCAAAGTACATCTGTTCAATTTGTAAACTTACGGGAGTGGATTAGTTATATGCTTCGCCGACAACTAAAATCCATGTAATTTTAACCGCAAGGAGCGTTACGGACTTATACAGTAGGATAAAGTCAGTTTCTTAATGGGAGGCTACAAGTATGACTCAAGCACCCGATCAAAATTCAACAATTATTCGTACAGAACGAGGCTTGACCATTGCAGGAACGCGCATCACTCTTTATGATGTGATGGACTATGTGAAAGCTCAGTATCCTCCAAAGTTTATCCGTTCTCTATTTGACCTCACACAGGAGCAGATCAATGCTGCCTTAACTTACATTGAGGCACATCGTACTGAAGTCGAAGCCGAGTATCAGATTATTCTGAAGCAGGCGGCAGAAAGTCGGCAGTATTGGGAAGAACGCAATCGTGAACATTTTGCCCGTGTTGCAGCAATGCCACCCGAACCAGGTAGAGAGGCTCTTAGGGTAAAACTTCGAGAACAGAAGGCTAAACACGAAGTAGAAACATGATTGTTCTTATTGACCATAATCTTAGGGGGACATGCAGAGATCCTATTGGGCAATATTGCTAGTCAGGGTTGGTTAGAGCTACTTCCAATTCGTTTTGTGGCCTTTAAGGAAATTAATCTTTCAATAGATAGCAGTGATCGAGTTGTTTGGAGAGTTGCTCAATCAAGTCAAATGATTTTACTCACAGCCAATCGAAGTATGAAAGGTGAGGACTCACTAGAGCAAGTTCTTCGCGAGGAAAATACAGCAGATTCCTTGCCTGTCATTACAATTGAAGATCCTGACCGATTTTTAGATGATCGAGTTTACCGCAATCGTTGTGTTGACCGTATCCTTGAGATTTTGGTTGATATTGAAAACTTTATAGGGGTCGGTCGTCTTTTTGTCCCATATTGATCACTTCCCCAATAATTGTCTCTTATCACTTTTGTTGGTAATACATTGCCATCTCATCGGTATCCCGAACTCAGCGCATTCCATTATTGAAGGGTTATAGCTTTTGGTGACCATCCTTAGCGACTGCTAAACTTATGATAACTATATGTCAGCAGGGGTGAATGGCAAAGAAGCCGCGACGGAAGGTCTAAACTCAAAAAACAAAAAAATATGAGCGAGATAAAATGTCCCAAGTGTAGTGGGACCTTAGAACAAGTTGTGTACGCAGATATTGAAGTAGATCGGTGTACAGATTGTAAAGGAATTTGGTTTGATTCCCTAGAAGCTCAAAAACTCAAGGAAATTAAAGGTTCCGAGAGTATAGATATTGGTGACCCTACCACAGGTCAACAATTTAATGAAATGGGTAAGATTAATTGTCCAAAATGTGATACCCAAATGACCAAAATGGTTGATCTCAATCAGTCTCATATTTGGTATGAAAAATGCCCTGTCTGTTATGGTATTTGGTTTGATGCAGGAGAGTTTAGGGATTTCAAACAAGAAAATTTACTAGATTTGGTTAAAGATATTTTTGCTAAACAAAGAGCGTAATAGGTGTTAGGTGTTAGGTGTTAGGTGTTAGGTATTACTCACATCTTGCACTAGTACATAAATATAGAGAAATGAAGACTAACCAATTAAAATGAGTCTTACCTTAACCTCTAGATCCTAAAATTTAACACCTAATACTTCATTTAACAAAGGTATTGAATCTATCAGATATTGCCTGTAACAGCAATGATCGCCCTTCGTTGATGAGGAAAAAGTGATTGCCAGGGAACATTTCTTGTGAGAAGGAACTTGTTGTTTGTTCACGCCAAGCGGCTAATTGCTCAGGGTTGACTTCTTGATCTTCCAAGCCGCCAAAAGTCCAGATAGGGCAATCCAGAGGCAGTTCTGTGGTATAAGTGTAAGTGTTGTTAAGAGCTAAGTCTGCTCGCAGGATAGGCATAAAGACCTGCATTAGCTCAGAATTTTGCAGCACGACTTCTGAAGTACCTCCCTTAAGGCGCAAATCTTCCAAAAATTCAGCATCGGACAATTGGTGAGTGAATGGTTTTGGGTAAGGGATTTGGGGAGCGCGACGACAAGCAATGAAAAGCTGCGAAGGTATGGGGAAGTTCTGACGACGGAGTTCACGGGTTAGTTCAAAGCTAATCAAAGCTCCCATACTGTAACCAAAAAAGGCAAAGGGAAGGTCTAAATAAGGCGGCAAGACTTCCATTAGAGACTGAATTAGAGGCGAGATTTCGGTGAAAGGAGGTTCCCGGAGACGAGTTCCCCGTCCAGGTAGTTGTACGGGACACACTTCAATTTCGGATGGCAATTCGTTTGCCCAGAGGCGAAAGATGGGAGTACCGCCACCAGCGTAGGGAAAACAGAACAAACGCAGATGAGCTTGAGGATTGGGTTTAGGGTAGGGGAACCAAGGATTTTTTTCCGTCATCTGTATTTCTACGAGAAAATTTTACAAATTATTGAGGGCTGGCATATATTCAGCTTAAGTTGCTAATGCAAGGAGGCAGAAGGCAGGAGGGAAGGGGTGAGCGAAAAAAAGAGTGGGGGGAATGATGAGCAGACGCGGGGACGCGGAGACGCGGAGAATTGAAGTCCCACCCAAAATTTCGTTCACCCGGAGGGAAGAAAACTTGTATAATAATCTGTTTCACCTTTTTTAACTGGTGGGTTATTTCCGCCGTGCTCTAGTAGGGGCATCCTGTTCGTCACTTTTCTTTGACTTCGGGAACTTGATAGTTATTTGATTGTGCTGGCTGCTCTATATCTGGATTTCCCGATTGCTCTATATCTGGATTTCCCGATTGCTCTATATCTGGATTTTCCGGCTGCTCTGTATTTGGATTTCCCGATTGCTCTGTATCTGGATTTCCCGATTGCTCTGTATCTGGATTTCCCGATTGCTCTGTATCTGGATTTCCCGGCTGCTCTGTATCTGGATTTCCCAGCTGCTCTGTATCTGTGTCTCCCGGCTGCTCTGTTTCTGTGTCTCCCGGCTGCTCTGTTTCTACTTCCTCAGAATAAAAGGATTCACTATCTTTCCCTCCTCGTAACAAGTATTGCCGGTAGAGCAACTCCAACTCATTCCCTGCTTTACGGAAAATTTTGACCTGGTTGTACCATAAAGCTTGGAAAATGCGATAAAAAATAAAACTGACAATTGCGACAATTAGCCCCGCAGCTGTACTAATTAGTGCTTCCCCGATGCCCGAATTTACACCAGCTGTTGAAGCAGTTCCCAGATCGGAAATATTAATTGAACCTAAGGCTTTAATCAAACCCAAAACTGTACCCAGCAATCCCAGTAGGGGAGCTAGAGTAATAATCGCTTCTAAAAGCCTGTGTCCCCGCTGCATTGAGGCCAACTCGTCGTCAGCAGATGTTTCTAGAGCTAGCCGAAACACCTCAGGATCCGGTTGAGGAAGCCTTAGGGGAGCAGATAGATACCGTCCGATTGGTTGTCGCCGTGACTGAAAAGCAATCTCCCTTGTTGCTTGCCAGTTGCGACTCCCAGCATCTAGCACTCGTTTGAGAATTGATTGTTCCCGAGATAGGATACTTATCCAAAACCAAATACGCTCAAAGATTACGCCCAAAGCGAGGACTGATAAAACCCACAGTGGCCATAACACCCACCCCGCTTTTTCTATCATTTCGATCATTCCATCATCCACAGTAGACCTTTTACCTCCCTTGATTGCTAAGCAAAATTTTTTTTTAGTAATGAGGACTTACACACTCAACTGTCATGCTGAGGTGATAGTGAAGCATCTAGGCACCCTCGGATATCCTTCGCTATCGCTCAGGATGACATAATTCCGTTACGGTGCGTAAGTCTTAGTAATGAGCAAGCCATTCTTTCCAATTTTAGGGATTTAGAGCCACTTACAAAGCATTGACCCAAAAAAATTGGGTTTCAAGCCTCGTCCTACCTTTAATTCGAGGAGCGTTAATCTACCCAAACAGGCGGGTTATCCACACCGGATGTCTCTGAGAGCATCTGGCAAGATTAATAGTAACGGAAGAGTTAACATCTCAATGAACAATTTTTCTTTGCAATCAATTTACAACTGGTATCGCAATACCCTTCGCAACCCCAAGTACCGTTGGTGGATCATCTTGGGAACTCTAGTTTACGTTTTTAGCCCCATTGATATTTCTCCTGACTTTTTCCCGATAGTTGGACAAATTGACGATGTCTTGTTGCTGACGGTGCTGATTTCTGAAGTTTCTCAGTTGGTAATCGATGCTGCTAAAACTCGCAAAGAGCAAAAGGTTGCTGCTAACCCCAGTGATTCTAGTAATGATGCTGTAGACGTTGATGCTGTATCTGTTAAGTAGCTCCTTGCAGAAGAGAGTTGGGGGAACTGGGGAGACAAGAGAGAAATTCTCAATTAGCAATTAGCAATTAGCCATTAGCAATTAGCAATTAGCCATTAGCCATTAGCCATTAGCCATTAGCCATTAGCAATTAGCCATTAGCCATTCCCAATTCCCAAACCAGCCCTAATAATCACAACCAAAGGGTGGACTACCAGCTTCTAGAAAGCCCTGGCGGAACTTTTCTCGCAAATTATCGGGTTCTGGAGGCTGACAAATTGTGACAAATTCTTGCCAAGCTTCTTCTTCCTTGGCACTTAGTTGCTCCTCAGTCCCAACATCTTTATTCTGTTCCTTGTCTTCATTTTGTTCCTTGTCTTCATTCTGCTGCTGTTCTAACCGCTCCCATAACCGGGATATTGCTTCCTGGGCCTTCTCATAACCTTGAGAGCTTTCTTTAATTTTCTCATAAATAGCGATCGCTCCAGCTAGATCTCCTGCCTTCTCCAATTCCTGAGCTTGTTCTCGGAGCTTTGTCAACTGCTGCTCTAACTGCTCTAATTGAGACTGCCACTGGTTAATCGTCTTCTGAGCATCTTGATAGGAGGGACTACCCTCTGGAATTTTTTTTGCTATAGCAATCGCAGCTTCCCAATTTCCCGCCTCGGCTTCTTTTTTTGCCTGTGCTAAAAGATCTACTTCCTGATCTTTTGGAGGGGTTTCAGGTTGCTGGGTAGGTGTTGGTTTCTGAGGGATTGTTTTAGGTTGGCTAATAGTTTTCGGCTCTTCGGGAACGGGAGACTGGCTCAACGTCACTTCTTGGAATGGTTTCCCCTTCGTTTCCAGACAAGAGTTTAGAGCTGAATAGTCTTCAATTACACTGGTATGAGCCCAGCCAGAACCTCCAGCTGGATTAATCACCTCGATCCAGCTACCTCCTCCTGTACTTTGGCCAGTGACAGCTAACTGTTGTGGTTCAGGACGCTCTGAGAGTGTTTTAATAATCTTGCCATTGGGCTTAGCTCGAACATTATTTCCCGCCCCAGCTTTAATTGTCGCTAAACAACTTTGGGATGAACCGAATTTGGTAACAGATTGCATCAACCCAGGGAGGAATAATCCTCCTGCGATCGCAACCATCGCTACTAAGCTTACCCCAACTATTAGGGGAGTGGGATCAGAAGAGCGAGAAACTGGGGTAGGAGTGGGGGAAGAATCAACGGGTTTAACTGGTGGCGGTGGAGGAGAAACAGGAGGTGTCCTTTCTCCAAAATTGTTAGCAGCAGGTGGCTGTAAGGTTGGTGCTACTGGTGGGTAGACTGGTTGCTGGGGTGGGTAATTGGGTGGTTGATATCCAGCAGTTGAGCGAGTCAGAACAATAGCTGCTACTCTCAGAGTAGTTTGTCCTAAGCGCAGACTGCTGCCTTGAGAAAGTGCCATTTCTCCCCTCGGCAGAGATTGCCCATTTACCAAGGGAGGATTGCTCTGGCGCAAGTTCCGCAGGTAAAAGCACTGGTGTTGGACATGAAAGAAGATTTCTGCATTGAGTCCTGATACAGTGGGGTCAGATAAAACCAAGTCGCACTGAACTGGATCCCGTCCGATACGAAAAGTACCTGGATTTCTCGTAGGTTGCACTTGCTGAATCCTCTGGATTCTCGGTTGACCTCGTTCAAACCACTCTAAGGTGAGTTCATACTGGGGAGTAGTTTTGATGGGTATTGTCGGTGTTTGATGAGAATTAGCCAGTTGCTCTAGTGCTCGTAAGACTTCAGCTGCTGTCTGGTAACGGTCTTTGAAATGATAGCGCACCATCTTTGTCAGCACCCCTATTAGTCCAGGGCTAGCTGATGCATCTTCTTGCCAAAGGAGTTCTCCTGTTTGCAGATCTTCCCTTACTTGAGCCGGATATAGCCCTGTAAGTGCCTGGATACAAATCATCCCCAAGGCATAAAGATCACTGTTGGGGCGGGGTTTACCCTGGGATTGTTCTGTGGCCATATAACCAGGAGTGCCAATCGACACAGTAACCGAGGCTTGGCTGGAAATAGTGGTTAGGGAAGAGCGTAATCGTTTAACTGCACCAAAGTCAATTAGAACTAACTTGCCATCGTACTCTCGTCTGATGATGTTATCGGGTTTAATATCCCGATGAATGACATCTTGTTGATGAATAAACTCTAGAACTGGTAGTACACCCTTTAACAGCCCGATGACATAAGAATCATTCCACTTCTTACCGGGTGTGAGTTCTTGGCTGAGAGTATGTCCTTCAATCAACTGCTGCACTAAGTAAAATTCTTGATTGGCTTCAAAGTATGCCAACAGCCGAGGAATCTGATTGTGGTTCCCCAACCTCGCTAGAGTTTCGGCTTCGCTCAGAAATAGACGCCTAGCAGTAGGTAACACACTAGGATCGGAACTTGCGGGCTTAAGGTGCTTGACTATGCACTGGGGATTGCCCGGTATGCGAGTATCTTCGGCAATATAGGTATGACCGAATCCCCCAGCTCCTAGAGCTTGGATAACTTTGTAACGACTGTCAAGCAACTCACCTATCATACTCAGCCTCACTTCAGCTGTATACATTCTAGAACTTAAGGATGTATGCCTTCTTCCTCAGCTCCCTCAGCTATCAATTTTTGAATCAACCGGACGTGATATCGCTGGAGAGCTGACTATTCCCAAGATCCTGGTATACCCTTAAGGCTAGCAGGAGAAGATAACTGCAAGTGCGTTGAGTGCAAACAGCTCTCTATTCCACCGTATGATCAACAGATGTAATCATCTGTTTAATTGCCTCTTCAGAAGCTTCAGTTTCAACGCTAACTGTCTTTGCCGTTACATCCACTTCTACCTTAGCTTCCGGCTCATGGGTAAGGATCCCTTCAGTAATAGTCTTAGCACAGCCATCACAGGCGATACTAGGAACTTTGAATTTGATTGTTGCCATAGTTAAATCACAATTCCTATCTTCCTATCATTTAATCATCTTCTGCTAAACACCAATCACATATTTGCGCCACTCCTGATGTAGTCCACCATTAACGTGCTTAGCAACTTCAAAGTGGAGGCTACTGTAAGGTTTGCGGGGTTGATTCCGTAGGATCATATTTGCTTCTTTGGGGGTGCGGTTACCTTTTTTGACATTGCAACGTACACAAGCGGTGACAATATTCTCCCAAGAATCCCCTCCTTGGCGAGAACGAGGAACTACATGATCTAGGGTTAAATCATCACCTGTGTAACTACAGTATTGACAAGAGTGACCATCACGGTGGAGGATATTTCTTCGGGTGAGAGGAATTTCTTTGTAAGGAACCCGAACGTAATGTCGTAGTCGAATGACTGTGGGGAGCGGTAACTCTGGGTAGATGTATTTGCCATTATGTTCAACATGCTCAGCCTTCCCTTTAAGCAACAAAACAACCGCTCGTCGCCAGTTGGTGATGTTGAGCGGTTCATAGGAGGCGTTTAACACCAGAACCTTACCCATGGTGATCGCAATGGATGATAATATTCCCAGATACTAGCACAGTTGACTAAATCTCGGTTACGGAAAGTCAACGAGAATACCTATACAAATGAAAGAAACACTACCTCCTACGCTCCTACCTTGGAGTCCTCTTGCCTCCTACCTACTCCCTCGCCTCCTGCCTCCTGCCTCCTGCCCCCTGCCTCGGAGCCTTGTTTCTTAAAAGCTAATGACAAGCAACTGAAATTGGTTCTGAGAGTGCTGCTGCTACTCCCTTGAGGCATCTTTGATCTCTTAGCATCCAGGCATGGACGAGAACTGGAATCTTCACCTCCTTACCTACCGGCATCTGAGAACTAGTTGGTGGAACAATCATCAAATCAAAAGGCGTCCAAAGCCTGGTGAACTTCAAACGCTCCAACATCTGGCAATCCCGATTCAAATCCTGGAGAAACCCACTTTCTGGGCGCATCTGAACACAGCCAAGACGTGATAATAGATAGGCTGTCCAAGTACCATTGTTGGGAGCTGAAATATTAACGTAGCGCTGTACTCGTTCAATACCCCCTAGCCGTTGGATGTAGTAGCGTGACACAAGCCCCCCCATGCTAAAACCAACTAGATCTAGAGATTGTTTAGGGTCAAAGTGCTTAGCAATATAATCCGCTACTTGCTTAGCCAATTGGTCAAGACCAACAGTAGCATTGTTAGGTATGAGGTTTAAACTATGTACTGACCAACCCAATTCCTCTAAATAGGTGGACATTTTGCGAAAAACGGCTTTTGTATCGGTAATACCGTGAATCAGCAGCACAGGATTGCGATCGCATAAGTTATCCGATGCACTCTCAACTAGGCTAGGCTTTGTTATGGGTGCAGTCTGATTTGACGGTACTGTAGCGCTGCCAATTTTATCTATAGCATTATCCCTTGCACTCTTCATCAGGAAAATAGTTAGATCTAAATTTAATAGAATAATTCACTTAATCTCACCTTAGCTATCCCTCTACAAATAGGACAGCTTGGATGTTACAGCCAACTGACTGGCATACACTGGCCACAGCAAGATGAGATAATTCTTAATCAAGATAAATCCTATTTTGTGTTTTACCAACCCTGACTGAGAAAAATCATGCTCTTCAAGGGGCAATTGTAAATTTTTGTTAAGAATCTTCTCTAAATCTTGCAATGATCCGCAGTAAAAATTCATAATTCAAGCTGTCTGTAACTTTTTTTGAAGTAGCTAGATCACAATAGGTGATAGTAAAAAGTCCCAGTCATAAATAACAATTTTGTATCAAAGTTGGAATAACCTACTCCCATCTTTGGTGACCCAGTTAAACTTATCTAACAGCGCAGGAGTATTTTGTAAATGCCTAATCCGCTCACCAAGCTTTTCCAAAGCAAGGAATTCTACATGGAGCTCGACGAAGCTGAAGCCGGAAAAGTTGAGTCCGAGGCTCCGGCAGCAGCAGTACCAGCCAAACAGCCAGAACCAGCGAAGGAAGCAGCAGCGACACCAGAGAAGCAGCCAAAACCTTCTAACGGAGGACCTTTGGGTGCAGTCAACAAGCTTTTCCAAACCAAGGAATTATACTTGGAGCTCGACGAAGCTGAAACAGGAAAGGTTAAGTCCGAGGCTCCAGCCAAGAAAAAAGAAACAGCCAAGAAACAAGAAACAGCCAAAGAACAAGAAACAGCCAAAGTTGAGTCCAAGGCTCCAGCCAAGCAGCCAAAACCAGTTAAAGCAGTAGCAGCAACAGCTCAACCAGTTAAAGCAGTAGCTTCTACCAATGGTAAAGTTGAACCTCAGCCTGGAGTAACCTTCGCTCCCAACTCTTTGCTTCCTCTTGCAACAAGTCGGCGTCGTCCCGGTCCCAGCATGAATAAGTTCCGGGAGATGGCTCGTGGTGTTAAGACTCCTAAATAGGGCTTGCTGAATAAGTCGTAATTTTCGGGTTTGAATAGGTGGTAGGTGGTAGGTGGCAGGTGGTAGGTAAGGTTTTAGGTATTAGGTGTTAGGGAATTTTCCACTTGCAGTGCAAGGTTTTTGTATCGATAGACTCAAAAACCTTGCACTTTAACCGAGAAATCCCTAATGGTACTAAATCCGGTTATGAAAAATTACTTATCTTATTGAGAAAAGCTTGATATATATTGATTGTAGTTGACTTGTTAGTGGTCTAGCTAAACCGGATTTAGTATGAATTCTTAATTCGCCGTCAGGCGCTCAGAGCCATTTTTGAGGAAAACTAATCGACTGTACAACTCAAATGCTGGGTCCCAGGGTGTTTCTTCCCAGCGAGACAAATTGATATAAGACGGTAGATGTCCCAGCAGATCTGGGTAATCGATCGCAGTATTAGCAAAAATAGTAAAATCTGACCACACTGGAAGCTGAGGTAGTTTACGGTTGAGGAAATCCACCAAGCTATTCCATTTACTTCTAGTGGTTCCTTGGTTGAGAGAATATTCTTGTAACCTCTTTGACTGGGAGTTGGACTGTAGAGAGGTAAGGGCAATTCCCTTCTGAAATTGATAGTGGCGATCGCATAAACGAATAATACTGTTTCTGGAGGACAAATGTAAGTCACAAAACTCTGCATAGTCCAGAATCTTGGTTTTGCGCTGTAAGTTACGGCGTACATCCATATCCACAACTTCTTCAAACAGTGGTAGTCGTCCTTCCACTCTTTGACTAACTTCGGACCAATTGAAATTCAAGGAACCCAACTGCTCTTGGAAGTTATGGCAAACAACAGTAGCTCCTTCATAACTGATTTCAGAAAAATAATTGAGGCTAAAAACATTAATTTTCTGAATATCTGCTAGAGCCTGACAAAAGCAGGGTATTTCTGCTTGGCGCAGTGAGGAAGCATAAAATTTCAGTTCTCCTATAGGTCCTGTACGATACAGACGCCAACCCCTACTAGGCAGTTGCAGACGAGCGCTGTAAGGATCAAGCTGCATAATCTGGGCAAATTTTACAGCAGCAGCCTGTTTCAGTTCTGAAGCAACAGCTTCTAGGACAAAAACCCCTAGTTCCTCGCTACCAGGAGCAGCTGTTGCCTGAGCAAGAGCTTGCTCGCGTTTTTTTTGCTCTCTCACTTCTAAGCGCCTTAATCCCTGACGCGCTTGAGACATAATCTTAGGATTAGTCGTATTTTTGAGTAATTGTCGGTAGTTGTCTTCAGCTGCTTCCAGCTTGCCAGTTTCCTCATAAAGACGCCCCAGATAGAGCCTCACCCAAGGGTTATTTGGTTCCTGCTTCAACAGTGGTTTGAGTAATCGAGCAGCTGTTTTATACTCCTTACGCTTCAAAGCATCGGCAACTTGTTCAATCATTGTGTTTGTCATTTGTCATTTGTCATTTGTCATTTGTTGTTTGTTGTTTGTTGTTTAATGAAAATCAATCTCTCCTGACTCCTATTTCCAAGGCAGCAGCTACCAAAGACATAGCAACAATAGGAGCAGTAACAGCTCGAAGGATGCGACATCCCAGGGAAACAGGTTGAAACCCCACTGTAGTAGCTTGCTCTACCTCGGCAGTTGTCCAGCCACCTTCGGGTCCGGTGGCAACTACCACTGATGGGGATTGATCGTTGTGAGGTTGAACCGTTTCCTCTAGTAATCCCCGTTCTAGTAAACAATTTAGTAGATGAGGAGCGTCGCCGCGAGCTACACAAATATAGCGATGAGCATTTAAGCTGTTAGTCAGTTGAATACCAGTGGCAAAATCAACTGGTTCCAGAACTTTTGGTACTACTTGACGCTCGGATTGTTCTGCCGCTTCTTGAGTGAGACGTCGCCAACGTTCAAGTTTCCCTTGACTAGGATTAAGCAAAGTGCGATCGCTCCTCAACGGCATAATAGTAGCTACACCCAACTCCGTTGTCTGAGACACTATCTGCTCAAATCCACTTCCCTTAGGCATAGCCACCATCAAAGTTACCCCTAAGCACAACTCAGTTTCAACTGAAATAGATTCAATAATTTTAGCTTGGGTCAGACTTACTGCTAACTCACACAGCCATGAGTTACCTTGTCCATCCATAGCAATAAAACGATTGCCACTACCCAATCGCAATACTCGCACCAGGTAGTGCTGTTGTGCATCAGTCAGAAAAATTTGCCAGTCTTGTCGTTGTGTTGGTTCAATAACCACTCTTTGCAGGTAAACCAAATTAGAAAAGGTGTTAGGTGTTAGGTGTTAGGTGTTAGGTTTTAGTTTTTCTGACCCTTTGGTTTTTCCTTATACAGCGTTTAGTATCTAGGACTTACGTACTCAAGTTTCATGCTGAGGTAATAGTGAAGCATCTGGGCCGTCTGGAGATCCTTCGCTACCGCTCAGGATGACATAATTCGGTGACGGTGCGTCAGTCCTAGTATCTAAAAAAACCCTTTCTCAGAATAAATTGTAAGACTGTTTCCTGTTGGGAAATGATGTCAGCTTGTCCTTCCATACCAGGTTGAATCTGGCACTGACGCTGACTGGTAGCTAGCATCAACTGAGTAGGTTGGATGGTAACCTCATAGCTTCCTCGATTAGGGGAAGGTGAAGCATTTGGCACACCAACTCTAACTGTGGTTCTTGAGTCTACGGCATCAGGTGAAACTGCTTCAACAACTCCTGGTAAAGTACCAAAGTCAGGATAAGGGCAAGCCGAGATGCGGATATCTACTGACTGACCGACCTCCACTTGATTAATATCCTGGGAAGCTACCATAGCTTTGAGGGTAATATCTTCTGTCGCTGGTGCAATTTGGGCAATCTCATCTCCTCTCTGTACTACTTGAGCAAAATTGCGCAGCTTGAGCCCCAGGATAATCCCCGAAATCGGTGTGCGGATTTTGGTATATTTCAACTCATGCTCAACAGATTCTAGATCTTGACGGTCAGTTGTGAGTTGACTGTTAAGTTCCTGATATTGGCGTAATTGTTCTTCCCGCTCTTGAGTCAACCGAGCAATAGTTGCTTCTCCCCTAGCTTGTTCTTGAGCAATGCGCTCCTTTGCCATAACTACTGGTGCATCACTGGGATTGAGAGCTGCCTTAACCTTGGTGAGACGAGCCTTGGCGACAACGACAGCGGCAACTTTTTCCTGGACTTGCAGCTCAGAAACAGCACCTGTATCAGCAAGTTTTTGATAGCGAGTTAGTTCATCTTCCGCTAGAGCGAGGGAAGCTTCTGCTTCTTGGATATCTGCCTGACTAACAGTGAGGGAGTCTTGATAAGCTCGTTGATTTAGTCTCAAATCTGCCTCAGCAGAGGATATAGTCCGTTGCAGTTGCTCATTTTCAGCAGCAAGTTGTCTGTCAATCCACTGTTGTTGAGCTTTTAACAGACGGAGCTGCTGCTGTGCGCTGTCAATTTTGTTGAGAAGCTGGCGTTTTTGGGTTTGGAGATTAGTATCGTCAATAACGGCAATTACATCCCCTGCTTGCACAGATTGGTTAACTTTAACCTCAATTTGCTTAATACTCCCCTCAACTTGAGCCTCCACTAGTCGCAATTCCCCAGACGGGCGAACCTTAACGGGAGCCTTGACTACTACTTTATATTTCAGCACTGCTGATAGGGCAATGGCTCCAACTAAGCCTGTCAGCATCACCAATCCTCCGATTATTGTCCACTTTCCCAGGGAAGGCAAAAACTCATCCGGGTGAGCCGCTCGGATAAATTGCGGGTTGGGTGATTCAGTAGAGGCAGTTAGCTTAGCGTCTGACATCGTAAATATAGCTTAGTGCAGTGCGGTGGAAATAACCTACCAGGAGAGAGAGCGATAGAATCCTTTCTCTATAAGCATTCTTCATTCTTCATTCCCCGCAGCGGTACTTGTTGTTGGTTGTTTGTACAAAAAACAAAAAACAAAAAACAAACAACCAAGCGGCGGGCGGCTATCCCTCCCATCCCTAAAGGAATGGGCTTCCCGCCGCTTTCGGTGACAGCCATCACCCATTACTCCGGTTTTAGTCACACAATTTTTAACAATATCTCACAGTGAATGAAGTTCCAAATCAATTCAATACCTCTGGGTTTTTGAGACTATACATATATTGTCGCAAAAGGTGACAACGATAATAGTTAATTACTTGAAATAATAAAAATGTACCAAATACTACGTGAACCTTCAGTAATAGCGAACAAAGAACAAGTACTAGCTATATTATTAATGCGTTTTAATATTCAGCCATCAAAAGCTAATTTCCTAGCTACTGAATGGTTAAGCCAACATCCAGGTCAAAATTGGGAGACGTTAAAATATTTGTTAAATCAGAACATCGTAACCGTGTCCAAAGGAGTACTCAGAATGGTAACTGAGTCAAAAGGAGTACTCAGAGATGTTCATGAGTCTACCAATCCAGAAGATCACACAACTAAATATAGAGGTATTACATATTCGGTGCTTCCCGAAGCTTCACAGCAGTTGAAACCTAACCCATCAGCTCCGAAGCGGCGATATCGAGGTGTGGAGTATTAAATATCAACTCATTTTTTTAATCTTGCACCCCCCTACCCCTCACAAGGGTAGGTTTTTAATATTTCGCTGAAAATGAGACAAGGGAGGAAAGTAGACAAGGAAGATTTTTCAAGAAAAACTGGGCTTTTGGTGCGTCTTGGATTTTTGATAACCGAACAGAAAGTGGTACGGTTTTCCTCCCTTGTCACCTTGTCTACCTTGTCTTGTAATAACCCGACAGTAAAAAAACTACCCTTGTCAGTCGTTCCTTTCATCCTTTACTTTTAGCCCACTGCATAATCACTCATTTCACGCATGAAAGGAGGATGAAAACCTAGCACAATATCTTGTCTCGGTACACCCAAATCTACTAAATCTGCCGCAATGTCATGCTCCGTTGAATTGTAAAAAATCCAGATTTTCTCATTCCGAACATCAAGATGCATTACACAATGATGTATCCAGCGCTTATGGTGCCAACCCAGATGCACAATTTGATAATGGTTTCGTTGGGTATCAAAAATAGTCTCAACTTCAATCTCACCATAAGCTGGCTTAACTGCTGCATAACCCATCAACAATTGCTGCACTATTTGCTGATAGTTAGTTAATTTATTCCTCAGTACTTCCATTGATAAATTTGCTCCAATTCAATGTTATAAACCATTATTTTGACAGTATTTTCTTGCAGCATTGACGCTGGAAAATCAAGTTGAAAGAAGCTGTTATAAGTTAGCTCTGGCACAGCTAGATAGAGAATGCGCTCAGGTTCTTCACGACGCAATGCAGCCCGATAGTTAATAAACTGCCCCAGTGCTGTATGAAACTCAGAAATTGCCGATGCACTAGCTAAAAAACTTTTGACTTCAACTGCAATTTTCTCATCTCCTCGCTCCGCTGCCAGTAATCGTTCTGCCCCCAAGTCAATTTCCATATCTACACCACCTACTTTAATCTGAAGCGGATCATGAGTAATCTTCCACCCATCCTTAGCAAGAGCCCTCTTAACAACTTGATGAAAACGATCCTTAGCCACAACAGATAATCCAAGCTAGCAGATTCGATATCAGAAGTAACATTTTATATATGTGCGTATACTTTACCGATTATAAAAATATAATATCCCAAAAATAGCGATCGCTGAATCTTTTTCATCCTTCTACATCCTGCCTCCTGTTCCTGGATCATAATTTAATCAACCATGCCAGCAATTACCAAAGTCATTCACCAAACCTGGAAAAACCAGAATATTCCAGCTGAAATGCTGGAGTTCCAGCAGAGTTGGCAACATTATCATCCTGACTGGGAATATCGTCTTTGGACTGATGAAGATAATCGCCAGTTTTTGCAAGCCAACTACTCGTGGTTCTTATCTATCTATGACAACTATCCAGAGAATATTTTTCGAGTCGATGCTATTCGATATTTTATCCTGAAGCATCACGGTGGAGTATTTATTGACCTTGACTTTGAGTGCTTGCGTCCATTAAATCAACTTTTAGAAGGTAAAGAGTTAGTATTAGGACTTGAGCCAGCTGAACATGTTCAGTTACCTCAGCCACAAGCTCGTGGACTCACTCATATTATTTGTCCCTCATTGATGGCATCTAGGGTAGGACATCCATTTTGGCAACATGTATGGCAATATCTAGTAGAAAGCTATCAGTTTCCTGGTGTATTGGATGCAACAGGACCTTTTTTGTTGACTCGTGCCTATGATACCTATTCTTCACCAGATACTATCAGTCTCGTTGCTTCAGAATTGCTTTATCCCGTTACCAAGTTTGACTGCTGGGATGGTAAGTTAAACAACCCTCAATTTCGTCAGAAAATTGCCCAGCAAGCGTTTGCCATTCATCATTGGCACGGCAGCTGGTTTCAGCATAAATCAACCAAAACCGAGGATACTCTACCTCTTTCCTTAATGGTAAAGGGTCGAATCATCCTACATGCCAAATTCCGATTCAACCTTTATCAGTCCCTATTTAGCCAGGAAGCTAAACAACCCCTCATTTCCTGCATGATGGTGACGAAAAATCGCTTTCAACAGGCAAAGTTAGCAATTGATTGTTTCCAAAATCAGACTTATCCCCACAAAGAGTTAGTTATTGTCGATGATGATGAAAGCGATCGCTTAGCTGAGTATATTCATCAATTAGCCGATGATACCATTCAATATCTGCGGCTTGCACCAGAGAACCGCACATTAGGAGAGTTGCGTAATCTGGCGCTAGCTCAGACTTCAGGAACTTACGTTTGTCAGTGGGATGATGATGATCTTATAGATCCCCTACGGCTAGAAATGCAAATGTTGGCTCTGCAATCTCTTAATGCTGATGCCTGCTTTTTGCAACGGTGGCTCATGTGGTGGTTGGAACAGCGTCGTTTGGCAACCTCCCGCACTCGTATTTGGGAAGGCTCGATACTTTGCCACAAATCCAAGCTTCCTCCCTATCCAGTTCAAAGACAAGGAGAAGATACTTTAGTCAGCTCTGTGATTCTACAAAATTGCCGGGTTGCCTTGCTTGATCAACCACAACTTTATCTTTATGTTGTCCATCAGCAAAATACCTTCGGTGATGAGCATTTTGAGCAGCACTGGCAACAAGCTAGCGCTCGTTATCAAGGAATAGATTACGAGATGATGATGCAAAACCTGGCTGAGCGAATGCCAGTAAATTTGTATGAGCAAATGTTAGAGCCGATTGTAAGTCAGCAGGCACGGAGACACGGAGACACGGAGACGCGGAGAATTGAAATCCCACCTGATATTTCGTTCATCCCTCCTGAGGATAACAAGGAAATATCAGCATCTAACCAAAAGCAATCCGGTTTTTTGACGGAGCTACCAAAAATTCTTATCCTCACCCCCGTCAAGAATGCAGTGTCTTATCTACCGCAATACCTAGAGAATCTCTTAAGCCTCAAATATCCCCATGGCAAGATTTCTCTAGGCATTCTGGAAAGTGATAGTTCCGATGGTAGCTTTGACTGGTTGCAGCAACATCTTCCGGAATTAAGTCAGAAATTTAGTCAAGTACACCTATTCAAAAAAGACTTTCAGTTTCATCATACCCTTCCGCGTTGGCAACCCAGTATTCAATTTCAACGTCGCTCGGTTTTGGCAAAAAGTCGTAATTGGTTGCTCCAACAATCTCTACAAGCTGAGGAATGGGTACTTTGGTTGGATGTGGATATTGTAGAGTACCCAGAAGAAATTATTCAACTACTTTTAGAACCAGGTAAGGAGATTATTGTACCCAACTGTGTGGTTGGTACCCAAGGACGGAGTTTTGATACCAATACCTTCAAATTCAAACCAGGTGCCGAATTACAAGACTGGACTCCTTTTGTCATTGACGGTATTATCCAACCTCCTAGAGGGGAAGGGAGACTCTATTTAGAAGATTTGCGATTATCCCATGAAATTATTGAAGTTGATAGTGTTGGTGCAACCATGTTACTGATTAAAGCAGATTTGCATCGAGAAGGATTGATTTTTCCCACCTTCAGCTACAAGCTCTATATTGAAACCGAGGGGTTAGCCATGATGGCCAAAGATATGGGCTACACTTGTTGGGGATTGCCGCAATTAGAAATAGTTCATGTTTCGGCGTAGGGTTTGATCAATTGGCAATGATGGAGAAAGGAAAAATGTCAGAGGAAAGATTAACCCAGATAGAACAAAAACTTATCTTGCTTGAGCAAAGACTCAAGGCACTAGAAATAGATGTAGAACCAGAAGGGAGAATTTCCGAGGGCTTTGAATATTTAGCCCACGATATAGAATCTTTTAGGGATGAAACACGAAAGCGGTTAGCTAAATTAGAACATGGTCAAAGCCAAATCAAAGCAACCCTTGACATCATTATGAGGCACGTTACAGGGATGGGACAATAGAATTAAGAATTAAGAATTAAGAATTAAGAATTAATTCTCACAGAAACCAAGCGGTGACGTTTGCAATGGGTAATGAAGTTTAATTTATCATAAACAAACTAACACCTACCACCTACCACCTACCACCTACCACCTAAAAAAAATGTGATTAATATCAACTCATTCTGCTTTGGATATCTTGGCGTGCAGAAACACGGCAGTAATTTTCTGGTGGCGCTGAGTCGATATGATGAGATTGCCTTGTTTCCCTGGGATGATGTGCCGCCTCAAGAATATATTCCCCCCTTTTTCCAAAAATGCTTACTAAATGCTGAGAAGGCTAGCAACAGCAATATTGGTCTCGGCATTGGAGTTATGAATCGTATGCCTTATATTGTTGGGGGTAAAAAAATTGCCTTTACAGTCTGGGAAACGAGCAAAATTCCTCCTACTGAACTTGAGTATCTCCGAGATGTGGATGAAATTTGGATGCCATCTACCTGGGGAAAAACCTTACTTGAGCAGAATAGTATTAACCCGGATAGAATCAAAGTTGTGCCAGAGGGAGTAAATACTCAACGGTATAAACCACGGAAAAAAGAAGAAGAGTCTGTTTCAAACCACAGATTTAGGTTTTTGTGTGTAGGCAAATGGGAAAAGCGTAAAGGTATTGATCTTTTGCTCAAAGCCTATGCCAACGCTTTTAGGGCAGATGAACCAGTTGAGTTAGTTCTACATTGCTATAATCCCCAAATACCGAATTTTAATCTAAAATCTGCGATCGCTAAATTAAATTTACCGGCACATCCACCGATTCGCTATAGTCCCCCAGTTACAGAATCAGCTATGGTGGATATTTATAATAATTGTGATGCCTTTGTCTTACCAAGCCGAGCCGAGGGTTGGGGATTACCAATTATTGAAGCGATGGCTTGTGCTAAGCCAGTTATTGTCACAGATTATAGTGGTTATCGAGATTTTGTCAATTCGAGTAATGGCTACTTGGTAAATGTTAAAAGTATGATTAAAGTAAAAGACCCTCAATGCTTTTCTTCAGAACTCGATTACGGAGAATGGGCAGAACCGGATACTGAGCATTTACAATCAGTTTTGCGTTATGTGTTCGAGCATCAACAAGAAGCAAGCAATATTGGTAAAATTGCCCGAGAAGATGTGGTTAAGTCTTGGACATGGAATCATGCGGCATATAAAGCGTGGAAAGAATTTAGAATTTAGAATTTAGAATTTAGAATTTAGAATTTTAGGTCAAAAATTGATGCTTAATTCACTGGCAATATTTGAGAACCACATCTTTCAACCTATCTAATTATCAATCCTCTTTCTTTCGCTAAACCGCCAGAAGCCCGGCTCCATACCTGTAAGGTTGGAGTCGGGATCAATGGCATCGCACAATTATTGTTCGATTTAGCGTCGGGAGCTGTCAGTATTACTTCCACACTTTATCAATTGGTGGTGGTTCTACACCTTGAAAACCAACACCCCATTCATAGTTAGATGGTTCTGGTGCTATTGCTTGTGATGCCGTAGACTGATCGGTAGTTTTAGGGGGATAAGTTGGGGAATTAGTTGAGGGTTCAGTTGGTTTAATAGCATGAACACTATTAAGCCAGCTATGATTACTCCTCTGTTTCACCGGTAACGGAGCCTGATTTCCCCTATCAAGAGACTGACTCAGATAGTACAACCCTTCAGCCAATTTGTTTAAGTGGGAACATCGATAATCTGCGGCTTGCCAGTCTCCAGCTTCTAGAGCTTCAATATATCCCTTCTGTAGGGCTCCGATTAATCTCAGATGGATTTCTATAAGTGGATGAGTGTTAGTCATTAGCATTAGTTTTTTGTTTCTTCCCTAAACCCTAAATTTCACACCCTGCCTACTTTTCAAGCAGTTTTTAACCTCTCAGTTATTTAGGGTAGTAAGGACAATTTACACAGAGTGACTGCTAGTGAAAATGGTATTGAGAACGCAAAGCAAGGGTGTTGTCTATATAAGGCTTTCAGTAAGACATCTGTTAAACAGAAAATTCTTTGACCAATTTTTTTCCAGCAGGTGTTGCTCTTCAAATCACTGGCTGGCAAACCATTCGATGACTTACGCACTCAAGTGTCATGCTGAGGTAATAGTAAAGCATCACCGGCTGTCTGGAGATCCTTCGCTATCGCTCAGGATGACATAATTCTGTGACAGTGCGTAAGTCCTACATTCGAGGAGGAGAGCTCTCCTATTAGTCAAAGTTTGATTGATCATTAGCAATCTTTACTAGGAGCACGTTTTTCTTCCTGTGTTCCAATGGTAGTATTTAAGTATAGATTTATATCAATTAAATTTACAAAAAACATAGACTTAAATCTATTTATGAAGCTAATTTTCTAACAACTCCTCAGGAGCTAATCCACCCCAGACGAGATTACGGCGTCAATCTCGCTCCAATTTTTAATGCTCACATGACACACAGCTTATGCAACTCACAAATCGTATTCATTTTAGGAACCTGCGCGGTGATATCTTTGGTGGTGTAACAGCCGCAGTTATCGCCCTACCGATGGCCCTTGCCTTCGGTGTAGCCTCTGGTGCTGGAGCTCCAGCTGGTCTTTGGGGTGCTGTTTTAGTAGGCTTTTTTGCAGCACTTTTTGGTGGTACTCCTACTCTAATTTCTGAACCCACTGGTCCGATGACGGTGGTGATGACAGCAGTTATTGCTAACCTAACGGCAGCTAACCCAGAGAATGGCATGGCTATGGCATTTACCGTAGTAATGATGGCTGGGGTAATCCAAATCATTCTTGGGTCATTGCGGCTCGGAAGATATGTTACCCTAATGCCCTATACGGTAGTTTCCGGGTTTATGTCCGGGATTGGTCTGATCCTGATCATTTTGCAACTAGGACCTTTTCTGGGACAGGCTACACCGAAGGGGGGTGTTCTTGGTACCGTTCAAAACCTGCCTCAGCTTTTAAATAATATCAATATTGGTGAGGCTGGCTTAGGTATCCTGACACTGTTAATTCTGTTCTTGATGCCATCCAAACTCAAGCGGTTCGTTCCCCCACAGTTGGTAGCTTTAGTAGCAGGAACCCTATTAGCACTGTTTCTTTTCCCTGAGCCAGATGCTATTAGACGAATTGGTGAGATTCCTACAGGTTGGCCATCTTTGCAGATACCCACCTTTACTGCAGCACAGTTTCAGACGATGCTCATTGATGGCTTAGTTCTGGGTATGCTGGGTTGTATTGATGCCCTACTCACCTCAGTAGTTGCTGATAGTTTGACTCGTACTCAGCACAACTCCAATAAGGAATTAATCGGTCAAGGAATCGGTAACCTAATATCTGGCTTGTTTGGCGGTATACCTGGTGCCGGTGCAACCATGGGAACAGTAGTCAATATCCAAGCTGGAGGGCGCACGGCAGTATCTGGCTTAACCCGCTCCCTCATTTTGCTGGTGGTGGTTTTAGGGGCCGCTAGTTTGACTGCCACCATTCCTATGGCGGTTCTGGCAGGTATCGCCCTCAAAGTGGGAATTAACATTATTGACTGGAACTTCCTAAAACGCGCTCATCAAGTTTCTTGGAAAGCTGCAATGATTATGTACGGGGTCATTTTCCTCACCGTATTCGTTGACTTGATTGTTGCTGTAGGAGTTGGAGTTTTCGTCGCCAATATCTTGACGATTGAACGTCTCTCAAAACTTCAGGATCAAGACGTCAAGACGATTACTGATGCGGATGATCAAATTGTTATGAGTGACGAAGAGAAAGAACTTCTCGATCGCGCTAATGGTCGCGTCCTGTTGTTCCATCTTAGCGGTCCAATGATCTTTGGCGTATCAAAAGCGATCGCTCGTCAGCAAGTTGCGATGGAAGATCATGATGTGTTGATTCTAGACTTAAGTGATGTACCTCATTTAGGTGTTACCTCTTCTCTAGCGATCGAAAATGCCGTCAAGGAAGCTTATGATAAAGGTCGTCAGGTATTTATTGTAGGTGCTACAGGTCAGACGGCAAAGAGGTTACAACGCTTTGGAATTTTGGAAATGTTACCCCCAAATAATGTGCTGATGGAGCGACGAGAGGCACTGGAGGAAGCCCTTGCCTTGGTGAACCGAATGGTTGTTGAATTTAACACCGTTACTCCTGGTTCAGTTGGGTGAGGTGAAATTTACAGTGGCTCTCGATAAACTAAAAATGAAAAGGGATGGCTGAATCCCTTGATATGACTAGTTTCTGACTTCTTTTTCGGCGATTCCATCAATGAATTCTTAATTCTTCATTCTTCATTCTTAATTCGCCGTTAGGCGCTCATTACCTGTATTTATGGAGCACTGTATATGCTTTGGTTGTACTTAATTACTTTAGCGATCGCTCTAGCATTTATTGGCAGAAAGCTTCAGCAATCCGAACAAGTTCACTCGATTGCACTCAATTGTACTGGATTACTTAGTGTCACTTGGGGCTTTACCTTAGCACCTCCTTCTGCTCAACTTGTACTTGGATTGCTGTTATTTGGTGTAGTTCAGTTCTATTCTCTACGGTTCTGAAGATCTAGGGATAGGTTTAACCAGAGATCCAGTCAAACCCTTACTAATGAACAATTACTAATGACTAATGACCAATGATACCAATACTTAATTCAATGCTCTCAATCCCTTTGCCTCAACCCATCCCTCCTCTACTGGCAACGGCAACTGAAGCAGAATACGGCCCGATTGTTCTGACGGGGGTTCTACTAACTTTAGTCGTCATTTACATTACCAGCAAACTGGGGGGAGAGCTATCGAAACGACTAGATTTACCTCCCGTTTTAGGTGAATTGGTGGGGGGTGTTGTTGTCGGTGTTTCCGCTCTACACTTGCTGATGTTTCCTGAAAATGGAGCATTAGCAACCGACTCCGTAATCATGACTATTCTACAAGCGATTGGGAATTTAAGTCCTGAGGCGGTGACAAGTATCTTTCAAAGTCAAAGTGAGGTAATTTCCGTTCTCGCAGAACTGGGGGTGATTATCCTCTTATTTGAAATTGGCTTGGAATCAGACTTACGGGAATTAGGTAAAGTCGGTTACCAAGCAACTATTGTCGCCTGTGTAGGAGTCGTCGTTCCCTTTGGGGCAGGTACTGCAGGATTGATGTGGTTGTTCCATGTTCCGGTAATTCCGGCTATTTTTGCCGGTGCGGCTCTCACAGCTACAAGTATCGGCATTACCTCCAAAGTGTTGTCAGAACTGGGGTGTCTTAAATCTCGGGAAGGTCAAATTATTGTTGGTGCTGCTGTTATTGATGATGTGCTAGGTATCATTATTCTGGCAGTTGTGGCAAGTCTTGCTAAAACTGGTGAGGTAGATGTTCTCAATGTTATCTACCTAATTATCAGTGCTACTGTTTTTTTGATTGGTTCAATTCTCCTAGGCAAATTCTTTAATAAAACCTTCATTGCCATTGCTGATAAGCTGCAAACTAGAGGAAAATTGGTGATTCCAGCTATTACCTTTGCTTTCTTCATGGCATTTCTTGCCAATGCAATTCATTTAGAAGCTATCTTAGGTGCTTTTGCCGCTGGCTTAGTTCTGGATGAAACTGATAAGCGTAAGGAACTAGATCAGCAAGTGATTCCCATTGCTGATATCCTCGTACCAATTTTCTTTGTAACTGTTGGCGCTAAAGCTGATTTGAGCGTACTTAACCCTGCTATTCCTAGCAACCGAGAAGGGTTAATTATTGCCACCTTTCTCATTGTAGTTGCCATTTTCGGCAAAGTGGTTACTGGTTGGAGTATTTTTGGACAAGCACCAATTAACCGCTTAGCAATCGGAGTGGGAATGATTCCACGGGGTGAAGTGGGACTGGTTTTTGCTGGTATTGGCTCTGCTAGTGGTGTTCTCAGCAAACCATTAGAAGCTGCGATTATCATTATGGTCATTCTCACGACATTTTTAGCACCGCCCTTTTTAAGGTTTGCCTTTAAATCATCAGTTGAGCCACCGGAACAAGTTGATTCTGTTGGTTAAATTTTCACCAAAAGCGGCTATCCCTCGTGCTGTCTTCCGGGGGATGAGTTCAAATTTTTCTTGTTTATCGAAAGCCATTAGTCATTACTGCAAATGACTAATGGCTTTCAGTGTGGGGCAACATTTGAGTGCAGACTTTCTGAGAATCAGTATTAGATTTGGTTACAGGAATTCCTTGCCAAAACTTAATGATTTTTCTTCCTACTTGTTGAGGATAGAAATAATGGAAGAAGTGAGGTCCTTGAGGACATTCCCAAAGTACATCTCCCTCCTTAAACCACTTGAGCCATTCTTCTAGAGCATGAGGATCGATAATCACATCATTTTTGCTACCACAAACCATCAAAGGTACTTGTACTCCTCCAGGGGTACTACTCACTCTCCGAAACAAGGAGTGGGGTGAGACAGAAGTATTTAAGTCTTGCTCAAGAATTTGGATCAGCCTCTTGGTATAGTTGTTATTCTGATAGCCAAAAAGATTGTAAACCATTTGTGCCAGCACAATTTGGCGGCTACAGTTTAACAGTTCAAGTAAACTATAGTAATGAGCTTGCCAATCAACATTAGGATAAGCACCGACGCCTAGTAACGTTAAAGATTTAACTCTTTCGGGATACTTACGAGTGTAAAGAAGTCCCAGTAAGCCACTTGTACTATGACCAATCAGATGAATCGGTCGATTGTGAGATTTGAGACAATCATGAAGAAGTATTAGAGCTGCATCCAATGAAGCTGGTTCATCTTGAGTTTGTAAGTACTCCCATTGGGCGATTGATATTTGGTTTGATAAGTAACGAATGAGCGGTTGCTCAAAACGAGAAAAGCTAGGACTCGTACTTAACCACAACACTGCTGGTAAATTAGACATATAGCATTTCCATTTTATTTATAAATATATTCGGTCGAGAAACCGGGTTTCTTTGAGGTAAAGTCAAACATTTCGTTGTCGTCTTCATGAGAAATCCGGTTTCTGGGAATATTTGATAAATTTACATTGTTTAACAACAGAAGTATTATGAGATGCAGCTGGTTCAAAATCACAACAATTGATTGCATCCTCCGATAAAGCTGTTATGGGATTTACAGTACATTTTAGTCGATAATCATTTGTGAAAAATGCACAACCACTACAGGGAATCTGATGTAGTTTGTTTACATAATGTAAACCTTCTCTAGTTGTTTTGAAGGTAGACCAAACAAATAAAAACACTAAAGACCAAGCGCAAATGAAACAAATAGAAGCTACTAAAGATTGTGTAATGGTATCCATGGATAGTGACAATATTGCTTGTTGTTACCAGCGAATAATTAACGAAAGGGTAGTGGGTAAATAGTAAAGATTTTAAAATCTACAACTTACCCATTACCGATGAAGCGACTCTTGACAGATACAAACCTCTAGTGCAATAAGGCAGAACCCACCCCTAACCCCTCCGAGGAGGGGAACAGGAGGCAGAAGATAAGAAAAGCCTCTATTCTCTATTCGTAGGGTGTGTTAGCGTAGCGTAACGCACCTTTGAATCTATATGTGGTGTAGCTGTGTAAGTCCTGTTATAAACCAAACTCTATTTTAAGTTGTGCAACCCACTTCTTGATGCGTTTTTCCGTTAGCTCTGACTGATTATCGTCATCAAGAGCAAGACCTACAAACTTACCATTTTTAACTGCCTTAGATGAGTCGTGTTCATAGCCATCCGTAGGCCAATTACCGACAGTCGTTCCGTTTAGTTCAGAAGAAATTTTTTCTTCCAGTATTCCCATTGCATCCTGAAAGTTATCTGGGTAGCCAGATTGATCTCCCGTGCCAAAATAGGCAACTTTTTTGCCACTAAAGTCAATGTTGTCTAGTTCGTCTTCATAGAACCCTTCCCAATCAGCTTGTAATCCACCAATATCCCAAGTAGGACAGCCAATAATGATGTACTGATAGTTATCAAAATCACTGTTATCAACTTCATTGATTTCATGTAAAGTAACAACACTTTCACCACCAAATTCTTCTTGAATTGACTCTGCGGCTTCAGCTGTCTTACCAGTAGTAGTACCGTAGAAAAGACCAATTTTTGACATCTTTACTCCTTTTTTACTTTAAGTGATGGTTACCAATCTAGTTGGTTTGATATAGACTATGCTTCCGAACGCCCATTACCCATTGGCTAGTTGGCATCTTTTGTCTACAATGTCGGCAGAAAAAATAGATTCCAGTTCTATCTACTTGACGTAGGAGAGTATCTGAGCAACAAGGACAGTTATTCATGACAGATGAATATTTTATTAAAGTTAAGAAAAAAAGCTTGAATTGATTGGCAACTGTGGAGATGAATTACTTGTTGCCTTGAAATTTCTAGATAAATGGGGTTAGTTAATCAAAAGTAACCCCATTCCGGTGTGAGAGAAGAGGTTCATTTTCGTGGAAGTCTCTCCTGCTATTAATAATAATAGTATTTACTGAAAGTAATTGTCAAGTGTTTTTTGCAATAAAAACAAACAATTTCAACTATTAATTGAACCAATAATTGATGCCAAAAAAAAGTAAAGTATTAGGCAACAGTAAATCAATACTGAATACCTAATACCAATTAGGAGTCGTTATTAACTTTTAAAGATTTAAAATTTTCCTAGAGCAATTGCTTGGAATAAATCCAAATTTTCGATGATGAAATAGGCAAACAGAGCACCACCTACACTACCAATGAGGAAAGCAGCAGTAAACTGACTCCAACCATCGGCAGTTCTCAGAGATTCTGGCACATTAGGTCCGGAAACAGAGTAACTTTCCCGATATCCCTGTTCAGTTTTTTTCTGAAAGGAAGCTGTACCATAAATTGAGAGACCAGCTGTGAGGATGAGAGTTAGACCAATGGCACAGAGCAAACCAGCTAAATTTGCTTGAGCAGAATCTCTCAGTGGTCCTAACTTGATAAAAGGTCCAATCAAGAAATAGCCATGAGCCATACCAATCTCCAAGCCTCTGGATAAGGGGGAGAGTCCAGGGCGATAAATTGGTAGGTTCTGCAAAAATTTGAGAGTCAAGTCTGAGGAATTAATCGGTGTTGCTAGATTACCAATCATGGGATTACCTGCAACTTTAATCACTGTATCCCCTTGCCGAAAGTCAAAACCTGCAGCTTTACCTCTTGCACGAATAGCATGCCAAATGTGACCAAACAGAAATAAAATTCCCAACACAAAATGGAATGCTGCTAACCAACCACGAGCTGTTACTATACCGCTTTCTGTTTCTAGGAGACCAACCGGACCATAGAAAGTTTCTGGGTAAACGGTGTTATTCACCATAACAAAGTACGCAGCAAAAATACCCATGTAGGCAAGCGCCCCTAGGCTATAGGCTAGATAAGCTTCCCCTGAGTAAACTAATACTTCCCGCGCCCATTTCAACGGTTTAGTCCCTATATGCCATAAGCCACCGAGAATGCAGATAGTACCAATCCAAATATGGCCACCTACGACATCTTCGAGGTTATTGACAGCAGCCATGCCTTGTTCACCTGATGCACCAAAGAGGTAGCCAAAAATCTTTGCCCCATTTATCGTGGGCTCAGTAATGACTCTTACATCTCCTCCAGCACCAACCCAAGGGTCAAACAATCCACCCCAAAACATGGCTTTAAATACTAGTAGCCAAGCACCTACACCTAACAGCAACAGGTGAATACCGAGGATTGTGGTCATTTTGTCCCCATTTTTCCAGTCATAGCCAAAAAAGCCGGAAAAGTAGCTATTTTCGGCTAATTCTTCGGGTCCAAGTAGAGCATGGTAAATACCACCTGCTCCTAGTACAGCGGAGGAAATGAGATGCAAAACCGCAATAACAAAGTAGGGATAGGTATCTACAATTTGACCCCCCGCTCCAACTCCAAAACCAAGAGTTCCTAGATGTGGCAAGAGGATTAACCCTTGCTCATACATGGGGACATCTGGGTTATAGCGGGATAACTCAAACAGTGTCATCCCTCCTGCCCACAGAACAATCAAACCTGCATGGGCAATATGAGCGCCTAATAGCTTACCTGATAGTTCCACAAAACGGGCGTTGCCAGCCCACCAACCCACATCTGGTATTTTGCCCCGGCGGGGACTCTCTGCAATTACTGTCGTCATCTGTCAACCTCAATGAGAATATATTGCAATTGCAATCTGTAGGTTTAACTTACTTTACCTCAAAATTGCTAATTATTTTCATTAACTTAATAGTTCAGGAGTGACTTAAGATTCAACTACTCTACCCTGACGAAAATTAAACCCAGCAGCTCGCAGTGCATGCCAAATATGACCTTGCAGGAAGAAGAAAGCTAGCCAAAAGTGAGCATTAGCCAACCAAGTCCGCGAGGAGAGTAAAGTAGAGTCAGTGGCAGAAAAGTAAGGAAAGACACCCAGCTTAATCGATAGTGCCGAGCCATAAAAGACTTCTGGGTAAACAGTGGTATTGACACTGACAAAGTAAGTTGCGATAAAGCCCATCAGCGCCAAAGCCCCTAAACTATAAGCAAGATAAGCCTCTCCAGACCAAACAAAAAGTCGCTCTGTCCACTCAAAGGGTTTGGTTCGGATATGCCAAATACCACCACCAAGGCAAATGAGCCCGATCCAAATGTGACCACCAATCACATCCTCTAGATTATCAACACCGGCGATCCAGTTTTTGCCTACAGCACCAAACAAGTAACCAAAAATGACTACCGGATTGAGGGTGGGATGGTTAATCATTCGTACATCTTCAACTCCTGGATCATACAAACCACCGAAGAACATGGCTTTGGCTACCAGCAGGAAAGCTCCCAACCCCAACAAAATCAGATGAATGCCGATGATGGTAGTCATCTTGTTGCTATCTTTCCAGTCGTAACTAAAGAACTCAGAACAATTTTCCAGATACGCAGGACCGAACAAGGCATGGAAAACACCCCCAAAGCCAATAAAGGCGGAGGAAATCAGATGTAAAGCTCCAATAACAAAATAGGGGTAAGTACTGATGATATCTCCACCAGCACCTACACCCCAACCTTGAGTAGCTAAGTGAGGAAGGAGAATCAAACCTTGATTATACATGGGCTCTGTAGCGTCGAAGCGGGACAACTCAAATAGGGTCATCGCTCCTGCCCAAAAAACGATTAAACCTCCATGAGCAACATGAGCGCCTAGTAATCTACCCGATAAGTCAGTGAGGCGAGCATTACCTGCCCACCAGGGAATATCTTCAGAGTATTGCTCCACCGACATAGGAGTTCCAGATACAGTCGTCATCGTGGCATATCTCCTTAAACACAATTGAGAATTAAACTCAATAACTTATTCGATTAGCTTACACGAGCAACCAAATTTATTGCGACTTATTTGCTAAAAGATTAGAATAAATAATCTTAACAATCCAATTAACAAAATTCACTAATAGGAATATTTACTAATATTTTTAGAATAAAAAGGTTGCTAAAGTAGCCAAAAAGCTTGCAAAATAAGCTTTTTATTGGTTGTATTGCCGAAACATACCCAATCATATTGATGTAATTTGTTAAAAATTATTATCAATAAGCTGCAAATCTCTGCTCCATACTGCACAATCAAGCAAAGTAACTTAATCTTCATCAGGAAGATTGGTCACGAAATCGACCCTATTGCCATAAATTTGGAGGACAAATTTTGCAAACCTACGGTCAATCCAGTGTCAAATATGACTGGTGGGCTGGTAATGCCCGCTTTGCCAACTTGTCGGGACTATTTATTGCCGCTCACGTTGCCCAGGCAGCCCTGATTACCTTTTGGGCAGGGGCATTTACTTTGTTTGAAATCGGTAACTATAACCCTGCGCTACCGATGGGCGAACAAGGACTGATTCTATTGCCTCATCTAGCTACTCTTGGTTTTGGAGTTGGTTCTGGAGGTCAAATAGTAGATACTTACCCCTACTTTGTAATTGGTGTAGTACACCTCATTTCCTCTGCTGTTTTGGGTGCAGGAGCTTTATTCCATACCTTCAAAGGTGAACCAGACTTAAGCCAAGCCTCTGGTAAAGCACGCAAATTCCATTTTGAGTGGGGCAATCCTGACTCTCTTGGTTATATCTTGGGACATCATCTACTAGTTTTAGGTATAGGAGCCTTACTCTTAGTCGGGAAAGCTATGTTTTGGGGAGGGCTTTACGACTCCACGATTGAGGAAGTAAGGATAGTTACTGCCCCAACCTTGAATCCTGCCGTCATTTATGGCTATCAAACCCACTTTGCCTCAGTTAATAACCTAGAGGATTTAGTAGGTGGTCATATTTTTGTTGGCTTACTACTAATAGGTGGCGGTATTTGGCATATCATTATTCCCCCCTCAGGCTGGGCAAGGAAGCTACTGAATTTCTCTGGTGAAGCAATTCTCTCTTACTCTCTCGGCGGTATTGCTCTGGCTGGATTTACAGCGGCTTACTTCTGCGCAGTTAACACCTTGGCATATCCAGTAGAGTTCTACGGACCAACTCTTGAAGTCAAACTGGGAATCACTCCTTATTTTGCTGATACCGTAGACTTACCTGTAGGAATACATACCTCCCGTGCTTGGTTAGCCAACACCCACTTCTTCTTAGCTTTCTTCTTCCTACAAGGTCATCTCTGGCATGCTTTAAGGGCTCTTGGCTTTGATTTCAAGAAGGTATCAGAAGCTTTAGATTCTGCTGGCAGTCCACCACCTGCAACTCCTACAGCGAAGCCACAACCCGCTAAAGCAGCAGCTGAATAGTTTGTTGCATTGGAGAAGGAAAAGGAAAAGAGTTGAAGGTCAAAGGTCAAAGTTAAAAACTTTTTGACCTTTCCTTCACCCTTTCCCTAACAAAACGAGATTTTTACACCATACCTTCCAGGGTCTTTTGCTGGCAAGGAGAGAGAAAAACTTTACTTAATTCTTACAAGGGCACGATTCAATCGTGCCCCTACTTGATGAACTTAGGATTTACGCACCGCACCGTAAAGCAATTGTGTCATCCTGAGCGATAGCGAAGGATATTCCAGACGGTTGGGATGCTTCACTATCACCTCAGCATGACAGTTGAGTGCGTAAGTTCTAGAGCTGCTTGATTCCAACGCAAGGTGATTAATTGTGACAACTACGACAAGTAACACTTTTAGCTCTAGCAATCAAGACTGGAGCTGGTTAGCGGGTAATGCCCGCCTAATTGATTTATCTGGTAAATTACTAGGTGCTCATATCGCTCATGCTGGCTTAATTATGTTTTGGGCGGGAGCAACAACTATTTCTGAAGTCTCCCGGTTCGTGCCTAGCCAACCAATGTCTGAGCAGGGGTTAATTTTACTACCCCACTTGGCAACCTTAGGTTTTGGCATCGGTGCAGGTGGCATGGTAGTCGATACCTATCCCTACTTTGTCATTGGTATGCTGCATCTAGCTGCATCCGCTGTTTTAGGTGCAGGGGGTTTGTTCCATGTCTTTAAAGGTCCAAGTATTCTTAAAGATGGGACAGGACGTACCCCAAAATTTCACTATGAATGGAGTGACCCTAAGAAGCTGAGTTTTATTTTAGGCCATCATCTCATTTTCTTAGGATTTGGGGCGTTAGGCTTAGTACTTAAGGCAATGGTCTTTGGTGGCATTTACGATACTGCCATTAATGATGTGCGGGTAATTACAGAGCCTACCCTTAGCCCTTTTTCGATCTTTGGCTATTTATTTGGCTTGGTTGATGGTAGCTGGAATTCTTTGGGTATGGCTGCTGTCAGTAACCTAGAAGATGTCATCGGTGGCCATATTTGGATTGGCGTGATGTGTATTGCCGGTGGTGTGTGGCATATTGTTACTGAACCTGCTAGCTGGGCAAAAAAACTGTTCATATTTAATGGACATGCCATTCTCTCCTATAGTCTAGGTGCCCTTGCTTTGATGGCTTTTACCTCCATCTACTTTATCGGTTTTAACATCACTGTCCTTCCCAATGAGTTTTACGGGACGAATCGAGATATTTCCACCGCTATCCAGTTGTTTTTGTGTGCTACCTTCTTATTTGGTCACATTTGGCATGCTTTCAAGGGTCGTTCTGAGGAAGCAACTATTAGTAATCAAAGTAATGTTTCCGCTGTAATGGCGGGCTTTTTGACCGCTGCAGTGCTAGTGATTGGCTTAGTGCTGCTGACAATTTAGCTAAATTGTCAGAAACCCTGCCTCCAACTCTACAAGTTAAGACAAGGATTTTCCTTAGAGACGCGCCAACAGCCTTACAGGCATCATCAAGAGGAGCGCGTCTCAATTTGTAATTGATTGGTAATATCGCTAATTATTGTTTTTGCGATCGCTAACTAGGGATTGCTGCATGAGTATTGTACCCTGCTCCCTGTAGAATCAGCATCTGACCTAATTAGAGCCATTACCTATAAGCTTATCCCTTGGACCTGTTTCCTGCTGCATTAAATCTACGACTGCTTCTGATAAGTCTCCTGGGTTCATAAAGATGATCTTGGAATTTTCACTCTCACCCAATTTCTGATTGGCATCCACGAAACGTTGAGCAACCAGATATTGCAATACAGCTTGGCTATTAGACTGTCCTTGGAGAGCTTGAGCAATCATTTCAATAGACTGCACTGTGCCTTCTGCTCTAGAAATCGAGGCTTGTTTCTCGCCTTCTGCCTTGAAAATCGCCGCTTGTTTCTCACTTTCGGCAGCTCGCTCCTTCTCTAAGGACTCCATAATCGATTTGGGTAGTGTAATATCTTGTACTTCTACACGCAGTACCTTCACTCCCCAACTGACAGTGGCTTTATCCAACTCATTTAACAGAGTTTTATTGATTTCCTCTCTGGAAGAATAAGTTTCATCTAGCTCCTGATGACCAATTGCCGAGCGCAAAGTTGTTATAACTAAATTGCCAATAGCATCTTCAACATCCTCAACTTCGTAATAAGCCCTCTCCAAGTCCAATACTCGCCAGTAGACGACAGCGTTGACTTCCACAGAAACATTGTCTTTAGTGATGGCTGGCTGAGGGGCAATGTCCAAAACCCGCTCGCGAGTTGTTTCCTCTACCGCAATCCGATCAACAAAGGGAATAATAAAGTTAAGACCAGGGTCTAATTTTCTTTTATATTGACCCAATCGCTCTACCAGAGCCTGGTTACCCTGAGTAATAATTCTGGTTGAACCGATGGAGTAGCCAAAGATCACTAGAATCATTGGGGCAATAATGGAAATTATGTCCATAGTATCTTTTCTCCAGATAGGAAGTTAATGAGTTGATTGGCGTTGCGGATATAGCTAGTGATAGATCACTCTAGATTAACACTCCCCGACTCAAGACACGGGGATTCTAAGTTCATTGTAACTAGTTGCTCGCTTCTGAGTTGCCCCAACTAGTGGCGCGACACACCTAAAAATGCTGGAATAAGTAGGTTGGGTGAAGCGATAGCGTAACCCAACGCCAGTAACACGAATGTTGGGTTTCACTTCGTTCCACCCAACCTACAGTTTTAGTCGTGTCACGGCACTACGGGACATCCATTTTGGTACAACCTTTTGGTGGAAAACCTAAGGCGATAGACGCTGTATCTCCCAACTACCATCTTCACTACGCCGATAGAGTAACCTATCGTGTAGCCTACTAGGACGTCCTTGCCAAAACTCAATCTCGACAGGAATAACTCGGAAGCCTCCCCAATGAGGGGGACGCATAACTTCCTTACATTCGTAAGCCTCTTGGAGCTTCTCTAAGCTTTGCTCCAATACTTGACGATTATCAATTACTTGACTTTGCTCAGAAGCCCAAGCCGCCAGCTGAGAGGCTTGAGGGCGGGTCTTAAAATAGGCATCTGACTCACCATCTGAAACCTTCTCAACCCTTCCTTCAATCCGTACTTGTTTTTCTAGCTGAACCCACCAAAATACGAGAGCCCCCCAAGGATTTTCCAGCAACTGCTGTCCTTTGTGACTTTTGTAGTTAGTAAAAAACACAAAACCTCGTTCATCGTAGTCTTTTAGCAGTACAATCCGAGCAGAAGGCTTACCATCTGAGCCAGCAGTGGCAAGAGTCATAGCATTGGGATCTGGCAACCCAGCTTCTAGTGCCTGGTTAAACCAGGTTTGAAATTGCTCAAAAGGATTAGAGTAAGCATTCGTTTCACTCAAAACCTCATAAGTGTAATCCGTGCGTAAATCTGCTACGCTTGTGTTCATATTTTATTTTAATGCTGATGAAATAACTACCCTGTCTGGATTTTAAAGTGATTTACTCAGAGTTGCTATCAAGCAGTAATTATAGTTTTGCTGTTAAGCGTAACCAAGACCGAGACGCTTCAGATTCAATCTTGCTAAAATTGGCAGACGGATGAAAGGCAAAGGATTAAGCAGATGAGGCAAATTAACTTTCTGATTATTTTTGCTGTGTGCTTAGCTGTAGGTTTATTCAGCTTGCAAAACACTCAGCCTACTACTATTCAAATTGTCCAAGGTATCGAAGTTAAGGCTCCTTTGGCGATTGAACTACTACTAGCCATGTGGTTTGGAGCTGTCATTGCTTGGGTATTTAGCATCTGGGCTCGTTTACAGCAGCAGTTCGTTTCCTTTAGAGCCAATCGCAAGCTACGCTCTAAAGATCAGCGGATTGAAGAACTAGAGAAAAATGTTGAAGACTACAAGGTAGAGCTGGAAGAAAAACAGTTGCCGGCCTTATCACCATCAGAATCTCTGACAGAAGGTACTTTGGCAGAATGACCAAAGATTGAAGAATTGAAGATTGAAGAATTGAAGATTGAAAACACCAGCTACTGAAGCGATCGCTCTGTTGATTGATCTGGCACAGCAAGGGGAAATTAATCCCTGGGATGTTCAGGTGATCGACGTAATTGACCGCTATTTAAGTACCTTAGCATTAGACGAAGAGCCTCAACCAGGGCGTCATAATGCGGATTTATCTCAATCCGGGCAGGCTTTTTTGTGGGCGTCAATGTTGGTATTACTCAAAGCTGATACCTTGGAGCGTTTAGAGGAGTCTGAAGAACCGGAATTCAACGAAGACGAAGAATTTGATGCTGTTAACGAAGCTCGATTGCCACAGCATCTGGAGCGCCATCTACGTCGTCGTCCTACCGCTCCTCCCCCCAAGAAACGCCCGGTGACTCTACAAGAGCTAATTGAGCAATTGCAGGAGATGGCAGAGCAACTAGGTGAAGCCCCTCTGCGCCCCCGGGAACGACGTCCTCGCTCCGTTTCTCGTAGTCAGGCAGCAAAAGCGATCGCTCATTTAGCTCACGATGAAAATCTTACAGAAACCGCAACCAAGTTAGAGGTATTTCTCTCTCGTCATTGGCAAGAACTATCTGAGGGAAAAGATTGGCTGAACTTAGATCAGTTGCTAGAGTGGTGGACGGCATCACTAACAGCGACGGATGAAACTGATTCCCTGGGGAATGGCTTAGCTTCAGACAATAGCGCTGTTGAGGGAACTGAACCAACGGCACATGACCGGGTAGGTGTCTTTTGGGCGCTGTTACTATTGTCAGCTCAGTCCAAAGTTGAGTTATCTCAAAAGGAGTTTTACCAAGACTTAAAAATCCGCTCGCTGGAGTGAACCACCAAAAGATTAAATCCTATTACTTGATCACAGTTGATTATGAGGCGGTAGTAGGCAAATTGCTGTTAACCTATCGTTTTGTAACTAGAGTATTGTGATCTATGGGAGTAACCAGGACGGAGTCTAAAGATACCCTACCAGCGCAATAGCGGTGGAGTGGTTACAATCAGACTCAATGACTAAACCAAACAAGGTTGGCCTAGACTGAGGAAAAAATATTTATGAAAGCCATGATTCTGGCAGCGGGCAAGGGAACTCGCGTCCGCCCTATCACTTATACTATTCCCAAACCACTAATTCCCATCCTGCAAAAACCAGTGATGGAGTTTTTACTAGAACTACTGCGACAGCATGGTTTTGACCAAGTTGTTGTTAATGTCAGTCATCTTGCTAACGAAATTGAGAACTATTTCCGCGACGGACAGCGATTTGGTGTCGAGATTGCCTATTCTTTTGAGGGGTCGCATTGTTGATGGCCAGTTAGTGGGAGAGGCTCTTGGCTCTGCGGGTGGAATGCGTCGCATCCAAGACTTTAATCCCTTTTTCGATGAGACATTTGTTGTCCTCTGTGGTGATGCACTGATTGACCTTGACTTGTCTGCAGCAGTAAAATTCCATAAAGAAAAAGGAGCAATTGCCACGATAGTAACCAAGCCTGTACCCAAAAATCAGGTTTCTAGCTATGGCGTTGTCGTCACGGATGAAGAAGGAAGGGTTAAAACTTTCCAAGAAAAACCCTCAGTAGAGGAAGCCCTGAGTACCAATATCAACACTGGCATTTATATTTTTGAACCGGAGGTATTAAATTATATACCATCTGGGCAAGAATATGACATTGGCGGTGATTTATTTCCCAAGTTGGTAAAAATGGGGGCACCGTTCTATGCAGTTCCCATGGATTTCCAGTGGGTTGATATTGGCAAGGTACCAGACTACTGGCATGCAGTTCGGGGTGTCTTACAGGGAGAAATCAAAAATGTGTCTATTCCTGGGAAGGAAGTTCGTCCAGGGATTTACACCGGTTTGAATGTGGCTGTAAATTGGGACAAGGTGGATATCACAGGTCCTGTTTATATCGGTGGTATGACCTATATTGAAGATGGGGCAAAGATTATAGGACCAGCAATGATTGGTCCAAGTTGTCGTATCTGTAGCGGAGCAACAGTAGAAAATAGCGTTATTTTTGAATATTCCCGTCTTGGAGCAGGGGTGCGCTTAGTAGATAAGCTAGTATTTGGACGCTACTGCGTTGACAAAACTGGTGCTGCAATTGATGTTCAAGCAGCAGCTCTAGACTGGCTGATTACTGATAGTCGTAGGGGTATGCCGAACCAAGAACCAGCAGAGCAACAGGTAATCGCCGAATTGCTCGGAAATAGTTAGTTTAAGCTCTTAAGAAACACTGAAAAGCTAATGGCTAATGGTGACAAATTAAAGTGATGTGCATTGACATTTTTACCTTAACTTGTCACCAATGGGTGTGGGGTATCGATTGTGGAACTGGCATCTTGCCAGTTTTACTTTCAAGAAACAAGCAGTCCCGATGAAAAAAATTTTTTCACCACCATGCATGAAAATCCCTCTCTCCGCGTCTCCGCGTCTCCGCGTCCCCGTGTCTATTTTTAAGTCAGAAGTCAGAGGGCAGAGGGTTCCAAGGGCAGAGGATTTGGCTTGTTTCTGACCTTCGTAGCGGGTGGCAATCGCCGCCCGTTTGGAGGTAAGTAAACCTTAAGAGAGAGTATCGGCTCTAATCGTGTAACTCTTTTCTCCTGATCAACCTGTGCCATTTGTAAAATCACTAAAGGGAAAGGATAAGGAATGGGCTTCCCACCGCTTTCGGTGAATTACCTGTGCTGTTCAACAGGCAAAGGAGCAAGGGGTAAAGATTTTGCCCATTATCCTGCGTTTTTGTCTATTTAATGAGACGAAATTTAAATATCCAGACCCGAAAAATAGACCAGAAGAATTATCCCTCGGTACGCTTCAGGTGGCTAATTCTCCTACTAATATCAAATTCGGTTGAATACTTAGGGTTTGCTGAAAAAGTTCTAATTCTCGGTTGGCATAGGTATTAGGTGGTAGGTGGAATGAGAATTTCCCAACTTGATATTAACTGTTGATTTCTCTGAGCTTATCGGAGCAGTTCATTATCCATTATTCATTAATGAAGCAAAGCCATGCCACTGTCAAACAAACCTGAGTCAACTCAATTTAACTACATTCACTCTGCTAGTTTCCCAGAGTTATTGGAGAAGTTAGGGATTTCGCTGTTTGTCTCTACCTACCAGGCGGGGAAATTAATGGTAGTGCGAGCTGAGCAAGGGTGTTTGAATACTTTGCTGCGCAACTTTGAGTTGCTCATGGGGTTAGCTTTGTCACCCCAGCAACTAGCAATTGGCACCCGCAGGCAGATTTGGTTTTTGCCTAATATTCCCGGAATTGCTAGCAAAGTAGACCCCCCTAACCAGTATGAAGCTTGTTTTGTACCTCGTTGGTCTCAGATTACTGGGGATATCCGCATTCATGAGTTGGCTTGGGTGGGAGAGGAGCTTTGGTTTGTCAATACTCGTTTCTCTTGTTTATGTACGGTTAGCCCTGAATATAATTTTGTCCCTCGCTGGCAACCTAAATTTATCAGTCAGCTTAAAGCAGAAGATCGCTGCCATTTAAATGGGTTGGCAGTGGTGGATGGACAACCAAAGTATGTAACAGTTGTGGGGGAGACAGATATTCCCCAAGGCTGGCGGCAAAACAAAGCAACTGGTGGTTGTTTGATTGACATACCCAGTGGTGAGATTGTGGCGCGGGGTTTTTCCATGCCTCATTCTCCTAGGGTTTATGCTGGAAAGCTATGGCTACTGGATTCTGGTAGGGGACGTTTAGTAGTAGTAGATCCACAAACAGGTAATAGTACGATAGTAGCTGAGTTACCAGGATTTACCAGAGGGTTGACTTTTTGCGATCGCTATGCGTTTGTAGCTCTCTCACAAATTCGGGAGAAGAGGACTTTTGGGGGATTGCCAATTGAGGAGAGTAAGGAAGAGTTGCAGTGTGCTATTTGGGTAGTGGATATTCACACTGGCGAGAGGGTGGCTTTTCTTCAGTTTCAAGCTGGTTGTACTGAGTTGTTTGATGTACAGATATTACCAAATTGTCGTCAACCGACGGTGGTTGCGTTTCAGAAACCGACGATTAATAACATTTTCATTTTTTAGCTTAATTTTCGGTAATAGTTAATACATTAATCTGGATTTGATATGATTGGTGAACCCACCTGCCAAATCCTAATGCTCCGATCAAACCCCCCAGTAGCAAGGAGTCGTCCATCTTTGCTGAAGGCAAGAGATTTCACCCAGTCTCTATGTTCAGGGAGTAAAGCCAACAACTCACCAGTTTGCAAGTTCCATAGTCGGACACCATCACGGCTAGCGGATGCTAGAATTTCTCCATTAGGATGAATAGCGATCGCTTCAATACGCCCGGTATGTCCCCTTAAGGTTGAGTATGCTAGTTGTCCAGTTATTTGTTGATTCCAGACTTTAATAGTACGGTCATAACTGCCACTAACTAAAGTATTACCATCGGGAGTATAAGCAAGAACACTCACTGAAGGGTTGCTACGACCAGTAGCTTGATTTGATGTCCTACTATGAGCTGGAATTGTACCCAATAATGTTCCCGTTTTCAGGTTCCACAGTTTAATTGTGCCCAATTGATGCCCACTAGCTAGAATACTTCCCTCAGGGTGAATGGCAAGAGCATAGGTTTGATGATCAAAACGGTTTAGAGTATAAAGAGGGCGTTGCTTCATCAAATCCCATAACCGAATACCATCTAATGCACCAGTAATTAAAGTTTTACTATCTGGGGTTATTGCTAAGGAAAGAATATTACTGGAATGATCTAGAAAGGTACGGGTATAGTATCCTTTTTCCCACTCCCAAAGATTGACACCAGCATCATCCCCAACACTAGCCAGTATTTCCCCATCAGGACTCAAAGCTAGGGCAGTTATCGATGTTCGGTGGGCTCTGATGCTATCAATTGCTCTACCGGTTTCCAGCCACCACACTTTGAGATGGGCATCGTTACGGCTACCCCCACTGATCAAAAATTGACCATCAGCAGAGAAGGTAAGGACATCAACTGGTCCAGAATGAGCCTCAATAGTACGCACCAATTGAGGATTTCTCCAACTGTCTGAGGGCAGAAATTCTAGTTCAATTATTTCGGATGAAGGGCTATTCAAGTTGTCTTGGGCTACTAGTGCAGCTTGACAGCAGTTTCCTAGCAATTCTTGTGCTGGAGAGATTGCAGCAGGAGGCAACCCAGGGAAGATGCTCGCTAAGAAGTATAAATTATGAACTATGAAGTATGAACTATGAATACCCATGAGGCTCAGTGTAGCGCGGCAGAAATAACCCGCCAGTTTGAGATCGATAGAATCCTTACTCTATAACCATTCTTAATTCTTAATTCTTAATTCTTAATTCCGCGTCTCCCCATCTGTTGAATATTCGGGCAGATAGTTTGAACTCTTGCGTAGCTAGAGGGTTGTTCTTGCCAGCCGGAGACTATGCCTTGTAGCTCAGATTGAAGAACGTCTAAAGCCTCAATTTGCTGGGCGATCGCCTCAATTTTATCAAGTAAATGTTGTTTGACTGCTCCACAGGGTAACTCACCTGAGTCATATATGTTTAAGATATCCTTAATTTCACTAAGGCTGAGCCCTAGAGATTGCAATCGTTTAATAAATGCTAACCGGTTGAAGACCTCATGGGTAAACAGGCGATAGCCTACAGAAGAACGTATAGTTGCCGGTGCTAGTAAACCTATCTCCTCATAATAACGGATAGTTTTGACCGGCAAGCCACTAAGATTGGCAACTTCGCCAATTTTTAGCTGGTGCATGAGGACTGAATTGTCCATTTTGAGGTACTGGGAATAACTACTAACTAAGCAGGAATTGGGAATTGGGAATTGGGAATTTCTCTGGTGTTTCCCCCAGTTTCCCGAGCTTTCCCTGCTCCTCTGCCTTCATAGACGGATGGGAGGTGTTACAAGTTCCTTACCCTAAACTGCTTATCGTGGCGGCTGACGCTTAGTTGTACTTAGCATCGGTAAGGGAGGATGGGAAGAGTTGGGAGGGAGATATTGAGTTACAGGCTGTTCATTTAGCTTCACTTCCTTGTTTTGGGTTTGCCACCAACGGACGGCAGCAGCTAGCATCACCATCATCAGCCCGAAAGTTAGCAATGACCAATGTTCACCAACACCACCAATTACTGCATTTACTGCTCCCACAATTACAATAAAACTAGAGATTGGTTCTTTTCGGTAAGCTGACTTCAAAATTCGAGGTAACAAACCATTCATCACAAGTTATTACTTACTCTATTATAATTACTACTTAATCTAATCCTAGGTTAACTTAATCAGCATGAGGATACCTAGTACCGCTACGCGGAATTAAGAATTAAGAATTAAGAATTAAGAATGCTTACAGAGTAAGGATTCTATCAATCTCAAACTAGCGGCAATAACCCACAGCGTAAAAACATGCTAAAGAGCTTATTGTACAAGCTTTCTTTCCTCCTGCCTGCTGCCTTCTTGCACTAACCGCCATTCACCTCTGAAGAAACAAGGCAGGAGGCAGGGGGCAGGAGGGAAGAGGATTTGGCTTGTTTCTGACCTTCATAACGAGTGGTACGCCGCCCGTCGGGCGGCTTTCGAGTAAGACCTAACACGAATGTTCGATTTGCTACCATTATAGAGTGTAGGTTTAATTAAACTATAAGCTGTAGGGCATCCCGTGAACTCTAAACAAACAAAACTCAGTTAGCGTCCGACGGGATACCGGGAATCCCTGAGAAGCCAGCTAGATTAGTTTCTTTGCCCAGGTAAATTTAAAATCTTTACCCCTTATGTAAGTCTGTTCAACTTTTGCAAAACGGAGCAAAGTCGGTCTAGATTCCGGCAAGAGTCAGTTATTGATTCTATTGCAAACCCAACCAGGTCAGCAATCCTTGACCTGTAGAGTACTCAATGAGCACAGTCAACAGAAAACCAACCATGGCTGCTCTGCCATTCAAACGCTCTGCGTATTCGTTGAAACCGAACTTGGGTTGTTCTAGTTGAGGAGTGACTGTTGGTTTTGGTTGAGTCATGGTTTTTAAACCTCGTGATTGGGATTAAGTTACAATCGTTAACTAATTTTAACATTTATACAAACAAACACGCTACATGAGGTGAGAGGATGGAAATAGGTGTACCTAAAGAAACTAAAGACCAAGAATTTCGTGTTGGACTCAGTCCTCATAGTGCCAGGGCTTTGTGTGAGGCTGGTCATCATGTATTTGTTGAGACAGGTGCTGGGAACGGAGCTGGCTTTACGGATGAAGACTATCGGCAAGCAGGGGCACAGATTGTTACCCAGGCAGCAGAGACTTGGAATCGGGAACTGGTAGTTAAGGTTAAAGAACCCTTAAAGTCAGAGTACCAGTTTCTCGAAAAAGGACAGATACTATTTACTTATTTGCACTTGGCAGCTGACCGCTCTTTGACAGAGCATTTGATTGATTGTGGAGTCAGTGCGATCGCTTATGAAACGGTTGAACTTCCAGATCACAAGCTCCCTCTCCTTACTCCCATGAGTATCATTGCTGGTCGCCTTGCTGTCCAATTTGGAGCCAGATTTCTGGAACGGCAGCAGGGAGGACGAGGTGTGCTCTTAGGGGGAGTGCCGGGAGTTAGACCTGGTTGTGTAGTGATTCTCGGTGGTGGCGTTGTCGGTACAGAAGCTGCCAGAATTGCTGTGGGAATGGGAGCTAGGGTACAAATTATCGATATTAATGTGGAGCGTTTGACCTATTTAGAAACCCTATTTGGTTCTAGGGTGGAACTACTCTACAGTAACTCTGCACAAATTGAAGCTGCTGTCAAAGATGCCGACCTACTAGTTGGTGCAGTTTTAATTCCAGGATATCGCGCCCCAATTTTAGTACCTCGCTCTCTGGTTCAACAAATGCGTCCTGGTTCAGTAATTGTTGATGTTGCAGTAGATCAGGGGGGCTGCGTTGAAACCTTGCGAACAACATCTCACACTCATCCTATCTATATAGAGGAGGATATTGTCCATTATGGGGTACCGAATATGCCAGGAGCTGTACCTTGGACAGCTACCCAAGCACTCAACAACAGCACTTTACCCTACGTCCTTAAGCTAGCAAATCAAGGTATGAAGGCTCTAGACTCCAACTCAGCTTTAGCGAAGGGACTAAATGTACAAAATTACCAGTTGATTCATCCAGCAGTGCGGGAAGTATTTCCTGATTTGATATCCTAAAACACAATTAGATAGTTGAACCAGAGAACTCCGACTTCTTGAAGAAGTCGGAGTTCTGAATCTGAGCGCGATCGCAGGATAGAGAAAAAAGAGTACCCACACGGGTACTGTCAGATGCATTATCCAAATTTCATAATTTAATCCAGTGCTTAAATTTTGTCTTGTTCAGATAGCTCATTTAAGCACTTTGTTTAATGGAGAATAAATTATGGTTACTCTCGATACCAACTTAATTCAAGAATACGAACAACTTTACAATACTCTAGAAATTAAGCTAGATCGCGTTGATGATGCAGATAACATTATTAACAAAATTATAGAAAACAAAGCAACATACAAGAATGTTGAGAGAGCAACTGCTATACCTTGGTTTGTCATTGCAGCTATTCACTCTTTAGAATCTAGTCTTGACTTTACCAAGCATTTACATAATGGCGATCCACTTACCGCTAAGACTGTTAATGTTCCTGCGGGTCGTCCCCCAGGAAATCCTCCATTTACTTGGACACAATCAGCTATTGATGCTCTTGAATATAATGGTTTAGCTAATTGGACAGATTGGAGTATTGCAGGAATTTGTTACAGTTTTGAGAAATATCATGGCTTGGGTTTCAGAATATTCCACCCTGAAGTTAAATCTCCTTATCTGTGGAGTTTTAGTAATCACTATACTAAAGGTAAATTCGTAGCTGATGGCATATTTGATCCTAACTTGGTCAGCCAGCAATGTGGAGTAATAGTTTTACTCAAACGCATGGAACAAAGAGGTTTGATACGTTTTGAGCATATTCCTCCACATTCTCCCGTAACCTGGTTAGAGTTGTATCGCCAGGAAGAAGGCAACGCTGTTTTCCCGGTAGTAGCAGCTTGGGCAACCTCAGATTTAATTGAGGTGATTGAGGTTAAAAATCGTAGTACCGAAGACTTGGCTGATTATTTGCGGAAATATCCAACCGCTAAAACCCTTCATCTTGCTTCACCCGATAAACCTGTTCCTCAATCTACTTCTGTTCCGACAATTCCTCCCCTCTCAGATTTACCAATTTTAACTCGTATTCTTCGATGGGGAGCTCAAGGAGAAGATGTCAAAGCCTTGCAAGGAGCCCTAAATCGCCTGGGTTTCAATTCAGGAGCAGAAGATGGGGATTTTGGCGATCAAACAGAAGCAGCAGTCAAAGCCTATCAGCTGCGTAAAGGCTTACAGGTAGATGGGGAAGTCGGACTAATAACTTGGCAAGCAATGGGTGGTGAGTTTAAAGCAATCACTCTGCCTAATGAAGTTCATCTCAAATTGGCTGATTTTGCATCAGTAGAAGCAGCAAAAGGTCTAAGTTGGAATGGGGCAAATAGTGAAGCGGAAAAATACCTCCAACCCTTACGTCCAATCATGATAGAGCTTGGACACATGGAAATTCAACCAGTTTTTTATAGCTGGGATGCTGCTTTTGTGACCTATTGTTGCCGTCAAGTAGGAATTGATATTCCCGACAAACCACAAGGTTTTTGGGCTTCAATGGCTTTGGTTGCCTCTTGGGAATACTGGGCGAAACAAAAGGGTTATTGGTATCCTGCGGCAACAACTAAACCAAGGCGAGGAGATATTGTTACTTTTGATTGGGGAGGTGTAGCTGGGCGCTTTAACCACATTGGTGTAGTAAGGGGTTATCAGTCTGGTAGTTCAGTAGTTCAAACTGCTGAAGGCAATGTCAACAACTGCACCGCACATAGATCTCGTTCTCTATCTTTAATTTCAGGAATTATCAGAATACGGTGAGGGTAGGCAATAGTATAAAACAAGCAAAATCCTCTGCCCTCTGCCTTGTGTTTCTTAAGAGCAAAACTGGCAAGATGCCAGTTCCACAATTGATATCCCACACCCCACACCGATTAGCAATTAGCCATTAGCCATTAGCTTTTTATTGCTTCTTAAGAGTATCATTCTCGGTAGAGAAAAAAAGAGTACCCAGACGGGTACTGTCAGATGCATGATCAAAATTCCATAATTTAGTCAAGTACTTAAATTTTGCCTTGTTCAGATAGCTCATTTAAGCACTTTGTTTAATGGAGAATAAATTATGGTTACTCTCGATACCAACTTAATTCAAGAATACGAACAACTTTACAATACTCTAGAAATTAAGTTAGATCTTGTTGATAATGCAGATAACATTATTAACAAGATCATACAACATAAAGCAACATACAAGAATGTTGAGCGAGCAACTGCTGTACCTTGGTTTGTCATTGCAGCTATTCACTCTTTAGAATCTAGTCTTGACTTTACCAAGCATTTGCATAATGGCGATCGACTTACTGCTAAGACTGTTCGTGTTCCTGCGGGTCGTCCTCCCGGAAATCCTCCATTTACTTGGACACAATCAGCTATTGATGCCCTTGAATATGATGGTTTAGCCAATTGGACAGATTGGAGTATTGCAGGAATTTGTTACAGTTTTGAGAAATACAATGGCTTTGGTTATCGAATATACCATTCTGAAGTTAAATCCCCTTATCTGTGGAGTTTTAGTAATCACTATACTAAAGGAAAATACGTAGCTGATGGAAACTTTGATCCTAACTTCGTCAGCCAGCAATGTGGAACAATGGTTTTGCTCAAACGCATGGAACAACGAGGTTTAATACGTTTTGAGTATATTCCTCCACATTCTCCCGTAACCTGGTTAGAGTTGTATCGCCAGGAAGAAGGCAACGCTGTTTTCCCGGTAGTAGCAGCTTGGGCAACCTCAGATTTAATTGAGGTGATTGAGGTTAAAAATCGTAGTACCGAAGACTTGGCTGATTATTTGCGGAAATATCCAACCGCTAAAACCCTTCATCTTGCTTCACCCGATAAACCTGTTCCTCAATCTACTTCTGTTCCGACAATTCCTCCCCTCTCAGATTTACCAATTTTAACTCGTATTCTTCGATGGGGAGCTCAAGGAGAAGATGTCAAAGCCTTGCAAGGAGCCCTAAATCGCCTGGGTTTCAATTCAGGAGCAGAAGATGGGGATTTTGGCGATCAAACAGAAGCAGCAGTCAAAGCCTATCAGCTGCGTAAAGGCTTACAGGTAGATGGGGAAGTCGGACCAATAACTTGGCAAGCCATGGGTGGTGAGTTTAAAGCAATCACTCTGCCTAATGAAGTTCATCTCAAATTGGCTAATTTTGCATCAGTAGAAGCAGCAAAAGGTCTAAGTTGGAATGGGGCAAATAGTGAAGCGGAAAAATACCTCCAACCCTTACGTCAAATCATGATAGAGCTTGGACACATTGGAAGCGTACCGGTTAATTATGAGTGGTGTGCTGCTTTTGTCACCTATTGTTGCCGCCAGGTAGGAATTGATATTCCCGACAAACCACAAGGTTTTTGGGCTTCAATGGCTCTGGTTGCCTCTTGGGAATACTGGGCAAAACAAAAGGGTTATTGGTATCCTGCCAGAACAACTAAACCAAGGCGAGGAGATATCCTAACTTTTGATTTTGCCAGACCAGGGCGCTTTAACCACATTGGTGTAGTAAGAGGTTATCAGCCTGGTAGTTCAGTAGTTCAAACAGCTGAAGGTAATGTATACAACCGCACCGCACATAAATCTCGTTCTCTATCTTTAATTTCAGGAATTATCAGAATACGCTGAGGGTAGGCTAATAGTATCAGATAACCGAAGCCGAGAAGCCCGACTTTTTATAAAAAGTCGGGCTTCTTATCCGATAGTGTTCTGAATTTTACACAGGACTTACGTAGCTACACCACATATAGAGTTAAAGGTCTGTTACGCTACGCTAACACACCCTACAAATAGAGGTTTTGCGTAAGTCCTGTTACAGAAATATTTCTAGTTCAACCAGCCAACTGACTATAAGGTTCAGTCAACTTATCTAACTGTTGTACCAACAGACTAAGAAACAAACCGACATCAGTAACAACACCGACAGATTCTACTGAACCGCGATCGCTTAATTTAGTCACTACTGCTGGATTGATATCTACACAAACCATCTTCACTCCTGCTGGAGTCATATTACCTACACCAATAGAGTGCAGCATCGTGGAGAGCATCAAAACCATATCTGCTCCTGCCAACAGCTTGGCATATTCCTGCTGAGCTTTAATCAAATCCATCTGAGTATCTGGTAGAGGACCATCATCACGGATGGAACCAGCTAGGGCAAAAGGTACATTATTTTTAACGCACTCATACATTATCCCTTTGGTAAGTAAGCCTTGCTCTACTGCTCCTGCAATACTACCGCAGCGACGGATTTGATTAATGACTTTTAGGTGATGTCGATGTCCTCCACTAACCGGAACTCCTCGTTTCATATCCACACCCAAGGAAGTACCCATTAAACATTGTTCAATATCGTGAACTGCGATCGCATTACCTCCTAGTAGAGCTTGTACATAGCCCCCTCGGATCAAATTTGCTAGGTGCTGAGAACCCCCAGTATGAATCACTACAGGACCTGCTGTAACAATAACTTTACCTCCCTGGTCCCGAATTTGGCGCATTTCCCAGGCAATTTGCTCAACCACCAGTTCTACCCGACGCTCACTAGAAACACCAGCTCCCATGAAGCTGAATTCCTTCTTATTCCGTTGCTCACGGGACTCAGGCTTACGTATCGTGCGGATACCTTCTACGCCTACAATTACCCGTTCCCCTACTTTGAGATCCCGGATCAGCTTACACTTAGCTACTAAACCACTATCAGTCTCTGTAACAACAATCCCTACATCCATGCGCTGGTTTTGCACCTTCACCCACTCGCAATGAACCCGCACCTCTGTAGGATAAATAGTCGTCACATAAAAGTCATCTGGAGCTACACCATCTTGGATAACTGTTTCCAAGTTAGTATCACAAACTTCTTGGGGAGGACTTATCGCACCCAGATCAATTAGCTGAGTCATGATGTCTTCCATTAACTCATGATCAGGAGCTGATACCTTCAACTCAGCAGTGGAAGTACTTTGCCGCTGTTCTCCCAGATTGAAGTTGAGTACCTGGAAGCTACCCCCAGTTTCGATAATCAAATCGATTGCCCTGCTGATCATGCCAGAGTCTAGAAGATGTCCTTCTAAGCGAATTATACGGCTTTCTACCGAGGCATTGGCATGGATTTCGGTCCGTACTGGTTCAGTAACTCTTAGAGTCAAACATTTGGCCGCACCACCAGCTTTCAGAAATTCGGTTAGGGGTGTCTCAATGACTTCCAAGCCAACTGCACCAAGGCGTTTTTTCAAGTCATCGCTGGCTTTATTCATCACCACAATCTGGTCAATATTAACCGTATTGCAGGCGAAGTTTACCGCATCAGCTTCCCCGATCGCAATTCGTTTTTCTGGAGGAACCCGCATCTCAATTAAGCGGTTGGAGTAGGAGTCAAAGGCTGGTGGGTAGTAGAGTAAATAACCGCCAGTAATAGGACAGAAGCAGGTATCTAGGTGGTAAAACCGTTCATCCATCAGTCGCAGGGACACCACTTCGATATCTAACCACTTGGCTAAGTAAGGGTGGGAATCTAGTTCTGAGCGGAAGCCATAGCCAGCCCACAACCACCGCCCTTCTCGATCAAAAAGGGCATCACCAGCCCCTTCAAAGGGTAGGTCTTTGGGCAGTTCATACACTGTGTAGCCTTTGTCCTCAAACCAAGTTTTGAAGTAAGGCTCTTCACCTTGACGCTCTTTATGAAGGAAGCGGCTAAGCACGACATTTTTGCCCAAGACTAAACCAGCATTAGCAGTAAATACCATATCCGGCCAACCTGCTTGAGGCTCTACTAAATCAACCAGGGCATGTTCTTTAATAATATGGTTAAGCTTTTGCCACTGCTCCACAGCAAGATCGCGGGATGATTTGTGAATATTCCCCTCCATCCACGGATTAATCACATAATCCACGTCGTATTTGTCGGGAGAGCACATCAGGAAACGAATTGAATCAGTCATAATCGGTATAAGATGAGGGTAGGGTAGAATGCCTAAAAATCTTAGTTGTTTAGCAATTGAACAAATGTCACACCAATGACAACTCCTAAGCTTTGCATAAGGAGTGAGATGTAGGGTGAATTGAAAGACCAGCTTTACATTCTCAATTGAGTAGCTTAGTTATCTCGATATGTGGCTTCTTTTTTTTGTATAAGCTGTAACAAAATATTTGAAAAGGCAATAGCCTTTGGTTATCTACCTCACAGGTAAGTAGAAGTATTGCTGTAAATGTCGTGCAATACAAAAACGCGATCGCGCTTTACTAGCAAAGGAGAACTTCAAGAGTCACAGTGAAACAAAGCTTGACTCTCAAGAATTCGTTCTGCCCACAATTGGTTGGAGTCTAGAGTAAGAACAATTTTTTTGAATGGTTCATCCTGTAGTTCTAACACCAAGTAATCTTTGTCTTTAGTAACGTACCAAAATTCTCTACCTCTAAAAGTGTAGTAAGTGCCTGCTTTAATCACTCCTGGCAAAAAAGTACCAGGGGCACGAATTTCTGTCCAGCTACTAGGGGGTTCATCTGTTGTGACACCAGCAATGTGAGCTAAGGGAATCTCAAAAGTGCTATCCCAGTTAAAAGCCCACAGTTGCTCATACCATTCCAGCTCAATGCGAATTTTGTGATCGACTATACTAATATTCATCACTAGCAGCCTCTCTCTGGTTTAGAGTTTACTATTCAAAATACTAAGAGGTTTTTATGGGTCGTGCTGCCAAGCTGAAGCAACAGCGTCACCTCCAAGGGCAGAGTATTGCCAACAGTACTACTGGCAAATCCAAGTATGTGCTCTTGGAACCTAAGAGCAATAATTACTTGGCATCTTTAGAGTCATTAGGAGGAATGGAAAGGTTAGATTGGTGTCCTCACTGGAAAGGAGCGATGAAATTTGCTTCAGTCAGTCAAGCAAAAGCTAAAGCTAAGCAAATTGTTAAATACAGAGGATACCCGATACAAGTTATGGAGATAATAACACAAGAAAAAGAATTTAAGGTCAACCTAGTAACAACAGTAACTCCGTGATAATTGATAATTGATAATTGATAATTGATAATTGATAATTGATAATTGATAATTAATCAATCCGGTTTAAAGCCTCTCCTTTTAAGGACAAAAAAGTGTGCTTGAGATTTCCTTATATTCAATCCTCTCAGTTTTGACCAGAGGTAATTATCCATTATTCATTATCCATTATTCATTCCGCGCAGCGATACTAGTTAATATCAAATAAATTGAGAGGCAAATGACCGTACATATCATTAATGCCATCTGGGTATGCAGATTGACAAGAGACTAATACACCACGATGACTTCCTGTATAGGAATCGATGTAACATAGTCCAGAATTAGGATTGAATTTGATATAAACTGAACCATCAATCAGGTCAAGCTCAAGATTTGGTTGGTAGCCTAGAGCCTCTGAATAGGTTTTTAAAGCTGATAAACCCTGAGCTGCTGTATCAGCACAAATCCCTAAGATTTGGTAATCAGAATGTTCTATTACTAAAAGTAGTGCTTGACGAATTAGGGCTTGTTCGGATTCTGAGCTAATAGACTTGTTTTCAATACAGTTGAAAGGCTTAAGGAGTTCTTGGGCTTCTTGAACAGTGAGATCAGTTGAGTTTTGAGTAGACATAAATTATTGGAAAATTGAGAATGGCTAATGGCTAATTGAGAATTGTCTCCCTGTCTGTCTATCTTTCCTCGCTACCCCGGCTCCGGCAAGCTCGTTACCAAAGAAAGCGATGGAACAATTTGGAAGTTGCTTATTCGAGTATTCCGGCAACCTACCCTCCAATTGCGTTAAGATTTTTGAAAAACTGAAAGTTAGTACATGCCCCATCCTAATTTAGAGCAACTTTCCACTCAACTTGAGAGCCCGAACTCACGCGATCGCTTGCTGGCTCTTACCTCACTGCGCGAGGTTCCAGCAGTGGAAGCAGTTCCTCTAATTAAAAAAGTATTATATGACCAACATCTACCAGTTCGCTCAATGGCATTATTTGCCTTAGGAGTTAAGCACACAGAAGAATGCTATCCTATTTTGCTTAAAGTACTGCAAACTGATCCAGACTACGGCATTCGTGCTGCAGCGGCTGGAGCCTTAGGGTATTTGGAAGACCAAAGAGCCTTTGAACCTCTAGTTCATGCTTTCTACGAAGATACATCATGGTTAGTGCGTTTAGTGCAGCTGTCTCTCTAGGTAATATCCAAGAACCCCGTGCTCGTGAGGTTCTTACCCAAGCATTGAATAGTGGGGAAGTTGTATTGCAGCAAGCAGCAATTGCTGCTTTGGGTGAAATCAAAGCTGTAGAATCTATCAATGATCTCCTACAATTTGTTCAATCAGAAGATTGGTTAATTCGTCAACGCTTAGCAGAAACCCTTGGTCAGCTTAAAAGTGACAAAAGTATCTCTGCCTTAAAATATTTGGCAAAAGACAGTAATCCTCAAGTCTCGACTACTGCATCCCTCTCTCTACAGCACTTAGAAGAATCCTCCAACTAGTGCAGCTTGGCGGAAATAAGTGACCAGTTTGAGATCGATAGAATCCTTCTCTATAAGCATTCTTAATTCTTAATTCCGCGCAGCGGTACTAGGGGTTACTGCATGATTGTGAAAGCTATACCTTACGGCGATTTCAGTCATTTTTTAACTATCATCAGTGCCAGCTTTTTGTATTTTTTGGCTCAAAAACCTGGCACAATTGAAAAAATCTAAAAAGAATCGTTAACGCTCAATTACTGACTACATGGATATTAAAGAATTTTTGGATCAGAGTGCAGGTAAATGGTTTTCCCAACGAACCAATCACTACCTTTCTTCTGTGCCAGCTCAAAGTGGTAAGTCAGACATCATTATTGAAATACTTTCCAATGAGGCTCCAGAGGTTGTTCAACTTTGCCAACAGTACAAAATAGCTCCTGCTTCTGCTTTGTGTGGAGTGAAGGTGAACTGGGATGGCATAATGGCAGGGGATGCAAAAAAGCAAGTAGGCTCTACTATTTTTGTACCTGTTCCTGATTCAGACAAACCTAATCATGGTCAGCTTTTACGACCCATGGCTAATGGTAATAAAACAACTGTTGCTGGTCACTATTTCATGGCTAGGGATGATTCTCTAACTATGATTACCGAGGATGAAACAATGTATTCTGAGGAACGTCTGTGGTATGCCAGCCCTAACTTACGATTCCGTACCAATATTATTAAGCGATTTGGCAATTTTAGCCTGACTTCTTTTTGTTCAGAAATTCGCATGGGTATGACTAAGCAAGCGAAAACAGCACAAGATGCTGCGGCTAATGTATAACGTAGTGACATACTCCCACACTTCCCTATCGGGTAAGTGTGGGCTTCTCAGCGACTCCCGGTATCCCGTCGGACATTAACTGAGCTTTATTAACGAGACGGGATGCCCCACCGCCCCTTTTCAATACACACATACTATTTCAATCTATGTACTGTTGAAATTTTACCCACCCACAGATAGTTCAGTAAAAGAACAGTTACTGGATGGAACCCCATATTTCAAGTTGTCTAGGTTCAGTTATTGGTAACCAGCATTTTAGGCTTTGTTACCTTTTTTTATCTTATATTGTAGCATGAATAGTTGTCCCAAGTGTCTAGAGCCTGGCCGGGATTCATCCCACGCCTCCCCTACGGGGTAGGACGTGGGGCTTCTCCCGGAAGACAGCTAAAAGCGACTGCAAAAATTTAGGACTTACACACTGTCACAGAATTATGTCATCCTGAGCAGTAGCGAAGCATCTCAGTCGTCTGGAGATCCTTCGCTATTACCTCAGTGTGAGACTCAGATCTTGCACTATGCATCAGAAATACTGAACAACGGAAGTCAGAACAATCAATTTCAGTACTGAAAACGTCTAATCTTATCACTGCCGCTTGGTTGTTGGTTATTTGTTATTTGTTTTTTTTTACAAACAACCAACAACTAACAACAAATAACACGAAATCCCCCGTGCTGTCTTCCGGGGGATGAGTTAATTAATCAGCATTCATTGCAACTCTAGTCTTGGCTCCCACAATCCCATCAACCTGTAGTCCCTGAGCTTGTTGAAACTGCATCACAGATGCTTCAGTTGATGAACCATAGTATCCAGTGATTGGTCCATAATAGAAGCCTAAAGCTCTTAGAGCATGTTGCAGGTGAGTTACGGATTTGCCAGTGCTACCTCTTTTCAGGAGATTGGGGGAGGAAGTATCAATCTGGAGAGATGTGGCAGTATCACTTGAGGTTTGTAGTTTTTGCAAGGTTGCCAAAGTCTTGACTCCAGCAATTCCATCTGAAGTTAGTCCCTGAGCGTGCTGAAACTGAATCACAGCAGCTTTAGTCAACTCACCGTAGTATCCGGTTATTGGTCCATCGTAAGCGCCTGCGGCTTTCATTCCTTCTTGGAGAGCTACCACTTCAGTACCTTGATCTCCTCTTTGAAGGGCCATTGCTGAGTTGGTGAGATTCAAAATAGTAGCAAGATTGAGGAAAACAAACAACATTCCGGTACTTATTGTGCCTCTGCTATTGAGCTTGAATAGCGATCGCGGATCATTGCTACTAGATTCGAGATTCAAATCTAGTAGGTATTGATCCAAAGTAGCTAATTGAAGATAAGCAAGTGTTTCCATCTTAGTTGTACTGGAAAAATCAAATGAGTAAACCCCCTTAGCTCAAGGGTAATACTAAATCGGGGTTTGGAACTGTAACTTAATATCTATCCAAAGCTACTCATTGCTAGACATTTTGGGTAGCTTTTTTCGTGCCATACGCTCAATTACATCGCTAAGGCTATTAGCACCCAATTCATTCTGTTTTTCTTGGAGCCATTTAATCGCAGTTTCGGTCAAAGTCATAGTGAATCGACGTTTCGATTCGTTATAGATTTTTTTTCCTGCCATCTTGACACCGCTCATACTAGTCATATATAATATGATTATAAAACATTTGAGAGGTCGAGTCAAATGCAATTAGTAGAGAAGCATACGATTAACAGACAGCATGATTTTTGGCAAGAATGTGATCATTTAGCGTTGCAATCCAAGCATCTTTACAATGCATCTAACTATGTCCAGCGTCAGTATTTTTTCGCAACCAAGAAATACTACAACTCAATTGATATTTATTATCACACCAAGAATCTAGAATCTTACCGATATCTGCCCACTAAAGTAAGTAAGCAAATTGTGCGCCGAGTTTCCGAAGCTTGGAAAGGTTGGTGGGCAGCATTGAAAGACTGGTCAAAGCATTCTGAGAAATATCTAGGCAAACCCAAAATCCCCGGATATAAGCATAAAGAACGTGGTCGAAATATTGTTATTTATCCGATAGATGCAATATCCAAACCAGCCTTAAACAAGGGTATTGTCAAACTTTCTCAGACTAATATTGAGTTTTCGACTCAAGCTAAAAATATCAGTCAAGTAAGAATTGTGCCGAAATTAAACCACTATGTAATTGAGGTAGTTTATACGGTTAATGAACCTCATAAATCTCTCGGTAAATATACTGCTGGTATAGACCTTGGTTTAAACAATTTGATGGCTATAACATCAAATCATCCCGGTAGAAGACCGCTTTTGATTAATGGTAGACCGTTAAAGAGTATTAACCAATTTTTCAATAAAAGAGTAGGATTAGCACAATCAAGAGAAGCTGGGAGACAGGTTAAAGAACTGAATAGCAAGCGTGAGAGAAGGATTGATAATTACCTCCATACTGTCAGCCGTAGAGTTATTGATTGGTGTCAATTAAATGACATTGGTCAAGTGATTATCGGACAAAATAAGGGATGGAAGCAAGAGCTCAATATTGGCAAAAAGAACAACCAAGACTTTACCAAAATACCCCACGCTAAATTGATTAAATTGTTGACCTATAAGGCACAGCTAGCAGGGATAAAAGTAATTTTAACTGAGGAAAGTTACACGAGTAAAGCGAGCGCTTTAGATGGTGATACACTACCAGCTTTCAACAGTAAATCTCAGCACAAACCTGTCTTCAGTGGCAAGCGTGTGAAACGCGGTTTATACAAAATTTCTACTGGTAGAACTATTAATGCTGATATTAATGGGAGTATGAACATCGTTAGAAAAGTAATTCCCAATGCTTTTGAGGGAATAGAGGGATTGCCGTTTATCCCTGTAGTTTTAGGACTTTGGACTAAGATTACAAACGTAAATGTCTAGCTGTGTATACTTATGGGTAGATCTGCATAGGTTTTTACGAGCGGTTAGCTACTGTTGTCTTTGAAGAAACACGCTCAAAGCTAATGGCTAATGGCTAATCTCTGAAGAAACAAGGCTCCGAGGCAGTCGAAATGAAAAATTTTTTTCACCACCAGGTGATGAAAGTAGACTCTTCCCTGCTCCCTACTTTCAAGTCAGGAGGGAAGAGGATTTAACAAAAGTTTCTTCACTCATTACTCATTACTCATTACTCATTACTCAAAAAAGCTCTCCCACACCTTTTTTCACCTCACCCGCGCCGCCCGTGGGGTGGCTGTTAAGGTTCCTTACCAGTCAAAGTCCATAACACATAACCTTTCTGGGGAGAAATTTTCTTGCCGGTTTTGAGATCACGTACTTGAAAATGAAGATGAGGACCAGTACTATTACCCGTGTTTCCTGTACCAGCAACCGGTTTCCCTGCAGGTACCTTAATCTGAGGGGCACCAGTTTCGGTAAGACACCAAGACAGATGCAGAGCATCAAACTTCACAGAAGGTAAACTTGGAGAACTCATTGTGGCTACTAAACCACCACCTCCGGAATCATACCAACATTTCAACGTAGTTTGGCTTCCAGATTTGCCAATGGCGTAAATAGGGGTGGCGGTGGGAGTATCTATATCTACTCCACCGTGAAACTGCCATTTTCCAGTAATGGGATGAATCCGTTTACCGTAGGGAGATACAACTCGGTAGCTAGTAACCTTGTCTCCAACTTTTAGGGTTTTTTTGAGATCAGGTTTCCAGGCAGTAACTCCAGAGCTACTTCCCTGTTTCTTCACTGGTTGAGGTTTAGTCTCATTAACTGGAGAAGGCTTTTGTTGAGGAACATTTTGAGCTCTAATTGAGGGAGGTTCAAAGTTCAAGGCTATAGGTTTAGCTTCCTGAGCGGAGGAAACGACAGAAGATTTGCTCTGACTCTGAACAGTAAAATCCAGTACCATTAACTTGGTATCAGTTGCCTTAGAAGGAACGGAATTGGCATTGAAGCTCAACGCCAAAGACTCTACTTCAGGAGAAGGGGAGGGAATAGAAACTGCTGGAGAAGGAGGTTGTATTTCCCCAAGATGTAGCTGGAGAACATCACTTATGAGCTCTACACGCCGTCTTTGATCTAAACCAATACATTGCCACCGCCAAAGTTCTGAATCAACTCTTAAACCGGCAAGACGCTGTTGATAGTAACTATGTCTTTTACAGATACCGAACAAACCACTGGCATCAAGTGCTCCCTTCGCGTTACGGAAAGCTTCTACCCGCGCCCAGATATAGGAGGCTTTGCCCCTGAGCCCCAAATCTAAGGCAGCTTTATATTGAGACACAAACTCCGGTCCAGCTGAGTTAGACTGGTTCCACACATCTGTCCCATTTACCAAAGCTGGGAGATGCTCAGTAGGGTTAATACCTAAATCTTTCATCTGTTTTGCGATCGCAGCGCTTTGCTTTTTGAGGGAAGCTAGGCAACGCTTATCGGCTTCAGCTACCGTAATATTTGCAGCACGATTCCAACTACAAAATCCTCTGTTAGTAACGTGGTTACCTGGATCTGTATGACCAGAATATAACGAAGTAGCCTCCCCAGACTGAGTGAAATTACCCTCAGCAACCCCCACGGCAATGCTACCAGGAGATTTGGGAGTGGCAAACAGCGAGGCGGCAGAATTAGAAGAAGGTGCTTTTTTCGTCACTTCAGCAGCTAAAACAACTGTTTGGTTGAAGATCAGCAGCCAGCAACCAAAGAGGATCTTGGAGATGCAGTATTTCATAAGACAAGAGTAGGGGCGCACCGACGTGCGCCCATTGATTGACGTGCGCCCATGTACCGAGGTAAATTCCTGTATCAACCTACAACCGCGTTTATGGTATGATTGAAGATTGGGAATACATTAAGGTTGTTGCAATATTTGCTCAATAATTTCTTTAGAAGGCTCAACCATCGCCCACTGTCCATTGGCTTGCTTGTTCAACAGAGCTAACTGGACCTGATTGCCTGTACCAATAGATTCTCCCCTCAGCTGGGGTCCATATTCAGGCGATCGCAATCCGCAGATCCGGAGTAAGTAAGCTGCTACTTCCTCGCTGGAGAAAATCGCGCATTCGGAGTTGTGAGGTTGTAGGCGACCATTATATGGAGCATATAAGGGTTTACCATTTAAGGCGATCGAAATGTCACCTAGTCCACCAAGTACCTGATGCTCAGCTATACTATCCCCCGGTTGCAGTTCCCATTTCTGAGTAAGCTGAAACTGTCTGGGTACTTCGGCTGGGGGTTGGGAGTCACAGCCAGAAAGGAAGAGCAGTAAGATTGACGTAGCTGTGGTTAGCCCTCGATTAAGGAAATTAAAGACGTTTGAATCCATATCCCACATAGTTTTTTCCCTCATATAAAACAACAAGGGAAGTTTGTGGGTCAAATGCTAAAGGGTAAGCCTCTCGCTCGGTTATTGCACCAGCGCGGATGTTTAAGGCTGGCAATCGGCAATAAGGCTGTTTGAGGATTTGCTTGACTTTATCCCGTTGAGTATAAGTGGGAACGTCTGAAAGTTTGTTTAACTGCTCTTGGGATACTACCACATCAGGCTGCACAATTTCTGTACAGATTGAGCTACGTTCTAGAGGACGCTCTCTGGTACTCTCCAAGGGAGGATTTAAGGGCAAGTCTAGTACGGCTAATAGATAACCAATCAGCAGTAGACAAATACTGGTTACTAAAGATTGCCAATTAACTGGTGGTGATTTCCATTGTTGCATAATCGCTTTCCATTGCTGCATAAGATCCAGGAACCTCCTTCAACTAAATTCTGTCAAGGGATTGATGTCAGTCGCTAATATTGCTGTAAGGTGATTAATGAATGATGATTACATCATAGTACATAAATACTATAGTGTGTACTAAAAAAGAAAATTTGCTGTAGCTAATCAAAAATAGGTAACGGAAAACCGAACCCAGTAAGCCTCATGAGGTTATAAGCACAGTTCTATACTTAAAGAAAGAAGGGAAATTTTTTAGGTTTGGACGATGACTCCTGATCCCAAAATTATGAAAGCTGTCGAGCAGCTCGGTTACCGCGTCACTGTTGGAGATGTGTCTACCCAGGCTGGCTTGAATATCAATCTGACACAGCAAGGATTACTAGCTCTTGCCTCTGATGCTGGAGGACATTTACAAGTAGCAGAATCAGGCGAAATTGCTTACCTATTTCCCAAAAACTTTCGTTCAATACTCCGCAACAAATTCTTGCGGCTACAGTTACAGGAATGGTGGGACAAAATCTGGGGTGTCTTGTTCTACCTGATTCGGATTTCCTTTGGGATTATTTTACTGTTGTCCATTGTCCTGATTTTCGTTGCGATCGCAATCATCTTAATGAGCCTTCGTGCTAGTAGTGATGATGATTCTGGTGGCGGCGGTAACAGTTCCGGTGGGGGAGGCATATTCTTTTTTCCTCGCCTTTGGGGACCAGATCTCTTTTGGTTTTTCGACCCCTACGATTACGGAGGTGGTTCGCGGCGACAACGAAGATCTTCTCAAGCTTCCCGTACCAGTGAGCTGAATTTTCTCGAGGCAGTTTTCTCCTTTCTGTTTGGTGACGGCAATCCCAATGCTGATTTAGAGGAGCGTCGTTGGCAAGACATTGGTACTGTCATTCGCAACTCAGGAGGTGCTGTGGCAGCAGAACAGATTGCGCCTTATCTTGATGATTTGGGAGAAAGATACCAGCAGGAGTCAGAAGATTATATGCTCCCGGTACTAGCGCGATTCGATGGATTGCCTCAAGTTAGTCCTGATGGGCAGATTGTCTATCATTTTCCAGAATTACAAACCACAGCCAAAGCAATACAGCCGAAGTCGTTGCAAGCCTATCTTAAAGAGCGACTTTTGCGCTTTACTCAGGCTAGTAGTGGGCAACTTATGCTGTCAATTGGGCTAGGAGCAGTAAATTTTGTTGGTGTCCTAGTTTTGGGGAATCTCTTAAGCAGTGGTGAAATAGCTGCACAAATAGGGGGTCTTGTTGCTTTCGTTGATTTAATTTACCCATTATTACTAGTTTACGGCATTGGTTTCTTGGCAATACCCCTGATTCGTTACTTCTGGATTCAGTGGAAAAATAGCAAGATTGAACAACGAAATCAAAAACGACAAGGGCAAGCTGTTGCTCTCAATCAAGCAGAGGATAGCTTACAGAAGAAAATTAGTTATGCTCAGCAATTTGCGGCTCAAAACATTATTACAGAAGAGGATTTAGTTTATACCAGCGAAACTGATTTGCTCGATCAAGATTTAAAGGCAAAAGAGCAAATAGATGCTGAGTGGCAACGACGCTTGGAGTCTGGTTCTTAAGAAAGCTGAAGTGTTAACTTTTTTTAACAAAGAAGAAGTAATACAATAGTAGTGCAGCGGGCATGGAAATAACCTACCAGTTTGATATCGATAGAATCCTTACTCTGTAAGCATTTTGAATTTTGAATTTTGAATTCCGCACAGCGGTACTAGTTGTTCAATTACTTGTCAATGAGAACGAATTGTACAAAATCTTAAATTATTCTCAATAGTAACTGAGGTAGGGTGGATCTTGTTTTGACATTTGTTGATTCAGTGCGTTGATAAATGTTTAACTAACTTTAATTTTGAAACAATTGACTCAATTCCTCATTTGATGTACCCAGAATTCTGGCCAGCATGTTGATTTCACTATGACTGAAGCCATCCCTGATCTCAATCAAATCTTCCACTGGTTTTCCTAAAATCCTGGAAATGCATTTTAGATGTTTATCAGTAACTTCTTTACCACTGAAAATTTCTTTGAGTTCTTTGGGAGGCAACTTGTAGGAATAACAGAAGCGAACGAATTCTCGATTACTGATACCCAGCTGTTCTTTCCTTTCCCGCAGTAAGTAGACAATGGCTCTACTACCATTTTCAGGGCGTTTGGATTTCTCCATGTATTGTTTCATTAGATACTGAAGTTTGTTAGCATCTCTAGGATCGCCACCAGACTTTTTAATTAAGTCTAAACAAGCCAGCTTGAAAGCTTTATTTAAAGCTTCATTATCTTCAACTAATTGCTCATGTTCATTAAAAATTTCAACAATTTTGGAGGAGAATTCTGGCGTACAAAATCCAACTTCCATTTCCTCGTAAGAAATTGGAATATAAGAGCGATAGAGGTCAAGTTGCAAACGTAAAGGTTGATTATTTTTGTTCATCAATCCAACTTTTAACCAAAAAGCTATGGTACAACCCCTCCTTCTGCCTTTTCAACTAGCACATTAGGTATTTTTAAGGGAAACCATTAAGGTTTCATTAATGTGGGCTGAACTCTACAAGCAATAATCATGAGCTAGTTGAGAATAGACTTCTGGGTTGATCAATTGGGCTCTGAAAGCTTAAAACTATCACTGTGCAATAGTTGTAGCTTCATCAACAGTAGAAGTTATTTGATTATGACAGCTCACGGGGCAGAATCTGGAACACAAAGATTTATTATTTAATTTTGCCAAAATCCCGATACTGTGGATAGCTCCACAGAATATAGAGTCAGATGAGTCACCATTACTACTTATCGGTGTCTTCCATCAACTGTTGTATCAGTCGTCTCACAGCTTCCGAACGAGTAACTCCAAACTTGGTAGCATACTCTTCTAGAGCTTGATACTCTTTCTCATTTAACCGAATTTCTACTCGATGTTGTCTTGCCATTGCTGTATTTATACCGTACATTAATGCTAGCACAGATTAAGTAAAATAATCATTATTCTTGTCGGAAAATAACAGAAGAGGAATTATACCATGTTGACTTGAATAAGCATAATTAATACTGACGCGGAGACGCAGGGACGCGGAGCAGTCTTTATTATGGGCAATTATGCCGACAGGATATTACTTATACCGAAGTGGGTGAGCGAAATTAGGGAAGGATTTTCTAGCAAAGTATCCTCTTCAAATCATTTGTTCTACTTTGTTTCCCTATCTCCCCACCTTTTTTCGCTCACCCATACGAAGTGGCCTCCTTGTGGAGACCACTTCCGCTTATACTTGCTGTAGGAGCCGTCACTTATTGATTACAATTAACTCTTAGCCTTTAATTATTAGCCATAATTTAATGATGACTACGCTGCCACAGGAGATTTGCACCGAGCGATTTCATTACTTTTACTAGTTACCTTCTTCTTACTAATACTATTGTTCTCTATGGAGTTGCGAGTCATCCAAGCCATTTGCAACACCTTAGTCCAGCGCTTTTTAACTTGTTTGGGTGTGCAACCTAGAGTTTTGGCAATCTTTTGATCGCTCAGGTGTGACTGCTTGAGAGATAACAGTTGCTGTTGTCGGTAGTCAAGCTGCTCAACAAATACTTCCCATTGCTGTGATGACATGCCGAGTTTTTGGTCAAGATCTGCTCCTAGCCATTGGTGTACCAGTTTCCAGTGGGAAGAACCGTGAGCAAATTTTTCCACATGGTACTTAAAGCGCTGTTGCAAATAGTCTCGTTGGCGGGGTGTCAGACCTAGAATAGTGTCAATATCTGCTACTGCTAGGTCTTGCAACTTTAATATTAAGTAATCGGCACAGTCATAATGACCCTGAGCTTCTAAGTATTCTACTAGTTCTTGGACAACGCGATCGCGTAAGACAAAATCATAGGGATCAGTAGTTTCAGCAATGAGATGGGAGCGTAACTGTTGTGTTATTGCCGAGCGGTTTTGCTCAATAGCGGCTTCATCTTTAGGAAACTCCATTGCTTGTTCGATATCAACGGCAGTTTCGCTCGGTTGCCGTTTGGCAAAAGTTTGTGCTCTGAGGATAATCAGTTGCTGGTTATTCCCACTGCGCAGATTAATGCGGCGCTTGGCATATTGCTCAGTAAAGCCCATGTACTCGGCTAATTCTATTTGGGTGCGGGGAGTGTAGTCAGCTGCCAACTGATTTTCTCGCCGAAAAACCCTGAGAGACTCAGTATAAAAGTCTTGCAAAAAGTCCTCAATCAGGTTGTAACGAGCAGAAAATCCTAACTGGGATTGAGGTAGTGCTATGTGGCGATAAATCATCACACTCAGGTTACTGTGTAGTTCTACCCGACCTTGTTTTGAACCTAACTTGTAGTAAGACAGGCATTTTTCCAACCGGTGACGCCCTAGAGTGAGTTGCCACTTGCTGATTTGACCACTAGCTTGGATGCGATCGCTTTTGTAACAAATCCGTTCTACTTCTACCACAATCCGGCTAATCACACTAGCTGCACGACTTGGTATTTTTCCTAGTTGTGAAAGCACCTCTTGGAGCAACAGCTCATTTAAAGCTTGGGTATTATTTTCTGTCAAAACTTCCGGAGTGGTCAACTGGTTATCAGAAGCTTGATTGAGAGACTTAGTAGTGTTGATGTCCATGGTAAGAGCCCTGTAGGTTACGGTCAAGAATTCCAAAGACTTCAGCAGAAGGAGTGTTTTTGCAGGCGCTTTCTTCTGTTGCTGTCCATACTTTGAATATAAACGGATGCTCTGAGGAATCAGGAGGGGAGTGTGTCACTACTGTCAGCTCACTGTTTGACTCTTGATATTACTGAGCTATTTAACAATAGGCAAAAAAACTGCAAGTGATTGATATATATAGCTTTAAGCGCATTTTATCCCTAGTAGAGGAGCATTTTTAGTTCAGGTTTAGTTGTGGACAATTGAAAAACTGGATAGATTCAGAGTTTTTTTTCCGTAATCCTCTGTCTCGCTGTTGTAGTGGCGTGACACAACTAACATCCTGGAATAAGTAGGTTGGGTGGAGCGATAGCGTAACCCAACACCGGAATATACTGCGTTGGGTTTCACTTCGTTCCACCCAACCTACATTTTTAGTCGTACTACGCTAGTGCAAGAAGGCTCCAAGGGAAGAAAGCTTGTACGATAAGCTTTTTGACCTTTTTTCACTGGTTGTTTATTTCTGCCGCGCTGCACTAGTAGTATTCGACTTCTTGGCAAATAGAGCTTGGAACGATTTCTATTTTTTTCCTGACGAAGTGAAATAGATGGTGAATGCAACAACAGTAGAGTAGATGAACCATGAATTACCACCCTCGGATGGTCACCGAGGGTTTTTTATAATTAGGTAAATAGGAATCTTTCCAATTACATACTTTTGAGGTTACACTAGATACTACTTTAGGGTGATATAAAACTTTGTGCTCTACCGAACTTGGTTGTTATTGAGCTAAAACTCTTCCGGAACTTAAAATTCCGCATAAGACAAGGAAAGATTTTATCTCAATTTTCGTATAAGTCTAGAGATTCAAGGAAAAATTTTTGTCGCTCATGTATCACTTAGATTTTAAAATTTTCCCTCCCTTTAACCAAATTTTAGAGTCTTCCTCACTAAATTCCTTCGATCTGCTAATGCGAAGTGATATTGGGAAGTTAGTCTCTTTTGAAGAGGGGCGCGAAGTTCGCAAGATTTCTATAGATTCTGGAAAGACTATTAAGCAGTTATATCTCAAACGAAACTGGCAGGAGATGCCGTTCAATTGGATTCTTAAGAAGTTTATTCGTGGGAAGTTACCACACACTACTGCCTACTATGAACTAAAGGCAATCCGCCTCCTGGAAAGTAATAATTTTCAAGTAATGAAGCCAGTTGCATGGGGAGAGCGCAGGATATTAGGCTTTCCCTGCGAAGGTTTCCTATTGGTTCAAGAAGTTGTTGGTAAGTTTGCCTCAGAGTATTGGCAGAGTGGTGATACCCAACTAAGAGTCAGGATTATGCGGGATACAGGAACTATGATGGCGAGGCTTCACCGAGTCGGTATCTTTGCTTGGGTAAGACTCAAGGATATTATTTTAACTGATATCCCACAAGAAGATACAAATTCACCGCTTAATTTGGTTCTTATTGATCGCGAGTGCTCGCGAGATAGATTGGAAAGTTTTTCTACTGATCGTTGTTATCACTGTCTAGCACAATCATACGGTTACCTTCTGAAATTGAGTCCAGCACCAACGCAGCAAGAAATAATAGAATTTGCTCGCTCCTATCTTCGTGAATTAAAAGAAAGCAGACTCAATTCGATTCAAGAACTAATGTTTCAGACTAATCGCCGCTTGCATAAACTTTCTCTTAAACCAGGTCCGTTCCAAGGGATGACTCTAAGAGATTGTAGTAAGCAAGAATACGATTAAAGCAACCGTAGGAAAATATCACAAAAGATTTTCCCTAGCAATCTTCATTCCTAATGCTTCCGTCAGGCATGGTAGTCTTGCAGAACTTGGAACCATTTAAGTTGGTTCTACTCAGATGGGCGTGATTTAAGTCGGCTTGACGGAGATTCGCCCAACTCAAATGAGCTTGATCTAATTCTGCCCTACGGAGATTGGCTCCAGCCATGAATGTATGTTTGAGAATTGCTCCCTTGAGGTTAGCATTGAAGAGGTCTGCCCTAATCAGGCTAGCTCTATGTAAATTTGCCTTGCGTAAGTCTGCTCCATTGAGAATTGCCTCATTTAGAATAGTCTTATCCAAGTTGGCTTTAGTTAGGTTAGCTCGATAAAGGTTTGCCCCAGTTAGGTTGGCTTCACTCAGGTTTGCCTGCTGCAAATTTGCTCGACTTAGGTTAACTCCAGTTAAGTTAGCTTTACGCAAATCTGCCCCCTTCAGGTTAACCTCTTGAAAATCTCTTTCTCCTGCAAGGTAACGCTCCTGAAGTTCATTAGTATTCATGAATTTTCCTCTCAATACTGTTGACAACTTGCTGCAGTTGATTGAAGAAGGAGCCAGGAGCCAAAGTGGGAATGGGAATCAGGATTCCAGCCCTTCCCCATTCCAAGAGTCTTAAAGAAGACACCGGATTTAAATCTTTCGGGGACAATTAATACGCACCCAATACATAAAACAGATCATAATCGACATGCTAGGAACCTTTCAACAAAGTCATATCCGCATTGAAATAGAAGCAGCACACAATGTCATTTATGAGAGTTTACTTTATTCGGAGCAACTGCGTCAGTGGTTGTGGCCCCAACGCTTTTCAGAAGAGATGCCAGAACAACTCTATCAAGGACTAACCTTCACTAGCTGGATGGGACTAGTAGCAATTGAGCACCAGGTAGAGATAACTGGTTCCAACTGTTTGCGTATGCTCTTGAGTCAAGGTATTGATGGTTATCACGAATGGTACTGGGGAGAAGGTTGGGTACAGTCTCGCTTGGAAGGGGTGTCTATGTTACCGCTTAACCTTGGTCAAACTTTCAGTTTGCTCAGGTTACGTCAATTTGTCAGTGGTAAAAAATGAGATCACAAAAAGCGACGGGGAAGCCAACTCCTTCAAGGGGTTGGAGGAAATGTCGCCCTGCCGCCTTGTCATTAGTAAAGTGTCATTAGTCATTAGTACAAAATGACACTTTACTAATGGCGCTTGCATCCCACGTAATGCAAGTCGTGGGATGAGCTTAACTAACACCTAACACCTAAATACTGCAATGCATACTTGGCACTGGGAAACCTGGGAAGAACTACCCTATCTTACTTGTAGTCTGCTGGAACAATGGAATCACGGCTTTTTCAGCTCCGCGTTTTCACCTCGATCTCCTAACGAAATTGTAGCTGCCCTCCAACCTGAGGCTCAGGTATATCGAGTACGACAAGTACATGGTAATAATGTGTTGACCCCCTCGGAAATCCACGAGACTACTGATTCCTTACCCAATGGAGAGGAGCAAGAACCGCCTAAAGCACCAGCTGATGGTATTGTAACTGAACAGCCTCAGCAAGCAGTATGGGTTTGTACTGCCGACTGTACACCTGTGCTGATTGGGGATATTGAGACAGGACAAACAGCAGCGGTGCACGCAGGTTGGCGGGGTACTGCTACTCGGATTGTACCTAAAACGATCGCACGATTCCTCGACTCAGGGAGTAGCCTTAAGAATTTGTGCGTTGCTATGGGTCCTGCGATCGCAGGTAAAGTCTATCAGGTATCGGAGACAGTTGCAGTTGAAGTTGGAGCTAGTATTTGCTCAACAGATACCACAGAATCAACACTTGCTGCCCTACAAGAGTTACCAAACTCACCAATCTTAGATGATCCCCAACCAGGGAGAGTACGCTTAGATGTGCGGCGGGTGAATGAGCTACAACTCGAACAATTGGGTATTAGTCCAGAACAAATTGCGATTGCTCCTCATTGTACTTTCCAGGAACCAGAATATTTCTTCTCCTATCGCCGTAATAAACTCAAAAAGGTTCAATGGTCCGGAATTGTTAGTTGTTAATTATTTATTATTGTGGTGATTGACATCCTCTCCACCCAATCGCGCTTGCGATATGGATGGAGATTCCTTGGCTCACCCCAAAGAGTTCCTGCTTCAATGCCAGCCAGCTAGACTGAGTTGCCCCAGCCCCCGCCGCCTCGACTCCACAGGCATTTTCTATTCCCCGTTGCCCACGGGTACTAATGACTTGCGCCGCTGCCACATCTCGCGGCTTGATTGACCCACAGGAGTGGCAGTGTGATATCCGGGTACTCAGGTCTTTCCGCACTTGGGCGCCGCAGTCTGGGCACTCCTGAGAGGTGCCGCGCGGGTCCACCTTGCCGTAGTAGACATCGCGCTTCCAGCACACCCACCGCAGCACCTGATGGGTGAACTGCCCTAGACCAGCGTCAAGGGTGTGCTTGCCCAGCATCCCCTTGGCCATGATGCGGAAATCTAGGTCTTCCACAAAGACAGCCCCAGCGCCATCGCACAGGTGATGAGCGAGCTTGTAGTGCCAGTCCTTGCGAGTATCAGCAATGCGCTGATGTACTCTCGATATCTTCTTCTGGAGCTTTAGCCAGTTGGCCGACCCCTCATTCTTATTCTTGAGTCTGCGTTGCAGCAATTTCAGCTTGCGATGTAGCTCATTGAAAAAGCGAGGTCGCTTGACCTGCTCTCCATCGGAAGTTGAGAGGAAATATTCGAGACCGACATCGATGCCAACCAGATGCCCGTGAAACGGCACAAGAGGCACATCAATATCGGCTTCTAGCGACAACATGACAAAGTAGCCCGATGCCTTGCGGACAACGCGGGCCTGCTTGACGGTGAACAGCGCTGGTATCTGGCGAGACCAGCGCACCCGCACCCAGCCCAACTGCGGAAGCTTGATGCCATCAGTACTGATGCAGTTTTTGAGCATTTGTGGGAAGACAAAGCTGCGCATTCGGTTTTGCTTTTTGAACCGGGGCAATCCCGCTCGCTTGAGCCGCCACGCCTCCCAAGCAATATCAAGCTTTCGTAGCACCTGCTGAAGCATCTGGGCGTTGACCGTCTTCAATGCCGGAAACTGCTTTTTGGCTTGAGTCAGACGCTTGGCCTGAACATGGTAGCCAGGGAACCGCTCCTCTGCCGGGATGATGTACTCACAGAGCAGCGAGCAGGCGTTAATGGGCGACTTGCGGGAATCTAGCCAGTCTTTGCGCTCACGCAGAGCAAAATTCCAGACACCGCGACAGACAGACAAGGTGTGCTCAATCTCTAAAACTTGCTCAGCGCTTGGCTCTAGCTTGAATTCCCACGTCATGTTTAGCATATCTACAATATAACATAATTAGTTGTAGATTGCTCGTCTTCGACTCGCGGACTTGCTACACCACCCCCTAACCGCTGCGCGGTATAGGCGGAGTACTGCAACTCATCTCCGATAGTATTCCAGACACAAAGGCTGAAGTTTTTTTAGCATGGTGCTAGTCACTCAGCTAATAATGGCAAAATAATATGGCAGCAGCACCACACAATTTTATCTTGGACTTGACTACAGTTCTGGGGGCTTCTGCTCTGGGAGGGTATCTAGCCAACCGACTGCGTCAACCTGTACTGTTAGGTTATCTAGCTAGTGGTTTAATCGTTGGTCCGTTTGGACTAGAACTGTTAAGGGAACAAGAACAGATCAAAGCCTTGGCAGAAATTGGCGTTGCTTTCCTCTTATTTGCCCTTGGTGTAGAATTTTCCCTCGCCGAACTCAAACGAGTCAAAGATATTGCACTCAAAGGCAGTTTACTGCAAATAGGTCTGACAATTGCTCTGGTAGCGTTGTTGGCTACTGTGATGGGGGAAAAACTAACTCAGGGGATATTTCTGGGAGCGATCCTCTCCCTTTCCTCTACCGCTGTAGTTCTCAAAACCCTTACCGAACGAGGAGAAATCAATACTCTACATGGTCAAGTCATGCTAGCAATTTTGATTGCCCAAGACCTGGCATTAGGTCTGATGCTAGCAATTTTGCCTGCTCTTAATCAACCGGAAAATATTGGCTCAGCTTTATTTGCTGCTTTGCTGAAAGTGCTACTCTTTTTGAGTGCTGCTTTCGCTTTTGGTAGGTGGATAGTTCCCTCTGCTATCAAACATATAGCTGCCACTGAAAATAGTGAACTATTCTTGCTAAGTGTGATTGCTCTGTGTTTAGGGGTTGCTCTAATTACCGCTCAGCTTGGTTTGTCTATCGAGATGGGAGCATTTGTCGCTGGCTTAATGATTGCCGAAATTGATTATGCTGATCAAGCCTTAGCCAAAATTCTGCCCCTAAGAGACACTTTTGCCAGCCTTTTTTTTGCTTCTATCGGGATGCTGATTGATCCAGGAGTGCTTCTTCAGAACTTCAGCTTAATTTTAGGCCTAGTGATGTTGGTGATGCTGGGCAAAGCAGCAATAATATTACCAGTTGTATTGAAATTTGGCTACTCATTTAAAACAGCAGTTATTACCAGTTTAGGTCTCAATCAGATTGGGGAATTTTCCTTTGTTTTAGCCTTAGTTGGTTTGGAAATGGGATTTCTTAGTGAGAAACAGTACCTGCTGTTGTTAGGAACCACAGCAATTACTTTAGTGTTAACCCCTGTAGCACTAAGATTTTCTCCCCGTTTAGCAGACAAGTTAGCTAATCTGCCATTGCTGGAGAACTATCTCCGTCAGTTTCGAGATACCAAAGCTCTGTCAATTCCCGAAACTATTTGTGATCATGTAGTGGTAGCCGGTTATGGACGAGTAGGGCAAGTAATTGTTAATATCCTACGAAATCAGGGACACTCAGTACTAGTAATTGAAAACAGTGAGGCAGCAATCAAAAAGTTACAGTTAGAGAAAATTCCTTATATTTTTGGGGATGCTGACTCAGAATTGGTATTGGAGAAAAGCCATCTGGAAAAAGCTAAAGCCCTAGCTATTGCCCTACCTGATCCTGTTAGTACCCGACTATTGCTCAAACGTGCCCTCAAGTTGTCACCAGAGCTAGATGTAGTTGCTCGTTCCCACACTAATACTGAGATTGACGTGCTCACCCAACTTGGAGCACAAGAGGTGGTACAACCGGAATTTGAGGCAGCATTGGAGATGGGTGCTCATGTGTTGGCAACTCTCGGAGAAAGTCAATGGGTAATCCAATCAGTGATTAATACTATTCACTCCGAGCGCTACGAGAGTATCCTTCCAGAAAGGGTCATCAGTTTGATGCCGCCAGAACTTAGTGATACTGCTAGGGAAATGCATAGCGAGTGGGTAACTATAGATGATGCCACTCCTCTAGATGGAGTTACCTTAGCAACAGCCAATATTCGTAACCTAACAGGAGTAACTGTTATGGCGATTCAGCAAGGAGATAAGAGATTGTATTACCCGAAAGCTGAGACAATTCTGCACTCAGGAAATAAATTGCTCGTGGTGGGGGAACCAGAAGAAGTAACAGCTTTACGAAAGTTGCTCAAAGGTCAACTAAAGGATGAAGTGTGATACCAATTGATTTCCAGAAATGCTACGCTACCTTAACTTGCCACTAATGCCTAACACCTAATTAAACAACTTAAAGACTTGTCGGCAAAAATGTTTGAGCTTTTCTGCTACTTCAACTGCTGGTTGGTAGTTACCGAGTAATTGCCAACTATCAACCGTTGAGAGTCGCCAAGCTTCTCCTTGATGATTAAATCCTGCCATTTCTAAACCAATCAACCGTTGGTAGCCTTCCAATGGATCTCGATAAAACCGAATCTGCACTAGGATGCTGCGGCTTTGGAAGCGCCTACTCCAACCAGGGAAATGGAAGCCGATATCAATCGAATCAGGATCGACTAACTCGCGGGTGTCAGGATCATTCTGCCAGGGGTTCAAGTCTGCTTTGGCATCGGGGAACTCTAACCTAAATAAATTGACAATTGCCGCAATTTTCGTCGTAACCTCTAACCCTCTTGCTTGTTCGGCTGCGTTCACACTAAATCTCCTATGGTTAAGTTTTATTAAAGGACTGCTTAATTATTTATTACAATTTAAGCCCAATCCGCTTCAATCTTTGGTAAGTTTTATACTTTTTTTGCTATAAAGTGCCCAAGAAATCAGCATTTGGACGTCTTTGAAACTTGCCCAAAGACCCGGAGAGCGGTAAGCTCAAACAACAGTAAATGGGGCTGAAAACAACAGTGGCAATCAGTGAAGAATTGATAGAGGTAGGGTCGCTGCAATGGTTCTATCGGGAAGCGAATCCAGTTAGTGACAGTAAGCAGCTGCCTGTATTGTTGCTGCATGGTCTACCTTCCCAAAGTTTTTGCTGGACTGGGATAATGCCAGATTTAGCAGAAAAAGGGTTTAGAGCGATCGCACCTGACTGGATTGGTTCTGGCTTCTCTGCTAAACCAGACAAACGCCAATTTAGCTATACTCCTGATGCCTTCATAAACGCCTTGGGGGATTTACTCAAAACCCTGGAAATCGACCAATTTCACCTAGTAATCCAAGGATTTCTCGCCTCAGTTGGACTTCAGTACACCCTACGCCACTCAGATCAAATTGAGAGCCTGGTAATTCTTAATACACCTATTTCCTCTAATGCCAAGTTACCCTGGGCGATGCAGCAATGGGGCTTACCGTTCGTCGGAGATATGGTCACCCAAGACCCCCTGTTGATTGATCGTACCTTAGAAGGTGGAAGTCGCTTTGTAGTTGAAGATAAGTATTTAGATATTTATCGTAAACCCTTTCTAAAAAGTTCTGATGTCGGTCGCAGTTTGCTGATGACGATTAAGAATTTCCAGATGAAACCGTCAATGGCAGAAATTGAATCAGGCTTTAGTAACTGGGAAAAGCCAGTTCTAATTATTTGGGGAATGAAAGACCCCTGGCTTCCCTTTACTCAAGCACAGCAGTTTGCCAAGGGTCTTAAGGATGTTGAGCTAGCTAAGCTTGAAGAAGCAGGACACTATCCTCAAGAACATTGGCCTAGGGAAATTAGTGAAGTCCTTCTCCCCTTTCTACGACATCAAGCATGAAGTGTCGTAGCAAGGAAATAGCCTTGGCATAAGCTATCGCCATTTGAGGTAATATACCTTAATAAATTAAGTAATTTCTCTAGTTAGTTAGCAACAAAACAATGTTTATCAAAGGTTATCGTTCTATTCTGGCTTTGATTCTGGTACTGGTAACGACCTTTTTGGTTAGTTGCGGTGGTCCGTCAGCATCAAAGCAACCTCCCACTTATACTGCTCAACAGATAGAGCAGATTCAGCAATATGCTGATAGACTTGATGCCAAGCGCCAAAGAATGTCAGCTCTTGCAGGCAATATTCAAGACCGAGATTGGGTAGAAGTTGGCAGCTTAATCCATGGACCTTTGGGTACATTGCGACAGGAGATGAGCTATCTGAGCCAGAAACTCCTGCCTCAGGATCAAAAGATTGCTCGTGATTTAGCCCAAGACTTGTTCAAGTCCCTGAATACCATTGATGCCGCTGCTTCAGAAGGCGATTATTCCCTGGCAATCAGAAACTACGGATTAGCAATACAAGACTTCGATGAGTTCTTGAAGCTGGTTCCCGAACAAGGCTAGTACAAGAGAAGGCAGGAGATGGGGAATGAGGAATTAAGAATTAAGAATTAAGAATTATTTTTCTTGCATTCTTCATTCTTCATTCTACATTCTTCATTCTCTGCTCTCTTGCCTTCATGTAGCGATAGGATATTTTTTATTTGGAAGTCTCTAATTGAGTCAAGTTGCAATTATTGGATGTGGGGTGATTGGAGCAGCCATTGCCTATGAACTGAGTCTAGTGGCTGGGTTGCAAGTCACTGTCCTCGATTGCCAATCCCCAGCTCAAGGAGCTACTAGTGCTGCTCTAGGAGTTATGATGGGGGCGATTAGTAAAAAGGCAAAGGGTAGGGCGTGGCAGCTGCGACAAGCTACTATGCAACGGTATGAAACCCTGATTCCAGAATTAAAAGCAATTACCGGGCGTCAGATTCCCTTCAACCGTAATGGTATCCTCATGCTCTGTTTGCCTGGGGAAGATTTAGCACCTTGGGAGAAGTTAGTAAAAATTCGCCAATCCCAAGGTTGGCAATTAGAAATCTGGGATACTGCTCAAATCCAATCCCGTTGTCCTCAGCTAGATTGTCACAGCATTACAGCTGCTGTCTATTCTCCCCAAGACAGGCAAGTAGATCCAACTACTCTCACTCAAGCTTTGGTGGCAGCTGCTAAAAGTAAGGGTGTAACTTTCAACTTTGGTGTTACGGTTAAGGGTGTTGAATCAATGCCTTCAGGTAGTCCTGATTCACGTACTTGTTGCCAAATTCATACAGACGCAGGGAAGTTAGAAGTTGACTGGTTAGTAATTGCTGCAGGATTGGGTTCGACTCAACTAGCTACCCTGTTCCCAGCAACAGAGATAGGAAATGCTTCACCTCTGATACTCAAACCCGTGCTAGGGCAAGCCTTACAACTGCAATTAAGCCATCCCATTGGACATACTGATTTTCAGCCAGTGATTACTGGTAACGATGTGCATATTATCCCGGTGGGAGAGAGAGAATATTGGGTAGGTTCAACGGTAGAATTTCCTGATGATAGGGGTGAGGTAGTTGCCAAATCAGAACTGCTTGAACAAGTAAGACAGGAAGCCATTACTTTTTGTCCCGCTTTAGCAACCGCAACTATCGTGCGCACTTGGTCCGGTAAACGTCCCCGCCCCGAAGGACGTCCTGCACCTGTTATTGGACCACTAACTGGTTATAGTAACGTTTTGCTAGCTACAGGTCACTATCGTAACGGTATTTTACTAGCACCTGCTACTGCCCAAATAATTCGGGAAGCAATTATAGGACAATATGCTTACCTCATAAGAGTGTTACTGTACCTCATATACCTGCAATCTGCTGTAATTGATAATTGATAATTGGTTAATTTTGTCTAAGACCTCCTCATTTATTAAGAAAATAAAAAGAAAATATTTTCCTTAAGTTCAATCCTCTTCTTTCAAGGAGAGGTAATTATCCATTGTTCATTATCAATTGTTGAATCATTTTGAATTTGTGAATAGGGTTGATGCAAATTAGGTACGTTTAAAACACATCTTACCAGCTGAGTTATTTCGTAGCAGCCAAACATTCTCTTTTGCTGCATATTTTCCTTTTAATCCACCAGGTATATTTGTGCTGACAATGAGGGTTAAATCATAATTATCTCTATAGTGTTGATTTACTTCCTCGTTACTAACTGAAAAAGGAGGGCCTTCTATCAATTTTTGGTCGTACTCATAGCTAACTAGCAACTGTGGTGCTTTATCCGTAATCTCCGTTAAGTGCGCTGTGTATCGATTGCGCATTTCTTCAGGCAGCGCTACCAAAGCTGCTCTGTCATAAATTGCATCAACTAGACCAAGCATCTTACCAGACAAATCAAAGATATCACCAACAAATATGTCGATATTTTTTGCGCTGTAATGCTTTACATCACTAGTTTCTGATATTTTTGGCTCCACCCCAAGCTCTATAAATAATTGCTCAATAGCCATTTCGATCAATTCAGCTCCAGCAACATGATAGCCATGATCAAGCAGCCAAGGGATATCAAGAGTTTTACCGCATAATGGCAAAAATACACGAGTGCCTTTCTCTAAAGAAAGCTCTGGGAAATATTTGACCAATACAGGATTAGCTTCGCTTTTATGGAAACCAATATCATTTTTTTTCCACTTTTGAAGCCAAAAACTTGCATCCATATTAATTCCTCAAATACATGCACCTCTACCCAAACTACAGCATTATCAGCCTGTTAGTATCTCATCTAGTTTGAGTGGAGTCCAGGGGCTTTTTCTACAGGAGCCAGCGGTTATGCGATCGCAGAATATATCATTATTTCTCTGACTCAGATCTTGCCGAGCGATAGCGATAGCAGTGGGAGCCTGTGAAATTGAGCCCATCGATGCAATTTCCTTGGACTTGTTTGGCTTGCCATATGATTGAAAGCCCTGTATAGCATAGCTTCCACACTTATACAGCAAGCCCTAGGTATTAAGCTGTCGGTTGAAGTAGCATTACCTATATCAATTTTCTTCCCTGCTAAGGCTTTATACATCAATCCTAAATCCAGCTGTTGAGGAATATTTTTCAACTTTAAGCCATAGGCTTTAGCTAATCCTGGATATCCATCTTCCCTATCCAAAAATTCCTAACCAAATCCTGGTTGCCATTGAGGGGAATATTTAGCAGCTTGGGAATAGTTTGGACAGCATTAGCAAAGCCGAGAATAGGTTGAGCGAGCTTTGGCTTGCGAGTGATTAAAATACCGAGGGGAATACCAATAGCGATCGCAATTGTGATAGCAATGGTGACTATGATTAAGTGTTCCCCTGTGCGTAAGAGAATTTCTTTGCCATAGGGTATGGAAAATAAGCTACTCAAGATTAATGCCTTGGGAATTAAAAGCAAAATGCTTGTTACCAATGGTAAACTCTTCAACTCTTACTTTTAAAGCATCTTGATGTTGCTCATGAATTTCATAAAGATTTTCGAGAGTTAGCATATTGCTCCCGTTGCTGATCCAGTTACTAGCGCTTTTTTTAGCATTGTTTCCCAGCCCAATTGTCATCTACAATATCAACTTCCTTTTGTAGATAATCCTCAATCAACACACGGGTATAAGTATTGAGGGGATACTCTAAAGCCTGTTTGGCTGCTACCCATGCCCATTCCTCAATTTCTTCATTGGGTGTGATGATTTCCGTAGCAGAAAATGCATAGTAGTTAACCAAAATAAAGTGGGCTTCTTTGACAAACTGGGAATCTAGTACCGCTTCTTGTAGCAACCCGAAGCGTACCTGGGTTAACTCTAGACCAACTTCTTCATGAAACTCCCTTAAAAGTGCCGCTTCCAGGGTTTCTCCCCATTCCACTTTACCTCCTGGTACACCCCATGCCCCCTTCCACTTAGTGGTTTTGACAATTAAGACTTGTCCCCTAGAATTAACAACAAGTGCTCCTACAGTAGTCAAGGGAAACAGTTTTTGCATAGATACTAGTACCGCTGCGCGGAATTAAGAATTAAGAATTTAAAATGAGTGAATGTATTTTCGGCGAAAAAAAACACTTAATTCTGAATTACCATTTTTGGCTTAATTCTACATTCTTAATTCTACATTCTTAATTCTGCATTCAGACCTCCTTACCGTTTGCCTTGATTCCATTTAGCGATCGCTTTTTGAGCCTTATCATAGAAGGGTGTACCTTGGGGAACTGACTTAGCTGTCTCAACTGCTTCCTTAAACTTACCTTGGGCAGCTGTTGTATTAGCCATCAAATAGATCTTCTCGCTCCATTTAGCGATCGCTTTTTGAGCATCCTGATGGGAAGGTGTACCTTGAGGGACTAACTTAGCTGTATCAACTGCTTGTTGTAACTCACCTTGTGCTGCTCTTGTGTTAGCCATCAGATAAATTTGACGACTCCATTGAGCTTTCAACTGTTGTGCTTCAGTGTAACCCGGTTGCTCCGGTTTCACTTGAGTGATAGTTGTGATCGCACGATTATAAGATGAAGCTTGATTCGGTTTAATTTCCTTTTTCGCCCCTTGGACGAGCTCTTGGCTTTGCTTTTGCTGAGTAGAAATAGCTTTCCATTGTTCCATTGCCTGCTGAGCCTCTTGATGAACCGACAGGTCATCCTTCGGTATCATTTTGGCAGCTGCAATCGCACTAGCAAAATTGTCCTTTTGAGCTCGTCCTTCTGCTATATCCATCATTACCTGACTCCAGCGGCTAATATCTTGTTGCGCCTGCTGATAAAGAGGATCATCTGGTTGAACCTTACGAGCAACATCTATCGCCTTACTAAATAAAGATGCCTGACTGGGTTCAATCATACCCTTGGCTTGAACTAAGGGGTCTTGATTAGCACTAAAAGGCTTCTGTTTTGAGGTTTGCTCGTTAGCTGCCAGCTGCTCATTTGTAGGAGCTGGAGAGGCTGCATTTGTTGTAGGAGCCGGAGAGGCTGCATTTGTTGTAGGAGCCGGAGAGGCTGCATTTGTTGTAGGAGCCGGAGAGGCTGCATTTGTTGTAGGAGCCGGAGAAACTGCATTTGTTGTAGGAGCCGGAGAGGCTCCGGGTACTTCCTCCGGATTAGTTGTCTCTGCTAGCTGCTGAGTACTAGTCTCATTCTGGATGCGGAGTGCCACCGCCATCACGATTAGTCCCAAAGCGAGTATTCCTCCACCCCAAAGAAGCAGTTGTTGCCACCATGGTGTCTTATTTCTCTCTGGTTCAGGCTGTCTATCAGTTGAGGGAATCATTGCTCCTGGTTTATAGGTTACGGGATGAGAGTTGTTGGTAGTTGTTTGGATTGAAGACGTATTCAATTCCATTGGTACAGTAGATACCACGATATTCTGTAAAGGTGGTGCTGTGCCATTTGGGTAGTCGCTACTAAGAATTTCTTGAACATTAGGCTTGCTATTGGCAACAATACTAGCTTTCTCATGGGCTAAGAAATTTACTGATGGTAAAATTCGCTGTCCTCTAGCTTTTTGCGTAGGAATTACAGTTAAAGGTGTTTGAATTGGTCGCCAGTGGTGTTGACTCAACTCTGGCAAGCGCTCATGTAAATACTGTTCTAAATTCTCCAAAGTTGTATCAGTGTGATAATAGCGCAAAGCTTCTGTAAGTGCTGCGGTAAATAACCCTTTACCCAAGGCAGCAGCTTCATGGGAATACTGGTTAAGTTGACTTGAAAGCACCAAGGCAATTCCCATTTGTTGCGCTAACTCTACAGTTTCTGCTCCCACTGGGTCTCCAGTGGGAGGTCCTGGTGAGCGGTTGATATCTAATAAAACCAAGATTTTGTCATTGCCTTGAGCTTTGAGAGATTCAAATAGCGATCTTACTGGTATCCCTGTTCCAGGAATATCATCTGGATTACCATCAATAGGCATTAAGTAGTCTACTTCTTGCCAACTGACGCCATAGCCACTAAAAAAGAACCAACGCCAATGCTCTGAAAGCAACAAATTTTGGCTCGGCATACCAAGCCAATGCAAAATATTTTCCCGACTGGGATAGGTTGACTGCTCATCGACTAGGGCTGAGCTATCAGTTAACAGAAGACACTGCTCAGACGGCAAATTTGCTTGCCAGACTAACAATTGCTGTAGTGCCTGAGCATCAGCTTGTCCATAGCTTAAAGGTCGTAAGAACTGATAGCGATTGATGCCAACTGCAACGCAAGCGTGATTTGTCATGGGCTTTCTGGAGTATTGTTTTTACTTTAAATGATTAGTTAATTGTTCTCAATTTTCAATTATCAATTTTGAAATTAACAATTATCAATAATAACTGTTAAATGAGCGCAGTATCTTGAGAGTCACCTAGTTCTTCATCGTCAAAACGCACCGTCTCACCTTCGTAGTCATCACTGCTATAACTATATGGTTCCTCCGGTAACATGGGCTCTCCCGCTGCCGTCTCAATAAAGATTGCTGTGTCTTCCTCTGAGAGCAACTTATCTTCTGGGGTGAGGGTAGGTTTTTGCGGAGCCATAGATCTGTTATGCTCCTGAAACTCTTCCAAAGAAAATATAGCTCCACTATTTTCTGCAAACTGACGATTCTCGGAATTGAGCTGAGCTTCAAACAGACAAGCATTACTAAGATTAGAGCCTGTGAGATTGGCACCTTTGAGGTTAGCACCAGATAAATCTGCTCCCTCTAAGGAAGCTCTGAAGAGATTTGCTGCCGATAGATTAGCACCAGCGAGACTAGCTGAAGATAGGTTGGCATTTTGGAGATTAGCACCGGCCAAATTTATTTCAATTAACTCAGCAGCAGATAAATTGGCTTGCCGGAGATTTGCCTCTACCAGTATGGCTCCATTGAGACGGGCTTCTAGTAGTTGTAATTTACACAAATTCTGTCTGGCTCGTTCCCAAAAGGCAGTAGTGGAAAGGACTGCTGTTCTACCCATAAAACTTAATAGCTGCTCTGCATCAAACTCTTGGGGGTTATCTGGGTTGCCACAAGGCCAAAAAGGAATGTCTGCTTCTTGGGCTCCTGAACAGAGCAGTATGAAGACATTGAGTCCAACGGAGGCATCTATTTGTAAGACATTTAAGGGGTTTTGCAATGACTGTAACTGAGTATGAGCCTGCTGGGCAATACCTTCATCTAACCACCTGCCTCGACAATAGGCTTGATAGAAACTATAGAGGCGTTTAAATAAAACTTTAAAGGAAAAGGTATTGATATTGCGCTGTTCTTCCCGTCGAAGACGCTCAATCACCAGTTCTTCAATTTGGTTGGAGAGCAAGCCATATCCTAGCAAAGCGTAAAGATGCTCAGCAACTTTGACTCCATCATTGATGATAAAGCTGACTTCACCATATTGGTTTTGCAGTTTTTGAGTAAGAGCTTTAAGCTGGAGAGCAATTTCTTCAGCAGCTAGGTATTCTCCCAAGTTAGAGTGAGAAAATTCAATTTTACTCTTGACTCTTAAATCTTGATTTACAGAGAGTCGGGGTGTGGATTCGGGAATAATGCGGTGGAAAAAGAAGTGGGGAAGTGGAATTGGAAGTAATTCGTCGCTCGATTCACTAATCAGATGTTTCTCAATCGCAGCTTGAGGTGCTTGATATTGACCAGTTTGGACAATTGTCAGTGCTGCTTTTTGCATCATTAGGCGTAGCTGTTGGGGATGGTGACTCTCAAGCAAATTGGAGATTGCCTCTTGGGAACGGCTAGCATGGGCAATACCTTCCCTGATTAACTCCGGTAACGAGCCGCTCCCCATCGTCGGTTCTCCCAATAACCATCGACAAATCCTGTCGTAAATTTCAAATTTGAGTTGGGATGATGTCATCTGAAAAACGCTCTTATCTACCAGACCGTCTCGATGTAAAATTCCTATCAGATAGAGCATGAGGGGACGGCAAACTAAGTCAGCTAATGCCTGGGCAGATGGTTGCGGCTGAAATACTCTCCCGTGTTTTAAGAAGGTGAAATATGATTGGGTAATTGATTTGGATTGCAGCTTGGCCCAGGAATTGAACCATTGCCGAAACTCCTCCTGTGCCATAGGTTCGATCGTAATTCTTTGTAACTGCGCAGGTAAGGGTAGAGTAATTTTTTGCCTATATTTTCTGGTCAAACCATCTAGTGTGACAGAGCGACTGGTGAGCAAAACTTTGTGACGGGGTTTGCCACTAGAACTAAGGTACTGATGATGGAACCGCATCACCTGATCGAGAAAAGTCCAAAGGTGACTCGACTTGTGGGGAGAGCTCGGCAATTCGTCAAGTCCATCAAGAATTAGTAAGCAGGGAGGGGAACTAGAAGAGAGCCAACCATCGGCATCACTGAAGCGTCCTAGGGGTAAAGCACTTTCTAAAGTTTGCTCAAAGGTTTGACCTAAACTAACATCTCGCAACTGGATCACCACTGGCATCCACCTGGGATAAAGCTCAAGAGCCACTTTGGATGCCCACATCTGACAGAAACTGGTCTTACCACAGCCAGGCTCAGCTTCAAGCACGGCAATACTGTTTCTATTTTCCAATTGGGACATTGCCCATGTCATTAAATCTATAGTTTTTGTCCTTTGTCCTTGAGCAGAGGTTTGTGAGCCTCTAGGATGATGACTGACCACTTTTCCTTTGAGGGGAATGTAGATATCTTTAAGGGAAAAGGGTTCAGCAAATAAAGGCTCACTCAGAGAATGCAAGAGCTTTGCTCGGTAGTATTCTCGATCCAAGTCAAGAGGTCTGGTTGCTGTGGGCATTTCAGTGGATACACCTATGCTTTCTTGGGTATCTGTATCTGGAAAATTACTTAGATTTCCCAATCGGACAAACTTTTGCAGTTGTGCCAGGGGCAGAGCATTCTCGGCAATCACAGTGAGCAAGTGACCGGATAGTCCGTTACTTAAACGTTGAGTGAGCAATTTAGCTTCGATCTCCTCAGCACCATTGGCCATAAACCAAGCGATCGCTAAATTATTCATCTGCTGTACTAGAAATGAGTCAGCAACTAAAGACAGAGCTTGCTCGGCCTGAGAATCGCTGAGGCGTCCTGGTCGTAAGGTTTTGAGTAGAGCGCTTAGTTGGGGCTCATTGAGGGAAAGTTCTTGATCTTGGTTTCCTAGTACCTCTGCTCGATTAACCCAAGGTCTTCTCAATTGAGATTCTTGCACTAAAATTCCTTTTAGTGCATCAAGATAAGCAACTTGAAAAGCAAGCCAAGTTCCTTCATTACGCTTGAGGGATTTTTTCCGACTCAGAATGCGCAGCAGCCCTACGCTCAACTGAGAAATACCCGGAGCTACCTGCCAGGCAACTTGTAAGGGCAGTTCTAATACCTCAGTTAGGGAACTGATGGCAAAAGGACCCATACTTAAAAGTTCCATTTCTTGGGCTATGCGAAAAGCAATGCCAGAAACTTGGGCACTATTAACTCCCAGTTGGGAAATTTCAATGTGGCGCTCTATTAGCCAATGGCGAATACTGAGGCTCATGCCACCCTAATTACTCCAAAATTGCTCACTCATTTTATTTTGAACCCTATACAAGATAAGTGCGACTTCTAAGTACTAAAACTCAATAAGCTTTATACACTCTCTATAGTGACCAATTCCCTATACTCGTGCCAAAAAGAGAAGTAAACCGATTCCCTATCCCAGTGTCTCTACCGTTCCTGAAACGACGGGAGGGCAAATCAGTCATCCGACTTGCGAGGGACCCAGTCTATGTCCGTAAATTCGATCAGACATTGATTTTAGAAGATCCCAAAGGCTCTCAGGATAACTCTTGGACTCCAACTCAGCTTAAGGGCTCAGTCAGGATGGAGCAAAGGGATCGGTCACAGGAGCGCTCTCAAAATACTGGTAATGAGAGAGAAGCTCCCCAAGCTCCTACTGATTTTTTAGCTGTTACTGAGCCCGAAAACTACGGCTGGAATCAAAATTACCATTACCCTCCCCCGGTGCTCGTGTCCACCTCTGCGGAGCCCCCCTACCGGCAGAAGCAAGGGGGACAAAGTTTGTGGCGATGGTCACTATTATGGCTAAGTGTCCTTTCTTTGGTAGGGGGTGCTGTTGCCTCAGGATTATTATTGTTGGCTAAGCTGCCACCTCCTATTGACTGTGAGAATATTTCTCTTTTATCCCCTGATGGCGATCGCTTTCACTGTGCTCAGCTGGCGGCTGAGTTTGGAAAAGTAGAGGATTTGGCAGCAGCAATAACCTTAGTTGAGTCTTGGCCTCAAGAGCATTCTCTCTATCCAGAGGCACAGCGCATGATGGCAGAATGGTCTGGGGCAATTTTACAACAGGGACAAGAACAAATTAATCAGGGGAACCAATCAGAAGCAGTAGCGATCGCAAGTCAAATTCCTGTCACTAGTCCCCTTTACCCGGAGGCCCAGGCGGCTATTGCTAGCTGGCAAAAAGGATGGCAAAAAAGCCAGGAAACTCTGGGAAAATTTAGAGATGCTCTCAAAGCACAAGACTGGAGACAGGCATTCCTGTTGCTAACCCAGTTATCTCGGCTGAATCCCGAATACTGGAATGTATTCCGTACTGATGCCTTGGTGAAACAAGTGATTGCAGAAAGAGAGGCATCGGAGCAGTTGGATGAGGCGCGAGCTTTAGCCCAATCTAATCGGCTCCAACAATTAGATGAGGCGATTCAAAAAGCTAGTAAAATTAACCCCAGCAGTTATATCAAAGCCCAGGCTCAGAAGGAACTGTCCCTGTGGAGTCGCACTTTATTGCGCCTCAGTGCAGCTCTGCTGGAAAAAGGGGATGCTGCTGGAGCAATCAACATCGCTCAACGTATTCCGGTAAATACGACCCTTTATCAAGAAGCTCAGGATTGGATTCGGTTAGGTCATGCCTTTGAAGCTGCTAAGGAGAATAAGATTCTTGGTTTAATAGATGCCTTGGCAGTAGTACGTCAGCTTAACCCGAAAAGCCCCGTTTATCCAACCGCTTTAAGCCAAGCAGCTGTCTGGGAGTCTAAGTTGCAAGCTCAAGCCAAGTTACAGTTTGCCCAGATTCTGACTCAGTTTGAGCAAAGAGTAGGGCATGAGGTAGCCATTGAACAAGCAGCTCTAGTAGAACCAGGAAATCCCCAACGCCTACTCGCCCAAACCCTGATTGCTCAGTGGCGTCAGGAACTACGGCATATGGAAAATCGCCAAAAGCTGCTGAGCGCCCAACAGTTGGCGGTAGGGGGAACGATGGAAGAACTTCAAGCAGCAGTAGCACAAGCTAGTAAAATTAAGCAAGGTCAGCCCTTGTATCCTGAAGCTCAAAAAGTTATTGGCCAATGGCATTGGCAAATTAAAACTCTCGAAGACCGACCTATCCTAGACTTAGCCAAGACATTTGCCCAGCGCCGAGATTTGGTTAGTGCAATTTCTACCGCTCGGCAAATTAGCCCTGGTAGTGCAGTGTATGCTGAAGCCCAAAAAGTCGTGGCGGGCTGGGTGACTCAACTGCAAATCGCTGAAGATCGTCCTCTGCTGGATGCAGCTAACATTCTTGCAGCTCAAGGAAGATTTGACGCTGCGATCGCTACTGCTGATAAGATTTCTGCTGAACGAGCGCTTTATAAGCAAGCTCAAGCTTTAAAAAGTAGTTGGATATCTGAAAAAGGCAAGGGAGCAGGGAATAGGGAGTAGGGAGTAGGGGAGAAAAAAATAGAATAATTATAACAGGGGTAATAGACTTCTTGCAAAAATGATTGATTGTCATGTTGAGCAAAGCGAAACATCTCGCGAGATGCTTCACTCCACTGCGTTACGTTCAGCATGACATTGAAATTGTTAGACTTTAATAAAAGGGTAACTAATCTAGATTTGGTATCAATCTACTATTCAGGAAGATACTCAAAATCAAGAGTCTGTGATTGATTCCAAGGGCAATTATCAGGAAAAGAAGTTAAATTTAAACCAGTTTCATTGGCTGCTTTCAAACAAGCTTTTTGGTAGCATTGGGAAAAAATCTCTGGTAATAATGGTTTCAGGGAAGGACTATCCTCAAATAATTCTTCTAGAGAAATACGTTGCTCATTAATGGTATTTAACCAACTGTCAGTTCTTTTTTGAGGTTGATATTTCCATTTAAGCAAATGCATTAATAAAATAATTAAACGGCTTCTTAATTCTCTTTTCTCCCTTCTTCCCATTGCTTGCATTTCCTCAATTAAATTCTCTAAATCTAATTGGGAAAAATTCTCCTCTTGTAAAAGCCTTGTGGTAGCTTGTATCCATAAATAAAAATCTTGGTGATAAAGTTGATTATGTAATTCGATTTTGTTGTCTGTTACTTGCGTCATCGTTTTCACTTACATTCAGACTTATGATCAGTAATTTTCCAATGATTCTCTTCTCTGCGCTCTCTGAGCCTCTGTGGTTCATTTTAAAAATTTAACTTCACCAAGGGTTTCCATAAAGGCACATGGTTCATTTTAACAATTTAACCTCTCAAACCATCCTCAAACTCTTGTAATGCAATACTACTACCCACAACCTTTGCTCGTTGCAATACCTTAAGAGGGGAGTACTTCGGTGGCAATGACTAATGCTAAAAAAACCTTGGTATTTTCAAGACTGCTACTCTTCCCATATTAGGATCAGTTGTTATAGTTGCGAGTGTGTCTTTGTGTCCTTTGTGCCTTAGTGGTTCATTCAATCCTTGCCAATCTCCTATGAGCAATTCCTTAACTCACATCCTCCTAATTGATGATGATCCGATCTTTCGGCTAGGTTTGCGCACTGCCTTAGAACGGTTTCCCGATTTGCAGGTGATTGCTGAAGCTGATAACGCTGCAACGGCTTTAGATATTCTAGGGCGTCGGCAGAATCAAGAGAATGTAGATTTGGTAGTTTTGGAACTACAGTTGGCAGGCTTATCCCTATGTCAGCAGTTGAAGACAGACTACCCTAACTTGCCAATTTTACTGCTTACTGCTCAATCAGACCCAACTCAAATAGGATTAGCACAGGAAGCTGGTGTAGATGGCTATTGTCCCAAAGGATGTGCAATTTCTTTGATAGTTCGAGCAATCCGTCAACTGAGCTCAGGTCAATCCTTTTGGGAAACTTTACCAACATTATCACAGGCAATGCCTCGTTCTGTGCCTTCTCCTCACTGGCATCATAAGCTACGTTCCCACGGATTGCAGCAAATTGAAGACGCTTTGGTACTGGTAAAGCAACAGTTGCAATATACCAACCTTCCTAACCTAGATAGGTTATTTTGGAGGGGACGTTATCGAGAACTTTTAGCAGCACGTTGGCTAGTGAATCAGCTGTTGCCTGCTCAAGTGATAGTAGTAGCAAGGGGAGGCGGAGATAAGGAAGACAGGAAGACAGGGAAAGCAATTCCCATTTCCAAGCAGCAGTCACAACTAGTTCCTTCACCAGCATCTACTTCCCAGCTCAGCCGAATGTCACAGACATCTGGCTCATTTAATGGTACTTTGACAAGACTCCAATCTGGTTTGACAAACCTCACTGGTGTAGTCCTGGAAATTGATATTCTTCAAATAGACAAAAAGCGAGATTTACTTGGTATTATCTTCGGGAAAGTTGGGGAAATTATCGAAGAATTGCGCTTTTCCCAAGTAACCTTGGAACAGCTATCTGAAAAGCGATCGCTAATTTTGCAAGATTTATGGCAAGTATCGGTTATTGATTTCTTTGGTAAGTATTACACCTTGCCATTGGGTAATAGGGAATTGGAAGTAGTTGATATTTTACTCAGCGATGCCGCTGCTGTCAAAGGTGACATTTTGGATAAGATTCCTTTTGTAGTTGAGTTGTTGGCTCATCAATTGTTTGAAACGCCATTAATCATTGATAATGTCTCTTATCCAGCTCAGACGCCTGAAGCCCTGGCTCGCTCAGAAATTTTACTCCAAAATTTGATTGTTCACATAGCTAATGGTGTCATTAGTCCTCTACTCAATCACTTTGCTGATATTGAAACGATTAAGCAAAGTTTCTATAACAAACAGCTCATTTCCTCCAGAGACATTGCCCGCTTCCGGAATAATTTATCTTGGAGATATCGCAAATTTCAATTAATAGATGAACCAGAAGCAATTTTCGAGAGTCGCTATCATCTGTTTGTCTTTAGTGATACTGGTATCAAACGGACTGCCATCTATGCTCCTCGCACTCAGGAGTTGGAAGAGCTTCAGGGGATATCTTTAGTTGTCAGTATAGTCTATGAACTACGAGATGCGATCGCACCTCGTTTACGAGCAACTGTTGCCTGGGTTGGTAGGGGTGTTGTTTACTTCCTGACTCAAGTAATTGGTAGAGGTATTGGTTTGATTGTTCGCGGTGTGATTCAAGGTGTAGGTAGTGCTTGGCAGGATACACGGTTTGGGAAGTAAGGAATTGCTAATTGCTAATTGTTAATTGCTAATTGTTAATTGGGAGTTCAAATAGTAGGGTTTTCTTCGAGCTGATTTATAAAGTAAATCTAAAGACACACTCAACTGTCATGCTGAACGATAGTGAAGCATCTCAGCTGTTTGGAGATCCTTCGCTACCGCTCAGGATGACATAATTCTGTGACGGTGTGTAAGTCCTATAGAATTTAGAATTGGGAATTCAAATAGTAGGGTTTGTCTGGCTGAAATTGTCAAACTTTATTATTCCTCTACAGTACTTGTCGGTTTGCACATATTGAATCAGAAGGATAAAGCTTTGCGAGAATAACCCAACTTTTCCGACTTTATGATCCGACTTTTCTGACTGACAGAGTTGGATGGGATAAGTGAAGATGGAAACAATAACAGGTATTTCAGCTGATTGTAGTTGCGAAAAATCTCTAACTCGAAAAAATCAGGAATTGCCTGTTGAATACGTCTTATATATAGAGGATTGAAGACAGAAGTTCCAATAATCCCTGTAATGAGGCTTTCTCCTAACAGATGAAGCGCCGCATGTCTTTCTTGAATAAAGGCAAGGAAGATAGCGCGGATCTATCGATCACAGCCATCTTTAGTTGTTATAGAAATGTGTGAACCATCGTCCCATAAGTCCAATTCACAACAGTCTCAGCCTGAATCGAGTGTTCAGCAAACGAATTCAGGCTCAATGGATGGTGGGCAAGAAGCTGCAATTGGTGATGGCAATGTCCAAGTGCAGGGAAATGCAAACTCGATTAACAGTACCCTCTTTTTTGGTCAGCAGGCAAGAACAAATGGAGTGGGTATAACTCGCCAAGAATACCGCAACCGTCAGGCATTGCTCACTAAAGTTAAGAACTTTTGGGTTAAAGGGGTTCTGGAAAAATCCTTGTATAAGCAGGCGTTGATTGAGTTGGGGTTGGAGGAAAAACCTGATGCGATCAGCTTCGCTGGTGCCGAGGCAATCGCAAATCCTGGGAACGCTATCTTAGAAATTGGGGACAACTCACCTCAACCCCTCCCCGAAGGTACTAAAGTTATCGATATCTTTGACAAAATTGGTGCAGGACGAACCTTACTTATTTTAGGGGAACCGGGGTCAGGAAAAACCACAACTTTACTGGAACTAGTTCGTGATTTAATTGCTCGTGCTGAGCAAGATGTTAACCTTCTGATTCCGGTAGTCTTTAACCTCTCTTCTTGGGCAAGTAAGCGGCAGAAGATAGCAGATTGGTTAGTGGAGGAACTGAAGAGTAAGTATGATGTTCCTAAGAAAATTGGACAATCTTGGGTAACGCAACAGCAACTACTGCCATTACTAGATGGTTTGGATGAAGTTAAGGCAGATTATCAAGATGATTTGGATGAAGTTAAGGCAGATTATCAAGATGATTGTATTGTAGCGTTGAATCAATTTAAAGAGGGTTATGAAGCACAGTTGGTGGTGTGTAGTCGGATTAAAGACTATGAAGCTCTTTCTAATCGTCTGAATTTTCAAAGTGCAGTTGATCTAAGATTGCTGACTTTAGAGCAAGTCTGTCATTACTTGGATAGGATGGGTAATGATTTAGTAGGTTTGAGAGCATTAATTGAGGAGGATAGGGTACTACAAGAATTAGCGCAGTCACCTTTGATGCTCAATATGATGACTTTGGCTTACGAGGGAGTAGCACTTGAAGATTTGCCAAGATTTGAAGTGCTGGAAGAACGCCGCAATCGGTTATTTGATGACTACATCGAGCGAATGTTTCATCGTCGTAATTACTCAAGCAGTGAACCAAGATACTCTAAAAAGCAAACAAAGCATTGGTTGCTTGGCTTGGCGCAGAATATGGTTCAGGAATCTCAGACAGTATTTTTAATTGAAAACATTCAGCCATATTGGCTAAAAAATACAAAGCAAAAACAAACTTATCAACTGATTTTAGGGTTGATTGAAGCGCTGATACTTGGACTGATTGCAGGGTTGATTGTAGGGGTAAGTACAAGGCTAAACGGTGAAAACCTAGGGTTAGTGTCGAGTGCAGGGCTGATTATTATAGGGCTAGTTGTAGGGCTGATTATGGGATTAATTGCAGGGCTGACTGCAGGGCTGAGAAGTGGGGGTGAAGCCTGCATCCAGCATTTCACATTGCGTCTCATTCTCTACCGCAACAACTATATCCCCTGGAACTACGCCCGTTTCCTAGACTACACCACTGAGCGTATTTTCCTACAAAAAGTAGGCAGCGGTTACATCTTCATCCATCGGATGCTGATGGAACATTTTGCTCAGATGTTGCCTGAGAGCTGAATCCTTCAAACGGCAACACTCAGCACATTAGTTCCAAAGTGTCTACTGACTACGATTGACTCTCGACCCAGAAAATTTTGGGATCAATGTTGTGATGCGATTCTTGTAGGGTACGTTCCCAAATGACACTAAATAAGGTGCTACAGTGGTGTCATGGCTACTGGTTCATCTTTTCGGGTCGTGATTGATACAAACGTTGTATTCGAGGGCCTAACCAAGCAGGGAGGTGCTGCTGGGTTAGTTATAGATGCATGGTTGGCGGGTCTATTAACCGTTTGTGTTTCCAACGCCCTTGCTTACGAGTACGTTGATGTTTTGTCCCGTAAGCTTTCTGAAAAACGTTGGCAAACGCTTCGCCCCGTTCTAGGTAAACTGCTAGACCTTTGCCAGTTTGTAGCAATTCACTATTCGTGGAGACCCACTTCACCCGATCCAAGCGATGATTTAGTTGTAGACTGTGCCATGAATGCAGGAGCAATGGTCATTACATCCAATCTGCGTGACTTTCGAAGTGCTGAAGCATCGCTAGGCTTACGAGTAATGACTCCAGTTGACTTAGTCATCAAATTAGCAGGAAATGGAGGTGAAATATGAGCCGATTAACCCTTCGATTACCAGAAACACTACACCAGCAACTAGCAAATTTGGCAGAAGGTGAGGGTGTTTCCTTAAATCAATACATTGTCTATGCTCTAACGCGACAGGTAACACTTGCCTATTCTGTTAGCTCAGTGTCTGAAGAAGAAATCCAGCAACAGAAGCTATCATTCAACTCTTTGTTGCAGGAACTAGGAAAAGCTTCTTCATCTGAAATCACAACGGCACTGACTGAACGAGAAATGGTTTCGCCAGAGAATGAACTGGACTCTGACACGGTTGATCGTCTTCAGCAAAGGATACAAAACGCTGCCAAAGCACCATCAAAAACAGGCGGCGATACCTAATATCAAGTTCGGTTGAATACTTACACTTCCGTGGCAATAAGGCAGAGGGCAGAAGGCTCCAGGGCAGAAGGAAAGTGGGTAACCTATCTTCAACAAAATAGCCCCAGGTTTTAACCTAAGGGCTATCTGGGAGTTAATCTGAACTACTTTAAGCTCAACGCCTTACTAACTTCTTCGACATTTTCCGTAAGCGCACTGACTTAGGAGTCACTTCTACCAATTCGTCATTTTTGATATATTCCAAAGCTCGTTCTAGACTCATCTCCACTGGAGCTTGTAACTGAACTAACTCCTCTCCTGTAGATGAGCGATGATTAGTTACGTGCTTGGCTTTGCAGACATTAAGATCTAAGTCTTGGGGGCGGTTATTTTCTCCAACGATCATACCCTTATAAACTTTAGTACCAGGAGTAATAAAGAATACACCCCCTGTCTTCCCCATTTTTCAGAGCATAGAAGGTGGCAACCCCTTCCTCAAAGGCAACAATTACCCCATTACGACGAGTTTCTACTTCACCAGTAAGAGGACGATACTCCAGGAAACTATGGTTCATAATGCCATCACCTTTGGTTATGCGCAGGAAATCACCCCGGAAGCCAACTAAACCACGGGCCGGAATAACAAAATCTAGCTGGGTGCGGCCATTGCCTCCTACTTGCATATCCTGCATTTCTCCCTTACGCTGTCCTAGTCGCTCAATACAGTTGCCGACTGCTTGTTCTGGAACATCCAGCACCAGGTACTCAAAAGGTTCGCAAGGTTGACCGTTGATTTCCCGGTAGATGACTTGGGGTTGGGATACCTGAAATTCATAGCCTTGGCGACGCATGGTTTCAATCAGGATACCTAAATGCAGTTCACCCCGACCAGATACCAGGAATTTATCCGGGGAGTCAGTTTGTTCGACTCGTAAGGCAACATTAGTTTCTAATTCTCGCAAAAGGCGATCGCGTAATTGTCGGGAAGTGACAAAAATCTCCTTCCTTACCGGCAAATGGGGAGTCATTTACCGAAAACGTCATCTGTAATGTTGGTTCATCTACCTTAATTAGGGGCAAAGCTTGAGGTTCATTCGGACAAGTAATCGTTTCCCCAATGTTGGCATCGGCAAACCCAGCAACTGCGACAATGTTGCCAGCAGAAGCTTCTTTTAATTCAACCCGACTGAGTCCTTCAAAACCCATCAGCTTCGAGATTTTCCCTTTGACAATCTCCCCAGTTTCTTTAACCAAAGCTGTTGGTTGAGCGGCTTTAATTGTACCATTGTGGATTCTGCCAATAACAATGCGACCGAGATATTCTGAATAGTCGAGGGTAGTTACTTGCAGTTGCAGCGGCTTGGTAGTATCTCCTACCGGTGGTGGTACATGGTGGACAATTGCTTCAAACAAAGGTTGCATATCCACACCCTTTGCATCCAAATCCTCTTTGGCGTAGCCTTCTAAACCAGAAGCAAATAGATAGGGAAACTCGCACTGGTCATCATCTGCACCTAATTCTAGAAATAAGTCTAGGACTTTATCAATAGCACCGTACGGATCTGCTTGGGGTCGATCAATTTTATTGACTACCACAATGGGACGCAGACCTTTTTCCAGGGCTTTTTTGAGGACAAATCGGGTCTGAGGCATCGGACCTTCATTGGCATCTACAATGAGGATGCAACCATCAACCATGCCCAATACCCGCTCAACTTCACCACCAAAGTCAGCGTGACCTGGGGTATCAACAATATTGATTAAAGTATCTTTATAGTGGACAGCGGTATTTTTGGAGAGAATGGTGATTCCCCGCTCCCGTTCCAAATCATTGGAGTCCATGACGCAGTCTGGAACCTCTTGCCCTTCCCGGAAAATACCGGATTGTTTGAGCAGAGCATCTACAAGAGTGGTTTTGCCGTGATCGACGTGGGCAATAATAGCGACGTTGCGAATGGGGAGACTCATAGGAGCAATTGAGAACAATAGAGGTCTGGTTGAAACTGCCACTGAAGGTCAGAGGCTGACTAGCAGAATGTAAAATTCTACAATCATTCTGTAACAAACCCTTAACAATTCTAGCCTAATCCCTGCCGATATGGTGGTCTAAGATGAAAGACCACTTGGGAATTAATACTGCTCGGTTAAGAGAAATTATCGGTTAACAAGCAGACGGAGCTGGGGTAGAGGGATTAGGGCAAATCCTTGCAGTATTGACTTGGGAATTCAGTTCCCGGTGCAAAACCCAAGTTGCCATAACGAAGAGGTCTTAGACCAAATCAATCAATTATCAATTATCAATTGACAAGCTTTTATGAAAGTCAAAGGAATCCATCACGTTGCCATAATTTGCTCTGATTACCAAAAGTCAATAGACCTCTCCGAAAAATAAATAATTTGTGTTTTAATAATATTAATTGTGTTTTTTATAAGATTGTATTAGTTCTCTATTCGAGCATATTCAAAATCATCCGCAAGATGCACAGCGTTTACTTGGTCTGAAATATGAGCAGCTAGAAAAATTGCTAGAAAAAGCCAGAGAGCTACATTATAAAAAGCTAGCATCATCTGAGGCTAAAAAGTCAGAATTATTGCGGCTGGAGGGGGTCGAAAGACCCTACTTTCTCTCGAAGAACAAGTCCTCCTTACTTTAACATATCTGCGACATTTGACAACATTCCAATTACTGGGAATTCAATTTGGAGTCAGCGAAACAACCGCCAATGATACCTTCAATTATTGGTGTCCTATTTTGGCATAGTTATTACCTGCTAGCTTACTTGAACAAGTAAAAAAAAACTCAAGTGACAGTGAAATCATCAAAGAAATACTACAGGAATATCAATTAATAGTGGATAGCTGTGAGCAGCCAATAGAAAGACCTGGAGCCTATGAAGAACAAAAAAAATACTATTCAGGCAAGAAGAAAAATCATACTCGAAAAAATCAATTAATTGTTTTGCCTAATGGCAAGGATATTGTTGATGTAATAGCAGGTCAACCTGGCCCTAAAAGTGACGTTAAATTATTTCGTGAAACTCAAAACAATTTTGACGAAAATCAAAAGTTTACTGGAGATAAAGCTTACGAGGGAGAAGCATCGATTAGAACTCCTAAGAAAAAACCGAAAAAGCGAGAATTAACTGCAGAGCAAAAAAAGAAAAATCAAGAACTAGCAGTTGAAAGAGTGATAGTAGAACATGTAATTCGTCTAGTTAAGATATTTAGAGTAGCTCAAGAGAGATTTCGATTAAATACCAGAAAGTATGAACAGATAATTGGCATAATTTGCGGGTTAGTGAGATTAAGGATTGGTGCATTAATACTACCAACATAATTAATTGAATGTCTATTATTGATGAATAAAAATAATAAAAATAGATAATAAAATGAGAAATTATTAACAGTAATTGGCTCAAGTACCTATTTTAGCGTAGAAATTGGCTCTAATTGAAATTGGCGATTATAAGACTGAAAGCCAGTTACATAGGCGTATTGAGTATTTTCGGAGAGGTCTAATGAGCGAGGTTTTGAATTTTGTTTTCTGAGGTGCAAGATCTGAGTTAGAGATAGAGACGTTAATGCTGCTATCAACATTTTGCAGAAGGGATTAAGTACGGTGGAGCACACCGGAGCTTTAAAGCTTGGGGAGTTTGATCCTCTAGTTTCGTTGGAGCAATCCTGCGGAGTTACGATTGGACTATGAACCAAGAATCCCCCGGCTTCTAGCCGTGGGGAGTGTCAAGCAAGGCGGTAATAATTTGGGCGTTGGCATCGGGAAAGGTAAACTGATCAATTTCAGCTAAGTTAACCCAGCGGATTTCGTCGCATTCAAGAGGTTGGGGAATACCTCTGAGGTGGCTACAGTAATGTACTGTGAGGGTAACATGAAATTGGCTGTAACTATGCTCGATCGTAATTAGGTGCTTGCCTACTTCAATTTCAATCCCTAGTTCTTCTTGGATTTCCCGTTTAATACATTCGGTAACCGTTTCCCCTGGCTCAACTTTGCCGCCGGGAAACTCCCACAAACCAGCCATTAGACCTCGATTGGGGCGGCGATCAATCAAAATTTTCCCCTGTACATCTTGAATTACAGCAACACCGATATTTTTGTGGGGTAAGGGAAATTTGTTCATAACCTTGGGAATGAGTGGATCAAATCACACCCTAGGGTAACTTGCATTCCCAGTTAACCATAACATTAAAATAACTTAGTGATTGCGTAAACACACATGCCTCCCTTGCTCCATCTATCTATGTCGGAGTTTATTAATCCAAAACTGTTTAGGGCGCTTCGAGCAAAACAAGCAACCCCAAACGTGAAACTTACTACTATTCCGCTCAACCATAAGGAGTCCTTTGAACTATGGACACCCAAATGGACTCCGAAAGGGAGAGTGTTTACCAAGCTCGAAATTGAATTACTCCGGCGAGATCAGCCACGACTCGCCAGAATTTTGTCTAAGATGGTATGGTTAATGGGAGTAATTTGCATTAGTGAAGATGATTGGGATATAGGCGATCGCGAGCCAATCTATGATTGGGATGATTTGATTGAATTTGTTCAGCGTGAAGGTAATTGCATCAACCCTATCGTGACAGAAGTGATTTTTAGTCCCCATGCAATTTATTCCCATTTACGATAGCGAACGCAAACAAGAAGGCAAAATACCTCCTCAAGCTTGGGAAATTTCTCCCCCTCATTGGTCAATTATCTTTGATGATTTGCTCCCAACTAGGCAAGGTTTCCGACTTAAACAATCCGCAGATTGGATTTCGGTAGATATTTGGACTGGCAAGCCAATGCGAAGAGAAGTTAGCAGTGGCGAACGTTACGTAGAATATCATGACCTCTATGCAAGCAGGCGGAGTTAGTTATCAATGGATAATTGATAATTGATAATTGATAATTGATAATTGATAATTGATAATTGGTTAATTTGGTCTAAGACCTCTTGATTTATGAAGAAAATAAAAAGAAAAATATTTTCCTTAAATTCAATCCTCTTCTCTTAAGGAGAGGTAATTATCCATTATCCATTGTTCATTATCAATTGTTGAATGGTTGTTTGTTGTTTGTTGTTTGTTAGGAACTCAACAAGTACGTAAACTAGCTAGTAACAGCACAATTTCATCAATTGCTTGACGTCGGATTGCTGCTGGTTGTTCGCTGCGATTAACCATTATGCTGAATACCAGTGATTTGATAGCTGGGTAAATCTAAATAACCAGCAAGAGTAGAAACACCAGTCATGCCACCAGTTTTGGCTCGGATATTAAACTTGTACAGGTCTATCTTGAAAACGACTTTGTAATGTACCATTGACACCGGCAACCGGCAAAGATTCGAGATATATCTTTGCCTCTGGTGTCTGTGCCATCAGTTTGAGGGTTTGGACAAGCGCTTCTGGACTTACTTTATTGTGGCGAGACAATCCAGAACCATCAGCTAGCAGGTAGGTTTCTGGATCAACTCCCAATTCTGTTAGACTTTGTTGAAGTGCGGCTACCCCAGAATCATCAGCTGATTGGGCTCCTAAAGTTTGGAGTAATGCTTCGGCGTACAAATTATTGCTCTCTTGATTAATTTTCCTCAACCAAGACTCTAAGTTAGATTCGACTGCTGCTAATTCTGTCTGTGGTTTTGTTGGTTGGGGACTAGTTGCGACTCGTGTCTCATTAACGGTAATCCCTTCATCTAAAAGGATGTTTTCAAAGGACTCTAAGAAATAATCAGCGGGGTTAAGAATAGCTAATGCCCAGATGTAGGGTTCAGCATCAACTGCCATTTGACCTTGAATTTGCAATACTGGCTCCCCTAAAACGCCAAGGATCTGGATTGATGAGGGGGTTTCCGCTGGTGCTGTCGTTGTCTGATTTTCTACCTGCCATTGACTCCTCGCTAAAGGATCATCCCAGTTCAGCTGTAATGGTTGATCTAGTTCTTGGGGTATCAGCCTCACAATCGCGGCATTTTCGTTGAGGATGAGACTATTGATAGATGTACCGTAATATGTATATATATCTGACCATTCCCAGTTAGGATGAATAGTCGGTTCAGTGAAGTAACCTTCTTCCACAATGAGTTGCTCTACCCTACGCACTCCTCGGCGTTTGAGCTGTTGTGCCAAATCTTTTAACTTAGCGGTAGTTAAGCTGGGATCTCCTCTTCCTACTAGCCGCAAAGAAGTTAAGTTGGGAATATTACCGGTACTGTAAACTGATGTCCGAATAGGAAATTGAGCACCTAATTGATGTAGTGCCGCAGCAGTTGTTAGCAGTTTAGTGTTGGATGCTGGGGTAAAATAACGCTCTCCTTCATAGTTATAGATAGGAGTCGAACTAGATAGGGGTTCAACCAGAATACCCCAACGCGATCGCACAAATTCGGGACGTTCAATCACTTCTGCAATTGCTGCATCCAATTGAGTGGCACAAATGCCTTGAGAAGCTTCTGAGTGTTTCGGTTCTGGCGGAGTTGGTTGAGCAACAGTTTTTTGCAGTCCTGTCGTTAGCTGAGCACTAATTAACAATATCAAAAAGCTTACAGGTTGAAAGATGGCAATCAGCTCTTGCAGTTTCATTGGACTTCGAGGTATAGAGAAGAATGAAATAGGAAGTGTACACTAAAAGCGATCGCATAAGTATCGATGATCATAGTGCAAGAGCTGAGTACTGCACATTCAACAAATAGTATTAGTTCTGGAGGATGGAAAGCTAGAAAAAGATCCTCACTTAAAGTCAAACTCCCTATCATCCTTCGTTTCCTTTCTACCAAGGAGGAAATAAGTAGTCATTTCTCCCTTACCTTTGACTGGAATCTTACCTCTCTCCTCGAACAAGTATTTCTCCTGCAAGTGTTTGTAGGTAGTAGCTGTTAGGTGAATTTTATCAGCTAAACCGTGGGACTCCATTCGGCTGGCAGTATTTACTGCATCACCCCACAAATCGTAAATAAACTTACTAACGCCAATGACTCCTGCTACCACTGGCCCAGTATTGATCCCAATGCGGATGTGGAACTCCTGTCCTATATCTTTGCTAAACTCAGTTACTGCTGCTTGCATATCCATTGCCATCTCAGCGATCGCTTCAGCGTGATTTGGTCTCTCCTTCGGTAAGCCTCCCACCACCATGTAAGCATCTCCAATTGTCTTGATTTTTTCCAAGCTGTGTCGTTCTGCTAGCTTGTCAAACTTCGAGAAAATTACATTGAGTAACTCCACCAATTCTGGCGGCGAAATCCTTTGTGAGAGCTGGGTAAAGCCGACAATGTCAGCAAATAACACCGTGACTTCACCAAAATCGTCAGCAATCGTACCTTGTCCTTGTTTCAGGCGTTCGGCAATCGGCTTTGGTAAGATATTGAGTAATAAGCGTTCAGTTTGTTCCTGTTGGTAGCGCAATGCTTCTTCTGCTTGCTTGCGCTTGATCAACTGCCCTAGCTGACGACCAATTGCTGCCATGGTTTTGAGTAAGTCTTCATCAGCCTGCTGAACATCGCCACTAAACAAAGTCAGTACTCCCAGAATTTCCCCATCTGCTAGCAGGGGAATGCCAAAGGCTTGTTGTAATCCTGCTTGGGAAATTGGCTTTGAGTCGGAGAATTCGGTATCATACATGACATTAGTCAACCCGTGAATGGAACGGCTTGCCCAAACACGACCAGGTAATCCCAAACCAGGGGTAAAGGTTGTATTCTGGCTATGAGCCATCAAGTTTGGGATAGTTACTGATGGCTTAACCCAAGAATCGACACATCTTAGTACTATTGAATCCTCCTCTCCTTCGTTCCTATTCACTGTCTCTTTTGATTGCTTATCTGGCTCCCAAATTTCCCCTAGATCCCATTCCAAGTTTTCACAAATTACTTCTAAGATTTTGGGAACTGCTTCCGATAGAGTGGCGGATTCTGACATGATGCGGGTGGTGGCGTACTGTAGTGCTAATCGCTTTTGGGTGCGCTGACGCTCAGTAATATCGCGACCAATATAGATAAAATTTTCTAGGCCTTCTGTCTCTGTTTGGATAGCTGAGCAGGAAAAGGCGATCGCTAATTTTTCTCCAGATTTAGTCTGACAAACAACTTCTACATCATTCAAAACTTCATTCAATAAGAAAGGCACATGATTAGCTTTATTGACAAGCTGCTTGTCAGCAATAATCATCGAGATTGAGTTGCCAACTAATTCTGCTTCACTATAACCAAAGAGGTCTTCGGCAGCTTGATTTACGGTCTTGATTATTCCCGATGGCTTAGTTACCAATAAAGCATCTGCCATTGATGAAATAATTTTATCAACATAATCTTTGGCAGCAGCTAAGGCACTGGATAAGAGATTGGTTTCATTAATTCTTTGGATTAAACTTTGCTCCAAAGTCATCCTTTCTGTAACCTCTTCAAGAATGACTATTAATTTTTTTTCTACAGGTTCTTCATAGAGATTGTTAATAATGTGGAGATCAAAGTATATAGGAGAATGATTATATGGTGTTCTCGCAATTCCTTTAATCTCAAAGCTTTCTTGCTCCCCTTCAATAATTTCCGTAAGGATATCTTCAACTCCAAAAAGTTCAGGAAACCCAAGACGTATATCCTGTCCTTTGCTGATGTCATCTGGACAATCAACAAACAGTTGTACTCCAGCAGAGGTATCGATAATGTTAAAGTCCCGATCGATTTCCAAGTATTCCCCTCGATTGGGTGCAAGGACGGATAGGAGTTTATTTAGCAGGGCATTCATGCCAGTTAGAGCATTCCGTAAGCTAACTTTTGAAAAATTTCGTCAACGTATGAGCCCGTTTTAGCTGAAGTTGGATAAGTAGCTATTACTCGTTCTAAGTCTTTAAATTGAGGCATTTTAGCCATCTTTTCTTCATCAACTAAGTCTGATTTATTCAGGGCATAAATCATCATACCCTTAGGATTAACATCGGAAAATAACTTAGCACGTTCTGGAATATTATCAATAGTTTCCTGACGGGTGACATCACCGACGATTATGGCACCACTGGCTCCTTTCAAGTAACTCGGAGCAATAGATTTAAATTTTGTATGACCTTCTAAATCCCAAATTAGTAATTGTATTTTCTGCGTTTTTGAGTCAGTTAATTCAATAGTTTTGCGAGAAATTTTTACTCCTACAGTAGAAAGATATTGATCACTGAACTGGCGTTCCACAAAACGTCTAATCAGGCTAGTTTTGCCCACCCCAAAATCACCTATCAAGCAAATTTTTTTGGAAATTGTTGCCATAATTATTGTTTTTATTGAGTGGGTAGAAATGGTTCAAAGATTACACATCTATATAATTCCATAGATTGGGAGTAATCCCAATTAGGAGGAGGTTCTGTTGTTCCCGAAATCTCTTGGAGTCTTTCAGGCTCAATACCCTCCTTGATGAGGATGTCTTGTACCGTTTGAGCACGACGTTTTGCTAAAGATATATCTATATCTAGGGAACGCACACTGCTAGGGTCACTATAACCTTTTAATTTAAGATAAACTTTGGGATACTGCGCCATAAATTCCCGGATCTTGGGAATTTTCTGGGATAACTCTGTTGATTTTAATTCAGCTGAATTCACTTTGAAGTAGAAGGTGGTATCAATTTTCGGTAGATTGATACGGGTGGTATCGTTTACAGACTTGACTCCTGGAATCTGCTCAAATGTCTGGGTGAGATCTGGAACATCTTCCTCCACACCTAAACTTCCTTTGAGAGTCACTACCCCATCTAAATATTTAGCTGAAATGTCAACTCCTTCAATTTGGTTAAGGCGATAGGCTACTCGCTCTACCTCTTGTGCAGCCAAAACTGGATCGGGACCTAAATCTAGAACTACAATATCATTATCTACTCCCAAAGTCGGAGCAACTTCCTTGGCAATTTTTTCCACCTTGTGACGCATATACTCATTTGGTACTCGTCCTCCCAGCTTCATTGTCTTTTGATTGGCATCAACTTTGAGCTGATAAACAGATACTTCGGGAGCAGAATAAGCTAAAGCAAGTTCAATATCGGACTCAAGGTTACGGTTAATGCTTTGTTTTTGCCAATAAATTCCTAAAGGTACACAGATTAAAGCTAAAGCAGCTAAGCCTGCTGCGAGGAAAGCAACTGGTAGTTTACGCTTTTCCTCTTTTAATCGTTCGTAAATTAAACTTTCTACTAGGGAATGTATCTGCTCAGGGATACTATCAGGATCTCCCTCAAAGGATTTGATTTCTTCACCATGATGTTCAACGATTTTCCTCAGGGTTTCCCGGATCTTTTTGATTAATATTGGTGGTGGTTCTCCATCAACTACTACTGCTAGATAACAATATCCTGCTGCTTCTAAAATGATCCTGGAAGTACCATAGTAGATTTCGTCAAGTTCTGAAACATTGCCTGAGTGAGCCATACAGTCGTTAGCAAAGCTGCGGATCGCTGTTAACATACCTGCCATCATATCTGACTCTAGCTTCTCTCCCTCAGACGGCTGTACCTCTGAAATCACTAAACCGGAGCCTTTGTGAATTAAGAAGATGGCTTTAATCAGGGAGTGCATTGTCTCCTTGAGAAGCAATTCTGCCTCAGAAACCCCCTGCATTTTGGCACGAACCTTGCGAGATACGGCATCAACGCTAAAAGCATGTTCAATCTGTTCGTTAATAGCGCGGAGTTCTGAGCCAATGTAGGAAGAAATCGTAGTACCAATAACGGGATAAAGAGCATCCACCATCGCATCTCTTTCTAAGAGAACCTGCTCCCTGATGGCTTCTGCCATTTCTGGTGCGAGGGAATTGGCAATTTCTTTGGGGGATTTGCTAATCTGCTGAGCAATGGCTATGGGAATGGCTGCAGAGAGAGCTTCTCCCATTGCTACTCTATTCTTAGAAGTATTTTGCTCAATTAGTTCATCAATGCGTTCATAAATGTTTTGCTCAAGTGCTCTGAGTCTTGGCTCAAGTTTGTCAGGATCTACTAGCCTTTGGAGGAGCGTCATTATCTCATCAAAATCATTGGTAGAGCTCACCTCTTCAGCTAGAGCTTCGTTCTCTTGAGCTACTAAAGTGGAGTTGTCATCTTCTTGGCTTGCTGGCTCACTGGGTGGTTGAGGGAGAACATCAGAATCCTCCTTTTCCCTTGGATTGGCTGCGTCTAATGTGGAGGTAAACTTCAACAGCTTCTTTACCTCCGGAGCAATCTGGGGCTCCGGCTTGATAGGGGTAGCGTTGTTTGAGGAACCAAGGGATTGACTTCTGAGCTTTGCTACTTCTTCTTGGCTATGATGAGTTGGCGGCAGATTTTCTAACTTGCTAGAACCATTATTAGCTTCCTTCTCTCCCGTACCATCTTTTTGAGCTACTACTGAGACATTATCCTCTTGTTGGATAGTTGCCTCAGAGCTTGATTCCTTAACAGAATTAGCTGAGTCTAGTTGACGCAGCAACTTCAGCAAATTTTTGGTTTGACTATGTGGCAGCTGTAAATCTTGCTTACTTGGAGTAGCTTCCCCTAAAGAAGAGAAGGATTGGCTTGTGAGGTTTGAGACTGTTTTTTCCTGGCTAGAAACATTTGAGGGCAAATTTTCTAAATGGCTAGAGGTACGATTAACCTTGTTCCCATTTGTTCCATTTGCCTGAGTTGTCGCAGATGTGCTCTTCTCCTCTTGCTGAGGAACATCTGTGCTGGATTCGTTTACAGAACCAGATTCTTCGATAGTATCTAGTAAACTTAGCAAATCATCTAGGGGTTCTTCAGCTTGGAGATTGAGTTCTTGTGACTTTAAGTCAACATGCAACTGCTGTTTTAGCTCAGCCTGATTTTTCTTTGATACAGTCATGATACTGCTCTGTGTCACCCTCAATCTATCAACTCTCCCAGCACAGCTGTCTGTCTCAGAACTACAATGTCTCAATAATTGAGTAATAGTTCGTCTGACTGGAGTACAAGAGTGAGATTCTACTCCAAGGTTGGACTTTGCTCTAATAGGAGCAAAGCATTCTTTCCCTGAGTCTCGTCGGCAACAGCTTGGATTGCGTCTTTAACCTCAGGAAGTAATGTAGTCCCTTGTAGCCTTAAACCCATCTCCATCAAAATGTCTGCCATCTCAATCTTTGAGGTTTTATCCTCTTTGAGGAGAGTAAATCTCCTCTCTAGCTCTTGCAACACCTGATTCTTGAGAGCGAGGACATCTTGCTCGAGTTTGTCTTTGCTAGCTGAGATTTCTTGCTTGAGAGAAGTTGTCTGTTTATATACTATTTCATCAAGTGCTTCAATCGTCTTAGAAAAGTTCTTGTCGCTACGCTCAAGTTGATCAAGACGAGAGCGCACCTCAGCTTCAAAGGTTGACAAACTAGACTCTAGCTGGTCAAAGCGAGTTTCATATTCTCGCTGATGAGAGCCAAATATTATATCACGTATTTTGTCAATATTTTCTATTCTTTCGCGTGTTTTGTCTGATTGTGTAATTTCACTCATACTGATAAATCCATTTTCTGAACGAGTTTTGAGAAACGAGGATATTTACCCTTGAACTGCAATGTGAAGCTGGGATAGCGATTGAGAACTATATTCACGCTCAGTTCTCTATCTTAGGATATTCTGCATTAGTAAGATCACGTAAGCCTCTACACTACTCTGAGAAAAATTACTCATCTTCCGTACGGGTTAGGTTAAATGGCCCCTCGGCTTCCACCAGGATTCTAATTACTTCTGCAATTGCTGTTGTAGCCATATCTTGTATTCTGTGGCTATTGGTTCATACTATCAAGGAAGGACAATCAGTTCTTATTCCTTTAACCTTTACCCCTCTTCAACAATTGGTCACTGACAGTGACGTACCTAAATGCACTCTTCGACTAAATGTAGGCTTCACAGCCGACTCGTCTCTGACGACATATTCTGAGCTTTGAGACCGTGCGCCCCACGAGTTCTTGATTTTTATCGCCGCGTTCAAGTCCCTGCATAACTGGGATATGACATACCGGACAATTATGCATTCTTTGAGATAGCAGCTTTTTCACTTTATGACCACAACTAGAACATTCTGGTGTCTGGTATCAAGTTGGGAGACACTACAACTACTTTCAAACCTAGCATTCTCGGCTTTGTTTGCCACTACTTCAAATGAATTGTCCCCTACCAGAATCGTTTACCGACTTAGCCAAAGTTGTTTTCGTAAGTCCCTTTATCTTCAGCTTTTCTACTAGTACTACATCGTATTTATCTAGCAGTTTTTTAACTGTGATCAAATGGAAATCTGCTGCTGGTATCAGCAACCTTTGGATGTTGTAGACCTAGCTTACTAATTGCTTTTTTTCGTCTCTTAGAACGCTTCTTGGTACGAGAAACTTTTCGTTGCTCTGACTTTAATTTTCCTTCAAGCTTGGCGTAGATATTTTGGTGCAGCAATCCGGTTATTGAGCTGAAGCCAAATTGAAGTCAATTAAGCCCACATCAATTCCAACAATATTATCCGGGAATTGGAAATCTGAGCTTTGTTGTCAGTACTGTTTTCGCAATGAAAGCTTAAAGTTACATAAAATCCCTTAGCTTGCTTTGTGAAAGCATAGCCGAATTTGATTGCCCAACCATCAGGGAGCTGACGATGAACGATTACTTTCACCTCACCTATGTGGTGGTAGACAACCTTATTTTACTGCCAACAAAATCATGTATGCTTGAATTGCGGATAAGTGAACGCTCTATATTGTCCTACTCCTTTGTCTACTTGGACAACGAGATGTTCTTGACCTTAGAATCACCAGCCAATCATTTAGCAATAAGCTATTTCGACTCGCTTCAGTACTTCTTGCAGTACTTGCGAGTGTATGTTCGTCTTGTACCATAGGGCAAGAATACGTCAAACAGTCCGAGGCTAGATTGTTGGCTCAACAGAGTCGGCTTTTCTTTTAATTCTGGAACATGACAAACAAGAGGACATCTATCAACCGAACACCGATTCTGCTCGTACCATTCAAATTTTTGCGCTAGTTCACAGTTGTACTGGCAACGCAACATATCCAACACGTTATCAATAATTTCGCGTTGTTGCTTGGTCGGTTAAACTTAGATATCCATATGCAATATTCAGCTTGTTTATCACCGATCCTTGTTTATTCAGTGTTACTATATGAGTATATACCTTCGCTGTTTCTAAGTTGCTGAACTATTTTCTATGGGCAGTCAAAAGCGAAGACCCGGTACAGTGATTCAGTGATAACACCTCTACTTCGTGGTAGCTGTAGGACTTCTCAAGATTGAAAGGTAACAATGCACATTACTAAATGTCATTCACGCCGCCGTTCTCGTTGCTGATGCTCTGGAAGAAGCAAATCATTTTTATGGCAACATACTGGGATTGACCAAAGTCGAGCGACCCTTAAAATCATTCTGGTGTCTGGTATCAAGTCGCAGACTTCCAAATTCACCTAATCGGTGCTGCCACTGCTTCAACTAAGCTACAGAATCCCCAAAGAGTTGGGTCGTAATCGCCATATTGCATTCTCAGTAACCGACCTAGAGGTGATGAAGAAATTGCTGCTGGAGCATGGATGTGACATGCAAATGATCGCTTCCGATGGAGCTGCTCTAATTACTCAAGATCCATGATGGCAATATTATTGAGCTCTGCCAAATTGAGAATTGACAAATGTAAGAGTTGGGACCCGGCAATTGAGAAAGTCAGAGGTCAATGAAAGTTAAAGTCAAAAGTTTTGTTGCTTCAACACCATCCCGAATTTGTCCTTGGCTGATTTTACTGATATCATTCGGTGATCGAGTACACTGCTACAGTACCATTAGAAAAGCGCTATAGCAACTTTACTATGTGCCGCACTTGTAGAGCCGGCTCCCGCCAAGCTATTCCGTAACTATGGATGGAAAGTTCTAGTGCAGGATGCGTTCTTTACTAGATCATGGCTGATACTTTTACTTCGAGACACGAAGTGCCAATCTGAAAGTGACTATCACCTAATGAGAAACGCTATATCTTGAATTAACCATGCTGCAACGATTAATCCTCAACGGTTTCAAGTCGATTAAGACGATGGATCTTGAGTTGCGTCCTCTAAACATCTTGATTGGAGCTAACGGAGCAGGGAAGAGTAATCTTGTCTCATTTTTCAAGATGCTTAATGAGATGATGGCGGGACGACTTCAACAGTATATCGGTAGGTCCGGACGCGCTCAATCCCTTTTGCACGTTAGTCCCAAGATAACATCCCAAATAGAGGCGCAATTGGAGTTTGAAGTTGAGAATGGAACGGATAGCTATGTACTGCGTTTGTTCCATGCCGCAGAGGATATGCTTATTTTTGCTGAGGAAACCTTGAGTTTTTTGGAAACGGGTTACTCATTTCCCAGGACTGACTCATTGGGTGCAGGACATCAGGAAACAAAAATCAGTGCAGCAGCGGACACAGATATGCCAACAGCTAAAGCACTCAGATTTTTGCTCAACCGTTGCCGTGTGTTCCATTTTCACGATACGTCTTCTACAGCAGGAGTTCGTCAATCTTGTTACATTGGTGACAATAGATGGTTGATGCCTGATGCGGGAAATTTAGCTGCATTACTTCTGAAATTCCGCGCAGAAAAGGGTGGTTCCGCATATCATCGCATCGTCAGAACTATCCGTCTGATTGCACCATTTTTCGGTGATTTTGATCTTGAGCCAGATGTAAGTAATCGCATTATGCTCAATTGGCGGGAAAAGGAGTCTGATCGGGTATTTGGACCACACCAACTTTCGGACGGTACTTTACGAGCGATATGTCTGATAACCTTGCTCTTCCAACCAGAAGATAAACTTCCGGAACTCATTGTTGTTGATGAACCGGAACTTGGTCTTCATCCCTATGCTCTTAATATTGTGGCTGGCTTATTAAAAAAAGCTTCCCACCATACACAAGTTCTCATCAGCACTCAATCTAGTTCTTTTTTAGATAACTTTAATCCTGAAGATGTAATTGTGGTCAATCGAGAGGGTCAGGAGTCCCAATTTCAGCGGCTAGATCCTACAGAATTAAAAGATTGGCTTGAAGAATACAGTTTGGGAGAAGTTTGGGAGAAAAATATCTTTGCTGGAGGTCCCCACTAATGGTACGCCTCTATCTATTTGCTGAAGGGCAAACTGAACAAACATTCGCTGACAACTTGGTAAAACCGCACTTAGCCCAACATGGAGTGTTTATGAACAAGCCTAGGCTGATTGCTCATGCCAAAAAAAAAGGTAAAGTGCATCGCGGTGGCGGACGAAATTACCTGCCAATGAAAGATGATATCCTGCGATCGCTAAAAGAAGATAGCAAGCCTGATGCGTTTTTTACGACTATGATAGATTTGTATGCGATTCACTCTGACTTTCCGGGATTGACTGAGTCCAAGAGCCTGCGACAAAATCCCACAAAGCGGGTCGAATTCCTAGAGCAACGGTTTGCTGATGACATTGGCGATTGCCGATTCATCCCTTATATTCAGCTACACGAATACGAGACATACCTTTTCGCCAACCCAAGTTGTTTTGAATCCTTTTATGATCACGATGTGAATAAGATTGAGGCTCTCAAGGCGATTGCTGATAGTTATGAGACACCTGAGTTGATTAACGATGGACTTCACTCAGCTCCTAGCAAACGCATCATTGCCCAGTTTCCTGACTATGATAAAAACGTTCTAGGACCGCTATTAGCCGAAATGATTGGATTGGAGTTAATTCGGAGTAAGTGTCCTCACTTCAACACATGGCTCTCACAACTCGAATCGTTGAGCGGGAAATGTACTGATTAACGAACCGACGGTGAACATCATTGCCTATCTATATAGTGACCCTCTACTAGAACCCTCACCAGACTCAACAGTTTGGGGTTTAGAGGTAGATGTAGTATATCAAGACTTAGGAGGACGTCAACAGTTGGAGCAGCTGTTGGCTGATTGCCAAAGTAAAGGAGCTGATTATCTGTTAATTCGTCGTTTGCAGGAATTGGGAAACTCTATTGAAGAAATTAGCGATCGCCTGATGCAAATTGAAGCTATGGGGGTTGCGATCATTGTTACAGAACAATCTTACAGTTCTGCTCAACTAAAAGATGCTGCCACTAATACTAAAATTAGGGCAGATTTACTGAAACTCCTACAAGAAATTCACAAAGAAGTCAACAGTCGTCGTCTCCGTCAAGGACACGCCCGTAATCGCCTCAAAGCTTTGCCCCCACCAGGAAAAGCTCCCTACGGCTATCGACGGGGTAAAGATCGTTACATTATCGATCGCTCTACAGCACCTGTAGTTAAAGTTTTTTTTGAACGCTTTCTGATTTATGGCTCCTTGCGTGGTGCAGTTCGGTATCTAGAGCAAAAGTACGGCAAAAAAATTGCAGTTTCTACAGGGCATCATTGGCTCACCAACCCAGTTTATCGGGGCGATCTTGCCTACCAAAATGGAGAGGTGATTTCCGACACCCATAGCGCAATTTTAGACCGGGAAGAGGCGGCACAGATTGACCGACTTCTGCGTCGTAACCGGCAACTACCTCCCCGAACTGCTAGCGCTCCTCGCTCTTTAGCTGGTTTGGTATTTTGTGGCGAGTGCCAGTCGGCGATGACTGTAACTAGTGTTACCAAACCTCGCCGACAGAAAGAATATCTCTACCTAAGACCGATTAGTTGTCCCAAAAGTCCCAAGTGCCGCGCAATTGCTTATGAACAAGTCTTGGAGCAGACGATTCAAAGCATTTGCCAGGAATTACCCCGTGCAGTTGCCGGTAAAAACATTCCTAACCTTGATGGGGTGAAGCAATCCCTTAACAGTCAAATTGAGGACAAGCAGGATATTTTAGCTCAGTTGAGTTCCTTAACAGCTAGCGGAGTCTTGGATTCAGAAACGGCTGACTTACGTGCCTACAAGCTCCGCACTGAAATCTCACAGCTGAAAAGCCAGTTGGCAGTTTTACCACCAGTAAATTTACAAGCGATCGCTCAGACTGTCTCAATTCCCCAATTCTGGTCTGATTTATCTGAATCAGAACGCCGTTTCTACTTTCGAGAATTTATTCGGCAAATTGAACTAAATCGCCAAGATAAGCTGTGGCAGCTGCAACTAATTTTTATTTTTTAGGGCTTTATTTGCGGGAAATCATTTACAACCCATGAATAATACAACAGTAATGGATGTAACTGTCTCAAAAATCTGACTAGTGAGACCTTACTTTGCTCCATCGAACACATTTTGCCGGAGGTGATACTCTTCGAGAATCCCTCCGGAGCAAGCGAAGCGAGCATCGCCATAACGAATCAAAGCGATGAATCAAAACCTGGAATATTTTATGATTGTTAATGAACTGCTGAAGCGCTATGCTGCTGGGGATCGAGATTTTGAAGGATTAGATTTGCAGGGAGCTTATCTGAGTAAGGTAAATTTGCCGGGAGCCAACCTGAGACGGGTAGACTTAAGGGGAGCTTATCTGAGTGGAGCTAGTCTCCAGGGAGTCAATCTAAGTTATGCCGATTTGAGCAAGGCTAACCTAAGTGCTGCTAATCTTAGTGGAGCCAACCTAGAAGAAGCAAACTTAGAAGCAACAGACTTGAGGAAAGCTAACCTGATTAAAACTAACTTCAAAAAAGCTAAGTTGACAGAGGCAAATCTTAAGGAAGCTAGCCTAATGTTTGCTAACCTCTCTCAAGCTAACCTTGATTGCGCAGATTTCCACGGAGCCACACTACATCAGGCAATTCTACATCGGGCAAGTTTGAGAGATACTGATTTAATTGGAGCAATTCTTCAAGAAACAGACCTGAGAGGGGCTGATTTGAGCCAAGCCTGCTTGATTCGTGCTGACATAACCAAAGCCGTTTTGATGGTAGCAGATCTCACCAATGCAGTCTTACTTGGAGCAGAACTCCAAGGAGCAGATCTTAGTGGAGCAACTATGCCTGACGGTAAGATGCATGATTAGGAATGAGGAAAATTCAGCAAGCCCTAAGTAGGTTGGGTGGAGCGATAGCGTAACCCAACTGTACAAGGCGTGTTGGGTTTCACTTCGTTCCACCCAACCTACAGTTTTAGTCGTGCCGCACCACTACAAAGGGGACATTCTTTGTAAGAAATTACCTCAGAAACCCCAGTATTCTCCGGTTCTAAAACTCAGAGAACAAATAACCAACACCTAATTGAATACCTACATCTGTCGTTTCTAGAAAACCGACATTAATCGAACCATTAGCAACAAATTGTCGTGACAAGGGGATCTCCACACCACCGGTAAACAAAAAACCGACACTACTGTTATCACCAGTAGCAATGGCAGCACCTCCACCTACAAAAGGAGCAAACTTAACTGGTGCAAAAGGATCATCCCCAGGGATTAAAAAGTCGTAAGTAACTGGTAAGACAAAAGTAGTATTATCTCCGATAATTACAGCAGGTCGAAATGATAGGTTGCGAACTAGATTTAGCTTGCCATTAACGACGAAAGCTCCCCTAGCTAAAGCACTTTCCTCTTCATTATCACTCAAACCAATATTGCCTCCAATCCCGATCCAATTGGGAATCGGACGAGGAATGCGACGGAGATCCAGATCCCGTTGAGCAACAGTAGTGTCTAGGGATTCAGAGGCAGCCTCTGGCACAGGAGAAGTCTCTGGCTCAACCATCAGAACCTTAGCAGATGTGGCTAAGGTTCCTGGCATTGGTTCAACAACTGTGAGCTCACCAGAATCAACTGGATACTCATCAATACCTGCTAACTTAACTGGTGGGAGATTATCCTGCTCAGCTATCTCTTGGGAAATTGGTGTAATAGTAGACTCTGTTAGGAGTTGCTCAGTAGTTGAAACTGATGTTTCCGCTGCCTCAACAACCTGAACTGAGGTCTCCTCATATTCTCCAATATCTATAGATAAATCAAGACTTGGAGTTTCAGCAGAGGCAGACATAGCGCTACTGACTACCGTCAAAGCAGTAAGAGCCACTAGGCAGGAAACTGGTCTAAAAGCAATATTTTTCACACTCACCCCTTACACAATGATGTTTCAAAAAAGCAAAACCTCTTAGCCCATTTTCTCGGATTTATGTCCTGATGCAACTCTTTCTCAGAAATCCGGGCGCACGTCGGCACTTCGGGCGCACGTCGGTGCGCCCCTACTCTTGCGTTCTGCCTTCTCTTAACTTAATTTACCCATCGCAGTAACTACTTGCCTAGAAACAAAAGGTAAAATTTCCTGGTTTGTGCTGTGAGTGTTGCCCTCAGTAAACACAACCAAAAGGTAGGGAGATGTAGATGGTAACTCAATGTAGGCAGCATCGTGGCGAACTTGAGTGTCCCAACCAGCTTTAGACCATAGTTTAGTCTCTTTGGGGAGGCTAGCACCCAAAAAACCTTTGAGCTGATTCTTCCCTTCGCCACTCAACTCATCTGACTTAAAAGTACGTTTCATCATCGCCATCATATGTTGCGATCGCACTGCAGAAACCGCTACTCCTCCAATAATACTGTGTAGTAGCTTTGCAGTGGCATTGGTAGTCAGCATATTGCGGTTTTCCAGCAACTCTCCGATAAAAGCTCTTTCTCTGCCGTAGGGACCATCACCCCAAACTTTTTGATTGGTATTAATCGATTCCAGTTCTTGCCAGCCTAGGGACTGAAAGTAACGATTAACGATATTACGCTGAAACTTCCAAGTTTCAAATGGTCCTGCTGGTAACTCAGGGCCACTAGTAGTACCACTCAAAATATCTACCACTAAACCTAAAGCATCATTGCTAGAGTTGACAATCATTTCCTTGATTGCCCTATGTAACTCCCCTGAGTCGGGAGTCATGTTGTTTTCTAACCACTCTTCAATCGCAACCAGATAAAATAGACTGGCAATCCCAGCTGGATAAATACGCTCAACACCCCGATAACTAAAACCCCGGACTTGGTGTTTCCAGAATTCTTCTGCCGAGAGAGCACCACCAGTATTTACTAGTACTGGTGGATCATAAACTATCCAAGATAGAGCAATTTGATTGCGAGCTAACTCTGGAAACTCTTGCCAGGTTGCTTCTAGGATGTCGTTGCCCAATTTGTCTAGTTGTTCATTTTTTTGGAAGAAGGTCATAAAATTTGGTAGTCCCAGGCTTAAAGAGTAGTAGAAGTGTCCTTGCCATAGTTACTGCCATCAGAGCCTTTTTGGCGCATTCTTAGCAGTACTCCCAAAGTCACTTGCTTCATCACCCAGTAAAATACTGTAATCACCATAAAGGTTACTACCATAACCAGCAGTGGACGTTTAGCAGTTAAATCGTTGATTACACTCATTGCTAAATCATCTGGTTGAGTGACCAAGTCCCAACTGTTGAAGCGCTGGAATCTACCTAAATAGACACCAATAGCGCATAAAGCATGAGTCATCAACTCAGCCCCAAGGACAAATTTGCCTGCACCCTGCTGTTGCAGGTAATAACCCAGATTAATTACAGACAGAACATAGGCTTGAAATCCAAGAAAGATGACAGTCAGATGTTGGGGGATCAGAACTAGAGTAATCACCCAAATTGAGTAATTGCCGCGAATAGCTCCAATTAGGTGTTTGATATCTGTTAGCAGATAAGGAGCATTAGGCAAAAATAAGATAAAAACTATTAAACCCACCCACCAGAGAATAGAGCGTGAGCGAGTGTTTCTGCGGAACAACCAAACACTTAAGGTCAAGGGTATAAAAGCTAGAAACAGATTCCAAATCATCCAACCACTGTGGCGGTTCCAAGCTTTCCAGGCTTCAGCAAGTAGAGCTTTCATAGGCAAAGATTCAAGTATGCAACTAAAAAACTGAGTAACTTAAAGTCAACGAAAAGCTTAAATAAACGCTTAATAATATTAAAATTTTTACCAATTTGAATGCTAATTGCTAACGGCTAACAGTGATTGCCAATCCCGAATCGCTTGTTGTGACCAAAGCCAGTGCTTACTTAATGCTTCTGGTTGGAAGTTAACCGGATCTCCAGTCATGACTATTTGGCGCAGCTTGATGGAATTATCGATCAAATTCGCTCGCTTATCGCCGGATTCCTCTTGAGCGGATTTCCATTGTCCTAGTGCCAACCCTGCATTGATATTTAGATATTCGGCTTTTTTTGTAACTTTAGTAGCATTATCCGAAGGATCTGATGCTTGTTCTGCTTCTTTGTTCAGCCTTCGTGCTTCTAACCAAGCATTATTAGCTTTCCCAAAATCTCCCTCAGCATAGTAAGCAAAACCCAGAGCATTATGATAACTAGAAGAGTTCGGTTGCTTTTCGCTCGCCTGTTCCCAGAAACGTCGAGCATCATCGACGCTGTAGTTTTGATTACCAGCTTGGATAGATGCCCAAGCCAGACGCCCTTTCAAGAAACTAACAGCAGGATTATCTAGTTGTTCCTGAGAAATAGTTTCAAGGGCAGCTTTCGCTTGAGGTAATGCTCCTCGATTGAGTAATGCCTCTACCGCTTCTTGCCCTTGAGCCAGATTACCCTGAGTTAATTCTTGAATCGCAATTGCTGTAACAATTTGAGTATCAGTTGTTGACAGATTTACATCCGGGGAGGTTGGGATTGGAGGAAGATCTCGCTCTGAGGAATCTGGATTAAGTACATCTGCTGGTTGCACTTGAAGATTTTCAAACAACCAAAAACCAAACAAGGCACTTGCTACGATACCTGTTGCCCCCAATCCCAACCACAGCTTAGGGATACCTCGTAACTTTTGTTGCCATATCTTGGCATCTGATGACTGATTTTCTTTAGGGGACTTTGTTAAGTTAGTAGGCTCAGCAGGTGGTGTTGCTAATTCTTTCGATGGAGACTGCTGGAGATTGGAGTTGTTTACAGAAGATTCTAGCTCGGAAGCATTTGAAGCCTTTAAGGAGTGAGATAGAGGTTCTACGACTTCAGTGTTCTCAGTAGAGGACACCAGCCCAGAGCCATTCTCCAAGAGACAATTCTTAATAAAGTCAGAAAGATCATCAGGATCCAAATCAGTATCAATATCAATGGGATCCTCATCAATAGGCTCCTCAAAATCTGGAAAATCATTGGATAATCCTGTTGCTGGGGATGCTAAAAGTTTTTCCTCCGACTCTAAATCCAGTGGATTTTCAAGAGGTTCAGGTAAGGTGAAGAAAGTTTCTTTGTTACCAGCAGACTCACTAATGTTAGTTAAAAAACCATCAAATTCCCGGTGCAGATAGAGAACTGGCAGTGCCCAATAGAGCTGATTCGAGCCGTAAGCAGAAATTAGTCCTTGCCTAGCTCGACTCAGGCTCAGATCAATGGGATAGCCTTGATTGAGATTGCGGTAGAGCAGTCGCGTTAAGCTGAGGGAAACTTCATCAGGAATTCGTTCTGCCATAGCAATTACAGCAGGAATTCCTCGCTTAACCAGGGCTTCTGCTAAGTTGCGCTCTTGAGGATTCTCTGGATCATCTGAAGTTGCAGTGTAGGCTCCACGGCAGGAGTTAAATACTGCTAGTTGGACACCGTTATTCACCAGCAATCCTGCTAAGTCATCACCGTTGAGAGTTTCAGTTAAACCAGTTTTGTTACTTACCAAATAAACATTCCCCCCAGCATCCCCCAAGTTAGAATGACCTGCGTAGTGGAAAACTTGATATTGACCTTGTTCTAGGGCTTGAGTTAGTTGTTCCCGTCCTGGCTGTGAGAGAATAGTCAGTTCAATTGCTGGTGATTCGTGAGAGAAACGGCTTTGGAGTTCTTCTTTGAGATGATTAGCTTCTTGTAGTAACTCTAAACTTTCTTGGTCACTCGGACCAGAAATCACCATCAGAATTTTTAGGGGTTGATTGGCTCGAGAGGGTGGTTTCCGAAAGGGAATCGTCAATCCTGTACCCAGCTCGTACCGGGAGAAAACAATATCTGTTCCCGTTGCCAAGGGGCGATCAACTGCGTGTAGTACTTCCCAGGGTAAACGGGGTAAACTTGTTCCTCTAAGTCCCAAGCGCAATCGCAAAACCTTATGCTGATTTTGGGCAATTGCTTGTGCCATCATCCAACTATCCCGCAGTCTTTCTTGAAATAAAGCATGATAAAGTTGCTGACCCAAGGACACCAGATTAAGTGAGGATGGATTGACTAAATTATCCCCTTCCTGAAAGGGCAAAAAGTCCCCACCAAAATTAGTGCCCCCCTGTAGCAAGCCCAAAAGGGGATCATTCATCAATTGCCGCGCTTGCGCTAACCAGTCCTCCACTGGCCAACTGACTTCCTCTTGGGCTAATGGCACACCTGGAGCAACTCGCTCAATACGCACCAAGTGCTTTTCTTTGTCTTCCCCTAGGGGGGTCACAGAGATATGGAATTCCTGTGCCACTGCTACCTGATCAATAATAGTATTGCTTAATTTCAATGGCTTTAGCTGCACGAATAAAGTCTAGAGGATTAAGTAGTATAGTTATCTACACATAGATTGACCTAATTCCCTGAAAGTTTCCCAAATTTGTCGTTGGAGATTGGGATAACTCCAATGGTTAAAGGTTCAGGTATCAGAAGCAACTTATTGGAGGATTTGTCCGGATAGGGATAGTGAACCTAGGAATAGTGGAGTGGTAGATGCACCCTGATTGACACTTCCTGGCTCACCGGTTTGAGCCGGGAATTTTTCCATTAGTCCCTCAGATGCCCACAACTCAAGATTTTATCCTGAGTTACTCCAAAGATTGACACTTACTTCTCAAATCTAGCTTAGCATCTGAAATTTTTCTCTTGAAGTTTTCTTTAGCTCTCCTGCACCAGAAAAATGATGCCAGTCGCTGTACTGTCACTCAATTAGATCAAAAAAAGCATCATCTAACTCATAACCTAGCATTTTTGCTAGAGATTGAGCACGGGACTTACTCGGTATCCCTTGCTGATTCAACCAGTTAGTGACAACAAATACTTTCTGCATTACAAAGATTTCCAAAGCTTCTGGGTTGTACTGAATACCTTCGGTACGATTAAACTGGTGTGGTACTAACATTGCAGTATAACGAGCTAGTTCCCCTCCTTTCCAATCCAGCAGAAATGGCATCCAGGGATATTGAGCATCTAAACGCACGAACCACAAACGGATCTCTGGGATTTCTGAGATTTCCCTTGGATCATCCGGTTCATGAGGGTAATCTATTTCAAATCTTAGCTGTTGCTCATCAGAAATTATCCTTCCTTCTTCTAGGAGTTGATCAATTACTGCCTGAGCCGGTTTAAGATCGAGATTGTTAATGCATTCAGCATTGAGCGCGATCGCAATACTCATCAAGTCATCAAAAGGACTACATCCTCTATCTTCCTCTGAATTGACCTCAATGTGTTCCAAGGCATTAGGGCTAGATCAGGGAGTGTGGGGAGTTGGGGAAGAGAGGAGACGTGGGGATGCGGGGAATAAGGAGGTATTCAGCAATTCTCAATTTTCATGGCAATTATCCACAAGGCACATCAATTAAACAGTTAAGGCAAATTATTGTATAGCTAATATCGAGTATAAAAAAGTACTTGAATCACAAAAAAATACAATGGGTCGCCCAAACAAAGACGAGGAAGCGACAAAAATTATGACTTACGGAGGATTACTGCATCGCATAACTAATAAAATCCGCCAGTCTTTAGAGTTACAGGATATTTTATCGGCAACGGTTGTAGAAATGCGTTCATTTTTGCAAACTGACCGGGTGAAAATCTATCGTTTTCATTCTGATGCTAGTGGACAAGTGATTGCCGAGTCGATTGCTCAGAAACGTCTACCATCGTTGATGGGACTCAACTTTCCTGCCACAGATATTCCTTCGGAAGCTCGTGAGATGTTGCTCAAAGCTGGCCGACGCTCAATTGTAGATGTAGCATCAGAAGAAATCACCCTGAGTCACAGTGATTTTAGGATTAAACCGAGTAGTTCGCAACCGATAGGAGATATCCTCAAACGTTCGGTAGACCCCTGCCATGTAGAATATCTAAGAGCTATGGGAGTACTTTCTTCCCTAGTAGTGCCAATTTTCCACCAACAGGACCTCTGGGGTTTGCTAGTATCTCACCACTCCCAACCGAGAGCTTTTTCCGAGCACGATCTACAACTGGTGCAATTAGTAGCAGATCAAGTATCGATCGCGATCACTCAATCAGCTTTGTTGGCTCAAGCACGAGAGCAAGTTCGGCAAGAAACCATGCTCAATCAGATCACCCCCTTGCTGCACTCACCACAACCCATTCAAGAAATCTTACAACTTGTTCTCGAAAGAATTGTCAGGTCTGTCCAAGGTTCCGGTGGCAGATTGTACCTAAAGTCAATAGACAAAGGAAAACTAGATCTTTATACCTGTGGTATGCAGCCAGCACTTATCGAGCCAGAACAAGCAGCTTCGCTAGAACAGCAGTCTTTCTGGCAACAACTTATGCTCAAAGAAACTCTAGATTTCCAGGATACTGATTTCCGAAAACTACAAGTTGTTACAGATCTTTATCGAGAACCTCAATTGTCATCTTTTAGCTGGGCATTCCAAACTACCCCTATCCGGGGAATGGTTGTTTTACCGATCCAACATAATAGCCAGGAATCCCTAGGTTGCCTCACCATCTTCCGTAACGCGATAAATATAGAAACTCTCTGGGCAGGATATTGGGATGAGGATGAGCGCCAGCAGCGACCTCGTCAATCCTTCGAGGTTTGGCTAGAGTACAAAAAGAATCAAGCTCCACCATGGACTGATGAAGACATTGAGCTAGTTGAATCCATAGGAATCCATTTGGCGATGGCAGTAATGCAATATCAACTCCATCAGTGGGAAGTGCATAACCAAGAACTCCAACTTGCTCGCAAAATAGCCGAGGAGTCCAGTCTACTTAAATCAAACTTTCTTACATCCACTAACCATGAATTACTTACTTCCTTGGAATCAACTTTAAGCTACTTAAAAATCATCAGTAACGGTTTATACAACAACCAGGAAGAGTTAAATAAATATATCCAATTAGCTGATAAGTCTACTAAAAATTTAGTTACTCTTATTCAAGATTTTTTAGATATTAACAAAATTGAAGGTTGTTAAATTTATCATTGAAAATTATTGATCAAAAGGGTAGTAAGTTTGTATTTACAGTAACGTGGTAAATTTTTACCATGCTCTGCCTACTTCACAATCTCCGGGAACCATCCGGAATAACTAAGAGCAAGGATGTATTATTTATAAGTAACAGTTACAAAACCCACACTTAAAAAAAACTTAGGTTTTGTGCACCATTTTTAGCTGGTGTATCAATATTTTTATAGATATTTATTAAAACAAGCCTATTTTCAGAGAGATTAAGTATGATGGGTTGACATCCTCCCGGCGCTAAAAGCGGGGGATTCCTAAGACTGATTAACCAGGCAACTGCGCAGGAAATGTTTACTGTGATAAATCACAAGGAAATTGCAGCACTAGGGGCTTCTCTGCGACAGATTGATCAGAAGCTATTAACCCCAACCACACAAAAGGATAGTACTAAAGTTTGGTACCAGGGTGGAGAGCCTTATTTTGACCTATTTGTGGAACTACGCCAAGGTAAAATAGAGTGGTTTCAGTTGACTTTGCGCGGCAAATCGCTTTCCTGGAACCTCCAGCCTGATAGCTGGCAAACTGGCACTACGAATGAATTGCATACTGATGATCTTACCTTCTATTCTGCCAGCAAACTTATTGAGAGTAATGGACAACTAGATTGGGAATTCATTCAATTAGTCCGCTCGATTCTGCAAACTCGTGCTGGTGAACCCTTCTTTGATCAAATACTATCCCTATTTGATTATCAGTAACCAGTTACCAGTTATATTGTTCACTGTAAGTAGGTGGGTATAAATAAACACCCATACGCAGGGCAGGTAAGGAGTACTATGGCAGGTAGTAAAGTTGGTGCAGATTCGTGGATAACTGAGTACATTACGCCTTGGGATATCTATCTTCATGGCATAACCAAAGTTTTGGCTTATAAAAAAACTGCTTACCAGGAAATGTACATAGTAGAAACCGGTGCTTATGGCAAAGGACTGGTTTTAGACGGAAAGTGGCAATCCTGTACTGGGGATGAGTTTATCTACCACGAAGCACTTGTACAACCAGCAATGATTTGCCATGGTTCTCCCCAGAAGGTGCTAGTTCTAGGAGGTGGCGAAGGAGCTACAGTGCGGGAAATCTTGCGTTGGAAAACAGTCGAGCAAGTAATGATGGTTGACATTGATGGTGAGGTAGTGGAAGCTTGCCGGGAACATTTGCCGGAGATGCACCAAAATGCTTTTGAAGATCCTCGAACTCAGTTAGTAATTGGTGATGCTTTGGAGGTTTTAGACAAAACTGACCAAAAGTGGGATATTGTCATCTCAGACCTCTCTGATCCTATTGAAGAAGGTCCGTCTTTTAAACTATTTACAAAAGAGTTTTTCGAGAAGCTCCAGAGGGTTCTGGCACCAGGAGGATATTTAACGCTCCAAGCAGGACCAGTAGCACCTGTTGGGTTGAGAATTTATGCCCGTGTGCTACGCACCTTGAGTACAGTTTTTCCCTATGTGCATCCCTATGCTGCTTCTACCCCTACCTTCGGGGAGCCTTGGGGATTTGCTCTTTGTTCAGCACAGATGATCTCAACCCAACCAGAGCCAGCTACTATCGACAAGCTACTCCAAGAAAAAACCACTGATGATTTACAGCTATTGGATGGCTTAGCTTTATTGGGAATGCTTCAAACTCCAGCTTATGTCCGCCGTGCGATCGCTTCAGAAACTGAGATTTATTCTATGAAAGAACCACCAAAGTTTTTTGGCAAGGGTGCCTTGGGAGAAAAAGGTTAACATACTTCAATCTTTCCACTACCTTCAGTTTTCACTTAGAGTAGAAGTAAGAACCTACATTAGCATTTCCACCGATCATGAGTTTATCCCTGAAGCAGCTGACCGTTTATCTGACTTTGCTGTGCTTAGGCGGTAGTGCAGGAGTGTTGGGTAGTCGCTATCTCATGGCAGAGCAGCAGGTGTCAAACTCTCTGGAAGCAGTTCCGGCTGTATTGCGACCTTTAGACCCTCAGCCCTCAAGTAATAGTACCAAAGAAAATCTCAACTTCATCGCTGAAGCGGTTGAACAAGTCGGACCAGCCGTAGTGAGGATTGATGCAGCACGCCGGGTATCGCAGGAGATTCCAGAAGCTTTCCAAAATCCTTTCTTCCGCCGCTTCTTTGGCGATGAGAGGGAAATTCCCAGGCAACGACAACCAGATTGAGCAAGGCACTGGTTCAGGATTTATTCTCAACTCAGATGGGCGTTTAATTACTAATGCTCACGTTGTGGCAGGTGCCAATATTGTAGATGTTACTCTTAAGGATGGTCGTAAGTTTGAAGGTAAAGTACTAGGTAAAGATACGGTGACAGATGTTGCCGTAGTTAAAATTGAAGCGAATGATCTACCAACTGTGCGTTTAGGAAAAGCAGAGCAGTTGACCCCAGGGGAATGGGCGATCGCTATTGGTAATCCCCTAGGATTGGATAATACTGTTACTGTTGGCATCATCAGTGCTTTAGGACGCTCTAGTTCCCAAGTAGGTGTACCAGATAAGCGAGTCAGTTTCATTCAGACAGATGCAGCTATCAACCCGGGAAATTCTGGTGGCCCTCTGTTGAACGCTAAGGGGGAAGTGATTGGGATTAACACTGCCATTCGTGCTAATGCTCAGGGATTGGGCTTTGCCATTCCGATTGAAACAGCAGAACGTATTGCTAATGAATTATTTAGCAAAGGCAAGGTGGATCATCCCTATTTAGGAATTCATATGGTAAACCTAACACCAGAGTTGAGAAAAGAAATCAACCAAGATAGTGAGACTAACTTTAAAGTCACTAAAGATAATGGTGTCTTAATCTTCCGCGTGGTCAAAGGTTCACCAGCTGCTCAGGCAGGTTTCCAAGCAGGAGATATTCTTGAAAAAGTTGGTGGTAAACCTGTAAAAAATGCCGCTGAGGTACAGCAGAATGTGGAAATGAGTAAGGTAGGTACGGATTTAGAAGTTGAAGTTAGCCGCCAAGGTCAGACAAAAACCATTGTGGTAAAACCGGGCGCTTTTCCCGCCAATGAGTAGCAATCAATAGACTTATTGTAGAAGTTGGAAAAAGAAGGACATAAGACTCTTGGATGCTAAAAAACTTTTCACTATCCAGATCACTTGCTATTTCATTGGTTAGAAATAGTTGAGGTTAATTCGCTCAGCTAGTCGAGAAAAAGGTAGACTTTGTAAATATAACTTACCTGGTCCAGTCATCTTTGCTAAAAACAACCCTTCACTGCCAAATAAAGCATTCCTGAACCCGCCAATAAACTCGATACTGTAGTCTATCGATGGAACAAAAGCAACCAAACAACCAGCCTCTACCCGTAACTCTTCTCCTGGTGCCAGATTTTTCTCAATGATGGTTCCACCAGCATGTACAAAAGCCAATCCATCTCCTTTTATCCTTTGTAGGATAAAACCCTCACCGCCAAAAAAACCAGTTCCCAGGCGTTTGGTGAAGGCAACATCAATTTCGATACCTTTAGCAGCGCAGATGAAAGAATCTTTCTGGCACAAAAACTCACCACCAAACTTAGCTAAGTCCAAGGGTATCACTTCACCAGGATAAGGGGTCGCAAAACCAACGCGGGATTTGCCACGTCCATTATTCAAAAAGGTGGTAATGAAGAAACCTTCCCCAGTCAACATCCGTTTGAAGCCTGCGAATAAGCCACCGCCAGTATTGGTTTGCATGGCAATACCTTGTTCCATGTAGGCCATAGTACCTACTTCTGCTCGTACCCCTTCTCCAGGATCAAGCTCAATCTCTACCAGTTGCAGGGATGCTCCGTAAATCTTGTAATCAATAACGTCAGCCATAATTGGTTATTTGTTGTTAGTTGTTTGTCAATAAATACAAGGTCACTTTTATTAGTGAATTGATGTTATATCGATTAACCAAACGATTAGACTCAGTTGATATTTTTTCAAACTGCATCCTTGTAATATTTCTATATTGATTTATTTAACCCTACTTCGTCAGTCGGAAAAGTAGGATCATAAAGTCGAAAAAGTTAGGTCTATTGTAATTCCCGGCTTGGACAAGGTATCGAATTTATTATTGAACTGCCCCTGTGATAATAAATTTAAAAAAACAACAAAGTATCTTCTATTTTCTGTCGCACCTCACTGCTCACAGAACAATCACTATTCAAACAATCTACTAGCAGCTGATTGGCACTGTAGTACTGGTTTAATTTTTTCTTTTGCTGCTCATTGAACTGCCAATTGTAACCAATATTGCGCTGTTCAATCATTACCTTTCTTAATTTTTCTGCCCAATTTAGACCATTAGCTTGCCACCACAATTTTAAGCTTTCTTCTGCTGTATCTGTAGCTGGTAGCTGGTAGTACAGTTTTTCTAGTGCCTGTTTTAGTCTAGGTTCAAAAGTTAAAGTAAGAGCATGTTCACAAGCATAGAAAGCATAGAGAGCAAAAGTATAGGCAGAAAAATCGCGATCGCAACTCTGAGCAAAGATCAGAGTACGAGTTAGGGTAAGGTCAAGTTCTAAGGTAGGATTATAATCTAAGGCAGAGTCCAAAGCACGGGCTAATAAAAAGACACCGGCACGCTGGCGATCAACATTAAATGCTAGGGAAAGAGCAAAATACAATGTTGGCACAGTAGCAAGAGCAAAGTAAAAGGCTCGGACTGCTGCTGGTTTGTAGGGAACTTGGACTGACAAATATTTGTGCTGACACCAGGTTAAAACTTGCTGCAAATGTTCATCTGAGTCAATCAGTTGATCTATTTGTTTCTTCATCAGCTCTAGCAGCTCATCTGCCTTCCTCAGCATACCAACTACTAGGAGAAAGACCTCTCCCCAGCGTGGATCAGTAATATGGCTAACCAGTTCTTTGAAAGTTTGGGTACTAGCATTGGCAACAATTTCTTTGGCAGCGAAATACTCTTGAAATGTCAGGTGGGAGAAAGAGTAGTATCCTCGCGCTCGTTCTACTAATAATCCATGCTGTGCTTCAATAGATTTAAGAA
>CBDCVG010000003.1:0-50470 GCA_965222765.1 Caldora sp.
CTTACCAATTCGTGCCTGCACTAGTTTGGGAATCTTGTTAGCAATCCTAGGCTTTCTTTATGGTATTTTGATTATTATCAGCCGACTGCAATTTAAAATACCTGTCCAGGGTTGGTCAGCCTTGATGGTAGTTATTCTCTTAATCGGTGGGTTTCAGTTAATATTTTTGGGAGTGATTGGGGAATATCTCTGGCGTACTTTTGATGAGGTACGTAAACGCCCTGTTTATATTGTTAGGGAAAAGATTTAAAGCTTACTTTCATTAATGAATAATGGATATCGATACCCCTCTTCTGTCTCTTTCCGAAATTATGACGAAATTCCGTTATTACAGCCAACGACACCTAACGAGAGAATCAGGGTTTGACCCCCATTTTTCGGAGTCTGACAGAAGAGGAGTATGTGCTATCTTATTGCCATGACGATCAAAATTGTAGTTGACACCAGCGTTTTTATTGCTGCGCTCCTTGGTGCAACTGGTTCTAGTCGAGAGTTGATTCGGCGATGTTTGAAGGGAGAGTATCAGCCTTTAATGGGAAACGCTCTATTTTCTGAGTACGAATCTCTCATCAATCGCGAAGAAATTCTGGCTCAATGTCCTTTAACCTCAGCAGACATTCAGCAGTTATTAGCGGCGTTGATGAGTGTGAGCCAATGGATATCCATTTATTACCTGTGGCGACCAAATCTCAAAGATGAAGGGGACAATCATTTGATTGAATTAGCTGTAGCCGGAAATGCTCGAGCAATTGTGACAAACAATATTAGAGATTTTCAGCATATGGATTTAGTTTTTCCCAATTTATCGATTTTAAAACCCCAAGATTTAATTTACCATTAACAAGTCATGGCAACTCTAAGCATTCATTTACCCGATGATAAGCATTCGAGATTAAAAGAACTGGCAAAAGCAAGGGGAATTAGTCTCAATAAGTTAATGGAGGAATTTTCCACCATTGCCCTGGCAGAATTTGATGCCTATACTCGTTTTCAAGCGTTAGCAGCAAAGGGAAATCCAGAAGAAGGCTCTGTGATTTTGGATCGCTTGGATAGTTTAACAAGTCATCCCTCCGATTCCACAGGTAGCATGGTGGGTTGAACTGAGATCTTGCACCAAGCCGAAAACATACCTGTGGAGATAGACAACAGGGAACAGGCAACAAGCAACAGTGCTCAGGGGGTGACAAGGGAGTTGTAAAGTAGATAGGGCTTGCTGAATAAGTCGTAATTTTCGGGTTTGAATAGGTATTAGGTATTAGGTGTTAGGTGTTAGGTGTTAGGTGTTAGGTGGGGTTTGAGGTGGTAGGTGTTGTCGTGGACCAAAACAGCCTTGGTATATTCTGACCAGTTTTCTTTACCCTTAACGAGTAAATGGTAGTTTGACAATAAATGTCGTACCAACACCAACTGCTGTTTCAAAGCTAATTTCTCCCCGATGCAAATCCACACAGTTTTTAGCGATCGCTAATCCTAAGCCTGTACCAGGTAAAGTAGCGACATTACTGGCTCGATGGAAGGACTCAAACAGCCGAGGTCGATCTTCGGGAGGGATTCCAACTCCGTGATCTTGAACCCGGAAGATCGCTTGATTTTGGCGGCAGGTGAGCTGGAAAAGTACTGTGCTGCCTTCTGGAGAATACTTGATTGCATTAGAGAGCAAATTAGTCAAGATATGCCTTAGTAATTTTTTATCTAGATAGGCATCAACCTCAGAACCTTGATGGATAAACAGGATGCTTTGTCCTTGGTTGACAAGAATCTGAAAGTCATTCACCAGTTGGCGACAAAATACTGCTAAATCAAGTTTACAGGGGTTGAATTCCATCTCCCCTCCCTCTACTTGATTCATGAGCAATACATCGTCAACTAGGTTAGCTAGATGTTGAGTTGCGTTGCGAATCTTCTCTAAGAAGTTGAGTCTTTGTTCATTATTCAATCTGGAATATTGTTTTTTGAGAGATTCAGCTGCTAGGGAGATGATCGTTAGAGGGGTGCGATACTCATGAGCAATCGTGCGGATAACACGAGATTTCAGTTCGTTTAGTTCCCTCTCCTTGTCCAGCGCTTGGCGAAATTTTTCGTTCTCCAGCTGAGATTGCTCCGCTGTCAATAATAAACGCAACTGCTGCACGGAGATGGATGCTTGATTGGCAATTGCATACAGAAGACGGAGATGATCTTCAGTTAGCATTTCCTCTCGTTCTGTACCCACAAACAGAAGTCCCACAATCTTTTTATCTTGGTCTGGATTGGCAATAATGGGAACCAGAAAATAAGAGCCTATCTGCTCAATTGGCAACTGTGTTGGTTCTGTTGAGTCTGAGTTCAACTGATGCAAGCAGAGTAGCTCGTGAGTTACCTCTAAACCATTGACTTTGGCTATACTATCGAGTAGGAGCTGTTGAATTTCTGCTTGAGCACTGGGAGACAAGTTACGATTAGTTTTGAGAAATAAGTTGCAGTTTCGATCTTCTAGGAGAATACCCCCGGTAACATCACAGGGAACAACCAAGTGAAGATTTTCTAGCATGGAACGGAAGAGCTCTTCATAGTTGAGGGTATAGCCAATCCGTTGGGAAAGGTTATGCAATAGTTGGAGTTCTAAGGTGCGTTGGCTGACTTTTTCTTCCAACTGTTGATTAAATTCAGTCTTGAGAGTAAAGAATTCTTGTTGAGTTTCCTGTAATGCAGTTTGTAGCCTCTGAGTTTTAGCCCTTTCCAGCTTAAGTTGTTGTTGAACTAGACGCAGTTGCTCCTTACACTGCTCAACTTTCAATTCTGGTTCTGGATTTAACGGTTCCAAAGTTATTACTGTCTGGTTGCTATCCGTGAAGGCTGGTTGCTCGCTTCCTGCTTGAGCTTTCTCTGCTAGTCTTTCCTGCACTGGCTTAGCATTAACCATTAGAATTGAGAGTCTCTGGCTGAGAAAATTTTTGGATATGAGCAAATTTGTCCCCCGCAGATAGCAAAGGCACACTTTTCAGCACTAGTCAGTTTTATTAATAATATTTTAAATGTTTGGGCACTGGATCAATGATAGGATTCATATAATTAACAAAAGTTAATAAAAAAATAGTCATTGGGCATTGGTCATTGGTCATTGGTCATTGGTAAGGTAACAGAAAACTTAAGATATCGGAGCCTTCCAACATCGTGGCTAAATAATGCAAAAAATAAAGCTTATGTCAACCGGAATTCCCAACCTAGACACGTTACTAGGAGGAGGGATACCGGTCTATTCGCTGAATATCATCGCTGGAGCACCAGGAAGCGGTAAGACGATCTTGGTGCAGCAGATGATGTTTAACTATATCGACACTCACAAGGCTGCTAAAACTTTATATTTGAGTACTCTCTCAGAACCAAGCCTTAAAGTCGTGCGTTACATGCAGCGGTTTAATTTCTTCGATGCTGAAGCCTTCGGAGAACGGGTGATTTACGCTGATATTGGGGAATTTGTGGCGGAAAATCCCCTGTCGTCGGTATCTAATCGAATTATGGAATTGGTCGATCAATACGATCCCGATTTGGTAGTGATTGATTCGTTTCGAGCAATCCGTGATTTGAGCAACAATTCGGCAGAATTTCGTTGCCTTTGCTATAACCTGGCGGTACTTCTAGCTAGTGCTCGCTGCACAACTTTTTTGGTAAGTGAGTGTGGACGGGAGCAGATAGAGAATGGAGCTGAATTTGCGATCGCTGATGGTATTTTATATCTGGATATTACCCTCAATCAAGGAGAGGTCAATCGCTCTGTTCAAGTTTGCAAACTCCGTGGCCAATCTCCACTAATGAATGCCTTCCCTTTTTCCATTTCCTCTGAAGGGATGCGTATTCTCAGCCCGACTTTAAGCTTGAGACAAGCACAAGTCAATCGGGAAACGGAAACGAAACTCATGACAACAGGTATTCCTGGACTAGATGCACTGTTGAGAGGGGGAATTTTCTCAGGAAGATCACTAATCCTCTCTGGAGCTTCTGGCACAGGAAAGACTACCTTTGCTCTCCAGTTTTTGTTTCAGGGAGCTCAAATGGGGGAAAAAGGACTCCTAATTTCCTTTGAAGAATCTACTGAGCGCTTGCACCAAGCTGCGGCAGGTTTTGGCTGGCAGCTTGGGGAATTAGAGGATCGAGGACTCTTGCAAATTATCTTTATCCCTCAAATCCAAGTTCGAGTTGAAGAACAGCTAGAGCAAATTATTGCAGCAACTGCCACCTTTAAACCCCGTCGCTTAGTCATCGATTCCCTATCGGTTTTTTTATATAAAGTCCAAGAACCGGCAATTCAGCGAGAAAAACTAGTTCAACTGGCTACCCTAGTACAGTGTTTTGGAGCAGTGGGACTATTGATTTCGGATATTCCCGCCACTACACCTGAGAGCCTCTCCCATTTTGGTGTAGAAGAAACCGTTGTCGATGGTACTATTGTCCTCTCTACAGAAAGAATCAACCATCAACTGGGTGGTCAAGGTTTTCGCAGATATCGTTACTTAGAAGTCTATAAAATGCGTGGTACTAACCATGTTACAGGTCGGCATCGTATGGAAATTACTCCCCAGGGTATTGAAGTACTATCAGCTGCTCTGGTTTCAGAGAGGGAAGCAGGGGAACAAGAAGAACTAGGAGAAGTTTCAATCGGTTCTGAACCACCACCTCTAGTATTTGCTGCACTCAAAGGGTTAATTCAAGGTAACTTGCGTTATGGTTCTGCTTGGCTAGTGCAGGGGGAACCAGGAGTAGGGAAAAGTACTCTGGCTTATCAATTTGCGATCGAAGGTTTGCTGCGTAAAGAATCTGTTCTCTATATTACTGCTGATGCACCGAAAGAAAAGGTATACCAATCCTTACAAAATTTGGGCTTTTTACCTGACCCCTTATCTAGAATCAGGGCAATTGTTAATTTTAGATGCTTTTAGTCCAGGGAATGATAATCTCGATTTGAGCGATCCAGAAACTCTGCTGTTTACGATCGCTCGCCAGTTAAATCGCCTCTCTCGACCCTGCCGCAAAATCTTTGATTCCCTTGCTCCTTTAGCAGCAATGTGTACTCCTAGGGAGTTTATCAGCTTAGTTTACCGCAAGAATCGACTGTTGCGTCAACCCGATGTAGCCATGTTTAATACTTTTCCCCAATTAGCGATGGCGGATAGCGATCGCTATAGTTTGCTCAATGCCTATGATGTGGTACTAAATCTTTATACTCCAGACTGGGGAGAAATGAATCAACAGGGTAAGATTGGCAACCGAGCCCTGAAAATTAGCAAAATCCGAGGAGCAAGGGCTGATTTACGACCTTATCCTTACACTATCTCTCTGAATGAGGGCATTTTGTTGCAACGGAAATATTATCAGTGGGGAACTCATGGCTCGTGATCACCAGCACTCATCTGTAAATTCCCAATTAATAGCACGGGAGCGGCTGATTAGGAATATCGCCCAACAGATTCACAATTCCATTCACCTGCCAGAAATCCTTAATACTGCTGTGACTCAAGTGCAACAGTTTCTTCAAACCGACAGAGTGGTTATTTACCGTTTCAACCCAGATTGGAGCGGAGTAGTGGTAGCAGAAGCCGTTGATGAGCCTTGGATTTCCACCATAGATTCCACTATCACTGATCCTTGCTTAGAGAAAAACTGGGTTGAACTCTACCAAAGAGGTGAAGTTAAAGCGATCGCTAATATTTATACCTCCAACCTCGAACCTTGTCACATTGAGCTACTAGAGCAATATCAGGTGCAGGCAAACATGGTAATGCCGATTATTTTTCATTCTCAGCAGCCAGAAGCAAGCAGTTTATGGGGTTTACTCATTGCTCATCATTGTTCAGGTTCTAGGGACTGGGATTTCGTAGAAACTGAGTTACTCCCCTCTTTAACCGTCCAAATTGCGATCGCTATCCAGCAAGCTCAACAATATCAGCAACTCCAAACTGAACTACAAGAGCGCACTTCAGCAGAATTAGCTCTTAGAGAAAGTGAACATCGCTATTTTACCCTAGCTAAAGAACTAGAACTTCGAGTGCAAGAACGCACAGCAGATTTAGAGCGCACTAATCAGACATTACAAGCAGAAATTAGCCAAAGGCAACAAGCAGAAGAAAAACTCAAACGAACATACATTTCCCGTTTTCTCGTGGGGGAAATGTTACGGGATTTACAAGAGATTGGCAACCTTTCAGATACTAATATGTTCCGCGCTGGTCAAGAACTCAGCACTCGTGTTCAGGCTCCCAGTTTAGCGGAATTCCTCGAAGCATTTACGATCATGGGACTCGGCACTCTTACCTTAACGGAAGAAACCCCAACCCGCTGGCAATTCACCGGAGATAATTTAGTGGAAGTGAAAAAGGGTAGTGATTGTCCTACCTGCAATTATGCTAGAGGCTATCTTTGTGGTGCGGTAACTTATCAAAAATCAATAAAAGTTGCGGCTGTGGAAATGGCTTGTCAGTCTATGGGAGATCATCTGTGTAAGTTTGTAGTGCAAGATCTGAGTATTAGGTGTTAGCTTCAACCTCCAGAAGCCCCGCGTCACGGCACTACACAAGTTTTCTTCGCTTCTGCCTTCTGTTCCCCTCCTGGGAGGGGTTAGGGGTGGGTTCTGCCTCTTGCACTAGTAAGCACAAACTTGACAACACGCAACCAAGTCATCAATCTATCGATAGGATCTACCTGTTTCGGAATTGGCATAATTTCCCAAGTATTACCACCATTCGTTGATTTAAAGAGATTTGCTCCCGCCGAACCATAACCATAGATAGTATTATCCATGGCATAGGATGGAGAAAATTGAATTGGTACAGATGTAGAAGGAACGTTATTCACCTTTGACAAGGAATAATTGTTTTTGATCAACTCTTCCCCAATGGGAATAAAACTTTCCCCAGCATCCACGGTTTTAAACAATCCCATGCCTCTAACAGTAATCATAAAGGTTTTGTCACTTTGATAATTTGGCGATATTGCGATCGCTTCTATGTAACCAGAGCCACCATAAGCTGTACCAACTAAGTGTACCCAGCTTTCTCCGCCATCTTGCGTTTTAAAAAGACCCTTTTGAGTACCAGCAATAATGGTTTGATCAACTTTATAGTTTGGTGAAATAGCTATCTCAATACCCCTCATTGCCAGCAAAGGAGTACCGTTAGTTGTAGAATGCCAGGTTTTACCACTATCGACTGTTTTATCTACACTTCCAGTACCAGAAGCATATAGTGTGAGATCAGAGGCAAAGTTTGGTGATATAACTAAAGAGCGGATTTTATGGCCTATCTCGCTGATAACCGAAAAGCTTGCACCTTGGTCAGTAGATTTGTAGATCAGACCACTATAAGTACCTACATAAACAGTGTTATCAACGGCGAAATTTGGTGAAGGAACAATAATTAGCTCGCGGAGGGAATGACGGGGAATTGGTTGGAGCGGAATTTCCTGCCAATGCTCGCCTCTATCTGTGGATCTTAAAAATCTGTATCTCAAGGTTGCAAATATAATCTCGTCTACAGCATAGTGAGGAGAAAAAACCAGAGAATAGAAACGTGGTGGCCGAATAAAGAGTTTGTTTCTTTTATATTTAGGTGTGTATAAACCTTTATTGATAACTTTCCAGGTAACACCTTGGTCTTTGCTTAAATAAGCTTCATGGTTATAAGTAGCAATAGCAACGGTAGAGTCATTCTCATAATCCGGCGATACTGCTACAGTAGTAATAATTCTGCTGGACAAGGTTTCCAGTTTCTTCCAGGTACAACCAGCATCTGTAGATTTGAAGAGTCCGTTGAACCCTGCTAAAAAAAGAGTTTTATCTTGGCTAAAAGCAGAAGAAATTCCCAATTTACTGAAATGAGGTTGCCGAAATTTAGCTTGGTCTGCTTGAGGATCTTTAGTAAGACCTTTACTCAGTTTACTCCAACTATTGCCACCATTATTTGAATAAAAAACACCTTTATGCCAGGTGGAAGTAAATAGAGCTAGATCTTGATTTCCCTGATCGTTAGGTACAATTACGATATCTCTAATAAATTTGTCTGATATGCCATGATTAATTTCTGAGACAGAAATGCCATTACCAACTATTTCATAAATACCACCCTTTTCAGTACCAACAAAAAATCTTTTATTTTCAGAGAAACTAGGCTCAACTGCTATAGCTGTAATCTCTCCCACATTTTTGAGTCTCAACACTTGCTCCCAAACAGTACCTCCATCCTCAGAAAAGTAGAGACTACCTTGATTATCACCTACAATTATCTGGTTGTGATCGTTCGGAGAAAAAGCTATAGCTGTTATTGTGCTGTTGCTGTTGAGACATTGCTGCCAACTTTCACCCCCATTGTGGGTGAGATAAAGCGTTGTGTCATTTCCCACAGCTAAGACAATATCTGAACTATGAGAGTAAACACAGAGAAGTCCAATGTTGCGGTTTTTTAAACCATGGTTGACTTTAGTCCAGGAATCACCTCCATCTTGTGATTTGTAGACACCATCTCCAGATGATGATAAAAATAGAGTTTGCCCATCCTGAGCAGAAGTAGAGAGAGAAGATAAAGCATACTTGTGATCTAAACCTCTAACTATCCTTTGCCAATTATCACCACCATTGGTTAACTTGAATAAGCTGCCCCTAACAATAATGAATAAAGTTAGAGTTTGAGCATAGGTGGGAGATATTGCTACTTGAGATATAACATCGTGTGGAGCATGAGCCAGTGCTGCCTGGACATCTAGGCAGAAGAATGCAAAAATCAGTATCAAAAAAAGATTAATTATTTTATACATCAAACAAGATCAAAGAAAGAAAATTGCAATTTTTCATTATGCTTTTCTCGGAGGTGGTGCAGAAGCAGTTGCTCTTTGGATGTTAGAGGCTTTGAAGCATAAATATGAGCTAACCTTATTCACTACAGCTAATCTAGATTTGCCAACTCTAAACTTAATGTATGGCACTCAACTAGCCAATAGTTCAATCAAGATAAAATCTCTGCTACCAGCTTGCCTGAAACCATTATCGGATTTTTTGATAGCTAATAATGGTAACTTGAGAAAAATCTTTATTCATCTTCTCATTCGTTACTTTAAGGCTTGTCAAAGAGAGTATGATCTAGTAGTATCTGCTTACAATGCTATGGATCTTGGACGCCGAGGTATTCAATATATCCATTGGGTGAGAGTTATTGAAGGCAATGCCTTGCACCACCAAATTTCTAATTTTTCAGAAGAGCGTCTCAGAAGTAATATTTCAGTTGCTAATTCTCATACAGTTGCTGAAGCTGCGAAAAAAACCTATAGTGTTGAATGTTTAGTAGTATATCCTCCCGTAACTGCTGATATCCCCCAAATACCTTGGCAGGAAAAAGAAAATGCCTTTATTTGTAGCGGTAGATTAACTCAAGCCAAACAACCTCACCAAGTCATCCAAATTCTGAGTCAAGTTCGTAACCAAGGCTTTGAGATTAAGCTGTATTTGACAGGAGGTGGAGGTGGTGTTTATGCACAGCAGTACAAAAATGTTGTGAAAAGAATGGTGGAGGAAAACTCTGATTGGGTAACACTGTATGAAAGTCTTCCATACAAGGACTATCTAAAAATACTTGCTAAATGCAAATATGGTATCCACTTTAAGATGGAGCCATTTGGCATATCAGTTGCAGAAATGGTGAAAGCAGGAGCAATTCCTTTCGTTAGGAATAAAGGTGGGCAGATAGAAATTGTTGGGGAGCAAAACGATGATTTATTATTTGCTAATCAATCAGAGGCAGTAAGTAAAATAGTTGACGTACTTAGGGATTATTATCAGCAAAATAGATTACTACAATCTCTTGAGAAGCGCAAAGAAATATTTTCCACAGATAAATTTGTTTCAGATATTAGTAAGTTAGTTGATAGTTACTTTGACAATAAAGACCAAATTCAATAATTGTTGTCTATAAAGTTAGATTATGTCATATAAAATATTATTCTTACTTAGTCATATGCGTTCTGGCTCTTCCTTGCTTAGTCATATATTAGTTACGAATCCCGAAATTGCAGGTTTTGGCGAAACCCATATTAAATATTCGGTAGAAGATGACTTTGAAAAACTCATCTTAAAAATTAATGAACTTGTTGGCAATTCACAAGTTTACCTTAATTACTTGGGAGTATCCCAAAGTTGCACAAACAATAGTAGTAGGATCATCTTGCTCCCTGGTATTACTGAAAGCGAGCAAGATGCTCGCACTACAAATTTACACAAATGGGATGCTCCCAATTACTTTTTTGATAAAATACTACACAATAATATGTTCATTAATGAACATATTCTTTGCTCCGAACAAGTTGATGTAATTTTTCTACTAAGAGAACCGCAGAGAAGTTTAGCTAGTATCAGTAAACTAAAACCTCATTGGAATCACAAACAAGTGCTGGGATATTACTTAAGACGTTTAGCAAAATTAGAAACATATGCTAAATTAATGAACAGTAAAGAGCGTAGTTTTTTTCTCACTCATGACCAACTGTTGCACAAGACTGAATTGGTATTCAAGTCACTGCAAAATTTCCTGCAGGTACAGCAGCCATTTTCAGAAGAGTATGAAATTTTGCCCACTACTGGTATGAGATTTATTGGGGATCAGTCAGAAAGAATTAAATCAGGTCGGATAATTAGGTATAATCAGATACCAGAAATTTCAATATCTCCAGAGTTAATTAATCAAGGAAGGCAAGCTTTTGACCAGTGTGTAAATACTTTGTTGAAGTATTGCCAAACCATTTAATTATGATCATCTCTCATAAATATAAATATATCTTTCTAAAAACACGCAAAACAGCCGGAACTAGTATTGAAATTTCTCTTTCTAGGTTTTGTGGTCAAGATGACATCATAACGCCAATAGTACCCAAGGATGAGGCCATACGTCAAAAACTAGGAATCTTTCCTCAAAATTATGATAATTATATCCGTCCCCTGGAATTAGGGGAAGAGCAGCTTGAAGATAATCACAACTTAGGAGTTGTTCAAGAATCTCGACTAACAACTAAATTTTGGCATCACATCCCAGCAAATCAAATAAAACAACGAATAGGTGAAGAAAGATGGAATAGCTATTTTAAATTTTGTTTTGTGAGAAATCCTTGGGATAGAGCTATTTCTAGATATTATTGGAGTTTTCATAAAGTAAAATCTCTGGATGAATCTTTAATCAGATACAATCCAAATGTAAATTTTCATATTTATACTATAGATGGCAAGGTTACTGTGGACTACATAGGCAAATACGAATCCTTAATGGAAGATTTAGCTTATGTCTGCGAGCAACTGGGTATTCCCTTCGATAAGTGGTTGCCAAGAGCAAAAGGAGATTCTCGTAAAGATAGAAGGCATTATTCTGAAGTTATGACTAAAGAACAAGCTGAGTATATTAGAGAAAAATGTGCAGCTGAAATTGAATTATTTGATTATCAATTTTAGCTCAAATAATAAGCAATGGGGCTATCAACCTAAGACGGGATACGCTAGTTGAGATCAGGTATTAGGTGTTAGGTATTAGGTGTTAGGTTTTCGGAGGTTCTGTTTAAGTCACTCCAAGCTCCCTAACACTTATTCTTTCTGGTAAAACCATTTCACCTTCTCACAGCAAAATGTCCTGGATTAAGTTTCTAGCCGCAATGCTTATCCCTTATTCAAGGACAAGGGAACAAAAGTTTTGCTAAAACAGTCACAGTCAAAGTCTGCTAATGTCGCCTAACATCATCAGATTTGAGACAATTAGCCCTACATAAATAAAAATTTTGATGAAAAAGTATGTTTCGCTCTTAATAATAAGTTGTTTTACCTATGTTTCCTTGGTTGATATTGCTCATAGTAAGGATAAAATTAATCGATTGGCATCTTATCAAGTTCAAGATCTTGTAGGTGAGAAGGACAAAAAACAAACGACAGCAGCAATCATACAAAGTTATATCCAAAAGCAAAAGTATCAAGAGGCTCTGGCTCTGATTGCTACCCTCAGTGATGCAGAGCAGATTTATAGTCTAGCGAGTAACCTGGCTCAAAAGGCTGGGCGAGCTGGGTATTATGAAGTTGCGTTAGCAGCAAGTAACAAGATTCCTAACCTCGTATATCGGGTACAAGTCTTAGAAAGTTTAGCTGATGCTCATCTAGCTGTAGGAGAGCAGCAACAAGCTCAAGAAATTGTTAATCAGGCGGTAGAATATAGCAAGCAAACTGAAGATCCTCCCCTCACCTACTGGTTAGAACCATGGCTGGCAAATGGACAAGAAGAAAAAGTTAGGGCGTTTGCTGCTAAGTTGAGTAGCGATGCTAATGAAGCCGCTTTTAACCGCTCCTTACTAACCCATGCTTACCTCAACCAAGGGAGGTATCGCCAAGCTTTTGAGTTTGCAAAATTCATTCCCGATGATGTTTTACTCCCTTTACCAGAGTATACTGACCCTAAAGTAGAACTTTTTTTTGCCATTATCAACCAATCTTTGTCTGGTAGGGACTTTGCCTTTGCCGAGGAAGTTGCTCTTACTTTAACCCAAAAAGAAGACCAAGTAAGTGCTTTGCAAATTATTGCTCGCGCCTACAACAAAAATGAAAACTTGACAGAAGCGGTAAAAATACTAGAGCGTGCTTTCAACATGCCAAAACTATTGAGCTAGTTCAGGTTTTACCAGAGCGCCATTTATACTTTGAGTACTCTAATGCAACAATTCTCATCTCCTTAGCCAGAGATTATGTTAAGTCAGGAGAAAAACAGCGAGGATTAGAACTTTTGGCTCTTGCAGCTGAATCTATAGCAGAATTTAATCAACAACAGTTATCCCAATCCAGTAATCAGCAGCTTTTTTATTCTGCCAATCGGATTTGGTTCGTTGCTCAGGAATATATTGAGTTGGGGGAGCAAGAGGAAGCTGCTGTTTTATTAGAGAAAGCTTGGCAAGAAAGTCTTACTTTACCGGGAAAACCTGAAAGCCGTGTTACCGATATCCTGACAATTGCTCACCTAGAACAGGAAATTGGTAATTTTGACCTTGTTAAGACGATAATTTCTAAGGGGAGAGCAATTAACCAAACTGTTACGGAAGAACAGTCAAGGCTCTCTTCAGAATTAAAATTTGCCAGCTTGTTAGCAGAAATTGGGGAACAAAAGGAAGCAGTGGCAATTTTAGAGCAGACTGTTCCTTTAATCGCCAAGTTGGAGGATATATTTTTGTTAATTAATTCTCTGGTAATTTATCAAAAAATTGATGCTAAACATACTGCAATCAAACCTTTAATTAATCAAATATTACAGCAAATTGATAAATTGCCATCAGACTACGAAAAAACTCAGCAATTAGAGAGCTTAGTTGCCATCTTAGCTGATGCTAATTTTCCTCAACTTGCTTGGGATGTAGTGAAACAGTTTCAGAATCCTGAACTGCAAACAAATATGCTACTAACCCTCGCCCGCAAATACAACCATTTGAATAACTCTGACTTAAGTTCCCAAAGCCTAAATCAAGCCTTAATAACTATTCAAAAAATACCAAATATTAAGGCAAAGGATTTATTGTTAAGCCAGAACGTGGGAGTATTTGAGCACAGTAGTTAAGCTCCTTCTCCAAGTTGGGAAAATCAAATTATCCAAATTACCCAAGCATTTTCCAAACCTAAAACTCAGCAAATATCTTCCTAGATTTTGCATTTAACTATGCCAAACAAGGGAAACATGAAGCTTGCTAATCAAAAAATTCAACAAAAGCCATGGCAAGAGAAGCTTTGGGAAACCTTCTCCTTAGAAGCAGAAGAATACGAAGCAAATTGCTTTAGCCATGGAAGGAATAGATTATCAAATTACTGCCCTACGCCATAGCCCAAAAAACGATCGCAAAGCAAAAACCCCAAGCCAGATATATTTTATCCCAAGCTCAACAATTAGCCAATACTTTAGAACCAGGAAGCCATAAGGAGCAAGTTTTATCAGCAATTGCTAATTGAATTCTACGAGTCATAACAGTAGAATAAGCTTATTTGGAGATATTACTAGGATTTTGGTTGTAATACAAAATGAAAAACTAGTCGAAGTCTGTGGAATTCAACGTTCAGGGAATCATGCCATGATTAACTGGATAATTTCACAGCAAAAACTTCAGACTTGCTATCTTAATGGAATTTTCCCTGGTGAAGATCCTTGGCATAAAAACTGGGGAACTTCCTATAAAAACTTTGATTATTGGCCTGGAAAAAAGGATAAATCTGGGGAACTAGTTCCTAAGAAATTATTGATTTGCTCCTATGAAAATCGTTACCTTGGAAAAATCTCTCACAATCAAAGTCAACTCTGGGAAAAAATAGGGTATAGTAAAGAGTCTTACTCAGTCTTAATTCTAAGAGACCCATACAATACATTTGCCAGCTGGTTTAAGGCAGGATGGAACGTTACTCAAGAAATTACAGAGCTATGGAAATCCTATGCCAGGGAATTTATTGGGGAAACTAGCTATTTGTCTATGAATAAAGTTACGGCTAATTTCAATAGTTGGTTTACTAATCGAGACTATCGTTATCAATTAGCCAATGCTCTCAATCTAGAATTTACAGATAATGGCTTAAATGAAGTCACTTCTCATGGTGGAGGCAGTTCATTCAATAAACTGGCTCTCAATGGTTGTGCGAGGCAAATGAAAGTGTTGGAGAGATTTCAAGAGTTTATTGATGTACCTGCCTATAGCAAAATTTTTCAGGATGGAGAAATTAGAGAGTTGTCAGAGGTGATTTTTGGAGTTATTGAAGGAACTGAAGTGATTGAATAGAGCTGTTAAACAATCAATAATGACTAATGAATAATTACCCACAGTAAGAGTATCTCAATTTACTACAAAAATTTACTCAAATCAAAACTATCTTCTGTAACTTCCTCCCTAAATCGCTCCGCACTCAGCAATAATAACAGCTGCTCCGAGTAATCTACCGCTCCCCGTAACTCATCTCGCAAAATCTCCAATCCCCCATTAGCATACTCCTCAAAAATACGGATGCGCTTCTCCTGAGCAGCGCTATCACTAGGGGAGATAATTTTGGTATCCTTAGTTTCTGCGATCGCAATTAACTTCAGTACCAAGTCATATCCCCTTGACACAAAGATTTCCAGTCCAATGGGAGCAGGTTCCTTCTGGGAAATTGTACCTAAAGTAACTCGCTTTTTACCCTGTACTCCTAAGGCGGCGGCAAATACAACTACATCAGCGTAAGTCTGAAAAGGTCCTGTTGTCTCCTTCGATCCAGTTAAAGCTTGTACTAAATCAGCCTTATCCTTAGCAATCCTAATTCTATTGACACCCATTGTACTATTCACTGGTCTTTGGGCATCTTAACAGAATCTTCCCAACTTCATCAAATTCGATAAAAATATGTTAAAATTATCACCGTCATTACTAATATAAAGCATTCTCATAAATTAAAGAATTAGTTGATAATTACCTAGATTGAAGATAATGGATGCTACAGAAAATATATCAGATAATTTAAGCACAACTGCATACCAGTTGCAGGTGACAAGGGTAATAGAAACACTACAAAAGGAGCTGCCAACTTTATTTGAGAAAGACATCTCCTATGATATTTATACTCGGAGCATCTACTTCCAAGATCCTATTAGTCGATTCAAAGGTAAATTCAACTATCGCATTATCTTTTGGACATTGCGATTTCACGCCCAGCTATTTTTTCAAGCAATCTACTTCGATGTACATGATGTGCATCAGTCAGATAAGGAGACTATCAAGGTAAATTGGACGGTTCGTGGTACTTTGCGTCTTCCTTGGAAAGCTTGCTTGTTCTTCAATGGCAATTCTACTTACAAGCTCAACCAAGAAGGTCTAATCTATAATCATCTTGATACTTGGGATAGAAAGCCAGGGGAGATTGGGAAACAGTTCTTCCGCAAAGGCTCTTAAGTCTAGCAAATATCAGGATCAACTAATTGATAATTGATAATTGATAATTGATAATTGATAATTGGTAATTGGTAATTGGTAATTGTTAATTGGTTAATTTGGTCTTAGACTTCTTCATTTTAGGTTTATTGCAGGAAGTTGAGAAAATCAATCACTTCTGGATCATTGGGTTTGAGTTTTAGGGCTTGCCTTGCTGAGGCTGCGGCTTCCTGGTAACGTTCTAATTCTGCCAAAGCAATACCTTTAATTAGCCATAACTCGTAATTATCAGGAGTAATTTGAATCGCTTTGTCTAAGGAGTCAATTGCTGCTAATGGTTGTTGTAAATCCAACAAAAGCACACCACGCCAGTGCCAAGCAGAAGCTAAGTTAGGGTTAAGTTGATGAGCTTGGTTAAAAGATGCTAAAGCCTCTTCGTAATATCCAACCTCAGATAGAACTCTGCCCTTGCCAATGAAGGCTTCAGCAAAATTCGGGGCAATTCTAATTGCTCGATCATAAGATCTGAGGGCTTCCTGATAAGCTTGCAAGTGCTTTCTCAGCAAGTTGCCTCGCAGATACCAAACTACATGATCATCTGGCTTCAGCTTCACTGCTCTGTCAAAGGCTACCATTGCTTCTGTAGGATTTCCGGCTAAAGCCAATACTATCCCTTTGTCACGCCAAGCAAGGTGCAAGTCTGGTTTGATTTGTAAAGTGCGATCGTAGGAAGTTAAAGCTTCTTTATACTGTCCTAAAGTGTAGAGTACTTGACTACGTCCATACCAGGCTTGATAGAAATCTGGCTTAATTTGAATCCCTCTTTCAAAAGCAGTCAGGGCTTCAGAAAATCGTTCAAGGCGATATAATTGATTGCCTCGATTAGCCCAATCAATGGCACTCCAGTTATCTCTAGCTTGAGGAAGTTCAAAAGCAGGGGCGATTGAGACAATTTCTTGGGGTTTTAGTTGAACCGGTAGAGAATTTTCTACCTTCAATGCCAGCTGTAACCCAGTTTGGGAAGTGAGGCGCAGGAAAGTGCCCACAGGAATACCTGAACTAAAGCCTGACTTGAGCCGCAAAACCTTCCCAGATGGCTCATCGTAGATTTCTTCCCCTTCAGCTTGTCCATGAATTCCAATTACTCGCCCATCGGTATCCAAAATTGGTCCACCACTCATCCCAATTTCAGTTCTACTGGTATAGAACAGTTCGTAACCATTGGCAATCGGGTTTTGGGCGTGGGTAAGAGCAAAGTTTTTACTAATCAATAATCCAGGTGAAAATTGACTACTAGGCATGGTAATGTTATTTCTAACATTAGACCAACCAGAAACAAAAACATTCCGGAATTTAGTGCTGTAATTGTAGTTAGCTAAGGTAGCAACTTGATAATTGCGATCGCTAGTAAACTGTAGTACTGCTAAATCCACTCCCGGCAGTTGACGCACAGTGCGATAATCCAGGTAGTATCTTTGGCCATCAGGAGCAACAATTGTATACTCATCTTCTGTTGCTACCACATGCCCAGCAGTGAGAACATAGTAACGGTTACCTTCCCTAGAAACAATAACTCCAGAGCCAGGATTAATGCCATCGATTAGTACTGTAATCTCTTGGGCAGTCTGGTGGATAGTCTCAGCAGTTAGAGCGGTTGCCGGTTGCGGTGCTATTACTACAATTGCTGTACCTATCAGAGATGCGGTTAGTCTATGGGGTAATTTCATGTAGTTTGTTGTTTGTTATTTGTTATTTGGGAATGGGTAATTGTTTCCTTGTCTCTTTTATCTTCTTATCTCCCTCAGCTTCCCAGCTTACCTAGCTCTATTAGGGGGTAACAAGCAGGCTGAAGTGCTTAGCCATCCTGCTTTTAGCCCATTCATTCAGTAAAAAGATGAAAGTTTTTCTTGGGGGACCAGCCCCCCAAACCCCCCGATGGGGGACGGAGCGCCTCCCCCATGCCCCCTACGCAACGCTTCGCTTAGGTTTATCTAATCTAGCTCGCCCGGTTGTGTCAATAAGGGTATCAATAAGACCTCATCTTGTAAGATGTCAATGTGGATCAGAGATTGATATAAAAGGGTTTTGGAGAGCTTGCTACCCGATCTCCCCACCCTTTTTTTCGCTCACCCCTCCCCTTACATCTAATTTTGGTTACTGAATCGGTGCTCTAGTTGAGTAAAAGTCTCGATTGGAATCCCCCAACTAGAGTTAACCATTAGTTCCCGGAGCGACAAAGGAGGGAGGGAACCGTCTTTAAATACATAGGGATCACCCCACAGAGGATACTTATGCATTCCATTAATTCCTACTACCTCACCTTGACGATTGAGGATTGGTCCTCCACTCATACCTTTTTGAATATCATTGTTATATCCAAATTGGTAGCCACCGACTAAGGCTTGAGCTAGCAATAGTGAAACTTGTCCTGTCGTGAAGACGAAATCTCTTTTAGCGGCAGGTTCCAAAGTAAAAGGAAACCCACTAGCAAAGACTTCATCGCCTACTTCTAGATAGGAAGCATTTTTCACAGAAGCAACTGCATAATTAGGGTTGGTGCTGCGAAAATGCAATATTGCTAAGTCATTGTCTTCTAGGGAAACTGCCTCTGATGTATAGGCGGAATAAACCTTACCGTCTGGGGTTTCGATCCGATAAGGTTCTCCAGGGATTATTACATGCAAATTTGTTAGCACTGTGTAAACTTGCCCTTGTTTGTGAATCAGAGTTCCTGAACCCCAGTTTTTGCCGGAATGCACCTTGACTGTGATTGATTGGGCAAGATTATATAGTTGCTCCAGGGGAAGTTGATTTGGTAAAACTTCCTGCACTAAAGTTGGAGCAAAGGTTAAGGTATCCTCAATTAGCAGTTCAGGTGTTGAACTGCTAATGCAGGCAAGTAGTGCGAATAATTGCAGAGTCACCTTACCGCAAATTTTCCACGTACTGATTCAAGTCAAGATAGACTCGTGAGCCACTTTCATGTAAGGGGCCTCCAGTTGCGCCAGTTCTAATATCAAATAGTTGCTGTACAACACGGCTAGCATCTTGGCCCCGTTTAAGAGTGAACAATATTCCTTGGCAAGGACCACCATAGATATTGGCAACACAAACAACAGGCTGATTGTTAACAATTCCGGTTGTGATGTAGTTTAAAACCCCGTTGTCATAGAAGACTTGGAACCTGTTGGAGACATCGTTGCATCTCACTTCAGGGGTGTAGCCAGCACCAGAGAAGTAATTGGAAACCCACTTGATGATTGGGTATTTACCACTAGGTGTCCGCACAAAAGTAGTCGGCGCACCGTCGCTTTTCTCACAGGAGAAAATGTTACGACTATGATGATGACGAACGGAATGGGGGTGAGAAGTTGGATGATTTTTCGGAGGACAAGGTGCAAAATGTTCGGAATGGCAAGTTACCTCGACATTGACATCACAAGGCTTATTATCCTCTGTAGAACAAGCATGGCTAGGCTCACTGATTACGGTTGTTGCACCAACGGCAATCGCTGCTCCTGTCAGGAACTTTATTAATGATTTGGATTTCATAGATTACAATCAAATCTTCTATTTTTTGTTGTTAGTAGGATTAATCTTTCTCAAGAGACTGGTGTTTTACCTTTTCACTGAGCAATCTCAGTACCATTCTCCTAATCTTTAACCCTCGTTTCATATATCCTGAGTTTTTAAGAAAGTCCGGACAGGTAATATAAAAAATTTTGTAACCACATCTTTCTTAAGTCTTATTTCCCTCTCAAGCTTCACACTAAAGATTTTAGGAAACGGGTCAGAAGATTCAGGAATTACCTGAATGCAGTACTGGATGTATAAAAATTACTATTAGATTACTGAAAATTACGAAAATACCGATTGTGTTAGTTAGTGTAAGAAGGCAGGATGCAGAAGGCAGTAGCCAGGGGGCAATAGGCAGGATGCAATAGGGAAGGAAGCGATACTCAATATTTGTGCATAAATCAAAACATTATCCATACTATGAAGAAAACTGCATGAATACTTGTTATTAGAGATCAATAATTTGTTGTTTGAGAATTGAGAATTGAATGTAGAATAATTTCTCTGCTGCGTAAAAAGCCAGGAAACTGCTGATAAGTAGAACAGCTTCCTTAAAAATTCACTTCAATTCAGCGCATTATGAGTCATCACCTCAAACACGAATGGATATTGTGGAACAAGCTTCCTAGTTTCGCTGTATTGGTGAGTTTTGTGTTCTTTTCGGATGTAGGAGTAGGTATTGTCAGAGCGGGTGAGGCTGATGGTAGTACAGCAGTGCAGGTAGCACAACAGCCGGATGATGCTTCTAGTGAAGCTAATAGTAGTGCGGCGGAACAAGCTTATTCTGAGGGATTGCAGCTATTTCAGCAAGGAACAGCAGAATCTCTGCAACAGGCAATTCCTAAATTTGAACAAGCTGCTATCCTCTATCGTCAAGTAGATGACAAAAGCTTAGAAGCTTTATCTCTCCTTGCTCTTGGCAAAATCTACTCTGATTTGGGAGAAAAGCAGAAAGCCTTGGAATTCTATAATCAAGCTTTGCCCCTAACACGAGCCGTGGAGGATAGAGGTGGGGAAGCTACTACTCTCAATAATATAGGCAGAGTCTACTCTGATTTAGGAGAAAAACAGCAGGCTTTGGAATTCTACAACCAAGCTCTGCCTCTATTTCAGGCGGTGGAAGATAGAGGTGGGGAAGCTCTTATTCTCAATAATCTTGGCGGAGTCTACAACTCATTAGGAGAAAAACAGCAGGCTTTGGAATTCTACAACCAAGCTCTGCCTCTATTTCAGGCGGTAGGAGATAGAGGTGGGGAAGCTCTTATTCTCAATAATCTTGGCTTAGTCTACTCTGATTTAGGAGAAAAGCAGAAAGCGTTGGAATTCTACAACCAAGCTCTGCCTCTATTTCAGGCGGTAGGAGATAGAGGTGGGGAAGCTCTTATTCTCAATAATCTTGGCTTAGTCTACTCTGATTTAGGAGAAAAGCAGAAAGCGTTGGAATTCTACAACCAAGCTTTGCCCCTATTTCGGGCAGTGGGGAATAGAGGGGGAGAAGCTGTTACTCTCTATAATATGGGCGCTGTCTATGACTCATTAGGAGAAAAGCAGAAAGCGTTGGAATTCTACAACCAAGCTTTGCCCCTATTTCGGGCAGTGGGGAATAGAGGGAGAGAAGCCGCTACTCTCAATAATCTTGGTGCTATCTATGACTCATTAGGAGAAAAGCAGAAAGCGTTGGAATTCTACAACCAAGCTTTGCCCCTATATCAGGCGGTGGGGGATCAAGGGGGGAAAGCCAATACTCTCAATAATCTTGGTGCTGTCTACTCTGATTTAGGAGAAAAACAGCAGGCTTTGGAATTCTACAACCAAGCTTTGTCGCTATATCAGGCAGTGGGGGATCGAGGTGGGGAAGCCACTACTCTCACTAATATTGGCGCTGTCTACGATTCATTAGGAGAAAAGCAAAAGGCTTTGGAATTCTACAACCAAGCTTTGCCCCTATTTCAAGCAGTGGGGGATAGAGGTGGGGAAGCCGCTACTCTCAATAATATAGGCAGAGTCTACGATTCATTAGGAGAAAAGCAAAAGGCTTTGGAATTCTACAACCAAGCTTTGCCCCTATTTCAAGCAGTGGGGGATAGAGGTGGGGAAGCCGCTACTCTCAATAATATAGGCAGAGTCTACGATGATTTAGGAGAAAAGCAGAAAGCGTTGGAATTCTACAACCAAGCTTTGCCCATAGATCGGGCTGTGGGGAATAGAAGAGGGGAAGCCAATACTCTCAATAATCTTGGTGGTGTCTACGACTCATTGGGAGAAAAGCAAAAGGCTTTGGAATTCTATAACCAAGCTCTGCCTCTACGTCGGGCAGTGGGGGATAGAGGAGGGGAAGCTACTACTCTCAATAATCTTGGCGGTGTCTACTCTTCATTAGGAGAAAAGCAGAAAGCTTTGGAATTCTACAACCAAGCTTTGTCGCTATATCAGGTAGTGGGGGATCGAGGTGGGGAAGCTAATACTCTCAATAATATTGGGTTTGTCTACTCTTCATTAGGAGAAAAGCAGAAAGCCTTGGAATTCTTCAACCAAGCTTTGCCTCTATTACGGGCTGTGGGGGATCGAGGTGGGGAAGCCGCTACTCTCAATAATATAGGCAGAGTCTACGATGATTTAGGAGAAAAGCAGAAAGCTTTGGAATTCTACAACCAAGCTTTGCCCCCAACACGGGCTGTGGGGGATAGAGGTGGGGAAGCCTCTACTCTCAATAATCTTGGTGCTGTCTACTCTGATTTAGGAGAAAAGCAGAAAGCCTTAGAATTCTACAACCAAGCTTTGTCGCTATATCAGGCAGTGGGGGATCGAGGTGGGGAAGCCGCTACTCTCAATAATCTTGGTGCTGTCTATGACTCATTAGGAGAAAAGCGGAAAGCTTTGGAATTCTTCAACCAAGCTTTGCCCCTAACACGGGCGGTGGGGGATAGAGGTGGGGAAGCCTCTACTCTCAATAATCTTGGTGGTGTCCACAACTCATTGGGAGAAAAGGATAAAGCCTTGGAATTCTACAACCAAGCTTTGCACCTAAGACGGGCTGTGGGGGATCGAGGTGGGGAAGCCAATACTCTCAATAATCTTGGTGCTGTCTATGATGATTTAGGAGAAAAGCAGAAAGCTTTGGAATTCTACAACCAAGCTTTGCCCCTAAGACGGGCTGTGGGGGATCGAGAAGGGGAAGCCATTACTCTCTTTAACGTCGCTTCCTTGCAACGCAGCCAAGGCAACCTGAAAGAAGCCTTAACAATGATGGATAGCTCCATCACTATTGTTGAAGATCTCCGCACCAAAATTGGCTCCCAAGAACTCCGTACCTCCTACTTTGCCACTGTCCAAAACTACTACAAATCCTACATCGACCTACTGATGCAACTGCATCAACAAAACCCCAATCAAGGATACGATGCCAAGGCACTCCACGCCAGCGAACGCTCCCGCGCTCGTAGTCTATTGGAACTTCTCACTGAAGCCAATACTGATATTCGCCAGGGTGTAGAACCCCAACTAGTTGAACAAGAGCGCACCCTACAACAGCAACTTGATGCCATTGAAAAACGCCGGGTTGAGTTATTCAGTGGCAACTATACTCAACAACAAGCTACAGCAATCGAACAAGAAAGAGAACAACTGTTATCCCAATACCGAGATATCCAAACAAAAATCCGCACTACTAGTCCCCGTTATGCGGCTCTGACTCAACCTGAACCTCTAACTATCGCAGAAATTCAGCAACAGATTCTGGATGAAGATACCCTGCTGTTGCAGTATTCCCTAGGAAGGGAGCGTAGCTATCTGTGGGCAGTTAGTAAAACAGGCATCAGCAGTTATGAACTACCACCAAGAGCAGAAATTGAAACCGCCGCTAAACAGTTCTATGAATTGCTCAAAACCCCAGGTTTTAGCCTAGAAGATACCAGAGGTAGCATTCGGGTAGAAAATGTCAAAGCTACTAAAGCTGTAAGCCAACTCAGCCAAATGCTTCTAGCACCGATAGCCGAGCAATTGGGTAACAAACGGCTACTGATTGTTGGCGACGGTGCTTTACAGTACATACCCTTCTCTGCCTTACCTTTGCCTGAAACCTCCGGTGAGAATGTTGTACCTCTATTAGCCAATAACGAAATAGTCAACTTACCCTCTGCCACTACCTTAGGGATTATCCGACAGGAACAAGCAACCAGGAAAACTGCACCTAAAGCGATCGCTATTCTTGCAGATCCTGTCTTTAGCTCCAATGATGAGCGCTTAACTAACAACAAACAAAAGAGCGATCGCAGTTTATCACAACAAATACTCGATCGCTCTGCCAGAGAAGCAGATATTGGTGTTTGGCAGAGGCTACCAGGAACCCGCACTGAAGCTGAAGCGATTATGGCGTTAGTACCTGATTCAGAAAGAGTACATGGGTTTGACTTTGCAGCTAATCGCCAGATGATCACTAACCCTGAGCTAAGTAATTATCGCATTGTCCATCTTGCCACCCACGGCTTACTCAACAGCACCAACCCTGAGCTATCAGGAGTAGTACTCTCCCTATTTGATGAACAAGGAAACTCCCAAAACGGCTTCCTACGTCTCCACGATGTGTTTAACTTGAACTTACCTGCGGAGCTAGTGGTGCTGAGTGCTTGTCAAACGGGATTAGGGCAGGAGGTAAAAGGAGAAGGACTAGTGGGGTTGACAAGAGGCTTTATGTATGCTGGTTCTCCACGAGTTTTGGTAAGTCTGTGGAATGTTAGTGATGCCGCTACAGCCGAGATGATGAGTCGATTCTATCGCAATATGTTGCAGGAAGGTTTGTCAGCTACAGCCGCTTTGAGAGCTGCACAGTTGGAAATGCAACAAGAGACTCAATGGAAGGCTCCCTATTATTGGGCAGCTTTTACCCTTCAAGGAGAGTGGAAGTAAATTAGTACATATGCATAGTGGAATAGGTAGGGCTTGCTGCAAAAGTGTGGAAACTATACCAGACAAAGCTTTAAATCATTTTTATGCGTTAGGAGTGCAAGGAAATTGTATCGATGGGCTCAAAAACCCGGTTTCTCAGACTTGACCTTTAGGCGATCGCCGTGAAACCCGTTAAAATCAAATTAGTCGCCCCATCCGATGGAGGTCTCATGGTCTATACCGTAGAAGAACTAGCGGGAGTGATGCCCGATGTCAGTCACCTAGAAAGTTGCGAACCGGAAATGGAAAGTCCCGAACATTACAATCAACTAGCGCTGCTGATGGCTTGTTTGAATTGGCTTTATCAAGGTCGGGATGATATTTTTCTCGGAGCCAACCTCACCGTTTATTTTAGTGAAGAACAGATCAAAAACCGTGACTTCCGAGGACCAGATTTATTTTTGGTCAAAGATGTGGAACCTCGAAAACGATCGTCGTGGGTGGTATGGCATGAGGGGGGACGCTACCCAGATTTTATTCTAGAGTTGTTGTCTTCGAGTACCAGCAATACCGATCGCGGATTGAAAAAAGAACTCTATCAAACCCGCTTTCGCACCCCGGAATATTTTTGGTTTTCACCCATCACTTTTGAATTTGCTGGATTTCGGCTGATAGCAGGCAAGTATGAAGCGATCGAACCAGACAATCAGGGTCGATTGTGGAGCGAGGTGTTGGGCTTATTCTTGGGCATCAAAGACGAAAAATTACGGTTATTTTTTGAAGATGAAGCATTAGTGCTGACTCCTGAGGAAATAGCCAAACAGCAACAACAACGTGCTAACCAAGAACAACAACGTGCCGATCGCCTTGCTGCACGGTTGAAAGAGTTAGGCATTGATCCTGATGAGGTTTAGGCGATCTTATGCAGCAAACCCTACTTAAAGCTCGCCCAGTTCAAGGTTTCTCACTATGAACGTAATCAATAAAGTAATGAAGCAAAATCATGTCTCCATCCAAAACTAAGTTACGAGTTTTGATATGGTTCCACCAACGGGGAACTAGAGCATGAAGGGTTTTGCCAAAGTTGCGGCTAAATTGAGCGACAATGCGGGACTTTCCTGGAGATACTGGCAGACAATAGGTAACTAATCCCAACTGCTTTTGTTCCTTACCAATACCAATGGCATACTCTAAACGACAAGGAGGTTCAAAAGTAATGGTAGTGTTAAAGCGACCTTCGGTAATAACTTGGAGTAGCTTAGGGGTAGACTCAACGATCGAGAAAGTTATGGGATTGGCTCGTTCCCGATTTCCCTGTACTCCGTGATGAGCAAAGGGAACATGACTCGGATCTGCGACATTTTCCACTAGGGTTTGCCAATCATATTCTAGATCCCGTACAAAGGAAGACCAAACAAATCCTTGAGAAGCATCTATTTGAGGTGATAAGGGCAGGGTAGTTTGAGCCGCTAATAGGGGTGAGTGCGGATCTGCCCAAACCCAGAGCAAATCATTAGCTTGCCGAGATGGGAATACGACTGCACAGAAATTGTCTTGATTTTTGGTAACTAGTTCCGGAGTTTCTGCTTGAGGAATGCGAGTGCAAATACCTTTTTGATCGAACTGCCAACCGTGATAACTGCACATGAGGTTACCACTTTTTTGGTCAATAAGTCCCTCACTTAATGGTGCAAGGCGATGGGGACACTGATCTAGAAATACTTGATAATTTTCGTTAGATTGGTGCTGCCAAATTACCAAGCGCATTCCCAAAAGGGTGACAGCAGTTGGCTTTTTAGGGTCAAGATCTTCAACGGGTGACAAAGGATACCAATTTTGAAAAAAGTTAAATTCTGGTTCCATTGCAGAATTCCCCAAATAGCCCTTAGCAGAGTGATTATACCAAATCCAGGTTAACTAACTCCTTTATCTCAAAAAGCAGGGGAGTGAGAGGAGATACAGCACATTGCAGATCAATGAAGTACAGATACAATGATAAAAATCTTGTGGAACAGGCATCTTGCCTGTCCTTGTGTACATCATTCAGATAAAATTTGCTGTAAGAATATATTGCCTATTAACCATTAACCATTAGCAATTATCAATTAACCATTAACCATTAGCAATTAACCATTAACCATTATCAATTAACAATTTCCCGCAAAGTTTCTGATACAGAGCGGTGCTGCCAACCTAATTCTTGACGAGCTTTAGTCGCATCCACACGCACACAACGATCATAGATATAATGAACTCGTTCTCGACTTATGGGTGGCTGCCATTTCAGTAGGCGTCCGATAGGATCCAGTAAGTTACCGACAAATCTCACTAGGGGTTCGGGAGCTTCACTGGGAGTAGGAATACCAGTAATTTGACTGAGCTGATTAAACATCTCACGGGTAGTGAGTTCTCCAGCAGAAATAATGTATTTTGCTCCAGGTTTACCCTTATTTGCTGCCAGAATCATTGCCGCTACTAAGTCATCTACATGGACAATACCCGTAATGCGATCGCCTCCTGCCCACAATTTTAGCTTTCCAGAGCGAAATTGCTTGATTACTGGACCAAAATGGGGGTCATCAGTACCAAAAATGCCTGATGGTAGGATACTAACTACGGGTAGACCCTCAGTAGCGAATTGATCTACTAGTTGTTGAGCTTGGTATTTTGTGCGATCGTAGGCAGAGGAAAAGTCAGTTTGTGTACGCTGGAAGGTTTCATCAACCATTTGACCTTTAGTATCCCCAAAGATGCCAATAGTGCTGCAATAAACCATTTTCGATATGCCAGCAGCTTGAGCGACTTCTAGCACTGCACGGGTTCCTTCGACATTCACTCGCTCCATTTCCGGCTCATTCACTAGCCCTAATTCCACATAGGCAGCGGTGTGAAAAACCCAGTCTACCCCAGTCATCGCTGTTTTCAGAGCATCTTTGTCGGTGATATCCCCGTAAACTAATTTTGTCTGGCAACCAGCTAGACGTTCTAGATTGCTAAATTTACGCACCAAACTGCAAACTTCATGACTTTGCTGTTCTAATACTTTTACTAGGTGAGAACCGGTAAATCCATTGGCTCCAGTCACGAGTGCTTTCATAACTTCTCCTTTGTTCTCTGTTATCCTAGCCACGATCGCTCGGTTAGTTAACCATACTCAAACAGTACGTCACATTAGAAACATAGCGATCGCATTTTTCATCCTATCTCTGGCATTAACGCTACGCTCATTGACGAGGGAAACATTTCCATTAGCCAAAGTTCCTAGCTAAACTTCTGGAATAGGGAATTTTAGCTTGTAGATATTAAGCATACCTGTGTTCCTTGTAAGATGTTCCCTTTCCCAAATTTAAAAACCAACACCTTGGGTTCTGTAATGCCTAGTTCTTCAGCTCTTGTCTCTGGCTCCATTATCGAGAATCGCTATCGTATTGTACGGGAATTAGGGAGCGGTGGTTTTGGACGTACTTACTTAGCTGAAGATCTTAATCGCTACAATGAGCGTTGTGTGCTCAAGGAATTTGCTCCCCAATCCCAAAGTAATAAGGAGTTGCACAAAGCTCAAGAGTTATTCCAGCGGGAAGCTGGTATGCTCTACCACCTCAAGCATCCCCAGATTCCTCGCTTTCGAGAATTGATTCGGCTCAAGTCAGAAGGTAATGACTCTCTACTTTTGGTGCAAGACTATGTGGAGGGTTTAACCTACAGCCAACTATTAGAGCAGGGTAAGCGATTTAGTGAGACAGAAGTTATTCAACTACTTAGACAGCTGCTACCGGTTTTGGAATATCTCCACTCCCAGCAAGTAATTCATCGAGATGTTTCCCCAGATAACCTAATTCAAAGGAGTTCTGATGGAAAACCGGTTTTAATCGACTTTGGTTGTGTTAAGCAAGTAGTAGTAACAGCTACATCCCGCTCTTTCCCTATGGGAGTAGGTACTGTAGTTGGCAAAAAGGGTTATGCTCCGGATGAGCAGTTGCGAGAAGGGAATGCTTATCCTTGTAGTGATCTTTATGCTTTGGGGGTAACGCTTTTAGTCTTGCTCACTGGTAAACAGCCTGGGGAGCTGTACGATCTTTCTAAAGGAAATTGGAGTTGGCAGCAAGAAGTCAGCTTGAGCCCGACTCTAAACTCTGTATTAAAGAAAATGCTGGCATATCTACCCCGCGATCGCTATCAGTCAGCGAGGGAAGTACTCGAAGCTCTGGAAAATTATAACCCCTCCCAGACATCTCCTCTACCTGTAACGGTAGCTCCCAATCCTCAGCCTTCCCAACCTAAGAGTATACTTGGTCATGCTCATACCCTAGTCGTAGCTCCCGGTAAGAAAGTTTTAACTACTTTCACCTCTTTCTTCAATAAAAAGCAGCAGTCTACTAGCAATGAATTGCAGGTTATTAGAAAGGTAATGACAATCGCCTTATTGACTATAGTTGGGATTGTGGGTATTGCTAAATTAGGTTCTTCTTTACTACAGTTGCCTAAGTTCAAGTTGCCAGATATTCCGCAGTTGCCGGAGATAGACTTACCGGAGATCGATTTACCCAACGAATCTAAGCCATCCCTCAATTCCTCAGAGCAAGAACGACAACGGAAAATAGTTGAGCGAATCAAAGCACTTAATCAGGATGAAGGCATTTTTTATCAGCAAGTTAATGAGCTATTTTATGCCCAACATCCACAAATACAGGGGCGCAGTCTGACTAATAAACCAGAAGATGCCAAGTTGCGAGAGGATTGGTATCAGGTTGCTGAGGAATTGCTCGAAGAACTGGAACAGCGTTAAATTAGATCTTGCACTCTTGATCTGTGAAGGTAGGGTGCAGGGAGATAGGGAGATGGGGGAATTATGTCATCCTGAGCGATAGCGAAGGATCTCCAAACGGCCTAGATGCTTCATTATCACCTATCTCTAGCTTAAGTGGACACCAATGCTCCCCCATGCCCCCTACGCAACGCTTCGCTTAGGTTTATCTAATCTAGTTCGCCCGGTTGTGTCAATAAGGGTATCAATGAGTAATGAGCGCCTGACGAAATAATTCTAGTTTCTCGTAACTGGCAAGATGCCAGTTCCACAATTGATACCCTACACCCTACACCCTCACTCGCCTTGGAGTGTTTCTCAAGAGTGAAGAGTGAAGAAACTTTTGTTAAATCCTCTTCCCTCCTGCCTTCTGCCTCCTGCCTCCTGCCTTCTGCTTTCTTGCACTAGTCGGTAATCTGCATAAACCACTGCTGGCACCACCAATAATGAAATAGTTGGCTCCCTTTCTTGCTCTGAGTAAGAAAAATTCAAAAATGGACAATGGACAATGGACAAATGAAACACTTTTTTCTGCCGAAAACCTTTGACAGTAAGGAACTTTTATCTCAATATAAACTGAAATGACTATATCAATTATCAATTATCAATTATCAATTATCAATTGATAACAATGCGTGATTACCAAGAGCTTATTAACAGGTTTTCTCTGATCATCCACATCAGACAAAGCAGCCCTGTCTATCAATCTGACCCCAAATTGAAGAAGATTATGGAATATCTTGTGGAGTCGGATCCAGAGGCAAGAGTTGAGGATTGGGCCCGCTACTTCTTGGCAGCATTGATTGATACCTCAAAGCTCCAACTTTTGTTTATTTTTAATGCTAAAAATTCTGCTACTTTTCATTTTATAATATTTAGATTTTTTTGTCAAAGATTATTATTTGCTTATTTACAACCTACTTGCTTGCAAGCTGCACAAATCATCAATAATCAGTTTCAAGGCTACCCCAATATTCATTTACACTATCCTCTAGAAGACTGTTTTATTATTGCTAGTGAGTTTGCTCATAAATCAGCTAAATTACTGAAAAATTTCAATTTCCAGCCTAACTCTAAGATTCATGCTTATGCCCTGAATGCTCTCAGACGTATTATTAAAAATCAAATAGCAGACCAAATAAAATTACAATCTGTGAAGCTTTCTGATTACGGCTTATTGCGGAGTTTAGATAAAAGCAGACTGGAACAAATTCTCCAAGCAGATGGAATTTGGGGAAAATCACTGGAATTACATTTACTGACTTGGCAATCCTTTAAGGAATTATTTGAGGAATTTAATCCCCCTACAAGTAGCGATGGTAGTCATGCTCATCATTTACCAACTACATCTTTGAATAATCAACAGCTGAAGGAAATTGTAACTCGATACAACCAGCAACTGCGACGGTTAGAAATTCAGGCTATACCAGCCAATGCTCAGGAAATAAAACAGAAGCTCGAAGCTTGCATTCAGGCAGCACGAACTTGCCAAAACACAACTTTTGTACCTTTGGGAGATGATGAAGTTAGCGTTCTAGAATCTAATCCTTTGGAGATAGTAGTTGACGACGAACGCCAGAATGAATTACTTAAAGTAAGAAGTATTATTTTACAGGAATTTGCAGCTCTAGATTTTCCTGCTCAACTTTGTCTCAGGCTGTGGTTAGGTCTAGGAATTAATCAAAGTGACTTTTTGTCTATTTTTAATTTAAAGAAGCAGTACCAACTAGCTCGTAAGTTTCAGGGTTATCTGAAACCGATTCTTGCTGGATTAGTCAGGTTTTATCTTCTAGATAATTCTCAAACTACTCTAACGAATAAAGAAATTAATCAATTAGCCAGCAATAATCTTAATGCCCTCAAACACTACCTAATCAGTGACAGTCAGGAATTTTTTGGTCAAATTTTAGAAGGAGTGATCAATGAAAGACTTAGTGCTCAAGAAAAAAGGTTGCTCATCTGCCAATTACCAGAACTAGGTGAACTAACAGAAATGCCAATTGTGACTCAAATAAAAGAATCCTTTAAAGAATCAGTGTTCAGAAAATTACAAGTGCAGCTGAGTGACTTTGATTCAGCAGATCGAGCTATTACTCAGTTTATTGGCAAATGGCTGCATCAAAATCAGGCACATTTGTATTGAATGTAGGAGGTAATCAAATGAAATGTAACTTGAGCTTAGATGATTTATCCTTGATTTACCCAGAGCAAGTATTTCTCGAATTTTCCCCAGAGAAACAGGAGCAGGCGTGGCAAGAAACCGAGAAGCAAAATTACTCTAACGCTGCTGCTCGTTGGAATGCTTATTTGAATTGTCTTTGTTTGAATACTTTTTTGACTTATCTAAAAACTGAACCCGATGTACCAGCAACACCGAAGGTGTGGCATCAACTGGCTGATTTATCCAGTGTTTGGGAGGTAGTAAATGGTGCGGCGATTGAGTTGGGTAAGGCTCGACTAGTGCTAATTCCCAGCGAGGAAAGTACTTTTACCGAGTTGCGGATACCACGAGAGTGGGTTGAGTTGCCTAAGTGGGTGGGTAATTATTATCTGGCGGTGCAGTTGAATCTCGAGGAATGTTGGCTGCAAGTGCGGGGGTATGCGACTCACAAACAGCTGTGGGAGGAAGGAAGATATGACAGGATGGATGAAACTTATTCGGTAGATGCTGAAGAGTTAATTGAAGATTTGACTGTAATGTGGGTAGTAGAAGAACTCTATCTCAGCAGTAAACCTCAAGTTCAACCTTTACCAAGGTTATCTTTCTTAGAAGCAGAAGCTCTATTAGAGCAGTTGAGTCAAAAAACCCCTTATTCCCCCAGGTTAGATGTACCGTTTGTTAAGTGGGGAGCTTTGGTGGCAGATGATCAATGGAGGCAGGAGCTTTACCAACGTAGGCTCAGGCAATTAGTGACCACAGTTGAACCTAGGAAAGTTACTATTAACTTAGGAGAATGGTTCGAGGATATATTTAAGACTGGTTGGCAGTCTCTGGATGCACTTCTCAAGACAGATTCAGAAAATTTAGCTTTGAGTTTCAGAGGAGATAGATCTACTTTGAGAGAGGTGAGAAATGTTGCTGTTGAAGGGATTAAGCTGATTGATTTGGGAATAGAATTGGGAAATCAATCAGTAGCACTCCTAGTTGGTTTAGTACCAGAAGCCGAGCAAAGAGTGGGTATCCGGGTGCAGTTGTATCCAGCCGGAGGAAAAGATTATTTACCACCCAATATCAGACTAGCTTTGCTCTCTCAATCAGGAACCAATCTTTTGGAAGCACAAGCAAGGATTCAGGATATTTTGATTCAACTGAAACGATTTACCTGTCCAATCGGCAAAGGCTTTAGTATTCAAGTAGCTCTCAATCATTTTAGTATTACAGAAGAGTTCGTCATTGAGCTGCTTCCTGGAACAGTATCATGAGTGAGTTAATTATATTGAATCTGGGTAACGGTGACTTACAAACTGGTTTTCCCTCTGTCATAGTTCAGCTACAGTCACAGAACAAACCTGTAGATTGGCAACTTACCCGCAGTTTACCAGCACAACCAACAATTATTGAGCTTTACCGTCGCTGGCAGTTGCTCTATGAGTTACTCTATGAGGCTCGTCCCATCGGTGAGCTACTGGTTGACGAACCGTTACGAAAAAACGAAGATGATGAAGGTATTATAATTGATCCAGAACCTAACGTAAATGGTGTTTCTGTAATTGATTTCTATGAAGTTGGTCAAGAGTTAAAAAAACAGATTGATAGGTGGCTTGATGCTGAGGAATTTAGTGACATCTACCGCCAACTACAACAAAGATTAGATCGTAGTCAGGAAATTCGCTTCATTATTCAAACTCAAAACAACGAACTTAGACGGTTGCCTTGGTATATTTGGCGATTTTTTGAGGATTATCCCTATGCTGAAGTTTCTCTAAGTCCCCCCAATATTGATGGAGGAGCAACTGCGGAAAATGATACAGCACAGGTGAGAATCTTGGCGATTCTCGGAGATACCAGTGACATCAATATTGAGGTAGACAAAGAATCCCTACAGGATTTACCAGATGTGCAGACAGTCTTTTTAGTCGAACCCCAAAGACAAGAAGTCAATGAGCAACTGTGGGATCAGCAGGGATGGGATATCCTATTTTTTGCTGGCCATAGTGTAACGCGAGATGATGGTGAAACTGGTTCTATTTATCTAAATGCTACTGAGAGTTTAACGATTGAACAATTAAATAAAGCTCTCAAAGAAGCGATTAAGCGAGGTTTGCAAATAGCGATTTTTAACTCTTGTGATGGGTTAGGGTTAGCGCGGCAGCTAGCAGATTTGCAGATTCCCCAAATGATTGTCATGCGCGAGCCAGTGCCAGATAAAGTGGCACAGGAGTTTTTGAGGTATTTTCTTCAGGAGTTTGCTGGGGGATGTTCTTTTAATTTAGCGGTACGTAGAGCGCGGGAAAGGTTGCAGGGGATAGAAGACAAATTTCCCGGTGCTAGCTGGTTGCCGGTGACTTTCGAGAATCCAGCGGTGGTGCCACCGACTTGGGAAGGGTTAAGAGGGGTAAGCGAAAACAGCTGTGGGGAAAATGATAAGCAGACGCCGGGAGGCGGGGATGCGGAGACGGGGAGAATTGAAATTCCACACAAAATTTCATATTCCATCCCTGCTGCTCCCCCAGTTGAGGAGGAACCAAATCCAATACCCCCAACTCTCTCATCAAAAGTGCCTGCTGTGTTAACTATCAGTTTTATCAGTGTGGCTGTAACTATCTTACTGATGGCAGTGCGATCGCTTGGTATACTACAGTCTTGGGAACTAAAAGCATTTGATCAACTAATGCAGTTACGTCCAGCAGAGGGACGTGATGAGCACTTATTAATTGTCGAAGTTACTCAAGAGGATATTGAACAATTAGAAGGAGCAAATATCCCTTAAGTGATGCGATGATGCTACAGCTGCTGCAAAAGTTGGGTAAGCATCAACCCCAAATTATTGGTTTTGACATCCATCGAGATCTACCAGAATATCAACCTACAGCTGATTTAGTGCAGTACCTACAGGAAAATCAGCATGTAATTTTTCCTTGTGCGCACCCTGAAGCAAAATTTCCCGGCATTAAACCGATTCCTGGCATTACTCAAGAGCAAGTTGGCTTTATGGATGTTGTCGAGGATCCAGATAGCATTATTCGTCGTCAGCTGTTAGCGGCAACTCCTCCTGAGGAATCTCCCTGTATTGCTACTTATTCCCTCAATACTCAGCTAGCACTCTACTACTTAGAAGCTCAGGGATATTCCCTCAATTTTCCTACTCCCGACTCCTGGCAAATTGCTCCTGTCGGCTTTGACATCTTGAAAGCTAAACCCGGTTTTTATCAACAAAGGGAGCTAATTCAAGGACATCAAATACTGCTCAATTACCGTACTTTTAACTCCCTTGATGATTTGGCGAAGCGAGTTACCCTTACCGAGATTGTAACTGAGCAGGTAGAACCGAAATTTATTCGCGATCGCATTATTCTCATTGGTGTGACAGATCCCATTCTTGCCAAAGATGAGTTCAACACCCCTTACAATCAAGAAATAAGAGGCTTGTTGTTACATGCTCAAATGGTGAGCCAACTAGTCAGTGCAGTTGAGGAGCAACGCCCCCTGTTAGGATTTTTACCTCTTTGGGGTGAGGCACTTTGGGTAAGTTTTTGGTCTCTTGTAGGAGGTATAGTCATCTGGAAATTTAAATCACTCCTACATCGAGGATTAGCAGTAGTCGCCTTACTCATTTTTCTAGACGGCATTTGTTTTATCTTGTTGTTAGAAGCAGGTGTTTTATTGCCTCTTGTCCCATCAGCCTTAGTATTGGTAATTACTGGCACAATCGTTGCAGCAGATACTACATTGATCATTAGTAATAAAGGTAAGCAACATCATGCTTAAATTGCCAGCTACTCTAATAATTGCCTTAGTATTGCTGATTGATGTTAGTAGTTCCTTGACATTAGTGCAAGAAGGCAGAAGGGAAGAAAAGTTGTACGGTAAGCTTTTTAACTCTTTTTCACGCTTTGGTTATTTCCCCTACGTTGCACCAGTGCTGGCACAAGATAGCAACCTGAACACACAAGTAGATAATCGAGAGACACCGCCAACTCAAGGAAAACCTACTGGCACGGATATAGCAGGCACTCAGGTTCGACAACCACCTCCAGACGGAGCTATGCCTACTGAAAGGAAACCAGCAGGAACTCGTGGTCCTTGTTTTGAGGAAGATACAGATTTTATTATACCTTTTACACCATTGTTGCCGGTTATTGATTATGAGTTTGCTGGCTCGACGCTTACTGAACATCCAACTTTTTGGTTTTATGTTCCCTATCCCACGAATCGCGTCAATTTAGGAAAGTTTTCCTTAGAAGATGAACAGAAGCAAACTATCTATGAGACTCATTTAGAGCTTGCTGAAACACCGGGTTTCATCAGTGTTAGCCTACCGGCTACAGCCAAACCGCTAAAGAATAATCAGCAGTATAAATGGACTTTCATGCTTTATGGTAGCTCTGACGAGTCATATGTTTTTCATCAAGGATTGGTACAAAGAGTTGATATCACTAGTCTCAAAAGTCAGTTATCGACAACTACCTTGAAAGAACGCATTACTTTTTACGAAAGAAACAGAATTTGGTATGATGCTGCCACTGATTTACCCCAAATCCGTAGTATTCCTGAGGCTTGGGCTACCTTATTAAGAGTTATTGGTTTAGAACAACTTGAGCAAGAGCCTCTCGTTGGTTCAGCCTTATCAATTGAAGAATCTGAGTTTGATGCCAGAATTAGCAGAGATCAAGAATGTGAGATATCTGTTCAAGATAGATAGGATTTGCTGCATACGTGTGGAAGCTATGCCATACTTTGCTTTCAATCATTTTCTGCCTAGCAAACCTAGAAACGCTGTATATCGAACTCATAACAGTTGAGTTTGTGGTAAAATTTTTGATCAACTCATCTCTGAAACTAAAACAATGTATCGTAAAGTTTTAATAAAAAAATAGTCATTCATAGTCATTCATGTCATAATGTGGACATGAAGCTTTCAGAATATGCCAAAAAAGTAGGAGTGAGTTATAGAACCGCCTGGAGGTGGTGGAAACAAGGGAATTTAGAGGGTTATCAATTGCCATCTGGCACAATAATCATCATAGAAGAAGATAACTCAAAGCCAGAGCTGGTAGCTTGCATTTATGCAAGAGTTTCTAGTAGGGAAAATAAAGACAATTTAGAGCGACAAGCAGAACGACTTACAGATTATGCTATAGCTAGAGGATACAAAATCTATAAAGTTGTCAAAGAAATAGGAAGTGGTTTAAATGATAATCGGCAAAAATTAGCCAAAATTCTAATTGATCCTAATTATAATGTGCTAATTGTCGAACACAAAAACAGTCTGGCAAGATTTGGAACTAATTATATAGAAATACTCTTAAAAGAATTGAGTAAGAAACTTGAAATAGTTAATGAAAGTGAGGATAAGCAAGATGAGTTAATGGAAGATTTAATTGCTATAATTACCTCTTTTTGTGCTCGAATTTACGGATTGAGAAGGTCAAAAATAAAAACGGAGAAGATCATAGCTGAATTAACATCTAACGGACAATAATGTTACTAGTAGAAAAACACATTATTAAGAAAGGACATCGATTTTGGACTCAGATAGATAATTTATCTTGGCAGTTGAAAAATCTTTACAACTCAGCTAATTATATAATCCGTCAAAACTTTATTTACTGAGAGTTGCAACAGAGCAGTGAGAGAATTAAGCTAAAAACCAGTGTTAGCAAGCCTTTCAGAAGTTGCGACTACCTCTTGATAGGGGTAAGAGGCTTCAAACTCTTAGGTGACAGGGGATGTAAGCCAAAAAATTTATCCTCCGTCAAAAAACACCTACAGGTAGACGCAACGAGGCAAAGAAAATTGAAAGCGATATCAGAAGCAACAGAAACTGCCGAGCGTCTTAATTGAACAAAATACTACCGAGCTACTGACGCTTCAGTACTACCCGGTTGCTCTTTGCGCGTCAGCCGCTCAAACTCTTCCTCTCCAATTGCTGCCTTAACATCCGGTTCTAACTCGTCGGAAACATTACGATTGAGTGTAAAGGCCTTGTTAGCTTCCTCTACAATCTTTTGAGCAAGAGTGTCATCCACTGCCAGGGAATTCAAGGCATCACGGTACTTCCCTTTGAATGCTCGTCTTGCCTCAACAGTGGCAATTTGATCAAATTCATGTAACCCAGTTCCCTGATCCGGTGGTAAATTCATTGCGGAACGGGCAATATTTTTCAAACTTTGACCCCCAGAAAGATCACCCATATAGCGAACATAAGCATGAGCAACTAGGAGCGCAGGTTCAGTGTTTGCCACTTCACGGATACGAGCTATATAAGCTTTACCCTCCTCAGAAGCAACAATTTCCTCTTGCCAGTTATCACCGTAGTAGAAAGCCAAATCTTCCTCTAATTTGGCTTTGCGATCCAGTTCCGGGGAAATAGATCGAACTGACTACAGGATGATTGAGATGGCGCTGGATTTCTTCTTCCAGAGCACTGTAGACGAAATATAAGTTGGCTGTCAGCTTGCGGAAGAATTCTTTTTTCACAACACCTTTGAGGAAGCATTTCGTAAATGCCGTATTTTCTGCAGCAGTGTGGGAATGTTTCGTTCCTTCCCGAAGTTTGCTAGCTAAATCGTTACTCATGCGGGATATCTACCTCAACCAAATTAAATTCTACTTAATGTTCTCGACGATAGAACTAGAAATTCCGTTCACGATCGCCGTACTCTATTTCTTATTGATGAAAACACTCATAATTTATTATCATTGTTCAATCGGCAACGCTCAAGTCTATTACATTCAATTCGCTTCTGGCGATCGGTCATAATAGTTGCTAAGTCCGGACGTCCTGTTAGAGCAAGTCGCCAGTCAGCCCAAATTTCGTATAATTTATCTACAATCCAACCAATCACCGGTAGCTTGGTTGCAGCATAGATCCATCCCATGCCGAGGATTTCATAAACTCGACGAAAGACCTCTACATTTTTGATGCTCGTACCGTCGGGAAGTACAGCATGAATTCGTCCCATTGCTGTTTCAAAGTCTACCCCACCATGGTCTTTGGGAGTATAGTTATCGTCAGCAATGTCCACAAACGCGACTTTTCCTCGACTAGCATCACGTTTTTTCAAGAAGTTAACCTCTCGCAGACACAACGGACATTGACCGTCATACAACAACTTAATTTCCCATGATGGCTGTTCAGACACCCTAATCCTCACTCCCTAATCACCAATCCGATAAAATGGTCTTTCCCGCGCCATCGAAACCGCCATCTGCAGCATATTCTGCTGTTCAATTGCCGGAAAACTGAGGCTATAAATCATACCATTCTGCTGCCACATAAATGTCGAAAATGCAGAATAGGGATTTTGTCGTGGACCTTCTATCAAGTATCCTCTAATATTCTTGTCTAAGGTTAGGTAGTCACCTAGAACTTGATGCCGCTGTAGTTCTCGCTGAGCACTAACAGATGTGCTTCTATCTACCATAAAGCTACCTAACAAGCAAGGTTGAGGATTGCGATCGCAAGTAAATAAACTTACAGTAAAACTTTGGGGATTACTTGAGGGAAAGGAACGCACCACCAGTTGGTCTTTTTGAATATCTGACGGTTCGCTGAACAAAATCCTATCAGGCAAACGCATTCCCAATCCTACTGGCAAGTTTTTTTGCATGTGCTCCATATGGGGAATAAACACAGCCGCAGGACGAGCAGAGGCTCTCATCCCACTGCCGATAATTGTCAAAATTGCAGGCATTGCGAGCAAACAACGCCACCAATTGAAGTTAAACACTAAATTTAGGTAATCAATAACAATCCATCTGGATCTACTTTAACTTGAACTAATATCAATAGGGCTATTTCATTAATTAATAATGGATAATGAATAATGAATAATTACAAGAAGGTTCGAGATAATCCTTTCTGAATATGTTGCCGTGCAGTGTGCTGTAAAAACTGATTTAGGGCTGTCTTTCCACAATCAAACCCCTTTCGAGCATGAATCTTACTGAGAAGTTCAATCCGTTTCACTGAAAAAAGCCTGATGTCGTTGGATAGCTTCTTTTAAATGGTTGTTAGGGGCGGGTGGATTTTCAATCAGACTAAAAATCCTATCTGCATCTTGGAGCGATAAGTGAATTACCTGTTCTGTATTAATCACTTTTTGGGCTTCCTTAACCGCAGCCTGAACGATAAATTGTCACCAATGCTGATATAGGGTTACGCTACCGTTCCACCCAACCTACTTATTCGACTATTTTATCTATAAGCATTCTTAATTCTTAATTCTTAATTCTTAGCTTGTAGCCGTCTCAATAATGCATCAAAAGGTTCCCAATTATCTTCTTGGGTAATTGCTGCCCAAACTTCTTCAATCAGAGGTCTTAGTAGAGCTGTTTTGGGGTTTTTCTCTCTTAAGCGTTGGGCAATTTCCTCTAGTTCATTATTGGACATATCTTGTAAAATATGGTGATATAACTCTTGCCACTTTGCCAAAACCGATAACTCAGATCCTCCTTTCGTTTCTCTTGTTGTTTGAGCAGCTGATTGAAACAATGACAAATTACTGAAAACCTTACCCAAATCATCTCGCCAGTTCGAGTCAAACTGTTGAGTTAATTCTGCAAAGAAAGCATGGTAACCTACCTGAGTATCGTGAAGCAGTTGAATCGTTAATTGTAATAACTCCCTTTCTTGAGATTCTGGTAGCTGTTCAAAACCCAACTTATTGAGCATTAGCTGCTGATAATTGTAGTAATAATGCTCTCCAAACTTGGCTAAAGCTGCTTCCATCTCCTTGATGGGAATCACAGCTGCTAATGGCTGTTGCAGCATCTCCAAATTCAAGGCACAAATTTCTGGTTGATTGCTGTAACTATAGCGCCGATAATAGTCAAAATAAGCAGCGGTAAACTGTGGGTTATAAGAAGGGATAAAGGCATAGGGGCCATAATCAAAACTTTCCCCGGTAATCGACATATTGTCAGTATTCAGAACCCCATGACAAAAACCAGCTGCCATCCACTGTGCTGTGAGTTGCGCCACCCGTTGCACCAACTCAGCATAAAACTGAACATAGCTGTCAGTTTTATCTTCTCCTTGCTCAGGGAAAGTAATTTTGGGATAGTAATATTCAATTACATGGTCTAATAGTTTTCCCGTTAAATCCTTACGCTTGAGGTAGTGCAACCGCTCAAAAGTGCCAAAGCGGATGTGGGAATTGCTAAAACGTATCATTACCGATGAGCGGGTGGGAGAAGGTTCATCACCTCGCCACAGAGACTCACCAGTTTCAATCAAACTCAAACAGCGGGAAGTACGAACACCCTAAGTAGTGCAAAGCTTCAGCTGCCAGTACTTCCCGAACCCCACCTTTAAGAGTCAATCTCCCATCAGCACTGCGGGAGTAGGGGGTAGTACCAGAACCTTTGGTACCAAAATCATAGAGTTTGCCATCCTTTCCTCTTACTTGGCCATAGATAAAGCCTCTACCATCCCCTAGTCTAGGGTTATATTCCCCAAACTGATAGCCATGGTATCGCAGTGCCAGAAAAGGTCGCATCCCCAGAAACTTGCCAAAAGCTTGAATAAAATCAGCTTCTTGTACCTTACTAGGCTCTAATCCCATCAGAGGTAGTAGCTCATCATTGCGAAAGCGTAGGATATGGCAAGGAAACTCAGCCGCCACTACTTCATCGAAATAGTCAGATCCTAAAGATTCCAAAGCCGGTTCGTATTCAAGAGAAAGAAACATGAGTTTAGAATTTAGAATTTAGAATTTAGAATTTAGAATTGAAGATTGGGGAGGAAATTCCCAATTAGCCATTAGCCATTAACCATTAACCATTAACCATTAACCATTAGCATTAAACTTAAACATAGCAAACCTAAGCCACGAATTGACCATGCCAGACCCAATCATGTTTCAAGAGGATGCTTATGTTGTTCTCGAAACTAACCAACCAGAAGTCTTTCTGACAGCAGCCGAGCTGCTGGAAAAACTAAAGGTAATCTTAGCAGCTCGGCAAGAGGATTTGCCTAGAGAATTACAACATTTGACTTCTGTAGAGGAGCAAGCTCGGTACTTGATGGAAAGCTCCTGCGAGTTAGATGTTGATCCTGGAGAGTATTTACAGTGGTACGTTGTTCGGCTAGAAAAGTAGAGACTTAGTACCGCTGTGCGGAATTAAGAATTAAGAATTAAGAATTAAGAATGCTTATAGAGTAAGGATTCTATCGCTCTCTCTACTGGTGGGTTATTTCCGCCGCGTTGCACTTAGCGGTCGTAAAATACTAGATAGCTTAGGTATAAAGAACTTGATCGAAGCCCAAGAATTCGTAGAAGCAGCAAGTAAGAAAGGATTTGGGTGGTACACTGGTGTCCCCTGTTCCTTCCTCACTCCCTTTATTAACTACATAATCGATGATAATCAACTCACCTACATATCATCGGCAAATGAAGGAGATGCTCTAGCTACTGCTGCCGGTGCGGTAATTGGTGGCAAGCGAGCTGTGGTAATGATGCAGAACTCTGGCTTAGGTAATGCCATTAATCCCCTCACTTCCCTCGCCCACATATTTCGTATACCACTCCTGATAATCTGTACCCTGCGGGGTGATCCCAATCTCCAAGATGAGCCACAACACCAACTCATGGGGCAGATTACAGGTAAACTTTTGGAAACGATGACAGTGCCTTGGGAATTCTTTCCTACAGAAACGGCACAGCTCGAACCGGTTCTCCAACGAGTAGAAGACTACTTTAAACGAGAAAATCGACCTTATGCCTTGATTATGCGTAAGGGAACTGTTGCTCCCTACACTCTCAGTAAGAAAGAGCAAGGGGGAGTAAATAACAGTATTAGTCCTGTAGATGAGCAGCACAACTTTTTTCAGAGCCACGGTAAAGAGCGTATCAGTCGTAATGAGGCATTAAGTCGGATTGTTGAGCTAACTGAACCAGAAAATACGGTAGTAATTGCCACGACTGGATACACTGGACGGGAACTGTTTGCTTTAAGCGATCGCAACAATCATCTATATATGGTAGGTTCTATGGGATGTGCTTCGTCTTTAGGACTAGGACTTGCTCTGGCTCGTCGAGATCTTCAGGTAGTTGTGCTCGATGGGGATGGTGCAGCTCTCATGCGTATGGGTAACTTTGCCACCATCGGTGCTTATGGAGGTTCCAACCTCACCCATATTCTCCTGGATAACGAAGTCCACGATTCCACCGGCGCTCAAGCTACTGTCTCCGCTGGGGTTTCTTTTGCTAAAATTGCTCAGGCGTGTGGTTATGCTCCTACTTTAGAAGGGGATGACTGTTCTTTATTAGATGCCTTATTTGCTGTCAACTCCAACCAAAAGCCAAAATTTGGTCATCTAAAGATCCGCTCCGGAAAACCCAAAAACCTGCCTCGACCTAGCTTATCACCTGAAAAGGTTTTGCAACGTCTGATGATTCATATTGGTTCTAGGATGGTTAATGGTTAATTGCTAATGGCTAATGGCTAATGGTTAATGGTTTAGGACTTACGCACCGTAACGCAATTATGTCATCCTGAGCGATAGCGAAGGATCTCCCAACCGCAAGAGAATGCTTTTTTTACCAAAATAATGGGTTTAAAGCCCAGTCCTTTTGAGTATGACAGCTGAGTGCGTAAGTCCTACTGTCATTCTGAACGAAGCGATAGCGGAGTGAAGAATCTCGCCAGATGCTAGAACACTGATTCAGCATAAATAATTGACGAAAAGATAAAAGTATGTATATAAAATTTATTTCAAAGATCAGAGTTAAAGGTGCGTTACGCTACGCTAACACACCCTACAAATGGAGGCTTTGTGTAAGTACTGATGATCTTACTTAACCCCGGTCCTGTTAATCTTAGCGATCGCGTGCGCAATGCCTTGTTAGGTCCCGATTTGTGCCATCGGGAAGTCGAGTTTTCCCAACTTCAGCAAACTATTCGCGAAGGGTTACTCCAAGTCTACAACCTGAACCCTGATAAGTGGGCAGCAGTATTACTAACAGGTTCCGGTACCGCAGCGATGGAAGCGATGCTCACCAGCCTGATCCCTACTAACGGTAAACTACTGGTAATCGAAAACGGTGTGTATGGTGAACGCCTCTCCAAAATTGCCGATATTCACGGTATTGAATATCTAACACTCGAGCATCCCTGGGGGGCTCCAATCGAACTAAAGTCCTTAGAAGCCTGCCTTGATAACCACCAAGACATCACCCACCTAGCAGTTGTCCATCACGAAACCACCACCGGTCGCCTCAATAATCTGAGTCAGCTTACCCCCATTTGTCAAGAGCGTAACATCCACATACTAGTAGATGGTGTAAGTAGCTTCGGTGCAGAAGAACTAGATTTCGAGTCTTGGCACATCAGCGCTTGCGCCGCTACTGCTAACAAATGCTTACATGGTGTTCCCGGCACATCTTTTGTCATCCTGCGGCGGGATGTACTACCTTCGATAGATACCCAAAAACGCACCTTATATCTAGATCTAGGAACCTATTGCCAACAGCAAGATCAAGGAAGTACTCCGTTTACCCAGTCAGTACAAACATTCTATGCTTTAGCAGAAGCTCTAGCAGAACTCAAAGATGAAGGTGGCTGGCAGCAACGTCAGCAAGATTATGGTGAACTGATGGGTTTGGTACGTCAGGGTTTAATGGCGATGGGAATTGAGCCATTGCTTCCTGAGGGATATTCATCCGTCGTACTCAATGCCTTTTACCTACCAAAAGGGTTGAGCTACGAAAAATTTCACGACCAACTCAAAGAAAACGGCTATGTGATTTATGCTGGTCAAGGGAACCTGGCAAGCTCTCTATTCAGAGTATCTACTATGGGTGCTATTACTCGTGCTGACATGGAAAGATTTCTCACTGTTGTAGGAAGTTTATTAGTTACACCAAGGACTAATGACTAATGACTAATGACTAATGACCAATGACAATGGAGAATAATTAAATGTTTGTCAATTCACAAGTTGGAAATCTTACAGAGCCTCTGAGCGGCAGGAAATGGGATCAGCAGATGATCCGGCATCAGGTTGCTCAGCGTATCACCTACTATCAGCACCACGGGATGAGTGCCTCAGACAGAGTCTTTGTGCACTACGGCAATCAGCTTGAGTTCTTCGTTGATCTTTTGGCTATTTGGAGTCTCGGTGGCTGTGTCATACCGATAGACTCACGGTTGACAACATTTGAAGTTGAAACCTTAGCTCGTGCCGCTACACCTCGCTTCTCTTTATGGTACGGAGCTGTAGACGAATCCATCGGTGCTTGTCTTGCAGCACTAGACGTCAAGATTTTAGAAACTTCCCATGCCTTCACAGAGGAAAGTGCCACTGAAGTGCGATCGCTTCCCGATAGTCCACTTTTACTGGATCAAGCTGCTTTAATCTTATTTACTTCTGGTACTACCGGTCAACCAAAAGGTGTTGTTCACACCCACCGCTCACTACGCGCTCGTTGGCTAACCCTACAACAAAGCCTAGGCTTGGAAAAGTACCGCCGTACTCTTTGCCTACTTCCCACCCATTTTGGTCATGGATTGATTTGTAATTGCCTCTTCCCTTGGCTCTCCGGTCAGGATGTGTTCATCGTACCACCCTTTAAACCAGAGTTAATCTTACAGTTGGGAACACTGCTAGATGAGCATGAGATTACCTTTATGTCTTCAGTTCCCTCAGTTTGGCGTCTGGCACTGAAAATGGCAAAACCACCTCAAGCCAAAACCTTAGAACGGGTTTTTTGTGGCTCCGCACCTCTCTCCGCTTTCCTCTGGGAAGAGATACAGCAATGGACGGGAACCAAAGAAGTTATGAATTCCTACGGTATTACCGAAACCGGAAGCTGGGTAGCCGGTACTACTGTATCAGACTTTACTCCAGAAGATGGCTTAATTGGCAAACCCTGGGGAGCAGTGGTGAAAATTCTCAAAAGTGCCAGCACCGAAAATCCACCTTGGATGCAAGAGGAATGTGCCCCTGGTGAATCCGGGTATATTTGGCTCAACACACCAGCTTTGATGCAAGGGTATTTTGGTAGAGATGACTTGACTCGTCAGGTTGTCAGTCAGGGCTGGTTTATGACTGGCGATATCGGCTTTATTGATGATCGTGGTTTATTATACCTCCGGGGTCGTGAGCGTGAAGAAATTAATAAGGGAGGAATGAAGGTATATCCCGGTGATGTTGATGCCGTTATCGAGAAATTTGAGGGAGTTAACGATGTTTGCACCTTCGGCATAACTGATGATCCTCTATATGGTCAAAATGTTGGTGTAGCTTTGGTCATCAAAGAAGCCAATGATGAGATAATTCGTAATCTGTATGCTTGGACAAAGCAAAATTTGGCCAAGTACCAGATGCCTACCCGCTGGTATTTGTTAGAATCTATCCCCCGTACTTCTCGTGGGAAGATAAACCGGGCTAAAGTAGCCGAAACTTGCACTACTATTACTCCCGTGGATCTACGCCAGCTGTTGCAGGAAGATTGATCAGTGAGGTAGTCTACCAAGAAAAGTTGAAGAGATACTATTTATGTCTTTACATGAGCGACTTGTAGCATTTTTAGAAGAGTTAGATTGGGAAGAAAATTGTGAGTTGAAAGCAGATACCTCCCTGATAAAATCAGGTCTTTTGGATTCATTAAATTTATTTAAACTAGCTGCATGGATTCAGGAAGAAATTAGTAGTCAGATAGATTTAACAGAATTTAACCTTGTAGAAGAGTGGGATACAATAACCGACATCTTGAAGTTTATTGAAAAGCATCACGCTACTGACGAAAAGTTAAATGAGTTAGAAGTTCGTAGTTAGGGAAAAATAACTGTTTAATTTCTTGCTAATAGCTCAAGTCATCTAAAGATGACTCAATCTGCTCAAAAATCTAGGACTTATGGACCGTAACAGAATTATGTCATCCTGAGCGATAGCGAAGGATCTCCAAACGCCCCAGATGCTTCACTATCACCTATCTCTAGCTTAAGTTGACACCAATGGCGCTCCGCTGACAAGGGTAGGTTTTTAATATTTCGCTGAAGATGAGACAAGTAGACAAGGAAGATTTTTCACGAAAAACTGTGCTTTTCAGCGTCTTGGATTTTTGACAACCGAACAGCATTTTGTACGGTTTTCCTCCCTTGTCACCTTGTCCACCTTGTCTTGTCCCAACCCGAAAGTAAAAAACCTACCCTTGTCAGCCCTGAGGAGCGGGGCTTCTAGCGGTTGATACTAACGAACAGAGTGAGAAAGATTTTGCCTCCTATTCCTTTACTGCACAATTTTTTGATATACTGAGTAATCACGCGGATGTGGTGGAATTGGTAGACACGCACGCTTGAGGGGCGTGTGGCGTAAGCCTTGCGAGTTCGATTCTCGCCATCCGCATTTGGAAGCAGCGGAAAGCTCATTTCTTGTATGGGATGCGAAAGATAGTAGTCCGCTGCTTTGTCATTGGTCATTTGTCCTTTGTACTAATGACTGAGTGGAATATTTCCTCCAGCTCTACAAGGAATTGGCTTCCCCTTCGCTTTTTGTAACTTGCTCATTGCGATTGGGATCGCCGAGGCGACCGGGGGAGTGAGTTGTACTAAAATCTACATTAGGTGAGATGCCCCATGCTTGGGATAGTCTGTCTAGCAACTGGTCTTGCTGTTTCCGCAAGGTGAGGATATCACCACTGTTGTTGTTAATAATGGCAAAACAAACTGAATCGCGATCGCGAGTTGGCATGATGCCAGCCAAAGCACTTACTTGATTGAGAGTACCAGTTTTAACAGCACTACCAATAGGAATGTTCCGATCTTCCATCGTTCCCCCCTTGTCACGTCCAGCAACTGGGAATAAATCGGCAACAGTGAGTTGATAGGGTTGGAGAAAATGTTCCATTGCTATCAGCATGGCACAAGCAGCACGAGGAGAAATCCGATTGGCAACACCCAAGCCAGAACCATTAATCAACTGAATTTCGTTAGGAGGAACATTCGCTAACTTTGCTGCTGCTTGGGAGACATTCTGAGCACCACCAACAGCATCTGCCAACATTTGAGCCATAACATTGTTGCTGTAGATGTTCATCTCCCGCAGGATATCAGTTAAGGATAGGGAACGGTGACGCAACAGCAAGGATACTTCACTAATGGGAGTCGTAGCTACTTTCACCTCGCCAGCAATTTCTACTTGTGGTTTTGGGGTACCTGGGGGCATTTCGCTATACTGTTCAGCAGCAGTAGCTGTCCAACTTCTACTGTCTAATCCTTGCTTGAGCAGTTGACCGACCGTTGCAGGGTTTTTCTTAAAGTTCATATAGAAATCACCAGCAATCACCAGGTTTCCTTGAACACGATTGATACCTAGCTCCTGAAGACTGTTACCCAAAGCGATCGCTTCTTCCCAGACGAAGAAGGGGTCACCACTGCCAGTAATCACTAAATCTCCCTCCAATATCCCATCCTTTACCGGTGCAGTAGCACCAACTAAAGTTTCAAACTGATGATTGGGGGCCCATTTATCCAATGCTGCTATAGTAGTAGCAATTTTAGTGAAGGAAGCCGCCGATAAAGGCACTGTATCCTGGTTTGAAGCAAGCTTTCTCAGTCCAGACTGCATCCATATCCCTTGGTTTTGTTCTTTTGCCCCTCTCCTACTCAAGTCTTGGAGATATTGATCCATAATTGCTTCGGCAGTAGCATCTGGCTCAGAGGGTAGTTTAAATAAATCCAGCTCATTCCAAGCTAAAGTTTGGGCTGCCATTGGGGTTGCTAATTGCAATCCCACAATTTTGAACAATACAGCTATTAAGCCCAAGGTTACTAATCCAGCGCCAAATCTATTTAACATCACAATCTCTCTTTCACTTTGCTGCAGCCCGTATTACACAAGTTAAAGTTGCCTTAGGGAGTATTTTCAACAAACATAAAGTTTAAGTTACTTGAAGTGCTTCTGGTAGAATTTTGAATGTTTATATAAGTTTGAGCAATGGCATCGACTCGCGCAAGGATTGCAATTGACGCTATGGGAGGGGATCATGCCCCTGGAGAAATCGTTGCTGGAGCTATTAGGGCACAGGCTGAATTGGGGGTAGAGGTTTTGTTGGTGGGTGATCCTCAACAAATAGAACCTTACCTCGAACAACACACCGGTTCTTACAAACTGGAAATTGTAGCTGCTGAAGATATCATTGCCATGGATGAGGAGCCTTTGGTGAGCTTGAAGCGAAAGCCTAAGGCTTCGATCAATGTGGCGATGAACTTAGTCAAGCAAAAGCGTGCTGATGCCGTAGTTTCCGCAGGTCATTCTGGGGCAGTTATGGCAGCTGCTCTACTACGTTTAGGTCGCCTAAAAGGCATTGACCGTCCAGCAATTGGTGCAGTGTTTCCAACAATGGTAGCAGGTAAACCAGTGATGGTTCTGGATGTGGGAGCTAATGTAGATTGTCGCCCTAAATATTTAGAGCAGTTTGCCGTAATGGGAACGGTATATAGTCAATATGTCTTGGGTATTAGCGAACCCAAAGTGGGACTGCTCAATATTGGGGAAGAAGATTGTAAAGGTAATGATTTAGCCATCCGCACCTATCAGCTGCTGCAAGAAAATCCTAGAGTTGCGTTTCTTGGTAATGCTGAAGGTAGAGATGTTCTCTCAGGTACTTTTGACGTGATTGTATGTGATGGCTTTGTTGGCAATGTTTTACTCAAGTTTGCCGAAGCAGTAGGAGAGATTCTGCTGCAAATGCTCCGAGAGGAATTGCCTCAAGGATTACGAGGGCAACTAGGTGTAGGCTTCCTCAAACCCAACCTCAAACGACTGAAGCAGCGCATTGATCATGCAGAACATGGAGGAGGACTGCTCTTGGGGGTGGCAGGAATTTGCATTATTAGTCACGGTAGTTCCCAAGCTCCGTCGATTTTTAATGCTATTCGTTTAGCCAAAGAGGCTATTGATAACCAGGTACTAGAGCGGATTCAGTCCAAGAATTTACCCTCTGTGTCCTCATCACTTATTAAGGACGAATAACCAACAGCACTCTTTGACCTTGAGTTTGGTGTATATTCCAGCAACCAACGGAGAATTGTCTTGAATCAACTAGGGATAGGCATTGCTATTACTGGGAGTGGTTCTGCAACGCCAGAAGTGACTCTCGATAACTATCAACTCAGCCAGATGGTGGAAACTTCTGATGAGTGGATTACTGCTAGGACAGGAATTAGGGAAAGGCATTTAGTAGGTGCAGAAGGTAGTTTGAGGGCAATTGCCACAACAGCGGCTCAAAGAGCGATCGCGATGGCAGGACTTGCCCCAACTGACCTGGATCTGATTATTCTGGCAACTTCGACTCCAGATGACTTGTTTGGTAGCGCTAGCCAAGTTCAGGCATCCCTGGGAGCATCAAAGGCGGTTGCTTTTGATTTAACCGCAGCTTGCTCTGGGTTTGTTTTTGGTCTGGTGACAGCATCTCAGTTTATCCGGACTGGAGTTTATCAGAATGTCTTGCTGATTGGGGCTGATATTCTTTCTCGGTGGGTAGATTGGTCAGATCGGAGTACCTGTGTCTTATTTGGGGATGGTGCAGGGGCTATCGTCTTACAAGCTAATGAGAGTGATCATCTGTTAGGGTTTGAACTCCGCAGTAATGGAACTCAAAATAGCTGTCTTCAGTTAGATTACACCTCACAAAATAAAGAAATTGTCAAGGGTGTTGTCGTTGGGCAGGGTACTTATCGACCAATTGCCATGAACGGTAAGGAAGTTTATCGTTTTGCGGTGCAAAAGGTGCCGGAAGTAATAGAAAAGGCTTTATTCCGAGCAAATATCACTGCTGAGGAAGTAGATTGGTTACTGTTACACCAGGCTAATCAGCGGATTCTTGATGCGGTTGCTCAACGACTGGGTATTTCTAAGGAGAAGGTTTTGAGTAATCTGGCTCATTATGGTAATACCTCAGCAGCTTCTATTCCCCTAGCACTAGATGAAGCGGTGCGCGAGGGTAAAATTCAACCGGGAGATGTGATTGCTACTGCTGGTTTTGGTGCAGGCTTAACTTGGGGTAGTACTATTTTTCGCTGGGGTAGGACTTCATAGCTCCCCGACTTATTTATTATTTGAAAGTGATTAACAAAGGCAAACCAAAAGCAAGAGCTTTGGGTTGCGATCGCCTGTCTGCAGAATA
>CBDCVG010000004.1:0-16110 GCA_965222765.1 Caldora sp.
ATTCCCTATAATTCAAGATAGTGGGACTCTTAACTAAGCTGTTGTGCATTTAAATAATCAATTAGTACTGACGCGGAGACGCTGGAATGTGGGGACGCGGAGATCGGGACTAAGTAGTTTAAATTCGTCTTAACTTACAGACTCTGAGGGGCTATTGTTTCCATTTCTTGCTCCCTTGGGTCATACTAGAGTGGAGCTTTGACTTAAGTGGCACTACCTGAGTTTGATCGACCCATATATCGGTCGATCAATGAGCCGATATATGGGTGCAAAAGTGAAGATAAACCTTGAATTTGACCCTGTGCGTTTCCATGATTTTGAACAATCGCTATCAAGTAGTTCGAGTTTTGGGTAGTGGTAGCTTTGGCAGAACTTTTCTGGTTGAAGATACTCACATGCCTTCAAAACGCCTGTGTGTTCTCAAGCAACTTAAACCGATTGAGGATAATCCTGAATATTATCAATCTGTTCAAGAGCGGTTCAAGCGAGAAGCAGCTGTCTTGGAAACGCTAGGCAATGGTCATGACCAAATTCCCAGTTTATACGCCTACTTTGAACAAGCGGGACAGTTTTTCTTAGTACAGGAATGGATTGAAGGTCAAACACTCACCCAAAAATTGCAAGCAGAAGTCACACTAAAGGAAGATGCCGTTAAAGAAATATTGATTAGTGTGTTGTCTGTTTTAGATTATGTCCATCATAAACAGATTATTCATCGAGATATCAAGCCCGAAAATATAATGCTGCGACAACAGGATGGTAAACCTGTTTTAATTGATTTCGGAGCTGTTAAAGAAGCAATGGGTAAGGCAATGAATGATTTAGAGGCCTCCGCTTCTATTGCCATTGGTACACTAGGTTATATGTCCTCAGAGCAGGTAGCAGGCAGACCCGTCTACTCCAGTGATCTCTACAGTCTGGGGATGACTGCAATTCGTCTATTAATTGGAAAATCATTTAAAGATATAGAGACAGACCCTAATACAGGTCAGCTACTTTGGCGCTCTCATGCCTTGAATGTTAGTGATCAATTAGCAGCAATTTTAGATAAAGCAATTCAGTCTCATCAACGCGATCGCTACATTAGTGCTCAACAGATGCTCTTAAGTATACAAGAGATACAGAAGCCGATTTGTGTTAGTGAGCCTACTGTTATTCAGCTGAATGGTAATTTGTCAAGGGGCTTTCCCTCTGTCAAGAGTATTCCCCTGAGTGAGGCACTCCTAACTATTAATTCTAGGAACGACACCAAACTGCAACTATCCCTAGAGGCTATAGCACCTGAGTTGGGTTCAACCATGAAGGGATTTCTCTCAAGAAGCTATAAGTCAGCTGAATCTTCAATTCAATCTTTTTTTGGCGGCCGATCTTCAACTCAGGTTCAAGCTAGTTTATCCAACTCCCAACACAAATTATTACTCGGTGGTGCAATTGTGATCCTTGCATTTGGGGGATTAATGGGAATGGGAGGTTTTGGATCCGCTTCTAGAGAGGAACTTACTTCCTCTACTAAAAGTACTTTATCTGAAACCAGTGGAGAGTTAATAACTGGTTTAACAGAAAACTTGACCTCAGAAGACGAAGTTACAGAGCTCTTGGAGCGGGGTGAAGAAAAGTATCAAAGAGAAGACTACACCGGAGCGATTGAGGATTTTAGTGAAGCTCTTTGGCTAGACCCTAAAAATGCTCAAGCTTACAACCACAGAGGTCTTGCTTATCTTAATCTAGAGGGTACACCAGAGGTCATAGAAGTAGATATCAATCAGACTTCTAGTAATACTCCTAAGGATTTTGCTTCTGAAAACAACGAAGGAAATGCCTTCACTGATTTAGGTAATATACAAATTGCTATTGAGGATTTTAATCAATCACTGCGATTAGTTCCGAGTAATGCCCAAGTCTACAATAACAGAGGTCTTGCCTACCTGCGCTTAGGGAATATACCAGAGGCAATAGAGGATTTTAATCATGGGATTGAAATTGATCCTAGCTATGCTCCAACTTACAACAACCGAGGTCTTGCCCGCCTTGAATTAGATGATCCTGCTGCGATTGCAGATTTTAATGAGGCTCTGCGCCTCGACCCGGACTATGCCCAAGCTTATAATAGTCGAGGTCTTGTTTACTACAGTTTAAACGATACCAAAGCTGCGATCGCGGATTTTAATGAGGCTCTGCGCCTCGACCCGGACTATGCCGAAGCTTACAATAATCTAGGTCTGGCTCGCACTAAACTAAATGATCTCAAAGGAGCAATCTCAGATTTCGCTGAGGCACTGCGGTTGGAGCCTAAATATACTGAAGCCTACAATAATCGGGGTCTGGCTAAGACTAAACTTAGGGATACAAAAGGTGCACTTAAGGATTTCAATCAGGCTATTGAAGTCGAGCCTACTTCAGCTGTCTACAATAACCGAGGTTTGGCTAGAATTGAACTTGGGGATATAGAAGGTGCTCTCAAAGATTTTCATCAGGCTCTTGAGATTGATCCTAAATATGCCGAAGCTTTCAAAAATTTGGCTGATGTTCGTGCTAAACAAAGTAATATACATAGTGCGATCGCCGATTATCAAAAAGCCGCAGAACTTTATCTAGAACAAGGAGCAACAGCTCAATACCAAAAATCTCTAGATGAGATTAAAAAGCTTCAACAGTAGCTAGTACTGCTGCACGGAATTAAGAATTAAGAATGCTTATAGAGTAAGGATTCTATCGATTCTCAATTCTCAATTCTCAATTCTCAATTCTCAATTCTCAATTCTCAATTTACAAACCCATTTCCATAAAGGATGACTTGCTCCTTGTTGGCAAATCCGGCATACTTGTTGCTCTAGACGCTTCTGTTCAGTAGCAGGTATTCCCAGTAAAATATTGCGACTCTGCCAGACTAAAACAGCAGCAGTCATACCAATACAAATGCCTAGTCCTAGTGCAGGTAGACGATTGTAGGCGATACCATATCGTAGTGCTGCCCAAGTAAAATGCGATCGCAACAGGGAAATTTCATAACGCCAACCCCATAAACTCAAAGGTCCTAGAGTAATCCAGAGGATGCCAACTACTAACCATCGAGCATAGACAGTCAGCTCATGTAACCTTTGTACTTTCTCCTTGAAGGTGGGATCAAACTTGTCTGGTGGCAATTCTCAATTCTCAATTCTCAATTTTCAATTCTCAATTTTCAATTTTCAATTCCCAATTATGCTTCGTCGGAAAATTCAGCATCAATTACTGGTGTAGATGGAGTATCGGTTATTGATGGAGATTCAGTTTCTTCTACTACTGACTCCGGTTCAGGAGGTTGAGGTTGTGGGTTACGCTCTCTCCAAAAGGCTAGTAGGGTGCTAGCAATAAAAATACTCGAATAAGCTCCAGAGATGAAGCCAATGATTAGTGTCAGAGCGAAATACTTTAGGGTTTCTCCCCCAAACAAAAAGATTGCTAATAGAGGAAGTATGGTGGTTAAAGTAGTGTTGATTGACCTTGTAAGGGTTTGATTAACTGCCTCTTCTACTACTTGGTTAATTGGCTGCTTGGGATTGAATTTGATAACCTCCCGCACCCGGTCGTAAATCACCACTGTATCATTAACAGAAAACCCAATAATTGTCAATAGAGCAACAATAAATAGGGTATTCACTTCCAAACCCACCACCAAACCAAAGATGGAGAAAATCCCTACTGTAATCAATACATCGTGGAACAGAGCGACAAAAGCAAAGAAGGCATAATCAAACCGAAAACGGAAGGTGAGGTAGATGAGGATACCAACAAAGGCGAGGAGTAGGGCGAGTAAACCAGAAGCAAGAAGTTCTTTTCCTAGGGTTGGGCCAACGGTATCAATTTGGGTAGATTTGGGATCAAAAGCACCAATTTCCTGCTTGAGGGTGTTTTCCAGTTGACTGCGTTCTTCAACATCCAAGGTTTTTGAGCGAATACTCAGAATCGGTTGCTCTCCTAAACCTTTGACAATTTGGATACTGCTGTCACCTAAACCCTGTGCCGTCATAACTTCCCGAACCACTGCTGTCTCAATTGGTTCGTCGCAATTTCCTGGTTGAGTACAGTCTCTTTGTAATTGCAGCCTAGTACCACCAACAAAATCTAGACCTAAACGTAATGGAGCTCCAAGCTGTACCGTGGAAATTAGCATTGCTATAATACCAGCCAGGATAAAGGTAGCAGAGATACCCCACCAAAGCGATCGCTGTTTGATTAGATTGAGTTTCATATTGATTTGGTTATTGGTTATTGGTTATTGGTTGTTTGTTATTGGTTATTAGTTATTAAACAAACGACAAACAACAAACAACAAACAACAAAGTTTATTTCACTGATGCTGGCAGGTTAGGACAAAAAAGTTCTGGTTTTTGGCGAACTCCTGGGAATCCCAACACTGTTATCAGGGTAAAGGTGCGGCTACAGGTAAGAGCGGTAAACATACTTACAAGTACCCCAATTGCTAAAGTTACGGCAAAACCTCTTACCAAACCTGAACCCTGCCAACCTAATACTGCACAAGCAATTAAGGTTGTGACATTAGCGTCCAAAATGCTGGAAAATGCTCGGTAAAAGCCTGACTCAACTGAACGATACAAAGATTTACCCGCTCTTAATTCTTCTCGTGTCCGCTCAAAAATTAGTACATTGGCATCAACAGCCATACCAATGCTGAGAATAAAACCAGCAATTCCGGGTAGAGTCAAGGTAACACTTACTAGAGCAAAAACAGCAATAGTCAGTAGGGCGTAAATAATCAGAGAAACATCAGCAATTACTCCAGGAAGCCGGTAGTAAACTACCATGAATACCAGTACTAAAGTTAAACCTCCAATGGCTGCATAAACACTGCGTCGGATACTATCTTGTCCGAGAGTCGCACCGACAGTACGATTTTCGATAATTTCTACTGGCACTGGCAAAGCACCACCCCGCAGCTGAACGGCAAATTCGTTGGCAGATTCAAACCTATAGTTACCTGTAATTACAGCTGAACCTCCAGTAATACCAGCTTGAGCAAATTCTGGTCCTACTGTAGGAGCACTAATTAGAGCATCATCTAAGAAAATACCAATGCTGCGCCCTGTTCCTGCCAAGTTTTTTGTCAACTCAGCAAACTCGTCTCCTCCTTTCGCATCAAAACGGATGGCAACTTCCCAGTTATCCCCATTTGGCAGGGGTTGGGGACGAGCATCTTTGAGGTTTTTACCAGTGAGCTTGCCGGGTTCAAATAAGTCAGAGATTGCCTCTTTACTAATTTGGATCTCTTCTTGATTTTTAGCGATCGCTTCTTCATCGCCATTTTCCCTGAGTTCTTCCTGCTGTTGCAGTTTTGCGGCTAGCAACTGTTGTTCAATCAGTACCTGGGATTCTGTGCCTGGTTTTTGCTCCCGGAAATCTAGTTCTGCTGTACCACCAAGTACTCTTTCTGCCTGTTGGGGATCATTAACACCGGGTAACTGTACTAAGATTTGTTCAGAGCCAACGGTTTGCACCACTGCTTCTGAAACCCCAAGTCCGTTAACCCGACGTTCTACTACAACTTTAAGATCCTCCAGTTGTTCTGGGGTAATTTGGGGAATCTCTTCTGTAGCCTTTGCCTGAATAGTTAGTTGTGCTCCTCCTTGTAAATCCAATCCCAAACGGATGGGAAATTTCAGCAGTATGCCCGATTGCCGCAATCACAAGGACGGTAATTAAAGCTAATACAAAACGCTGTCTTTGCATAATTGTTATTGGTTATTAGTTATTGGTTATTGGTCATTGGTCATTAATCATTAGTCATTGGTGATTAGGACAAACAACAAATAACCAACAACCAGCTTAAATCCGAAGTGCAGCCATTTTCTTTACACCTTCGACAATCTGCTGTGGTTGCACAATTGTCAGGTTTTCTAAAGTACCGTTGTAAGGGGTAGGGATATCTTGAGAAGCTAAGCGTAGTACTGGTGCATCAAGCTCATCAAACAATTGGTCATTGATCGATGCCGTCAATTCTGCGCCAATACCACCAGTTTTCATACATTCTTCTACGATAATTACCCGGTGGGTTTTGCGCACTGAAGCACCGATAGTTTCAAAGTCTAGAGGTTTGAGGGAAATCAGGTCAATCACCTCTGGATCAAATCCCTCTTTTTCTAGCTGCTTCGCTGCTTGCAATGCATGGTGGCGCATCCGCGAGTAGGTGAGAATAGTTACATCTTTGCCAGTTCTTACTACTTCCGCTTTGTCTAGGGGTACTAGGTACTCTTCTTCTGGCAGGTTTTCTTTTAGGTTATAGAGCAGAACATGTTCAAAAAACAGAACCGGATTATCGTCACGGATAGCTGATTTGAGCAATCCCTTCGCATTGTAGGGAGTTGAGCAGGCAACTATTTTTAAACCAGGAACCGCTTGAAAGTAGGCTTCTAGTCTTTGGGAATGTTCTGCACCAAGCTGCCTTCCTACACCACCAGGACCTCTAATCACCAGGGGAATTTTGAAATTACCGCCAGAAGTATAGCGTAACATCCCAGCATTGTTGGCAATTTGGTTGAAGGCGAGGAGTAAAAATCCCATATTCATACCTTCGATAATCGGGCGCAAACCGGTAATTGCTGCACCAACTGCCATCCCAGTGAAACTATTTTCCGCGATCGGGGTATCTAAAACCCGCAGATCACCGTATTTTTTATATAAATCTTTGGTGACTTTGTAGGAACCACCATAGTGTCCCACATCTTCACCAATCACAAATACAGTCTCATCCCGTGCCATTTCTTCATCAGTGGCTGCACGAAGAGCATTGAATAAAAGTGTTTCTGCCATTAATAAGTCACCAGATGGGGCAAGTGTAATCGTAGCATTGCCCGAAACCCTATGGGGAATCAATGAATAATGAGCATTAGAAGGCAGGAGGCAGGGGGCAGGAGGCAGGAGGAACAAGAGTTTTTCTTGCCTAAAAAGAAGTCAGAAACTATTTATATCAAGGGATTTAGCTCTAAATATAGGATTTTAGTTTCTGGAGAGTAATGAGCGCCTAACTGCGAATTAAGAATTAAGAATTAAGAATCGATTGAATCGCCGAAAAAAAAGTTAGAAACTAATCATATCAAGGTTTTCAGATCTAAATCAGTATTTTTAAGTTTCTGAAGAGCAATTCCACTGGCGGCGATTGCCACCCGCGACGAATGAAAGAAACAAGCCAAATCCTCTTCCCTCCTGCCTCCTGCCCCCTGCCTCCTGCCTTGTTTCTTAAGAGGGTATATCATCCTATACCGGAGCGAAAATGTGAATTAATAGAATAGGTATCATCCTCTCAATCCCTATTATATAGGAGACTACAATGGTACGGACCCCCACAAAACCCGAAACCGAAACCCTATTGCTTAATGTGCCAAAAACCATTGGGCTATATGTTACCCAAGAACAGTTTGCTACTCTTGCCGCAGCGAATCGAGATTTGCAACTGGAAAGAACAGCACAAGGAGAGTTAATTGTGAATCCACCAACAGGTTGGCAAACAGGAAAACGCAATAGCAGTATTTCTGGAGAGTTGTATATATGGTGGCGAAATGCAGGTGAGCCTGGAGAGATTTTTGATTCCTCTACCGCATTTATTTTACCGAATGACGCGACTCGTGCCCCAGATGCGTCTTGGGTGAGTCAAGAACGTTGGGAGGCACTGACTGTAGAACAAAAAGGAACCTTTGCTAATATTTGCCCTGATTTTGTGGTGGAGTTGCGTTCTGCTTCAGATACTCTCAAGTCCCTGCAAGAGAAAATGAAGGAGTATCTCGATAATGGTGCGAAACTTGGCTGGTTAATCGATCCGAAAAATCGGAAAGTGGAAATTTATCGACTAGGCTTAGCAGTGGAAGTGTTGTCAAATCCTGCTGAGTTATCGGGTGAGGAAATATTACCAGGTTTTGTCTTGAATTTGCGTCGGGTGTGGGGTTAAAATCCAGGGATAATTAACTATAAACAAGTCAGGAGGTAGGAGGCAGAAAGCAGAAGGGAAAAAGAATGAAAGCTTGTTTTTTACTGAGGATATTGTACCAAGTCAAAATTCTAGGGTGAAATTGGTGAGTTTTTTGACATCACCCGATCAATTATCTTGAAGTTGTTCAATTTTAGCGATAATGCGATCGCTCGTGTCTGGATGGAGCGATTTCAGATCTTTAATGGCACAAGGTTTAAATTGGACGACATATTCCATTTTTATAAATAAAACAAATTTGTCAGAATCATGGTGAAAGCAGAGATAATTAGGAGCGATCGCAAATTCTGTAACTCATAGAATAACAGAGTCGATCGCTCTTTCAAATTCACTAATTACTGCTTGGCTCATCATCCTTACTCTTGTCTAGAAGGCAGTAAATAGCAACTCCTCCGGCTATTATGCCTGCTGTAGGGAAAACCGCGAACAGCGAAATGACGGCGCAGCAAATTTGTAAAAATTCTAGGACAAAATCTGAGTCTAGTTCTTTCATCAAAATAGATGAGATAATTTGCCACAGTTTAAGCAAGAGTTTGGGGTTTGATTGTTTCATTGGAGGATTGTTTTCTATCTCTTCACTTCCATGAAACTGTAATGAGCGATGAGTTCAGCGCTGAGTAGCTCTGACTTGCCGCCGACTTACCGCCGATTTATGGTCGATTGGCACAGGTAAAAAGGAAAAAACGCTATGCTCTAAATAGACTTCCTATTTAATGAGCAATGTCCCGTTCAATCAGGGTTCGTCCAGATTTAATTAAACAAGTCAAATTATCCGTCAAACGTAATGGATTTTCCCGTCAAAGGGATTTAGCTGAGGAAGTAGGATTGGCTGATTCTACAGTAAGGAACTTCTTAAACGGCAAGCCTGTTGACCATGCGACTTTTAGAGAAATTTGTCAGAAATTGAATTTAGAGTGGCGATATTTCGCTGATTTAGGACAAGATGCAACACTACCTAATCAATCAAGGGAGGTGGTTGATGCATCACCTAAACAACTCAGGGATTTGCAAAAAAATAAAATACCGACTACACAATTAATTTCTCGAAGTAACAGGGAAATAACTGGTACATTATTAAGCCGCAAGTCCCTCAGCTCCGAGCAAGAATTACTCAATCAATCTCAACCCAGTCATTCTTTTCCCAATGCAAAAGAAAATACTTCAGATGCGTCTTCTCAAATTGGAGGTAATTCGTTTTTCGAGTATTTTTCTAGATCAATTGAACAAATGGGTAGTGAACATATTCATGTTCGTATAGGTGCAATTTCTCAGCTAGAAAGACTTGCTAAGTATTCCCAACCAGCAGAACACTGGAAAATTATGGAATATTTAGCTGCTTTTCTTAGAACCAATGCTCCTCGGAGGGAAGAAGAAGAAGAGGAGGAAAAGCAAGCGCTAAAAATGCCTGAAGATATTCAAGCAGCTCTTACTGTTATCGGGAGACGTAACCCAGATTTAGACGAAGGGATTCTTGATTTAAGTAATACGGATATCCGAGGAGCAAACCTCATTGAAGCACAATTGCCAAAGGTAAACCTGAGTAGAGCTAAACTGCAAGCAGCAGAACTTAATGGAGCCAATCTGCAAGCAGCAAACCTTTACATGATCAATCTAGGAGCAGCAAATCTCGAAGAAGCTCTCTTAGAAACAGCCAATCTTCAATATGCTAATTTGCAAGATGCAACACTTCGTTATGCCACAGCTACAAAGAGCGAATCTCCGCTATACTAACCTGGCAAGAGCATACCTTGCTGGAGCCGATTTGGAATCAGCCAATCTTGAGAAAGCTAATTTAGACATTGCGTGTCTCGGTTTGACCAAATTGCATAAAGCTCAACTCCGAGGAGTGAAGAACCTCGAACAAGAACAAATTGAAAGGGCAGACGGAGATATCGAGACTGTTCTGCCAAAGAATATCAATAAACCTTCATTCTGGATGAGTGATTGGACTGACTCAAAAGATTTCTGATTGGGATCTGTACTTTGCTATCGCACTTATCCAAGCATTTCCTTTGTCACCCCCTGAGCAATTGAGCTTCGCGATCGCACTACTGTTGGCTATACTAACCACTATAGGCGAAAATAAGGTTGCAAATTAGTCTCTAATTTGGGAATATGTAAGGTAAACTTTAGAAAGAATGCACGTAATCAGCAAAGTCAAGTTGCGGGAATTCTGGATTCAACACGCTGATTCTGAAGATGCTCTAAGTGACTGGTATAAGTTTGCATCTAAAGCAAATTGGTCTAATTTACTAGATGTTCAAAAAAGGTATCCTAAGGCAGAATCAGTTGGTAACTTTACTGTGTTTAACATTAAAGGTAATACCTATCGTTTGATTGTAGATATTAGATATTCCAGCCAATCAATTTTTATTAAATATGTTCTTACTCATCCTGAGTATGATAAAGGAAGGTGGAAAAATGACCCTTACTTCTAGTCAAAAAAGCTATACCGATCTACTAATTCAGTATCAGCCTAAGTCAATTAAAACTATTCAAGAATATAACATAGCCCTGACAATAGTAGAGGGGATGATGTCTGGCGAGTTGACAGAGGCTGAAACGACACTTTTTGATTTGTTGGTTGTTCTCATTGAGACTTACGAGGCTCAAAATTATCCGATAGGTGAGCCTACTGCATACAGCTACTTTAGAGTCACTAATGCATGAGTTTGACATCAAGCCATCTACTTTAGCCGAGGTTCTCGGTTCTGTTGAGCAAGTCAAAGAGATAATTAATGGTCAAAGGGAAGTAACTAAAGCCCAAGCAGAGTCCCTAGCCCAATTTTTTAATCATTTAAGCCCTGAACTTTGCCTGACATCTAAACACTTTGGCAAGGGAACTGGGAAGCTAGATTCCGCACAAGCTTGACTTCGATATTTAATTCGCTCTATCTTAAACCTAGAATAGCTTCGATCTCAAATTTCAATTAATCCCGAAATTTGTCTTAGCAGTGCGATCGCAAATTTCTCAGATCGCAAACCATAAGTTGGATCTTGTTATTCTCGAATCTGTTTCTGGTCATTTTGGTGAGGGATTAGATGAATCAGTGTGCGTAGTGCATGATTTACAGCTTCCGCATCTGGAAAAAATCGTCGTACATCTGGATCGAGCATTATGGCACCTTCTTCCATCGTCAAGTGCTGTACTTCTGTTGTGCCATCTGCTTGATAAATTTTCACAGTATGTCCTTGCCGATATTCTTGGTAATGTTTTCCCCGGATACCAATCGTGAAATCATATTCGGGTAGCATATCCTCATCTATGGGATGATTATTGTTCATAGGTTCTCCGTTCTCTAGCCGTAGCTGAACGACAACTGATAATCCGAATTGTAGATTTTCGTTCTGTGTAAACTACTACTAAAATTTTACCTCTAGCTGATAATCCAATATCAATATATCTATCTTCGTCCAGGGAATGTTTAGGGTCAGCAATTGTGATTGAAAAGGGATCATTAAACACTGTCTTAGCTTCATCAAAACTAATTCCGTGCTTTTGATAGTTGGCTGTGGCTTTGTTTTCATCCCATTCAAACTGTAGTGCCACTTCTGCTCTCCGCAAGCTTTGGCTCTTCTATATCATAATCTAAAAATAATACCGATCTGCTTGCAGCAATAGGATAGCGCAACCCAAAACAGTGTACTCCGATGTTGGGTTTCACTTCGTTCTACCCAACCTACGATTTTAGTTATGTCACACTACTACAAGCTTAAAGGAAGTGCGATCGCTAATCTGCAGAGTTCTGACTTCTGGAATCAGTCGGAGCTAGTGGAGTAAAGAGGGAAAAATAATTTGCTCTCACTAATGATATTTTGTCAACAACTCTAGGTCGTATTTATAATAGAGAGCATCTTTACTTTTATTAAATTTTTTTTGAGAATAAAAAACTGACTGGGGTGCAGAATAGAAAACAAGTTTCTGCTGATTGCAGCTTTGCTCAAGAATCTTGATGTTTAAACCTCAGCTCTCTACCAGTCTACTGACAACCACCTTTGCCGTTGGACTATTATTGCTCACCCTTCCCCATCCATCAGCTCAAGGACAGTCAATCATTCCTGCTGCTGATGGTACTGGTACCCTTGTTACTCCCAATGGTAACCAGTTTCAAATTTATGGTGGTTCCCTCTCCGCTGATGGGATGAATCTCTTCCACTCTTTTGAGCAATTTGGACTTGACTCTGGACAAATTGCTAACTTTCTCTCCTCACCAGAAATTCAAAATATCTTAGGCAGAGTTGTTAGCGGTGATCCTTCGATTATTAATGGTTTGATTCAAGTAACTGGAGGTAACTCTAACTTATATTTGCTCAACCCAGCAGGGATTATTTTTGGTCAAGATGCTAGTTTAAATATCCCAGCTGACTTTTTTGCTACCACGGCTACAGGTATTGGCTTTGGTGGAGATAGCTGGTTCAATGCTTTAGGCAATAATGATTATCAAAGTTTAATCGGTACTCCCAATGAATTTGCCTTCGACTTGTCCCAACCAGGGACTATTATCAATGCTGGCTCTTTAGCAGTACAACCAGGACAAAATCTCACCTTAGTCGGCGGCAATGTCATCAACACTGGAGAAATTACAGCAGCAGGAGGGAATATCTCGATTGCGGCGATACCGGGGGAAAATCTAGTTAGGATAACTCAAGCTGGACATCTATTAAGTTTAGAGATTGAACCCCCAAGGGACAGTAGTGGACAGATCCTAGGAATTAACCCTATAGATTTACCAGCTTTACTCACAGGACCGCTACAGGGAATAGAAATAGGGTTAAGTCTCACCCCATCAGAAGAAGTACAGCTAACAAATGCCGCGACAATTATTCCCCAAGATGCAGGTACAACGATAATTTCTGGCTCCTTAGATGTCTCCCATTCCCAATTCCCAATTCCCCAAGCAATTCAGGTAGTAGGAGACAAAGTTGCTTTAATTAATACCCAAATTGAGGCTTCTGGCACCAATGGTGGTGGTACGGTGTTGATTGGTGGAGATTATCAAGGTAATGGCACAATACCCAATGCTGAGATTACCTTCATTGATCCAGATTCGACAATTACAGCAGATGCCTTAACTGATGGAGATGGCGGTAATGTGATTGTTTGGTCAGATGAAACTACCCGAGTTTACGGTAATATTAGCGCCCGTGGTGGCATTAACTCCGGCAATGGTGGCTTCGTGGAAACCAGTGGAGTGGAAAACTTAGAGATTACCAATACTCCGGATGTCACAGCACCAGCCGGTTTGGGGGGAGAATGGCTAATTGATCCGAGCAACATTGAAATTGTGGGTGGTAGAGGAACTGTCAATATCGATAACACTAATCCCTTTTTCTTTGTCTCAACTAATAATGATGCAGAACTTGGAGTTGAGTTAATCCAGGATGCTCTGACGGGTGGAGCCAGTGTGACTGTCAGGACAAGTACAGCGAACGATGCGAATAATGACCAACCAGGAGATATTACCCTAAGTACAGATTTGGATTTCAACGGCAAGGGTAATAATACATTAAGTCTAGAAGCAACGAACAAAATCGTTATCAATGGGCAGATTTTTGATAGTGATACGAGCAACTCACCAGATGACTCCCTCAATCTATTCTTAAATGCCAACATTGATCAAAACCTCTTCGGTAGAGTAGAAATCAATGAGCCGATCTCCACTAGAGGTGGAAGTATTACTATAAAAGGAGATAGCGATAGCTCTGATCAACCAGGTATTTTGGTTGGGAGCGAAATCAACTCTGGAGGTGGCAATATCTTCTTGAGGGGAACTAGTCTCGATACACCAGGTATCGAAATCACTGAACCAATCAATTCTGAAGGAGGAAGTATTAGCTTAGTTGCAATCAGTGATAACGATGAGAGCATAACCCTCAGTGGAGAACTCAATGCTGGTATTGGTGAGATTAATCTAACTGCTGAATCGATTACCTCGAATGGGGACGATGTTACCTTCAACAGTTCTGTACTCATTTACGGTGACATTACTATTGATTCAGCAGGGGGTAATATCACTTTTAATGGCACTGTGGATCAAGGAGTTAGCTTTTATGAGTTGGTGGCTGAGGAAAATGGCCAACAACTCAGCTGGGATGATGCACGAGTAGCAGCGGAGAATCGGACTTTTCAGGATCAACCCGGTTATCTAGCAACAATTACTTCCGCAGCAGAAAATCAACGCATTGGTGAATTAGGTATTCCTGCTAGTAGGGGAGCCTGGATTGGAGCGAGTGATGCAGAGGTAGAAGGAACCTGGAAGTGGGTAACCGGTCCTGAAGCGGGAACCGTGTTTTGGCAGGATGGAAACCCTATAGGTTTCGCGAGTTGGGGAAGAGGTGAGCCTAACGGCGGTGGAGTTGAAAATTACGGTGAATTTGTGCAGCTAGACAATATTTGGAATGATCTAGCTAATGATAGTCAAAACCCAGTAGCCTATATTGTTGAGTACAACAATGAAACAGCATTTTTGACCCTGGAGGCAGGTAGTGGTGATATCGAATTCCAAGATGCTGTCGGTAGTAACACCAGTCTTGATAGTCTAACGATTAATAATGCTAATAACGTTAGTGCCGACTCAACCATTACTACGGGAAGCCTAACCCAGGTAGCTGGTACTGGTACAACTACTCTTCAAGAGGTTCAGACTACAGCAATAGAAGGGATAGACTTAACGACAACCAATATTGAGTTGTTAGGAGAACTCAACTCCAATGGTGGCTCAGTAAATCTGACAGCTAGCAATGGGATTAACACCGGTAATATCACGACTGCCGGTGGGGAGCTGATACTTAATGCTGCTACTACTATCAACACTGGCTCCATTAATTCCAGTAGCAGTTTAGGGGATGGCGGCAAAGTCACCCTAGACTCCACAGGTGATATTCAAGTTACCTCTATCAACGCTCAAGGTGGTAGCAATGGTATAGGTGGAGAGGTTAACATTACTACCAACCAATTTTTCCGAGCCATAGGCACTTTAGCAAATGGTAGTAGTGTTTCCACTATTGGGAGTAACGGTGGTGGTTCAATCACTATCGAGCACGGCGGCAACGGAGATATCCCATTTAATGTAGGAGATGCTACGAGCAACGGCACTGCTGGGAAGATAACCAGTGGTGACTTTACTATTTCTCCCAATCAATCTTTTCTGTTCACCCACACGGAAGGCAACATTAACATTATTAGTGTTGATCAACCTCCTGTCACCGTTGATCCACTTCCTGATAGTCTTGACTCATCTCCTAACAATACTGATTCACCCTCCTTCAATCCAGCAGATTTTCCCATCTCAGAAGAACCATCCCCAATAATAGAGGTAACAGAAACCCCCTTAGATGTTAGAGAACTTCCCTCTCTTCAAGTTGACACAGCGGTGGAAGAATTAGAAGAAACAATCACCGATACTTTTGAAGAGCATCTAGGTGTTAGCGATACTCCCCTAGTTACCCTCCAACAAGCTCAAGCCACCCTCAACCAAGTTGAAGAAGCTACCGGCGTTAAACCGGCTCTAATTTATGCCTTCTTTGTTCCCTCTTCCCTTTCTCAACTAATTTCCCCTGAAAATGAGCTATCCCTACTCTCATCATCACAACCAACTTCAGCTAATGATGAGTTGGAACTAGTACTAGTTACCTCCGAGGGTAAACCCATTCGGCGACGTGTAGACAAAACCCGCCAGCAAGTTATCCAAGTAGCACAAGAGTTTCGCCTGAATATTACCAATGTTTACAGCTCCCTTGGCTATCTGGCTCCAGCACAGCAGCTTTATGAGTGGTTGATTACTCCCATAAGAGCCGACTTAGAAGCACAAAAAATTCAGAATTTAGTGTTCATTTTAGACCAAGGATTGCGATCACTACCTATTTCTGCACTCCATGATGGCACAAGCTTTATTATTGAAGAATACAGCGTTGGCTTAATGCCCAGCCTCAGCCTCACTGATACTCAGGCTGTTAATATTAAAAATGTCGAAGTCCTGGCTATGGGAGCCGACGAATTTCGCGATCGCAATCCTTTACCAGCAGTACCAGTAGAGTTAGACGCCATCGTTGGTGCTTTGTGGCCTGGTGAATCCTTCCTCAATCAAGAGTTTACCCGTGATAACCTCAAGCAAATTCGCTCAAATAAACCC
>CBDCVG010000005.1:0-13577 GCA_965222765.1 Caldora sp.
CACCTGAAATATGGGTGTGTGACTGAGACTACGTTGTGGTTGCAATGCTTCCACCAACTGCTCGAAGGACAAATCTTGATGGGCATAAGCATCCAAAGAAACTTGCCGTACTTGTTCCAACACTTCGGCAAATTTCTGATTCCCTGCCAGCTGAGTACGCAGTACCAGAGTATTGATAAAAAACCCAATTAGTGGCTCCATTTCACTACGATTCCGGTTAGCGATGGGAGTTCCAACTACAATATCTTCTTGGTCACTATAGCGATATAGTAAGGTACTAAACGCGGCGAACAGAGTCATAAATAAGGTTGTTCCCGAGTCTTGACTGAGAGCTTTTAGCTGTTGAGTGAGTTCGACTCCAAGCCCAAAAAATTCTTTGCCACCTCGAGATGTTTGTACCTGGGGACGCGGATAGTCCGTTGGTAGTTTTAACAGCGGTGGCACTCCTGCTAATTGTTGCTGCCAGTAATCTACCTGTGGCGCTAGCGTTTGGGGAGTTAACCATTGCTGTTGCCAGCAGGCAAAGTCAGCATATTGGATGGACAGTTCTGGTAATGGTGAGGGTTGTCCCAACACATAAGCCCGATAGAGCACTTCTAACTCGTGATAAAATACCCCCATCGACCAACCATCGGTAACAATGTGGTGCATGGTCAGCAGTAGTACAAAATCATCTACTGCCAATTGCAATAGGGTGACTCGCACTAAGGGATCTTTAGCTAGGTCAAAAGGTTGTCGCACTTCTGCTAAACCCAAACGCTGCACTTGGGAGTGTTGTTCCTCTGTTGGTAAATGCTGTAAATCAATGATGGGTACATTCAAAGCTCGTTCTGTGGCAATAACCCGAATGGGAGAGCCATCTACCGTCTGATAATTAGTCCGCAAGCTTTCGTGACGGCGGACGATTTCCTGCACTGCCTTTTGCAAAGCCTCTACTTGCAGTAAACCAGAGAGGCGCACACCTTCGAGCTCGTTATAGGTTAAACTACCCTCTTGTAATTGGTCGAGGAACCACAATCGTTTGCTCGGCAAAGGACAACGGTAGTTCGCTATCCCGCTTAATCGGCTGTATTTGGGGCAATTGTAGAGAAGGATGATTGACACTAGAGCTTAATATTTCCTCGCTGAATTCTGCCACTGTAGGAGATTCAAACAACCGATGCAGAGACAGTTCGATTTTAAAAGTATCTCTTACTCGTGAAATCAGTTTAGTTGCTTGGATAGAGTCGCCGCCTAAGAGAAAGAAATTGTCTAATACCCCAACCTCGCTTTCTCCTAAAACTTCAGTCCAAATACTCAGGAGAATTTCTTCTGTGGGGGTTCGCGGCGGCACTAGTTCCACATCCAGAAGTAGGCGAGATGTGTTATCCGGTGCTGGTAAGGCACGTCGATCCACTTTGCCGTTTGCTGTCAGGGGCAGTTCGTCCAAAACGACAAATGCGGAGGGAATCATGTAATTAGGTAGTTTTTCTTGGAGAAACTTACGTAATTGAGGTGCTAATTGATGATTTTTGGCTCCGGTATAGGGTTCATTCGCATAAGCACTCCAAGGTTTAAATCCGTTTTCTTGATGGGAAATCGTAGCGCTATCAACAATTATCTTTGTACCGTGCCGGACAAATACCACATCATAGTAACCATCAGCACCGTCTCTTAGCCAGGTTGTCCGCACATCATAAGGAATCTCAGACTCCAACTCATACCAATCTTCCGGTTCTATCCCCCCGGGGGAAATGCCAGAGCGGAGTTCCTCCACAGTTTTAGGACAATCATTACTAGCTAACTGTTCTATTGCCTTAATATCTGCCCAAATCTTGGCATTAGGAACATGAGTAACAACCAGCATTTCTGGCTCGGTATCGAGTAGTTGCTGTTGTACAACTGCTCTGCTCAAACTATCCTGTTCCCAGTTGAGATATACCGGATGGATTGCTGTCTGAGCCGCTTCTTTATTGATATGGAGAACTACATCGTAACGGAACCGGGTTAATTCATTTTGGTAACGCCCAGGTTTCAGTTGCATTTCTACATGGCTAATTTGAGGTAAGTGCTGCTTCAGTGCCATGAAGAACGTAGGATCAATATTGATTTTCTTATCTTTAGTAACCCTATCTTTAATACGGTGTCGTAATTCCACTGTAGAGAGGGAATTGGGTGCTTGATACAACTGCACTGAGGTATGGAAAGCTTCCAGTAAGGGCAAACTTAGGGAATCCCCAATCCAGATTGCGCCTCCGGGTTCCACTCGATTTACCAGATTTTCTAACACCCTAACCAGGTAATCCATGCTGGGAAACATGGAGATTACTGAGTTGATGATGATGGTGTCAAAAGTACCATCTATCCCTTCTAAGTCATCTGCTGGCGTTGGGCGAAGACTTACTACAGACTCTAAGTCACTGCCGCTAACTTGTTGCTCAATATAGCGCACCCCCTCCGCAGCAATATCGGTGCCATAGTAATGCTGACAGTGGGGAGCAATGCGAAACAACATCATCCCTGAGCCACAACCGATTTCTAGCACTCGTTTTGGCTGCAAAGCAAGAATGCGTTTAACAGTCTCTTCAACCCATTCTTCAACTTGGATGGGGGGAATAGTTTTACCTGTGTAACTATCGTTCCAGCCGCCAATATGGAGAGCCGAATCCCACTCCTGGGCTGGCTTTTTATAGGATTCATCCCAAAGGTTACCCCATGTTTTAACATGCTCCTGTTCATCTATCGAAGTGGATATGTCAGAGTCGCTAGAGTTCTCCGGCACAACATAGGCAACTAAGCGTTTGTGATTAATTCTATCTTCCCTAGCGATCGCTACAGCTTGAGTTACTGTGGGGTGTTGATTGAGCACAGACTCAATTTCTCCGAGTTCGATGCGGAAGCCACGAATTTTCACCTGGTTGTCGATGCGTCCGATAAATTCGATGTTGCCATCTGGTAAATAACAAGCCAAGTCCCCTGTTTTGTAAAGGCGAGAGCCTGATTTTGCAGAAAATGGGTTGGGAATAAATTTTTCGTCAGTGAGTTCCAGTTGGTTCAGATAACCTCGTGCTAAACCAGCTCCACCGATATGTAGCTCCCCTGGAACTCCAACCTCAACAGGTTGGAGATTTTCGTCGAGCAAATAGACTTGAGTGTTACCTATGGGACGACCAATAGGGATAGATTGTATAGATTCCTTCAGATTTTGAGGAATGGGATAACAACAAGTAAAAGTTGTGCCTTCTGTTGGGCCATAGCCATTAATGATTTGCACCGATGGCAATACTGACTGAGCTTTCAGAATGTGCCTGACAGAAAGAGCTTCGCCCCCCACCAGTAGTTGTCTAATCCCCAATAATGCCTCTGGGCGATCATCAATTATCGAGTTAAATAATGCGGCGGTGAGCCATAAAGTTGTTATCCTATATTTTTGAATCGCATCGCTCAAATCTTTGGTTGTCGGAGTTTGTGCTGAAAACAGAACGCACTGAGCGCCATGCAATAAAGCTCCCCAAATTTCAAAAGTGGAAGCATCAAAGGCAATAGGAGCCGCCTGTAGCAATTTTTCTTCTGCACTCAGACTAACGTAGTTAACTCCAAATAAAAGACGGATAACGCCTCGGTGAACAACTGCAACTCCTTTAGGAGTACCTGTGGAACCTGAAGTGTAGTTAATGTAGGCTAAGTTATCTGGAGTGACAATTGCCGATAAATTTTCCGAATTCTCAGCTGCGATCGCTCCCCAATCCCGATCCACACAAACGATCTTTGCTCCACTTGCTGGCAGCTTCTCAATTAGTTTCTCCTGCGTCACTAATACAGAAACAGCTGCATCTTCAAACATAAAAGCTAGACGCTCTTGGGGATAGGCAGGATCTAAGGGTACATAAGCACCACCGGCTTTAAGAATACCCAGAAGAGCAACAATCATATTCAGGGAACGCTCTATACAAAGTCCCACTAGCACCTCTGGTTCTACTCCCAACCCTTGTAGGTAGTGAGCCAGTTGGTTAGCACGATCGTTCAACTGCTGATAGGTTAATTGTTGCTCCTCAAACACCACTGCCACTGCATCGGGAGTCAGTTCTACTTGGGATTCAAACAACTGATGGATGCATTGGGAATCTGGATACTCTGTAGCGGTGGAGTTCCAGTCCACTAGTAGCTGATGGTGTTCTTGTTTGGTAATCATTGACTTTTATACTCTTGTGTGATAAAGCTAGGTTTACCGCTCTTAATCTCTGACTCACATATGTTAGGTGAGCACGAGAAAGAGTACAAGTTTGGGCAATAAGCTTTCCTCTTGTGGAACTTCGCATCCTGCCTGTCTTGATCTACCATTAAGAATGGGATTTTACGGTCGGCGATCACTGACAAACACTTTTCATGAACACCTTATCCCTCTTCTGTCACTTTCCGGTTATAGTAAGTAGAGAAAGAAAAAAAAGAAACTCTACAAGGTAAGCACAGCAATGGATGTAGAGCTACAAGTACTCAAACATTTAGCCAGAGCTCCTCAGCCAACAGCATTAGTGATAGACAGCTATTGTCAGAGCTATCAAGACCTATTTAAAGAAGTAAGAAACTATGAGTGCTTCAAATATTTACACCTGGGACTAGTCTCACCAATAAAAAGAAAATCTTGGGAGATTTGTATGGAGCAAGAACATGGGTCGAGTATGCTTTTCGTCAGTGTAAACAGGAATTAGGATGGACAGATTATCGTTTTACTAAGTTTAAGGATATAGAAAAATGGTGGGAAATAATCTTTTGTGTTTATACAATGATTAGTTTAAACTCTCCAGCTTTTGTATCTTTAAATCAATCTCCAGAAGTGGCATCGTTGGACACAGACACTTATGATGTCCAGGTAAGTAATCATCAACAATGGAATCATGAAGATGGATGGAAGAGTGTGTTAAACAATTTGCGTTTACTGATTCAACCCATCATGATGTTATGGCTCATTTTACCATCACGTAAGTTATTGCTGGGATTGAATCAGCTCATTAGTGACATTAATCAATTTCAACCCTTTTTCTCTTCTGGATAGTAAGGATTCTTTCTTACTCATTGATTTCGGAGAGTGACAGAAGAGGGATATGTTAGCTTAGCTTGATAAGGAGCAGAAGTCTTGGGGACGAAGATAAAACTTGCCATTGCCTACAGCACAAGCTTTCGCTTAAGCCTTCTTTTCCTTGGAGTCTTCTGCCTTATTTGAAATGACTATAATTTCAGAAGGAAACTATCTCGCCGATGAAAGTCTGCCTGAGAACCAGGATGAACTAACGCCCAGTAACTTACCTCATCTTCTCTGGGTTTGACTACAGCGCTGATGGCAACTTCCAAAGCTTGATTGGCACTAATCAGCTGCTCCAAATCAACTTCTAGAGTAAGCAGCAAAAGATCTGCTTGCTTTTGAATTTTAAACGGGAGTGAGCTAAAAGCCATTTCCTCCTGCATCCCCTGCCGATAAGTTGCAAAGCGATAGACATTCCAATCTTCTGTTGGAGATAGGTTGAATTCCCAGTACTGAGGAGAATCCTTGACTCCCAAAAAGAACTCGAAACAGGTTTCTTGCCAAAGCTCATCCTTACGAGTTGGTTCACTTCCTGAAGTCGGAATCCTGAGTTTCGCAAGCTGGCAGCGGAGTTGATAGGAGATCGCAAGGGTATGATTGTAGCGAGTTATGTTACCCACGATCGCACAATTGGTCAAAGAACTACTTGGGGTAAAAGGTTGTAGGGAAAAGTTCTGCTCTTTCATCGTAAGTCCTCAATCAAAGTACGAAGGGCAGCTTCTTGGGATTCGATACTCTCGGTGAGCTTGAATTGAACGAGTGCTCTGGCAAGATTTTGTGACGGGTGCTTGACTTTGAAGTATACATTACCTGCCAAATAGTCGGTAAAGAATCTCAGTCCTAACTCGAAAGCAATCAGGCGGATAGCGTCGTACAGATAGTTATAGTCGTTATCAGTAAGGAAATCCTTTGCCACGGAACAATAACCTTGCAGGATAACCTGGCAAATGTCGGGCTCGAAGCGAACTGCTTCCCACTGTTGGGTTTCTTCTCCCAGGGGATTACAACCTGAACGAAGGCAATCGCCAATATCATAGTGAACCAAACCAGGCTTGACAGTGTCTAGGTCAATGATACTAACTGCCTGCCCAGTGGTAGAGTCGATCATGATATTGTTAATCTTAGGATCCCCGTGAATTGGGCGAAGAGTTAGTTTACCTTCCTCTTTAGCATTTTCTAGGACATTGACCCAGGATTTGCGATCGCTAACAAATTGCAAGCAATATTCCACTTCAGGGGATTTATTAACGGTGCTTTTTGCCAGTACCTGCTCATAATGCTGAAGGTAGCGTGGTGTAATGTGAAACCCTTCTAGGGTATCGGCTAGTCTTTCCGTGGGCAGGTCGTTGATGAGATTATGGAACATACCAAGGGCATAGCCTATTTCCCTAGCGTGCTTAGTATCTTGGATGGTGTCAAAAGATTGGGCAGCATCAATAAAGCTGATGGCACGCCAAAATTCCCCGCTAGGTTCAATCCAGTAGTCTTGAGCATCCTGAGTTAGCAGCACACGGGGCATTTTCCAACAGCGATCTGTACTGAGAAGGGTATGCTGTAGTCGATGGTAAATATGCTCGGTTACGATTCGCATATTCCCCATGACTAATTCTGGTTGAGCAAATACCTGCCTATTAATGCGTTGCAGAATAAATTGCTTTTCTGCTTCGGCATCCAAAGTCACTAGGAAAGTACTATTAATATTGCCATTCCCATATTCCTGAATATTTATGACTTTGCCCTGGGGTTTAAATTGATTCGCAATAGCAGCAAGATTATCCAATTTTGTGTGATGTTTGTTGTCTTCAAATCGTTGAAGAATTATATCACTTGGTCTGCCATTGCAGAATTTAGTGACTCAAAAAAGATAAGTCTTTTTTTGCCTAAATGCCTTTTGCTTTATTTTGAACCAAAGGATACAGACTAAATCTAAAATCTAAAATATCAATATTTATTATGGGTAAACCCACAGCAAGTCACTCCCTTGATTGATGACTTATTTACAGTGAAGACTTGCTTAAGGGTTCAGTTAGTCCAAAGATGCGAACGCTTAACATAACTTGTCTGCTCCTTGCTGACTCATCAAGTCTTAAACTGTTTCGAGCCAATCATAAAGCTGATCTAATTGCTTAAGCGTGATTAAACCATATTGCCAGAGAATCATAGGCAAAGGACCTGGATCTTGCTCTCGATGCCTTTGCGCAACTGCAATGGAATCTCTGGGAATCGCTAATTCTTCTTGAAGAAAGCGCAATAATTGAGAATTCGTTACAGGGTTCATAATCACTCTCACCTCCTCTTGTAGGCTCTATTTTGGACTAGTGCTCCGCGTCTTCGAGTTACTAGTGGTCAGTATTCAATCTGTCCACTATTCAGCAGTACCTTTATATATATTGAAGGTTGAAACTGTTGCAACCTGTGTCGCAAATCACTTTAAACCTGAGATTTATATCAATCAAGTCTGCCTTAGGGGTTTTAACAGCGCAGGTTTGTTGCTCATTCTAAGCATTGCAACTAAACTGTCTCCATTCGACATCTCCGAAAAAGAATCTGAAGCCCTTATCCTGTCTAGATGAAAACTTCATTTCCGGAGAGGTCTATTGAGTAAGGCAGTAAAGTTAACTTTCCTTAACTAGTTGATGAAACCTTAACTTTTAGGTTTCGGTCAACTTTGCTCCAGATATTTTTCTACCGTGGGATTTTTAATAGCAGATATTGACTTAAGTGAAAAATTCACTCCCAAGTATCTGCTGTTAGTTACACCAACCTCACACCATAACCTAGCCCTGTAGTCCCAAAGCTAAGTGGGATAATACCCCTACTTTTTTCTATCGGCGTTTAGACTCAAGCACAAACAAGCACTTAAAAATTAAGATTTTCTTAACCTTTATTCTTTTTTATCCAACTGTAGGTTAGTTTACCTTATTTTTGTCGGCTAATTAAAAAACTTTTAGTATAATTTTTTATAGTTTTCATAAGATACAAAAACCTTGCACCGTAAATCGAAAATCCCTAACACCTACCACCTCTTTCCCTTACCTAACACCTCCAACCTCACCTACCACCTACCACCTAACACCTATTCAAACCCGAAAGTTACGACTTATTCAGCAAACCCTACTTAAGACTCACGTAAGACGTAACCCACACCCCGCACTGTCTGGATCAATCGCTTGTTGCCCTCATCTTCGACTTTAAGACGTAAATAGCGAATATAGACCTCAATGACATTCGACTCTCCCATAAAGTCGTAACCCCAAACATTTTCCAGAATTTGTTCACGGCTTAATACTTCGCGAGGATGACTCATCAAATACTTGAGTAACTCAAACTCTTTCATCGTCAAATCAATCACTCGTCCATTGCGTCTAGCTGTGCGAGTTATCAAATCTAAAATCAGTTCCCCAAACTTTAACTGTTCACCTGCCTCTTTTTCCGGTTCCAAATAAAAACGCACCATCTGCAAAAATGCTTCTGTGCGGTAGGGTTTGACAAAATAATCATCTGCTCCAGCTTCCAGACAGGCTACTCGATCATTAACTGTCTCACGAGACATTAACAGAATTAGAGGTATGCGAGAGCCGGAACTCCTGAACTGGTTACACAGTTTTAATCCCGATTCTCCTGAGAGGATTCTATCCACAACTACCACTGCGGGTTGTAATTCACGAGCTTGACGCCAACCGCTAGTCGCATCATGAGCAACAACACTATAGTAGCCTGCTTCTGTTAAATCTAAGCTCATTCGTTGAGCCAAAGATTGATCTGCTTCTACTAATAAAATACAGGGATTATGGTCAAAAGTAAGGTCATGCATAGGCAGAGCCTGCGAGCATACACTGGGTATTGATTGATATACTCAGAATTTTGCACCAGTACATAGATACTCAACCAAAGATGTTAGGTAAGAGATATTTTCAGTTACGGTGCAGGATCTCAGTATAGCAATCGTATCTGAAATGTCGGGAGAAGGATCACTATTGCTGAGGATAGATCAAGATTTTATAGGTATCTGGCGTTGGCTCAATCGCTTGGGCAACAGCAGCAGCTAAATTTTGCAGAGGGTAGCGATCGCTAATTAAGGAATCTACATCAATTCGCTGATTAAATACAATATCAGTAGCTAGAGACTGAAGTCGATAAGAGGAACTGTAACTGCCCATCAGCTCAATTTCCCGGCGGTAGAGAATATTGGGATTAATCGGTATTTCTGCCTGCTCTGGGAATTCTGCAAAAAATAGAATCTTCCCTCCCTTGCGGGTACAGTCAAGGGCTTGGGAAAAAGCTTTGTCACTAGGAACTGCTAGTAGCGTTGTGTCAACTCCCATACCGTCAGTCAGGGAGAGAATTTTACTGGGTAAATCTGGATCTCTGGCATCAAAGGCAGCTTCAGCGCCGACAGCTTGAGCTTTTTCAATGCGAGAAGGGAGGAGATCCGTTGCGATCGCTCTACCACCAAAGTACTTTACTAGCATAATAAACATGAGTCCAATCGGACCAGCCCCCGTTACTAAGATAGTTTGACCAGGGGCAACTTGGACTTTTTTAACAGCCTTCAGACAACAATTAGTGGGTTCAACAAAACTTGCTTGTTCAAAACTCACATGCTCTGGAATGGAAATCAACCCTCCGTTGCGTACAATATGACCAGGAACTTTCACATACTCAGCAAAGCCGCCGCCGCTAGGGGTAAAACCAGCGGTTGTGGTGATTTGTTTATAAACCTCGCACATGGAGAAATTGTCATTCAAGCAGTAGTTACAGCGCATACAGGGAATATGATGCATTACCACTACCCGTTGTCCTACCTGCCAGCCAGTAACATTTTCTCCCACTGCTGCGATCTTACCAGCTGTTTCATGTCCGTAAATGCGGGGTGGTTCGTAGAGGGGATAGCAAATTTTTTTGATATCTGACTGACATAATCCCACAACTCGCACTTGTACCAATACCTCATCAGTTCCCAGTTCTGGTAGTGGTATTTCTTCATAACTGAGCTGATTAACCCCTCTGAATACCTGTGCTTTCATTTTTACTTTCGGCTCTCCTTTGTTCAATAAACAGGACTTACAGACCCTTCGAGGTGTTTGAGAAGCCTATGCTATACCTATAATTAGGTCAGCGTAGGAGCATCATATGTAGGAATTCTGCTTAATATAGCAGTATTGTCTGAAGGCATTGATGTCGTACTAGGGATAGCACGAGGTTGGTTGAAGTATTCATAGGTTACACTCGAAATCTGGCGAATCAGCTCTCGGGCGCTATTATCATTGTGAGGGCGCTTAACCATCGCTACAACAATGTAACGTTTGCCATTGGGCATATCCACTAAACCAACATCAGCTAGCAATGAGCCGATAGTGCCGGTTTTATGGGCAATGGTGGCTCCTGCTCCTAATCCTTGGGGTAGCATGGTGTTAGTCCGAGTTTGTTGCATGATGTCCAGTAGGCGATCGCGCGATCGCAGGGACATCAGTTTTCCTTGATTGACCAGTGACATTAAATTCGCTAAATCTCTCGGGCTAGTAGTATTCGTACCTTCCACATCCGGTAGAGGATTGCGAATTACTGTTGCTTTCAAATCCCAAGAAGCAAAGCGTTGATTAAGAGCATTAGAGCCACCAAGTCGAGCAATGATCATGTTAGTGGCCGTATTATCACTAATGGTGATCATCTTGGTTGCTACTTCTAAGGCTGTGTATTCGGTTCCTGGTTTTTGATATTGCAAGGCTCCAGAACCACCAGCTATCAGATCCTCTTGCAGGATTAGAGGCTCATCCAAACGAATTTTGCCATCATCAACATCTTGAAAGAAAGCCACTAGAATTGGTACTTTGATTGTGCTAGCTGCAGGAAAAATAGAACTCCCTTGCCAATCAAGGTAAGCTCCCGTATCAAGATCAACAATGAAAACTCCTGGTTCCAAGTTAGGGTTTCGCGCGACAAGGGCTTGCATTTCGGTTTTCAAAGTCGGGATTTCTTGTTGCAACTGAGGTGTTAGAGCCGTGCTCACCTGAGTAGAGTTTTCTTGAACTTCAGTTTGGGCGGTATCATTAGCTTCCTCTGGAGTATGATTAGAGGGATTCAAGGTAGACAATAATGTGCCTGCGATCGCACCAATGCCAATCCCCACAATCACCATGCGGATAATATAAACTAATGAACTTACAGGACGTTTGGGTGGACGCCTAGGCCTTGGATTTCTCTGACGTTGAAGAGATCGGGGGTGAGATTGTCCCTTGCTTGCTCTAGCGTTGGTTGTTCCCCTGGAAGTTGACTCAACAGCTTCCACTGTAGTAATTCTTAATCTATTGTATTCTCGACGCCGTTTGCGGACATCTCCTGAAGACTTGACTTCAGGTGGGCGCTCTATCTGTCGGTTGCTCTTTTGTCTTACAATTGATTTGGGAAGGGAGAGTTGTTCAGGGGGTTGTGACAACCTGCGCCTTGCCTCCTGCTTTGGAATCTGTTTGATTGGGGCTCTAGGTTGTTGGGGACGCTTTTTGCCCCAACGTTCCTGCTGCTCCCTTCGATTATTCTCAAGCTGACGCCTGTTATTCATCGACGTTGCCACTGGGGACACCTCCGCTCCAACTAACTTGGTTGTAGATTCTCAATCTACCCTTAGTGTGAAAATTCTGTTGACACAAGCCTATTCTAGACCTACTTTTGTTCTGAGACATCATCAACAATAGGTTTTGGCAAAAATTTTAGCGCCCATTTCATCTGATGGAGAATTCCTCTGAGCATGGCAATTTCTGCTGTCGTTGGATGAGCTCGGTTGAACAGACGTCGAAGTTTTTCTAGGCGTGCTGGGGCAGTATGGGGGTAAAGATAACCTATTTCCAGTAATAAAGTTTCTAGATGTTGATAGTAACCTTCTAACATTTCCAAAGGTGCAGCATTAATGGATTGAGGAGTGGGAGCTGGAGACGGAGAAGGGAAAACTGAATCTTGAGACTTTGATAATTTTTGCTGAGCAATTTGATAAAGTTCGTAACAGCAAACAGCTACTGCCTGAGCCAAGTTTAAAGCAGGATATTCTGGATTGGAGGGAATACAAACAAACCGCTGGGCATAATTAAGTTCCACATTGCTCAATCCTCGGCATTCAGGACCAAAAATTAGAGCAGAGTTTACCGATTCTTCTAGTAACCAGGGTAATCCTAAACGGGGGGGTTCTAAGGAAGTGGGAAGAGCACGACTACGAGCAGTTGTAGCGATCGCCCGCTGGCATCCTGTTAGAGCATCGGGTATAGTTGCTACCTGTTGAGCTGTTTCTAAGATATCTATCCCATGTACTGCCATGTGCCGAGCTTCTATTGCCAAAGGTTCACATTGAGGATTTACAAGTACTAACTGAGACAGTCCCATATTTTTCATTACACGGGCAACAGATCCCACATTTAAAGGACCAGCTGGCTCTACTAAAATAATCTTTACTGGCGTTAGTTTCAAATCTTTAGGTGTAAAAATAGTTATTTTGTCGATTGAGTCACTCGTTTAGGAACACCACCACAAATTTTCTGGGTGACTTGCGGAAAGGACAGGCAAGATGACTATCCCACAACAATTCTATTATTTTGATACTTCTACTGTATTCTGCCTCTAATAGTATGTCATCCTGAGCGATAGCGAAGGATCTCCCAGACGCTTGGGATGTTCTAGCGCAATTTCAGGTAAACCCGCCCCGGCAGAATGTGGGCTATTCTATGCTAGTGCTGTAAGCGATCGCTTTTTAAGGGGAAATATACCAAAATGCGATCGACATTCATTGTTATGCTTGATTGTCATGTTGAGTACGAAACATCTGGCGAAGATTCTTCACTCCGCTATCGCTGCGTTCAGAATGACATTGGGGGCGTTAATTGGTGCGATTTACACCCCTACAGGCTAAGCAATCTTCGGTAAAATCAGCCTTTAGTTGACAATACCCTAAACTAAAAACAGTGGAACCAAGCGAGGAACAGTACCTAATTTTGAATGCCTTAGACACTCTGGGTCTTCTCAATTATCAGTTGTATGATCGGGATACAGGAAACTGGTATATCCAAACTCCGAGTACTAATTTATCAAGAGCAGTTATCACACCAACTGGCGAAATTTATCCAACAGAATGGGTTCAAGATTATGACACAAATTAATAATATCAAACAACAGCAATCTCAGCGAATGGGAGAACTAGCCAAAATTGCACGGCAGCGATACTTAGAAGCTGGAGGTCTTCCCCATCGTGCCGCCAATGGTGAGGAATGGTTAACCGAGGCAGAAAGACAAGAATATTTGACCTTAGCACGACAAATTTTTGACCAAGAATCCATCGCCAATTATCTACAAAAACATGGTACTTGGCAAGAGCGTTTAGCAACAATGAAACAAGCAATGAACTCAGCCAAATAATAGACGCTATCAGCTACGCTAGTACCGCTGCGCGGAATTAAGAATTAAGAATTAAGAATTAAGAATTAAGAATTAAGAATTAAGAATCCTTACTCTATAAGCATTCTATCGCTCTCAAACT
>CBDCVG010000006.1:0-93647 GCA_965222765.1 Caldora sp.
ATGTCAACCGAAGACATTGAAGCCTATCTCCGACAACAGCAACCGGAATCAATCTGCTTTAGCAGTTTAGCTAATGCCAGGGTAGCAACTGATGTAGTTGCAGTGGAGTTAGTATCACAACCAGACTCAAAACTCAACGTGCAGCAACTCCGACAAAAGTTAGAGGAAGACTTAGTCAATGGTATCGAGCCCGAAGAGCTACATCAACTGAGCACCAGTATGGGGTATTCCCTAGAGTTGTGTTGGTCAGTACAAAAGGGACAAGGGTGTTTTGATGTAGTATTTGTGCGCAGCGACTTAGCAGCAGAAGGGATGATGTTAACACCACTAACTCAACAATCAGTGGTAGGGGGTAACTGGCATGGTTATGGCAATAATCCCTTGGCTGCTCAGACTGCCAAACAACTGATACCCCAGTGGAGGGAGTATCTGGAGCAGAGGTTGCCGGAGTACCTTCTGCCTTCTAGGTATGTGATGTTGCCACAATTGCCACTGACTCCCAATGGTAAGGTAGACCGCAAGGCTTTACCCGCAAACGATTTAGCTACTAGTTTGTCAACTGAGTTCGTCGCTCCTGAGACGCCGACTCAAGAAGCCTTAGCAGAAATCTGGGCAGAGGTGTTGGGCATCAAACAAGTAGGTATACATGACAACTTCTTTGAGCTAGGGGGGGATTCTATTATCAGCATTCAAGTGGTGGCTCGTGCTCAAAAGGCAGGTGTTAAAATTACTGTTCAACAAGTCTTGCAGTGTCAAACAATCGCTAAATTGTCAGCCGTTGCTGATACCACAACCAAGGTATGTGCTCAACAGGGTTTAGTTACTGGAGAAGTCCCAATAACTCCCATCCAGCATTGGTTCTTTGAACAAAAGCTTTCCCAATCTCACTATTTCAACCAATCTTTTCTCCTCAAACTCTCTCCTCATCTGCAGCCTGCATTATTATCAACAGCTGTAGCAAAATTATTAGCCCATCATGATGCTCTTCGTATGCGATTTGTGATCAAGAATCACAGTTGGCAACAAATTAATCAGGAATTAGAGGATGCTACTATCTTCAAGGTTGTAGATTTATCAGCAGTATCGCCACCCCAACAAACAACTGTTCTAGAAGAAGCGATCGCCGAGCAACAGCAAAGCCTAAATCTCGCCAAAGGACCTCTCATGCGAGTGGTGTTGTTTCAGTTAGGGAGTTATAGGGAAGCCCGTTTACTATTGATCATTCATCACCTAGTCGTTGATGGTGTCTCTTGGCGGATTTTGTTTGAAGACTTATTTGAAGCCTATCAACAACTCGAGCAAGGAAAAGAGATACAACTTCCCCCGAAAACTACCTCTTTTCAAGATTGGTCGATACGTCTTTTAGAATACGGTCAATCAAAAGCTCCGCAACAAGAATTGGATTATTGGTTGCATCAGTCTGGGTCAAACATAACTAGCTTACCGGTAGACTATACAGACGGCCAAACAAAGAATACTGTTGGCAATACCAACTCAGTATCTGTCAAACTCAGTGTTGAACAGACAACTGCCCTGTTGCAGGAAGTCCCCTCTGCCTACAACACTCAGATTAACGACGTACTCTTAACTGCTTTAGTACAATGCTTGACTGAGTGGATAGGAGAATCAACTATACTGATCAATCTAGAAGGGCATGGGCGAGAACAACTATTTGTTGATGTAGATTTATCGCGCACGATTGGCTGGTTTACCAGCCTTTTCCCTGTAATATTGCAACAGTCGGCAAACAAAGATCTAGGGGAAAACCTGAAGTCCATTAAAGAAAAGTTACGAGCGATTCCTAATCGTGGCATTGGCTATGGCATTTTACGTTATCTGAGTACCGACAGTGCAATTCACCGCCAACTAATAGCAATGCCACAAGCCGAAGTGAGTTTTAATTACTTGGGTCAATTTAACTACCATCAGTCTCAAGGAAAAAGTTGGCAGTTTGCTTCTGAATCAATAGGTTTGATGCAAAGTCCTCAAGATCTTCGTTCCCATATATTAGATATTGCTGGCATAGTAGTAGAAGGTCAATTAGCAATTAATTGGGTTTACAATAATTCTCTTCATCAGCGTTCTACAATCGAGTCTCTTGCACAAAACTATCTAGAGAATTTACAGACATTGATTACCCACTGCCAATCTCCGAATACAGGAGGCTATACTCCTTCAGATTTTTCGGATATCAAGTTAACTCAAGATAAACTTGACCAAATTTTAACAGAAATAGAATTAGCAGACATCTAAATCCAATGAACACCAAAAAAATTGAAGCAATTTATCCTCTTTCTCCTTCACAACAAGGAATTCTCATTGAAACTCTTGCCTCCCCAGGATCAGGAATACATATTGAGCGGATGGTTTTAAACCTACAAGGAAATTTAGATCAACTCGCTTGGGAAAGAGCTTGGAAATTTGTCATCGAGCGACACTCAATCCTGAGAACAGGCTTTGTCTGGAAGAACCAAGATCAGCCCGCTCAGTTTGTACTGCAGACAGTGCAAATACCACTGGAAAAACAAGACTGGCGAGAACTTTCACCCCTCAATCAACAAGAGAAATTAGCCGACTATCTCGAGACGAAAGGTCAAGAAGGGTTTAATCTTACTCAAGTGCCAATGATTGATTTAGCACTTTTTCAAGTTGGTGAGGATAGTTATCAGTTCGTCTGGATGTTTCATCACATTCTCTTAGATGGATGGTCTTTAGGGATAATTTTGCCGGAAGTGCTCAACTGTTACCAACAATTGAGTAGGGGCCAAGACTGCTCGCTGACACCAACTCATCCTTATCGGAACTATATTTCTTGGTTACAACAGCAGGATTTAGCAGAAGCTCAAACTTTTTGGCAAAGCAGGCTAGAGGGATTTACTCAGCCAACTTCACTCGGAAAGAGTGTTTCAGCAGATAATTGTTCTGCACCAGAACACCCCTATGGTCAAGAAACTACTTGCTTGTCAGCCTCGGCTACTGCCAAACTACAATCTCTGGTCAAGCAAAATCGTCTCACTTTCAATATTCTTTTACAAGGAGTGTGGGCTTTGCTATTGAGTCGCTATAGCGACCAATTAGATGTAGTTTTTGGTGCTTCCGTTTCTGGTCGCCCATCTGAAATTTCCGGTATCGAATCAATGGCTGGAATGTTCATTAACACCGTGCCGATACGGTGCCAAATAGTTCCTGATGCCTCAATTTGGTACTGGCTACAAGAGATACAAAAGCAACAGTTACAACAAAAATCCTATGAATACTGTTCCCAAGGTCAAATTCACGACTGGAGTGAATTATCAACTTCCTTGCCTATGTATGAAAGCATTTTGGTTGTGGAAAACTATCCAGTTAAGGCATTGAACTATCCAGTTAAGGCATTGGTAGACAAATCTTACCACCTCAACATCAATGTCAATCGATCATTTGCTGTAGGAGCAAAAACCAACTATCCCCTTACCATCCTTGCTATCCCAGGTTCACAGCTAGAATTGGTGGTTGTTTATCACCAACATCGATTTGATCATTCCAGTATTGTTCAAATTCTTGAGCATTTTCTGAATCTGTTGGCAAGGATTGCCGAACAACCGGAACAAGACCTTGTTTGGTTACAAAATATAATTCCTGAAGCTCAAATTCCAGAAGTAAAACCACAGTCAAAGTTGGAGCCAAGGCAGTCAACAAAAAGTTTGGTTATTCCTCGCGATCCCGTAGAAACTAAATTGGCTAAAATTTGGTCATCAATTTTCGACCTGAAATTAGTAGGAATTAAAGACAATTTCTTTGAGCTTGGAGGACATTCCCTGTTAGCTCTTCGTTTAATGGCTGAGATTGAGCAAGTTTTCGGCAAAACCTTTCCCTTAGGGATTTTGTTCCAAGGTCAAACCATTGAAAAATTGGCAGCAATTATTCGCGAGGAAACAGATTCTGTTTCTTGGTCTTCTCTTGTCCCTATTCAAACTGGAGATAAAAAACTACCTTTCTTCTGCATTCCTGGAGCTGGGGGTAATGTCATCTACTTTTCTCATTTAGCACGCTATCTAGATCGAGACCAACCGTTCTATGGTCTACAGGCAGTCGGTTTGGATGGGGTATCAGAACCCTACAAACGGATTGAGGATATGGCTGCCCACTACATTCAAGAAATACAATCCATTCAGCCTCAAGGTCCTTATCTTTTGGGGGGTCATTCTTTCGGTTCTCAGGTCGCTTTTGAAATGGCTCAACAGTTACAAAAACAGGGACAGGAAGTGGCTCTATTAGCTATTCTAGATACTAATGCACCTTTTCAGGAAAAGGTACATGAAAATCGTTATGAAAGCTTAAACGATGCGGCATTGCTAACTATAATGATCAGTAACATAGGTACCATGTTTGGGAGGGATCTAATGCTCGGTAAAGATCTAGAAACATACTATGAAGAACTTGAAAAACTCACTCCCAACGAGCAATGTAACTACCTCTACGAGCAATTTAAAGAAGTAGATATTTTCCCTTCCGGATTGGGAGGAGATCAACTTCGTGCTAGTCTCGAAGTTATGAAGGTGAGTCAACAGACTTCTTATTTTCCACAGGAAATTTACCCTACTAAAATCACTCTATTTCGCAGTGAAATTCAAAACAAGAATATGAACTTAAAAATGCAGCGTTTTATAAGTAAATTTACTACAGATACAAATTACTTTGAATCTCTTCCTGAAAATACGAATGCTCCTGATTTTGGATGGGGTCGATTTTCTGCTGGACCTGTAGAGATTTATCAGGTTCCAGGCAACCACGTTTCAATTATAGCTGAACCTCACGTTCAGGTTTTAGCTCAAAAGCTGATGGCTTGCATTGAACAAGCACAAACTAAGAAGGTGTTAGGGGTTAGGGGTTAGGTGTTAGGTGTTAGTGCTATAAGGACAAATGCTCAGTTAAGGCAAAGGACATAATTGAGCTCGTAGCTGAAGAAATTGGGAAGATGAGGCTAAAAGGCAATCCTCAATGTTATGATTGCCGTGAAATTAAAGTATGAGCGAAGAGGGATACTATGATGCAAGCACCTGTATCTCCTGTGGTGCTGGTCATCTTGGATGGCTGGGGCTACCGCGAAGCAATTGATGGAAATGCCATTGCCGCAGCCAATACACCCGTAATGGATAGCTTCTGGGCTGCCTACCCAAGTACAATTATTCGAACTTCTGGCAAGGATGTAGGACTACCAACAGGTCAAATGGGTAATTCTGAAGTGGGTCACCTAAATCTTGGCGCTGGGCGTGTAGTTCCCCAAGAACTAGTTCGTATCTCTGATGCTGTCGAAGATGGCACGATTCAAGAGAATGCAGCACTTCTGCAAGTATGTCGGGACATCCAAAGTCGTGGCGGTAAGCTACACTTAGTAGGCTTGTGTTCGGAAGGCGGAGTACATTCTCACCTGAATCATCTCCTCGGATTACTTGATTTTGCTAAGTTACAAGGAATATCAGATGTCTGTGTTCATGCCATTACTGATGGTCGTGATACCAAACCCACTGACGGCATTCATGGGATTCAAAAAATTCAGGATCATCTGGACAAAATCGGTGTGGGACGGATTGTTACCATCAGTGGTCGCTACTATGCTATGGATCGAGACCGACGCTGGGATCGCATCCAGCGGGCTTATGAGGTTATGACTGAGGATGGTTCCGGACAGGGTTTATCGGCAGTTGACGTATTAAAGGCTTCCTACGAAGAAGAGATTACCGATGAGTTTATTCTACCCACCAGGATTGCTCCGGGTGCTGTAGAGTCAGCAGATGGGGTCATTTTTTATAACTTTCGCCCTGATCGAGCCCGGCAGCTAACTCAAGCCTTTGTTGATCCCCAATTTGATGGTTTTGAACGGGAACAAATTCAACCCCTGGCTTTTCTTACCTTTACCCAATATGACCCAAGTTTGCCAGTATCGGTGGCATTTGAACCTCAGAACTTAAATAATATTCTGGGGGAAGTGATTGCCCAAAAGGGTTTAAAGCAATTTCGTACTGCGGAAACTGAGAAATATGCCCACGTTACCTACTTTTTTAACGGGGGTCTAGAACTACCCTGCGAAGGTGAGGACAGGGAACTGGTGTCAAGTCCGATGGTTCCTACCTACGACCAAACACCAGCTATGTCAGCTGCCCAAGTCACAGATGTTGCGATCGCAGCAATTGAAAAGGGCGTTTACTCTCTGGTCGTAATTAACTACGCTAATCCTGATATGGTAGGGCATACTGGCAATTTTGAAGCCGCTGTTGCAGCAATAGAGGTAGTAGACCGATGCTTAGGAAGGTTGATCCCATCCATCAATAAAGCTGGTGGCACGGCTCTAATTACTGCTGATCATGGTAATGCGGAGTATATGTGGGATGAAGGAGGTAATCCTTGGACTGCTCATACAACTAACCCAGTGCCTTTTATTCTCGTAGAAGGAGAAAAATTAAAAATCCCTGGGCATGGTACAGAAGTTATCCTGCGCAACGATGGTTGTTTGGCGGATATTGCGCCTACAATTCTAGAAATTTTACAATTATCCCAGCCGGAAGAGATGACCGGACATTCGATGATTAAACCTGTGGAGTTTGATGTCCGAGCCAATCGGACGCCAGTGCGAGTTTCTCTATAACGACTGCTGTTAACTGTATTTACAATCTGCATTATGACAATTTATCAACTCTTACAAATTATTTGGGCAGTGTCTGCCATTGGTCTAATTGTGTTGGTATTGCTCCATAGTCCTAAAGGAGATGGTATTGGTGGTATTGGTGGTCAAGCTCAATTGTTTACTAGTGCTAAGAGTGCAGAAACAGCTCTTAACCGAGTTACCTGGACTTTGGCGATTATCTTTATTGGTATGACGATTGTGTTGAGTGCGGGTTGGGTGAAATAGTAACCTTACCGTCTCCTGATCTCGCTAGTCAGTTAAAACTTGCAAATGAGATGCTCAGAAACTTAATGCATCTTTGGGGACGTAAAAATCGTCCCTTGATACTTTTTATAGCGTTTGCTATCAGTCTGCTAGTCGTTTTGACTCAGTTAGAGCAAGTGGATGCCCAAACTACTTGCCTTGCGTCTGTCCAACCCAACTCTCTCCTCTTGTCACAAGACAACTATGGAAGGATTATCTCTACATCCAACAACTTCCTAGTAGCAGAAACAGACTCATCACAGCTTGTCCTACCAAATCTTCAGACTCATCCACTACTAAGGACATTGGAGCAATGGGACAATCCTACTGGTGCTGATGATTACTTTTCTGAGATCAAGCCAACTCCCGCAGGATATTTGGTATGGTCTAAATTTCCAGTTAAAGTGTATGTAGAAAGACCAACGGAACCACCAGAAGCTTCTGCTAGTGCCAAGCGGTTCCAATACTGGGTTGATGATGTCTTAAAAGCTGTTGAAGATTGGAGCATCTATCTACCATTGAACTTGGTTACCCAAGCAGAAGATGCAGATATCTCAATTTTGCGCTCTAGTCCTCCCCTAAAACCTGTCCTTAACAGAGAAACAGGCAGATTTGACTTACCTCGTGCTCGCTCTGCTGAAGCTAGTTATGAGTTTTACTTGCGCGAAGCAGTAGATGCACCCTACCCTATTTTGTCCCATAAGTTTACTATCTTACTTAGTCCTGACCACATAGTCGAGCAAACCACTGCTACGGCTCGCCATGAACTCGGTCATGCCTTAGGTATCTGGGGGCACAGTCCTTTAGAAACTGATGCCCTCTACTTCTCCAAAGTCCGTAATCCCCCTCCACTTTCTCCGAGGGACATCAATACACTTAAACGGATTTATCAGCAGCCAACCCGTTTGGGATGGCCTTTGGTTTTCAATGAGGAGAGGAACCAGGATTGAGAATTGCTAATGGCTAATTGTTAATTGCAATGGCTAACTGGGAATTTGGGAGCATCGCATTTTTGCAGAAATACTCTCATACCAAGCTGCACTTCATTCCCCCAGCTTCCCTAGCTCCGGTTTACGATTTGCTCCCATTGGGATGCTTCCGGGAATTTTCTGTTGCCTCCCTCTGTTTCTTAAACCCTTCGATCACACTTGTAGCTGAGTGATAGCGATGTTGCCTGAGAAGCAAACATCGACATCGGTTCCAGGAGTGCGATCGCGTTTGGCATAATCTCCTTGATAGTAATATTGGTCTCCCTCAACTCGGTAATTGATTGGCAGAGGTTTTCTACTAGGTTTACAAAACACTAATTCTGGGTCAGGATAACCAGGTTCGAGATGGGGTAAATTAACATTCCACAAAGTTCCAGGAGGTAGAGGAAGGGAGAGTAATTTATCCAAAACCGTAACTGTCCATTGGGCAGCAAGCTCCCAATTAATAACTAGGGGTTTTTTTATGTAGTGGGAAATAGCAATTCCTGGAATTCCGTGGATTACTGCCTCTCTTGCAGCGGCAACAGTACCGGAAATGTAGGAGTCAACTCCTAGGTTGCCTCCAGCATTGATCCCAGAAATCACATATTTAATATTTTGACTTATCTGTGATATTGCAATGCGGGTACAGTCAGCTGGAGTACTAGCAACAGCATATTCCTTATCCGAGCGACGTTGGACTTGAATTGGTTTATAGGTATTAACTTGATGGCCACAACCAGATTGATGATATTTTGGAGCAACAATTACGCCCTTGCCATTGACTGCTTGCTGAAGGGCTCGAATACCAGGGGCCTCAATCCCATCATCATTAGTAAGGATTATGGTCATAGATCGTTGGTCTGCCAAGAGATGCGCTAGGTTTGGATGATATCACACTCAGAGCTGCTCAGATGGTTTCCAACTAAAATTCGATTTAACCCAATCAGTAGGCAATACTACTCGGATAAGCTCATCTCCCCATCTCCCCATCTCCCCTTAACCGAGCAGTATTGAATCGGTAGGGAGTTTACCTGAGGGCTTTGGGCTAGTAAAGGTTTCAGCCACAAAATCGACCCATCTCAACGAAAACTATAGGGTTTCGACGATTTGCAACAGATGCGTCGATGAGCATCTGAAATATAATACTTTGCCAGCGGTTGGGTGCTTCTCCTGTGATAATAAAGACCCTCCATACCGCTGGCGAACTTATATCTTTTACTCCTTAAGCTCTTTTTAGCAGATTCTTGACTAGATTATCTTTCACCATCATCTGTCGTAAAACTTCCATCAAGTAATCCTGAGCCTGTTCCTGACTTAATTCTTTGACCTGCTTTTGGTAAACCTTCAATTTGAATTGCTGTTCTAAGCTTAGCTTTCCAGACATTTCCATAAGATCACTCCTCTGAGCAAATAGGTTGAACTGGGCAGAAGGACTAATGCTTCTACTGCTTATTCCTTGGTCGTTGTTCAATAATGTAGCACCTGGAAATTAAAATGTCCATATTGTCAAGCTATGATTAATGAAAGCAACAAAAGTTCGTAATTGTTATCACCTAAATTCACAAGCCGGACTGATGAACTAGGAGGCTTATACCTCTGTTGAAGTGTCAGCTACCAGAAATGAATAATCATTCCCAGTAGCACGGACTTTATCATGAGGAAATATCTAAAGAAGTACAATCTGTAACATATTCTTTCTTAGGAGACTCCACTAAATGGACGCAATGGAATTTTTTCAGTTAAGTGCTGGTAAGTGGCGATCGCAACGCACAACTCACCACCTCCCCTTCAGGCGAGCGGAGAGTGGAGAGTCAGAAATTAATGTGGCTACCTTACCAGCAGATCATCCCCAGGTGATCGAGATCTGTCAGTTACATCAAGTTGATCCTAGTTTGGCAGTGGGGGGAGCTCAAATAAGTTGGCAAGGGACGATGGCCTGGGATAAAACAGATGAAAATCACCAAGACTCTACAGTCATGGTGATTGTCCCAGAGTCAGACAATCCCAGACAAGGTAGCTTACTGCGAGAAAAAGGTTATGCAGAAATAGTGCCAGTGGCAGGTCGTTTCCTGATGGATGATGAAGATGGGTTAGTGCTGATTACAGAATACGAAACAATGAGTTCTCATGAGCGTTTCTCATTTGCCAGCACGGATTTACGGATGCGTACTAGTACAGTTAAGCGTTTTGGTGGGTTTAGCACTTCATCCATTTGTATTGAAACTCGCATAAACTCTGAATTAGATCATTCCAGCCTTGCAGATGTTAAACCTCAAGCAACAAAAAATGCCTTAGAAGCTAGACCATTTGAGTCCCTCTTCGGTTGGTGATTGATCACTAACTAATTCCCAGTTTCCAATTCCCCATTTTTCATTCCCACTTACCGTCCCCTTGAACTACCGGAGTATGTATCAGAACAAGCCTAGCCCCCAGTCAAGTATTAGTGATGATCCGTATATAAGGGGCTATAAGTATCTACAGAAAGTAGGTCGGCTGGCATTAGAACCTCGCATGATTGAGGTAACTAATAATCTAAGTGAGCATGAACACTTGTGTACCTGGATCGGCAATCACATAGATATCATTAATGCCAACCTCAATGATTGCCTAGAAGCCTGTCATCGTTGCTTTCATTCAGCAGTACGCCGACCGATGCAAATTATGGCAGCTCCTTTAGCTCAAGAATTTGGTATTGATGGTTTGTGTAATATTCTAGTCGATCCTACGGTCATCCTCATTGATGTGGGGCGTACAGCCCCCCAGGATTGGTTAAGTATTGTTGTCCATGAATATGCCCACGCCCATATCGGTTCTCCTGGCCATGATCAACAATTTTTTAATATCATTGGTCATCTATGTCTAGGACTGGGATTAGCATCTCCCATCTGGCAACCAGACTTGGAAACCTACTTACGAAATTGGCCACACTGTCGGTCAACTAAAAATCACTTAGATTTTTGGCTAGGCAAAATTTGGTAGTTTAATTAAGAAATATTACAAATTATTGCTTTAATTCACTGAAAAAAAGAGCAGAATTACTTAATCTCCTATATCTGAGAGTTGGCAAAAAAATAACCAACCCTATTTGTTATATAGTTGGAAGTTAAGGTTTGTAAGATTTTCTAAGATTAGGGAGATTTAAACGTGGCAATTCCTTTATTAAGCTACGCCCCTCTGGTTCAAAATTCACGGATAGATGGCTATGAAGTGCCGGGGGAAGAGCAACCTAAAATTAACTCGACGGAAAACCTCGTGTCCGGTACGGACATGGATAATCTGATTGATGCAGCATATCGTCAGATCTTCTTCCATGCCTTTGCTTCAGATCGTGACCCCTTCCTGGAGTCCCAACTCCGCTTTGGTCAGATCACAGTGCGAGACTTCATTCGTGGGTTGCTGCTTTCACCAACTTTCACAGGCAGCTTTTATGCTAAAAACAGTAACTATCGCTTTGTTGAGCAATGCGTACAGCGGGTGTTGGGGCGTGATGTTCACGGTGAACGGGAAAAACTCGCCTGGGCAGTCGTAGTTGCTACTAAGGGTATCCAAGGTTTCGTCGATGAACTTTTGGACAGCGACGAGTACCTGGAAAATTTTGGGTATGACACCGTTCCTTATCAGCGACGTCGAGTGTTACCTGGTCGGGATCAGGGTGAAATACCCTTTAACATCAAGTCTCCATTCTACAACGAATATTATCGGTCAATACTGGGCTTTCCCCAAGTCATTTGGCAGACAGAGGTACGTCGCTTTACTCCTCAGGAGAAGAAACCACAGGCAGGAAGTCCCGCTCTGTTTATGGATATGGCACGGTCAATTGCGCCAAAAATTAACACAAACCCAAGAGTTTCAGCGGCCAATATCAATATCGAAGCTTCTGTTCCTGATCGGAGTAAAACAGTTGCTACTAACTAGTAAGCTTAAGATGATTTAACTTACTATTAAGGCATTTTGGTTTTGGGCAGTGGGCAATAGGCTATGGGCTAGATAAAAAAGCTGATGGTCTACAGTCTACCGCCCAAAATTTGTATTAGCTATCAGCTGTACTTTTTTGCCCTATTTTTTATCTAAGTCCCACTAAAAAGTTAAAAATGAATGCATTTTGTCAATACGTCTAAGTAAGCTTGCTGAATAAGTCCATTGAGAAAGTGTTACCTCAAACAATCAATGACCAATAGCCCCAATCCAAGATAGGATAGGTTTTAATTTTGAAATTCAGTCTGTTGTGAATTAGACTTATGAAACCCTACCTATCACGTCTTATTGCCCTAGTTTTAGTTGTAGTAATTGGTCTGATGGGGTGTTCCTCCAGTGCTAACGGCATAACTGGAAATTATAGTCAAGATACTTTGACTGTAATGCAAAACTTGAGAACAGCCATTGCATTACCACAGGATGCTCCCGACAAGTCTCAAGTTGAAGCTCAAGTGCGTCAACAAATGAATGACTACGCCTCTCGCTACCGGCGAAATTCGTCAGTGGCTAACCTGAGTTCTTTTTCCACTATGCGTACTGCTGTAAATTCCCTTGCCGGTTATTACAGTTCTTATCCTAATCGTCCTCTGCCTCAAAAGCTGAAGGATCGGCTAGAGCAAGAATTCAAGCAGGTAGAACGAGCACTAAGGCGAGGCGCTTAATCAAAAAAACTGTTTGACTTTTTAAGTGTACAGGCGTAGCGTGCTACGTCTCTACCACCACAGAACGAGAACATCGGTAAATGCGAGTTATTCAAATGCGAGTTATTATGTAATCTTTTAAGGTAATGTCCAAGAGTTTTCTCAAAGGGAAACGGCATCAGCTCCTATCTCGCAGTTTAGTCACAGCACTGTTCACCAGCAGCAGCTTAGTTAGTCAATATTGGTTAGCCTCAACAGCTCAAGCTCAAACCCAAGCTTATTGTCGGTTTACCAAGGAAGAAATTGCCCAAAAAGAAAGCTTACGCCTCAGCTCACTCAAGGGCAACTCTGATTCGGAAAAAAGCTACAAAGCTCTTTTGAAGCGACACGCAGATTTCTTGCAACGATGTCGTAGTCGTACTTTCCCTCAAAACCAAGCAATTTGGCTGCGCTTATATCCCTGTGATGCTCGTCCTGGAGCTATTGATGAGATTCTCGATCACATCGTTAACAAAGGCTACAACCAAATAAACTTAGAAGTATTTTATAGCGGTCAGGTGCTGCTACCATCGGCAGAGAATCGAACGCCTTGGTCATCGATTGTACAAACACCAGGGTTTGAGAATGTAGATTTGTTCGCTCAGGCGATTAAAAAAGGTCATGAACGGGGCATCAAGGTTTATGCTTGGATGTTTACCATGAATTTTGGGTATAGCTACGCCCAGCGTCGAGATCGGCAAGGAGCCTTAGCCCGTAATGGTAGAGGACAGACAAGTGAATCAGTAGTCCCAGGTGGCTCTCAAATTTTTATTGACCCTTATAACCGTCAAGCACAGACAGACTTCTACCGACTGGTTGAAACACTGATGAAACGACGCCCGGATGGAGTGTTATTCGATTACATTCGATATCCTCGTGGAGGTGGTTCTGATACTGTTGCCGATAGAATCGAGGACTTGTGGATTTATAGTGATGCGGCTAAACAAGCTCTCTATGACCGCGCTCTTAACAATCAAGGTAGAGAGTTAATTAAGCGCTATATAAGTAAGGGTTCTATTAAAAGTAGTGATTTAGCAGCGGTAAAAAAGCTCTATCCTAGTGAAGATGTGCCTCGTTGGCAAGGTCGCACCCCCTCTCCCGGAGAGACTTCTGGTTCTCTACAATGGCAATTGTGGCAGCTGAGTGTTGCTCATGCCGCACAAGGTGTACTCGACTTCCTTGCCTTAGCTGTCCTTGCGGCTCAGCGTAATGGGGTAAAAGCCGGGGCAGTATTTTTCCCCGATGCCAATAAAATTGTTGGTGGGGGTGGATATGATTCGAGATTACAACCCTGGGACAATTTCCCTAGTAATATTGAGTGGCATGCAATGTCTTATGGTGTCTGTGGTAATACCAGTTGTATTGACAGTTTGGTCAAGCGAGCTTTAGATCGCGCTCCCTCTCGAACACAGGTGACACCAGCTCTTGCAGGAACTTGGGGAAGATCAATCAAAAATCGTCCCTCTCTAGAAATTCAGATGCGATCGCTCCAGCGTATGTCACCACGAATCAACTCCATCAGCCACTTTGATTATTCCTGGCAAGAGCCAGAGTTGGACCGTAAACGGAAGTTTTGTAAGTTGTGAGTAATTAGCTAATTGTTAATGGTCAATAGTCAATGGCTAATTGTTAATCCCAGTGAGCAATTAGCAATTAGCAATTAGCAATTAACTATTAACTATTAGCAATGAACAACGAATCATCACCAAATTCAATGTCAGCTTTGCGGGAGCAAGCATTGCAGCGACTCCGCAATAGTTTACGACGGGGACAACAAAGCATGGCAGACTGGCAGGGAGGAAAGCTGGCAGTTTCTGCGGTACCCGGTGCTGGGAAGTCTACTGGAATGGCAGTAGCAGCAGCGATCGCTATTGCTCGTTACCAACTCCATGCCAAGCTTCAACTAGTAGTAGTTACTTTCACTCGCTCTGCGGCTGCTAGTATCAAAGCCAAAATTCGCGCCCACCTTAATTCTCTCTCAATACCACAAAATAGCTTTATTGTCCATACTTTACATGGCTTAGCCCTGAATATAGCTAACCGCCATCCAGATTTATCGGGCATCAATCTGGAAAATGCCACAGTTGTGATTCCTCGTTCCAGTAACCGCTTAATTCGTTCTGCTGTAGAACAGTGGATTACTCTTCATCCTGTTCGTTATTCTACTCTCCTGGAAGGACAAAGTTTTGATGGGGAAGAAACTGAACGGCTAAGACGACAATCGGTATTGCGGACTGAAGTGTTACCGAAACTGGCTTACATAGTAATCCATGAAGCTAAGAGTTCCGGCTTAACCCCAGAAGACTTATGGAAGCTCAACGAGCAGACTAACGACCCTTATGAAACTTTAGCGATCGCAGCTGGTTTGTATGAACAATATCAAACTATTGCACGAGCTCGGAACTTCATTGACTATGATGACATGATTCTGGCAGCCCTCAGAGTCCTTAAAAACGATGCCATCCGTCAAATGTGGCAAAAACAATACTTTGCTGTATTTGAAGACGAAGCTCAAGATTCCACCCAGCTCCAATACCGATTGTTGCAGACTCTTGCTACTGACCCCAGTAACTCCCATGCTCCTCTGAACTTCATTCGAGTTGGTGACCCCAATCAAGCGATTAACTCCACCTTTACTCCCGCTGATCCGATTTATTTCAATCGGTTCTGTGAAGATTGTCAAACTCAAGCGCGTCTGGCAACCATGGATCAAGCTGGTCGTAGTACCACTATGATTATTGAAGCTGCTAACTTTGTCCTGCACTGGGTTAATCGCTCCAAGCTGACAGGTGCCGAATTAGCCTTTCGCTCCCAAGATATTCGTCCTGTAAATGCCGATGATCCGCAACCAGATGCTAATCCTAGTCCCACGGGACGTGGTTTGGAAATTTACAGTCCCCGGGATATTTATCACACTGTCGAACTAATTGGAGAGCGGGTGGTAGAATTATTTGCTCAAGCTCCAAAACATCGAGCAGCGGTACTAGTAAGGGAAAATCGGCAAGGTAGTTTTGTTACCAAACAATTAGAATCTCTCCAGCGTAAGCATGGCATTGAAGTATTCGATGTACAAGAAAGCGATCGCCAATCTCATGTTCCTAGAGAAATCCTCACCCTGCTCCAATTTCTTGATCGACCCCATTCCCCAGATTACCTGAAAGCTGCTTTAGTAGTCCTAGTAGAGCGTCAACTAATTCCCACCCAGGATCTCAATGCTCTTGCCACTTTTCCAGAACAGTTCCTTTATCCGGGCCCCCTTGATCCACTTCAGACACCAGCAGTACTTCAAGCTGCTCGTTATTGTCGCAGTTTGCTGCGTGCTCGTCTAGAACTGCCTCACTATCAATTGATTTCCTTCCTAGCTCTCACCTTAAATTACAACCAATCTGAGTTGGCAACAGCTGATAAGTTAACAGAAAGGATTGCTCAACAGACTTTTGGCAATAGTTCGATGAGTGCTACTCTGACAGCACTCATTGAAATCGTCAGTTCCGAACGCTTTGAACCAGTAGAAACTGAAGATGCTGACTCTCGCTATCTCCGTGCTGGTCAACTTACTATTATTACTATGCACAAAGCTAAGGGATTGGACTGGGATTATGTATTTATTCCATTTTTGCACGAAGACACTCTCCCCGGTAGTCCTTGGGTTCCTACTGCTGCGCAGTTTTTAGGTGATTTTACTCTAGCAGAAGTCGCTAGAGCCCAAATCCGCGCTAGTCTCCATGAGCAAACCATACCACTGGCACCGGAAGCTTGGGAACAAGCAGGACAACTGAAAACAGCTGAAGAGTTCCGCCTCCTCTATGTCGCAATGACGAGAGCCAAACGCCTGTTATGGATATCTGCTGCTGAGAAAGGTCCTTTCCGATGGAGTACTTTTAGTGGGAAGAGTGATAACTTACAGTTGAAAAAACCTTGTCCAGTCTTGCCAGCTTTAAGGAATCATTTTCCTCAATCGGTGGTTTCTTGGTCTGAAGCAGTTGGGAAGTAATGACCATTCAACAATTGATAATGAACAATGGATAATGGATAATTACCTCTCCTTGAAAGAAGAGGGTTGAACTTAAGAAAAATATTTGCTTTATAAATGAAGAGGTCTTAGACCAAATTAACCAATTATCAATTATCAATTATCAATTATCAATTATCCATTATCCATTGATAACTAATGACTATTGGTGACGCAATCATTTCAATTTTCGTTATTGTCATGTGTTTGAGCATGGCAATAACTTATGGCATAACCCCTGAATTGATCAGTAAATTTCGATTTTTAAGTGATTTTATTGTGTGCATCTTCCTTGCCGGGGCAATTAATTTCTTATGCCAGGGCACTTTCAATGTTCTCGGTATTACCCCAAGAACTCCCAAAGGACTATTAGGGATATTGTTTTCCCCCTTCTTGCATGGGAATTGGCAACACTTAATGACTAACCTGATTTTCCTTTTTCCTTTAGGTTGGCTGATCATATTAGGAGGAGTAGAGCAGTTTGTGATGATCACAATTTTTACTGCATTGGTTAGTGGTTTTGGTATCTGGCTACTGGGGAAAGAGAGAACAACTCACATAGGAATTTCGGGTGTGTTGTTTGGTTATTTGGGTTTTCTGTTGACGCAGGGCTACTTTGTGAGCGACTCAATCTATTTTGGAGTCTCAGCACTAGTTGGGGGACTCTATGGTAGATATATCCAGGGTATTTTCCCTAGGTCAAATAGAATATCTTGGGAAGGACATTTGTTTGGATTGATCGGTGGTGTGGTAGCGGCACGTTATTTGTTTGAACTTGAAGAAATAGTAACAAGACTCGAACAATTGTTGAGATTACAATAGAGTCCTATAATATAATCCCATTCTTCAGGATTTTTGCCTTCGATAGCAATTACCGTTTCCTCTTGTTTCCACTCATAATTGCGATCGCTATTGTTCATTAGCTCCTACCAGGCTCTGAGAGAACTCCACAAAAAGAAATTCCCAATGTCATTCTGAATGAAACGAAGTGTATTAAGTCATCCCCCGGAAGACAGCACGGGGGATTTCGTGTTATTTGTTGTTAGTTGTTAGTTGTTAGTTGTTTGTAAAAAAAACAAATAACAAATAACCAACAACCAAGTGGCAGGCGACTATCCCTCCCATCCCTTGAAGGAATGGGCTTCCCGCCGCTTTCGGTGAAGAATCGTTTGAGATGCTTCGTTTCGCTTTGCTACACTCAGCATGACAAGACAGGATCATTTATTTTGTGGCTTACTCATTAAATTATCTTGAGTATCCTACCTTAACCAAATTTCCCATGCCTTAAAGACCGTTTCAGAGGCAGTAGTTCATCTATACTAATCATTTCTAATAATATCTCCATAACAGCTTAATTATGCTGGGTATGGAGGATAGCCAAAAAGACAAGATATAGCTAAAAATTAAGATAAGATTCCAGCTAACCTAAAAGCCGAAACCCTTATCTATTCTCAAATGCGGACGAAAGGACTTGAACCTTCACACCTTACGGTACTAGAACCTAAATCTAGCGCGTCTGCCAATTCCGCCACGTCCGCAATCTCTGCCATCGTTATCATAGCAAAAACTTGTCCATAAAATCAGATTAACAGCATTATTGATGAATTTGCTTCCCTAGTGCAGCACGGCGGAAATAAATGACCAGTTTGAGATCGATAGAATCCTTACTCTATAAGCATTCTTAATTCTTCATTCTTAATTCTTCATTCCGCGCAGCGGTTCTAGCTCCCTCAGCTCCTTACTCCCTGCTAAGTTTCTTAAGCAATATCTGGTGGTAAGTTGCTAGGATATGACTGAGTTGCTGGAGGAGCTTGTTTGAGCTGTGCTTGTACTAATTTTTGTAAGTCACCTCGACGTACCTCCGTGCCAGATGCTAAATTACCTGGTGTATCAAAGAATACTAAGCTATTGACGTTGTCAATAGCTAACATTTGGAACAAAATGTGGGTAACTGGCACTGTTAAAGCCATAACTTGGGGATCTGATGCTGACTGGGAATCAAAATCGGCAGCATCTTTGAGAGTAGGAAAAGCGTAAATGACATTTTTCTCTACTTCAGGCTTGGCACGATTGCTCAGAGTGGTCAACAACCACCCATGGTCCAAGGTTTGGAGAATATAATATTCCTCATGTTGGAGTTGACGGGCAAGCTGAATCAGCACAGGTGCGATCGCCTCAACAATTTGGGGAGTTATTTCATCTGCTGGGGCATTGTCAATTAAAATTTTAATTTGTCCTTCTAAATCCATGGGAGTTTAACATAGAAGCAACTGTACTGCTATTTTGAGTCTAAACCAAGATCAAATCAGTCGAAAGTACCTGTGGATCTGGTTTTTTGTTAAGTAAATCAATTATGAGGTATGAGGGGAGTCTGCCAGGACGTGGAGGTAATTTATCAACATTTATTTGAAGGGTTCCGGCAAGCTACTCGTGCTTCAGAGCAGACTTGCCACAATGTAGCAATGCGTCTAGTTGATGAAGTCAATCGCATTTGTGATCAGAGCAATCGCATTCAAAAATCTGGAGAGATTGAGAGCTGGAAATATAAGCTAGCAGACCTTCGTCTTAAACAATGTCTGCGGTACTACAAATTGGGTTCGCTCCGAGGAAGGGTAGAACTACAAAGTACCTTAAGTGCGATCATCTATCGTTACATTACGACACCTCAATCATTGGCAACCTACCAAGCAAGATTAACTCTGATCGAAGATTTCTTACAGGGATTCTATGTAGAATCATTAAGTGCTTTTCGGCGAGAAAATTCCCTAGAGGAAACTTATTCTCCCCAAAGACTTCTGGAGCTCTCAGAATACATGGCTTTTACTGAGCGTTATGGCAAGCGACGTATTCCCTTAGGAGCTGGTCGGTCTCAACAACTTATTATCCTACGAGCTCAGACATTTTCCCGACAGCAACCTCCAGAGAGTTCTGTTGATATGGACACAGCGGCTGAGGGAGGGGCACCAGATTCAGATGCGACGTGGAATGATTCCGCCGTACAGGAATTGCGGAAGACGATGGCGGAATCTGAGCCTGAACCCCTAGAGGATAATCTCCGCAAGACCATTATTGAGGAATTATTTGCATATTTTGAGGATCGTCAACAAAGCGATTGTGCTGACTACTTTACTTTGCGTCTGAGGGATCTTCCTGCCAGCGAAATTGAAGAAATTTTAGGTTTAACTCCTAGAGAGCGGGACTATTTGCAGCAACGCTTCAAATATCATCTCATTAGGTTTGCCCTTTCTCACCGTTGGCAACTGGTTCATGAGTGGCTCGACGCAGATTTGCAGAAAAATTTTGGTCTGACTCCAGGGGAGTGGCAACTGTTTCTGAAAAAAATTACCCCCCAACAGACGAAATTACTTGAGCTTAAACAACAAGAACGCTCTAATGAAGAAATTGCCCAAGCATTAGGCTGTACAGTAAACCAAGTAGAAAAGCGATGGTTTAAGTTACTTGAGCTTGCTTGGGATATTCGTAATAGTTAAGTATCCGGATCTGGTGCATCTCGAGATGAATAGTGACATGGATAATAACTCAGACGCTTTATATAACCGGCTAATGGCCTGGTTAAACCAAGAGTCTATTCCCCCTGCTTCACCACAAGCAGACTTGCCTTCCGAAGGCAGGATATCTGCCGGTGAAACAACGGCAGGGGAGTTTGAACAAGACCAGTTAGACCCAATTGATTCAGAAGAATTGAACATTGCATCCTTTAACAATAGCCAAGCCGATCAAGAAGAACCCTGGACAGGTTTAGCAAATTTAACTCGTGAGGAAATGGAACTACTCGGCGGTGAAACCCGCCCCTACAACTGGGAAAAAATGCCAACAGTGCAAGACCGTTTCGAGGCCTTATTAAAGCGCCGAATACAATTTGAAATTGAACGTCACCCCCCACTGTTCCCTTGGGAGACGGAAATTTCTGACTATGAATCCGATAGTGTGAAGTCAAGCTACTCTGAAGGAAAAGTTTTAAGACCTTTCCCTGAGACTGTAGCAGGAGATTTTGTAACTCCGATCCACTTATGGATGCCACAACTATCTAACCTGACTCTACCCATTTCTCTACCAGAAAATGTTTTAGGGCGACTACTAAATGCCTGCTCCGAGGCGATGTCTTCCCAACGTCAGCTGGGAGCAAAATTGGTTAATGCTGTGGAAAACTTGTTTCCAAACCAATTACCTATGCTGAACCAGATGGCAGGGATGGTACTGATTTCGTCGAGTCCAGCTCGTGGAGGTAGCAGTAGCCTTGAACCATTACAATCCTTGCCTAGTAGCTATGAAGCCGCTGCAGCTGAACAAAAGATGCTCTTGGCTCTGTTGGCTGCGAAAGAGATTATCAGTACTTTGACTGTATCGGTTTCTAGCACTCAAACACCAGTCGAGCGGCAATGGGAGACGGCATCTGGTGTTGTTAGGGTCAAGGCAGAATATCAGATGGCAGAAGGAGTGCCATTACTCCGCGTCATCAGTTATTTGCCTAGAGGGGGTAGTTTGGCATTACAAACACCTGAAGTCTCGGCAACAGCACAAAGAGCCTATCCAGGTTATCTGAGTGTGGAATTATTTGATTTACAGCCTAACCAAACTTATCCTCTAGAAATCCGCTTCCATGACTCACAACAGACGCCTTTAGTTTTTTCAATTTGTTCGACAAGATAATTAGTTTTTTGTTGTTTGTCATTGGTTGTTCGTTGCTTGTTTTTTGGATAATAAACTAATGACCAATGACTAATGACCAATGACTAAAACTCAGCAACGGCGGCGTCTCCCCTTTCTGAATCAGATGTGGCAGCGTTTTGAGCGAAATGTTGCTTCTAGGCCACTTCCTCTAGCAGAGGATTCAATTTTGCTGCGGATACTGGTGCAGGGGTTGGTAGTTGTTGGGATTATTGCGGTAGATGTGGCAGCAGAAACTCAGATTAGCTTCTGGGCAGTGCCACTGAGTTTAGTTGGAGCAACCTGGAGTTGGTATCGTCGCCGCGATCGCAATATTCCGGTCAAATTTTTGTTGGCGATAGGGATGTTGCTGGCAATGGGGGCATTTTTTGGTAATTTATTTACTCAACTTAACGATACACGCTTAGTTTTAGCTGAGTTATTAATCCAGCTGCAAGTCCTCCACAGTTTTGACTTACCCCGCCGCAAGGATTTGGGCTATTCTATGGTCATTGGACTAATTCTGTTGGGTGTAGCTGCAACCCTGAGCCAAACTTTAGCCTTTGGTCCACTACTGTTAATATTTTTAGCGATCGCGCTACCGGTTCTGGTTCTCGACTACCAATCCCGCTTGGGTATATCTAATATAAGAAAGCGCCAAAAATTATTACCCTTGTCTTCTGGCTCCTCGCCTCTTGCCCTGAGACGCCTAAGTATATTTCTGTTGGTAATTGTCGGACTAGGGTTAGGGATTTTTGCCCTGATGCCTCGGTTTCCTGGCTATCAGTTGCAAACTTTTCCTGTCAGCTCCCCGATAGATCTGAGTAACCAAAATTTTCAGGACGATGATCGCGGCATTATTAATCCTGGCTATGTTACGGAGGGGGAAGAAGGTAATGGCACTGGAGGCGGAGTCAATCGCACTACCGGACCAGGAGAACTAGATGATACCTTTTACTATGGTTTTGGTGACCAAATTAACCAGAACCTCCGGGGTGAACTAAAACCTAAGGTAGTATTACGGGTGCGTTCCCAGTCTCCTGGATTTTGGCGAGTGCAAGCATTTGATCACTATACCGGTCAAGGATGGGAAATCTCCCGGAAAAAGGCTCTTATGGAAGCAACTCGACCAAATTGGTCTTATCAGTTTTTGCTCCCAACACCCTATGCTCCCGAGCGCACTAAAGAGGTAATTCAAACTTACACGGTAGTATCAGAACTGCCAAATATTATTCCGGCTTTGGCTTATCCCAGACGACTCTACTTTCCCACTAGGGAAGTAGCTGTAGACCTTGAAGGTAGTTTGCGATCGCCTCTAGGGTTATTAGAAGGACTCACCTACACGGTCATTTCTAAAGTACCTTATCGCGATCGCACTCTGTTACAGCAGGCAACGAATGATTACCCTGAAAGTATTTCCAACTACTATCTGGAAGTTCCTCCGGAAATTGCCGAACGGGTGCAACAAAGGACTGAGGAACTCTTAGCTACTTCACCCAAACCAATCACTTCACCCTACGAAAAAGCTCTTTATCTAGCTCAAGCTCTTAAACAGCGCTATAGTTTACCCCAAAATCCCCTAGGACTACCTTTTCTAGGGGAAGATGAAGATTTAGTGGAAGCCTTTCTCTTCAAACATGAAGGGGGATACCCAGACCACTTTTCCAGCAGCTTGACAATCATGCTCCGTTCGATTGGTATTCCCGCGCGATTAGTAGTTGGGTTTGACACAGGGGGATTTCAACCCCTTTACTGGTTTGTATGTCGTCAGAAATACCGATGCTTATGCCATGACTGAGGTCTATTTCCCCAAGTATGGCTGGTTTGCCTTTGATCCAATTCCTGGCCACGAACTGCTTCCTCAAAGTGTAGAAGAATCTCAAACCTTTGGTGTCCTGCGTCAGTTTTGGCAGTGGGTAGCGGGTTGGTTACCTTCGCCAGTTAACAATTGGCTCAGTAATCTGTGGAGTAGGATTATTGGTGTTGGGATTAAAGGATTTGTTTGGCTTTGGGGGTTATTGTCCAGTGGTTGGGTTGGCTTATTCACTGGTCTAATTTTAGCGATCGCTCTGAGTTTTTTAGGCTGGTTGGGTTGGCAGCAATGGAAAGGCTGGCGTTACCGTCGGTGGTTGGCCCAATTGCCTCCCATGGAAAACCTCTACCAACAAATGCTCAAAGTTCTAAGTACTAAAGGTTATACTAAGCATCCGGCTCAGACACCCCTGGAATATGCTAGAAGCATGAGTCAAAATCATCCACTAGCTTCTACTGAAGTGATTGACGAGATTTCTCATGCCTATGTCCGTTGGCGTTATGGTGGTCAAACACCTAATGTAAAACAGTTGCGGCAACAATTCAGGAATTGGATTAAGAGTAGTGAAATCTCCCGTCGCTAACCCTGAGGCAAAAGCGCAGGTTTCTCAGTGACTTTGCCTACTGGCGCGACACAGCTAAAATAGGGTTTGCTGAATAAGTCGTAACTTTCGGGTTTGAATAGGTGGTAGGTGAGGTTGGAGGTGTTAGGTGTTAGGAAATGTCCCAAGTCGGTGCCAAGAAATTGAGCTCATCGATGCAAAAACCTTGGACTTGTTTGGCTTGCCATAGGATATAAAGCCTCGTCTGGCATAGCTTCCACACTTATTCAGCAAGCCCTAAAATAGTGGAATAAGTAGGTTGGGTGGAGCGATAGCGTAACCCAACACCGGCGTATATTCTGTTGGGTTTCACTTCGTTACACCCAACCTACATTTTTAGGTGTGTCGCGCCACTACAAACTTTGGAATATAGGATTAAAAATCATCATCCAATATCCCTGCTTCACCCTCATCCGCAACACTCTGACGTAAACCACCAGGCAAGGCAGCAATAATTGCGTCTAGAACTCTAGCTACTGGTACTAATTCTAAGCCTACATCAGGTAAAGTTTGACCTTTAGGAATAATTGCTCGTTTAAAGCCTAACTTAGCAGCTTCTTTGAGACGGAGTTCCATCTGCGAAACTAGTCTTACTTGTTCCCCCTAAGCCCACTTCCCCAATCATAACTGTGCGGGAGTGAACTACGCGATCGCGAAAACTAGCAACCACCGCTACAGCTATTCCCAAATCTGCTGCTGGCTCCTCCACTGCCAAACCCCCAGCAGTAGCCACATAAGCATCTAGTTTTGACAAAGGAATCCCCACCCGTTTTTCTAGTACTGCTAGGATTTGTTGCAGGCGGCTGTAATCGATGCCTGTGGTTGAGCGCCGGGGGGAACCATAACTGGCAGGAGCAACCAGTGCTTGCAACTCTACCAAAATTGGACGAGTACCTTCACAAGCAACAACAGTAGCAGTGCCAGGACTCATTTCATCTCGATTGCCTAAAAATAGCTCCGAGGGATTGAGTACCTCCTGCAAGCCTTTGTCTACCATTTCAAAAATACCAATCTCGTGGGTAGCACCGAAACGGTTTTTTACTGAGCGGAGGAGTCGATGGGAAGCAAAGCGATCGCCTTCAAAATACAATACTGTATCTACTAAATGTTCTAAAACCCTTGGTCCTGCGATCGCACCTTCCTTAGTAACATGTCCGACAATGAACAGGGTAATATTCTCCCGCTTTGCCACCTGCATCAGCGCTGAGGTACATTCTCGCACCTGTGCTACAGAACCCGGTGCAGAAGTCAAGGCAGCAAAGTAAAGAGTTTGGATACTGTCAATTACTGCTACCTGGGGTTTGAGAGACTCCAACTCCCGCAGAATTTCTTCTAAATCTGTCTCTGGCAACACAAAGAGGTTGGGTTCTTCAGCAGAGCTATTTTTAGTATCATCCTTCGTTTTTGAGTTTTTGGATTTAGTGCGCTTTTTTCCACTACCATTAGAAGTCTCTTCCTGAACTTCCTCTACTGGTTCCTCCCCAACACCCAAGCGAGCCGCTCGCAACTTCACCTGTTGTCCTGACTCTTCGGCACTGACATAAAGAATGTGGTGTGCCTTCGCTAATTGATTAGCGACTTGCAACAGCAGAGTTGATTTACCAATCCCCGGATCGCCGCCAATCAATACTAAAGAACCAGGAACAATGCCACCCCCTAATACTCGATCCAGTTCACCATAGCCGGAGTCAAATCTGAGCTGGGCGCCTTCGGAAATTTCCGAGAATTTAAGGGAAGATCTAGGTTGTGCTGGTTTTTGGCTTCCTGAGTGCTGATTTTGACGACTAGAGGATTGCCAACCTCCTCGATTAATCATATTGGCAGAGCTTGCTAACACCTCCTCTTCCAAAGTGTCCCAAGCTCCACAAGATGGACATTTCCCGAACCATTGAGGAGATTCTGACCCGCAAGTATTACAAATATATAGGGATTTAGACTTAGGCATCCTGAGTTAAAAATATAAAAAACTTTTAAAAAATTTACTAACAAACATTAAGAAAAGCTGCAACTCTTGCAATATATCCTCTTAAAACCGTAAAAAACCTTCGTAAAGAGTTATATCTTAATAGATGAAGTGTTAATAAATTAACAATTTGGTGACCATTTTTCAGGAGTATTGGTTAATTTGGAAGTCCATAAAGAAAAAATCCTTGTTGTCGATGATGAAGCTAGTATCCGTCGTATCCTGGAAACTCGTCTTTCCATGATTGGCTATGATGTTGTCACGGCTGCCGATGGAGAAGAAGCCCTCGACACCTTTCGCGATGCCGAACCTGATCTAGTAGTTCTAGATGTAATGATGCCTAAACTTGACGGCTATGGCGTCTGTCAGGAGTTACGTAAGGAATCTGACATCCCTATCATCATGCTAACTGCCTTAGGAGATGTTGCAGGACCGAATTACAGGTCTAGAGTTAGGAGCTGATGACTATGTTGTTAAGCCCTTTTCTCCGAAAGAATTGGAAGCTCGCATTCGTTCGGTATTGCGGCGGGTTGACAAAGTAGGTGCTTCCGGGATTCCCAGCTCTGGGGTTATCCATGTAGGAAGTATCAAAATTGATACCAACAAGCGGCAAGTTTATAAGGGAGATGAGCGCATCCGACTCACTGGTATGGAGTTCAGTCTCCTAGAGTTGTTAGTCAGCCGCTCTGGTGAGCCTTACTCTCGCTCAGAAATTTTGCAGGAAGTATGGGGATATACCCCAGAGCGCCACGTTGATACCCGTGTGGTGGATGTCCATATCTCCAGGTTACGAGCAAAGTTAGAAGATGATCCCAGTAATCCTGAGCTCATTCTGACAGCGCGAGGTACCGGTTATTTGTTCCAAAGAATTATTGAACCAGGAGAAGAATAAGGTATTAGGTGTTAGGTATTAGGTATTAGGTATTAGGTGTTAGGTACTAGATAGACTTAAGAGCCCTCTACAGGGACGGTGGCACCTAGTATAGCTTTTTGAAAACACACCCTATTCCCTATTCCCTATTCCCTATTCCCTATTCCCTATTCCCTATTCCCTGTTCCCTATTCCCTCATATCTAGCATGACAAAACCCGATCAAAACTATGTACTGCGGCAATTGCCGTTTGTTGTTGGTGGATTAGGCGGCGTACTGCTGGTGCTTAACCGCTTACTGACACCACAGCTAACAGACTCTCAGGCTCGTTCAGATGTTCTGGGGGTAATTTTAAGTGGAGTGTTGATTTTGACGGGTTTACTATGGCAACAGGTACAGCCGCGCTCGCCTGATGCAGTTGATTTAGTTGGTGAGGAAGGTTTTGAACTAGCTCCAGCATTACCAACTGAAGTAAAAACTGAATTGGCTTGGGCATCCCATCTATTATTAACCAATACGGCAACGCGATCGCTTGTTGTTTTCTATCAAGGTAAAGTCCCTACTCCGTCGAGGTATCTTGGGAAATAATCCAGAGGTGAAACCAGGAGCAATCTTACAGCGGGTTCAACAGAAACAAAAAGCTGTCTATTTAGTTAACCTCAAGATTTATCCAGGGCGTATTGAGTTTGATTATTTACCAGAAAATACTCAAGGAGTTATTTGTCAACCTCTTGGTAATCAAGGTGCTTTAATTTTGGGAGCTAATGCCCCTCGCAGTTACACTAAACAAGATGAAAATTGGGTGGCGGGGATTGCAGATAAACTGGCAAATACCTTGAGTCAATATAGTAATGATTTTGCAGCTGCTGATATTTAAATGTATTTAACAATTCTTTACTCGGTATTAATTGCTGCCATGCTTGTGGGAGTTGTCGGAGCTGTTGTTCCTGGCATTCCTGGTCCTAGTCTGATTTTAGGGGCTATTCTGATTTGGGTTCTTGTTCAAGGTTTTGGTAGCATTGGCTGGCCTCTAGTTGCTATTTTTGTCATTTTGATCTTGAGTGCGGGAGTTGAATTTTTAGCTACCTACTTGGGAGCAAAACGTGCTGGTGCTAGCAAGTGGGGGCAAGCAGGGGCAGTTTTGGGTTTAGTGCTGGGGTTTTTTTGGTTTGCTGCCTGCTCTGCCTTTTGGTGGTCCTTTGTTGGGTATTCTAATTGGGGTCCTATCCTCGGAGCATTTATCGGGGAGTTTCTCTATCGACGTAAGTTGGAGCTAGATTCAAGAATCAAAGTGGCTTTTAAAGCTGGTGTAGGAATTGTGGTAGGTTCGCTGATAGGTAATTTGATTGAAGCACTATTGGCACTTGCCTCGGTGGTTATCTTTGTCGTTAGCACTTGGCCTCCTGGAGCTGGAATTTAGCTGTATTCCGGGAGAAGCCCCAGGTACTACCGCGTAGGGAAGTCTTAGAAACAACTTTTTTTTACCCAGATTGAGGTAAAACCAGAGCAATACTCTGATAAAATCAAAACTTGAAGTAACTAAACGACCATAGCCAAAGTTACTAACTCCTGAAAAGCGAGGATACCAAGGAGTAGGAACTTCAGTGACACAATAGCCCATAGCACTAAGGATTGCCAGCAGGTAGCGATGGGTAATTAACTCAAGAGGCAAATCTGCTAAAACATCCCGACGGATTAATTTGATCCAGTTCATATCGTGGATAGTCATACCAAAAGCTAGCCGACAGACTCTGTTAGCAAGTTGAGAAGAGCCAGTTTTGCCATCGCCGCGATTTTGTCGCCAACCTGCGATCGCATCTACTCCAGTAGTAGTAGCATTAAGCAGTGCGGGTATATCCATCCGTGGATCGCTTTCTAGATCCCCTTGTCCCCAAAAGAGCCAATCAGTTTGCACCTGTGTTAAAGCAGTTTTCCAGACTTGGGTAACTCCTCGGGGACTATTGTGGTGAAAAACCTTTAAAAAGGGGTATTTTTCCTGTAGGCTCTCCAGAATTGTTGGAGTATCATCTGTACTGCCATCGTTAATTACTAGAACTGGCAACTCGTAACCAAGATATGAGAAGGTTTCGTCGAGTAAAGATAGTAGTCTTGGGAGATTTCCTGCCTCATTTAATGCAGGTATAACGATGGTTACTGAACCAGTGATAATCGGTTTTTCAATTATTGTGACTAAAGTATCTGAGGTGAGAAACTTGTGGTTACTAGGTTGGTGATCAATAACCATTATTTTCTAGATTTGTTATAAAACTATTTAGGGGCGCACCGACGTGCGCCCTCAACCCACAGAGTGAAGCGGTAGAGTAACTCAACGCTGGAGGATATTCCGTTGGGTTTCACTTCGTTACACCCAACCTACATTTTTAGCTGTGTCACGCCACTATCAAGGGGAAATTTTTTCTAGGAAATCACCTACCACCTATCTAGGGCTTGCTGAATAAGTCGTAACTTTCGGGTTTGAATAGGTGGTAGGTGGTAGGTGGCAGGTGGTAGGTAAGGTTTTAGGTATTAGGTGTTAGGGAATTTTCCACGAAAGTGCAAGGTTTTTGAACTAAAAGATACCATTTCCTATGTAACTTGGGCTGGAAAAAAATGATTGAAAGCCTTGTAATGGCATAACTTCCACATTTATACAGCAAGCCCTATCTAAACATCCGCTTGAATATCGCTGAAGACGACATTGCGTTCAGCTTGCAACGAAACAGGCAATTACTGTCCATCTGGGAATGTGTCATCAAGGTCGAATTCCAAACTACCATCAATCCAGATTTTCAATTATGTCGTTCTTGCGTTCAAACTTAAACTAGATAGGTTTGATTAGCTACCCATTTTGTTGAACTTAAGGTTTTGGCTTTTTCCCCAGGAACTGCGTCTGGCAAATGGGTCACTAATGGAGGAAAGTTTGTTTGCCAATTAACACTAGATCATACTTTCAGTGCGTATGAAGAACGGGCATCTCTCAGTTAAGCTAGGAGAAATATCCTCACTAGAACTGGAGGTATCTCCAGGTTGGAAGTTTAGGGCAAAACCAATATCAGTTGCGTCCAGTAGTGGTCAACAGTTAGCTTGGCTAAGATGGTATGACCTTTAGTGGTAAAGTCACTGAAGTTAATAGCTAGGTAAAGCATCCTGGGTTTGCTTAACTGATTTACTAATCAGCTGCAATATCTCCACTGGCCAGGATTTGGTTTCCAGTGAATTTCTTGATTTTCAGTCATCATTGTGGTGATTCTCTGTTGTCCATTTGCTGAAATCAACTGGACGTCAACTGGGGGTTTAATACCAATAGGTTGAACTGCTCATCCCAGACAGCACCAACAATGACCCCATGTTCATCATTAAGGGTTTCAAATCAGTTGCTACATTGCCATGACCTTTATCAAGGGGCCAATATCCCACTAAATCCTCTTCATAACCGGTCAATTTGTGGGTCATGGTCTTTTGAATTTCGTCAGGAGTCAGGGCTTTATCCCAGACCTGGACTTCCGTTATTTTACCGTTAAAGAAACGCTGATAATCACGCCCAATATACACTGGGGTTAGCATCTTGATTGATGGTGCCACTATGAACGACACTATTGACTTCTTGGCCATCGACATAGAGACGGATGATTTGGCCATCAAAGGTTCCGGCGTAATGATGCCATTTGGTGATGTCTACATTGGTTAACTCTAATTCTGTGGAACGCCAACCTCCTGAATAGATATAAAACTCTGCACAGTTTTAGTATTCAAATATGGGTACAGAACGTAAGAATCTCGCTTAGAGACTAACATCCCCTCGGCGGTTCCACTTGGGAGTCTTACTTTTTGCCCAACATTGAAACGGTAATGGCATCGGTGGGGTTAGGAGGATTGTCAACTTGGACATAATCGTCGCTACCATCAAACCTTAAGACATATTGGAGGATCGCTGTCTCCTGTCGATGAGGGGGAATTGTAGGATCTTTCAACTGCCCCATACACTTTAGCCGTGGTTTTCGTTATTGGTATCATCACTAGCAGTATTGTTGGCAATATCATTAAGAGGCCAATATCCCGCTAACCCATCTTCGTCTCCCTTGAGACGATGGAACATATCGTCTTTGATTTCTGTCTCGGTACGGACTTGATTCCACAGGCGGATTTCTGTGAGTTGTCCTTTAAACCACCAGGAATTGCATTGGGATCGCAAGCAATTCTGAACTGGGTTTTATCTACCACTAATGGCTTTACTATGGGGCGGTCTGCTTTGAGTTCCCCATCAACATAGATTTTGGCTGTGGTGCCATCATTAGTAATAGCGATATGTAATGCCACTTATTAGACTCTACGGCATTGGTAGGAGTGTGGTGGTTTATGTCAGTCTTTTCTGTCGTATGAAAGTCTAATGGTGAATTTCTCCTGAATTTTTTAACCACATCTGATAGTTACAACCAGGTTTCCCAAAAATAACCGCTCCATACACTGTTAGTACCATCACTCTTGAGCCAAACTTCTGCGGTATATTTCTCTACTCGTAGGGCTTGCTCATCCTCAACAGTAATGTAGTCATAATTACCATCGAAATATAAGACTGAATCAGTCTTATGATAGTCAAAGGCGTTAGCTTGGGTGAGAGTACTGAGGTCTACTTTGGGAGGTTCGGGTATGTTCTCTTCATAAATGGGTAACTGTTCATCCCAAACTGCCCCAACAATTGTCCCATGTTTATGATTAGAAGTTTTATCACTGGCGGTATTGCCATGACCTTTATCCAGGGGCCAATATCCCACTAAACCAGCTTCACTTCCGGTTAAAGGGTGTCAGCATTCCATCCTGAATTTCCGTAGCAGTCAGGGCTTTATCCCGCTAACCTGGATCTTCGTCTCATCTTGAGACGATGGAACAGGTATCGTCTTTGATTTCTGTCTCGGTAGCGGACTTTATTCCACATGCCGGATTTGCACCTGTGATTGATTGTGCCACTATAAACCAGTTGGTATTGACTTCCATTGACCATCCGCATAGCAATTCTTAACTGGGTTTTGCCATCAAAGGTACCGGCGTAATGATGCTTTACTATGGTGGCGATCTGCTTTGAGTTCCCCGTCTAACATAGATTTTGGCTGTAGTGCCAACCTCCTGATTAGATATATAGCGCATATGTTGCCACTTATTAGACTCTACGGCATTGGTAGGAGTGAAAGAATCCCGTTTATGTCAGTCTTTTCATGTCGTATGAAAGTCCACTTGGGGGTCTAAATTTCTGCCCAACAGGAACCGTATAACCAGCATCTGATGGGGTTAGGAGCCCGGTCAACCTTGACAAAATGACCGCTGTCATCAAACCTATGAGTACCATCAGTCCCTTGAGCCAAACTTCTGCGGTATATTGTCGTCCACTCAGTATGGAGCTTGCTCATCCTCAACAGTAATGTAGTCAGCATTGCCATCGAAATATAAAACGTGATTCCCGTTGTTGGTGTCATCACTAGCAGTATTGTTGGCGATATCATTAAGCCAGGCCAAAATGTGGTGTGAACCCATCTTCGTCTCCTATGAGACGATTAATTAGATAGTTAACTAAGTGAATTCACGTAATCGGTAATGCAATTGATTCCACAGGCGGATATTTTTTTACATTTTATAACAATAGCCAATTAAGTAGTAATGCTTTCAAATTGTTATTTGACAGGATAATTTTTAAACTGGAAGCTAGCTGCAAAGAAAGTTTTTTAGGATTATCTAGTCTTAGCTAGATGTTACCACTTATTAGAATGCCAAAAAATTACGTAAGAGTATTCATTGATTAAGGAAAAATCTGCTACTAGCCGTATGATAGTCAATGGTAAATTTGTGCTGAAGTGTTTAACCTAGGATCTGATACGCACTCAACTGTCCCATGGTGACCGGTCCATCCAGTGAGAAGCATCACTCTTGAGCCAAACGTCTGCGAGTATCCTTCGCTACTCGCTCAGGGCTTGACATCATCCTCAACAGTAATCTAGTCAGCACTGCCATCGAAAAACCGGGGTCAAACCCTGATTCTCTCGTTAGTTGTGTCATAATTTTGGCTGTAATGCCAGCAAAATGTGGTCGTCAGAATTCCGTTTATAGCATTAAGTAGACAGTAAGAGTGGATAAACAAAAGCAATAGCAATGGTTTTGATGATATTTTTTTATATTTTTTCAATAGCCAATTAAGTTGATAATGCTGTCAATATTTGTTACATCAGCCTCTAAGCCAAGGATACTTGATGACCAAATGAAGCTAGCTGCAAACTCGAAAGTTTTTTAGGATTAGCAATCTTACGGTAGAGTCACAGTTTAAATGCACAAAACTTCTTTTATACGTAAGATATTACATTAATTTAAGGAAATGTTTTTTATCTAACTTAGGGTATAGAAAATTATGCTGAAGTGATTAGCCCCAGGACTTACGCACTTGTGAAGCAGGGTTAGTGTTAAATTGTCAGTGAGCAAATCTTGTGGGTTGGGTTGAGCCTGCGAAACAGTTTAAATGCACAAAACTTCTTTTATACGTAAAATTACCTTAGGGTATAGAAAATTAAGGATTAGCCCCAAAACCTAACACCTAACACCTAACACCTAGTTAAATATGCTCAAGATTAGTCCCCCCCTCACTACCTCATCTCCTCAAACTTCCGTAACCAACTTTAAGCAAAAGGGGATTAGTCGCAGTTGGGTTGTAGGGTTAGTGATTACTCTGGGTATTTTGCTAGGAACCCTCTGTTGTTCGATTTGGGATCAAGTTCCTACTCCTACTTGCTTAATAAATTGGTCCTCTGAAGCTCAGTGGATTGGTTCAGCAGAACCCACTTATAGATTTTATGCTCGTCGTAGTTTCAACTTAGGAGATACCGAGGTAGGGGGATGGTTGCGCCTCAGTGCGGATAATGATTTTATTCTCTACGTCAATAATTTAGTCGTGGCTCGGGAAGTGAGCTCTTATGGGCAGATTCCTCGAAACAGTCTGGGATTAGGCAGTCAATTAAGTGATCCTTACCAGAATCTTAATGATAGTCGTCCCTATAGTTTGCGGGTGAGAGACTGGGTACAATGGTCATACCCCAAAGACTGGAAGTTAACTAACTACGTTGATTTAACTCCTTATCTGCATCCTGGGAAAAATGTCATTGCCCTAGAAGTGCAAAAAAGTCAGACTAATCCTCGCACTATTGTTGAAGGAGCGATTTATACCCCAGGTTCAGACTCATCAGTAATTAACTTAACGACTGGGGAAACACCTTGGCGTATTTCCACCTTAGCGGAGAATCAAGAGCAGTTACGTTGGTTTGATCGAGAATTTAATGATCTTAATTGGTCAGAAGCAGCAGTTCTTGGTCAACCAACCGAGACAACCTATAGTAGAGTTAGCCAACACTTATTTAAACAACCATTACTAGGAAATTGGATTACAGGCAATCAAAGCGAGCGCGGTGAAGTCTGGCTCAAGGGTACTTGGGAAGGGATGAGGGAGACGCGGAGACGCAGAGACACGGAGACGCGGAGAATTGACATTCCAACCAAAATTTCTTTCAACCAGCGGCAACGATCCTTTATTCGCTTTGCAGGTCAAGGAAATTATAGTCTCCTAATTAATGGCTCTTTAGTCAATCATGATGATACGGGAGACAACCGATTATTACACTTATACGAAGTCACTAACTTACTCAAGCGTGACACCAATACCCTAACTGTGCGTTTATCCCGTCCTATTGAGACTGACGGTAAGAATAATACTGGACTGGTAGGATTTTATTTAGATGGCTGGAGCGAAACGGAAACAGGAAATGCGATCGCACCTATTGTAACTGATGGTAATTGGATAACATCAACTCAACCTTTCGAGGAGGCAGAAGGCAGGAGGCAGAAGGCAGGAGGCAGGAGGCAGGAGGCAGAAGGCAGGAGGCAGGGGGCAGAAGGCAGGAGGCAGGAGGCAGAGGGCAGGAGGCAGGAGGCAGAAGGCAGGAGGCAGGAGGCAGAATTAGTAAAGTCGGCAACGTTTCTCAGACAGCCTCACTTACAAGAATTTAAGCGTCAATTTGAGGGTAATGCGGCTTTAGGGAACTATCCCAAGTATCTCTGGCATCAGCTACTTTGGAGTTTAGGAGGTATATTCTTTGTCTTAATCGGGACTTGGAGTCTTGGTAGATTGTTGCTTCAAAGAAGGCAGGAGCCAGGAACCAATCTCATTACTCATTACTCATTACTCATTACTCATTACTTAAAACGCGATCGCATTTGGGATAGTTTGGCAGTAGGAACAATATTACTACTACCAGGAACCTTATTTTTGCTCGGTATTGGTTTACTCAAACATCGTTATGGCGAAGCTGAACTTGCTTTGCAATTCGCTCAACCTCAAAGTAATTTGCTAATCCTGTTGGCATTTTTGATAATTGTGGCGCTAACTTTGTTGTGGAGTTTAATTAGACTCCAAAGAAGGCAAAAGACAGAAGGCAGAGAGCAGAAGGTTATTACATGTACTCCGACGACAGAGCTTGCACTAAGCAATGGTAATTTTAAGCCAGAATTATCAATAGAGTCTATAGAGGCTCTTGCAAAAGACTCTACAAGAAACATTAAGGAGCTAAAACCGGAGCATCCCAAAGTTGCACCAACAATAGTAGTGGGAGCATCTTGCTCCCTAGTTCAAGAAGGCAGAAGGCAGGAGGCAGGAGGCAGAAGGGAAGAAAGCTTGTACGGTAAGCTTTTTAACCGTTTTTCACTGCTGGGTTATTTCCGCCGAGCTGCACTAGAATCACCGAAAGCGAGCAAGCTAGAATTCGCCAAAGCGAGCAGGCTGGAGTTAGCCAAAGCGAGCAAGATGCTCGCACTACCAATTTACAACAATTGGATAGTCCCTCTAAAACTGACTCATTGGTGGATTTTTACCAGTATTATTATTGTCGGTTTTGGGTTAAGGGTGTATCGCCTTGGCTTTGTTGATTTAGATCCAGATGCTAATGTTTCCCTTGACTGTGTGAGGGGAATCTTGCGTACTGGTGCGCCAATTTCCACCTCAGGAATTTGGTATACCAGGGGACCATTCTATCATTATGCTTTGGCGCTTTGGTTGCGTTTAGTAGGAGATTCTGATCTTAATGCTGCTTTGTTCTCTGTCCTGTTGGGCACTGCAACCTTAGTGGTAATTTATTTTTTAGCTAAGCAAATCAGTGGCAAAGTCTGGATTGCTTTGTTAATTATGGCAGTATTAGCGATCGACCCCTGGGAAATTTGGTACTCCCGTAATATCCGCTTCTATCAGATTACACAATTCCTCTATCTTTTAGGTTTTTGGGCATTTTTACCAGGATTTATTACCAGTCGCAAACCCCCCTACCAAGCTATTTGTTTTGTTAGTTTAACCTTAATGTTACTTACCCAGGAAGTAACGATTACCTTATTACCTGCTTTAGCTATTGGTGCTTTATACTTCTATCTACCTTTTCGTTCAGCTTACGACTGGAAATTGCTCTTACCTTGCTGTCTGATGGCATTTATCTATGTCTATGATGGCATCTTTGTGATGATTAAATGCTTGACAGAAGTAGCAGGCTTATCATCTTTAACTACCAATTATCTCAAGCTTTACCTGGCTGGAGACATTACTTTCTTTACCACAGACTTCTTTGTCGGTTTTAACCGGATGAAGATTATTTATACGGTTTTCTTTTTGGCTGGATTCGTTTATTTTCTACTCCGTAGAAACAAAGTTAACATATTTTTGTATAGTTTAATTTTAATTGATATTATTTTTCTCACAATCGTAGTCTTCTTTGAAGGCTCTAGATATACTTATCCTCTCTACCCTCTATTTGTTTTACTCTCGATTTACAGTGCTTGTCATTTAGCAGAACAGCTAGGAGAGAAACTGACGGCAATTTCCGATAACTTACTACCTTTTAAAGCAATAGCCGTTACCAGCATCCTCCTACTATTACTCTTGAATATCGAACCTATCAGGGTACTCAGCAGCTATCAAGACTCAATTGCAGCTCGTCATATTCAGGTAACTGAATATATCAAAGTTCACAAACAACCTGGAGATGTTGTCATCTCTAATGTACCTTCGGTTCACTCCAATGTTCTCGGAGGAGCAGACTATTTTATCCCCCATCGGATGTCCTTCTTTGATGCCGCTTATTGGCTTGATGGAGAGTTAGTTGATCGTTGGGAAGGGGGTATTGTGGTGACTAATGCCGATCAACTGAGGGAAATTTTAGCACAAAACCACCGAGTTTGGCTGCATCTGCTTTATGTACCCCAATTACCAAAAGATATAGAAATTGCTAAGTTTCACGATCTTTTAGAAACCTTAGGAGAGCCTGTATTAGAAACATTTGGCACAACTCTACGCCTCTGGAGTAGTGAAGATGGGGTACTGCCACGTCTTGTCAACCAAGGTAAAGATCTGGGTAGTTATTAATTAGGTGTTAGGTGTTAGGTTGTAGGTTGTAGGTTGTAGGAAAATACAGGGGAGTATCCGAAAGTTGCATAAACGATAGTAGTGGGAGCATCTTGCTCCCTAGAATCACCGAAAGGGAGCTTTCTTTGCCAAAATGGGATGCTCTCATTCGACAAGAAACTTATTAACCTAAAACCTAAAACCTAAAACCTAATACCTAATACCTAATACCTAAATCTATTGGTAACTAATCTCACTAAAAACTACTTCCTTCTGCGAGGCGTCAAACAAAGCAAAGCGCCCATCTTCAAACTCCCCCTCAACGTCAAATTCTAAGTTACCATATATTACATTTCAATATACACATTATGGAAGTATGTCGTCTATTTATTCAATTAATCTATTAATTTAGATAATGCAAAACAAACATATCTTAGTAATTACGTCAGTCTATCCCATGACCGAAGACGGACGAGATGGTGCTTTTATCAGAGAAACGGTGTTACGCTTACAGCCTACAGGAGCTAAATTTAGTATCTTTGCTCCTGCCTATGAAGCCTCTCCCACCCATCTATTAGATGGCTGTATTATTCACCGTTTCCGCTATAGTCCTAAGCCTTGGGAAAACTTTGTACGGGATGGAGCTCCTAGTAAGCTCCAAAAACAACCACTTCATTACATCTCTGCAATTTTATATATTCTGCTGGGGATGATTCAACTGTTTTGGGTATGCGGGAAAACCAAACCTGATTTGCTTCACGTCAATTGGCCTTTTCCTCATGGATTAATGGCTTGGCCAGCAAGTAAAATATTCCGTATTCCCATGGTCTTTACCTTTCACGGAACGGAACTGTTACTAGCAAAAAAATTTGGCTTTGTTGCTCATATCCTGCGTTGGTTGTTACCTCAAGCCTCTGTAGTCACCGCTAATTCTAGCTTTACCCAAAACTTGATACAATCTCTGGTTAATGTCCCTGTTAAAGTGATTCCTTATGGCTTAACCATTGAACCCAAACCTTCCCCAAAACGCCCACTGGAAGCAACCCCCACTTTATTGTTTGTCGGTCGTTTAATCGAACGGAAAGGACTAAAATACTTATTAGAAGCACTACCTTTAGTATTAAAGGAGCGCTCAGTCAAATTAAGGATAGCAGGTAAAGGCGATCGCGAAGAAGAATTTAAAGATCTGTGTCAATCTTTAAACCTCAATCATCAGGTAGAATTTTTAGGATTCCTCAGCCGCGAAGTTTTAGCCCAAGAGTATGCCAATTGCGATATCTTCGTTTTTCCCTCAATTGTAGACAGCAAAGGGGAAAGTGAAGGACTCGGTATTGTTGCCATTGAAGCCCTTGCCCATCAAAAGCCAGTTATTGCCACTGGTAATGGCGGCATTCCTGATATTATTATCGCCAATAAAACAGGACTCCTAGTGCCAGAAAAAGATGTAACTGCTTTAGCTCAGGCTATTGTTGAATTACTAGCCAATCCCCAACAAGCAGCAGCCATGGGAAAAGCTGGCTTAGCTCATATCCAAGAACGATTTAGCTGGGAGCATATTCTTCCGATGTGGGAAAATGCTTTTCGACGAAGAAGATTAAATTGACTTTACCCATGTAATGACTTTTGTGCCCCGTCCCTTAACATTAAATGAAATCTAAACTTATTCCCCTATTAAAAATAACCGTTAGCCTCGGGTTACTCATATTTGCGTTGATGCAAGTTGATTTGCAGCAAACATGGATCCAATTTCGACAGCTATCGCCCGTATTTGTCTTGATAGCACTAATTTACTACACAATTTTGCAATGGCTGAGTAGCTGGCGATGGCAGATAGTTTTACAGCAAACAGAGCATTTTGTACCTATGGATGTTCTGTTTACTAGTTATCTAGCAGGGATGTTCCTTAATACTTTTCTTCCAGGTAGTCTTGGAGGAGATGTTTATCGAGTCTATCGTGTGACTCAAGTAACCAAAGATTCACAAGTAGCCTTAGTCTCTGTCTTTTTAGAAAGATTTAGTGGCTTAGCTGTGCTATCAGCCATTGCTGCTCTGAGTTTGCCCCTAACTTTTAATTTAGTAGACAGTTGGGATGTGATTATTTTATGTTTTAGTATCGTCGCTGCTTTAGTTGGGGGTCTGATACTAATTATGACCCCTCAGTTATTGCATTGGGTAGAACCCTGGTTAGTTAAGTTAAGACTGGGAAGTTTGGCAGAACGCTTAGCCAAAATCCAGCGTCTGCTTCTACAATTTGTTCAGGACCGACGAGCTGTAGTTTCTTCTGTAATTCTGTCAGTCATTATCCATCTCGGCATCGTTCACTACCACTATTTGATTGCCCAGCAACTGCAATTACCTATTTCTTTTTGGCAACTATTAGTTTTTGTTCCCATTGTCGCGGTGGTGACGGTGTTACCCATTTCTGTTGGTGGACTAGGGGTTAAAGAGGGATTATGGATTTATTTATTTGCCCAAATTGGTCTTAGTCCCGAACAAGCAGTGTTACTATCCCTAACTGTAACTTGGCTAGGATGGTTACTAAGTCTAGCAGGAGGAGGTTTATTATTGCTAGACGAGAGTAGGGATCAAATGGCAACCATGCAAGAAGAATTGAAAATTGAGAATTGAGACTGTGTTATTCCACATCACAATCAGAAGTTGCGATCGCTGTTATTTTTTGCTATCATTTTTTTTATGATTGGTCAAGTGTAGGCGCATATATATAGCAATTCTTTTTCTCGGTGAAGGACATTCAACTTGCATCCTGCCTATTCCCTATTCCCCACATTAACCGAACTTTCAATACGATTAGGACTTAGGCACCATAACGGAATTATGTCATCCTGAGCGATAGCGAAGGATCTCCAAACGACCCAGATGCTTCACTAGCACCTCAGCATGACAGTTGAGTGCGTAAGTCCTAATGATATATGAAGGGGTCGTTAGACACTTAAGTCGCCGTGAACAAAATATCCACCGTAGTAGAATCCGTCACATTCTCAGCCGTCTTGCGAGTGATTTCGAGGTGACGGGTATGAGTCTGGGGGTTTTGAGAATTGTTGCTATAGGTAACTTGATCAGTTATCGCTTGGATGACAGCATCGGTGATTAAAGTGGCAGAAACCAACCGCACGTCATCTACAAACAAGCTGGCACCAAGGGCAAGTCCACCGGTTTTGTCATAGGAGCCACAGACAAATTCAAACTGGTACTCGCCATCAGCGGGAATGGTACCGTTGATTGAGTTAAAAGGAACTTTGTCACCACGCTTGGCAAAGAGTTGGGTGCGGGTTTCGTCCCCAGTACCAATGCGGTTATCGCTACCAGTCCCGATTAAAAAGCCAAAAACTTCGTAGGCATCACTTCCCTGTTGGGCGGAAAAATCTAGGGTGATGCGATCGCCTGCAAAGGCTTGGAAGGGGTCACTACGGACGTAAGGGCCGTGGAGAGAACCGTTGCCCGAGGGACGATCGCTGCCTAAAGGTCCAGTGATACCGCCGCTACTGACTAAGCGCAGGGCGTAGTTGCCGCTCTTAACAGTTTGGCTGTCGATGCTGACTGTATAGGACGGAGTTCCAGAAGGGATGGAAACAATAATGCTACCGGTTCCTGTGCCACCGCCACTATTGGTGAAATCGTAGGCAATGCTTTGACCATTGAGGTTTTGGACGGTGCTGTAGTTTTGCTCAAAAACCGTCCAGCCCTGCAAGTCACCGGTTTCAAACCCACCATTGGTGAGGGGACTGGAGAAATTAATGGTTAAGGCTTTACCATTGGTTCCATTTTCGTTATTGTTGATCGAACCAATGCGATGAGTGCCAGAGCCATTACCCAAGAAAATGGTGCCGGAACTATCTACTGAAATGGCTCCTTTGGCGTTAGGATTAGGAGCACTGGTGAGACTCAGTTGGTCATTAGTTGTGCCATTAGTGAGGTTAAACCGTAGATCACCATCGCCATATTCTGAACCACCAGAGAAGTCGAGATTGCGACTAATGTTAATCGGTGAGCCACCTCCAGTAAATCTGATTTTGGTATCAGCTTGAATATCGCTAAAGATCACTCCTTGCTGGGAGCAATCGAAACAAGCAAACCGTCCACCCTCAAACTCTCCATCAAGGTCAAATTCTAAGTTTCCATCCACCCAGATTTGCAACTTGGTTTTGCTACAAACAAACTCAAACTGATAGATTGTCTTGTGTTCCCAGGCTTTAGAGCCTAGGGTTTTCCCCTTAGCTACTTCTGGCAGTTTTATAAAGTCTAGGAAGCTGGGAATACCTTGCACTCGCGATAACTTCAGTCCCTCTCGTTGCTTTTCGGCGTCCCAGTTGAGTAAGAGAAAATCAGCATGGTTGTTGTTAGTATCCCCTGGTTTAAAGTTCAAAGCGAAGCCAATAAAGTCATCGTCAGCACGGGTCTCCACGTCAACCTTAACGGAGATTTTGGCACCTAAAGTGTTAAAGTCACTATAGAAAAAGGTAGGTTGCCCATTCATCGGTTGAGTGACCGACTTGCCATCGGCTGAAACCTGCCACTTAGCTTCTTGAGCTTTATATTTGAGTGCTCCAATCTGAGCGCGATCGTAGGATTCGGCTATCCACTTAGTTAAATCAGCGGCTTTCATGAGTTTTGTGTTGTTATTCGTTAACAGCAATTGTTCAATCAGGCTTACAAGTACCTGGCGATCTCAACTTTTTTTGATACCGGTCTTTCATAAATTCCTAATTGTGTAATCATGGAAAACTGTGAACTCCTAAACCCTGGTGCAGTCGCAGAATAACCATGAAAACTGACAATTTCATGGTTTGGACTAGCTTCTAAGGTTACGATCTTTTTCTCTTTAAGAGTTCCTTTAAAATTCTGCGAGGAACCACCTCTCTGCTGGAAAAAATGATTAGGGAATACGACCTGTTGTCCCACTGCAAGATTCCGCTCTGCACCAGTGTGATAGTAATAATAATTTTGATCAAGAGCGTATGGACATAGATTGTACATACTATGGACAAATAGCAGACGTGGAGATATCAGAAAGTTACCGTCATTAGCTTCAAATGTTAGCGAGGTAAAACCACGAAATCTTACAAATCCTATGTTGCGGTAGTTAGCTTCTATACAACACCAAATGCCAGTGACTTTAGTTAAATACCTCTGTAAGTGGATTACAGGTTGTCGGTAGCTGGGCACTTCTTTATAATCTCTCAAATATTGATAAGATACATCACTCCTTGATCGACCTGGACGTATTGGCGGCAAAGTACAGTCTGATTCATGGGATTGTTGTCTTAATAAGTCAATCATTCTGTGACGTTGATAAGGTGTATCATCAGCAAGATTTGCCCAAGATACACGTACACTTTGCGGGGCAGTCCATGGACTTCTTCCCAGAAAAATTGTTGCAATTCTTGGCTCTTTATAAGTTCTATTTTGTCCACCTGTTCCAAAATAAGTAGCCGGGTTGAAGTCAAATCGAGAACCGTAATTTTCTCCTTTTGGTAAGGCATCTCGTTTGACAATTTTAGTTCTGTAGTCCTTGATAGGCTCTAATAAATCATTAGCAGAGCCACTGCCGTCTACATACTCCACTGTCCATTTTTCATTCTCCAGAGGTGCGCTGGGTTTAAAGGGTGTCTTACAAACCACACCGTCAGAAAAATCAGGTGGCAGAGACAGATCAAAAATATTGTCTTCTTCCGATTGCAAACTATACTTATTTAACTCACATTGCAGCACTCCTTGCTTACTAATTAGCCATTTTTGGCTGTTATCGTTCCTGATTGGCTGCAGAATTAATTTGTTGGGAGCTTGAAAAGTTAAGGCTTGAGAGCCATCGAGAGTAGTGATTAATCTGTCGTCGGTGATTAACCATTGTTGAGTTTTCCTAGCCAAGCTGGGCATAGTGATACAAACTAGACCCTTTTCTGTTGGTTTTCTCACACTATCGAGTCGGTAACCAGCGTCTTTATTAATGAGATAAATGGCTTTACTAGTCATCTTGTTACTCCTAATTTGATAATCAAAAATTTCAATGAAAGCGATGTCTAGGCTTAACAAAAGGCTATAACGTTTAAGTCGCTCACCCGAGGGCGCACGTCGGTGCGCCCCTACGTTGCATTAAATTTCAAAAAGCTTGAAAATATTTATCTGGGTTGAAGTTGGATGCCTGTCTGACATAAATTCCGAGATTTAAGAGGAAGTACTGATAGGCAGAGCGTTGCTGTAGGGGAGCATTGGCGATATCTCCGGCAAAGGTTGTATAGGTACCATGTAAACCAACAATTTCACAACCCTCTGGAGCCTCTAGAGTAACTACCTGTTTTTCTAAAAGCTTGGCAGGCAAGGTTAATAATTGAAAGCTCCCTCCCACTGCTACCTCATCTAATTGGCTAGAGCTAGGAATCTCCAAGTAAGAACCATCATTGGCTTCAAACTTGAGTGTATGAAAACCACAAAATTCTAGTCGTTGTTCCTGGGTTGTTTCTGCATGAATCCAAACCCCTGTAACTTTAGTGAAATGTTTTTCTAAGGCAATCTCTCGACGCAAGTCGTCAACCACATCAGGAGCATTCGGCTCAGGATTTGTATCATCTCTATCCCCAAAATGTAACAGATGACAGACATCGTTACAGCTTTCCGGTATATCCCCGCTCAATTCCTGCCAAAAGAGTTGGGGAGCATAGGAAATCGGACACCTATTATTATAAAATTTCAAGCCTTTCAATCTCGGCTCTGGATAGTAGTCAGGAGGGGAAGCATCGAATGTTCCTGTTGGCTGAATTTCACCCCGTTGGGCTGCTGAAGGTAATGGCTCTAATTTTTTGATACTGTAGTCAGGAGTGGGTTCAGAACTGACGGCAATAGGTTGAGGCTTTAATAAATCATTACACAGTTGGTCATCGTCGATATAGCGTAGTTCCCATTGTTGGTAAGGTTCAATCTGTTCCTCATCAGTTAGGTAGTGTAGCTCTTCACAAACTACATTATCGGAGAACTCATTAGTCTCGGAAAAATCTGGGAGCTCTTGTTCAATATAGTCTTCTATTGCTTCCAAAGCATGGTAATTTAACCGACACTTTAGTATCCCTTGGTCATTAAGTGCCCATTTTTGGCTGTAACTTTGCTTGATTGGTTGGAGATTGACTTGGTAGGGAGGTTGAAAAGTCAAGGCTTGAGAACCATCGAGGGTAGTAATTAATCCTTCGTCGGTAATCAACCATTTTTGCGTATCAGTAACCTTGGTTTCCGTTTTGGCTACTTCAGGATTAATCACACAAATTACTTCTTTACCTTCGCGGCTACTATCCAGCAAAAAGCCCCGTTCCTTATTGATGATTTTGATGGCCTTAGTACTCATGTTTGTTGTTTGCTCCTGTTGTGCAATGAAATCAATTGTTGATATTTAGGAGTACCTTGATAAATCAACATCTGTTGATGCCGGTCTTTGATAAATTCCTAACTGTGAAATCGTCTTGTATCGTCTATAATAATCAGAGTAAACCGTCCTACCATAGAAACCGACAATTTCATAACCTGGATCAGCTTCTAAAGTTACGATATGTTTCTCTTTAAGAGTTCCAGTTTGGCCGGGACTGTAAGGTATCGGAACAGTTTGTCCAACCCTCATCCTATTGCCTACATTAGAAGCACTGTAATGTAGAGAATAGTCTCCTGGATTCATTCTGTATGGACAGGCCATATTATTACTACTAGTATCAGAATGACATGCCGCTTCTGGTGTTGGAGACAATAAGAAAGAGCCGTCATTAGCTTCAAATTTTAGTGAAGTAAAACCACAAAATGTTATAGCTGGATAGTTGTTGGAAATACTGCCCCTTACTCTGTAGTTAGCCTGTTTTCTGTGAGCCTCTATACAACACCAAATGCCAGTGACTTTAGTCAAATACTTCTTAATGTTTATTGACCCTGTAACCGATAACTGCTGTTCTCTTGAAGTAGTATAAGAACATCGACTACCTCCAGATAATGGGTAAAAATAACCATATTCATCTCCTAGTTTGTCACGTATTAGCTTACGTTGAACATCTGTATCAGCATAAAGATCTTCCCAACCTAATCTTAGGTACATCGGTATAAACGGAAACGGCTTCCTGGTGTACACAATACGACTAATTCTCGGTTCTTTGTAAAACTTGCCCTGGTAAGACACCTTCGCTGGATTATAGTCAAATGAAGGACCACCATGACTACCGTAACAGCGATAGTTTTTCGGTTCAGCATCACCTTTTTTAGCAATTAATGACCGGTAGTCAACTATTTTTTTCGGTTCCAATAAATCATTAGCCGAGCCACTGCCGTCTACATACTCCACTGTCCATTTTTCATTCTCGTGAGGTGTGCTTGAAGAAAAGGGTGCTTGACAAACCACACCGTCAGAAAAATCAGGCGGCAGAGACAGGTCAAAAATAAAGTCTTCTTCTGATTGCAGAGCAGATTTATTTAACTCGCATTGCAGCACTCCTTCCTTACTAATTAGCCATTTTTGGCTCTTATCGTTATTTCTTGGCGGCTGCAGAATTAATTGGTTGGGAGCTTGAAAAGTTAAGGCTTGAGAGCCATCGAGAGTAGTGATTAATCTGTCATTGGTGATTAACCATTGTTGAGTGCTCCTAGCCAAGCTGGGTATAGTAACACAAACTAAATGTTCTCCTGGTTTCCTCACACTATCGAGTCGGTAAAAACCTTCTTTATTAATCAGATAAACAGGTTTACTACTCATGTGTTTGCTCCTAATTTTCTAATCAAAAATTTCAAGGAAAGCGATGTCTGATACCAAGTCCGGTGAAATGGGTGGCAACTTAAACTTGGACAAAACTACTAGTTAAATTCCCTCATCCGTCTTGGATTCAAATGATGAGGCTAATAGCTGAAGTCGTCTAAAGACGACTGGATAAGGGTTTTAGTCCACAAAGCGTGGACTTAAGCTATTAGCCCAGAGTTTAAAATTCCGAAATATTGGCAATTAAATGAAAGTTTTTCAAGCCCCCCAGCCCCCAATTCTGGGGGAGACTGGACTCAAAGTCCCCCAAAATTGGGGGATTTAGGGGGCTTTCAGCAGTTGAGATATATTACGAAATATTTCGCCAACAGCATCCGTTCCTCAACCCAACCTACACTCATACCCACAGTTTTAGTCTGGACAAACTACTAGTGCAGCACGGCGGAAATAAGTGACCAGTTTGAGATCGATAGAATCCTTACTCTATAAGCATTCTTAATTCTTCATTCTTCATTCTTCATTCCGCGCAGCGGTACTAGCTTCCAGCTTGAAAAACATGAACAGCACCAGTATTCTCTGTACCAGAAGTATCAGCTCCTTGTGCTCCAACAATCGCCACCTCTTCACTGATAGCTACAGAACAGCCGAAAAGATCATTACTCTGTAATTCAGAGGGTTGGAGTGGTTGTGTTGGTTGTTTAAGTAGTTGCCAGGTTTCTCCTTCCAACTCAAAGATGTAGGCAGCTCCAGCATTAGTTTTCCCAGCAACATCGGCTTGGTTTGCCCCAACAATCGCTATCTTCCCACTAATAGCCACAGAAGAGCCGAAGCCATCATTGCTCTGTAATTGAGGGGGTTGGAGTGGCCCTCCTTTTTGTTCCCAAGTTTCCCCTTTCAACTCAAAGATGTAGGCAGCACCAGCATAAGTTTTGCCGCCAGCAGCACCAGCTTGGTTTGCTCCCACAATCGCTATCTTGCCACTGATGGCGACAGAATAGCCGAAGGAGTCCCGACTCTCCAAATCAGAAGATGTAAGTTTCTGTTTTTGTGTCCAGGTTTCCCCTTGCCGTTCAAAGATGTAAGCAGCCCCAGCATTACCTTTACCAGAAACATCGGCTTGCTTGGCCCCAATAATCGCGACATCTCCACTAATGGCTACAGAACAGCCGAATTGATCCCCGTTCTCCCCATCAGAGGGGTCGGAGTGGCGAGCCTTTTTGTGTCCAACTTCCTCCTTCTAAGTGGTAGATGTAAGCTGCTCCCATATTCGGTTTGCCAGGAACATCGGCTGCTTGGGCTCCAACAATTGCGACATCCTCACTGATAGCTACAGAACAGCCGAATTGATCTCCCATATTTCCATCAGAATGCTGGAGTGCGGGTTGTTCCTGCCAAGTTCCTCCTTTTAATTGATAGATGTAAGCTGATCCTGCATCCGTTTGGCTAGCATCGCCTAAGAGTACTCCGACAATCGCCGCCTTGTCACTGATACCGACGGAATAGCCGAAGTAGTCATTACCCCTCAAATCAGAAGGTTGCAGAGGCCCGGCTTTTTTCGTCCAGGTTCCCCCATCCCATTGGTAGATGTAGGCAGCTCCGGCATTGGCTTTGCCACCAGCATCCTTTTGCACTGCCCCAACAATCGCCGTTTTCTTACTGACGGCGACAGACCAGCCAAAACCGTCATTAGCCTGCAAATCAGAAGTTGGCAGTTTGCTATGCTTCAGTTTTTCCCAAGAAGGAGGGGAATCTGCCGCCAGATCTGCTTGAATGTCTTTATAGTCTATTTTTTCCTGGGCGCAATCGAAAAGGGCAAACCGCCCTTCCTCAAAACTACCGTCGATGTCAAATTCTAGACTGCTATTTACCCAGATTTGCAACTTGGTTTTGGTGAAAACAAACTTGAACTTATAGTCTTTATTGTGTTCCCATTTGACCGAGCCTAGGGTTTTCGCCTTAGCTACCTTATCTTTTTCCAACAGTCCAAACAACTTAATAAATCGGGGAATGCCCTTCAATTGCGATAACTTCAGCCCAGGCGAATGATCGTCTCTGGCTAACCAATTGAGCAGGAGAAAATCAGCATCTTTGTTGCTAGTATCCCCAGGCTTGAAGTTCAAGGCAAAGCCAATAAAGTTATTATGCTGACTAGGCTCAGCATAAAGCGTAACTTCGATCGTGTGACCTAAGGCGTTAAAGTCGCTGTAGAAAAAGGTAGGCAAGGATTGTTCCAATTGGTCAACTGAGTTGCCTTTGCCATCAGGTACGATCTTCCAGTTGGGTTTATCCTTAAGTCCTTTAAACCTTTCTGCGTCAATATCTTTCCTAAGATAGGTTTCGGGTATCCATTTAGTTAAATCAACGGGTTTCATAAACTTTTGTGATCCTCACCAAAATACGAACAATAGAAAGAGAAATTTTTTACACAAGCGATTAAGACTTACGTATGCACCGTAAGGGAATTACATCTCCTGAGCGGTAGGGTTTGCGTAGCGTTCTCAAAGAGCTAAAAGCTCCCAAGTACCACAAATGCTACGCTGCTAACGCACCAAAGCGAAGTATTCGGCAGAGTATTGTTGAACTGTGTCCGCTCTGCGAACACAAACACTTTCACTTCAGCATGACAGTTGAGTGCGTCAGTCCTACTCTCTCTTGTTTAGTTTCTTGTTTCCAGCTTGATATGTCTTAATGCAGAAGGCTAACGTATCGTTCCAAGCAACTACTGATAGCCTGCTTTTCTTATTCATTATTGTGCAGAAATATTATGTACAATGCCAGGGCAAAACTGTCCTAGAAGGACGAGTCTTAAAACCGATTATTTTAGTCAAAATCAGCGATCGCTATGTTGATGCTCATAGCGCTAATTTTTGAAATGCTAATTTTGGCTATCTTTCAGAGAAAAATATGTACTAGCTGTAAGGTTAATGCTCCCCAAGCTCTGAAAGACTTTAGCGAAGTACTGAGATTGCTAACTTTTAACAAAAGTCGTCAGTTGTTAACATCCTTCTTAGGGTCAATATAATGTTTAGGTAAAAAAAATGATATTTTTTGTGCATTTAAATTGTGATTTAAGTCTGACGAAAAAACCTAATAAGAGAAGGATATCCGAATTATAGTAAACCAATTTAGGTGTGTCTTACTTTGATAATTAGTTGTCATGCTCATATTGCTCATTTTATTCCTTTAGATAGATTGACAAATGTATTAATATTATTGTTTTACAAATAATACTAGTGGTGCGACACAGCTAAAATGCTGAAATAAGTAGGTTGGGTGGAGCGATAGCGTAACCCAACACCAGCGTATATTCTGTTGGGTTTCACTTCGTTATACCCAACCTACCTTTTTAGTCGTGTCGCGCCACTAGCGATCGCTCTGCTAATTGTTAGTTATTTAGTCTTTTTAGGGTAAATTGCTTTGATTTTGTCTACAATAGGCTTGACAAAAAACAAGAGCGTGTGATAGTTTTATGCCAAATAATTAGAAAAATCAGGAATTTTTCCCTAACTGGCAATTAGTAAAATTCGTCAGATATAGCAACTCTAAATTGGTCGCGACAAGTGTGCCGCCTGGAATTCAGGTATAGCAATAATTTCGTTTTTGAAAATTGCTACAACCTATTTAGGAGGACTGTATCTGTACACTGCAATTTTTTTTACAAAGTGCATCTCACAATTAATTCCTGATCAATGAACTCCAGTAAAGTATATAGTAAAGTCTCAATTTGAACATATAAATTGAAACTTTCAAGAAAAAAAGTTCATTGCTGAATATTTAGCACATGCCAATACAAGTAGAAAAACAATACTTGCTAAAAAATACCACAATTCACCCCAATCAATGAAAAACAAGCCAAGCTATTGGGTTATCTTACAGACATTCTGTATCCGAGAGTACGAAGAACCAAAAATACTTGTTAAAAGATATTTTAGTAATTGTTGAAGGCATTCGTCATCTCCGGAGCTAGACTATTCTTGCAGTTACAATTCTATGTCTCTCCCTTATCTGAGGATGTCCAACAATAACGATATTTAACATCTTGAGTCAAGAAAAACTCTTGTCTAGTTGACAACACAAAAGTTTTTCTAGGTGAAATAAATAGTCATTACTATGGATGACTATTTTTATTCCCTTTGCTCAAGAAAGATTGAGACGCTCTGACCCTGGGTGTTCTACTTAGTCCAGCGCAGCGGAAATAACTAACCAGTTTGAGAGCGATAGAATTCTTACTCTATAAGCATTCTTAATTCTTAATTCCGCGCAGCGGTACTTAGTGTGCCTAAAATTTTCCCAAAGGATAACAAAATATAGGAAATGATGGTTGTTGATTACCCGTCTAGTAACCCCAAGCTTGTCACATCAAATAACTCAGTTGGAATAATTGAAAAACCCCTTATCAGTGGTTCGGTAACTATCCTGATCCCAGCGCTCAATGAGGCAGGGAATCTACCCAGACTCTTATCTTTACTCAACGAAACTTTTCAAGATCTTGGTTACGAACTGCCAGTTCTGGTAATTAATGATGGGAGTACGGATGACACTCCGAAAGTTCTGGAGAAGCTACAACAAAAATATCCCTTTTTAGAGGTATTTCACCACAGTACTCGCCAAGGAGTTACCCAAGTCTGGAAAACCGCTTTAACACAAGTGCAAACTGATTGGCTTTTTTGGGGACAAGGGGATCTCGAAAGTGATCCACGGGTAGACATCCCCACACTGCTAAATGCTGCAACTACTGGAGTAGATGCAGTCGCCGGTTGGCGACAAAATCGTGGCGATGGCAAAACCGGAGCTTCCCAACTTGCTAATCGAGCCTGTCAGCTAGCTTTTGGCATGACTATCCACGACATGAACTGGATCAAATTGATCCGTCGGGATGCTTTAGCAACGCTGCCTCTTGAGTTAATTACCCATCGCTATCTGCTAGCAATTCTTAGTGGGATGGGCTATCGTGTTACTGAAGTTCCCACTCCTTGGTATCCTCGTTTTTCAGGAGTTAGTAAATTTGGTTATGGGCGTCTAGTGACTTCAAGTCTTGACTTTGTCAGGGTATTGGTCTGGTTTTACTTTAATCTGGGTAAAAATAAAGTTTTTTCTAAGTTAATATGGGCGACAAACTTCTATACAGAACATTTAGTGGTGAGAAGGTATTAGTACCGCTGCGCGGAATTAAGAATTAAGAATGCTTATAGAGTAAGGATTCTATCACTCTCTTTCCTGGTTGGTTATTTCCGCCGTACTGTATTAGATATAAACCAAAGGATCAGGTTTTAGGTGTGGAAGCATCTCATTTTGGCAAAGAAAGTAGTGCGAGCATCTTGCTCGCTTTCGGTAATTACTTCAATGCCTAAAACCTAAAACCTAAAACCTAAAACCTAAAACCTAAAACCTAAAACCTAAAACCTAAAACCTAATAATGATTTCTCGCCTTATCAAAATTGCTCTTGTCATTCTGTTTGTGGGAACAATTATTATTCTAACTTTTAATATATTGTTACCTAGCTTTAGTGATCCCAACTCTAGGATTTATGCATCAAGCTTTGGTTATCCCGCCCTACAACGTGCCAAAGGTGAACCGATTGTTGTGGAAACAGCATTAGCACAAATCACCCCCTTAGAAGATAATCTAGCTGCACCAGGGGAAGCTGTCCCCTTAGCAGATATAGAGCTCAGTCCTCAAGTCAAGGGAATTGTGGCAGAAGTTTATGTAACAGAAGGAGAACAAATCAAAAAAGCTCAACCTTTGATTCAGATCGAGCCATCGGATTTTGAAGCTAGGGTGAACTTAGCTCGCAATAATTTAGAAATTGCCCAATCTCAGTTGCAATTACTTAAAAATTCTGCACAGGGAAGATTACAGAAACTAGAGAAAAGTGTCAGTGCTGCAGAGACTCAACTGGAGCAAGCTGAGATGAACATCAAACAGATTCAAGAGATAATACCTGAAGCAACCCAGGAGAAGAGCACAGAGTCTAAGGGGCAAGTGAAAATCGTTCGCAGAGTTTTACAACAAACTAAGAAATTAATCAATAAAATACGCCCAACTCAAGAAAAGTTCTCCCTTACCCAAGCAACCCTCACTCAACAAATTGACAAAGGACGTTTAGCAGTAATCAATCGCCAACTGCAACTAGAAACAACACTGCGAGACTTAGAAAGAACAGTTATCTATGCTCCCAGCGATGGTTTAGTGAGTCAGGTTAATACTGATGTCGGGGAATTGGTCTATCCTGGGATGAGATATCCTTTAGTCACAATTAGTCAAAATGTGACTTTTAAAGCATACGTAGATCAAGCGAGACTTAATGCCTTAAAAATTGGCGATCGCGCAACAGTTCACCTGAGTGCTTATCCAGGACAGAAATTTTCAGGTAAAGTGATTAAAATTAATCCGACGGTAGAAACAACAGCAAATCGTCGCTATAAACGAGGAATTAATCAACAATATACCTATGCAGTCTGGATTGATCTGGAAAATCTTGATTTACCCCCTGGGGTACAAGGTTATGCTCAATTCAATCTAGTGCAAACTAGTCTAACAATCCCTGAGAACTCGGTTACTCACCTATCTGATGGGGAAGGTATGGTTATGGTACTAGATTCAGGTCATGCAGTTATTAAACAAGTAAAATTAGGAAGGAAGTTTCATCATCAGCGTCAAGTCTTGGTTGGATTAGAAGTTGGGGAGCAGGTTGTAATTCACCCTAGAGCAATTAATCCAGGAGATTTATTATCAATTGATAATTGATAATTGATAATTGGTAATTGGTAATTGGTAATTGGTAATTGGTAATTGATAATTGATAATTGGTAATTGGTAATTTTTGAATAAGTTTAGAAGAGGTTTGAGTTGTCAAACAAAAGCGATCTGATTAGAGAACGAATATTCCCTTTAGATCTACTTAAGGCAATTAGCATCATAGCTGTAGTTTCATTTCATGGTATTTTAGTACCACAACAGAGTTATGTTGACCTGGAATCAACTCTCAATATTCTGTTTGCACCTTTAAGATTTTGTGTACCCGTTTTTCTGACAATCTCTTTTTTCTTATGTGAACAGAGTTTACAAAAACAAAAAGAAGATACAATTTCTGATTGGCTTAAAAAGCGCTTAACTCGTTTATTAATTCCTACTTTTTTTTGGTTTTTCGTAGCATCAATGCTAGTTTTAATTAAAGAAAGTTTTATTGGGAAGCCATTTACCGAAACTCTTAGAGAAATTAGCCAATTAGTCCTAACAGGTAGAATATTTTCTGGTGCATATTACCTGTTAATCGCTTTACAATTATCGTTATTATTTATCTACCTCAATCGTTACTTTCTCCAGTGGCACAATTTAGCGATTGTTATTTTTTTGCAAGGCTTGGCATTCGGGGGAATTGATTTTTCACTCCAAGGCAATTTGGGAACACAATTCTCTGATTTTTTGCGATTAGTCCAACGCCCCTTCTTAATTTATTGGTTTGTTTATCTTGCCTTAGGTGTTTACTTATATACTAATTGGCAAGTATTGCGTCAAATTTCTGCTCGTATTCACACTCCTGTCAAAATATTATTGCTACTTGTGACTTCTATTCTGATGCTTACGGAAGCTACTTGGCTACATTCCCTAACTGGACAAGAATTTTTGCCTTTTGAGTATGCCATGTCATCTTGTATAATCAGCGTTTTTGTTTTGTTTTTTTGTTTAGCTTCTATTCAAGAAAATCAATTACCACCTAAACTTTTTCAAATTGTTCATCTGTTATCAAAATACAGTCTAGGTATTTTTTGTATTAATGGCATTCTTTTTCATATTCTTGTTGTCTTTAGTAGTTTTATTCTTCCAGACTTGACTTACAATTTGCCTGAAATTATAGTAATCAAAGTTTTGGGAACAGCACTTCTGCTCTCTGTTTCATTGGGATTCTCAATTGTACTAGAACGCTTCGGCTTGGGAAAGTGCGTCTCTTAGTATTTAATAAAAAGTGTTAGGTGCTAGGTGTTAAATAACGAGATTTTTTACTTGCTCTATTAGCCAACTCATTTCAACCCTTCTCAATTAAAAACCCTCTATTAGAGCTTTTAAATCCTCGTACTGATAAGGTGGTCGCTTTCTAATAGCTAGGACAGAAATAAGTTTGATATCTTCTTCTATTAGGTAGACCACTCGCCAATATTCTATGCGAATGCGGCGAAGTTCTGTACCTAATTCTAATTCTATTCCAGCTTTACCAATATCTAGGAGTTGGCTATTTTCAGGGCGTGGCTCCTGTTGCAATGCTTTCAAGGTGCGAATCAATCTTTGGCGGATATTACCGGGTGAGCTTCGCACCTCTTTACTAACTTGCTCGCTTACTTCAACTAGGTAAGAGTCCATCAGTAATAAGTTCTTGTTCCAACGTTTCTAAGGAAACCATCTTCATTTCACCTGCTGCCCGTTTTTCTAACCATTCTTTCAGAGTAGCACTGTCCTGTTGATCTTCTATTTGAGTGATTAACTCTTGCCAAGAAGCAAGTATAGCTTGCCAAACTTTTAAGGGAACTAGTACTTCTGTCTTATTTCCGTTAGCATCCGTTACATATCGAACCTCTGCCAACACATCTGGAGTTGTCATGTTGTTTCCTGTAGTCTTATGCTTGCAAATTCTTTAAGTTAATTTATTGCTTTGGTCAATATTTTTATTGTGACTGAGAAACTAACGCTTCTGCTTGGTAGCGAATATTTGCTTGCTTGAATCGCCTTAGTGCTTCCCCTAAGCGATCGCACTCAGCAATTAAACTAATTCTTACATAACCTTCACCGCCAACACCAAAAGCATTACCAGGGGTCACCACTACTCCAGTTTGTTGTAGCACATCTAGAGCAAAATCTGTTGAATTAGTACCAACAGGACAAGGAACCCAAAGATACATAGTCGCTCTAGACTTGGGAACATCCCAACCCAATTCTGCCAACCCCTCAATGAGAAAATCTCGACGGCGACGGTAGCGGCTTTGGACTTTATCCAGGTAGATATCCGGCAACTGTAAGGCAGTTTCCGCTGCAGTTTGCAAGGCAGCAAAAATGCCATAGTCCAGATTAGTTTTTAATGTCCGCAAACCTTGGATAATGTGGCGATTACCGACAACAAAACCAACGCGCCAGCCTGCCATATTGTAGGTTTTCGATAAGGTATGAAACTCAACACCAATTTCCTTTGCACCAGGAATTTCTAGCAAGCTGGTAGGTTGATAACCGTCAAACGCTAGTTCGGCGTAACACAAATCATGAACTAGCAGAATTGAATATTTACGAGCAAAGGCAACAATTTCTTCAAAAAACTCCCTGGGAGCGGTGGCAGTGGTGGGATTACTGGGATAGTTGAAATAGAGAATCTTCGCTTGCTTCGCTACTTCATCGGGAATTGCTGCTAAATCAATCAACCAGTCGTTTTCCGGCTTCAGAATCAGACTGTGGATAGTACCACCAGCAATCAGAGGCCCCCCGAAAATGGGCAGGATAGGCAGGACTTGGTACTAAAATCAAATCACCAGGATTGACGTAAGCTAGGGCAAGGTGAGTTAGCCCTTCTTTTGAACCCAACAAGGGTAAAGCTTCGCTATCTGAGTCTAGCTCAACATCATAACGGCGATGATACCAATTGGTGATTGCTTGGCGGAAATTAGCAGTACCTTCAAAAGGCGGGTAGCCGTGATTAGCAGGATTTTGCAAAGCTGCGATTGCCGCTTCAATTACTGGCTCAGGTGCTGCCCCATCAGGATTCCCCATCCCCAAGTCTATCAAATCAAGTCCCTGTTCTCGAGCACGAGCTTTCAGTTCATCTAAACGAGCAAATACATAAGGAGGTAGTGCACTCAAACGCTCTGCTGGGGTGATCCAATCTAGATTCATTGTTAGTAGGTTGGTGGTTGTTATTCGTTTAATAATTACATTTCATCAGGGTTAATTCCCATTTGGCGTAACCGCTCAGCTAGTCGCTCGGCTCGTTGTCGTTCTTGTTCGGCTCGTTGTCGTTCTTGTTCGGCTCGTTGTCGTTCCTGTTCAGCTCGTTGTCGTTCCTGCTCCAATTGAGAGGTTAATAGGCGTGAGCGCTCTGCCCCAGTTAACAAAAGATTTCCTTGATTATCCCACCAACGTAGCCAAGGAAGTTCTACTTCGTCATATTCTCCTTGCCAGATACCCAACTCGACACCCATCGCCGGAATCAGATAATGACCACGCTCATTAGCCCTCATCAGCTCATAAGAACCCTCTACCAAATGATACATCTCTACTGAAGCTTTTTTAACCTCGTAAATACCATAAAAAGGCACTCGAATTGCTTGCTCATACACCCAAAATTTGCCAGCCTTCTTTTTGTCCTCCTGATTATCTAGGGAAGGGGGCGTTTTGTCTCGTTCTTCTAAACCATCCCCTGAGACAAATTCCACGACAATCAGCGGTGCAACAAACTCCTTCCACAATACATAAGAGCGCCGCATCTCACCATCTAGTAGAGGTGGTATGTTAGGAACATAAAACCAATCAGGAGCTTCAGCACCTCTTTCTGGAGGTTCAGTTAAACGCCAATAAATGCCACTATCTTGACCAATACGATATTGTCCATCAGGATGAAGTTGCTGCAAGACAGGTCTGATAGAATCGGTTAGTAGAACGCTTTGCGGATGTTCTTGAAAATTTTTCACAAATGTACCATCAGACTCCGGTAACTGAGTGTGGTCTGGAAGACCAGTAATTGTAGGGTTGGGAGATTTAGCAAGGGTCATAATAGGGGTTGCTGAATAAGTCTATTGATTCAGGTTGTGAAGTAGCCAGTAATGAGCATTAGAAGGCAGGAGGCAGGAGGCAGGGGGCAGGAGGCAGGAGGAACAAGAGTTTTTTTTTCCTAAAAAGAAGTTAGAAACTAGTTATATCAAGGGATTTAGCCATCCTGTATTCATTTCTAGTTTCTCAAGAGTTAATTATCCCTTACCTCACTTACTGCTGTTGCTAAACCTAGTTGGCTGTGACTTCTTTCAACTGGAGTTGTTGTAGAAACCATTGCTGCCATTAACTGCTCTGGCATGACTTTAAATGGTAGTCGATGGATATCAGAACCTTCCCTACAAGCAACTTCTGCTGCTTGCCTTAACTCTGCTAGGGTAATGTTTTCTAATCCCAAATCATCTAAAGTTTGGGGCAGACCAATCTCCGTATAGAATGAGTGTAACTGTTGCCGTGCTGCTGCTGCTAGTTGGTTGCCTTGAAGCATTTCTTCCAGACGCAGCTGTACGAGAATTCCATAGGCTACTTTCTCCCCATGTAAAGCATTGTGTGCTACTGGTAGATGAGTTAAACCATTGTGGACAGCATGAGCTGCAACGGTGCGACATTGAGCACCTCCTAAACCACCAATGACGCCAGCTAGTAAGACAGTGGCATCTACTACTTCCTGCCAAACTTCACTCCCTGGTTCTTGAAGAGCCTCTACTGATTTTTGCAGCAGGATATCTCGTAGTACTCTTGCTTGTTGTACGGCGGCAATAATTAAGGTAGCAGAGTCAGCACCACTACTGACTGAGGCTTCATACCACTTTGCTAAGGCATCACCAATGCCTGCTACTAAGGTTCGTTGGGGTGCTGTCTGAATGATGCTGTAATCCAGCACTAGTAAGTTCGGACAGTTGTTAAGACCTACATCATAGAGGAAAGCACCGTGGTCAGAATAAATATTGGATAAAGCTGTCCAAGCAGCACAGGTAGCAGCAGAGGTAGGTATGGTGATGACTGGTAAATGACACTGATACGCTAGCAGTTTTGCTGTGTCTAAGGCTTTACCACCACCAATGCCGATAATGAGATCAGCTTTGTGGTTACTCACAGCTACTCTTAGGGAGCCTAGGGATGCTTCACTGCAATCAGGACTGTAGGATACCAAGGAATAGGTAAGCTGCTGTTGTTCTAGGAGATTTTCTAGTCGTGGTGCTAGACTAGCCAAAGTGCGATCGCCTCCTACAACTAAGGGACGATTTCCTAAGCTTGCGATCGCTTCTCCTGAAAGTGCTAGTGCCTGAGGACCTCGCAACACCCGAGCTGGTGCTACAGTTAGGGAAAGCAATGAGGTAGGTGCTTGGTTAATCATGCCTTGAACAGAAAATTAAGAACTGTTGTGTATTAAAAATTAATATTACAGGACTTACGCCAAGCCTTCATTTACAAACATAGACTGGCATTCTAGCCAATAGAGAGCAATTACAGATAAATAGTATTAACGTCGTCTTGGAAGTAAACTTAACTTATAGTGCCGGACAATCTCGTTTTCACTTTAACTTATGTAAAGCAAAGCCATTTTGCTTTTACATCATTAATTTGTCCAGAAAGATCCCTTTCTTCGGCAAGAAAAAGTGTAGAACTTAATTCCCTGAATTTGAGGGATGAGCCGTGCCCAGCATAATCGCGATTATTAATGGTAAAGGAGGTGTTGGCAAAACAACTACCTCAGTAAATTTGGCTGCAGCTCTTGCAGATAAAAAACGAGTTCTTCTGGTTGATGCTGATCCTCAAGGTTCTGCAACTTGGTGGGTTGAGCGGGGTGGTACAAGCATGGGATTTGACCTTGCTCAAGAGACAGATCCAACCCTCTTGAGTAGTTTACCTAAAATGAAAGGCTACGAGTTAGCAGTGGTGGATACCCCTCCAGCCCTACGCTCCCAAGCCTTGGAGGCGGTGGTTGCAGTCGCCGATTATCTAATTTTGCCCACACCGCCTGCTCCAATGGACTTAGCTGTACTGATTGAAACGGTACGGGAAGCTATCGCAGCAGTGGGAGTAGCTCATCGGGTGCTTCTAACTCGGGTAGACTCCCGCAGTCTCCGGGAAGCAGTCGAGGCGCAAAAGACTCTTAGGGAATTGGGAGTTCCAGCATTCCATGCCTTTATACGGGCATACAAGGCTCACGAACGAGCTGCCCTTGAAGGTATACCAATTAATCAATTGCGAGGGGAAAATGCTCGTGAAGCTAAGGCAGACTACTGTCGTGTGGCTGATGAACTACAACGTGATTGGGGAAGTTAATGGCAAAGAAAAGTTTAACGGACTTGCTGCGTGAAGAGGTGGACAAATCTCCACAGCTAGCAGCTCAAACAGTTCCAGACACCAACAATGATCAAATGTCAGATCAAGATACTGAAGCAGTAGAAAAAATACCAATGACTACCACCAAATCAAGTAGCAATCTTACTAAGGCTCAATTGCAAGCAACGGTAACTGAGTTAAGAGGCGCTTTGAAGGAAGCTCAAGAGTCTCTAAATGAAGCCCAAAATCAGCAAGAAAGTTTCGCTGATTTGCAAGAAGCTCTCCAAAATTCACAAAAAAATGAAGCCTCTCTCAAAGAAGAGGTTACTGAGTTAAAAGCTGATTTGGAACGGCAAACAAAATCTGTACAGAAGCTTGAGGAAGAACTCAAGCAAATGAATCAGATTAAGAAAGACTTTGAGGAAGCTAAAAAAGCAGCTATTCAACTAGCAGAAACAAATGAAAAATTGACTCAGAAAGTTAACAGCATGAAAAAAGATGATAAAGATCTGACATTACAGACTAAAAAAGTACCAAATCAAAGCCTAGTACCTCACACTCCAAACAGACCAATTCAAAAAGAATCTGATAAACCTGCTGATTTTGCTAAGAAGACTTGGTTACTTTAAAAGAAGTTAGAAGGCAGTCTTGATGAAAATTTTTTATCATCAGGTTATGACAGTAGATTCTTCCCTGTTCCGGAGCTCCCTAACCCGATTTACTATTAAACTGGGTTAGTCTGTGCTCTTTGTTCAAGTAAGTTACGAATTGAAGTTTTTTCTATAAGTCCTACTAAAACACCATTTTCACGAACTACAGACAACTGATTCAGTTGTTCTTGTTCTAGGAGCATTACCACTTCTAAAAGGGATTGATCTGATTTAACTATGGTAGAAGTCTCAATTGGCTGCATTACTTCCCTAACTGTAGTTATTGGCCAATCGGAAGTGGGAATATTTCTCATATCATCAACAGCAATTGCCCCTAAAAGTTGACCTTCTGCATCTGTAACCAGAAACTTACTCCATTCCCTCTTGCCAATGATATACTCATTCGCAAACTCCCTTAAAGACAAATCTCCTGAAACAATGGGACTGTTCGGAATCACTGCATCCTCTGCTTTAAGATTAGTTAATTGGTCTTGAATTGTGGCAGACTGGGCAGAACGACCAGCATTTTGTAAGAGAAACCAACCGATCAATAGAGTCCAAATACTACCGAAATTAATGATCTCAAAGATGGAGAGTAAGCCAATGGCAACCCCCACCCAACCAAAAAACTGACCAACGCGACTAGCAAAAACTACTCCTTTATAGGGATTTCCCGTAATCTTCCACACCAGAGCCTTGAGAATGTTACCGCCATCTAGGGGCAAGCCAGGAATCAGGTTGAACAAAGCCAGAATCAGGTTGAGTTGAGCAATCAATCCGACTACAGCGGCTAATGAGCCTGAGAGTTGGGTAGTGACGCCAATAAAGGTTAACAGAATAAATAACACTAGGCTAACAGCTGGACCTGCGATCGCGATCCAAAATGCTTCTGCTGGAGTCTTTGATTCTTTCTCTAGACTAGCTAAGCCACCAAAGAGAAACAGCGTGATCGATTTAACCTCAATTCCCTGTCTAATGGCAACAAAACTATGTCCGAGTTCATGAGCTAAGACAGAGGAAAACAGTAACAGTGCAGTAACTAATCCCAAAAGCCAGGGAAGAACAACACCTAATCCTGGGAAACTGCCTGCTAGTAGACCACCGTAGCTCCAGGTTACCAGAGCCAAGACTAAAAACCAGGAGGGATGTAAATAAAAGGGAATACCAAATAAATTGCCAATACGAATGCTACCGTTCATACAACTACCTCAAATTCTTATATTTAAGACGTTTTTTTAGTGTCGTCTTTTTCTCTTGCTTATATTGTAACGAAATGTAAAATATGCCCTCATCTCTTAGCTGTAGTAAGATCCGTCCACTACAGTTCGGTTTTGGACATTAAAGTTATCTAGCTCATCCCCGTTAGTATCGGCATAATAGAGATAAGAATGGTATTTCCTGCGTTAAGCAGCATGATATTTCTACATGAGACAAAACATTCTCTATACTAATAATAACTAGCCCATGTCTGTCCTGGAAAACAAAACTCCTCCCTTCTACCGTCAAGAAGATGTCCAGCAAATCCTCAATTTGGCGATTGCTCGTCAAGCTGATCAAGGGGAACTTTCCCGGGAGCAACTTGTGGAAATTGCTATTGAGTTAGGTATTTCCACAGAAAATATCCTGCAAGCCGAAGAAGAATGGATGCTTCGGCAACAAGAACAGCAAAAGCGTCAGGAATTCAATCTCTATCGAAGCATTCAACTCAAGAAAAGTTTTGGTAAATTTATCATAATTAATGCTTTTTTAATAGTTATTAATTTGCTAAGTGCTGGACAGCTTTCTTGGTCACTATATATTTTATTATTTTGGGGAATGACCTTAGGGGTAAAGGTTTGGAATAATTATCAATTACAGGGTGAAGAATACGAGCAGGTCTTCTATAAATGGTATCGTAAGCAACAAATTACAGAAGTTGCTAACTCCATTTATACTCGTGTTAATAACTGGATAAAAAGTTTGAATTGAACTACAATAGGAGACTTTGAGATTTTAGATTTTTGTATATAACACAATTATGCCAACACCTTTTTTACTCAGTCGTGTACTACTGCGCTTCAATAATAAACCTGATGACCTACGAGAAGATCTATCTGCCGCTGTCTTGACGAGCGATGGCAGTTTGTGGTTTGGCTCTGATGAATTCCTCACAATTGAGCGCTTATCTCCTGTAGAGCCATATATTTTTGGAGAACACCAGTCATTTGCTGTTGGAGATTTCGTCAAGCTCTTTAATCAAAAAGACGAAATTGATATTGAAGGGATGGATTATGCTAACAATTACCTCTGGCTAACAGGTTCCCATAGTACAAAGCGGAAAAAACCGAAAGGAAAAAAAACTGGGACTGATCTAGAAAGACTCGCCACGATTAAGACTGAATTTAACCGTTATTTACTCGCTCGTATCCCTGTATTTGAAGGGGAATTATTTAAGTCATGCTCCCACCCAGATAATCCGAATGTAAAGCTGACAGCAGGATGTTTACAGCAAACAGAAAATAGCAATCTACTCATAGATGCTCTAAAAGAAGATATTCACCTAGGTCCATTTTTAAATTTTCCTCTTCCCAGTAAAGAAAATGGATTTGATATTGAAGGATTAGCTGTACATCAGGATAGAGTTTTCTTAGGATTCCGTGGACCTGTGCTGCGAGGTTGGGCTGTTATTCTGGAAATAGAAGTTGAAGAGAAAAAGCCAGGAGTTTTAACCCTCAAAGAAATCGGTGAAGCTGGAGCTCTCTACAGAAAGCATTTTGTTTACTTAAATGGTCTGGGTGTACGGGAATTATGCTTTAAGGGTGAAGATCTGATTATTTTAGCAGGACCAACTATGGATTTAGCAGGAGATATGCGAGTCTTCTTGCTCAAGGATGCCTTAGCTCTTACTGAAAATAGTATATCTGGTCAGGAATCGGGAAATTTGGAGGTATTATTTGACATTCCTGTTACCAGAGCTTTGGGTAATGCTGAGGGGTTGGCACTATTTCCCTGTTTGGGAGAGTCAGATTCACTTTTAGTTGTTTATGACTCCCCTGATGAGGCGAGAAAAGTGGGAAAAAATGCAATCTATGCAGATGTATTTAGATTGTAGAGACGTTGCATTGAATGTCTTTCGAGAAACAAGGGAACAGGGAGCAGGGAGCAGGGAATATGATTTTACTCCTTATTATCGTTCTACAGCAGTGCATCAATCGATTACGGAAATTGAAGTTGCGATCGCAGATTTTGCAGGGTGCGTTAGCACTAGCGGATGCTGGTGGCGAAATTAACATTCCGAAATATTGGCAACAGAACGAAGGTTTTTGAAGCCCCCCAGCCCCCAATTCTGGGGGAGCCTGGACTCAAAGTCCCCCAGAATTGGGGGATTTAGGGGGCTTCCAGTCGCTTTACGACATTACGAAATATTTCGCCAGCAGCGTCGCACTAGCGTAACGCACCACACCAATCAATCACGGTGCGTTACGGCGCAAAACCCCCAAATTAATTTGTGATGTTAATCCAATTTGCGCCTAACGCACCCTACTGGACTGTTTCAGCTACCGGTGTTAAGTACACTTCTTTTTGAACAACCACTATCCCTTAACCTACAACCTAATACCTACTTCTAAGCAGCAACAGGCTCCTCATAGGGAATAAATGTACTCTTCTTCGCACCGCAAATGGGGCAACTCCAATCATCTGGAATCTCTGCAAAGGGCGTACCAGGAGCAATACCTGAGTCAGGATCGCCAGTTACTGGATCGTAAATCATAGAGCATTGTCGGCAAATCCACTTTTGAAGTGCTGGATCATCACTGGTGTAACCTGGTTGAGGTGTTTCACCGGATAGGGTGTTGAGTGCTTCTGTGTAGCGACGAGCATGATACTCTTCTATGCTGGTGAGCAAGCCAAAGTTGTGGGCAGCTTTACGAAATATAGCTGCATGTTGACGGGACTCCTCTCCTTGAGCCTCAAACTCGGCAGCGGCATCACCGTCACGATCCTCCCGTGCCGCTTCTGCAAAACCAGGATACATGGTTGTATATTCGTAAGTCTCTCCCTCAATTGCTAGTTCCAGACAACGTCCAGCAATCTTCTTTTTCTCTTCTTCGCTAAGAGCAGAGATATCATCGACTGCTAACTCAGGGTGAATTAAACGAAAATGAGCGAAGGCATGTTCGGTTTCTTGAGCCGCAGTTTCTTTAAATAACTTAGATAGATCCTTTAAACCTAAACGGCGAGTTACTTCAGCAAAAAACAAATATTTGCGATTGGCCATTGACTCACCGGCAAAGGCTTCGTCTAAATTCTTAGCCGTATTTGAGTTGGTTAAATCCATAATGTTTTACCCTTTTCCAAAACATCAACAATAATCTATTGCATCACATTAAGCTTGACAAGCCACCACAGCGATCGCATTTTCCTGGCTAGTACCCAATTATCCGGCATTTTTTTCATGTCCATACCCGCTCAATATCATAGGTATCAAAAACTTTATCAGCACTGATAATTGCAAGAGAATGATTCATTGCTTGTGCAATCAACATTCGATCGAATGGATCACGGTGATGGAGTGCCAAACTGGCATACCGCTGCACATCAGCAAACGTAACTGGTAAAACAAGTATCTCAAGCTGCTCTAAACAAACTGGCAATTCTTGCAATTCAAATTGTAAGTCTAATTTTTTAATTGAAAGCTTGATGGCAATTTCCCACAGAGAAATGATGCTCACAAATATAATAGTAGTACTCTCAATAGTGTCCTTAACTTCTGCTGTCAGCTTTGGATTATCATCAATAAACCAGAGTAAAGCATGGGTATCTAATAACATCTACATGTAGTCCTTAAAGTCTTCGAGTGGAGCATCGAAGTCATCTGACATCCAAACTTTTCCCCTTAATAGCCCTGCCTTACGCTTTTTCTTAAACCTTTCTTCTTGGGGCAATGCTTCCGCATATTTCTCCAGCAAAAACTCGATGTAGTGCAACACTTCTGTTTGCAATGATTCTGGTAATTCTTCCAACTTTTCTAAAATTAAAGGTTGTACCATTATTTTGTCTCCTAAGTTGAGCTGCTGCTGATAACGTCATTTTAATTATGGTTTCAACCTTGAAAATAACTTAAACAAAACTACAAATTACACCTAAAACCTAACACCTAATACCTAACACCTAATACCTAATATCTAACACCTAACACCTATTATTCAGTCTTGATATAGTACTTGAGCCAAATCGTTGCGTAGTAAAGCTTCTTCTCCAGTATCTTCTAAAACACGAGCCAGAGAGATCGCCCGTTCGTAGAAATTTCTAGCATTGGCAAAGTCACCAGTGATTGCGTACAATTGGGCAGATAACCGCAACCAAACAAGTTCTTGAAATAGGTCTTTCTCTTCTTTAGCAAGAGCAATGTATTTGTCAAGAGCTCTAAAAGCTGGGGGATAATTGCCAGCTTCTCTGTAAGCATTCACCAAACCCCGAAAAGCACGAAACTGGTTAGGAGCATCGCTCGTTGTCCGAGCTAGTAGTAGTGCTAATCCATAGGCTATCGCTGCATCATCTGGGAGATTGGCAGCACGATAGGCATCTCCTAAATTATTACGGGTATTCGCTTCCCCCAAGGGATCTGCAAAGCGACGCCGCAAAACTATAGCAGCTTCGTATTGCTTAATCGCATCGAAATAATTGCCCCTGTCAAATTCTACTAACCCGAGGTTACTTAAGGTTAGCCCTTCTGCTTCCTCATTATTAACACTACGAGCGATCGCAAGGGCTTCTGTTAAGGTTCGAGCTGCGGCTTCACCATTTCCAGTTTGCAGCAACAATGTACCCAAGTTGTTTAAGCCATAAATTTGCCCCCGAAAATCTTTCAGGGAACGGGCAACCCCTAACCGGCGTCGTAGCATATCTGCTGCTTCTTGATAACGCCCTAGTTTGGCATAAGTATGTCCTAGGTAATCGTAGGTTAGTCCTAGTCCCTGCAAATCACCAACTTGCCGATAAATATCTAGTGCTTGCAACCAGTAGTTGAGGGTTTTCTCAAAATACCCTTTGCGGTACGACTGTCCTCCTAACCGCAGGAGTAAATCGGCTTGCTCTCTAGGTTCTCCACGACTACCGTTGTTTAAAGGAATATCCAGTTGTGGCTCAAGTTCAATGCTATCAAACCCCCTAGGAAAGAACTGTGCCCTAGCCTCTGTGCTAGCAAGCATTAGTGGTACTTGCAGCAGTGCGATGGCACTTAAGCGAATTAACGACTTATTTTGCATCTTCCAGAGTTTTTTCCTTTGAGCCTTCATAGTAAACAAGAGTGGTTATTTTCTCAAAACCGGTACTACTGCACCAACTGTAGACTCCTGTTGTGGAGCTTTAAAGTCTTCACCCAAATAAATTTGTCGAATATCCTCTGGCAGCGCAGTTTCCAATAGCTGATACCCTTGCTGAAGCTGAGTTCTTACTTGAGCAGGTGCAATTACATCACCCTCTGCTTGCAGATAGGCTGCAATCCGGGTTTCGCTCCACTGAAAAGTCTCTGCCATAACGATCATCAGTCGTATTATTGGTGGTAGCTGATCTAATGCTTGTTCCAGGTAACACCACAAAGGGGGTGGTGCTGCCTTGACTTCATAGTGAATTGATTCCACAGCAGGTAAATCTGCTTGGTTAATGCAGACAGCAGTCATATTAATCAGCCAGTTTTGGAAGAAACTAGACTCCGGTGTATATTCTTCGCGCAAATCTAGTCCACCCAGCTCATAGTAGAGATGACGCCAAGTTAGGGCGAATAGGTAATCTGCCTGCACAGGGGATCGAGCTGAATGACTAATCAGAGTATAGACAATCGGACTATAGCGACAGAAAATTGCTGTGAAGAACTTCCCCTGCTCTGGATAACGCTGAAACAGGGTCAACAGTTCGCGATCGCTATAATGAAACAGCGCTTTTACTAATGGATGATTTGATTCGGAAAAATGCGGAATTTGCACAATCTTCAATTTCCAGCTGTATTCAGGAAAATTAGAGCAGATGCTTCCCTCTTATGTCTAGCACTACTCATACTCAGAGGCTGTTGACTCAGGTTGAGTGGCATTGGAGAGATTCAGACTCATATAATACTGACAAGCGACTAGTTTAGACTCTACTCAGGCAAAGTAATCAGAGAAATTAGCTAAAATTAGTAGCATCTGTGATATAAGTCTTGTGCTAATCATCTTACCTACAACTGGACACTAGATTCATTAAAGTTAAGATCAATTCATTGCGCTTTGTCAATTCATGATTTTATCAGTTGAACTTATTTCCTTCCTACTTAATCCCTTACCACCAGGCGCTTTTCTGCCTTCTCTACCTTTAGATAGCCTTTTTTCCACTCAGGGCATCATGGTAATGCTCTTAGCAGCTTATGCTGTTGCCATGTGGATGTTTCTCACCAGTGCTCCTAAGGTTCATACCATCATGGTATCTGATTTAGAAGTAGCTCAACGGTTTTATGAAGGCTTGCTTGATTTTACGGCTGCCGAAGTGCCTCTGCACTACTACTACAACTATGAGCAAACTCTGGGAGCCACTAGTATTGATCCTCTTTATATGTCAACCAGTATGGGAAGCAGCAGTACTACCCAGTTCAGTGGTTCTGAGGGATTGTGGTATCAGATGAAAAAGAATACTCAACTACATATTATTTCTGGGGCAAGCTTTGGTAAGAAAAACCAGCATCGACACGTTTGCTTTGATCATGATTGCTTGGAACAAGTGTTAATGCGGGTGCAAATGCGACAACTGAAATACAAAGTGCGCACTCAAAAGCCTCTCAATTTTTTAGTTAAAGACTTAGATAACAGGGTAATTGAAATGGCGGAAGTTTCTAATTAGTCATTGGTTATTGGTCATTGGTCATTGGTTATTAGTACAAAAGACAAACAACAAACAACTAATAACCAATGACTAACAAAATTTTAACCACCGACTTGAGCTGGTTTAGTTAAGTGATCACAATAGCGATCGCTTACAATTGCTGAGCCTATCTTTACCGGTTGCATCTTGGATGATTTCGGCATTGGTTGTTGTTTTGGATGGGTGACAATTTTCTTGCACACCACTTGCTCACTACCTAAGTAGGGATATCCCCAAGTGTAAAGCTCTAAATCACTGGCGGTTGCATTAACTGGAGAGAACATCGAGTTAGTTATTAAAACCAATCCCACAGTTGCTAGAGCTATAATCACAGTTCTCAACATGGACTTTTCTCAGGTTATCAATTTATTGCATTAGCATTTTCTTTATTATTACCTCAGTTTTTCTGATTGTGGGTAAATAATTTTTGCTGCGGTTGCTTCATTACTCACCGAAAGTGGCGGGAAGCCCATTCCTTACTCTATAAGCATTCTTAATTCTTAATTCCGCGCAGCGGTACTTAGTTTCCTTTTGCCTGGGTATTGGTCGTTTAATCGGGTATCCATTGCGCGATTTCTTCTCCTTTCTCTTGCTCCCTCCTTACTAAGGGGGGTTGGGGGGGTTAATCTGGGAAAACACATTCAGGACTAACCTTCTATAGAACCAGGATGCAGGAATGACCAAACTTTACAACAGAGCCTCACAGAAAGCGAAACGTCAGCAGCTTCGGCGGAATATGACAAAAGCTGAGTTTAGGCTTTGGCAAAAGCTCAAGGGTAAGCAACTTGAAGGAGTTAAGTTTCGCAGTCAATACGGTGTTGGTCGGTTCGTTGTCGATTTTTATTGTACTGAACTTAAATTAGCAATAGAAGTTGATGGCGAGAGTCATTTTCAGGACGGTTCACAAGAATATGACGAAGAAAGACAGGCTTTTATTGAGTCGGTGGGAATTCAGTTTTTAAGGTTTAACAATGATGAGGTGTATGGGAATTTGGAGGGAGTTTTGGAGAGAATTATTCAGAAAATTGGGGAATTGCGGAATTACCCCCCCAGCGGAATTTTTAATTCCTTATTAAGGGTGGAGCAGGAGAGGACGATATACTATCTCAAACTTTCCTCTAAATCTTTGATATCAGACTGTCGTTCCCACAAAACTTTTGACTTCAATAACAATTTTTTTGATTCTTTTTTGGGCACTAATGAGATTAAATATCGCCTAAAATTTCCGCCAAACTATATCGATTGTAATTAGCGATCGCAATATTGTGGTTGCTTCTTTCAACTTCAACTGCACCCAAAGCGCTAGTACCGCTGCGCGGAATTAAGAATTAAGAATTAAGAATGCTTATGGAGTAAGGATTCTATCGACTTAAACTGGTTAGTTACTTCTGCCGCGCTGCGCTAGGATGTTGTTGGCGAATTAATTGAGGGATCTCAGTGGGCAGTGCAGATCTACGCGACACTGAGCTTGAGAAGTTCACCGAAAGCGGCGGGAAGCCCATTCCTTTAGGATGGGAGGGATAGCCGCCCGCCGCTTGGTTGGCAAGTTATTTGTTAGAAAGTTTTTTGTACAGACAACTAACAACTTGCTAACACTTGCATCCCCATGCTGTCTTCCGGGGGATGAGTTAACCTTACTAGTGCCTACCCCAATACTGTTCGGATAAGCTCTAATTCCTCTCCCTCAACTCCTGTGCTTTTTCCGATAACTCTCTTCTGAAACTCGCAGTATTGGTGCTTACCCTACACAAAAGGCTTCGTTGGAGAATGATAGAAAATCTTAGAAAATTACTGACACTACTGCTCCTAGCAGTAATTTTCGGTACAAAGGCAGTCCAAGCGCAACCGATAACTGCTGCTGCCGATGGCACTGGTACACAAGTTACCTCTACTAGTAGTAACCCCAATCAATTTGACATCACCGGTGGCACTCATTCCGGTGCTAACCTTTTTCACAGTTTTGAGCAGTTTGGGCTGAATCCTAACCAGATTGCTAACTTTCTTGCCAACCCCAATATTCAGAATATCCTAGGTCGAGTAGTCGGTGGCGATGCTTCTGTCATCAACGGTTTAATCCAAGTTAGTGGAAGCAACTCTAACCTTTATCTGATGAATTCTGCAGGGATAATTTTTGGCTCCAACGCGATGCTGAATGTACCTGCCTCCTTCACTGCCACTACAGCTAATGGTATTCAGCTTGGGGAAGACTGGTTTAGCGCTATTGGTAACAATAACTATGCTGCTTTAATCGGTACTCCGAATGGCTTGGCTTTTACTGATACACAACCTGGCTCTATTGTCAATGCTGGTAATTTAGCTGTACCAGCAGGAAAGATGATTACTTTAGTTGGGGGTACAGTAGTCAATACTGGAACCTTAGCTACCCCTGGTGGAGAAATTAATATTACCGCAGTACCAGGAGAGAAATTTGTCCGCTTCAGCCAAACGGGAAATCTGCTGAGTCTCGACTTACCTCTGGAAACTGAGGTAAGGTTAAATGCTAACTCTCAATCCTTGACACCCCTCTCCTTACACCAACTTCTAACTCAGCATACTGGTAATGCTACTGGGGTGGTAGTTGAGGATGGGGTAGTGAAACTGACAGGTTCTGGTATTAGCATTCCTAGCAAGTCAGGGACTACTCTTATTTCTGGTACATTGGATGTCTCTAATACTGTACCTACGACAAATAATATTCCCCTCACTGGTGGCACTGTTCGAGTTTTAGGTCACAAAGTAGGAGTTATTAGTGCCAATATTAACGCCTCTGGTCAGCATGGGGGCGGTACTCTATTAATTGGTGGAGGCTATCAAGGTCAGGGAACAGTACCGAATGCTTCTCATACTTATGTTAGTCCTGACTCCCAGATTAGTGCTGATGCTCTGCAAACTGGTGATGGTGGTCAGGTAATTGTTTGGGGAGACAAGTTAACTGTATTTTACGGCAATATTAGCGCTCGTGGTGGTAGCAGTGCTGGTGATGGTGGATTTGTGGAGGTATCTAGCAAGGAAGACTTAATTTTTAAGGGAACGGTGGATTTGAGTGCCACCAATGGCAGTACAGGTAACTTACTTCTTGATCCAACTAATATCACGATTGTTGATGGGGATGATGCAGTAGATGATGTTGAAGTTACAACAGATAATCAAATATGGGAAGGAGATAGCCCTGGTGCAACTTTTACTATCTCTGAAACTGCCTTAGAAAATTTAGCTGGTAATGCCAATGTTACCCTCGAAGCAACTAATGATATTACAATTAATGATTTAACTGACAATTCATTAACCTTTGCTCCTGGTACAGGTGCTATTAAGTTTACAGCTGGTGGTAATTTCTCCATGAATTCTGGAGATAGTATTGAAACTCAAGGAAGGAATCTCACAATTTCAGCAGCAAGCATTAGTACAGGAAGAATCTCTACTTTTGATGGAGGGAACCAGTTTGATACTGATGATATCAGATTCCCTGATGCTTCGGGAGACTTAACCTTATCTGCTAGTAGTAACATTAATGTAGAGCGAATTTTTGCTAATGATGTCACCCTAACTAGTACCAACGGCAACATTACAACTGCCTCTATTTCCAGTGAAGCAGATGATTTAGGCCTAGGAAGTAGTGCAAGATTGACTGCCATAAATGGTACGATTACACTCAATGGTCGCATTCGAGCTGGACAAACGAATAAAACCAGCGATAGTACAATTAATATTGAAGCTGCTAGATTCATTGCAACTCTACCTAGAGAAATCATTGAGGCAGATACCCAAGGAAACCGAGTAGTAAATAATGGAGCTCTCCAGATGGTTACTACTAGTCTTTATGCTTATCCTAGCAATGTCGATCCCTTAGATGATCCTCCACGGGTTGGAACAGGTAAAGTTGAAATTCAGTTCGGAAATCAAGCACCAATTGTTCAAGGTACTGGCGAGACTCTAATTAAGATCCGTATACTGCGAGATACATCTTTTACTATTGGTACTTTTGATGGCACAGGTAGCGGTACTGAAGGACTAATTGGTATCGGTGCTGAGCGTGCTCCCTCCGTCATCCCTTTACTAGAAGATAATCAGTTTAGTGCTATTGATGATGCTGTTAGTGCCACTGGACAAATATTGGAGTTAGAGGAGAATAATTCCAGGGGAATTACTTGTGATAGTTCTAGTACTGATGAAGATGACAATTGTGAGTCCTTAACTGAAGATGATGATGTCTTAGAGGTGATATCAAATCCATCCGAATAGTTTGAAGTGGCAGTTCATGGAGGAGCTTATACCAAATTCCCTTTTTCTGGTAAAAATTCCCTTACCCTTTAAGATGCACTCTTTTCGCCTCTTCTATGAGCTACTGCCTCAATCCCCATTGCCCTGGGCCCCATAACCCAGAACAAGCGAATTTTTGCCAAAATTGTGGTAATAAACTGTTGCTGGCACAGCGATATCGTGCCATCCGACTGATTGCTGTAGGAGGTTTTGGCAGAACTCTATTAGCGGAAGATGGTTGCAAACCCTCCTTACCTTGCTGTGTAATTAAGCAATTTTACCCTCAAGGGCAAAATAACTCCCGCAAAGCTGCAGAATTATTTCAGCAGGAAGCAATGCGCTTACAACAGTTAGGTAAGCATCCCCAAATTCCAGAACTGTTAGCCCATCTTGAGCAAGATAACTATCATTACATTATCCAGGAATTCATTGATGGGCAAAACCTAGCCCAAGAGTTGGCAGAAACTGCAGCTTTCCGAGAAGAGCAGATACGCAGTCTTTTAAAGAACCTACTACCGGTACTGCAATTTATCCACCAAGGGCAAGTAATTCATCGGGATATCAAGCCAGAAAATATCATTCGTCGTCGCACTATCACTCTCCCCTCTTCGGAAAAGCAACCTACTGTGCAAAGTCAACCTTACCCTACAGAAGATTTGGTGCTAGTAGATTTTGGAGCTGCTAAACATGCTACAGCCACAGCTTTAGCTAAAACCGGGACAACTATCGGCAGTGCTGCTTATGCAGCTCCCGAACAAACTTTTGGCAAAGCTGTGTTTGCCAGTGATCTTTATAGTCTAGGTGTTACTTGCATACATCTGTTGACTAATCTTGAGCCATTTGACTTGTATGAAACCCTCGAAAGTAGTTTTGCATGGCGGTATTACTTAGTTAACAATCCAGTGAGTGAGGAACTTGGTTGCATTTTGGACAAGATGATTCAAAGTAGTATCAAGCTGCGATATCAATCTGCCGCAGAAGTCATGCAAGCCTTATCGGTAATACCCAGCAGTCAGGAAACCTCGTCAATTTCACTGCCACCCAAACAGACTAATACCCCTCCCCCACCTATGGGAGAGACATGCAACTTATTAACTCTTCCTACTAATATCTCTTTAATTACCACCTTCAAAAAGCATTCAGATGCGGTGTATGCTGTTGCTTTTAGTCCCAATGGCAAAACTCTAGCTAGTGGTAGTAGAGATAAAACCATTAAACTGTGGGAATTAAGTACAGAGTGGGAAATTTGTACCCTTGGCAGCAGTTGGTTTTCTGGACATTCCCAAGCAGTACATGCCATTGCTTTTACTCCCACAGGCAAAACTTTAGCTAGTGGAAGTGAGGACAAAACCATTAAACTCTGGAGTATTCGCACTCTCCAAGAGATTCGCACCATCAAAGGACATGCCAACTCAGTTAATTCCGTTGTTTTTAGTCCTGATGGCAAAACCTTAGCTAGTGGTAGTGGGGACAAAACTATCAAGCTCTGGCAAGTGAGCACTGGTAAGGAGAAGCACAGTTTAGAGCATTTATTTGACGTTTTTTCCGTTGCTTTTAGTCCCGATGGTAATACTCTGGCTAGTGGTAGTTGGGATCATATGATCAGACTGTGGGATGTTGGAACGGGACAGAAAATTGATACTTTAGATAAGCATTTATTCGACGTTTTTTCTGTAGCTTTTAGTCCCGATGGTACAATCCTTGCCAGTGGCAGTGAGGAAAATACGATCAAGCTTTGGGATCTTCGCACCCTTCAGGAGAAACAAACCCTCACAGGACATACCAACTCAGTTAATTCCGTTGTCTTTAGTCCCAATGGACGAATTTTGGCTAGTGGTAGTAAGGACAAAACTATCAATTTGTGGGATGTTAGTACCGGAAAGCTACTTTGCCACTGGCAAGCCCACTCTGACTCAGTTTTATCCCTTGCTATTAGTCCCGATGGACAAACTCTTGCTAGTGGTAGTGCTGATGGAAACGTTAAAATTTGGCAACTTAGGGCAAAAATTCATTCTCTAGGGTTCTCTTAAAAATTCTTCCCTTGTCATCCACTGCTGGGATGTATGGCGGATGTGGTAAATTCTAACTGTTTCACCTTCAACGCCATAGAGAATCCGGTAGTATTTCTTGTAGAGGAGACATCGAATCTTTTGCCCTACCAATTTCGTTTCCGGCGCAATTGGACAGCGCCTGGGCATAGAAGCAAGAGTCTCAATAGCTTCAAAAAGTCCATTGAACCAGTCAGCAGCTGCTTCAGGGGAATCATGCCTAATCCACAGATAAAATCCTTCAGCATCCGCGAAGGCTGTGGGAGTAATCCTAACGCGGTATGTCATACTTTAATCGCAATTCCTCTAAAGCTTCCACTGCATCCCGATCTTTCCCTTCTGCTGCCTCCGTTATACCTTGTCTAATCATCGCAGCAGACCGCGCTAATGCTAACTCGTCTAGTAACTCCTGATAGGATACAGCATCCTGCATGATTAGAGCAGCCTTACCGTTGACAGTTAAAACAATCGGTTTGTGACTTTGATTTAACTGCTCAATAAATTGTCTGGCATTCCGCTGAAAGTCTGAAAGAGGGTAAATCTCCCTTGCATCAAGCATTGACTTTACCTCAACTAAAACATTCATGAAATTTCATGTTATCGCATGGAGTCAAAAAATCCAGGGATTTTTCTGGTTCGACGCCTAAAATGTTTCCTTGTCCACACCAAATTCTCAAATATTAAGAACTTTTACTAAAAATCCCCACTTATCTGCAACTTCCTCAATAATTTTCGTGGTGGGTTTTCCTGCACCATGACCTGCCTTAGTTTCAATGCGAATTAGTACAGGTTGCTCTCCTGCATGAGCCTCTTGTAGAGCTGCGGCGAATTTAAAGCTATGGGCTGGTACTACCCTATCATCGTGATCAGCAGTGGTGATCATGGTAGCAGGATAGGCTGTACCAGTTTTTAAATTGTGTAAGGGGGAATAGCTGTAAAGGGTTTTAAATTCTTCTTCGTTATCAGGGGAGCCATATTCGGCGCACCAAGCCCAACCAATAGTAAATTTGTGGAAACGTAGCATATCCATTACCCCCACCGCTGGCAGGGCTGCCCTATATAATTCTGGGCGTTGAGTCAGACATGCACCAACTAGTAATCCTCCGTTACTACCACCGCCTATAGTCAGTTTCTCCGAACAAGTATACTTATTGCTAATTAACCATTCTGCTGCAGCGATAAAATCATCAAAGACATTTTGTTTATTTGATTTCATGCCTGCTTGATGCCATTCTTCTCCATATTCTCCACCACCTCTAAGGTTGGGTACTGCATAAATTCCTCCCCTTTCCAGCCAAACTAAATTACTGACAGAGAAACTAGGAGTTAGGGAAATATTAAAACCACCATAGGCATAGAGATAGGTAGGATTTTTGCCATCTAATGCTAACCCTTTTTTGTGGGTGATAAACATGGGAACTTGTGTTCCATCTTTACTCTTGTAGAAAATCTGTTTAGTTTCATAATCATCAGAATTAAAATCTACTTGAGGTTGGCGGAAAATTTCGCTTTTCCCTGTCACCAAATCGTAGCGATAGATGGTAGAAGGGGTGGTAAAACCGGTGAAAAGATAAAAGGTTTCTGTGTCGTGGCGTTTACCACTAAAACCTCCTGCTGAACCAATTCCTGGTAATGCTACTTCTCGGACAAAATTACCATTCAAGTTAAAAATTTTAATTACCGACCGAGCATCTTGGAGATATTTAGCGATAAATTGGTTATTAAGTAAACCTACACTTCTCAAAGTGTCTGGAGATTCGGGAATAAGTTCTTGCCAGTTTTCTTTAGCTGGATTATTAATGTCAATAGCAATTAATCGCCCACGAGGTGAACCCAAATCTGTACGAAACCAAAAGGTTGAATTATCATTATCAATAAAACTATAATCAGCTTCAAACTCATTAATGAGTTCAATAATTTCTGCTTCTGGATTTTCTAAATCCTTATAAAACACTAAATTTTGAGAATCCGTACCTAAGAAAACAATAATTATTAAATATCGTCCATCTTCAGTAACATTGCCAGCAAAGCCCCATTCTTTTTGATCAGGACGGTGGTAAATTAAAGTATCTTCTGATTGAGGTGTGCCTAGACGGTGATAAAATAGTTTTTGATAATGGTTGGTATCTTCTAATTTTGTTTTTTCTTGGGGTTCATCGTAACGACTGTAGAAAAAACCTTGGTGATCGTGAGTCCAAGAAGCACCAGAAAATTTAATCCATTGCAGATGATCTGTTAAATCTTCTCCCGTTGCTACATTTCTAACTTTCCATTCTTGCCAATCAGAGCCAGAATGAGACAAGCCATAAGCCATTAATTTACCGTCTTCACTAATAGCTAAGCTCCTTAAGGCAACAGTACCATCTGATGATAGCTGATTGGGGTCTAATAATACCTGGGGTTCTCCATCTAAACTGGTTAAGGTATACAAAACATTCTGATTTTGTAAACCCTCGTTTTTGAAATAAAAATAGCGATCGCCTTTTTTCCATGGAATACCATATTTCTCATAATTCCAAACTTGGGTAAGGCGCTGTTTAATCTCTTCCCTAGCAGATATACCCTCTAGATAACCTAAGGTAACTTCATTTTGTGCTTTGATCCAAGCCTTTGTTTCCTCTGTATCAGGATTTTCTAGCCAGCGGTAAGGATCTTGTACTTGCACACCATGATAAATATCTACTTGCTCAACTTTGTAGCTAGAAGGATAATTTAAGTTTACTTGGTCAGATACCATATCTAATTACCTATTATTGTTGAGAAACACGCTCAAAGCTAATGGCTAATGGCTAATGGCTAATAGCTAATAGCTAATCTCTGAATAAACACCGAGTCCAATCAATTCTTAATTCTTAATTCTTAATTCTTAATTCGCCATCAGGCGCTCATTACTCATTACACGAGTCCCTTGGGTATCTACCGAAAAAGTTTGCACTTGAGCTTTCACACCCTCCTCTTGCCAAGCTGTTGACATCGCTGCTACCACGGCTTTAGCTTGGGATGAAGGTACTAAAGCTAAAAGTGTTGGTCCAGCGCCACTGATTACCATACCATAAGCACCAGCTGCCAGAGCTGCTGTAGCCACAGCATCATAACCAGCAATTAAGGTTTTACGATAAGGTTGATGAATTCGGTCTTGCAAAGCTGCTTTTAACCAGTCACCTCGACCTGTTGCTAACCCTCGCAGTAGTAAGCCAAAATGGGCAATATTAAAGATAGCATCAGCACGGCTGTACTCTTGAGGTAAAACTTCCCTGGCTGCTTGTGTAGAAAGCTCAAAATTGGGAATTGCTACCACTGGCAAAAGCTCAGTATGCCAGGGAATATCACAAATTTCCCAACTATTGGTATCCTCCCTCTTAGCTGCTAGACAACAACCTCCCAACAAAGCTGGAACTACATTATCAGGATGACCTTCAATAGCGATCGCTAACTTCATCAACTCTATCTGATTAAGGGGTTCTCCTGCCAGCTGATTAGCTCCCACCAACCCGCCAACAATTGCTGTTGCAGAACTGCCTAATCCCCTGGCTAAAGGTACACCCAGCTCAATTTCGATTGCCACTGATGGTGGTGTCTGATTAATGTACTGGTAATACTGCAAAAAGGTTTGGTAGACGAGATTATCTGCACTCAGATTTACCAGAGTCGCTTCAGTACCTGTGACAGTGATCCTCACTCCTTCTGGCAAGCTTGAGTCGAGGGAAGTGAATTTGAACTGGTTGTACAGCGTTAATGCTGCGCCAATGCAGTCGAATCCTGGTCCTAGGTTAGCAGTTGAGGCGGGAACAGTGACGGTGACAGGGGAAACAACAGACATCTACTTTGAATTTTGGTCAGCAAAAACAGGATAACTCTCTTGAGGAGCAGTTACTAGTACCGCTGTGCGGAATTAAGAATTAAGAATTAAGAATTAAGAATGCTTATAGAGTAAGGATTCTATCGATCTCTTTCCTGGTGGGTTATTTCCATGCCCGCTGCACTAGTGCAATTTGTCAAAGTTAGCTGAATTTGGCGATCGGTGTTTCAATACCGGCGAAATTATCTACAATTAGGAGATGTCGATGTCCAACTCAGACTATCTTTATATCTGATCAGCTACGAGCGGCACTGATTGGGTTAGCTGTGTATTTCTTTGTAGGATGTTTCTACCATTGAATAACGAGCAATACCAGGCTAGCAAGCGTTTCCCCTATTTCCCCATCTCCCTATCTCCCCACGATTTTACTGGCTTTGAGGTGATTCGCCCACAGTATCTTTTAACCCCTGGTGGATTATCACCGATTGTACTGAAAGCTTGGGGAAAGTGGAGATTAGGGCTAGTAAAGTATGCTTTTAGTATTGCACTGGGGATTGGTAGTGCGATCGCTTTTTCTGGAAATTACGCCTTGGCTCAGGTAACATCTGACGGCACTTTGGGAACTGTGGTTGACCCCAACTTAGCAATTACGGGTGGTACAACTGTTGGTGGCAGCAATCTGTTTCACAGTTTCAGTAGTTTTACGGTGCCAGATGGAGCAGTCGCTGATTTTCAAAATGCTCCTAGTATCGTCAATATCTTTTCGCGAGTTACAGGGGGAGTACAATCGGATATTTTAGGTACGATTCAAGCTCAAGGTAGTGCTAACTTCTTCTTGCTTAATCCTAGTGGTATTTCTTTCGGTCCTAATGCAGAATTAAGGATTGGTGGTTCTTTTGTTGGAACTACTGCAGATGGTATTCGGTTTCCTGGGGGTGGTGAGTTTTCTCTAACATCAGCGGTTGCTCCTAATAACCCGTTACTGACGGTAAATCCTTCTGCTCTGTTCTTCAATCAGACTCCAGCAGGGGCGATTACTAATCAGTCTACAGTCGGTCTAGATGTAGATGCTGGTCAGAATTTATTCTTAGTAGGTGGTAATGTTAACTTTGATGGGGGAGTTGTCCGAGCACCAGGTGGTCGTATTGAGCTAGGAGGACTTGCAGAACCGGGAGAAATAGAAATTGTTGATAATCCTGATGGTAGCAATCCTAATTTGAATTTTCCCGATGTCAGGTTGAGTTTTCCTGATGATGTAGCAAGGGCTGATGTGTTAATTGATAATGACGCTGTAGTTGATGTCGTTGCTAACAACGGCGGCGATATTATCATCAGTGCGGGAAATATAACTGTTTCAGGTAGTAGTAATGTTTGTGCAGGAATCGGGACAAATGCCTCTTCTTGTAACACACCTGGTTTTGGTAATGGAGGAGCGGGTAATGAAGCAGGAAATATTTTATTTGATGCTACAGGGGCAGTAAGCATAAGGCAAAGCCGGATTGAAAACAATGTTAATCCTGGTGCAACTGGCAACTCCTTAAGGAATATTTTTGAAGCGATCGATAATGACGATCTATTTGGCTCCATAATCATCAGCGCTGAGTCTGTCGAATTAAGCGATAGTGCTCAAATAAGTACTAGTAGTTTTAGCAATGGGAGTGCTGGATTTGTATTCATCCAGACTAATGGTGAAGTTTTGGTTGATAACAGTCAAATCTTCAGCAATGTGGAACCTGAAAGTGTCGGTGATGCTGGTGGTGTCTTGATTCTGGCAGATTCACTTTCTATACTTGATGGCATTCTTACTGCTAGTACCTTTGGTCAAGGAGATGCTGGATTAGTAGGTGTAGAAACAACTGGAGCTGTTGTCTTGGCAGGGCAGAATGCGGGAATGTTCAGTGCTGTAGGAGCCGACGCTCAAGGTGAGGCTCTCGGTATTGTGATTGAAGCTGGTTCTGTTTCAATGACTGATGGTGCTCAATTGAATTCTAGTACCTTTGGTCAAGGAAATGCTGGAATAATATCTATAGAAACTACGGGTTCAGTCTCCCTAGCAAATAACAGCAGTATTTTAAGTGATGTTCAAGAAACAGCCGTAGGTGATGCTGGTGGCATTCTGATTGAAGCTGGTTCTGTTTCAATGACTAATGGTGCTACTTTGACAACCCAGACTTTTGGTCAGGGAAGTGGTGGAATTATATTTGTTCAAGCTAATGGTGACGTCTCAATTACAGGTAGTGGTACTCTGATTACCAGCAATGTAGAACCAACAGCCACAGGCAGTACTATTGGTATTAGAATCGACGCGCGATCGCTTTTCATGGATGGTGGAGCAGAACTGCAAGCTCTGACTCGTGGCAATGGTAACGCCGGAGTAATTCTGATTAATACTTCTGATTTTGTTGAGTTTTCTGGAGTCAGTCCAGAAGGATTTTCTACAGGGTTGTTTACTTCTACTGAAGATACAGCTAATGGACCAGGGGGTTTCATTATCGTCAATACTGATACCTTGCGTCTATCGGATGGAGCAGTTCTCAGTGCTAGAACAAGAAATGCCTTTCAGGGCGGTGATATCTTAGTTACTGTCAACAATCTTGAAGCTATTAATGGTGGGCAAATCCTCACTACCGCTTTTGAGAACGGACGCGCAGGTAGAATTCTGGTCATTGCCAAAGATCGAGTCAGTCTCTCTGGTAGAGATCCCACCTTTAGAGAGCGATTTCTCCAAACCCTGGCTCGCAGTATTGCTCAGTTTGGTCCAGATCAAGGACCATTAATTGCCCTACAGATTTTTGATAATGTTCCTCCTGGCTCCAGTGGCATATTTGCCAATGCCTCTGCTGGCTCTACAGCAGCGGGAGGAGGTCTTGTGGTTTTAACTACAGACTTGTTAATCGAGGATGGAGCAACAATTACGGTCAACAATCAAGGAACTGGACCTGCAGGTGACTTGGGCATCATAGCTCGTGACATTTTTCTGATCAATCAAGGAACTATTACAGCAGAAACTGCATCGGGACAGGGCGGCAATATTATCTTAGGAGGGGTAGAATTTTTATTACTGCTCCTTGACAGTCAAATATCTACCCGTGCTGGTCAACCTCCAGGTGGTGGCAATGGCGGCAATATTGATATCGAAGGGCAGTTCGTCTTCTCTGCACCTAGTAATGACAGTAACATCAGAGCTAACGCCTTCGATGGAAATGGGGGAAACATCTTCATTTCTGCATCTCGCCTCTTCGATATTCAAGAGCGAGAGGATGTTTTCGTTACTAATGACATTACCGCCAGTTCTGAATTTGGTAGGGATGGTGTAGTAACAACCAATGTTATCAATGCTGACCCTACTTCAGGATTTACTAACTTACCAACTAATACAATAGACCCCACAACACTGATAGCAGAAACGTGTCCTACCCGTAGTAGCATAGCTGAGAGGGAAAAGAACCAATTTATTATCACTGGACAGGGAGGTTTACCCCCAGACCCCAATGCCGCATTTCCTGGTGAGGCGGTGGTGAATGATTGGGAAACTCCTAGTGAGGAAATAGAAGATAGTACCGAGGATTCAAGTGCTGCTAGTCCGGTTCCAGTTGCAACTACTGCACCTCAAGAATCAAGCTTTATTGAAGCCCAAGGGTGGATCTATGGAGAAAATGGCGAAGTCATCTTTACCGCCCAAGCTCCCACTGTCACCCCTACTACTCTCGTGCTGAGATCGTCATCTACCTGCAATGATAACTAAACTTCTGTTGAGTTCAGTTTATTCCCTCTTACGACTGGGTTTATTGACACTGACTAGCTGGCTGATGGTATCGCCAAGTCAGGCGCAGAGTTTCCCTCACCCTAAATCCCTCTCCCCAGTTTGGGAGAGGGACTTCTGGCTCCCCTTCTCCCCATTGTGGGAGAAGGGGCTGGGGGATGAGGGCTTGCTCCTAGCTCAACTACCACCATTTCCCCCAGATATAGTTCCCCAACGCCCTTCAGAATCTCTACCGGAAGAGCAACCTTTGGAAACAACTCCTCCAACAGAAGATTTTCTACCGCCTCCAACTCCAGACAGTCCTGAACCTATCCCTGGTGAAGTTCCTGAAACTATAATAATTGAAGGGTTTGAGTTTCAAGGTAACACTGTAATTAGTAACGAGGAGTTAGCAGAAGCCACCAAAGATTTTCTTAACCGCCCTCTCCCCTTTGCCGAAGTCTTCGAGGTGCGCTCCGTCATTACCCAACTATACCGAGAACGAGGATATGTCACCTCTGGAGCCATTATCCCACCTCAAGTCTTTCAGGAAGGGATAGTAAAAGTTCAAGTACTGGAAGGGGAATTAGAAACCATCAATGTTACTGGCACCCAAAGGCTGAATCAAGAATATATCCGCAGTCGTCTTGCTTTAGGAGCAGGGCTTCCCCTCAATCGGGATGAGCTAATTGAGGCGCTGCAAATGCTGCAACTAGATCCTCTCATTGCTAATATATCTGCTGAACTTGGTGCTGGCACCCGTCCTGGTTCCAGTGTACTTAGTGTACAGATAGAAGAAGCCCAAACCTTCTTTTTAGACCTATCCCTAAATAATAGCCGCTCACCCACCGTTGGTACGTTCGAGCGAAAAGCAACCCTCACCCAAGCCAACTTGTTAGGAGATGGAGATGGTTTCAGGATCAGCTATAGCAACACCGATGGTAGTAATACCTTAGATGCCAGCTATACCTATCCCCTCAATCCCCGTAATGGCACCCTCGGTGTACGGTTCAACACCACTTTTAGTAACGTTGTTGAGCCTCCCTTCAACCGGATTGATATTGATGCCGATTCCCAGTATCTGGAGTTCACTTGGCGTCAGCCCCTCTGGCAAAACCTGGAAGAGGAATTTGCCCTAGGGTTATCAGCAACCTTCCAAGACAGTAAAGTTACGATTTTTGATATTCCCGTCAGACTCTCTCCTGGAGCAGAAGAAGATGGAAGTACCAGCGTTACCGCTTTGCGCTTTTTTCAAGAATGGACACAGCGGAGTAACGAGCAAGTCTTTTCCCTGCGTTCCCAATTTAATATTGGTCTCGGCATCTTAGGTGCTACCGTTAACGAGGAAGGTCCTGATAGCACTTTCCTTTCCTGGCGTGGACAAACTCAGTGGGTAAGCCTCATTGCTCCCGAAACCCTATTAATCCTCCAAGGAGACTTGCAGCTAGCTACCCAGTCTCTGCTGAGATTAGAGCAATTTGGCATGGGAGGAGTAGATACGGTTCGGGGTTATCGCCAGAATATCTTCCTTACCGATAACGGATTCCTGGCATCAGCAGAAGTTCGCATCCCCATACTCCGCCTCCCAGAACTCCAAGGTTTAGTGCAAATTGCCCCCTTTGTGGATTTCGGTGCCGCCTGGAACAACTCCGGCAATCCTGATCCAGATCCCGACCCCAATGTTATCGTTTCTACTGGAATCGGTCTACGATTGCGCTTCGGCGATCGCCTTTCTGCTCGTTTTGACTGGGGTATTCCCCTAGTAGATGTTACCTCCAGCGATCGCACTTTACAAGAAGACGGTTTGTACTTTTCCCTTAATTATCAGGTTTATTAGGTAATTTAGAATTTAGAATTTAGAATTTAGAAAAATGTTTAATAAACTAATTAATCTACTCCGTTTCCATCCCTTCAAAAAAAGAAACAAACGTCAGCTAAAAAAACAATTACATTCTTACAAACAACAAACAACAAACAACAAACAACTATTAATATTATTTTTGTGTTCCTTCTGCCTAACTCCATGTATAGCATGGCTGTTTGGACTAGGAAACTTACCTGTAATTGCCTACACACCCGCAGTACAAACCATTGCCCAAAATGCCAGTCCAGAAGTAATAGTTGAGCAAGCCAGAGGACTCTATCAACGAGGACAGTTCCAGTCAGCTCTAGAGCTACTAAAACAAGCTGCTAACGCTTTCGCAGCTGAGGAAGATAGCTTAGGGCAAGCAAAAACCCTCGATTTCCAGGGACAAGTTAATCTGGCTCAAGGACAACCAGAAGCCGCTGCGGAAAGTTTTGCTGCGGCTGCAACTATCTACGAGCAAGAAGGGGATAACCAAGGAGTACTTAAAAGTCAGATTAATCAAGCTCAAGCTCTACGCAAAGCGGGATTGTATCGTCGTGCTTTAGAAACTATCGAACAGGTTAACGACTCCCTAGCCGGAGAGCCAGATTCTCGACTCAAAGCCATCGCACTACGTAGCTTAGGTATTACTCAGCGCTTAATTGGGGATCTTGATGAGGCTGAGGAGACAATACAACAGAGTTTAGCGATCGCACAAGCACAAAACTCACCCGAAGATATTAGTGCTGCCTACTTGATGTTAGGTAATATTACTAAAGATCGAGCTAACAACACCCGAGAGCAAGAGGAAACCAGCAGAACTGCTGTAGATTTAAATCAAAAAGCGATCGCACATTACCAAGAAGCTGCTGATAATGCTACAACCTCTACAGCCAGAATTGAGGCTCAACTCAATCAACTCAGCTTACTAGGGGATAGAGAAGAAGCGTTTACTGATGAGCATTGGGAATTACTAGCAGAAATCAGAGACACAATTGAGCAACTACCCCTCTCTACTACAGCCATTAGTGCTAGGATTAACTGGGCGCGCATGGTCATGGAACAAGAAAATCCCAGACAAATTAACCCTCAGGATATTGCCCAGCAATTAACCCTAGCACTCCGACAAGCTAGAGAACTCAAAGAACCTCGTGCAGAAGCTTACGCTCTGGGACAATTAGGAGAACTACGTCTGGAGTACGGACAGCTAGCTCAAGCAGAAGAGAATACCAGACAAGCTCTAATTGTAGCTCAATCCATCGGAGCCTCTGACGTTGCCTATCGCTTTCAATGGCAATTAGCACAAATTCTTAAAGAGCAGGGAAAAACTGAAGGAGCAGTCGCCGCTTACGAAAGTGCAGTTAACAACCTCGATATTCTCCGTAGCGATTTAGTTAGCGTTAATCGGGATGTCCAGTTTTCCTTCCAGGATAGCGTCGAACCCGTCTATCGGGAATTTGTCGGCTTGCTGTTATCTCAAGAAGATACCAGTCAAAAAGATTTAGCTAAAGCTCGCAAAGTAATTGAATCTCTCCAGCAAGCAGAACTAGTTAACTTCTTTCGAGAAAACTGTCTAACTGCTAATCTTGTTGAAATTGACAAGATTGACCCTAAAGCTGGAGTAATTAATCCGATTGTCCTCAAAGACAGGATTGAAGTAATTGTAACTCTACCAGACTCAGAAGAAGAATCCGGTGTGCGCTTGCTCCACAAATCAGTTACTTTATCCCCAGATGAGCAGCAAGAAAGCTTTATCGATACCTTTACGAAGTTGCGGGAAGCAGTTGCACCAGTAGGAGATGTTAGAGGAACTATCGTACCGACAATAACACCAGGTAATCCCGTAGACTACTTACCCCTAGCTCAGAAAGTATACGATTGGTTAATTCGACCAATCGAAAAGGATTTAGCTAATAGTGAAGTAGAAACCCTAGTCTTCATCTTAGATGCTCCCCTACTCAATCTGCCCATGGCAGTCCTACACGATGGGAATCAGTACCTAGTTGAAAAATATGCGATCGCTCTTACTCCTAGTCTACAATTACTAGAATCTGCACCCCTCGAAAGAGGAGAGCTCACCGCACTCAAAGCTGGAATCTCTAAATCTACGCTAGGTTTTCCTCCACTGGGTAATGTTGAGGTGGAATTAAACCAAATCGAGTCCCAAGTACCAGGAGAACTGATTCTCAACGAAGATTTTACCAATGATGCGATTCAAAAAGCGATCGGTTTAGCTCCCTTTCCAGTAGTTCACCTAGCAACCCACGGTGTGTTCAGTTCCACACCAGAAGAAACCTTCATTCTCACCTGGGAAGACACCCTCAATATAGACCAGCTTAACCAACTTCTGCGCGGTAGGGAAGAAGGACAAAGGGAGCCAATTGAGCTATTAGTTCTCAGTGCTTGCCAAACAGCGACAGGAGACAGATATGCAGCTTTAGGTTTAGCTGGCGTAGCAGTTAAAGCTGGAGCACGCAGCACCCTAGCAACTCTGTGGGTAGTTAATGATGCTGCTACCGCAGACTTGATGATTAACTTTTATCAGGAGTTGAATCAGGATAAAACCATCAGCAAAGCTCAAGCCTTGCGTCGCGCTCAAATATCTATGATCAAGAGAGGTGGTGAACAAGAGAAACCATATTATTGGGCCCCGTTTGTGTTAGTAGGAAATTGGCTTTAATTCGCAGTGAGGATCTGTGCCAATTAATCACAAAGCAAGAAGTCAAGAAGGCTTAGTGTAATCGCACTGGTCAATTTCCTCATCAGGTCGGGTACAATCCTTCAGGTACCTGCTTGATCTGCCTAGCGATCGCTCTGATACTTGATATATGTCCAATGATGCTGAAATCAGACTTGAAGCACAAGTAATATTAAATACTCTTGCGTTTACCCCATTTTCTCAATGTCAGCCTCTTAGTCGCGAATTTAACGATATTCCAATTCGTCCTGGAATTTATGCCTTACGACACCGAGAGGAAGGACTTCTTTACATCGGAAAATCTAAGCATTTGCGTGATCGCCTCCGGGGAGGACACAAAGCTTTCTTATGGGGGTGGCTTGATCGCTACGATCCTGGTGATGTAGGAGTTGTAGTCTATCCCCTTGGGCATTTTGGTAAGGCTGGATTATTATTAGAGCTAGAGAAACTCATTCTGCAAGCGACAAAACCACCTTATAACGTCAAGATTCCGAGGGATATATGATGCAAACGGTTCAATTGGAACATTTGTCAGCAGAAGCTGCGCAGCAAATCCTTGATGCGGTTCCAGTGTATGTAAAAGAGGCGTTTCATCGACGTGCTGCTGAGATTGAGTATCCGATAGAGGCAGTTGTTGAAATGGCTTTGGCAAACTTCCTTGATAGTGAGTCGCTGTCTTTTGAAGACTGTTTATTGGCAGAGCGATTAGCTAAATAGGGTTTGCTGCATGAGTGTGGAAGCCATACCTAAGCACCGTTTTTTTAGTAGGAAATTGGCTTTAATTCGGGTTTTTGAAGGGAACCACACCAGGCACAGAGTTCACATAGGGTTTCTTCTTTTTTTTCACTACATGACTGAGTCTAAAAAAAAAGTAAAGATACTTGGTCAGCCAAAACAAAAAACTTATGCTAACTACGATGCATTGAAACAATATCCTGATTATGCCCAAGCTTACCCACAAAGAAGTATTCGACCTGCTAATTGAAGAAGTGTTTGAAGTTTACCCACACCTTGAGAACAAGTTAGACTTTATAGCTAAAGATATTTTAAAGCATCTTCACTCTAATAGTTCTGGGGTGAGGGAAAGATTGCGTAAGGGTTCTTTTACCAAAGATGATGGTGAAATTAATCAGCGCGAAGCTTTTTTGCTAACCTGGGTGGATGAAGTCTGGGACCAAAACAATGGGAATCAAGAGTTATACGAAAAATTTATCGAGGATTTAAATGGAACACCACAGGAGTTTGGCTTATATGAAAAAGAGTTACCTTAAGAAATGAGTTTAAGTTGATAGCGCTCCACTGCCACCTGAGCAAATTGACTTTGAAAAAAGGTTTCATAAGTTTCTAGAGGAACTGCCAGGTAGAGTAGGCGCTCCGGTTGATTGACTTCCAGCATAATTCTATTAGCCTAGTAAGCGGAGCCATGTGTAGGTTGGGTGGAACGAAGTGAAACACAACATGATCGGACGTTTCGGAGTTGGGTTACGCTACGCTACACCCAACCTACAAGATAAGCGATCACATTAATCATTCAAAATTATCTTGATATTGCTATGATTTTATGATATTGTTGTTTTTACAATGGGATTGGTGTGGGCTTATATATAAAGGTATCCTGCTACTCTAACTTTAATAGAGAATGTAAGAAAGGAGCTTTTGGTAGTGAGTCTTCTCATTTCTGATCAACTGGTTCAAGCTTCTGGACTTTCTGAAGCTGAACTCTTGCAGGAACTGATACTTATGCTGTTTGAGCATGAGAAAATTACCCTAGGAAGTGCTAGTAGGTTTTTGGGGATAACTCAACTGGAATTTCAGGCTCTTTTGAGAGAAAAGAATCTTTGTATTCACTATGATCTCAAGGAATTGCATGAGGATGTGAAAAATTTGCAAGAGTTGGGTTGATTTTGATTGTTGTTAGTAATACTTCGCCAATCGCTAATTTGACTGTCGTTGGTCAAGTTGACTTGCTTCCTCAATTATTTGGAGCAATTGTGATTCCGGAAATGGTTTATCAAGAGCTGATTGCTAATGGTGAACATCATCCTGTAACCAACACTGTGATGACGGTTGATTGGTTGGATATTCGACCGGTAAGTGAAGTGATCAGTCCCAAAATATACAATAGTTTCGATATAACTTCAAGCAATACTACCTTAATTGGTACAGTTAATTAGATCTACTTTTTAACAAGCGTGTTTTCGACAGGTGTACTAGGTTTTTCAACAATCCATCTACCAGTTTGTGGATCTCTATAGAGTAAAGCTTCAACCAAAGTACATTCAACAGTTTTAGTAGACTTCTCAACAAGCCATTGACCGGTTTGAGGGTCTCTATAAGTTGTGAAAGGTTGTTCGTGTGATTGCTTCCAAACGGCCATGACAATTCTCTTTTGTGCTGATAAATCCTTCCCTAACAGATTTATAATACAACTGTTTAATATTGGACTTCGTGACTTATGACTTTGCCAAAATGTGAGTTTTGTCACTGAAAGTTGTGATCAATACCAACTGTTAAGTATTTTAACTTATTTAGTCAGTCCTTAGTAGTTTATGAACAAAGATAAACTACCAAGGACACAAAACCTCCATTTCCCTAAGGGCAGTGTAAAATTTAACAATTAACAATTAACAATTATCAATCAACTTCCTGTAATATGAATTACAATCTCACGATAGTGCCCCCGCCATCGATGCTCCCAAAGGTAAATTCCTTGCCAGGTTCCTAATAGCAATCTTCCCTTGGCAACAGGAATTTGTTCTGAGGTTTGGGTAAGAGCAGTACGGATGTGAGCTGGCATATCATCAGGGCCTTCAGCACTATGAATGTAGCTTCTGCCATCCTCTGGCACTAATTTGGCAAAAAAGTTGGATAAATCTGTGAGCACATCTGGATCTGCATTTTCTTGAATCACCAGACTAGCAGAAGTGTGGCGTAAGAAAATTGTACAAAGCCCTGTGTCGATTCCCGACTCAGCTACTACAGCTTGTACTTTAGAGGTGATTTTGGAGAAAGATTTCCCTCTAGTCTGAATCTTGAGTTGCTGTTGGTAATAAGTCATATCCTATGGCTGAGCTGAGATCATAGCAATCAAGTTATCATAATTGTTAATTGTTAATTGTTAATTGTTAATTGTTAATTGTTAATTGAGCACTGCCTATTTGGCTCGTCAATTGCCTAAATGGCTTGCTAGAATTGCTCAAGAGAGCTGGTGTATCTCTGTAGCAGTTCAATATTTATTGAAAAATGTCCTCTAGTCTCTCCTCTAGTCTCTTTTTTTCCTTCCCTGGTAGGAATTTTTTTGTGTGTCGCTGCACTAGCTTGTTATTAGCGATTTTTTCCTTGGGAGCAGCCATCAGGGTGGAGCCGCTTCAAGCTCAACCTATTACCCCCGCTGCTGATGGCACTGGCACCGTTGTCACCACCGAGGGTAATCAGTTCCAGATTGATGGTGGTTCTCTCTCGGCTGATGGAGTAAATCTGTTCCACTCTTTTGAGCAATTTGGACTCGACTCTACTCAAATTGCTAACTTTCTGTCTTCACCAGAAATTCAAAATATCCTAGGACGAGTTGTCAGTGGAGATCCTTCAATTATTAATGGTTTGATTCAAGTAAGTGAGGGAAATGCTAACTTATTTTTAATGAACCCAGCAGGGATTATTTTTGGTCAAGATGCTAGTTTAAATGTTCCGGCTGAGTTTCTCGCCACTACAGCTACAGGTATTGGCTTTGGTGGAAATAGTTGGTTCAATGCTTTGGGAAGTAATAACTATCAGAATTTAATTGGCACTCCGAGTCAGCTTGCCTTTGATTTGTCCCAACCAGGAAGTATTATCAATGCTGGTTCTTTAGGAGTACAAGCAGGACAAAATGTAACCTTAGTTGGTGGTAATGTTATCAATACTGGAGACATCACAGCAGCAGGAGGGAACATTACTATTGCTGCGATACCAGGGGAAAATCTCGTCAAGATAACTCAAGCTGGACATCTATTGAGTTTAGAAATTGAACCGCCAAGGAACAACGGGGGACAGATGGTAGCAATGAACCCTTTAGATTTACCAGCTTTGCTCACAGGACCGCTACAAGGAATAGAAATAGGGTTAAGTCTCACATCATTAGGAGAAGTACAGCTAACTGATTCCAGTATAACCATTCCCCAAGATGCAGGTACAACGATCATTTCCGGCTCCATAGATGTCTCCAATTCTTCCCTAACAACAAACAACAAACAACCAATAACCAACAACCAATCAATAACAGTTTTAGGAGACAAAGTTGGTTTAATAGGAGCCAACATCAATACCTCCAGTACGAATGGTGGTGGTACAGTCTTGATTGGTGGGGATTACCAAGGACAAGGAACAGTACCCAATGCCTCACGTACTTTTGTCAGTAATAACTCAGTAATTAATGCTGATGCTATCTCTAATGGTGACGGTGGTAAAGTAATTCTTTGGGCTGATGAGATAACTGGATTTTTTGGTGAGATTAGCGCTCGTGGTGGTTTAAATGCAGGTAACGGTGGTTTTGTCGAAGTTTCAGGCAAGCAAGACTTGATTTTCCAAGGCACGGCGGATTTGAGTGCGATCGCAGGTAACCTTGGTACATTGCTATTAGACCCTACTAATATCACGATCTCGAATATTCCTGCTGGAACGGGGACAGGAGATGGTTTGTTGCCTAACATCTTCCAAGGTGATGCTCCGGCTGAGATGACAATTTCCCAAGGGGCTCTCGAAGCACTACCAAATAACGCTAACATCATCCTGGAGGCAACCAACAATATTACCCTTGGCACACTCAATGGAAATCAGTTGACTTTTGCTAATTCTCCTTTTGCTACCCCTGGTGGAGCAATTGAGTTTAGAGCAGATGCTGATGGAGACGGAGCTGGCTCTTTTATGATGAATACAGGAGACACTATCCGTGCTTTAGGAAGAGCGATTACAATTTCGGGAGCAAGTGTAACAGCAGGGATAATTGACAATTCCAGGTTTGCTTTCGGTACTGCTGATGTTGGTGACATTACCCTCACCGCTACCAACGGCAGCATCATCACAGGTGATATCAACTCCCAGAATCAGGCTACATGGCCTAACCCTCTAGCTAAAGGTGGTGATATTACCCTCACTGCTACAGATGATATTACTACAGGTTCTCTCAATACTTTTGCTATTAATGATGGCACTGGTATTAATAGTGCTAGTGGCAATGGAGGGAATGTAACCTTAACTACCACTGATGGTAACGTTAGTGTTGGTAGCATCAATGCTTTCGCTTTTACCCCTAGTGGTAATGCTGGTAATGGTGGAACTGTTACGATTAGTGCGCTTAATGGCAGTATCTCTACAGAGGAGATCAATATTCAATCTAATGGAGCAGATGGTGCTGGAGATTCTGGTAATGGAGGATTACTAACCCTCAATGCTGGCAATGGTATTACGATCGCAGGTAATATTAACTCGCGGACGCAATCTCTGGGTAGTACAGGTAGTGGCGGTAACGTTACCCTAAATACTGGTAATGGTAATATCACCCTCAGTGGAAGTGAAGTCAATACCTCTAGTGCTACGGAAAATGGAGGTAATCTCAGTTTCACTGGCAACGTTATACTGGATAACCCAGCGCTGACGATAACTACAACAGGGGGAGCCGCAGGTGGTGGTATTACCTTCAACAATCAACTGGATGGAACAACTGCTGGTAGTAATTCCCTAACTTTAAATTCAGGGACGGGTAACATTACCTTTAATGGCATAGGCAGCAATGTGCCACTAGTTAATTTGACCACGAATGGTACAGGTAACCTTCAACTGGTAGGTGATAATAGTGCTGATAGTTACAGTTTTAACAGCCCAGTTGAGCTGATGGGGAATACAACCATTACGGCTGAGAGTACTATTACCTTTAATAACACCCTAAACACTGATGTTAATAACCTTAACATCACAGCGGATGAAGTTGACTTTACAAACAATGTCTCTGGTACTGGGGAGTTAACAATTGAACCTTTCACTACCAATCAAGCGATCGCTATTGGTGGAACTGATAGTGCTGACTCCAGTATCCTGGAGCTAACAGGGTCAGAGATTAGTTTATGGCAAAATGGGTTTAGTGGGATAACTATTGGAGGGAACAATAACAGTGGAACAATTACCCTAGCTGGTAACGTCACCTTTAATGACCCAGTTACTTTAAGCTCTACCGTGGGTAATGGCTCAATCGATACTACTGGTTTTACCCTTACCGGAACTGATGACGCTTCAATTACGATACAAGCCAACCAAGACATTACCACAGGCTCTATCGATAATTTCGGTCGGGAGATTACGATAACCAGCAACGATGGTGTCATCTCCACAGGGAATCTCAACACCTCTAGTACCACTGGTGGCAATATCTCTATTACTGCTCCGCTTACTATCACTACTAGTGACATAGAAACCAGTGGCAGTACTAGTAATGGTGGCAAAATTACCCTTACTAGCCAAGAAGGAGCCGTTACTACTGGCAATCTCAACTCATCTGGAGCAACTGATGGCGGGGAAATTCAGGTTGAAGCTAGTACTCAAATCAGTAGCCAGCAAATCAACTCCAGTGGGGGAAGTGGCAGCGGGGGTAATGTTAGCCTGAATTCATTAGCTGATATCCAAGTAAGCTGGATTAATAGTGAAGGAGGAACCACTGGTGGCACCGTTGACATTACGACTGAAGGTTTGTTTCGCAGTACCAATTCCTTCAGTGCTGCCAATGGTTTAGCAGCTAGCCTTTCTACTATTGGGGATAGTAGCGGCGGTTCGATTACAATTCGCCATGGAGGGAATGGAGTAGTTCCCTTTGGTGTCGGTAATCCTGCTACTAATGGCACAGCAGCAGCAATAACTAGTGGTAATTTTACCATCGCCCCCTTTGCCTCCTTTCCCTATACCCATACAGAAGGCAATATTCAGATTATTAGTGTTGATGCACCAGCTCCTATTGATAATCCTATTAATAATCCTGTTGATGAGCCTATTGATGAGCCTATTAATGATCCTATTGATGAGCCTCAACCCACAATTAATCTTGAAACAATTCCAGTTGATCTCAGTCAAACTTCAGAAGAAGAAGTTGCATCAATAGATGAAATAGATATTAAAGAACTTCCCCTTCTTAAAATTGATACAGCAGTAGAAGAATTAGAAGAAACCATCACCGATACCTTTGACAATCATTTGGGTATTGGTGATACCCCGATCCTCAACTTACAACAAGCTCAAGCTACCCTCAACCAAGTTGAAGAAGCTACTGGCGTTAAACCGGCTCTGATTTATGCCTTCTTTGTTCCCCCCAGCATTTCTGAGCCAACTGCCACTAAATCCCGACAGCTGCAATCAACAGCTCGAGCAACTGATCAACTAGAATTAGTGCTAGTCACTTCTAACGGTAAACCAATTCGACGACGGGTGGGAGCCACACGCAGGGAACTGCTCAAAGTTGCTCAGACATTCCGCCTCCAGGTTACCAATATTTATAATGACCGTGACTATCTAGTTCCAGCACAACAACTCTATAAGTGGCTGGTTGCTCCTTTGCAAGCGGACTTGCAAGCACAAGAAATTCAGAATTTAGTGTTTATTCTAGACCAAGGTTTGCGATCGCTACCCATTGCTGCTCTCCATGATGGCACTGGCTTTATCATTGAAGAATACAGTGTTGGCTTAATGCCCAGTCTCAGCCTCACTGATACCAGCCCTGTTAATATCAAACATGTTGAAGTCCTGGCTATGGGAGCCGAGGAATTTTCTGATCGTAATCCCTTACCCGCAGTACCGGTAGAGTTAGACGCCATTGCTGGTGCTTTATGGCCAGGTAAATCCTTCCTCAATCAAGAATTTACTCGTGATAATCTCAAACAAATTCGCTCCAATCAACCCTTTGGTATTATCCATTTAGCCACCCACAGTGATTTTTTACCAGGCAAGCCAAGGAACTCCTATATCCAGTTGTGGGATAGTAAGTTGGCATTAGATTCCCTAAGAGAGTTAGGCTGGAGTAACCCAGCAGTAGAATTAGTAGTATTGAGTGCCTGTCGCACAGCTTTGGGAGA
>CBDCVG010000007.1:0-21597 GCA_965222765.1 Caldora sp.
ACAATATTTTGTTTCTAAATTCGTCCAGAGCAAGGTAAATTCAGATGCTCACCAAAATATTTGTGAAGCAGTCTGCTTTTGTTGCCATCAGACTTCAAGCAACGATTGTCTTACCATCGAAATAATCTTGTAACTGAAATTTGTGATCGTGGCTCAAGTTGTCCTTAGGAATAGCTGAGGGATGAAAAGCTTGAACATCCTTGATCTCTAAAATATCCTGTACTTGCATTGTTCCTTGAACATTGGCTTCTACCAAAACACAAATAGAATGAATTCTAGGATCCCGATCTGGTGCGGAGTAAATTCCAACCAACCGACGAATCTCTAGTAACTCCAGTCCAGTTTCTTCTGCCAACTCTCGTCGTACTGTTGTCGGAATATCTTGACCCCAGTCCACCATACCTCCTGGTAATCCCCACTTACCATTATCGCGACGCTTGACTAGTACAATTCGCCCATCTGGCAAGATGGGAACAATGCTTGTACCAGTTACAGGATGTCGAAACATGATTCCTAGTACTGTTTGTACAAATCGCCAAATTTGACCCATTGATGAGAAGCCCATAGAGCCTGTGAATTCGGTTGCTTATCGACTGCTATAATAGACCGTAGGGATGCAAGTTCGGTAACGTCAGTGATTGAAAAAGCAAATTTTGCGGTAATCAACCTGAAACATCTGAAAAGTTGCATCAAACTCTGCCAAAAATACTTGGTTGTCAATACCCACTAAACTTTGGGGAAGTAAAATTCCGATACAGTCCGGCTATCCTTGTCACAAGCAAATAGCTGCTGGCGATTAGATATGTGGGGAAAAAACTGTCAAAACTAAATATATGGCAAGAGGGAAGTAAGATATTACTGTTGGTTATCAAGAGGTAAACATGGCAAAGCGCCGCAATCTCAAAAAGGAAAAGGCGCAGCGTAATCAAGCTTATGCTCGTAAGTTTCGTCAAAGGAAAAATACAGGTCGTTTCTCTAGAAACCGGCGGTATGGTAACAGACCTCCGAAGGATAGTACCAGTTCTCAAGGAGATGAAACAAACTCTGACTATCTAGAAGAGACTAAGAGTCAAGAATGAAAATTCAAGGGTAATTATGCACTGGGAATTGAATGAATAGCGAGCACTCAGCACTCAACAGTTATAACTGGTAACTCTTTACTGAGTCTCCGTAATACCCAATACCCCGGTTCCCAGAGCAATTTTCCGCCCCAGGTTGTTTATCAACACCTGGGGTTCACTATGGCAAAAAGTAGAAAAAATGACTATTGTGGATTAAGTTTGCTTTTTTCCCAGACGTTGGTGTGCAAGGACTTTAGAGGAAAAATTAATTCTCAATTCTCAATTCTCAATTCTCAATTAACTATAATGCGTATTGAACTCTCTACCTTCGTCTGTTGCAATTGAAATGCTCAAAAAACTCCCATTGACCTTATCCTTACTGGCTGGTGTCATCTTGAGTGGAACCATTGCCCGTGCTGCAATAGAACAGCAGATTGTCCAATCTAGAATAGCGGAGCCAGACAATTCACAAATTATTGCTCAAAAGATATCCTCATCAGCAGCAACCCTGACTTTAGAAGATTTACCGCCTGGTTTCCAGCCACTGCCCCCAGCCTTAGTCTCTCAACTTGCTAGCCAATTTCAAGCCTTCTCCCAACAACTAGCACCAGGGAGCTTGAACCCAGAAAATTTCTTTGCTTTCGTCAATCCAGCAACTTTTCAAGTGGTTTTAGGTTTTACTGGGGATGTTCCTGAACCGTCTGAGCAGCTCAACTTCGATACCAATCTACAAAAGTTGGATGATCCACAGGCTCAGAAGCAAGTGATTGAGTTACTGACTGAGAAGCTTCAGGAGTTTGGAGGAATACAGATTGAAGATTATGCTTCTTTGCCTGAGATGAAGACTTTGGCAGATGCCTCGGCTGGTATGACGATGTTAGTCAACATGCAAGGTCAACCTTTGCGGCTAGATATGGCCAGTTTTCGCCGTAATGATGTCGTAGCTTTTACTGGTGTGCTCTACCCTAATGAACAGAAGTCTCCAATCCAAGTTGGAGAACTTGTCAATAAATTAGATGACCAAATTGTCAAGACTAGATAGGGCTTGGGAGAATAAGTCGTTATTTTCGGGTTGCCATAGGTGTTAGGTGTTAGGTGGTAGGTGGTAGGTAAGGTTAAGTAAGCTAGCAAGAACATACCTAAACTACGAATAATGTAAAGAAAGAAACTATTCTGGTTGATTTAGAGACCTCAACAGGATAAATACAATCCAGTAGCACTTTAAAAAGTAGATCGGTATGCATATAAGTGAAATTACTCATCCAAATCAGTTGCACGGTCTGTCAATCCCTCAACTAGAGCAAATTGCTCGCCAAATTCGGGAAAAGCATCTGGAAACGGTAGCGACTAGTGGAGGTCACCTGGGTCCAGGATTGGGTGTTGTGGAACTTACTATCGCCTTGTATCAGACTCTTGACCTAGATCGGGATAAAGTTACTTGGGATGTCGGTCATCAAGCTTACCCCCATAAAATGTTGACAGGACGGTATCACCAATTCCATACTCTGCGGCAAAAGGATGGTGTTGCTGGGTATCTCAAGCGTTGTGAGAGCAAGTTCGATCATTTTGGTGCGGGTCATGCTTCGACAAGTATTTCTTCCGCTCTCGGTATGGCCATAGCACGAGATCTCAAAGGAGAGCACTTCAAAGTAGCGGCAGTAATCGGCGATGGTGCTCTTACTGGGGGAATGGCTTTGGAAGCAATTAACCATGCCGGTCATTTGCCCAATACTAAGTTATTGGTGGTGCTAAACGACAACGAAATGTCGATTTCACCCAATGTTGGTGCTATTTCTCGTTCTCTCAACAAAGTGCGACTGAGTGCACCGGTGCAGTTTCTGGCAGACAATTTAGAAGAACAGTTCAAAAGTCTTCCCTTTGTTGGCGAGTCTTTATCTCCAGAGTTGCAGCGAGTTAAGGAAGGGATGAAGCGTCTGGCAGTGCCGAAGGTAGGGGCAGTATTTGAGGAACTGGGCTTTACCTACATGGGACCTGTAGATGGTCACAATCTACAAGATTTGATTAATACCTTCAACGCTGCACACACCTATGAGGGAGCAGTGCTGGTGCATGTGGTAACCACCAAAGGTAAGGGATATGCGATCGCAGAAGCAGACCAAGTCGGCTATCATGCTCAAAGTCCTTTTGATCTTACGAGTGGTAAAGCTTTACCCTCCAATAAGCCTAAACCTCCCGGCTACTCGAAAGTCTTTGCCCACACCCTAGTAAAACTTGCCGAAAACAATCCCAAAATTATCGGTATCACTGCTGCAATGGCCACTGGGACAGGTTTGACTAAACTGCAAGAAAAATTGCCCAAGCAGTACATTGATGTGGGTATTGCTGAACAACACGCTGTTACCCTTGCTGCTGGATTGGCTTGTGAGGGCATGCAACCAGTTGCCACCATTTACTCTACCTTCCTGCAACGAGGCTACGATCAAATAATTCACGACGTTTGTATCCAAAACTTGCCCGTCTTCTTCTGTTTGGACAGAGCGGGGATTGTCGGTGCTGATGGTCCTACTCACCAAGGAATGTATGACATTGCCTATCTGCGCTGTATTCCCAACATGGTAGTAATGGCTCCCAAAGATGAAGCAGAATTGCAACAAATGATCGTTACTGGCGTTAACTACAGTGATGGACCAATTGCCATGCGGTATCCTCGCGGTAATGGTTATGGTGTTCCTCTGATGGAGGAAGGCTGGGAAGCACTTCCTATCGGTAAGGGAGAAATTCTACGCAACGGTGACGACCTGTTATTGCTTGGCTATGGTACGATGGTTTACCCTGCCATGCAAGTAGCGGAAATTCTTAGTGAACATGGTATTGAAGCTACTGTAGTTAACGCTCGTTTTGTTAAACCCCTAGATACAGAACTGATTCTACCTCTAGCAGAGCGGATTGGTAAGGTGGTGACCTTAGAGGAAGGTTGTTTGATGGGTGGCTTTGGTTCAGCTGTAGCTGAAGCACTACTAGACAACAATATCTTGGTTCCTGTTAAGCGCTTTGGTGTACCAGATAAACTAGTAGACCATGCCAAACCAGATGAATCCAAAGCAGACTTAGGTCTAACCAGTTCCCAAATTGCTCAACAGGTGCGGGAGGCTCTTTTCCATAAGCAGCTTTCAGCTATTAGCAGTTAATAATTGTCCTTTGTCCTTTGTAGGACTTACGCACTGTAACAAAATTAGGTCATCCTGAGCGATAGCGAAGGATCTCCCAGACGACGGGTGATGCTTCACTATCACCTCAGCATGACAGTTAGGAATGACCAATGACTCATGACCAATCGTCAATCGTTTATTAAGAAGATTAAATTTTTATTAAAATTCTAGTGTATGTAAAGTAATACAACCGAAATACAGAAGTGTAAAGTATTATAACTAGAAAAGGTTTTTTGCATAAAATCACCGTCAAATAACTGAGAAATAAGTATAATATCTGCCAGATTGAATCTGGCTTCAATCAACCTAACAGGGGTGTAGAAGATGATTCTAATTCGTGAGATTGTTCACCAAGCACTCACTACTGGCTACCTAACTTTAGAAGCCGAAGAGCAACTGCGGCAGCTTTTACAAACTAAGTATGGTTCAGAAGATTTGAAGGCTTTTATGAAATTGCAGTTGGCAGCAATGGCTGGTTTAGTCAGACAAGAGTCTCGTGAGTCCAAAAGTTCTCCTATTTGCGTTAGCGCAACAGGAGGTGAAGTTTTGCAAGTATAGCTGCCGGTGGAGCCTAGCATGATGCGTTAATTCAGATTCTCTTGGCGCTCCATGGTGGGCTAGCTGCTCCGCTTTTTGAATAGTTCTGGGAGAAATTGGTCTTGCAAAAAGCAACCCAGGTTAAAAATATGTACGGCAATGATTTTCTGATTCATCAGGCTTGCCTAAATTATCCAAAAAGTATTGACAACTAAGAAACGTAAGTTATTTAACAATCCCAGTCAAATTTTCTATCTAAATATTCTTCTAGTTGTTGATTAAAAGGCCGAAAGTAATCATTCAGAGTTTGGCGCATTGACTGAGAAATGGGAGGATAACTATTTTTAGTTTTATTGGCATAAGCTTGAAGTTGATATGGTTCTACCCCTAAAAATTGGAAAACTTGATTAACAGTAGTGCCTGGCTCAGCAAAAAAATCTTCACTTTTGATGATTAAAAACTGTTGCTTGGGAAATAGTTTCATCCATCGACTGAGGCTTTCAATATATTGACTGCGTTTTAGATAACTACTGGTCTTAAAATTATTAAATAAGTTCAGATATGATTTCTTGTGTCTGACTTCTACACCTGATAAAATAGCTTTTTCTAGAGAACGCTTATCTCTGCTTTGTCTAGTACACATATAGTAATGAGAGAGGGCGCGATCAATCGGATTTCTCAATACTACAATTAATTTCATATGAGGAAATTCTTGCAAGAGAGAGTCGGCAGCTGGTTGGGAATCTAAGTAACCAGGAGTAGCTTCACCCGTAATCAAACCCTGTTCTGAAGCAATAGCTGGAAAATGAGCTAAATACCAATCTAATCCTTTCTCAAAATTAGGCTTAAAGCTCCAGAATCTGATCTCTTTTTCGATGGCAGGCAGAATTTGGGGATGTTGTGTTAAATAACTGTAAAGAGATGAAGTGCCACACTTTGGTTGTCCGATAATGATAAAATTGGGGGCAGATAACTTTTGTTTTGTTGGCAAATTTAGCATGACGTGAGGGTGAGTTTGACTAATCTGCTTTTGACTAGCAATTTGATAATTTTTAATTCCTTCAGCAAGTCCACCTTTCTCACTCCAAACATCCCCTAAAACTCGATAGTACCAGTACTGCTCTGGTGCTAACTCAATAGCTTGCTTCAGAGCTACAATACTTTCTTCATATCGTTCTAACTTGAATAGCACCCGCCCTAAATTACAATAGGCATCAGCGAGTTTAGAGCAACCACTTTTTGTAGCTTGCTCAAAGGCAGTAGCTGCTTTTTGCCATTTTTGTTGTTTCTGAAATAGTCGTCCTAATCTGTAGTGAGCTTCAGCAAAACTAGGATTGAGCCAAGTTGACCAGCGGTAACAGTAAATAACTGCTGCTTCTATGTATAATTGTACAAGATTATGTTGTCTCAATTTTTTTAATTGTTTTGGCATAACTTGGTCTTGCAAGAAGCAACCCAAGTTGAAAATTTTTAGGTCAATCATTTTTTCATTCATAAGGCTTTACCGAATTTTCAAAAAAATCTTCACAACTACAAAACATTCAGTTATTTAACAATCCCAGTCAAATTTTCTATCTAAATATTCTTCTAGTTGTTGATTAAAAGGTCGAAAGTAATCATTCAGAGTTTGGCGTATTGACTGGGAAATGGGAGGGTAACTACCTTTACTTTTATTGGCATAAGCTTGAAGTTGATATGGTTGTACTCCTAAAAATTGGAAAACTTGATTAACAGTAGTGTCTGTCTCAGTAAAAAAATCTTCACTCTTAATGATTAAAAACTGTTGCTTGGGAAATAGTTTCATCCATCGACTGATACTTTCAATATATTGACTACGTTTTAGATAACTACTGATTTTGAAATCATTAGATGAGTTCAGATATGATTTCTTATTCATAACTTCTAAACCTGATAAAATAGCTGTTTCTAGAGAACGCTTATCTCTGTTTTGTCTAATACACATATAATAATGAGAGAGGGCGCGATCAATCGGATTTCTCAATACTACAATTAATTTTATATGAGGAAATTCTTGCAAGAGAGATACAGCAGCTTGTTGGGAATCTAAGTAACCAGGGGTAGCTTCACCCGTAATCAAAGCTTGTTCTGAAGCAATAGCTGGAAAATGAGCTAAATACCAATCCAATCCTTTCTCTAAATTATGCTTAAAGCTCCAGAATCTGATCTCTTTTTTAAGTGCAGGTAGAATTTGGGGATGTTGTGTTAAATAACTGTAAAGAGAGGAGGTTCCGCACTTAGCTTGTCCAATAATAAGAAAGTTGGGGGTAGATAAGTGTTGTTCTGTTGGCAAATTTAACATGACGTGGGGGTGAGTTTTACGAATCTGCTTTTGACTAGCAATTTGATAATTTTTAATTGCTTCAGCAAGTTCACCTTTTTCACTGAAAACTCTCCCCAGAACTCGATAATACCAATACTGCTCTGGTTCTAATTCAATAGCTTGCTTTAGGGCTATAATACTTTCTTCAAATCTTTTTAGTTTAAACAGCACTCTTCCTAAATTACAATAGGCATCGGCAAGTTTAAGATAGTTACTGTTTGTAGCTTGCTCAAAGGCAATAGCTGCTTCCTGCCATTTTTGTTGTTTCTGAAATAGTCGTCCTAATCTGTAGTGAGCTTCAGCAAAACTAGGATTGAGCCAAGTTGACCAGCGGTAACAGTAAATAACTACTGTTTCTACGTATAATTGTATAAGATGATGTTCTCTGAGTTTTTTGAATAGTTCTGGGAGAACTTGTTTTTGCAAGAAACTACCGAATTGAAAAAAACATGCTGCAATTATTTTCTGATTCATCTAAAGATCCTTATTTGCTTGCAGATCACTGCTTTAGCGGTTTTGTTGCCTTTGAAATAGTTCTGCAACTCACTACGAAAGACTAGAAAGTGGCTCTGTTTGGCTTGTTTGATACCGATACTCCCAGAGGATTTGTGCCAAAAATTACTACAATCACCATTGTATGCTCTGCAAACAACACTTACCAGTCTTGGCTGAAAAATTCAAGGTACACTTAGACAGGGCACAGGCAAATTCTGGAATCATTTCTCCTTAATCCCAGAGTAATATACTATTAATGCCTTGGAGGGAAATTTTAATGTCTGATGAGTTAATCAATAAGTTCCAAGAAAAGACAGAAAGAGTAGACTGTCTTGAGAACTTAACACCAGCACAACGACGAGCAATGTGGCCACCAGCCAAACAGCTTCAAGAAAAACATATTCGTAACTGTCGGTTATTAAAAAGTAGAAGTCAAGTACTTAACTATATGCCCAAGAATGGAATTTGTGCAGAGTTAGGTATAGCAAAATGTAATTTTTCTGGGGGTATTTTTCATAAAACTCAGCCTAAAAAGTTGCATTTGATTGATATACAAAATAAAGCAATTGAAATTGCCAACCAGAAATTTGCTCAAGAGATATCAAGTGACATAGTTAATGTGCATCTTGGTGATTCATCTGAGGTAGTTATGTCAATGCCTGATAATTATTTTGATTGGGTTTATATTGATGGCGATCATTCCTATGAAGGGGTAAAAAAAGATTTAGAAGCTACACGATTGAAATTGAAGCCTGACGGTTTAATAGCGCTGAATGATTACATTTATTTTGGGACTTCAGATTTTAAAAAATACGGAGTAATTGAAGCTACCAATGAATTTTGTATAGAACATGATTTTGAACTTATATATTTTGCATTTGCAGGACGAATGTACAATGATGTGGTTATTCGTAAACTTTGAAGAGTAAAGCAAAGGGTGGTTTCGCTTCCCTAAACTGTTCCAAGTAAAAATTGATCCCAAGACCTTTTAATGATTCTTTATTAAATTTACTATATCTTCTATAGTCCGAAAGTTATCAATATCAATCTCACTAACTTCAAACTGAATACTAAATGCTTCTTGTAACTCTAAAACAAGAGACATAGCGTTAATTGAATCTAGTCCAATGCTAAAAATATCTATATCATCTTGTAGCTGATCTTCAGTAATATTTGGTATCAAAGTCAGAACTACTTCCTTAGTTTTTTGTTTGATTTTTTCCATTATTTTTGCTTCCTAGTTTATTTCTATTCAAATTAACTCTTTCCTCAAAATTTTCCCTACTGTACTCTTAGCAATTTCTTCGCGGAAGTCAATGATTTTGGGGATTTTAAAATCTGCCAATTTTTCTTGGCAATAGTCCCAAATTTCTTGCTCTCGACACTCAAATTTAGTGACGATAACTGCTTTAATTAATTGCCCTGCATGAGGGATTGTTACTCCAACTACCACTACTTCTTCAACTTTGGGATGGTTAGCTAAAACCTCCTCCACTTCACTGGGATCGACCTTATGCCCTCCTGTATCAATGAATAACTTTTTACGACCAGTTATGTAAAGATAATTATCTGCATCTTTTTTGCCTAGATCGCCAGTAAAAAAGTAACCATTTTTGAACGCTTCTTGATTAACTTCAGGAACATTATCATAGCCTTTGGTTAAGGTTTGACTTTTAATCGCTAATTCTCCAATTTCACCAGAGGGTAACTCCTGTCCCTCCTCACCAATAACTGTGACTTTCACATTGTTCATCGGCAAACCAATAGAATCAGATTTGATGTCTGTTCCACTCTGCATATTAATGGCAATAGCACCCGCTTCAGTGCAACCGTAAAGCTGTCTAATGGGTATGCCAAATTTCTTATTGAATTTAGCAAAAATATCTTTGGGTAGGAAATTGCCAGCGGAAATACATAACCTTAAGCTAGATAGATGAGCTAAGGTTTCTGGTGAGTTTTCTGCCAAAACGGTATAGATGTAGGGAATAGCAGGCAGAATGGTAATTTGCTCTTTTTCAAGTAACTCTAATACCCTAGCTTGCCTGAAAATAAATGGTGGCTCAACTATCTTGCCATTGTGGAAAGATGGTTCTAGGATGACTAAAGTTGCTCCTGAATGGATAGTTGTCAGCAAGCATACTCCAAATCCATAGGCATGGTAGAACGGTACGAGACAGAGAATATTGTCAGAATCAGTGATTTTGAGAGTAGAGACGCAGTTATTCGCTTCATGAAGAATGTTCTTTTGAGTTCTACAGACTCTTTTGGGCTTTCCTGTAGAGCCAGATGAATATTGGTAGAGGACATCTCCTTCATATGGCTGTTGCGGATTATTCTCTATTTCTGTGGGTAACAAGTCCTCAAAAGGAAGTGCCCCTGGATGCTCTCCTCCTACAACAACTAACTTTACTTGGTGCTCAAGCTGAGAGATAAGATGAGAGCAAATTTCAGCTCGTGTCAAGTCAGTAATAATAACTTTGGCATTACTATCGCAGAGATAGTGTTGTAGTTCACTTTCTTTGAAGGAAGGATTGAGAAGAAGAGCGATCGCACCTATTCTAGCTATAGCAGAGAAACTAATGACGAATTCGGGGGAGTTAGGCAAAACTAAGGCTACGCATTCAGATGGCTTCACCCCTATTGCCTTTAATCCCTGACTAAATCTCCGAACACTGTTATCTAGTTCCTGATAAGTTATCCTTGACTGCCCGTAGACGATAGCAGTTTTTTGAGGAAACTGCTCAACAGTCTTAGTTAACATTTGATTAAGCATAATTAGCAATAACCTGACCAACTTAATCTCAAGTTAATTGTCTATCATATCTCGAGCCTAACCAAGTTTTTGTATCTGTCTAACAATGGTATCAAATCCAGGTCCATCACCGGACGCTTCAACCCTTTGGCAATCAATTAGAACTCTGATGGAGTTCCAGAGCCAAGCACCACCATTACAACCTATCTCACGAAATAGAAATTTACCCCTTTCCTTCACTCAGGAGAGACTGTGGCTCCTCAATCAGCTTAACCCTGAGAGTACTGCCTATAATATTCCTTTTGCTTTTCGTCTCCAAGGCGAACTTAACCTACCAGCCTTAGAACAGAGTTTTCAGGAAATTCTCCAACGCCACGAGGCATTGCGTACAATCTTTACCCTGAGCGATGGACAACCTATCCAAATCATCAATCCAGTAGGAGACTTTAAGCTACCCCTAGTAACTTTGTCAAACTTGCCTCCTCAAGAGCAAAAAACTCAAATACTGGAGCAACTTAAATCGGCAGCAGAATGTCCCTTTAATCTCAACCAGGGACCACTTTTACGGGCTAACTTGATAAAATTGAGCGAGTATGAGCATATCTTAGTCCTAAACATACACCATATTGTTTTTGATGGTTGGTCTGAAGGTGTTTTCTTCCGTGAGCTTTCAACCCTCTACAAAGTCTTCTCTCAAGGGAAATCTTCACCTCTATCTAAGCTATCTATCCAATATCCAGACTTTTCACATTGGCAACGACAATGGTTACAAGGTGAGTTTCTGGAGACTCTACTCAACTACTGGCGACAGAAGCTGAGCGGCAAAATCCATCAACTTAGGTTACCAACAGATTATCCTAAAGCCACAGTTACCAGTCACCGCAGTAAGTACCAGAAGCTATTACTTTCTCAGGAGCTAACTACAGCACTTAAAGAACTAAGTCGCAGTCAAGGAGTTACCCTTTTTGTGACGCTATTGAGTACTTTTAAGGTACTACTATACCACTACACAGGGCAAGAACAATTATTTGTCTGTAGCCCCACAGCCAATCGCAATCGCACTGAATTTAAGAGAATGATTGGCTACTTTGTCAACCTACTTATTCTACAGAGCGATGTCTCCGGAGACCCTAGCTTTGTTGAGTTGCTACGTCGGGTAAATCAGGAAGTATTTAGTGCTTATGCTCACCAAGATTTACCAGTGCAACAGTTAATGACTCATCTTAACTTAGGTCAGGTTACCCTTTCTCAAGTAATGTTTGCGCTACAGAATACACCCATACAGATTTTAGAGTTACCTGGTTTAACAACGACTTCTTTTGAGATAGATAATAGTACGGCTGATTTTGATTTGTCTATATCAATGGTAGAGGAAGGCGAGAAGCTACAAGGGGTTTGTAAATATAGAGCTGAGTTATTTAAAAAGACAACTATAACTCGTCTGCTAGAGCATTGGAAAATAGTCTTAGAGAAGATTGTTGCCTATCCACAACAACAACTATCATCGCTACTATCTTTGAGCGATGCTGAGCAACTACAACTATTAAGAATGAGAACTAATTACTTCTCGAAATCAGCTTCTGAGCAAGAAATAGAATTTGTTGCACCTCGCAATGATTTAGAACTGGAGTTAACCAAAATTTGGGCAGAGATTTTGGGCACTGAATCACTAGGAGTGAAGCACAACTTCTTTGCACTGGGAGGTCATTCCCTCTTAGCTGTGCGCCTATTAGCCGAAATGGAGAAAGCACTCAACATCAGTTTACCTTTAGGTACAATTTTTCAGGCTCCCACAATTGAGCAATTTACCAAGCTTATTGCTCAGGAAAAAAGTGTAAAATCCTGGTCTTCGCTAGTACCTATTCAACCTCATGGTAACAAACCCGCTTTATTTGCAATTCACTATCTTGGTACTAATCTCAGATGGTATCGTTCTTTGGCTACTCATTTAGGTTTAGAACAACCAGTTTATGGTTTAGTTGACAAGATTGCTATTGAGAATATTTTAGCTGAAAAACAGTTTTTACCCAGTCTTCAAGTTGAGGATTTGGCGGCTTATTATATCCAAGAAATGCGCAATTTCCAGCCAGAGGGACCATATTTTATTTCTGGTGTCTCTTTTGGCGGTACAATTGCTTTTGAAATGGCTCAACAACTGTATGCTCAAGGTCAAAAGGTAGGACTACTTGCTTTATTTGATACTCTGAGTCCAATTCTAAAAGATCCTAAACAAGGTCAGAAGAAAATCAAGAAAATTCTTCAGACCCTCAAGTCTACACTGTACTTAAGTATAGGGCAACCTTTACCTCGCAAACTCCTCAACTTTAGAGCTCAACAAGCTAATGATTGCGCTAGGGCAAACTATCTACCAAAATTGTACCCTGGTAAAATAACACTCTTCCGAGCACAGCAGAGTCATTTATACCCTGACAATCGCGATATGGGGTGGGGTAATTTTGCTGGTGGTGGCTTGGATTTGTACTATGTTCCTGGAGGACATTCCTCAATGTATGATGAACCTCATGTACAAGTCTTAGCAGAAAAGTTGAGAGTTTGTTTAGAAAAGGCATGAATAGATCGATTAGTTTACTAAAGTTTCAATATAAAATCTTATTCAAAAATCTTTAAATTCCCGAACATAAGATGGTTCTACATAACTCATGATTTTAGTAATTCTATTTTCCCAAGAGAACTGACATACAAAATCAATACTATTTCTATATCCTGCCACTTTTCTCGGATAATTATCCAAAACCTGTTGCAGACAATGAGCAAATTGAGCTGGGTTATCCGGTTCACACCAACCAGCAATTGCACCTGAAAATTTAAACTCTCTCAATGAGATAATTTCTGTCGCCACAATAGGTACTCCAGAAGCCATGTATTCAAACAGTTTTAAGGGAGAGGTGAAAGTTGCCGATTTTCCAGAACAGTGAGGATGAGCTAAAGCATCGGCAGCTTGGAGTAAGCTTGGTAACTGCTCATGAAGAATGTAACCTAGGAACGTAACATTTTTTACTTGCTTGTCACGAGCGCGCTGTCTATAGATTTCTACTTTTGCTTGACTGCCACCAGCAAAAACAAACTGAACCTCCGGTAAAATTTTGGCAACGTCAATTAGTAAGTCAACTCCTTTGAAACGGTATAATCCTCCTGAATAAACTACCAAATGCTGCTGTTCATTAAACAGCAGTTTTTCACGCCATTCTTGAGCTGCCTCAGGGTATCTCAACATAAATGATTGATTGACACCACTATGAAGTTTGATAATTTTTTCTGGAGGCATTCCACTCCCAATCAAACTTGCTCGAACTGTATCTGCTACAGTCACTACCACTTGTAATAGAGGATTATTAACAACTTTTGGCTCGAATTGTTTATCTTCATAATGATGATGTTCGTATATAGCTGGAATACCATGCCTAATTCCTGCTTTGGCAAAGTTCCAGTTTCGCGTATAGACAATTTTAGTATGAGGAAGTATATACTTTGGCCAGTAGTATTGGCAGACTAGATGGCTGTAGCTGAATTTTCCACGTAAGCTGTCAGTTGGCCAAAGCATGGGTAGTGTAACAACCTTTAACTGGTCATGAAGATTGTAAAATTTAATCAGGTTTGGTTCTGGCTTTTGAGGTCGAAACTGATTAATCCATTTAACAGGATTGAAAGCACTTAATCCTGTTTGAAGATATACTAAAATAGTAGGATAACCTAGATTTGCTGCTGCATTGGCTGAATTAGCAACTTGAACTAGGTGAGCTTCAGGTTGAGGTAAAGTATTTCTGGTAAAAAATATATAGTTTTTACTCATTAGTTTTGTCTTCTAGCTCTCACATTTACTAGCAAACCGAGGTTGTTTCTCTGGTTCAGATAAATAGCGATAATACAAAAAAATATCACGATAGGGAAAATCTAGCTACTCACCAGCACAAACCCTAGTGAACAGTTGAGAGGAAAGACCAATATAGTGAAGGTAGGTTAGCCTTACTCCTTTGTCATACAACAAGTTATCCTTAAGCTCGAAGTGGGAAGAGGTAACACTTTTGAAGTAATGAGTAATGAGTAATGAGTAATGAGTAATGAGTAATGAGTTAATTATTTTAATTATTCTCGATTAGCAAGCTCTACTTAACCAAAATTTTCCACAAAATTAGAGAGCCAGTTAAGCAAATTAAGCTTATGCAAAATAATCTGACGTGCTTCGGCAATCTGAGCGCGACGCTCGTGCCAAAGCTCAGGATTAGCTGTTACTTCTTTGATATAAGCAATACCTTTTTCATCTAAACTCGGCAACCGCAGAAAGCTTCCTGGCGGCAGTAACCTATCAGCAGCAACTCCTCCATAATAAATAGGCAAGCACCAAGCGAGTAGAGCATCCCAGAGCTTTTCAGTCACATACCACTCATTTGCAGCATAATTTTCAATTGCCAGGTTGTAATAATAAGGAGCCATTACATTCCATTTATTGAGAACAGTTCCTTTAGAATGGCACCATTCTGGTAAATTACGACCGTACAGATCAAAGTTTACCTCTTCTTCCTCAAGTTTTCTCAGAAAATCTAAGCGGCGACGATGATTGACAGTACGAGTAACACCAGAAGTAATCCAAGAGCAGGATCGCATCTTGTTTGGTGGTGGCGCGTGATTTAACTCCCAAAAAGAATTCCTCAGATACCAAATTGCTGGCATATAATCAGGTAGTGGAGCAAAATCATCTGGCCCTGAAACATAGCCACAATAGTTCTGAGCTTGTTGATATTCGCTAATTATTTGCTTTTGATGTTTTTCAAAAGGGGGTTCCCGTCGCAAGTAAATAATCTTTTCCTGAGGAACACCTCGAAATATTTTACATCTGTTAAGTTGGCTAGATTCTTGTTGATAAAAGTCGAATTGATACAAGAGTATAAAGTCTGGTTTGCGAGCATTCGCTTCCATCTGAATCTGACCCCAGTAGCCAAATGGTTGAGGAGTTTGATTCCACTGCCAGTCCCCTAGATTCATATTAGGGTATGAGCAGAGCATCCCGATAACTTTGATGTCCATAGGTACACTTAACTTAAAAACATCTTTACCTAACACCTAACACCTAATACCGAGCTGAGCATCAAGATTATTCAAAAAATCTCTGATACCTTGCCGACGTTTTTGAGCTCTGTTCTCTGCATCTTGCTCACTATCTTTGACTCCAGAAAACAGACGAGCTACCCAACCGATAGAGATAAATTGTCCAGCTTCAGGAGATTCTTGGCAATCCAAATTATCCCAAGGGTCCCATTGCCATGCATCCCAATAACCAGGAACCTGAAGACGCCAAAGTAGCTCAATTTTACTATAATGACCATATCTAACCCTCTCATTGAATTCTTCACGAGCATCTTGACGGAAGATAATTTGAGGCTCTTCAACAGGATTTGGTTCAAAGTTTTGCTTAAGTAAGTCTTGATTGTTCAGTACCCTAGTCATAGGAACTACTAAGTACTTCATCTGTCCACCAGTTTCTACTCCCTCTAGAATTTGCTCCCAAGCACTTTCTGTCAAGAAACAATTGCCATCCCAAGGCATTACCCACCTAGCAAGGGAGCGACCTTCTCGTAAGGCGGTATTTCTGCTAAAGTTGATATTCATGGTATAGAGAATCTTATGGTGGTAGGTACGATCTATGGCTCTAGCCTGCATCTCCGGAGATAGTTGCTGATATGCTTCACTGTGAAAGTAGTCAGTTTCTGCAAAGCATTGGCAGTCAAAGCCAATTGAAAAGTACTCTTGCTTAACAAAAGGTAGATAAATATATTTTTGCTGGTAATCTTCTAGAAGGGTAATAACAGCTTTCTCCTGCTCCTCACTGACAATACGATTCACAACCCATCGCTTCTCACACCCAGGTAAAGATGGTTCATACTCTAGAATAAACTGAAGATTCTCTAAAGTCTGACCTAATCTATGACGTGGAGGTAAATCATTACCAAGAATACGATAAAGAATAAAATTATTGAGCATTCAGGTGTTAGGTGTTAGGTGTTCGAGAAACAGGGTAGGAATAAGGAAGTAAAATCTATATTTTTCTATTGAGAATAGTGTTTCATATTTAAGCGAAATCTGAATGAATCTTTGTTAGCAAATAAACAATCTAGAAAACGTGGAGAATCTTGAAAGTTATTCAAAATATCTAATAATTCAAAATTTAATTTTGATAAAAATGAGATTATTTCACTAAACTCATAGGAATTTACAGCATTTACAATGAACTCCTACCAGGAATCGAAATGCGATCGCGTATATTACCAATCTTCCCACTGCGGTTCCCCTAAAGTAGCTCGCAGATGCCAACTTCCCCAAGGGGGAACACAAACAGATAAAATACCACTGTTTAATTCTTGCTTAACATAAGGGCTATCTAGTACAGGCCAATCTTGGAGAATCCTTTCTTTCCCATTAACGCTGGCATAACCTATACCTCCGTTGGGATTATAAGTCATTACTAGGCGATCGTTGCTGAGACTTGTATAAGCTAGTTGACCTTTTTGTTCCCAGAATTCATCGTCTACCTGAGTCTGATCAAGAGCATTCTGAATATCCCCCAAATCTGGATAATCAGCTACTGTAGCAATATCAGTAATCCAAGCTGTCTGGGAACCAATAGCAGCCAAAGCTTGAAATTCTCTGCCTTTTTTTAAGACAAATGCTTGTAAGCTAATCGTTTCACCCCAAGGATAGGCACATAGCCAAATTGCCTCAATCTGCCAGATATACCAATTCCTATAACATATAGGTTGACCACAACTTGCTGGCAAAACCAGATGAGAACAAGCTGGTACTCCCGCAGCTAAATCCTGCTCATTAAGCCTCAGTTGATAAATAACCGTTCCTCGTTCCTGTAAATATTGGTCACCGGGACTGCACCCTTTTGCCGTAGCATGATGAAAGGTTCCTCCCAGACTCACTACTGTGTTGTTCAGTCCTTGGGAATCGCGTACTACCAACTTGTAGGTAGCATATTGAGCATTGATAGTTCCCTCAACTTGGTAGGAGCGCTGTGGTACTAGAAGAGTACCTAAGCTGTAATCCTCTCTGACATAGAATGTCTCCCAAAATTGGTTTCCTTGGTGATAGCTGTAATAACCAGGATGGCTGGCTCGAAGTACAAAAGGTAAAGACACTTCCTTGAGCGCCAGTGCCTTTAAATTATCTGGGGGACGGTAGTTACTTAAACTAGCAAGTAGTCCTAACGGTAAATGATTAGGGCGTACGTTTTTAGCAATTGCAACATCCCCACCCCACCAAATCCAGGCAACAGCAGCCAATCTACTTTTCGTCCAAGTTTCCCGATCATAGCCTCGACTTTCTACACCACCAACAGTTCCCCAACTAAAACGTAGAGCGATATTAGTGGCATACCAGTCCAAAGCAGCTTTGGCTAGTTGCCGCAGTTGAGGAGTGTAAGCAAAGTCGTAGAGATTCAGCAAGCCGCCGATAGAATAACCATAGTAGGTGGAGGAATGAAATTCTCCCTGTCCAATGGTTAAGAATTTGTTGAGTTCTGCCCTTAGCCAAGCTTCATTAGTAGCTGCAGTAGATGGGCAAGCATTAGGGTAACCGCTGCCATCCATCAAAGCCAACCCCGAAAGGCGTTGCATAAACATATGGTTCTCAGTACCAGGAGCGCTCCATTCCCAGACACGAGGGATATCCAGCATACTGTAGTAGTCATCTAGCAGTTCCTGTGGCATCAGCTTCCGATACATGAAGAAGATACGGACATCGAAAACACTACGGAAGTGATATAAATCACTTTTTTCCTGGTTCAGGTTCAGAAGAAGTTGCCAAATATGCTTAGTGTTGTATCGTTTCCCGAAACTGAGTTGGGCAAGGATGACAGGAAGTAAATATTTGTGTGGATCTTGTATCTTTCTATGCCGCCACCAAGTATCAAGTTTATCTAGATTTGGTTCTGCTAGCTTTTCCTGGATAGCTAGACTACGCATCTGGAAAGATGCTTCTTGCGATTCAGAGCAAGTATGGTTTTCACTGCTAATATTTTGACTTCTCGATTGACTCATCTGCTCAAATTGACACTCCCCAGCCTAAGAGTATTTTGAAAAGTCATGCTAAACCCTTCACTTCGTTCGAGGGTAAACTCTGCGGCAGCGTAGTGAAGTATCTCTAAGTATACTCAAAAACAGTTAGTATCTTATAGACAATGCTTTTTCAGTAAATATATTGATTGACAAAAAATAATTGCCCTGGTAAAGGTACAGTCACCACTATACTTTAATCAGGATTATTCCATTCCTTGATGAATATGAAGCTTTTAATACAACACAATCAGTATCAAGATGATATTTCTGGTGTTTTAGCTTACATTAAAACAATTGTAAAAGAGCTTCAATCAAGGAAGATTGAAGTTAAAGTTATCTCCACTAAAAGTAGTAACTTCAAGCAATGGATTAACTTGATCATTTGGTCAGATGTTATTCAGATGAACTCCAATCAGTTACTATTTGCTCTGCTAGCTAAAATCTTTGCTAAAACCATCATTCTGAAATATCATTATCCAATTTATGGATCAACTCATTTTGAGTATAAAAAAATGAGTTTTCTACAACAGATAAGAGCAGAAATTATTGATTCTATACCTAAAGCAGATTATTCCTTAAAATGGAAAATTTACCCGATTATTCGGTGGACGAGGTTATTGAAACGGCTTACCACTGCACTAGTAGCTGATTACCATACTGCCTCTAGCCAATTTTTAAGCAAATCCTGTGTTTTGCCTTGGCCAGTATTCACTTTATATAACCCCATAGAAATACCGTATAATCTAGCTTCTAAAAAGCTAAGGGATTTGTCCTATCCTTATACTTTCATCTTTACTGGTCGATTACATCTCGATAAAGGGGTTGATCTGTTCATAAGAGCCAGCAGATTGCTGTTAAATCAGCGTCAAGATTTTAGAGTCTTAATCATTGGAGATGGTAGAGATTTTGAACGGCTAAAAGCTCTCGCATCGGAACTAGAGCTTTCGACTTACATCAGTTTTCCTGGAAAACTGAATCATCCAGAAGTCTTAGCCAGAATGACAGAAGCGATCGCACTGATATATCCTTCTCGTTGGGAAGAACCTGTTGGTTATACAGTACTAGAAGCGGCTAAGGTGCAAACTTGCACGATTGTATCTAATAAGGGAGCTTTACCAGAAGTGGCTAGTCCTCATAGTCTGTTTTTTGAGAGTGAAGACGTGGAGATGTTGGCAAATCACTTAAATTACTGTCTAGATCATCCAGAAGAACTATTGTCAAGAGGTAGGCAAGGGAGTAAATATGTTGCCAAAAAATTTTCTCCAGATAAGAGAGTTGATCAGTTACTCAATATTTGTCAACAGGAGATTTTTTGGGATAGATGTTAGAGGGAGTTGGAGGAGATTTATGATGAGTGAGGTAGACAAGGACAGGCAAGATGCCTATCCCACAAAAGTTTTATCATTAGATTAGGGATTATTGGGGATACGCTCGATTTGGGCGTAACCACTGAAAACCAACTTGTTGCCTTGGGTTTCTAGGCGATTAATCCGCATGGTGACGCCATCCAAGTCGAAACGATCTAAATCAACCATGTTATTCAAAATCTCATCAAGTATCTGTGTCAAGGTTTGAGAAATTGCTTGTAAAGACTCAGGTACAGAATCAGGTTCAAACTGGGAGTTTTTAAAGAGCAGGCGACGCCGCCGCTCTACTGCTAGAGTAGATGTCATACTAACCGGCACCAAACCGTGAGTTGGTAAGTCAGCTTTAGCAGAAAGCTGTATCCGGTTGTTGGGTTGCAGCTTTAACTCTACATCTGTGAAGGACACTGGTTTACCATCAGATAGCTCAGTCAAAGCGGGTAGAGAAATATTTTCTAGGTGTTGCTTTACTAGCTCTGCTTTAAAGGCTTGGTTAATATCCGATTCGGTAAGGATTACTTGAGCAATTGCTTGGGTGGGTTGCTTGAGTTTCATTTCACCTTTGAGCACCGAGCCAAAGTCGAGGGAAACGGCATCGGTTTCAAAAGACATCTCATCGGCTCGGAATTGCCGACGAATTACTAAGCCACGACCAGTCATTTTAAAGCTGTCGATGCTGCCCTGCAACAACTTGCTGGAGGGATAACAACGAACTGAAACTTCTACTGACTCGCTCCGTGTAAATAGGTGGCGAATCGTCTTGCTGGCAACTGTATTGAGCATTTGCTCTCCCCAGTCAGTGCCAGAATTTCTTGTTGTACCGGCGAAGCCACCAAACATAACCATTGCGTATCCACAAAAGTTCTCCTTTCTTTGTAACAAAATGTAAAGGAGTACGCAATTAAGATTTTGTCATTAGTCATTGGTTATTGGTCATTAGTACCAGGAACTTTCTGACTAATAACTTGGCATCGGGAAAGCTCAATGTTCCAGATCAATGCCTTTGGCTCGTAATTGTTCTAGCAACTGCTCGTACTGCTGTTTAGATTGTTGCGCCTCAGCTTCAGCCTGTTCAGCTCGTTGTCGTTCCTGTTCAGCTTTTTGTCGTTCCTGTTCAGCAATCCCTTCAGCCTGCTCAGCCCGTTGTTGCCCCTGCTGGATCTGTTCAGCCTGCGTAGGTATTCATTCCCCCTTAGAATCGTACCAACGCAGCCACAAACCGGAAATTTCTTGATACAGCCCATCCCAAGTTCCCAAGCCCAGTCCCAATTCCTCAAACCACAACCCGGATTCCGGCAGTTGCAATTCCTGGTAGCGTGTTCCCTCCAAGCGAAAAACCCGAAAGTTATTGTGGTAGCGATCGTAAACTGCATAATAGGGAATCCGCAGAAAGCGCTCATAAACGTCCCACTTAGCAGGAGGCTGTGCAGAGATTCTGTTTCTAGTATAAGCACTTTGAAGAAACACTGAAGAGCTAATAGCTAATGGCTAATGGCTAATGGCTAATGAGGCTTGCATACCACGTCTATTAGTGGTAACAGCTTAAACTCCTCGCTAGTTTAGAGAAGAACTAATGGAGGGTAAGAAATGGACAATCTGGGGAAAAGCAATAATCAGCACCAAAATTAGCAATTGGAGCAAAATAAACGGTATGGCACCACGATAGATATTACCAGTTGTAACTTCAGGAGGAGCAACACCACGGAGATAGAAGAGAGCAAACCCAAAAGGTGGTGTGAGGAAAGAAGTTTGCATATTTGCGCCTAAGATAATGCCGTACCAGACTAAATCAAATCCCAATT
>CBDCVG010000008.1:0-20319 GCA_965222765.1 Caldora sp.
GTGTCAATCCTAATTTTTCCCTAACACCTAACACCTATTCACTAATAGTGCTACAGCATAGGCTGCGATTCCTTCTTCTCGTCCTACCGGACCTAGTTTTTCATTAGTGGTGGCTTTGATACCGATTTGATTGGGTTCTAATTCTAGTAATGTACTCAAGCGATCGCGCATTGTCTTAATATGAGGCTTGAGCTTGGGACGTTCTGCTACTACTACTGAATCAATATTGCCCAGGTCAAAACCATGCGATCGCACCAGCTGATGTACCTGAGTTAATAATACTAGACTATCTGCTCCTGCCCACTTGGGGTCGGTGGGGGGGAAGTAATGTCCAATATCTCCTAAACTCAAAGCACCTAGCATGGCATCCATAATTGCATGAGTTAAGACATCGGCATCACTATGACCTACTAATCCTAATTCGTGAGGAATTTCTACACCACCAATAATCAAACGGCGTCCTGTCCCTAACTTATGGATATCGTAACCATTACCAATGCGAATATTCATCTGTATGTCTCAAAATAGAGTGCTAACTTCAGTATGAAAATTAATATAACTTAAGCGATCACCTTTTCTACGAGAGGCTCAAATGACAGGTTCATGTTAGCTTGATTAAAGTCATTACAGTAGCTATCGACTCCCTTTTTGGTAATGCAAAATCCTTTATCTTCAACACTACCCTCCAGCCCAGAAAATAATTGTCCTGACTGTCTTTATCTGGATTTGAAGGGGAAGATTGTCGAATCCCCAAAAAACTGGTGGTCTAAGTTGAGACTAAAGTCAAAGGAAACAGAACAAATTGAGCTATATTTAACCATCAATTTCAACGAACAGTGGGAAAAGTTACCAGGTGGTCGTGTTAAGTTCGGTTTGAGAGGTGGAGAACTAAGGCTGAGATTAGAGGGGGCAAATATTCCTTACGAGTATCGTGGACTTAATGATCCTTTTGAACTCGCTGTTGAAAAGGAAAGACAACAACAAGAAGGTAGTGAAAACCAAAATGCGATCGAAGCTTCTTTGGCTAAAGGAGAACCGGCAGTAAAAGCTAACCTCTCTGCCAAGAAAACAACTGGAAAAACAGATAAGATCCAGTTCACAACTTATCAAGTAACAACAAAGGGATCAGAGGAAAATCCAGCTTGGGTTTTTGAGGTAGAAACAGGGGAGCCAGTTTTGAAAGGTTTACTCAAGAATGCTTTATTGGCAACTATGAAAGTTACAGCTAAGCCTTGTCGTGTCCAAGCAACTTTTGAAGTTTCTAAGCAAGACGTTTATCTGACTCAAGCAGAAGGACTCTGGCCCCAAGACATCAGCCGCAATAAAATGGCAATCTTAGAAAGAAAAATGGCTTTGTGGCTACTTAACACTAAATTAAAACCTTATCTGAGTCGAGTAGAGTTGTATTATTACTAATGATTAATTGTTGTTGGTTGTTTGGGAATTGGGAATCGAAAAAAGAATGACTACCAATCATTTTTCTCCTTGCTCCCATTCTCCCTCAGCTCCTCTGCTCCATAAGGTAGGGTTTTCCGGATTGAGTGACCGAAAAGTTGAAAGAAGTGTTGAAAGCAATTGTGAGTACACTTAAAGCAGAAGTTCTACTTCTGTTGGACCATGAATAATCATACACCTCACCCAAACCCTCTTGACTTTATTGAGCAGATTGTAGAGGCAAAAACTGAACAGCTAACAGAACTAGCAGAAATTGCCAATATAGATCTTGAGGAAGATTTAGCAGGAGCCAATCTTCGAGGTGTCAATCTGAAAGGAGTGAATCTGAACCATGCCTGTTTACGAGGAACTAATCTCCAAGATGCGGATCTCAGTGAAGCTAACCTCACGGGAGCCGATTTGAGTAAAGCTGACTTGAGAGGTGCAGATTTAAGTAGAGCTGACTTAAGTGCTACTCAGGTGAAAGGTGCTAGATTGGGCGGAAATATCGGGCTTTTGGAAAAGACGAAATTTTACTTAAAAAAAAGAGGAGCTATTATTGAGGATTGTCTCCTTCCTGGTGATGCAGTAGAAACCCGTATTTACGTTAAACCAAGTAGCTATATGAGTGATACAGAATCTTATCAAGAGCTTGCATCCATAATTGAGCAGGTTTTAAATGCACCTACGGATGACTTTTCCGAACTAGCAACTAAGGCTGAACTAGCTCTGGTAGATGATTTAGTCGGAGCTAACTTGAGGGAGGTTGATCTCAGCGGTGTTGACTTGAGCAAGGCAGACTTAACAGGAGCAGATTTAAGAGGAGCTATTCTTAAACAAACAAATTTAAAGGATGCCAAAGTAGAAAGGGCTCTTTTTGGCAATAACCTAGGAATTTCTGAGGCGACAAAGTATGAACTAGAGAAGCTAGGAGCAATTTTTGAGGAATTGCCTAGGAATAATTTTCCCTGGCTAACCCATCTACAAAAACTCCTTCTACCTGTTTCAATTCCAGATCAGGTTCTCGCTCAATTGCTAGATTATTGTCAGGAGGCGGCTCAATCTTCTCGATTGATAGGAACTAAATTAGTTTATGCTGTGGAGGGTTTATTTCCCAATCAATCCGACAGGCTGAACCAGTTAGCAGAAAAAGTACTATTGGGTTATCCTCGTTCTAGTCAAGTGAGTTCCCCAGCTGAAGCTCAATTTCCTAAAAATTACAACGCTGCAACATCTGATGAGAAGATGGTTTTATCTTTGTCAGCTGCTAAGCAGATTATTGATGCTCTGACTGTAGAGATTTCCCCACAGCAGTCGAGGGTAGAACGGCAATGGTTGACTACTGCTGGTTGGCTGATGCTTGAGATAGAATATCTTGCTAATGACAAACTCCCCAAGCTCGAGATTTGTGGTAAGTTGCCTTGTCGAGGTAGCTTGCAGCTTCAGGGAGGTGAGGAGTCAACAGTTGTGCAATCTTCTGATATGGGTAGCCTGAGTGTGGAATTATTGAATCCGTATCCTAACGAGAAATACACTTTAGCTGTGTATTTTTGCGATATGGAACAGAAACCTTTGGTTTTTAGTATCCGTACAAACGTTAATCAATTTTCACCAGCGATATCAATTGGTTGAAGGAATTGGCTAAGTGTGATCACCTTTGGTTTTTAGTATCCGTACAAACGTTAATCAATTTTCACCAGCGATATCAATTGGTTGAAGGAATTAGCTAAGTTGGCTATCTTTAGTTGGCTCAAAGGATGTAGCCTTTAATTTGGGCACAACTTAGATAGGGAATAACCAATAACCAATGACTAAGCAACAACCAAAAGTCATTTTGCTTGATGCCGTAGGTACTCTGTTTAATATCCGGGGGAGTGTCGGAGAAGTTTATAGTGCTTTTGCTCAAAGGTTTGGGGTGAAAGTTCCAGCTAAAAAGTTGAACGAAGCCTTCTACAATGCCTTTGCCTCAGTAGATCCCCCAGCTTTCCCAGGCATTGATCCTGACGAGATTCCCCTATGTGAATTTGAATGGTGGCGAGTGATTGCTTTGCGCACTTTCCAACAAGTTGGTGTTCTCAGCGAGTTTGCCGACTTCACTGACTTTTTTGATCATCTCTACAACTACTTTGCTACTGCTGAACCCTGGTTTGTTTATCCCGATATTCTCCCAGCTTTGGAACAGTGGCGCAGAACTGGAATTCAGCTGGGTATCGTGTCTAATTTTGATTCCCGTATTTACTTAGTTTTAAAAGAACTAAAACTAGAAGAATTTTTCCTCTCCGTCACGATTTCTACAGAAACTAGTTTTGCTAAGCCTGATCCCCAAATTTTTGCCATTGCTTTAGCTAAACATCACTGTAATCCAGAGAATGCGTGGCACATTGGTGACAGCTTAAAAGAAGATTATGAGGGTGCTAAAGCCGCAGGACTTAGAGGGATTTTACTCAAGCGGAATAGTTAGATGGGTTTACAGGTCCCCTCCTTAGAGGGGTTAGGGGTGGGTGTCTTCTGCCTTCTTGCACTAGTGCAGCACGGCAGAAGTAACTAACCAGCTTGAGATCGATAGAATCCTTACTCTATAAGCATTCTTAATTCTTAATTCTTAATTCTGCGCAGCGGTACTAGGGCTATCAAAATATCAAAGGTTAACCCTACTCAATAGCAAAGATTTGAGTAGGGTTAAGTAAAAACGCTTATCACCAAGTTTTACCAGAAATATATCAGCGACTAGGAACTGCCACCGTAGATCGTTCCACAGGTGAATCAATTACCCGCAGACTGGGAAAGAGAAAATGATTTTCTTCTACATATTGAGCACCAAATAATCCTTTCTCTGCCCAAAAATAACGGTCTGTAGTATGTTCATTTCGCTTGACTAACAGCAGAGCGGGTGGAACAATCCCTAATGATTGGATATATTTTCTTGCTGCTGTAACTGGTTTATCTTCGCCGCTTTCTAGATTATACTGAGGCACATGCTCCAGAATCTTACGCCCTTCTTGGCGACGGCGACTTTTGCGCTTGCGTCTTCTTGCCAACCTCATTTACCTCCTATTGTTGCTGGCAGTTGTAATGATGGTTACAAAAGCCGTGGCAATTATATCCGCTTCAGTTAAAAATATCAAATGGTTGTCATACCTTTTTATTGATGGATGTAAACTCTCCTATTACCTCAAAGATAAGGCTGAGGATAATGTCTTCATCGCAACTCTAGGTAGACTATTGATACAAAAGTATATTCTTATTAGAATATTTTAACACAAAAATAATTGCATTATTGCATTATCCTGTGGTAAATCTCCAAAATTCCTAATCCCTTCAGCTTTAAATACTCTAGGAGCGGTGTGTTAGGATCGCTTCGCACAAACGCTGAACTTCTAGAGTCAGCGTTGATAAGCATACTGCAAGTACTGGTTCTACATTAGAGATAGGAAGTAGTGATTCCTTCTTGATCAGTCCGGTTACCAAAACTCATCCTACACCTCATGTACATTCAAGCCAGTTCAGAATTTGTCACTCTGTGTCAATCGCAAGTAGCAGTATTAACTCAAGGGTTGGGAGCAGCTTTGAGTGCGGTGTATTTAACAGGAGAACTGGTAGAAGGAGCTCAAACCAAGCTAATTCCTGTAGTGGTTTATCCAGAAACAACTACTGTCGAAAATGAGAATAATACTGACTTAGTGTTACCCGAGCAGATGAGTCCCGATTAACACAATGTCCAGATTTTCCCAAGCCTCACCGAGGTTACTCCCCCAAGCAACTAACTATGCTCAACAAGTGGGTTCAACCTCACCAGAGTGGGAAGAAAGTTCTCTGAGTAGGCAGCGCCAAATTGTTTTGCCTCTAATGCATGAAGGCGTGGTGATGGGATTGTTAGTGACTGGTAGAGAAGATAGAGCCTGGAATAAAGAAGAACAAGGAACAATTGAGAGAATTGCTCAGACTTTAGCGATCGCTTACATCATAGATCAGCGTCGAGCTTGGTCGGAGCAGCGATTGACTCAGCAGCGAAGTCTGCAAGCTCAACAGCGGGATCTGCTCCATAATCTCCTACATCAATTTCGCAATCCCCTCACTGCTATACGAACCTTTGGCAAGCTATTGCTGAAGCGACTGTTACCTGAAGATAAAAACTACAAAGTTGCTTCGAGTATAGTGCAGGAGAGCGATCGCCTCCAAGAGTTGCTGCAACAGTTCAACGCCTGCATTGATATGAGTCAGGAAGACATCGCACTAGCACCACTGGCACTTCCAGCTGCAACCGTTACTGATGTCTCTCCACTCCCAGGGAACAACTCTTTACTTCCTGGTATGGATCTAACTCTAGAATCATTTGCTGTAGCAACAGTCTTAGAACCGCTCCTAATATCTGCTAGAGCCATTGCTCAAGAACGCCAGCTGGATTTGCAAGCTGATATTGTGAGGGACTTGCCATTAGTACAAGGCAATGTCAAGGCTTTAAGGGAGGTATTGAATAATCTCATTGACAATGCACTAAAGTACACACCACCAGGAGGCAAGATTGACATTCGAGTAGGTATCGAAAGCAAGCAAGGTATATACCCAGAACATTATCCCATTCTCCATTTCCCCACTCACCCCCTCTCAATCGATGAAGCGATCGCGATCACTATTAGTGATAATGGCCCTGGAATTAGCCCCCAAGACTTAGAACATCTCTTTGAACGGCATTATCGGGGTGTACAAGCTTCAAGTGCGATTCCTGGTACTGGTTTAGGCTTAGCGATCGCTAAAGAGTTAGTGGAACAAATGCAGGGTCAAATCGAAGTTTTTAGCCCAGCACAAGAGTTCTGGGGTAAACAAACTACAGACTCTATAAATGACTATGAGCAAAATATTCAGGGAAGAGGCACAACCTTTATTGTCTGGTTACCAACGGCTCATAAGATGTGTATTGAGAATTGAGAATTGAGAATTGGGAGCTCCTAACAAGAGAAGAAAGAGTTTCATTGTCCCTCTTACTATTCCCTATTCCCTGACTAGGAGCAAGAATTCAATTAATGGTAGTGATATTTCCCGGTAGATTAGCACAACTGTAGAGATGAACAATTAGCCATGAGCAAATATTTAACTATAACTAAGCTAAGACGCATTTAAGGCGATTTTTGATAATGATTGTACCCGCGATGCGGTGCGTTACGCTTCGCTAACACACCCTACGATAGGTACATTTTTTCTTGGAAATCACCTAAACTACTTAGTGCTAATCTCCAAGTCAGAGTTTAAGGTTAGATCTAAGTCTGTCTCCGGTTCAATTACTAGCAGATCAACACGATCCCGACCGAGGAAACGTTGGAGCAATGTTACCACCACACCAGCACCTCCACCAATCAACAGTTCCTCTGTGGCGATTGCTCGATCCCCTGTAACAGCGGCAATGGCTGCTGCTGCTGCTGTACCAAGTGCTGCATTCTTCACCAGATTCCCAACATTAATACCTTTAGTAATGGTTTCAGTGGTGTCGATTACCTGAGAAGTAGCACTGATTGGTATACGTTTACCACCGATTCTCAAAGTCTGTGCGACAAACTGAGTACCGCCAGTAACGGGACGCAACTCACCTTCAACTTGACTTCCAGCTGGTATTAATAACTGACCACCAGGAGTAGTGATATTGGCATCCACTGTCAGAGTCAGAGGCACTGTTTCATCTTCAGTCAGGAGAATTTTTTCTTTTTCGTACCTTACGGGAAGGGAAGTACCAGAAGGAATGGTAAACTCAGTGGCTATTGGTGTTGTATCAACGATGTATTGGGAGGCAACAGTCGGTGCTTTGCCTTGGCTAACCAATGCCTGGTAGATGAAAGCAGCTACCTCTGCCCGAGTAGCATTCTGAGTTGGACGCAAGAAGCTGAGGTTAGGGTAGTTCACCACTATATTCTTTTCTGTAGCAGCAGCAATACCAGTGGTGGCGTAGTTAGAAATACTTGAGGAATCATTGTAGTAATTCAGGGTACTGGGTATTGAACTAACAGGGGAATAATTAAGCCCACTTGCTAGAGAAACTAAGACCTGCTCACGGGGGATATTTTGCTGCGGTCGAAAAACACGACCAGGATAACCGCTCAAAAATTCGGTAGTGTAAGCTTCCTGAATCGCAGAAGCTGCCCAGTAGTTGGAGGCGACATCGACAAAATTGATGCCGTTTCGCTGAGCTGACTTGTTGAAATATTGGTTAGCTTTGCGCAACATTGCTGCATACTGTGCTCGTGTCACCGGTGCATTTGGTTTGAAAGAACCATCTGGAAATCCAGCAATGATATCCCGATCCGAGAGTTCTTGAATAAAATTACTTGCCCAATAGCTAGATGAGACATCGCTAAATTGAGACGCTTGGGCAAAACTGGGAGCGGAAGCTACTAAAGGAGCCATTGCACTAACAGATAGTCCAAAAGCTAAAAAGGCAGCGGTTCGTGATTGCCAAGGCTGGAAGTTAGACATTGATTATATTCTCCAAAAAATCGCTTTGTTAAATAAATAGACATGAGGCTAAGGAAAGTGTTCCTAAAACTTCTAAAATTCCTTTTTTTGCAAATTAAAACGCTAAAGCCCTTGATTGTGACGATTGACAATCTCAAGGGCTTAGGTATTAGGTTGTTGGGCAAGACGTTGATGTTGGTGAATTTGTTGCCGCTCAACAGCATTCTTCGTTTCCAAAAGGGAGATGTCCTCCTTTCAAACTCGTGTTTTGAACAAACAGCAAAAAACCTGTAGAGACGCGCCATGGCACGTCTCTACAATGTCGCTTTTTCGATGGTGCTCAAGGGATTAAAATTTCAGATCCAGGGAATATTGTCTGCTAAAGCATCCAGCATACTCTCAAAGTTTTGGCGGAAACATACAGCTAACAGACTGCAAGAGATGATGGTTGCTGCCATCACCCACCAAAAATGAGTAACCTGCCATATGCCACCAAACAGAGCAAAGGTTATCACTCCAGCACCAGCGCCTCCTAACAATAGCTGCGCTGTATGTTTGAGTGGGCGTGGTTTTGATTCTGTCGTTTTTGATTCCATCATTTTGGAGTACCTATCAGAAGGTTATATCTGAATTTATCTGTCAGCGAGGTAAGCTCTTTTGGGTGTCAGCATCCATTATTTATACAATTTTTAGAGGCAACAAGTAGTGAAAACCCAAGGTTAATTTGATAGAGGGTATAAGAATACTACAAGCTGAAGAGAAAGACATCCGGATATTTTTGGCATTTCCCTGAGACTAAAACTCGGACGCAAGTCCAAGTTTCGGTATTCTAGGGTAAAGTCCGAGGTTCGCACTATAGTTCCAGCTTAGGCTTGCTTGTCAATCCATCGACGGTAGATGTTTTGTACAGTTTTGAGGACTTTGTTGGAAGCTGATTTTGGTGACTCATTAGCTGGATCTAGAAGTTGCAAGCGAGTTAGGAGTTTTGCTTCTTCTGTATCAACGTCGCCATCACTATAAATTAAGGCACTTAGCGCTTCAATCATCTGTTGATAATCTTCCTGACTGGGGCAATCCCCCAGATACTCCTCTACCCACCGATAGCACTCTTCAGCTGATACCGCCCTCAGCTCGTTCAACAATGGCTGAATCTCAGGATCATCAGCAACTTCTGCTTGCTTTGCCACTCGATGGAGATATTCTCGTTCCTCTGTTTGCACTTTGCCGTCTATCCAAGCCGCACCAATCAAGATTTTGATTAATTGTTTGACATTCGAGCTTGCAACCATTGCTTTTTCCTTAGGACTAACTTACTTAATTTTCCCTCTATCTGCACCAAAACCGCTAAACTCCTCCTAAATCCTTGGCAGGGGAGATTTATTATAATGGTATGCAAAACAAAACTCCTCAATTTTGACATATCTCCTCTAAAGATTGAGAAATATAAGATAGTGTAGAGACTTGGCTTAGAAGTCAGTATCATCAGAATACAGGGTTAAGATTTGATTTGTGTCTGCCAAGGATGTTTTCCACGAAGCTGTAAAGCAAGCACTTCAAAAGGATCAATGGGTGATTACTGATGATCCACTGAAGTTTAAGTTTGGTAACGTCAACTTTCGAGCTGATCTAGGTGCAGAGCGATTGATTGCAGCACAACGAACAGGAGAGAAAATAGCGGTTGAGATCAAAAGCTTTTTGAATCCCTCTGCCATTACGGATTTTTACTCTGCATTGGGGCAGTTTCTCAGCTATCGTCTTGCTTTAGAGTCTGTTGAACCAGAGCGAAGTTTATATTTAGCAGTTCCAATTGATGCTTACAAAACATTTTTCCAATACCAGTTTACTCAAACTGCGATTCAACGCTATGAAGTCTTGATAATTGTCTATGATCCAGCCAATGAGGTGATTGTTCAATGGATAAAGTAACTCAATATCGGGAGTATGTTAAGACATTACTGAATTATTATGCCAAAGATGATCTTTCTAATAATGAGGTGGAAGTACAACTCATTTTTGATGCTGAGCGGGATCATTACCAGTGGATGAATGTGGGTTGGCAACAGTTCAACCGGATTTACCGTTGTATAGTTCATGTTGATATCAAAGACGGAAAAATTTGGCTTCAGCAAAATCTGACGGATCTCAATCCTGCTGAAGATTTAGTTGAAATGGGCGTTCTACGAGAGGATATTGTCTTAGGTTTGCAGCCTCCCTACAAGCGGCAGTACACTGATTATGGCGTAGCTTGAGATAGTGCGATCGCTTCCTCACAACCCTCCTCAATTCTGACACATCCCCTCTACACATTTTCAGCAAGCTCTATTTCTTTGCCACTCCCGCACAATCCCCCAAGCATGTATTCCACAGAAGATTAGCCCACCCAGAAAAGAGAATCCTATCCCCAAAATTAACAGGGAATCGGAAAAAGGTAGAGTTTCGGGATCGATATTGTCCAAACCCTGGGCTTGTAGCTGAGACGAACCTAACCCAGTAATGAGGAGAATCGGTAGCAAGAGTAATCCATTGTGAAATCCATGGGCTAGAATTGCCCAACCAAAACCATAGCGTACGCGAATAAACCCTAACCATAACCCTACCACCACCTGGGGTAATACCAACAGGGGCAGCAAAGGCAACATCTGCGGGTCATAGTTGGTAATATGAATAGCACCAAACAAGAGGGTTAATCCATAGAAAATAAGGTGGGGATATCGAGCATAGACTGCTTGGAGGCGTCCTGGAAGTTTAGGCTGGGCAAACCAGAGGTAGAGGTTTAAGCCTGCCAGCATCGCCCCAATGCCAATCACCAAGGCTCGATTGAAGGGACTGAACCCAATTATCCCCAGCAATAGCACTAGAGACATGGATAGGGTCAAATTAAATACCGATCCCCTTAGCGGTAGCCGAAAAATACTTTCCTCAATCAACGGGGCAGCGATAACTGCTATAGTGAACCAGAACCAAGCAGAAGCCTCAGCAAAGAACTCCAGCAAAAAGTTATCCTGCGGGTTAATCACTTGCCCGATGACAATAGCGATCGCAATCATGACCAACAGATGCAGACTATACAGCCGCAGCACCTGGTTTTTAATCTGCCTCACTGGTAGTGATTCACGGGTAGTCGTCAGGTTAGGCGATCGCAAAAATTGACCGTAAATCCCGAGTAGGACAGGGGAAGTTGGAGGCTGAGGATTAGGATTCTTCTCCATCTAAGCAATCAGGCAATATCTTTACTCTAAAGTTTGAACTATAGGTTACAACTTTTTTGCCGCTTTACCAGATGAGAAGTAGAGTAATTAATGACGTTCCTGTATGGTTCTGGCATTCCTACACCCCAAGAGGGTAGGTGTCCTACCGGAGTACTCTTATTGATTGATAGAGAACCTTTGCAGTTTTCTGGAAAAGGATAAAGTGCAATTCCTATTCCAGATACTGCACAGATCATCGTCTTGTTATTCCAACCCACACGTTGATAAAACTCATTTATTTGTTTAACCTCTGATGGTATGGTTATTTGCGAGTTTGTTACCTGTGTATTGGGTTTCTGACTTTCAGGATTATCTTCTGTCACTGAATTTGGCTTTTCGGGTTCAGTACGAAGACTTTCAAAAATTTCTCTCTGTACACTGAAGCCAAAACGATTATCGCTGTGTTGAACCCAGAGATTATTGATCATTTTTAAATCAGCACAAGGAAAGCGTCTTAAATCCCGTCCCGACAGAAAACCTTGTTTATGACGATGAGCAACTTGCAGCATAATTCGCATCGTTTCTAGATCCGCTGCTTTCCACTGTTGGGTTTCAAGAAAATGCTGAAGCTGACTGTAATCTGCTAATAATTTTATATACCCTAAGCGGTAGGGTACATCTCTCAAGATTGATTCGGCAATAACAATTGCGATACCTCCAAGGATTATTAATCCCAATAATTTTCCTTTAGATTGAACGACTCTACGAAACATTATCAATGCCACTACGATAGGTACATTCTTTTGGGGATGAGTTAACTTAATTCTTAATTCTTCACCGCCTGAGGATTAAGGTAAATCCAGTTATCAATATCCCTGAGTACCTGATGGGGGATCTCCCAAGGGAACAAGTGAGCTGTATTCGGGTAGCAATGCCACTGGCTATCCTGAAGATGTTGAGCTGTTTCTTGACTCGATTCAGGTGTGATGTGTCGGTCAACTGCTCCTGCTAAGACTAAACTGGGACATTGAATTTGCTCTAAGTCTCCCAGGCGATTATACCCAGCTTTGAGAGCTTTGTTGAGTGACCTAGTAGCAGCACCAGAAGTTTGCAGATAAGCCGACATCGCTTCCGATGCCAGATACTGGTAGGTAGTAGGGGTATGTTGTTGAATCAAGTAGCGAAAAAGCGATCGCTTACCAAATGTCTCAATATTCCACTGCAACCCTGGCTGTAGATAATTGAAAATCGAAGCAATTCCAGTATAGAGGTTATCTTGCCAACTGATGGGAGGATGGTTGCTTCTAGGGCGAGCTGCTGTAGCAATTAAAATTAAACCTGAGACTCGCTCCGGTAACTTCAAGGCTAACTCCATCGCCAGAATTCCACCTAATGACCAGCCTAGCAATAGACAGCGGTTAATCTCGAAGCGATCGAGGAGAGCTTCTAAGTCAATTAGATGATCACTCATGGGAAAATCTCCCTCAAACCGACTTTTCCCGTATCCCCTTAAATCCGGAGCAATAGTTCGGAATTGTTGAGCTAAGTGCTGGGTAAATACAGACATACTACTACTTAATCCCGGATGGCCATGAAGGCAAAGAATAGGAAATCCTGTGCCTTGAATATCCACATGCAGTTGTACATCTGTTTGAGAAGTTTTCCCCATCATTTTCCTATCAATTATCAATTATCAATTATCAATTATCAATTATCAATTATCTTTCGAGGAATCACATTTCTCATTCCACCTTTAGCACCGATAGCATCACCTTGGTAACGAGGGATGATATGAATATTAGTGTGCATCATCTTTTGACCTGCATCTCTATTGATATTGATCCCTACATTAAATCCATCAGGTTGAAATTCTTGGCTTAAAATTTTTTGCACTTTGTTAGCCATAAACCAGCAGGCAGATTGTTCCTTAAATGGCAGTTCAAAATAATTAGCAACATGACGTTTGGGTACAACCAGCACATGACCTCGACTCAGGGGATAACCGTCAAACATTGCATAAGCTGTCGCAGACTCAGTTAGTAAGGTTATTTTTTTGTGAGGATTGCAAAATATACACTTATTAACTGAATTTCTTTGATAATTATAATGAATATATTCGTAAATTTCACAATAATCATCTAGATGAATTGACTTGAACGGAAGCTTAACAATACATTGATATGTCGGTTTTTTGTGAATGTAGTGCTCTCGAAATCCTTCTCTTTTGATATCCCTTCTTACTGCATAATATGCTTTTCCTCCTGGCTTCAGTAAATGGGCTACGTCCATAAGTACATTAGTTTGTTCTTCAGAAAATAAAACATTTAAAACATAAAAGCAAATTATAGTATCGAACTTTTCACTAGGGTATTGTGGTGAATAGTGAGGGTCATAGCCAATAATATTAAAACCTTTTCTATGCAATAACTTAACATCATTACCTAAACCACAACCAAAATCTAATATTTTTCCTTGAAGTAGTTTCTTGGCTAATAAAATTTTAGCAGGAAAAGAAAGATAAATTCTTTCCATTGCCGTGAGGTGGCTGAATTTATTTTTTTGGCTTTTATATGGAAACATTAATAATGATTTTGTACTTTTGTGAATTTAACAAAAACAAAATTATTCAGTATCTCTATCCATAAATATAGACATGAGACAGCTTTCCTTGCAAATTGTTAAGCTGAGCAGCTCAATTGCAAAACTCATAGTCATAACGAGTATGATTTTTGTAAGGGATAAGGCTTGCTATAAAGGAAGGTTTGCAATGTCTACCAATACCAAGAACTACGTTAAAGTAGCTCAACTGACAGAAGTTCAAGCTGCGGGCTATCTAGTTGTCCACTCTCAAGGACAAACGATCGCTTTATTCAGTCAAAGTGACCAGATCTATGCCATAGATAACCGCTGCCCTCATATGGGTTTTCCTTTAGATAGAGGTACTGTCAAAGACTGTATTTTGACCTGCCACTGGCATCACGCCCGGTTCGACCTCAACAGCGGTGGCACATTTGATGGCTGGGCTGACGATGTGCGCTCGTTCCCAGTGCAGCTACAAGAAGACGAAGTCTGGGTGGATCTAACACCCCCGAGTCGATCCACTGGTCTATCAACGCCAGCGCCTCCAAGATGGACTAGAACAGAGTATTTCTTTAGTAATTGCCAAGTCAGTTATTAACTTACTGGATGGCAAAGTTGAGCCGACAGAGCCATTCCGCATCGGGCTTGATTTTGGGGTACGTTATCGCCAAGATGGCTGGGGCGCAGGTCTAACCATCCACACCTGTATGATGAACTTGTTGCCATATCTGGATGCTGTTGACCAACCCCGAGCCCTATACCAAGGTCTATCTGCTGTTGCTCGTGATTGTGCTGGTGCACCGCCAAGGTTTACCATTCAGCCTTTGCCCAATTCTACCCCTGAGTTAGAGACTCTCAAGGGATGGTTTCGTCAATTCATCGAAGTACGGGATGCAGAAGGAGCAGAGCGATGTTTAGTATCCGCTGTCCAAGCTGGTGCTAATCCTTCTCAAATCGCCGAGATGCTATTTGCTGCTGCCACTGACCACCGCTATATTGATATTGGCCATCCTCTCGACTTTACCAATAAGGCACTGGAAGCTCTAGATGCTACTGGTTGGCAGGATGCCCCACTAGTACTGACCAGTTTAGTCAAAGGTTATGCTACTGCTGACCGGATGGAGGAATCTAATGCTTGGCGCTACCCGATTGATTTAGTAGCAATTCTCGAAAGTGCTTTCGAGGCTCTGCCAGAGGCAATTGAAGCAGGTAGAGAGAAGCGGGGTACTTGGTCGGGTAGTGAGCAGTTAGTAGCAGTATTATTAGGTGAAGATGTCCAAGCGATCGCAGATTCACTTTTGGCAGCATTAAGTTTGGGATGTACTGAAGCAGAATTAGCTGGTGCCGTAGCCTATGCAGCAGCGTTACGCCTTGCCCACTTCCAAACTAACAACGACTTCCGGGATTGGGATACAGCCCATCATAGTTTCACTTTTGCCAATGCAGTGCATCAGGGATTGCGGCGAATCGACTCAACGGAACTATTGCGAGGGGTCTTCGATGCAGCGATGACTGTCTATCTTAACCGCTTTTTGAATGTACCACCGGCAAGGTTACCAGAACCTAATCAAACAGTTCTTGAGCCAGAACAATTACTCCAAGAACTCCCTAAACTGTTGGATAGACAGCAACAAGTGAATGAAGCAGGCAAATTAGTGGGACGCTATCTGTATAGTGGTGGAAATCCTGACCGCTTGTTGGCAATGCTGGGTAAGTTACTATTACGCGAAGACCGGAATTTCCACACAATCCAAGCCGTCGAAGCTGCTTTTCGTCAGTACACACTATTGCGGGAAACTAAGGCGGGAGTCCACGTATTAGTTGCTGCTGCTAGGTATTTAGCCGCTCACGCACCAACCATGCGTTCTCAGGAACAAACCTACGAAATGGCACATCGACTGCACAAAGGTGATCACATATTTGAGGAGGGGTGAGCGAAATTAGGGAAGGAATTTCTAGCGAAGTATCCTCTCAAATCATTAGTTTTCCTTTGTTTCCCTATCTCCCCATCTCCCCATCTCCCCACACTTGCGCCACTTCACCCAACCTACAAGATAGCGCGATCGCACTACGTTCCTTAACCCAACGAAAGTATCTTGAATCAATAGACCTCTCCGAAAAATAAATAATTTGTGTTTTAATAATATTAATTGTGTTTTTTATAAGATTGTATGAGTTCTCTATTCGAGCATATTCAAAATCATCCGCAAGATGCACAGCGTTTACTTGGTCTGAAATATGAGCAGCTAGAAAAATTGCTAGAAAAAGCCAGAGAGCTACATTATAAAAAGCTAGCATCATCTGAGGCTAAAAAAGTCAGAATTATTGCGGCTGGAGGGGGTCGAAAGACCCTACTTTCTCTCGAAGAACAAGTCCTCCTTACTTTAACATATCTGCGACATTTGACAACATTCCAATTACTGGGAATTCAATTTGGAGTCAGCGAAACAACCGCCAATGATACCTTCAATTATTGGTGTCCTATTTTGGCAGAGTTATTACCGGCTAGCTTACTTGAACAAGTAAAAAAAAACTCAAGTGACAGTGAAATCATCAAAGAAATACTACAGGAATATCAATTAATAGTGGATAGCTGTGAGCAGCCAATAGAAAGACCTGGAGCCTATGAAGAACAAAAAAAATACTATTCAGGCAAGAAGAAAAATCATACTCGAAAAAATCAATTAATTGTTTTGCCTAATGGCAAGGATATTGTTGATGTAATAGCAGGTCAACCTGGTCCTAAAAGTGACGTTAAATTATTTTCGTGAAACTCAAAACAATTTTGACGAAAATCAAAAGTTTACTGGAGATAAAGCTTACGAGGGAGAAGCATCGATTAGAACTCCTAAGAAAAAACCGAAAAAGCGAGAATTAACTGCAGAGCAAAAAAAGAAAAATCAAGAACTAGCAGTTGAAAGAGTGATAGTAGAACATGTAATTCGTCTAGTTAAGATATTTAGAGTAGCTCAAGAGAGATTTCGATTAAATACCAGAAAGTATGAACAGATAATTGGCATAATTTGCGGGTTAGTGAGATTAAGGATTGGTGTATTAATACTACCAACATAATTAATTGAATGTCTATTATTGATGAATAAAAATAATAAAAATAGATAATAAAATGAGAAATTATTAATAGTAATTGGCTCAAGTACCTATTTTAGCGTAGAAATTGGCTCTAATTGAAATTGGCGATTATAAGACTGAAAGCCAGTTACATAGGCGTATTGAGTATTTTCGGAGAGGTCTAATGAACAATAACCAACTACAGCTTAAGCAAGTGAGCCTGGTAACCTCCATCAGAGGTAAAATTACAGGTGCGCCAATACTAACCGATATTTCCTTCGAGGTGTTCCCAGGCGATCGCATTTGTTTGATTGGTCCTTCTGGTGCAGGGAAAACTTCTCTATTGCGGTTGTTGAATCGACTGAGTGAGCCAACCAAGGGAGAAGTTTATCTAGAAAATCAGGATATTAGAGCGATTCCCGTCCTAGAATTACGGCGACAGGTTATGCTGGTCTCCCAAGAACCAAAGTTATTGGGAATGACTGTTCGAGAAGCACTGGCTTACCCATTATTGTTGCAGCATCTACCAAAGCCAACAATTACCGAACGAATTAAAACCTATCGAGAGCAGCTCCACATCCCAGCAGAGTGGTTAGAGCGAACTGAGTTGCAACTGTCTTTAGGACAACGACAATTAGTAGCGATCGCACGAGCTTTAGTTGCCCAGCCTAAAATTTTACTATTGGATGAACCAACTTCTGCTCTTGATGCTGGTATTGCCTCTCACCTGGTTTGCCTCTTAACTGAGCTGGCTCTTAAAGATAAGATGACCATCGTAATGGTGAATCATCAGCTAGATATAGCTCAACTATTCTGTACCAGAGTCTTGTATCTCCAAAACAGCCAGCTACTGCAAGATACCCCAGCTAACCAAATTGACTGGAAACAGTTGCGAGAACAATTAGTGCAAGCTGAGACTCAAGCAGCTCAAGAGTGGCTTTAAGCGATGGGAAAGAGTCATCACAGAAAGCGGCGGGAAGACATTCCTTTAGGGATGGGAGGGATAGCCGCCCGCCGCTTGGTTATTTGTTATTGGTTTTTTGTTTTTTGACAAACAACCAACAACTAACAACTTGCTAACACTTGCATCCCCCGTGTTGCCTTCCGGGGGATGAGTTAACGCCTTAAAAATCAAGTTCATTGTAAGCTAAAAGGCATTTTAAATAGTTTTTAGGAAGGCAACAGGCAACAGGCAACAAGCAACAAGAGAGCAGGATCTATGGTTTTTATTTTATTTCACCAATATATAGTTTAAATGCACAATAGTTTAGGACAATGATGTTGTTTGAGCTTGCGTATTTTGTTGTTTCTCTACATGTTGAGACGGTATGGACGAGCGTTTTTTAACTTTTGTTACCTAAATTTTTAACAGAAAACCTATCAGTGGCAGCAATACTAAATCAATAACAAAATTAATAAATTTTTGGTAATAAGTTAATAAGTTTTTGATAATAAATTAATAAGTTTTTGAGTGCTGTTCTAGAATTTTTTACCTTTAGTATGCTTATGACAATACGTCATATGACGTCTTGTCGTTTTTCATCACTATCTCAGTTCAGTAATGACAGATAACAAGGACTTCACAAAATTTTCCCGCAGAGGTTTCCTCGTTGGTACAGGCGGTCTCGTCTTGGCATCGGCATTGCCTACAAAATTTGCTTCTGCCCAAACGACGCCTACCTATACCCGCCACAACGTATCATCTTCGGAAGGATTGGAGATGCTGGAGAGCTATAAAATAGCAATCACAGCAATGTTGAATCTGCCGCCTTGTGATCCTCACAACTGGTATCGCAACGCCTTGGTTCACACCCTTGATTGCCCCCACGGTAACTGGTGGTTCTTGCCCTGGCATCGAGGCTATATGGGTTGGTTTGAAAAAACCTGCCGCAAACTCAGTGGCAACTCTAATTTTGCTTTTCCCTATTGGGATTGGACCGAGGAACCCTATGTTCCAGATGTCTTTTTTGATGGAGTACTAGATCCCTCTAACGATGCCTTTATTCAAAGCTACGATGTTTTTATGAGGGACTTTAAAAATCCCATGAATCAGTTTTGGGATTCTCTATCTAAAGAGCAATCAGATCAACTGGGTTTGTACCGTGATATGCAATTCTTTTGATGATTTTTGGGCATATGTAGAAAGGATATTCCCTCCTCCTGGCAAAGCTCGTGGGTTAACTCGGGGACGATTCTGGTTTCGACGAGGAAACGCAGACGGCAGTGTCAGAGGATACGATCCTGGAAGCCCTTTCTGATAAGTATTTTACGTCGGACTCAACAACGCCTATCTCGTAGGATTCGGTAGTGGTATCAGCGGATCATCATAGCGCATGCACTGGTTAGCCAGGGAATTATTGAGGCTCAACCCCATAACCTTGTCCACAACATTGTTGGTGGTATTTTCGAGGATAACACTGCTGGTTTCATGGCCGATATTTCTGTCACCTACGTAGATCCAATTTTCTTCATGCATCATAGCAATATGGATCGGCTATGGGATGTCTGGACTCGTAAACAAGAAAGTTTCAACCCGCCGTTTGCCAACTCTGCCCGATAGGCTCTAGACCTAGACGAATGGCGGGAAGAACCTTTCCTGTTTTTCATTGATGACAATGGCAATCCACTTCTGGAACGGTAAGGCACAAGATTATGAGGTCATTGGCGACTTCGATTATGGCTATACGCCAGGCTCTGGTGAGTCAATAATTCCAGAAAGTAAAAGCAAGGGTAAGGTCAGTCGCAGTGTAAAAGTCTTTCGTAGTGCAGTTGCTGCTGCTTCTGCGTTGAACTTCACGCGGTTAGCTACTCGTAATGTCAATCTTCCTTATGCGGACTTTCGAGCCGCTGTCGCTGAGGCAGCTACATCCCATGTTGCCGCTGAAATTACAATTCAGCCTCCAGCCAATGTGCGTGGTGTGAGCTTTAATGTCCTAGTCAATCCCCCGAAAGGAGCACGCAATATCGGCTTCGATAGCCCTCACTTTGCCGGGGCGTTCCAGTTCTTCGGGAACCCTCACCACAGTGGTCCTATAACCTTCACCATACCACTAACCAAAGCCTTGAAGGCTTTGGCTAAGAACAATAAACTAGGTATAGATATGTGTGAGCCTTTAGAAATTGCTGTTGTGCCTGATACTAAAGGGATTACAATCAATTCTTTAGAGGCGGCACTTGAGTCGGTGACGATCAAAATCTTCTAGGAGACTACTGCCATGCAAATGATGCTGAAGTGCTTGACTTTCCTAGTTTGCGCCAGTCTATGTCTGTTTCTTACTGTAGGTATTCCCTATTCCCACGCCGCTGATGTAGTACAAGAGATTACCTTGGCGTTACCTCGCACTCCTGCTCACGATGAAGCGGTGAGAGTGGTGATCTCTGCGGGAATTCTACCTCGCGGTGCCAGTATTGTAGTGCGGACGCTGGATGGTAAGATTGCAGGCTCAGTGTCTCCTTTTGGGATAAGACCCGGTCAACCTGCGGGGCGTTACACGATTCCGCTGCCAAAGACAGCTTTTAAGGAGGGAAAAGTGTCTTTGGTGTTGGAACTTCAGCAGCATGGTGCAGAGGGGGTTCGTGCTCCCAGTACTGAGGAGTTCTTGGGAGC
>CBDCVG010000009.1:0-16655 GCA_965222765.1 Caldora sp.
CGTAGGGGATCATCTTGTAGATTGGCTGCTGACACCATGCGGATGACTCCCGCTTGCACATCAACTACCCCTTGAAGCGGGTCAATAAGTTGTTTAGTGTAAGGATTAAATGCGATCGCATTAATGGTAAAGTCTCGCCGACGTAAGTCAATCTCTAAGCTTTCTCCTTCTTGCTGAGCAATGTCAACTGTTGCTTGCCCAAATACAACTCTAGCAATCTGCCGTTGAGCATCCAAGATCACAAATCCAGCGTTGTAATAGCTAGCCAGCTTCCGTGCTGTCTGCACCGCGTCTGCTGGTAAGACAAAATCCAAGTCTAGATACTCAGCAGTTCTTCCTAGTAAAGCATCCCTTACTGCTCCACCCACCAGGCAAGCCTCTGGTGGCAGCAATTCTAGGGAAAAAGGCCAAGTTTCAGGAGAAAGGGCAGTTAGATTATTGATCATTATGCAATTAAGAATTAAAAATTGAGAATTGAGAACAGGAGCAGTCAATAACTTGCGAACAAACTATAAAAATTGAGCTAGATTTAACAGAAAGGACTTGGAGTCTCTAGTCATGTGTATTTGCGTTAACTGCCACTACGTAGACCGCTGTACAACCTACCACGCTGTAGAAACCCAGCATCAGGAGCTTCATCTTACAGAAAACCCTGATTTTGATGCCACTGAACCAACTATCAATGTCAATATCCGTCCCACGGAAGATTTTGTGGAGATGGAATGGGATGTTGTTGGTTGTCTTAGTTTTAAGGAAGAAATGGGGAAATGGTCGAAGTTACGCCCAGGTGAACTAGTACCTACTTGATTGTGTGGGGAGTGTCAATGTGGCTCCACCACTGAACCCATAAATAGTACTGTTCCCGTTTGATTATCCCTAATAGCACAGAAAAAAGGACGATCAACAATCATTTGAAAGGGAGACTCTGGTATGATGGCAGAAGTCACAGAAATCCCGACTGAAGTTACAGCAGCAGCTTCAGTGCCTTCTTCGTTGACTTCAACAAATGTTTTATGCTTGACTTCATCAATGCTAACTGGTAGAGAAGTCATATTGGTAAAATCTGCTTGGCTACCATCAAAAGCTGCTTCCATACCCAAAGCTTTAAGAGCATCATTGAGTTGAATATCGTAGTCAAATCGGAAGCGAGGCAACTGAATGTTCCCATCTCGTCTCCGGAACTGATTCATCCATTGTTGCCAATTTTCTTGATTTAGCTGCTGCTGAAAGGCTTCAAGGTTAGTACTTTCACGGGGTAGAAAAACATACAAACTTAGTCTTCCTTCTCCGTAAGGCAGACTAATAGCTTGGAAACTGTCATTTTCGGTATACTGATAGTTACCAAAGCGAGACATCATTGGGTGTTGTTTGGTAGTACCATCAGTTAGATAGAAAGGACGTTCCTTAGTTTCACTTTTGTCGAACTTCTCTGACCAATTACCTTTGAAGTAAATGGCATTGATTAAAAACAGAACATCATCTGGTTGAAGTTGCTCAACAATTTGTTCAATTTTACCGTTGGTATTCTCTTTCACCCAACTATTGATTACCTTGGGAGCTTCCGGACTAGCAAAATCTAGTTCTGTTACCTTTCCACTATAAAACTGCTGGTTTGCTTGAATAAATTCACTGTTGAAGGGTACACCTTGTTTTGCCCATAGAGAGTTAGCAATCGATAGCTGTACCTCAGGATCCGCTGTTTCTAAGGAGGTTTGCAAAAGATTATTAGCTTGGTTGATATCTACCATCCTCAACTGTTGTAATTCCAGAACCTCTGCCATCGCCTGTTGAGTTTCTCCACTAGCACCGTTGTAAGTCATCGCCAGTGCGATCGCTATACTAGTAGGAGACACAAAAATATTCTTGCCTTCCTCCTGCTTGAGAATCTCGGAGAATAGCTTGAAACCAAACTTGGTATTGGCATCAACCAATTTTTGCTCTAATGTTAGATTAGCTAGTTGAGCAACTAAAAGTGGTTCTTCAGAAGCTTGGGAATTGGGAAGGGAGTTCAGAGCGTCGATCTTATTAGTCATGAATGCTCCTAGTAAACCTGCAACCACAATACCTGCTGCCACAATACTACCCACTCGACTGAGCATTGCTCGATTCATTTTGCTACCTCCAATGTCGATGCGCTTCCTTACTTAGGATGACTCATGTGAGCTAGGAGAGTTCCAACCTAGACTCGGCACATTAACCATTAGCCATTAACTATTAACTATTAACCATTAACCATTAACCATTAACCATTAACTATTAACCATTAACCATTAACCATTAACCATTAGCCATTAACCATTAACCATTAACCATTAGCCATTAACCATTAACCATTAACCATTAACCATTACCTTTGAACGTGTTTCTTGAAAGAGCATTTATCAAAATTAAAATGAGTCGCTTACTTTATGAACAATCTGTTTCCTACAAGGGATATTTGATCATTCCTTTTGTGCTGAACAAGGCTGAGAGTCAATCAATTTATTCCTACAAGTTACTTTCAGAGTTGGGGCACAAAAACAAACTTCACAAAGCAGATAATCCTGGTGGTATTTATGCCAATAAGCTTGAAATCACCATTGATATTGCCAAAAAGTATCTCCAGGAACATTCAGATACTATCAGTAAAATCGACTATTTCAAGCATCGCTATACTTACCGCAATGATTTGATTATTATCTATGAAGAGGTTGGTAAATATTTCTATGATCATTATAAACCTTACAGTTTAAATAATGTTGCTGCACCTAAGATATTTGTATCAGAACAAGATTGCATTAATTGGGTTAAAGCAGGATTAGATCGCTCATATTTGGTTGATGGAAAGAAAAACAGGCAGAGAGTAAACAGCAAACCCTGTAGAGACGTTGCATGCAACGTCTCTACTCATTACTCTCGAGAAACACTCCTTCGGAGTGAGGGTGTAGGGTGTGGGGTGTAGGGTGTAGGGTATCAATTGTGGAACTGGCATCTTGCCAGTTACGAGAAACCCTTTTTGAACAGACTGTTGAGATGTCCATATCCACCAGAAATGCCCCCCTCATTCATGTCATAAAGTTTAGTACGAACGAGATAGCCTGCTGCTTGATTTGTTAAAACCTCATCGCCACGAGCCATCAGTACACCAAATTGCCCAATTTCATGCACTACTTCCCCTTGCCAAATTTCGCCATTACGTAGCCCCCAGCCCAAAGATTTTGGTGGATACAGCCGCTCCATGAGGATATATGCGTTACGCTCCTGTGGTTGAATATTCGTTAGACATTGAGGGATATCTTCGCCATATAGATTGAAACCGCCTCCTTCTCGCTGAGGCTTTAGAACAAATTGCTCCGGTTTCGAGATGGCTGCTTCACTAGCTAACATCGTTTTGCCAGCGAACTCGATAGGAGTATCAAGGGTATAAATGCCAGTAAAGGCACTCTTAACTAAAGCTGTATCCTGTTCATTCAGGAAAAGCTGTAGTACTTCAGGGGAAGTCAAAACTTGTTGAATTTTCTTTGTGCCTGCCAAATGGGTGGGGAGATCTGGCACAGAAATTGTGGTTGAATGGGAAATTAACTGGCGACCTTGACGAGCTGTTTTACTTTCAAATTCATCAGGACGATAACCGGCTCGGAAATAAGTGATAGCTGCGATTTCACCGTTGAAAACCAGATTCCTATTACGCAGCTCTCCCTGTTCACCAATAGCTTCAAGGCTAGCACGAACTACTCTGATACCCCGTTGAATGAGGGCGATTTCTAGAAGGCGTTGATCAAAAATATTGCGCTCATTGGCTTGCACAATAAACAATACACAACCATCAGAGACACCGTACTCGTTGATTACCTCCACAAAAGCGTCGGCAATTACCTCGATAGGCTTGTTGGGCAATAAATCCCATGCTTCATGGCACAGATTACCCCAAGTTTGATGGAACTCTGTGATTTTCTGGGAAAGACCAATATAACTCGCTGCCATAGGGGTTGAATTCAACTTGAAGTAAGCCTTCCCCCTGTTGTGTCATGAAATAGTCACTACGGGTAATAGAAAATCTTAAGGCATCTTGGCGACGGTTTTCCTCAACAGCTAAAGACAAAAGAAAGCCGGTATACTCATCACTAGCAGCAGTGGATTGCAGCTGTTCGACGAGAAATTCTAGATTATTAGCAACCCGATGCATGAGAAGAGCCAAAGGTTGAGCTAAGGATTCTAGTTGGGCAATCAATAGGTTAGAGATGGGAGCTGGTGAAAGCATTAAAGGACAATGAGTCAATTCACCGGTTTCTGTACGTTGAAGTAAACCATAAGTAAGTGCAATATCTACTGCGGTTGAAGCGTCTGCTTGAAGGTACTGGTTCATGACATTATTTAGGTAGGATGAGTGGGAGAAAGTGAGAGAAAAAACTTAACTCCAATGGCTTCCGACGGTTTAGGATTGATGCTCATCCAGTTATGGGTGTAGCGTTAGCTGGAGATTTGCCCTTCACAGACACTTGCCTAGAGTAAGTTTTCTAACTCTCGGGTAGCCCGTCTTGAGGAGCATTTTCTTCAAGCACACGGCTTCCGTCAGGTTAAGCTAAATTTGATACTTGAGCAAATTTTATCTAAATTGGCCCAAACACTGGCTTCATAAACTTACTGATGAAAACCTATTACTTAATTATTATTGGAACCTTTTTTATCTCAGCACTTGCTGGTGCCAGTCTGGCTACCGCGTTGCGTCACAATTTTTTCCAGGAGCAGCTACTAGTAGGGAAAAGTCCTACTCAAGCACAGGCAAACAAACCTATACCACAAACTGAACCTAAAAAATCCGTAGACGCCCAGAAAAAGAAGCTGGAGCAACTACTCGCTCAACCTTTAAATTTGCCAGACGAAGTCAAACCAGATAGTGAGTTTGCTCAGTTTCGTCAACGTCTGCGGCAAGCTGTAAAAAATCGCGATGTCCAATTTATCCAATCCATTCTACCTCCGGAGCAAATGGAAATTAGTGGGAAAGTAGTCCCCATTACTTCTTTCAATCTCAAAGACTCCAACAGCTATTTTTGGGGTTTGCTGGAAAAAACCCTCCAAGTTGGCTGCTTCCCATTATCTAACGAAGGTCACCCAAAAGTAGACCCCACTACCGGTATTTGGGTGTGTAACAACCTAGCACGGGAGTTTGCTCGTCGCTATCCTTACCCAGAAAAACAATTAGGCAACGAATACGCCTTAGATTATGTGGTAGTTGTCGGGAAAAAAATCAATCTGCGATCGCAACCTAACAACACAAGCCAAGTTATCGATGCTGTTTCCAACAAAGTTGTTAAAGTTAATCGCAGGCTCTTAGCACAACAAGCACAGAAAGATGGAAATTTAGATCCTATCAAAGGCTGGACTCCATTGATTCTTGACAACAATCAGCAAGCTAATGTTTACAATCAGTTTGCTTACTCTCCTCTAGCTAACCGTGCTGTCTTTGGCAAAATTAATGGTAAGTGGCAGTTACTTTACATGCCAGGAGGAAGGTAATGAATTTAGAATGAAGAATGAAGAATGAAGAATGAAGAATTGGTCTAAAATCCTTGCACGGCAAAAATTGTATAATTTATTTTAGGTGAACAAATTACACTTAATCTGGGATAGCCATTTTTCCCTTAATTCTGCATTCTAAATTCTAAATTCTAAATTCTAAAAAGTCCTGATGTCTACAGAAACTGCGAACACTATTTGGATTATTACAGAAGCAAGCGAAATTCCTGTTATTGATGAAGAGCCTACTGGTTTTAGAGGTGGGACACAGGATACTGGAGGGACAATCGGTCAACCTCAAGAGTCTACCCCAAAAACGGCTGTACCTCGTAGGCGGGGAATGCCTGTTTCTGCAAAGAAGTTAAAGCAAGAAATGGGTAAGTTTGTGGAAGTTGTGGGGGAGGTGTTTAGCCAAGCTGAGCAACTGCACACGGGGATGCAGCTGGAGGAAATTGAGCTGTCGGTGGAAATCAATGGTGAAGGCAAAGTGAGCCTGTTTGGTATCGGCGGTAAAACTGGTGGCAAAGGAGCCATGACTCTTAAGTTCAAGCGTCAAGATTCTCAGTGAAAGTACCAGCAAATCCAAGGGTTGGTACGTTACGCTATCGCTAAGAGGAGGCTACTGCCGTGACACAGCTAAAATAATGGAATAAGTAGGTTGGGTGGAGCGATAGCGTAACCCAACACCGGAATATACTGCGTTGGGTTTCACTTCGTTACACCCAACCTACAGTTTTAGTCGTGTCGCGGCACTACTGCCGTGACACAGCTAAAATAATGGAATAGATGTAGTGCGAGCATCTTGCTCGCTTTTTACCTAAGCGCGAGCGAGACGCTCACACTACATTCTTAAATTCTAAATTCTAAATTCTAAATTCTAAATTCCCCAACACTCCTCGGATATTCCGTTGGGTTTCACTTTGTTCCACCCAACCTACAGTTTTAGGCTTGTCACGGCACTACGGCACATCCATCTTGGTACAAACTTTTCTGGAAATTATAAGATGGCAAAAAACTGGGCGATCGCAGTCGGTATTAATGGTTACGATAATCTTCAGTCCCTCGATTATGCTAAGAGGGATGCGGAGTGTATGCGGGATTTTTTCCAGCAAGAGGCAGGTTTTGAGCGAGTTTTCCTGTTTACTGATGATTCTCCACCTATTGATACTAGTCCACCGATTGCCACCCAGCCTACTTTTGGCAAACTGCGGCGTTTTTTACGCAGGCAGTTTGAGCAGCCTTTACTAGAACCAGGAGATAATCTGTGGTTCTTTTTTTCTGGTCACGGTCAGCGTTATCATGACCGTGATTATTTATACAAACGATAGTAGTGGGAGCATCTTGCTCCCTGGAGTTAAGGAAAGCAAGCAACCTGATATTACTGAAAGCAAGCCACCACCATCACCAAAGTTACCAGTGTTTGAGTTTGATGTGGTAACAGTGGATGCTAAAGGTAAAAAAATTGAACACAGTAAGGGTAAAGCAAGCTATCTTACTGAAGACTTGGGTAAAGGGATAAACTTAGAGATGGTGGTTATTCCTGCTGGTAGTTTCCAGATGGGTTCCCCAGATACAGAAGAAGAGCGATATGACTCTGAAAGTCCCTTGCACCAGGTAACTGTAGCCTCATTTTGTATGGGAAAATATCCAGTCACTCAAGCTCAATGGCAAGCGATAGCGGCTCTCCCTCAAGTTAACCGTAAACTCGACCCCAATCCATCCACATTCAAAGGAAAAAACTTACCAGTGGAGTGTGTATCGTGGTATGATACGGTAGAGTTCTGTGCAAGACTTTCCCAAAAAACGGGACGGGAATACCGACTACCCAGTGAAGCGGAATGGGAATATGCATGTCGTGCTGGTACAACTACCCCTTTCCATTTCGGCGAGACTATTACTCCTGAGCTAGCGAACTATGATGGTAACTACACCTATGGTTCTGGTTCAAAAGGGAAGTGTGTTGAGAAGACGACGCCTGTAGGCAGCTTTAAGGTTGCCAACGCCTTCGGATTGTACGATATGCATGGTAATGTCTGGGAGTGGTGTACTGACAACTGGCACAATACCTATGAAGGTGCGCCAACTGATGGTAGTGCCTGGTCAAATAACAATGATAATGATAATCATTCTCGGATGCTGCGCGGGGGTTCGTGGAACGGCATTCCCTGGTTCTGTCGTAGTGCCTATCGTGACGGCATCGTGCCGGACTACGGGCTCGACGACGTCGGCTATCGGGTTGTCTGTCCTGTTGCGTGGACTTTGTAACCCTTTGCTCTCTTTAACTTTAGCCCTTTACTCTTGTTTCTTTTCTCTCTCTTTCGCGCGTAGCGCGATCAATTTTTTTCTAGTACTTACACACTCAACTGTCATGCAGAGGTAATGTTAAGCTCATCCCACGACTAAAGTACGTGGGATTTCGCGTTATTTGTTGTTGGTTGTTAGTTGTTTGTCAAGAAAAACAAATAACAAATAACAAACAACCAAGCGGCGGACGGCTATCCCTCCCATCCCCAGAAGGAATGGGCTTCCAGCCGCTTTCAGTGAAGCATCTGTGCCGTCTATAGATCCTTCGCTATCGCTCAGGATGACATGATTTTGTGACACTGCGCAAGCCCTATTTTCCCAAAAATGCTGTTCTGTTAAGGATAATTGAACAAAAGCACTCGTTGTGACATACTCCCACACTTACCCGATAGGGAAGTGTGGACTTCTCAGCGACTCCCGGTATCCCGTCGGACATTAACTGAGCTTTATTAACGAGACGGGATGCCCCACCGCCCCTTTTCAATACACACATACTAGTTCAATCTATGTACTGTTGAAATTTTACCCACCCACAGATAGTTCAGTAAAAGAACAGTTACTGGATGGAACCCCATATTTCAAGTTGTCTAGGTTCAGTTATTGGTAACCAGCATTTTAGGCTTTGTTACCTTTGCTTGTCTTATATTGTAGCACGATATGCCAAAGAAAAGTTAACCCAGTTAGAATCATTAAATCCTCGACTAGACATTCTACGTTATCAAACCCGATTGTTGCTGGATTTTGAGCTAATTTCCGTAAAACGTTACGAATATGCAGGACAATTAATCAATGCCATTGGTACTGAACTCGGTGGTTGGATTAAACAGCAGCGTCAACGACTCTGAAGGCAGGGGAAATGGAGGACGCGGAGACGCGGAGACACGGGGACGCGGAGAAAAGAGAGCTGGGGGAGCTGAGGGAGAAAAAGAGGACAAGGGAGACAAAAAACCTAACACCTAACACCCAATGGTGACAAGTTAAAGGGTCGTGCATTTTGTCAAGTACTATATAAGGTAAAATTGAACTTTCGGAAGTTTCCCAATCAATTCAAAGCTGGCTAGCGCACTTAGATCACGGTGATACTTGGCAGCTGCGCCAACAGATATTCACTAATCTCGTCTTTACGAGAGAGTGAAGAGGGGGTAGGCACTTCCGGATGCTGCGCGGGGGTTCGTGGAACAACAATCCCAGGAACTGTCGTAGTGCCAATCGTAACAACAACGAGCCGGACAACAGGAACAACAACATCGGCTTTCGGGTTGTCTGTCCTGCTGCGTGAGCTCTTCACCTGCCAGAACTAGCAGATGGGAATTTGCATCGGAGAGCGATAGAAGAGTCCAGACTTACTCCTGTGATGTCGGTGACGGCATCCAAAAATCAAACCGGGTTGAGTAGCCTGGTAAGCCTCTAGCTGAACGGTTGCTCGACCCTCCAGTAATGAATAATTTCAACTAATTTTGTTTTAACCCCAGTTATTAATTGTAGTTTTCCAACCAAGTTGACATAGCAATATGCCAAGCAACTACGCCCGGCGCAAATTTCTCAAATATGCAGCAATGATGGCTGGAGCAGCCTCAGCAACAGCAACCAGCGCATTCGCCAGAAATAATGTTAATGCTCAGCCCCCAACAACACGCCCGAACATCCTGTGGCTCACATGCGAAGACATGGGTCCCCACTTAGGATGCTTCGGGGACAAAGATAGTGAGACACCGACTCTCGATGCACTCGCCCGCGAGGGCGTGAAATATACGAATGCCTGCTGCGTGGCAGGGGTGTGTGCGCCGAGCCGAGCCGGAATAATTACTGCCATGTACCCCTCATCAATTGGGGCAAGCAATATGCGAGTACGGAATTCGACACCTCAAGAAGATTTCCTGCACGGATTCCCTTTATACCTTCGTGAAGTCGGCTACTACTGCTCGAACAACTCCAAGACCGATTACCAACTAGCTGTCAGCGAGACAGAGCCCTGGGATGAGTCGGGGAATGAGGCGCATTGGAACAAGCGACCAAACGGCAAGAATTTCTTCGCCGTATTCAATTACTTCGAGACACACGAGTCCCGTTACCAATCACCCTCGAGCCGCGTCCGCGAAATTGCATCCTACCCTCCCTACTACCCCGACACAAAACGCGCAAAAGAGGTGTGGACGCAATATTACAACAAGATCAGGGACATGGACGCATGGGCAAAAGAGCGCATTGATGAGCTGAAAAAGGCTGGTCTGTATGAGGAGACGATAATTGTGTTTTTCTCAGACCATGGGGTCGGGCTCCCTCGCGCCAAACGCTGGGTCTACAACGCCGGTATTCACGTCCCCATGATCATCCGGATTCCTGAAAAATTTAGGGTTGCCAAGCAGGGCATCCCGAACTCAACTTCAACAGACCTTGTCAGTATGCTTGACATAGGTCCAACAACCTTGAACCTTGCCGGTGTCCCGATCCCATCACACTTTCAGGGAATCCCCTTTCTCGGAGAGAATCTTCCTCCCAAAAGAAAGCACCTGTTCGCCGCTCGTGATCGCATCGACAATCGTTACGATTTTGTTAGGTCAGTTCGTGATCACCGGTTCATCTACATCAAGAATTTCACTCCCTGGAAACCTTATGCCCAGCACATTGAATACTGTGAGAAGGGCGCTATGATGCAGGAGCTCCGGATCGCTCACGACAAGGGTACCCTGTCGGAGGCCGGCGAGCTGTTCATGGCTGCGCACCGCCCCGAAGAAGAGCTCTACGATCTTCAGACAGACCCCCATGAAATCAACAACCTGGCATCATCTCCGGAACATAGCTCCCGCATTATAGACATGCGCCAGCGTCTTGAGGGGTGGATGACTGAGATTCGGGACGTGGGGTGCATACCCGAATGGATTATGATTTCTCAGGCGCGAACCGATGGTTCAATTTGGCGTTCTATGCGCAGAGGAACATCCAATCCTCTCAACCGTTACCTCCCGGTAGTCAACCTCCTCTCCGAAGGCGATGGGGCGCTCGATGAGTTGGGAGTTCTGCTCGATGAGCCCGATCCCGTCATCCGCTATTGGGCGGCAATCGGCGTGGGAAATATCTGGGACAACAATGCAAATTACGAAACCCGTCTCAGTGAAATGCTGTCCGATCCCGAAGAGTATGTCCGTCAGGCATCAGCCCGCGCTCTCTGCTTCATGGGCAAGAATGTCTCCTCCGCACTGGATATACTTGGCACGGCGCTCAAAACTGAGGAGATGCCTGTTGCGTTGCACGCAGGAAATATCGTGGACGATCTCGGGTCGATCGCCAAGCCCCTTGAGTCAACAATCCGATCACTGATCGAAGCTCACGAGTATATCGGTGAAGTCAATAGGCGTACATTGGAGACTATCAACAACCCTCCCACCTATCCCGTTATCAGAAAAACGGCTTCCAACACTTCACCCCAAAGGGGTGAGCGAAAAAAAGGGTGGAGAGATAGGGAGATGGGGAGATAGGGAAACAAAGGAGAACTGGAGCTGGGGGAGCTGCAAGTCCCTTATTCCCCCTCCTGAGGATTGTCTAGACGTAAAAATAGCTTGCTTCTTTGGATCCCATTATCGATACCATAACTGCTCAAACTAAGCGATCGCAAATGCTCAAATAAGGGTTTTCCTACTAGTTCCAATACTCGCACAATTGGCAGCTGCTCCTTGAGGAAAGCTTCACTTTGTCTCCAATCTATATACAGATAACCATCATTAGGAGAAGGTAACGGAGCGATCGCTTCTTGGAAATTATCACTGTTTAATAGAGAATTAGATGCTCCCCCCAGTGCTTGATCCATGGCATCAACTGAAGAAGTGAAAATTTCATAATCTCCTACTGCTGCGTGAACTCCATAAACTTGTGCTTCTAACCTCATCAAGCTGTTATCTTTACCAGCTACTGCTCTAGCAGATGTTGTCAACTTTGTCCAGACAGTGATGGTTTGTTCTCCTAAGGTTATAATCCCTACACTCAGTCCCCGTTGCCTAGCAAGATTGTCTAAATACTCAATAGACTCATTAGCTGTTACCTTATCAGTCTTTTGGGCAACAAAAAGCCAATCTGGATTAGCTTTGTCTAAACGAGACAACTGTGAGATGGCATATTCCCCTTTTACCCAACTGAAAATATCCTCAGGTAGTTGAATATTCAAACTAGACTGCAAACTACTAACGGATTGGTTAACTAGTGCTTGGAGCACTTCATCACTTTCAGCTCCTGTAGACAAGCGATGCCAAAGTTCATTTAAATCAGTACCAGCAATAGCTAAAGCACTGGAAGCTGGAATATACTCTAAAGCATTGACTGGCTGCTCCAGCATTGGCTTGAGGCTCAGATTACTTGGCTGTGTACCGAGTAAAGCAGTTTGCGCCAGCAACCCCTGACGATTCAAACTCAAAGCAATAGCTAGAGTCTCCGAATCCTGCAAGCTATCTCGCACTAATGTTGGTTCATTGGAAATCCAAGACGCCACAGCCGGAATATTAACAAAGCTTAGACCAATCCTGGGTTCCGTGAGGCTCTCCAATGTTTGCTCGTATACAGTATCATTATCCAAACTGAGGTTAGCTGCTTGGACATTATTAATAGCAGCTTTCAACACTTTGGGGTGATTGGCAAACAAAACAAAGCGATCGCCTACCACCGCACTGGTTAAAGTTTCAGGTATGTTGCTAGAGTTAGTACCGACAGTAGATGCTTGAACAGCTCCTAAGGGACGACGGTAAATCAGGTTAACACCTTTGTACTGTTCAAAGGCAATATCTACAATACCAGCGATCGATTGCTTGGAATAAAACAGTTGCAGAAACTCCCGTGCCTTTTCTGCGTCTTTGGTAGTAACTGCTAGCAAATACCCAGGTTGCTGACTATTTTCTGGGTTACGGTCATAGTCTAAGGAAATTACAGCTAGAGTGATTTCATCCCCTAGCCAGGGTTGAATATCTCGCTGATAGTCTAAATCGACACTAGCATTTTCCAGCAAGCTTTTTTCCAGTTGGTTCAATTCCGCACGGGATTGCCGTCGATTTAAAGGACGGGCTACCAGTTGCCGAAATTCCTCCAATCGGTCTGGATTTACCAGCACTGATGTCATAACTGATGCCTGCTTGGGTACAAAAATGGCAGCAGTTGGTTTAGTTATGGCAACTTCCTGTAGTAAATTAAGTGGAGTTTGGGAAGTTAACCAGAAAAAGCCCCACACAGCACTCATTAGGAGTACAGTAACAAAGGCAGCCAGGGTATAAAAAAACGAGCGTAGCTTCATGATTGGTTCCGACGGCGTCTGCAGGCAATTGAGCGAGAAATTATCCCAATTCCACGCTTAATTATAGGTTTGTTACTGGTCATTTGTTCTTTGTCATTGGTCATTTGTACTAATGAATGGGGTACACTGGTTTGAGAGACCGTGTTATTCCATTCACTCATGGTTCAAATTCGACCTCTTCACTCCAGGCAGAACCCACCTAAGGATGGGAATAATCTGCCGACTATGTACGATTTGCCGAGCGAAGATCCAGAGGAGCCCGGTTTGCCTGACGAATTTCACGATTTTCAACCAGATTTGCTTAAAAAAACCTGTCAATCTCCTCGCTACCCTCAACAGGATTATTTTATTGCCAGGGATTTGAATCTCTACTATGACAGCAAACATCCTCTATGGTACAAGCGACCGGATTGGTTCTTGGTCTTGGGTGCCAAGCGCAGTACCAATCAACAAGATTTACGCCTGAGTTATGTGATTTGGCAAGAACAAGTGAGTCCTTTTCTGGTAGTAGAATTAGCTTCTCCAGGTACGGAGAATGAGGATTTAGGGAAAACGGAGCGCAAAGAGGAAGCAAGACCAACGAAATGGGAGGTTTACGAACAAATCTTACAAATACCCTATTATGTGATCTACGACCGCTATGAAAATCAGTTTCGGGGTTTTGTGTGGCAGTCAGGGAAATACAAGGCACTAGAGCTATCTGAAGGAAAGTTGTGGTTAGACGAGTTGGGGTTAGGTTTGGGTTTATGGCAGGGGAGTTATGAGGGAGTAGAAGGATTGTGGTTACGCTTTTATAATCAGTTCGGAGAGTGGATTACTACGCCAGACGAACGAGCCGAGCGCGAACAACAAAGAGCTATTCTGGCTGAGGATGAGCGTGAGCGTGAGCAACAAAGAGCTATTCTGGCTGAGGATGAGCGTGAGCGCGAACAACAAAGAGCTATTCTGGCTGAGGATGAGCGTGAGCGCGAACAACAAAGAGCCGAGCGCGCAGAAGCTAATGTAGAGGAGGAACGACGGAAAAACCAACTATTACGCGATCGCCTTTTAGAATTAGGTATCGATCCCAATAGCCTGCCCTAATTTTGGTGAGGTTTAGCTTTTTGTTTGGGATAAACTTATTGAAAAGACTATTTGTTTCCTTTCTCTCATGGTTCAACTTCCTCGGCTTCACTCCAGGCAGAACCCACCTAAGGATGGGAATAATCTGCCGACTATGTACGATTTGCCGAGCGAAGATCCAGAGGAGCCCGGTTTGCCTGACGAATTTCACGATTTTCAACCAGATTTGCTCAAAAAGACCTGTCAATCTCCTCGCTACCCTCAACAGGATTATTTTATTGCCAGGGATTTGAATCTCTACTATGACAGCAAACATCCTCTATGGTACAAGCGACCGGATTGGTTTTTGGTCTTGGGTGCCAAGCGCAGTACCAATCAACAAGATTTACGCCTGAGTTATGTGATTTGGCAAGAACAAGTGAGTCCTTTTCTGGTAGTAGAATTAGCTTCTCCAGGTACGGAGAATGAGGATTTAGGGAAAACGGAGCGCAAAGAGGAAGCAAGACCAACGAAATGGGAAGTTTACGAACAAATCTTACAAATACCTTATTATGTGATCTACGACCGCTATAAGAATCAGTTTAGGGGTTTTGTGTGGCAGTCGGGGAAATACAAGGCACTAGAGCTATCCGACAGAAAGTTGTGGTTAGAGGAGTTGGGGTTGGGTTTGGGTTTATGGCAGGGGAGTTATGAGGGAGTAGAAGGATTGTGGTTACGCTTTTATAATCAGTTCGGAGAGTGGATTCCTACGCCAGACGAACGAGCCGAGCGTGCAGAAGCTAATGTAGAGGAGGAACGACGAAAAAATCAACAATTACGCGATCGCCTTTTAGAATTAGGTATTGATCCCAATAGCTTGCCCTAATTTTGATAGTGCCTGGTTAGTGGGATTGCTTTTCTCAAAAATACAAAATTCGATGGCAGCACAATCTTTTCAAACCATTCCCGAAATCAGTGTTGAACAACTAGCTCAGCGGATGGCAGAGTCTCCCGAAGCTCTACAGCTGATTGATGTGCGAGAAGAACAGGAAGTCGCGATCGCTAAAATCGAAGGCTTTAAGATACTACCCTTGAGTGAATTTGCCGAATGGTCTGACCAAATTACTACTCGTTTTGACCCTAACACCGAAACCTTGGTAATCTGTCATCATGGCAGTCGCTCAGCTCAGATGTGTCAGTGGCTGATTACTCAAGGATTCACCAATGTCAAAAATGTGGCAGGTGGTATTGATGCCTACTCACTCAGGGTCGATTATAGTATTCCTCAGTACTAGTGCAAGAAGGTAGGAGTCTCCAAGGCAGTCCCGATGAAAAAAATTTTTTCACCACCACGTGATGAAAGTAGGGGCGAATGGCCATTCGCCCCTACTACTGCACTAGCTAGAAGTTCAATTCAATCAACAGCTAAGAGCTTCTTCTGTTATCTTGAAAACAACGCTAATAGGATCTGCATCTTTCTAAAACCTGATGAAATTCAGTGGTTGTTCACATTTGACGAGTAGATGCGTCTGACTAATCGACAACAACATATTCTTGCTTGTACTATCCGTCACTACATTGCGACGGCAGAACCAGTAGGTTCCAAGGCCTTGGCACAGGAATATAATCTTAGTGTCAGTCCTGCAACAATTCGCACTTGTATGGGTGCTTTGGAAAAATCTGGTTTTTTGTATCAACCCCATACTTCTGCCGGAAGGATTCCCTCTGACTCTGGCTACCGCATTTATGTAGATCGACTGATGACTCCTTCGGATACCTTAGGACGTAAAGTTGAGCATTTATTCACAGATCAGTTGAAATGTGAAGATGCTAGTTTTGAGGCCCTACTGCGAGATGCGGCACAGATCTTGGCTGGCATCAGTGGTTACATTGCCTTAATTACTATGCCTCAAAATCGTACTACTCGCTTACGGCATTTGCAGTTAGTGCAGATTGAGGTAGGACAAGCAATGTTGATTGTGGTGACAGATGCCTATGAAACCCAATCTATTTTGATGGAACTACCTCAATCAGAAGATGAGAGTCTAGCTGATGGGTCGAATGTAGAGCGGGAGTTACAGATATTATCAAATTTTTTGAATAGTAAGCTCCGGGGACGAGCCCTGGGTGAACTAGCGACCTTAGATTGGAGTGAAGTAGACAGAGAATTTGCCCAATATACAGATTTTTTGAAGACTTTACTAACTCAGTTGAACCGTCGTACCCAACCATCTGTTCCTACACCTATTATGATTCGTGGACTCTCAGAGGTATTACGTCAACCAGAATTTTCTGAGTTGCAACAAGTCCAGATGCTTTTGCACCTTTTGGAAGAGGAACAGGAGCAATTATGGCCGGTAATTTTTGAGTTACCCAATTCTCTAAAATCAAAGTCTCAGGTGAAAGTGCGAATTGGCTCAGAAAATCCCCTAGAACCAATGCGCACCTGTACCTTAGTTTGTGCGACTTATCAGCAGGATAATTTACCTGTTGGGAGTGTGGGTATCCTCGGACCAACTCGGATGATTTACGAAAATGCGAT
>CBDCVG010000010.1:0-49749 GCA_965222765.1 Caldora sp.
ATTGAATCCCATTATTTTTGATCATAGATTGTTGGTTATAGTGAGGAGTTAATATGTTTCGATGGCTATTATTTACACCGTCCATCCGGACACACCACAAATACGTCGAATAGAGAAAATAAAGAACGATTTGCAAGATGGTGCAGTGATGTTATACCCCACTGATACCGTTTATGCCATTGGGTGCGACCTGAATGTTAAGTCGGCAGTGGAACGAGTGAGGCGTCTGAAGCAACTATCCAATGATAAGCCCCTGACGTTTCTATGTTCCTCTCTGTCTAATATTGCCCAGTATGCGAGGGTCAATGATACGGCTTACCGCATTATGAGACGTTTGATTCCAGGGCCGTATACTTTCTTGCTACCAGCAACCAAGTTAGTGCCCCGCATTGTGATGAGTCCGAAACGGAAAACTAGTGGTATTCGTGTCCCGGATCATTCAGTTTGTCAAACGCTTTTACAAGCTTTAGGTAACCCTATTATTTCTACCTCAGCTCATCTACCAGATGAGGATGGTGACACTCCAACAGTTGGGTTGGAGAAGGCCAAACTATTCGATGCACTTGATGGTTTAGTGGACATCATTGTGGATAATGGCTTGGAGCCTGGCTTCCAAGTATCTACTATTCTCGACCTCACTGGCTCAGAACCTGTAATTGTACGACAAGGTTTAGGATGGGAGGCAGCAAAAACCTGGGCGCTACCCGTTAGCCAATAAAGAGAGTAAACTGGAGCGAGATGTAAAAATCTTTCTTGAGCAATTAGTCTTGAGGGGTGAATAGCTCTCCTCTCAGTTAAGTTTTGCTGCTCACAAGAGAGCCAAGAAGCTCTTAGTTCTGAACCACAGATCGCTTGAAGTCAACAAGAGATAAGCAGAGGAAAATACAGCAATGATTTACAAGGTTAGTTATGAGCAGACAACAGCCACTTATAGGAGGTGTGAACAATGAACTGAAGTTAGTGATAGCAAAATGACCCAAGGCCTCAGGGTAGCAATCTACATTCCGCAATTGCAGACACCAATAGTAGGGAGTGCTCATTGAAATGGTATCGATCAACCAAGAACCCCTACTGATGTCTTAGTAATTCGTGACTGTAATCTAATGGGGCTCTTACCATGACATTAAAAATTGCTAAGTTTACCAATCAAACTTCTCAGAACCACCTTCATCTTCCGGAAATTTCTGCAGAAACTGATATCCAGGCTTTGAGTGGACTGTTACTGGAGGAATTGCGAGAGTGCATTGGCTCAATACCAAGCACTGCTCACCAGGTGACTAAGCGAATAGCAGTAGAGGTAGGACGAGTTTGTCACAAAAGTGACCGGATCCAAACCTCAGGTCAAATCTACTCCTGGCAATTAACTCTGGCTCGTCACCGGCTTAAAAAGTATTTGTCTTATTATCAACTGGGTTCAAAACGTGGTCGTGTGGAACTCCACAGCAACCTTAGCGTTATGATTTATCGCCATGTTGCACCATCTCAATCCCAGTTAAAGTTTTCGGCTCGTTACAACTTAATTGAGGACTTTTTACAAGATTTTTATGTAGAGTCTCTCAAAGCCTTTCGGCGAGAAAATAAACTGGCTGACAATTACACCCCTCGTAGGCAACTTGAATTAGCTGAGTACATGGGATTTACTGAGCAATATGCTAAGCGGCGTATAACCTTGCGCAGTCGCGGTAGCCAACAGTTAATTGTGCTAAGAGCACAGACTTTTGCTAAACGCCAACCCAGTGATACTCCCTTAGATATTGAACGAGCAGTGGAGTTCCCTAAGGGCGAAGCTGAACAGGAACAATCTCTCTCTGCCGTAATACAACAGCTGCGATCTCACCTTATCGCTCAAACTAATGACCCTAGTGAGGCAGTATTGCGAACTCGGGTAGTTAAGGAACTATTGGAATACTTGGAAGAGCAAGGTCATTCAGACTGCGCAAATTACCTCGTATTAAAGTTGCAAGACCTTGCTGTTCCGGATATCGACGATATCCTAGGTTTGACACCCCGCCAGCGGGACTACTTGCAACAGCGTTTTAAGTACCATGTGGAAAAATTTGCTCGTTCTTCTCATTGGAAACTGGTGCACCAATGGTTAGGGGCAGACGTTGATCAAAAACTAGGAATGTCATCCCAGCAATGGGAGGAGTTTGTTCAACAACTTAATAACCAAGAACTTTTACTGTTGTCCCTCAAGCAGACACACCAAAGTGAGCAAAAGATTGCCAAAAGCTTAGACTGCACACCTAAACAGGTGAAAAAGCGCTGGACTAAGGTTTTGGAATTAGCCTGGAAGACTCGCAATTCAGAAGTTGCTGTTCAGTACTAAACTATAGTCTCTTTTGCCATGACTGTGGGATAGGCGTCTCGCCTGTCCCTCCTTGCTTAAGCCTGTTTATCTGTCACCCATCCCAATACTGCTCGGTTAAGGGGAGATGGGGCGATGGGGGGATGGGGAGATAGGGAGATGGAGGAGATGAGCTTATCCGAGTAGTATTGTCACCCATCCGAAATATCCAAGTTAGACCAAAGTCCCCAGACCTAACACCTAACACCTAGTTTTGGGTATAATCAAATGCTGTGATTTTTGTAAGAATAACGATGAAAGCTCAAGAGATTATTCGCTCAATTGAAGCCGAACAGCTCAAATCAGACCTACCAAAGATCTACGTAGGAGATACCGTAAGGGTTGGAGTACGCATTCGAGAAGGAGAAAAGGAAAGGATACAACCTTACGAAGGCACAGTAATTGCCATGCGTAATGGCGGAATTAATGAAACAATTACTGTCAGACGTATCTTCCAAGGGGTTGGTGTAGAGCGAGTCTTCCTTCTACACTCTCCCCGAATTGACAAGATTAAAGTGATGCGTCGAGGTAAAGTGCGACGAGCAAAGCTGTATTATTTACGCGATCGCGTTGGTAAGGCTACTCGTGTAAAACAACGTTTCGACCGTAATCAATAAGTAAAACAAAAGTCTACTTGGTGTTGAGGTCCTGATTGGGTTAAACTTAAATAAGTGAGAGTTAAAGGTCTAATCCTTTTGTGTGCGCTCTTAGTTCAGTTGGTAGAACGCAGGTCTCCAAAACCTGATGTCGGGGGTTCAAGTCCTCCAGGGCGCGCTCTCAACTAACTAGTGAGAGTAATTTATAAAATGTAAAAATAAAAAATTTTGCGTCTGCCCAAAGTCATCAATGTTGCTTAATGAAGCACATCAAATTAAAAGACTTTCGGGTAGACTTATGGTGTGAGTGATTGCTAAGTCTATTACCAGAAGACATCTCACCGCTGCATTGATGGGGGAGACAACAAATTGTGGCAAAGAAAGCTAAAACTGAACCAGACATTAAAGAAACTACATCTGGGTTTAACGCTATGGAGTTTCTTCAAGGTACGAAGGAGGAACTTACTAAAGTAGTTTGGCCCAGTCGGCAACAGTTAATTAGCGAATCCGTGGCTGTACTGCTGATGGTTATCCTTTCTGCCACCACTATTTATTTTGTGGATCAATTATTTTTGTGGTTATCAGGACGGATATTTTGATGAGTTTTGCAACAGAAGACGATGCGTTTGATGCCGATCAAACGTCAGAAGTATCCCTAAAACCACGTTGGTATGCAGTTCAGGTGGCATCTGGCTGTGAAAAGCGGGTCAAAACCAATCTGGAACAGCGTATTCAAACTCTAGATGTAGCTGACCAGATTTTAAAAGTACAGATTCCGCAGACACCAACGGTCAAAATCCGTAAGGATGGTTCTCGGCAGCATTTGGAAGAGAAAGTTTTCCCAGGCTATGTGTTAGTCCAAATGGTGATGGATGATCATGCTTGGCAGGTTGTCAAAAATACACCAAATGTGATTAACTTCGTTGGGGCAGAACAAAAACGTCGCTATGGCAGGGGGCGTGGTCATGTTAAACCAGTGCCTCTGAGTCCAGGAGAAGTTGAACGGATATTCAAACAGGCAGAGGAACAAGAACCAGTTGTCAAAGTCGATATGGCAACCGGAGACAAAATTGTGGTGTTGTCTGGTCCGTTTAAAGAATTTGAAGGCGAGGTGATTGAAGTTAGCCCCGAAAGGAGTAAGCTGAAGGCATTACTCTCAATCTTTGGGCGGGATACGCCAGTGGAATTGGAATTTAATCAGGTGGAAAAAACAAGCTAGAAATGGCAAAAAAAGTTGTTGCAATAATTAAATTGGCTCTTCCGGCAGGGAAAGCTAATCCAGCTCCACCAGTAGGACCAGCACTGGGCCAACATGGGGTTAATATTATGGCGTTCTGTAAAGAATACAACGCTAGAACCTCCGACCAAGCTGGCATGGTGATACCTGTAGAGATCTCGGTTTTTGAAGACCGCAGCTTTACTTTTATTCTCAAAACCCCGCCAGCATCGGTGCTCATTAAAAAGGCAGCTGGAATTGAAAAAGGAGCAAGTGAACCCAATAAACAGAAAGTTGGGTCAATTACTCGTACACAGCTCCAAGAAATTGCCCAGACAAAAATGCCAGACCTCAATGCTAATGATATTGAAGCAGCGATGAAGATTGTCGAAGGCACTGCCAAAAACATGGGTGTAGCGATCGCGGATTAGAAGCTTGTTATTTGTGATTGGTGATTGGTTATTTGTCAAGGATGATCAATACCCCATGAAAGATAAACTTGCTCAGTTTTGTCAACATTAGAGGGGGAGAAGTTAGCGCTTCGCCATTTACCCCAGGAGATATAGATGCAAAAAAAGATATCGCGCCGACTAGAGGAACTGCAAAAAAAAGTTGAAAAAGATCGGCTTTACGAACCCTTAGAAGCGCTCAAAATCTTAAAGGAAACCGCTACAGCAAAGTTCTCAGAATCAGCGGAAGTGCATATCCGTTTGGGAATTGATCCAAAGTATACCGATCAGCAACTGCGGACAACCGTAGCTTTACCCAAGGGAACAGGTCAAACCGTGCGAGTTGCTGTGATTGCCAAAGGCGAGAAAGTTACAGCAGCTACTAACGCTGGTGCTGATTTAGTCGGTTCTGAAGATTTAATTGAAGACATTCAAAAAGGCATGATGGACTTTGACCGGTTGATTGCCACACCGGACATGATGCCGCAGGTAGCCAAGCTAGGTCGTCTTTTGGGACCAAGGGGACTAATGCCTTCTCCTAAAGGTGGAACAGTCACCCCAAATGTGGCACAAGCAGTTGAAGAGGTCAAAGCTGGTAAACTAGAGTTTCGGGCAGACCGCACTGGTATCGTTCATGTTATGTTTGGTAAGGCTTCTTTTCCGGCTGAAGACCTGCTAGTAAATCTCAAAGCCTTGCAGGAAACTATCGACCGTAACCGTCCTTCGGGAGCCAAGGGTCGCTATTGGCGTACTATGTATGTATCTGCCACAATGGGTCCAGCAATTGGAGTTGATATCAATGCCCTGCGTGACATGAAAACCCAGGATGCTGCCTAAATTAAGAGTCAGACAAATTCTAAATCTCCAAGCGAAAAATTGAATCTGTTTGTACCAAAGAAAGCAGGAGCAAATTGCTTAATACTCTGCCGAGGTCAATGCCCTAAGTATCTCCTGTACCATCAGCTTTAACCAGTCGAGTGGTCTAGCATACTAGAGGCAAAGAATAACCCCGGCATGGCGTCCGGGGTTAAATTTTGGTGATTAGTTGTTTATCTACAAGCAACGAAGGAGGTGAGAAAAGAATGGGTAGAACACTAGAAAATAAACAAGAAATTGTCGCTGATCTCAAGCAACTCTTGAGTGAATCCCAGCTAGCAGTAGTCATTGATTACCAAGGATTGTCTGTAGCTGAGATTACCGACTTACGTAATCGTTTGCGTGAAACTGGCACTATCTGCAAAGTGACGAAAAACACGCTAATGCGGCGTGCCGTTGAAGAGGATGAAAACTGGCAACCGATGACGGAATTCCTTGCCGGTTCATCCGCCTTCATACTAGTAAAAGACGACATTGGTGGAGCAATTAGAGCTTACCAGGACTTCAAAAAAGCCACCAAGAAGACAGAATTTCGCGGCGGCGTGATGCAAGGTAGAGCCTTGAATGAAGCGGAAGTTAAAGCGATCGCTGACTTGCCTTCAAAAGAGGAACTGATCGCGCAAATCGCTGGTGCGATTAATTCCATAGCAACCAAAATTGCTGTGGGAATCAAGGAAGTACCATCTTCTCTTGGTCGTGGTATCAACGAAGTGCCATCTTCTCTTGGTCGCAGCATACAGGCAATTGCTGCTAAAGAGGAAGGGGATGCCTAGTACAAGAAGGCAGAGAGCAAAAAGCTGTAAACGTTTATAGTACTTGCTTCTTCTCTATTGTTAACTAGTAGATTATTTCTGCTTCTTAGCTACTAGCTCTCCCACAAACAACGAACAACGAACAACAAACAACAAACAAAGGAGTTTATCAATGTCTGCTGCAACTGAAGAAATTCTGGAAAAATTAAAATCACTGACTTTGCTAGAAGCCTCTGAGTTAGTCAAGGAAATTGAAGAAGCTTTCGGTGTTAGTGCCGCTGCTCCTGCTGGAGGCATGATGATGATGGCTGGCGGTGCTGCTGCTCCTGGTGGTGGTGCTCCTGCTGAAGAAGTTGAGGAGAAAACCGAATTCGACGTGATACTTGAAGAAGTTCCAGCGGATAAGAAGATTGCCATTCTCAAAGTAGTACGGACAATGACCGGTTTAGGTCTCAAGGAAGCCAAAGAGGTGGTAGAATCAGCACCCAAACCAATTAAGGAAGCAGTTGCGAAAGACGCTGCTGAGGAAGCCAAGAAGCAACTGGAAGAAGCAGGTGCAAAAGTTTCCGTTAAATAAAATGTACCAGACGCGCCATGGCGCGTCTGGTACATCTAGTAGAATAAGGAAAAATCCTGATTTGAGGGGTAATAAACCTGATTCGCCAGCAGTATCCTTTAGGAGGAGCTGCAAACTAGGACTTACGCACCGTAACGGAATTATAGTCATTTCAAATAAGAAGTAAACATTTTCTTTTTTTAAAAACCTTGTACAGCAAGATTTACAGCAAAAGAGGTTGTCTCAATCTAAACTGAAATGACTATATGTCATCCTGAGCGATAGCGAAGGATCTCCAAACGGCTCAGATGCTTCACTATCACCTCAGCATGACAGTTGAGTGCTTAAGTCCTACAAACATTCAAATCAACCTCCATTGAGGAGGTTGATTTTACTTTTGGGCAGTCTGAAGATAACTTCCCCTAACTGGTAATGATGGAAAAATTGGTATAAATTTTGAGTTGGTTAAAATCGCTCACCTAAAGCCTCTCGTGCTTGCTCTCGATCATCAAAGTGGATTTTTTCAGTGCCTAGAATTTGATAGTCTTCATGACCTTTACCGGCAATTAAAACTCCATCCCCCGGTTGAGCCTGCAAGATAGCACTGCGAATGGCAGTGGCGCGATCGCTAATTACCATTGGTTCTACTGTAGAAGGAATACCCTCTAAAATATCCTGCAAGATGCCTTCTGGGTCTTCTGTACGAGGGTTATCAGAAGTTACCACCGGCACATCAGCCAGTTCAGCAGCAATTTTACCCATTTGAGGGCGCTTAGTGCGATCGCGATCCCCTCCACAACCAAACACACAAATTATCTTACCCTTGATAAAAGGTCGCGCAGCCTTGAGCAAATTCTGTAAACTATCCGGTGTGTGAGCATAATCTACAATCACACTAATATCCTGTTCCGGTTGGATTTGTACTCGTTCCATCCGTCCCGGCACACCGGGAAATTCCGGTAATGCTTCTACTATGCAATCTAAATCTAAACCGAGATGTAAAGCTGCTCCCACGGCTGCGAGCATGTTGGAAATATTGTACTGACCAACCAAAGGTAAACGGAAGAGAGCCTCTCCAGCAACAGTATGCAGTTTACCGCTGACTCCATTCGGTTCATAGTTTAAATCACTTGTCCACAAGTCAGCCGCTGAATTATCCACACTGTAGCTCCAGACTTGCCCTGCATCTAATTTTTCAATTAACCTTCTGCCATAGGGATCATCAGCATTAATGACTGCCCTATTTTGGAGATAATCAGGACTAAACATTAGTGCTTTTGCTGCGAAGTAATCCTCTAAATTGCGGTGGAAGTCTAAATGGTCTTGGGTAAGATTAGTAAATACTGCAACTTCAAAAGGACAACCCATTACTCGATGCTGCGCTAAAGCATGAGAACTCACTTCCATCACCGCCAGCTGGCATCCTGCTGTTACTGCTGAACTGAGCTGCTGTTGTAATTCCACGGCAAAGGGTGTGGTATAAGCTGCCGTTTCCTCAAAACCTGGCCAGCGAGCATAGAGTGTACCAAATAGTGCCGTTGGTTTTGGTAGCTTAGCACAGGAAAGCAGATATTCAATTAAGAGTGTAGTAGTAGTTTTGCCATTAGTACCAGTAACTCCCACCAGCTTGAGCTGTTGAGCTGGATAATTGTAGAAGCTGGTTGCTGCTTGAGCGCAAGCTATACTCATATCTTCTGCTGTAACAATACAAGCCTTACCTTGGGAAGGACACTTAGCTGCAGCCTGGGGAGAAATCATAGCAGCGATCGCACCAGAAGCGATCGCACTTTCCCAAAACTCCCCACCATCTACCCTGGTTCCCTGCATACCAATAAATAAATCTCCAGGTTGGCAAGCATGGGAATTGGTAGAGAGTCCCTTCACCTCAGCATCTAGTGCCGGATGGCTAGGTATTTCTACAATGTTGGAAATTTTAGCCAATAATTCGCCTAGCTTCATCTGAGCAACTCCTGATCCTTGATCATTTCCACTCGCTTATTGTGCCTCATCTACCAGTAGATATTTCTGTAATATTCGCTCCAACTGGAATACACTAGTGCGAGGAGAAGGGCGAGGTAACATTTCTTCTTTACCACCCTTGTCTTGGCATAGTACTGGCACTTCATACTGATAAGCACCGAACCAATCTTCCCTAGTGGTAATATCTCGCACCTCCAGCTCAAAGTCCAAACCTTGAATCTGTTCTAGCTTTTCTTGTAGTCCCTCGCACAAATGGCAACCGGGCTTGCTGTAAAGAATTAATTGCATACTCTTGCATCTACTCCTTTTGCCGATTGTATCCCTTAAAGAAAATTCCGCTTGCCTTATATAGATAATTAGGGCTTGCTGAATAAGTCGTAATTATCGGGTTTGAATAGGTGTTAGGTGGTAGGTGGTAGGTGGTAGGTGAGGTTGGAGGTGTTAGGTCTTAGGAAATTTCCCAAGTCGGTGCCTGTGAAATTGAGCCTATCGATGCAAAAACCTTGGACTTGTTTGGCTTGCCATAGGATTGAAAGCCTCGTCTGGCATGGCTTCCACACTTTTGCAGCAAACCCTAGGTAAGGGAAAGAGGTGGTAGGTCTTAGGGATTTTTGACTTACGGTGCAAGGTTTTTGAGCCAAAAGATACAAAAACCTTGCACCTGGCAAGGTATAAAATGCTTGAAGGCTTTGTCTGGTATAGTTTCCACACTTATGCAGCAAGCCCTAATTACTGATTTACTTTTCCCCGTACTCCCTGCTCCCTACCTTCACAGGTCAATTTTCGACTTGGTGCCAGATCTCAGCCTTTTACGGACGCGATAGCGCAAGCGCTGCTGCAAGCAGATCGCATCCGCAATAAAGGTCAGAAACAAGTCAAACCCTCTTCCCTTCTGCCTTCTGCCCTCTGCCTCCTGCCTTGTTTCTTGAAAGTATTACTTCTCTTTCCTCTCCAAACTGCTCATCTACCAAAACCCTCTGGCGACGCTTTTTCCCTCCACCAAACAAATTACCAAGCCAGCGCAAGAAGCCATCGACATAAGTAAATAACACTGGCACCACCACCAACGTTAAAAGGGTGGAAGTGCTAAAACCCCCAATTACGGCAATTGCCATGGGTGAGCGCACCTCACCAGAGGCTCCAAATTCTAAAGCAATTGGCGTCATCCCGGCAATTGTGGAGATTGAGGTCATCAGAATTGGGCGTAGGCGAGAAACACCAGCTTCGACAACCGCCTTGAATGGGGATTTCCCTTGCTTGATAGCCACTAAAGTAAAATCTATTAGCAGGATGGCGTTTTTGGTTACCAAGCCCATTAGCAGTACAATACCAATCAGGGCAAATAACCCCAACTCCTTCTGAGCAATCAATAATCCCAATAATGCTCCACCGACGGATAAGGGGAGAGCTACCAGAATCCCTAAGGGATAGAGAAAATTGTTGTAGAGTAGGACAAGGATGGCATAAATCGACATTACGGCTAAACCTAAAGCCCCCAAAAAGCCACCGAATACTTCTTGCATAATTTTTGCATCCCCGAAAGGTTCCTCTGAGACTTCCGGTGGTAAGGGGTTCATCGCAGGCAAAGCTCTGACTTTTTCCATGGCATCTCCTAAGGAGATACCTTGTAAGTTAGCCTCCAGTAAAACTTGGCGACTGCGGTTAAAACGGTCAATTTGTGCTGGGCCACTACCTAGGCGAATATCTGCTACGGCGGTGATGGGTACGAGAGTGCCCTTTTGACTCCGAACCCGAAGATTTTTCAGAGTTTCGAGATCACTGCGCTGCTGCGGATCAATTTGAACGCGAATGGGAATTTGTCGGTCAGGTAGGTTGAACTTAGCCAGATTAGACTCATTGTCCCCAATCAGAGCTAGAGAGGCAGTACGGGCAATGTCTGTTACCGAAACTCCCAAATCAGCTGCACGGTCTGGATCTGGCTTAATGACAATTTCCGGTCTTACTAGACTAATACTGGAGACAACTTCTACCAAACCGGGAATTTCCCGCATTTGCTCTTCCAAGCTAGTCGCTGTTTGCGTAAGTACTTGAGGACTTTCACTTTTGAGTACAATTGACACATCCTTGCCACCACCTCCAGGCCCAAAGCTCTGGAAAGTAACCCTCGCACCAGGAATTTTCCGGAAAACCTCCCGCATCTGTTGCTCAAATTGCCGCTGGGAAACCTCTCGTTCTTCTTTTGGTACAAGGTTGACGTAGACAAGACCGGAATTAACATCTTTAGCAGTTGCCAGGACACTCTTAACCGCTGGATTAGCCTGCAACACCTGATTGGTTTGCTGCATGATTTCTTCAGTATCCCTGAGCTGGGAACCGGGGGGTAAGTCAATCCCTACTCTACTAAAACCATCGTCACCACTAGTAAACAAACCTTTAGGGATAAAAGGCACTAACTGCAAGCTACCGATGAAGAAAGCCAAAGCAATTATTAGAGTAGTAATTCGATGCCTGAGAGCCCATTTGAGGGCAGAACGATAGGGTTGGATTCGCCGGGAATTATAGTAAGGTTTGAAGCTAGAAGCATCAAGAGCTTTGCCTTGACCATTCTTTTGACCATTGCCGTTACTCTGAATAACTCTGCTGGAATTTCCACCTACTTTGCCCCAGATTTTTCTTGGGAAAGACCATAAACCTTTTTTTGGGGAGCTATTACCATTACTATTACCGTTGCCACCATTGCGTTGAGCAGCTTCTCTCTTATTGTATTTTGGTTTAAGGAGATAGGCACTGAGCAGCGGTGTCATTGTAACTGCTACTAAAGTAGAAAACATGGTTGAGACGGCGACAGTCAACCCAAAGGGTTGGAAAAACTGACCAGGGATACCTCCCATAAAAGCTACAGGAGTGAATACTGCCACAATGGTAGCAGTGGTTGCTACTACTGCTAAACCAATTTCTCTCGCTCCATCCATTGCAGCTTGGAAAGGTGTCTTACCCATCTGCAAGTGCTGGTCAATATTTTCAATCATGCAAATGGCATCATCTACTAGGTTTCCTACTGCTAGAGATAAAGCTAGAAGAGTCATGCCATTGAGAGTATACTCAAGAGCCTTCATCACCACAAAGGTGGAGATAATTGATAGAGGCAGTGCTACAGCAGTGATTAGAGTGACCCGCCAATCACGCAAAAATATGCCTACGGTGATTACAGTAAGTAGGCAACCCAGCATCAATGCTTCTACTGTCGCTCGAAAGGAGTCTCGGATCTCATCAGCACGGGTAAAAATTAGACTGAGTTTAATATCTTCAGGTAAGGTTTGGTCTAAACTGGCAACTACCTTGCGAACCCCTTCTTCTACATCAACTAGGTTGCTGCCGGTGCTGCGGAGTACTGAAAAAGCTACTACTGGTTTGCCATCAAGATAAGCTGACTGCCGTTGCTCAGCAAAGCTATCTTTAACTTCTCCCAAACTATACAGTGGCACAGTATCACCGTTAGGGAGGACAATGCGATATTTCTTTAATTCCTCAACAGTTTTGGCACTACCTAGGGTACGCACGTTCTGCTCACCGCCCCCAACTTCAATACGACCCCCAGGTAAGTTAATATTAAACTGGCGGATTTGGTCGTTGACTTGGGTAGCAGTAATGCTGTAGGCTTGCATCCGGCTAGAGTCAAGGTCAACGCGAATCTCCCGGTCAACCCCTCCTAGCCGGTCAATTTGGGCGACTCCTAGTACTGTGAGCAGTTCTCGGCTGATTTTTCGGTCTACAAGGTCACTCAACTCCTCCACTGAGCGCTTGTCAGAGGAGACGGCATAGGTCATCACCGAACCCCCAATAAATTCTAAGCGCTTGATGATAGGTTCGTTAATATCTTCGGGCAAGTCTTGGCGAATTTGTGCTATTTCATTACGGACATCATTAGTTGCCCGATCACTATCTGTCCCTAGAACAAAATTAATTGTGGTAACTGATCTTCCTTCGGTAACAGTGGAAGTAAGTTCATCAATATTTCCCAAACCAGCAACAGCATCTTCAATCTTCTTTGTCACTTGGGATTCGAGTTCCGTTGGTCCGGCTCCTGGCTGGGTAACAGTAATTCCCACTGCCGGAATATCAATATTCGGCTCACTGTCAATTCCCATCTGTGTAAAGGAGATAAGACCTACGATCGCCAAAATCAGGAACATGACGATGGTGGGAACTGGTTTTTTAATTGACCAGGTAGAAATATGGAAGGACATTTATTTGAGAATTAAGAATTAAGAATTGGGAATTGGGAATTAAGAATTGAGAATTAAGAATTGGGAATTGGGAATTGGGAATGTTCTCTCATCTCCGTGTCTTGGTGTCTCGGCATCTCCAGTCCCTAATCTTCAATCACTTCGACGCGATCGCCATCTTTGAGATAGGCTGCACCTTTAACGACAATGCGATCGCCTGGGGATAAACCACTTTTAATTTCTATCCGCTCATCAGGGAGGATTGCTCCAACTTTTACTTGCTGGGCTTTAACGGTGTTATCCTCTTGCAATACGAAAACTACCCCACTTTCATCCTCTGAGTTTGCTTTCGGCAATGCCTTCTTCAATGGCACTGTTAAACCTGGTACTGAGGAGGTGGTGATTACTGCTTTTAAAAACATCCCCGGTTGTAAAGACTCAGTACTAGGCAAAGACACTTTTACTATTCCTATGCGAGATTCTTCGTTGACTACCGGCTCAATTTCACGCACTTTTCCGTACAAAACCAAGTTAGCATCAGTTTTCATCCTTGAGGTAATTTTTACACTTTGTCCAATGCCAATTGGTGGTAGTTGAGTTTGTGTAAATTTTAGTAATAGTTCCAAGCGCCCTTGCTCAATAATAGTGAAGAGTTTCTGGGAACCTGAGCTGACATCCCCTACACGAGCGTTCCTTGTAGCAATTTTCCCGCTAACTGGAGCCAAAACCCGGGTATTCTTCAACCGTACCATCACTGACTGCACTTGTCCTTTAGCACTAGCCAATCGAGCTTTCGCTTGATCGATGACTTCTTGACGAGAACCCGCACGCAGTTGCTTAAGCTGCTGCTCAGCTTCTCTGACTGAGGCAGCTAACTGAGCTTCTTCTGGATTATTAGTGTTTTTGGCTTCATTGAGACGTTGCTCCGCTGCTGAGAGATTTGCCTGAGCACTGCGATACTCGCTTGCAGCTTCATTAAACCGATCTTGGGATACGGCTCCCTGATTAACCAAGGATTGATTCGTGTCATAGCGACTTTTCGCTAACTCCAATCGGGATTGAGCATCGGTTACTTGAGCTGCGGCTTCATCTATTTTTCTTGGCTTACTCGCTTGCGTTTGCTGTAGACGGGCTTTAGTTTGGTCTAATCTGGCTTGTGCCTGACTAATTTCCTCAGGGACGGGTTCCAGCCTGGAGTTCTGCTAGACGAGCTTCTGCTTCAGTAACTGTAGCTTTATTTTGTGCTAACTGAGCTTCGAGGAGGGAGCGATCTAGGGTTGCCATTAACTGCCCCTTCTTCACAAAGTCGCCTTCATCTACCAGCACTCGCTCAATCTTTAAACCAGTTTCCTGAGCACCTACCTCAATTTCCTCTGAAGCCTCAACAGTGACCAGTCCCTTCTGAGACAGTGCGGTTAATACTGGTAGTTTCTACTTCTGCTACTGTGACGCTAGTACCAGGGACTGGTGATTCAGTAACGGGGGGAGCTGGAGCCGGAGATTGAGTTTGTCGAGAGCCAAGTAAGTTGGTTCCGACAATAGTTAACACGATACCGAGACCGATTCCCATGAACAAGCCTTGCCCACCTGATAGCCAGTTAGACTTAGCTGGGGAAGAAGATATCTCATCTAGTTCATCTACTGTCTTCACTAGAAGAGGCAATTTCATCTACCGCTTCGCTGTCAGAGTTTAGGGTTTCCTCCTCAATCATTGGCAATGAGGTAGAATTCTGCTGTCCCGGCTCTGAATCCGCGATCGCACATTCATTCAACTGAGATTTTTCTGCTTCTAACTCTGGTTTGCTCACAGTTGTCTCCCTGTTACTGGTAGATATGGGCGATTTTGTTAAGAAATATTACCTTTATTTAGTATTATATTAAGAATTTTTGCCGTAAACTGTATATCTGACTTCTATCTAAGTGAGTATTCACTTATTAAATTACCAAAATTCTAAGAGAAAGTAACTTCCCTTACTTTTTGAACCAACTCTAAGGCAAAGCTATCCCCTGCCAGAGAATCTCAATCAAACCCCGAACATAGGTTGGAGCCGCAATTGGTATAGCCATCTGAGCACCTACCTGTTCAAAAAACACGTAGTTCATTAAAGAGCCAAACAGCATACGGGCTGGTATCTCTGGATCACATGACCGAATGCGCCCTAGTTGAAGTTCCTGGACAAAAAAATTTATCAGCGCCTTCAGATACAGAACTAGTGGCGATTCCTTAAAATTCTGCATTTTTTGATAATGAGTACCTTGTGAGCAAGTCATCACCAGCCTAGGCACTACTTCCCGAAAAAACTCAATAATTTGCAGTGAGAGATTTATCAAGTTTTCTTTCAAGTTACCTTTACCTGGAAGAGTCTCTAGCTCTTCTAGCCACTGTGGACTTTCGGGGATACCCATAGAAGCAAAGAAGAGTTTGTCCTTGGTGGGAAAGCGCTTGAAGATTGACCCCTCAGAGATACCAGCCTTCTGAGCAATATCTATAGTAGAGGCAGTATACCCTTGGGCGAGGAACACCTCGCGGGCTGCTTCTAGGATTTGCTCATTAGTGATGATTGGTAATCTACCCATAAAATAAGTATCCACTCAAAAAAACTTCTTTGTCAAGGCTCTTCTCCTGCCTTTGTGAGATAAAGTGGGTAGCTAACCCAAATTTAGCTTAATTCGCGATTCATCCCACGTCTCATCTCGAAGGGGGAGCGTGGGATGCTACCTCAACTCAAGAAAGAATATCCTTTACTTTTGTAGGCTGGAATAGTTGAGCTCTGTTGCTTTAGGATTTAGACAAGACAATTACCACAAATGTTTTTGTTTAATGAGGAGTAGAACGGTATGAAAAAACTTGATAAATTTGCAAATCCAGTAGCCTTATTAGTTTCACTCTCTGTCACGATGGGAGTTATACCTGCTGCCATTGCGGCATCAACAACACTAGAAACTGACAATTTCACTCAGTCGGGAGTCGTGAATTCCTTACCTAGTGCAAGTTCTTGGGAAATGGCAGCTGATCCGAAAGACCCCAAGTGCCGCCGAGTGATCAATTCCAGAACAGTACAAGAAGGGGTATCTGGTATTCCTGTTTATGCTGTCGGGAATGCAGAGAACTTAACCACTAACTCTGAGCCAACAAGCTTTTTCCCTTTGGGAGAGCAGGTTACCTTATCTGAACCTTACGAAGAAAAGCGCTTGCCTTCTGAAAATAACATGGACACCATTTACGTTGCCATTACCCTCGAGGATAATACCAAGGCTTGGATACCAGTAACCAAAGCTCCTCGCGGCGCTGCATTACCAACCAGCAATAGTACTCTGGGAGCTTGCATTGGTAGTGCTCCTATTCGTGGACTGTGGTAGTTCCAAACAATTTTATTGCAATAAACTAAGCCGTCCCTGATCAGGACGGTTCTTTCTCGAATATTAAACTAAGAACACTGACCAGTACATAAATACTAAATAAAAGTTGTTAGATGTTATAGGACTTACGCACTGTAAAGGAATTACGTCATCCTGAGCGATAGCGAAGGATCTCCCAGGCGTCTGAGATGCTTCACTATCACCTCAGCATGACACTTGAGTGCGTAAGTCCTAGCTAAATAAGAGAATTTTTAAGCTGTTTTTAAGCTTTAAACCCTCATTAATAGTATTTTTGGGATAATAGCTCAAATTTACGGCTTCAGGGAACGAGTTATCTTAATAACTGGTAGGGAGGTAAAAAATGACTGTACAGATAACAAATAAAAGCCTGTCTCGAAGCTTGATGCTGTTCTGCTCTAGTGCAGCTATTCTTTTACTGTGTAATCAACCCAAAGTAGTAAGCTCTAGTCCCATACCAGAAGCAACAACTGTCAGCCAAACAACCCTGGAAGCGCAATCTCCTAGTAATCTTCCACAAGAGGACGTTATTAATCCAATCATTCTAGAAACAGTACATCCGATCACTACCTCAGAAGAAGACACTGGTAACCAAATTATTCTAGAAACAGTACATCCGATCACTACCTCAGAAGAAGATGTTGGTTATCCAATTATTGTAGAAACAGTACCTCAAAGCGCTACTTCACAAGAAGATACTGTTATTCTAGAAACTGAATCTGCTGCTGCTACACCAAGAACAACTGAGAACCAAACAACTTTGGATACAGATTCTCTGACTATTGAAGAACTATCATCAGCTTTACCACCATTGGGAATTCCCTCAATATATCTACCCTCACCAGAAGAAATCTCCAAAGATACTCGTTTGGTACTCAAGTTGAGCGAACGCAAAGTTTATGTATATCAGGGTAATAAGGAACAAGCTAGTTATCCAGTTGCGATCGGTAAATCCAATACTCCCACCCCCACAGGTACCTTTGAAGTGTTCCAAATGATTATAGATCCTATTTGGGAAAGTCCCTGGACAGGAGAGGTATTTCCTCCAGGACCAAATAGTGCTTTAGGGTTAAGATGGATTGGCTTTGCTAAGCTGCCGAATGGTATCATTGGGTTTCATGGCACTCCCACCATCTCTTCTATCGGTCAAGCAGCTTCCAACGGTTGTGTCCGGATGCACAATGAGCATGTAGTGGAACTTTTTGAGAAAGTGGAAATGGGAACAACTGTAACAGTAGAGCCTTGAGGAGTCTATAATACCATTTTTCTCTCATTTGTGGTTTCTTGTAACTGGCAAGATGCCAGTTCCACAATTGATACCCTACACCCTTACTTCCAAAGGAAGTGTTTCTGAAGAGCAACCCCACGGGCGGCGACTGCCACCCCCAATTGAATGGGAGAAACAATATCTCCTTCCTTCCTTCTACCTCCTACCTCCTCCTTCGCCTCCTGCCTCCTGCCTCCTGCCTTTTTCTCGAGAGTAAATAGGGCTTGCTGCATAAGTGTGGAAACTATACCAGGCAAAGCTTTCAAACATTTTATACTTTGCCAAGTGCAAGGTTTTTGTATCTTTTGGCTCAAAAACCTTGCACCGTAAGTCGAAAATCCCTAACACCTACTACCTCCAACCTCACCTACCACCTACCACCTAACACCTATTCAAACCCGAAAGTTACGACTTATTCAGCAAGCCCTAAATACTTGTTATTTAGAAATCCGCTGTAAATTTTGCTCACCAGATTGTTAGGTTACTTTACCCTTTTACCTTATTTGCGATCGCACCCATTCTCTAAATTCACGCAGTCGAGCATTTTCACCTTTTGTAGGATCGAGTTCCATAAATCGTGGTAGTTCTTTTACTGGAAACGACCCAAATGCTATACTACTTTCCGATTCTACATAACTTGTATCAGTTAAAATATTGACTGTAAGTTTTCCCTTTTGCCAACGCCAAACCTCTGGAACTTGGAGTTCATTATAGACCGCCATCTTATCGATGGATGAATGAGTTAAATCAATTTCAATAGCCAAGTCAGGAGGTGGATCAATCGAGAGGTCAATTGTTAACTTACTGCGAACTAAGGCTTCATTTTGGATATAAAAACATTCATCAGCCTCTTTGCCAGCTGTTTTGGGTTGCGATCGCCAAGTGGTGGATTTTAACCCTCTAATTTCTAGTCCTAATTCTTCTGATAGTGCTGTTACCAACCGACCAAGAGTCCAGCCATAGGTTTCATGTTCTGGTAGAGGTGTCATTAGTTCTAGAGTTCCCTTGTAGTAAGTCATGCGAAGTGCTGGATGCTCCGCAAAAACCTCTATAAGTTTCTCATACATTTCCCAACTTATATTGCCTAAGATAATATGAGAACCCTGTTTTAGTGGTGTTGTTGAGGTTAGAGTCTGAACCATGATTTGAATTTAATTATCCATCTGCCTACACATTTAAATAGCAGCGGGGTATAAGGAGTAGTCAATCAATTCTGGCATCATAATAGTCCCTGGTAACACATCTTCAAGATTAACACCATATAGCTCTGCTCCTTGTAAGTGTGCACCAGTCAAATCTGCTTTTGTCAAGATTGCTTGGGTTAAATTTGCATCCTCTAAAGAAGCTTCAGTTAGGTTGGCTCCCCTTAAGTTTGCCCTTGTCAAATTTGCCCTATCTAATTGTGCTTGAATCAATTTAGCACTTATTAAATGAGCCCCTTCTAAGTTAGCACCACTCAATCTCGCTTTATGGAAGTTAACTCCCTCTAAATCAAAGCCAGCAAGATCCAATCCTTTTAACCAAGCTCTGCTTAAATTTACGAAAGTTAAAGAAGAGCCATCAAGCTTAGCACCAATTAGTCTTGCTTCAGATAAATTAGCCCATTTAAAATTGACACCACTAAGATTAGCATCTCGCATATTGCTTCTTCCTAACTGCGCTCCGCAGAGATTGGCTCCCTGTAAATTGGCACATCTGAGGTTAGCTCCACTCAAATCTGCACCACTAAGCTTAGCTCCTATCAGTTGTGACTTCACTAAAAAAGCTCCACTGATATTGGCTTTTGTTAGCTCAGTTTCTACCAGTTTTGCTTCGCTCATTTTGGTAAAATTGAGATTTGCCCAGTTCATCTGAGCACCACTCAGGTCCGATTTGAGCAAAAATGCTCTTGAAAGATCTGCTCCCCTTAGATTTGCACCTTTCAGGTTGACTCCTATAAGAATTACTCCCCTCAAATTTGCTCCACACAGATCAACTCCAGCAAAATTTCTATTTCCCTGCTCATAAAGCTTGAGAAGATGCCTAACTTGCATAGTATAGGTACTCCAATTTAGAAAATGCCTAACTTTCATTACATAGATGCTCCATTAAATATTGTTTTCTAAAATTTTGTCATAAAAACTTGATTTAATATTTTGGCTTTGTTCATGGCTCACTTCAGGATTTTTATTTAAAAAACAAAGCTTTTTTATTAAAAATAAACTTATTTATTGAATTTTATAGTAACGATCATACTACTGTAATTGTTGATTTGTAAGTATTTTAAGTAGTTTAATTATGAATATTAAATAAATATTTATAAATTTTTACTAAGTCATGTTATGGGAAGCTAAGCGATCGCAAGTTCAGCCATTCTCAAAAATACCAACCAATTGAGAATAAAGCTGGGCTTAATGCTCTTTATTCTAAAATCAATGAAATCTTTGCAGGATTAAAGAAATACTTGTGGGAAACTTTAGGGGAGAAGTATTTATTTATACTAGTGGCGCGACACACCTAAAATGAGGGAATAGTGCGAGCATCTTGCTCGCGGGGTGACTGATCGATCGCGAGCGAGACGCTCGCACTACATTCTTAAATTCTAAATTCTAAATTATAAATTCCCCAACCGGTTTCTAAGCCACAAAATTAGCTGTGTCACGCCACTAGGTAAGTGTGGGAGATATCACTGAACTGCTAGAGACAAACCGCTGAACACTGTCTTATCTAACGAAAGAAATAGTTTGAGCTGCAAAAGCATCTTCGATTCGCTGCCAATGATGCTCCATTAAATCTATACTTACCATCTCATCCTGGGAAAAATAACCGTATTCTGTTGTTTCTTCAGAGATACCCAATGTACCACCAATCACCTCTACCTCAAAGTTGAGTGCAAATACGTGGCAACGTTCTCCGTCTGCATATTCAATCAAATAATTGGGGTCGCTGTAAACACCAATCAATTGCCCCACACGAACTTGTAAACCGGTTTCTTCTAGAACTTCCCTAGCACAGGCTTCGGCAATACTTTCACCAGGATCAACCCTACCACCGGGTAAACACCAACGTCCATTATCTGTACGGCGCGTAAGTAATACTTTTTGTTTTGCTGAATCGAAAATAATTGCAGAGGAACCTAAGACTACCTTGCCTTGTTTCCCAATGCGTTCCCCATGAACAATTTTTGCCATTGATTTCCTGTTGCTCGAAAGCTTTCTTCCAATTTTAATCTCGCCTCGTTATTTTCTCATACCAGTATGATCAACTCGACAGTGAAAAGTTTTTCAGCATCGGTGACTTAGGGGATGACAAGAAGGTTACAAAGCACTCTGGATAATGGATATAACGTTAGGTTAGCGTCGGGAGTATGTCACATTAGGGATTGCGAGTTCTTTCCAACAGTTGTTCAGCATTTGCTACCCACTGAGAATTACCTTGGAGTTGATAAAGATCTCTAGCATATTGCAAAACTTGTTGGGCATCACTAAATCGATTCTGTTGCAGAAATACTAAGCCAGCGCCATAGTAAGCATTAGCGTAATTAGAGTTAGCAATAGCTGCTTGCCGAAAGGATTCTAAGGCAGCATCTAACTCTTCTTGATAAAACAAAATTGAACCAAGGTTGTAGTGAGCTTCTGGGTAGCGAGGGCTAATTTTAATTGCTTGCTCAAATGATTTTTTCGCTTCTTCAATATTTTCTTGTTGCAAATAAATCATTCCTAAATGATAAGCTGGCTCCGGAGCATTAGGACTCAACTGTATAGCATTCTTAAAAGAAGTGATCGCTGGCTCTAGTTCTCCTAATTGAACAAGTACCAAACCATAATTGTAATGGGCGACACCGAGGTTAGGCTCGAGTTCTATCGCTTTGGTTAAATACGTTCTTGCCTGAGGCAAATTATTTCCTTCAAAGAGAGCTGCACCCAAGTTAGCAAAGGCTAGAGCAAATTGGGGATCTATTTGGGTAGCACGGTAAAAAGCATCTACTGCTGCCTGCAATTCCCCAACTTGCCGTAAAGCTAACCCCAAATTGTAGTGAGCTGGTGCTAACTGGGGATCAAGTTGTGAGGCTTGCCGAAAAGCCGCAATTGCTTGTGGTAACTTACCCTGTTGAATCAATTCGATCCCCTGCTTCAACTGTTCTCTTGCTGCCGGTTGTGTGGGTTTGAGGGAAGGAAGTGATTGAGCAACTGGTTCGGCAGCAAGAGGTTGTACCAGTAGCATCATACTGCTACCAAGCAACAATAAACTCAGCCCAAATGTGAGAGTGGGATTTAATTGGTGGTTAGTTTTTGTATGAGCTAGAAATTTCTCTATATAAGTACGTGTGACAACCTTCTGCCTTCTTTTAAAAAATGTTAAGCTTATCCTTGGTAAATTGGGCTGGTTATTGAAACAAATTTGTTGCTTGTTGTTGTTAAAATTCATACGGCTTAGAGGTTATTCATATCAATTAATCTTACTTAATCTTTGATGTAGTTTATCTTACAAGAGATTGCAAGTTTTGTTTCTTTGCTATCAGAACACGCTAATCTCACAGTTTAAGTCCATCTAAAATTTTGGCACTAGGATTACTAGGAGAAATAATGCCGATGCAGTAATGCCTGTGTCAAACCGCTAAAATCATAATTATCCTGGGGGTAAACCATGAGTGAAAAAGCCATTACTACCACCCGTAATGTGGCAATTGTCGGTCCCTATTCAAGTGGTAAGACAACTCTGCTAGAAAGTTTACTGTTTGTTACCGGTGCGATTTCTCGCAAAGGTAACATTAAAGAAGGAAATACGGTGAGTGATAGTGCTGCTGAGGCACGGGCTCGCAAAATGAGTGTGGAAATAAGCGCTGCTAGTACCGAATATCGAGATATCCGTTTTAATTTTATCGACTGTCCCGGCTCCATTGAATTTACTCAAGAAACTTACAATGCTCTAGTTGGTGTAGATGCTGCTGTGGTAGTTTGTGAACCAACTAGCGATCGCGTTCTGACTCTGGCACCTTTATTCAAATTCCTCGATGACTGGGAAATTCCTCACTTAGTCTTAATCAACAAAATAGACCGACTCAATTGTAACAGCGGGGTTTGTGGAACCCCGTACAGGGAGGTCTTAGATGCCCTCAAGTCAGTTTCGACCCGTCCCTTAGTATTACATCAGTACCCGATTGGTAAAGGAGAAGAACCAATCGGGTTTATTGATTTAGTGACCGAACAAGCTTATCGTTATCACGAAAATGCTCCTGCAGATCCAGTTCCTCTGCCAGAATCTTTAAAAGATCAGGAACAGGCAGCACGAAGTGAAATGCTGGAAACCTTGGCAGATTTTGATGATCACTTGCTAGAAGAACTGCTAGAGGAAATTGAGCCTCCCCAAGATGAAATTATCAAAGACCTGAAGATGGAATTGGGTGCAGATTTGATTGTACCTGTGTTTATGGGAATTGCTGAGAAAGATTACGGAGTCAGGCATCTGATTGATGCTCTAGTGCGGGAAGCACCCACCCCTGAATCTATTGCCGAGCGCCGCTTAAATAATGTTGATAGCTCTGCCACCGTAGCTCAGGTACTCAAAACTTATTACACTCCCCAAGGTGGCAAACTATCTCTAGCGCGGGTATGGCAAGGTAAGCTGACGGATGGCATGAGCCTCAATGGTGTCCGCGCTGGTGGTTTGTACCATATGCTAGGTCAACAACAGCACTCTATCTCCGAAGCTTCAGCGGGTGATATTGTTGCAATCGGAAGGCTAGAAGGAATTAAAACTAGTGAAATCCTGACCAGTAATGGTGATAAATCGGCAATTGAATTACCAAAAGCAGAAAAACTCGAACCAGTATATGCTTTAGCAATCACTCCAGAGAAGCGTAAAGATGAAGTGAAGCTCAGCGGAGCATTAACTAAGTTATTGGAAGAAGACCCTTCCCTTGCTTGGGAGCAACACGGGGATACTAACGAAATCATCCTCTGGGGACAGGGAGAAATTCATCTTAAGGTAGCACTAGACCGGCTAAAACGGAAATATAACCTGCCTATGGTCACTCACCTGCCGCAAGTTCCCTACAAAGAAACTATCCGTAAAACTGCGACTTCCCATGGGCGCTACAAGCACCAAAGCGGTGGACATGGACAGTTTGGTGATGTTTATCTTGACATCAAGCCTTTAGACCGTGGTGAAGGCTTTGACTTCACCGAAACTATTGTGGGTGGGGTAGTGCCAAAGCAATATATCCCCGGTGTAGAAACTGGTGTTCGGGAATACTTGACTCACGGACCATTGGGTTTCCCTGTCGTTGATGTAGCTGTTACCCTAACTAATGGCTCCTACCACTCCGTCGATAGCTCCGAACAAGCCTTTAAGCAGGCAGCACGGCTGGCAATGACGGATGGTATGCCCAAGTGTGAACCAGTACTTCTAGAGCCAATTATGGCAGTTGAAGTGTGCGCACCAACGGAATTTACCTCCAAGGTACTTCAATTGTTAACTGGGCGTCGGGGACAAATTCTCGGCTATGAAGCGCGTTCAGATTGGTCTGGTTGGGACGGTGTTTCTGGCTATTTACCCCAGGCAGAAATGCATGACTTTATTGTAGAGTTGCGATCGCTCACTTTGGGTATTGGCTTCTTTAACTGGAAGTATGATCATCTCCAGGAAGTGCCTGGAAAATTAGCTAAAGGTGTGCTATTGACAGTTGGCAACGGTAACAGTTAATTGCTGAGCTTAGGGAGATGGGGAGTTGGGAAAGCTAGGGGCAAAATTTCCAATTCCCAATGTTTATAGCTACTAATACCACATTGTAGCGATCGCGAGCACATCTTAAGAACCCCATTATCTCCAGACTGTAGAGACGTTGCATGCAACGTCTCTACAAAATTTTTGCAGTTTACTCACCCACTGAGGTGGCTCTCCCCATTCCTCCACTAACGGATGTGTTTATTAGGAGCCCCTCAACTGGCGGCGCACCGCCCCCTACGAAAATCAGAAACACTACCTCCGCTCCTACCTTGGAGCCCTCTTTCCTCCTTCCTCCTTCCTCCTTCCTCGCCTCCTGCCTCCTGCCTCCTGCCTCCTGCCTCCTGCCTCGTGTTTCTTCAGAGTTCATTCTTATTTGAAATGACTATATTTCATGGAATGCCAGGGATTTAAGCACAGTCAGTTAGAATTGAGTGTTGATGAATTTATGGGGATTAAATAAAGCCGGATGATTCAAACTGAGTTTGAATTTACTTTGCCTAAGGGTTATCTTGATGGAGAGGGTAACCTGCATCGTAAGGGTGTAATGCGCTTGTCGCGGGCAATGGATGAAATTGTCCCCATGCGCGATCCCCGCGTCAAATCTAATCCTGCTTATTCTACGGTTATTATCCTCTCACGGGTGATTACTCGTCTAGGATCATTAGATGATGTTTCCCCGGCAGTAATTGAAAATCTCTTTGCCTGCGACCTCAGTTATCTCCAGAAATTCTATCGCAACATTAATGGACTTGAAGAAAAAGATCAATAGGGAATTTAGAATTTAGAATTTAGAATGGGGAATTGAAGATCTAATCACCAATTAATATATGATCTGAATGCTCTTGTCAATGTGTTACACAGAATTTGAATTTATTCTTCCGAAAGGCTTGGTAGATCCTGAAGGAGAAATCCATCGTCAGGGAAGAATGCGCCTAGCGACAGGAAAAGACGTAATGTATGTTCAGAGAAACCGCCAAGTTCTGGAAGAACCTGAGTATGGTGTATTAGTGATTTTATCCAGGGTAATTACTCGTCTCGGTAACCTCTCTTCAGTTTCACCAGAGTTGTTAGAGCAACTTTTTTTGGTAGATTTTGCTTACCTACAACAGTTTTTCCAGCGCATTAATGGCGAGTTGTCTTTTGCGGGAGCATTCTAGTGCAACGCGGCAGAAGGAACTGACCAGTTTGAGATCGATAGAATCCTTACTCTATAAGCATTCTTAATTCTTAATTCCGCGCAGCGGTACTAGGCTACCCCTTGGATAGATGTTTGGTGTTAGTACCGAATACGTGGGTCAATTAAAGCATTGATGATATCGATCGCAATGCTAGCCACAACAACGATCGCCCCAAAAAATACCATTATTCCCTGTACAGTAGGATAATCTCGCCCGGAAATGGCATCATATAATCGGTTGCCTAATCCAGGCCAAGAAAAGGTTACCTCGGTTAATACGGCTCCTCCTAACAAAGCAGCAAGAGTTAGTCCCAGAACCGTAATTACTGGAATCATTGCATTTTTGAGTGCATGAGCAAGCACAATTCGCCTTTCAGGAATTCCCCTCGCTCTAGCTGCTTCCACATAATCAGCCTTGAGAGTTCGCTTTAGGTTCACCCGCACAATCCGCTCAAAGATACCACTGAGGAGAAGCCCTAAAGTGATGCTAGGTAGAGCAAGATAGTATAAAGAGGTGAAAAACTGGTTCAAATTACCGCTCAAGAGGCTATCAACTGTATAAAGACCAGTAATACCTGCTGGTGCCTGTGAAGTGATCGGAAAACGGGCTCCCAAAGGAAACCAACCCAATTTAACCGCAAAAATTAATTGAACAATCATCCCCATCCAAAATAGAGGTAGGGAGTAAGTAATGATACCAAACAGCCTTCCTCCCACATCCCAAGCTGTACCACTCCGGGAGGCTGCCAATGTACCGACGCTGAGTCCCACTAAGAAAGCAACCGCCATACCACACACAGCTAGCTCCACTGTGGCGGGGAAATGTTGCTGAATAATCTCCCAGACACTTTCTCCCTGACTAGTAATGGAAGTACCCAAATCCAAACGTAGTAATGAACCCATATAGCGAATGTACTGCAACCACAAGGGTTCCGCTAGTCCCAAACGCTCACGATATTCATCCTTGACACTATCTGGAGCGCGATTTCCTAAGACTGCATCCACCGGATCTCCTGGAGTCGCTCTCAGCAGCAAAAACACCAAGGTAGTAATCGTCCACAACATGAGGGGAGTTAGTAGCAGACGGGTCAGAATATAATACTGTAGAGCCTTGGAACGAGACATATGTGCTTTGTCGATATTTTTGAAGATACAGCGCTTTGCATCTTAATGAGGTACATCTTATACCAAAGTCAGGACTAGGACTTACGCACTGTAATGGAATTATGTCATCCTGAGCGATAGCGAAGGATCTCCAAACGGCCGGTGATGCTTCACTAGCACCTCAGCATGACAGATAACTTATGGAATTGTTCACTATCCTCTTCTCCAGCTTCATCACACTCATCTCTCCAGTTAACTTAGTTGGCGATACTGTTGTTGAGAACGCCATCCGCTCTCGGTTGGAAAAAGTGGAACAGTTGGAAGTCCGCATTGATAATGCTCCTAGTCACCAGATTACTCAAGGAAAGTTACAGCGGGTGAGGATTGCTAGTCGGGGATTGCAACTAACCTCTGATTTAAGGATTAGCACCCTAGAACTAGACATAGACCAAATTGATGTAGACTTACAAGCTCTGTTACAAAAAGAACCAGAAGCCTCTCCAGATTTATTCCGAAAACCTCTGCAAGCAGGGGTGCGCTTGGTATTGACAGAAGATGACATCAACCAAGCACTCCAGTCACCAAAAGTCACTGCTCGGATATCTCAGTCACTTGAACGTTTTCTCCAGAGACTTCCAGGCGCTGGGGAACAGGATTATGAATTGTTAAGTACTCAAGTGCAATTCCTAGAAGAAAATCGGTTAGCTATCCAATTGCAATTTCAAGGTACTGATACGGAAGATGAAGAGCTCAAAATCAGGCTCGAGACAGGACTAGAAGTGGAGAATCGAATGAGTCTCAAGCTCATTGAACCATTGGTATCAATTAATGATACTCAAATTCCCCCTCTCTTCGTTGCTGGGTTAAAAGCAATTGTGAAAGACTTCACTGATTTGGGTAAATTAGATGATTCAGGTATCTTGGTCAGAATCTTAAAATTAGAAATCAGTAGCAATCAGCTGGAGCTAGCTAATTTTGTCCGAGTAGACGAGTCAGTAGCCTCTACATTAATCAGCGGTGGGAGCATCCCACAAGAAAATGATGAGTAGGACTTACGCACTCAAGTTCCACATTGTAGAGACGTTGCATGCAACGTCTCTACAGAGTTTTTCAAGGTTTACTGAAAATCGGGGTAGCTAACCCAGATTTGGTATTATTCCAGATTTGCTGTCAAAGTTTCAGACTCATTTGCTATTAACTCTGAGTGCTCAACTGAGTCGTTAAAATCAGCTACTACTTTCTCTGACTCAGTAGAAGTTACCTCTAGCGTAGTCATTTCAGTAGTTTCATTAGCTGAAATTTCTGGTGAATCGGTGATGACAGAAGAACCCTCATTACTAATTTCTACCGCAGCATTCAGGTCTGTTGTTGGTACGAAAGATACATCGTCATCATCGTCATCATCGTCATCATCGTCATCATCGTCATCATCGTCATCGTCGTCATCATCATCACCAGTGTCGGTATCAGTATCAGTATCGGTGTCGGTATCAGTATCCGTATCATCATTAACGGCTACCTCATCCTCATCAATTTCCCGTAAACCTACCAAACCGGGGAAAATCCGACAGCTTGGGCCAACTACCCTGAAAGCACGGCGACCTCGAACCTCACCATCTTCATCCCGGCGGGTAGCAACATAATAGCGAGCGCTACCATTGCGCACAACCTTTACTTTCACCCTTCCTCGCGTACTACTGACGCTAGTAAAGCGAATGGATTGAGAGATTGAGTATTGGGTTTCGGCATTGCTCGAAGAACCTGACAGAGCAAAGAGGTTCGTATTGGCAGAGTTAGCAGAACTGGCAGAATTTGAACTACTGCTAGAGCTGCTAGAACTGCTAGAACTGCTAGAACTACCAGAACCACTGCCGGAGAACGCTGTACCGCTACCGTTGATATTTATGACAGTACCGCTACTGTTAGTAAATCGGAAAGTATTACTATTGTTGTTGCTACCGCGAACAATAAAGATGGTGTTACCACTGCTACCGAAGTCGATATCTTGATTAAAGACTAGTTGATTGTTGAAGCAGACATTACAGATGTTGATGATATTGTCGTCATCCTGAACATCATCATCAGCATCAAAATCACCACCATCAAATACGGTATCCTCGAAGTTCTCGACCCCAGCTACTGCGACAAAGCTCACCTCGCCATCACTAGTACCAGAGAATTCGTTTCCGTCCTGTTTAAACTCAAATTTGGTGTCTTTGCTGGCATTGCCATTAAAGCTGAAAGTATTGAGATTAGAGGCAGAAAAGAAGCCTTCGCTCTCACCCTCAATCTTGAAGTCTAATTCTTCATCAAGATCGATATCCTCATCTTTATCAATTTCTACATCGTCGATACTAACATCTACCGCACCAACGGTGGCAGAAATTTTGAACTGAGAACTCTGATCATCAGTGCTCTCAATCTCAAATTTTTTGTTAGCAGTCCCTACAAAACGGATAGAGTTGGCACTGTCATCATCATCATCATCATCATCATCCCCCACCATCATATCATCATCATCATCATCATCATCGTCATCCCCAGTGTCTGTATCCATCCCAAGATCAGTACCATCTTGGGCTACAACCTCTTCCCCTTCAAACTTGAATTTGATCTTGCGTTCCACACCATCGTCTTGCATCATCCCATCAGTATCAGAGCCGCCGAAGGTGTAGGTTGAAGGTAGATCTATTAGACCATTATCCAAGTCGGCATCGAAGTCCCCAACTTCCAAATCCCCATCGGTGGCGGAGAAGCCACTAGTAGTAACATTAACGTCTTGTACCGGCAAGAAAATCAGTGGTGCGCTACCCACATCATCGGGACTAATTAAGCTACCCTCGATATTGAAGTCAGAATCAAAGCTATTTAGAGTATAGTTCAGGACTGTTTCTCGTCCCGAAAAAGTTACCAGATTACCATTAGATGTAAAAGCTATTCCCGTGAGCAAGCCCTGTAGTACACCAGTATCACCCATATTGGGGGTGCCGTCGCTATCAACGTCCGTAAAACTAGCCGCAGTTGGTACAAACCCAGGATTAGTTAAAACTCCATTGGGGCTTTCGATCGTGAGTTCCTGGATACCAATATCAAATAGCTTGATATTATCGGCAGCATCTGTACTCGGGATAAAAAAGGCTGCTTGACCGCTGACTGTACCACCTGTTACTTCAATTTGAGCGTTAGCTACAGGAGTAAGTAGAGCTGCTAAGCCACCAACTATACCTAAACTAACAATGTAGCGAATTGATTTAAAAATCATCTCAAGACTCCATCACTGAATCACTAAATTAACCGAGCTATCTAGTTAACCTAGAAGCCTCCGAACTAATAATCTATGGAATTGACGCTCATCCAGCTAACACTGCGTGTATAGCTGGAGATTCCCCATTCACAGAGTCTTGACTAGGATGCAGAGCATCCCCCGCCAGAACCTCTCCAGGGGCGTTTTCATAACCGTGCGCCCCACGGCTCATGTACCGATTAACTAAGATCTTGCCGCTCGCAACATCACGAGGCATTGAGCAGCCACAATCACAAGAATGCCAGCGAGTGGCCAGGGTCTTGCGAACATCACCACCACAATCTGGACATTTTTGTGAGGTACCAGCCGCACTCTCCTTCACAAACGCCTTACCTCGCTTGGCTGCCACCCACGGTACAACCGCATTGAGGAATTGCCCATGACCTGCATCGAGCATCTGTTTTCCCAGCATCCCTCGGCTTAAACCAATGAGATTTAAGTCTTCCACCACAATCACATCGGCTCCATCACAGAGTTGATGTGCGCTTTTGAAGTGGAAGTCCTTGCGAGTATTGGCAATGCGTTCATGCAGTCTTGCCGCCTTTTGTTGAGCTTTACGCCAGTTGTTCGACCCGATTTTTTTTCCCTTGAGTCTGCGTTGCAGCAATTTCAGCTTGCGTTGCACAGCTACGAAAAACTTAGGTCGCTCAACTTGTAGTCCATCGGACGTGGACAAGAAATATTCCAGCCCCACATCAACCCCCACCACATGACCCTGCAAGGGTGCTTCAGGAATCAAGACATCCTCTGCCTGGAATGAGAGCATCACGTAATAGCCAGAGGCGCGTTTGACGATTCTGGCTTGTTTGACCTTGAATCCTTTGGGATAGGGTCTTGATTGGTGAATCCTCATCCAGCCTAAGCTGGGGAGTTTTACTGCACCCTGACCCAGTGGATTCTTACCCAGTTGCGGGAAGACCATTGAGCGCATCCGATTCGGTTTCTTGAACCGAGGGAAGCCTGCTCCTAACTTACGACGGCGTTCAAAGGCTTGGTCTAATCGTCTGAGTACCTGTTGGAGAGCTTGGGCGTTGACGGATGCCAGTTCACAGTTGACTTTCTTCGCTTCTGTAAGTCGCTGGCACTGAACCTTAAACCCTGGATACAGGGCATCGGCAAGGATGATGTATTCCTTCGTTAGAGAACAAGCGTTAACTGGACACTTCCGTGAAGTAATCCAGTCTTTGCGCTCAGAGAGCGCATAGTTCCACACTTTGCGGCAAACGGTTAAATCATGCTCGATTTTTTCGATTTGCGACTTAGTGGGCTTGAGCTTGTACTCGTACGTTAGGGTTATCATAAAGCTTGAACGTGTCTATCGGGGCAAACCTGTTTTTTGGAGTCGAACTTATTGCCTGCTGGCTTGTGGGGGCGCACCATTGGCGATTATCAAGCAATACATTGAGCAACAGGCGGAGATTGTCTGATTGCTCCTGTTGGTCGCGGTATTGCTACACCACCCCCTGACCCTTCGGGTATAGGCGGAGCACTGCAATACTCTTTGGTAGATTACATCCTGAAGATGGTGAGCTCACCAAGTATTTAGAAAAAGGGGGAGTATATATTTTGACCGCTACGTTATCTTTAACCAATTTACTCCTGAGCCAAAATATACCAAATCCCAGTAATGTAAGTACTAAGTTCTATTGATAGATGCAATTTTAGTTTAGGGTGAACGCCTGGTTAGTGGGGTCTTTTTAGTCCCCACTAACTTGTCGGTTTGACTCTAACTTAGTATCAATAAAGTTTCTTCCAAGATAGACGTTCACTTTTAGCTAAAGTTTCCCAATCTAGCAGATCTTTGCCAAAAATCTGTTGGGGAGCTGAGGGAGCTAGGGGAGCTGAGGGAGATAAGGAGACATTCCCAATTCTCAATTCCCCATTCCTAATTAACTATTAACTATTAACTATTAGCAATTAGCAATTCTCCCTTTCTAGAAAGTAAAAGTTGTGCGGAGAGCGCCAATGGTAATGGTATCATTCGCACTGTTGTGCAGTGGATTGAGAATAACAATTACCCCTGGGGTAATGCTGATATTGTCTGATACCTGCCAACGATAGAACGCTTCTATGTGAGTGGTAGTTGAAGGTTGATCTCCTGGTGCAGCAGTGAAGTCACCTCGACTGACAAAGCTAGGGACATTTCTGCCATTGGGGAGATTACTACTGGTAATTTTGGGAGGTTGCCCTACATAAATACCTAAGAGATTGCCTTCCCCTAATAAATCCGGGAAATTAAGGAAACCCATCCAGTTAAAAGTTTCCACATCTCCTGATGCCTCTTGAAAGCTGGAGTCAGTGTAACCACCCCAACCTCCAATGGTAATGTTCGGAGTAACTCGCCATTCAAGGGTAGCACCGAAGGCATCGGTGTTAATCGGTCCTCTTTCACCAGGATTATTGAGCACTAACTGATCATCCCCAATACCAGTTCCTAACCTGCCAAAGGGAGAATAGGCATTGACGTATTGTAAAGAAATATCAAGGCTATCAAAAGGAGAGACAACTAACTGTGCTCCGACTGAAGTTTCTCCATTGTTACCACCAAAGATACCACCGTTAACAGGGTCGTTAGCTATGCTAGCAGTGTAGACAGCTTGTAAGCTAACTGCTGTAGCGATTTGCCAGTCAAAACCAATCCCAGCACCACCAACACCGACACCGATAATTGGATTGCGCTGAGCCAAGCTGGAAATAGGTCCAGAACCAGCACTCTCAATACGGTTGACTCCCCGGAAGACGTTGATGGGGTTGACCCCTTCTGTACCAACTATTACGGCAAAACTATCGCCAAGCAGCTGACGAAAGTTAAGGTCAGTGAGTATCAAGTCGTTATTACCAGTATCACCTTCATATCCCAAGCGGGTGAAGTTACCCAAGGTATTATTAAAAGTCGGACTAGTATTGCCATTGCCAGCTTGTAAACTGGTGAGCAAGAGACTACGAGGACTCAATTGGGTAAACAGGCTCAACTGCACGTTGTTGATGAAAGTAATTTGATCATCTGTGTCAGTAAATTGCTGACCAAATAATTCAAAGTCATTATCTTGTGTGCGTCCCTGGAGTCCAAAAATTGCTTGTCCAAAGAGTTTGGTTGTAGTAGAAAATTGGTGGTCTTCGAGAAAAGCAGTGCGAGCATCAAGGTTGTCTACTCGTGTACCGATTAGAGCTAGTTCTGCCTCAAACTCTTGGGTAAGCCGCTGTAAAACTTCAAAATCTTCTCGTGTTACTGAATTACCACTATCCACTAGTTGGGCAATGGTATCCAAACAGGCTCTTAAACCAGCAGCAAATTCATAGCGGCTTGTGGGTTGGTTACCCCGAAAAGTGCGATCAGGATATCCCACAATACATTTGTAGCGCTCTACTAAATCCCTCACTGCTTCATAAGCCCAGTCACTCGGTTGCACATCTAACAAGTCAGAAACATTAGTAACTTGACCCATTGGATCATCTTCTTCTAATGTTTCTCCTACTTCTAGAGGCGTTAATACTGGGGATACTGACTCACTAGCCTCAGTATTAGGTGGAGCTTGCTCTTCAAGAGTCTCATAACTGAGTAAGTCCTGTACCTTAGTTTCTGCAAATACCTCTGTTGCGGCTGCCTCAGTCTCTAAATCGGTGAGGGGGATTTCCAGCAGATTTAGGTCGTTAGTTGCTGCTTCTTGAGCTAAACCCGTGGTTGCTATTTCTGTTGACTGGCTGTCTATTAGTACTTCCTCCGCTATCTCTGTTGTTGTGGACAAATCTGTAGATACGGATAATGCCTTAGATCCTGACTCAGCTGTAGCTACTGTTGTGCGGCTCTCTGGTGTAGCATGAGCTGGTGATAAATGAGCCACCAAGCAACTAAGGGTTGCAAATATCAAGGCAGAAGATACCTTTTTCTCCAAGTTCAGACAGTATTTCACAGTTTTATAACTCCTCGGAACACCACATTTTGGCTTAACTTGTGTTAAGTTTTAATGCCATTTATAACAGGAATAAAGAAACTCTAGCTCAATCGAGCTAGAAGAATCATACCAGTTATAATCTAATTATCTTCTAGTTGCCAATCTTCCTCCCTAAGAATGTTGGTATTTTCTTTGGCATCTTTTTCCCCATAGGAATATTTTGTGGCTTAATATCTTTTTACAAAAAGTAGGTGGCGGCTACATTTTTATCCATCAGACGCTAATAAAACATTTTGCGCAGTTGCAAGGGGAGTGGTACCGCTGCGCGGAATTAAGAATTAAGAATTAAGAATTAAGAATGCTTATAGAGTAGCGCAAACTTCTCGCTCCCGCTTAGGTGAAAAGCGAGCAAGATATTTGCGCCTACGCGCACGCTACGCGAATGCACTACCGACATCTATTCCCTCATCTCCCCAGCTCCCCCGGTAATGTCGGTGGTGCGGGTTTTGAACAATTATCGTCTGGTTGCCAAATTTCAAGCGAACCCGCCCCTACATTTTATTGGTGTTTTGTGTTAGCTTGCGCGATCGCAAATCAAATCTTGTAGTGGCGTGACACAGCTAAAATGGTCGGATACTCATCTTCCCACACTCCCCACACTCCCTCACCTTACTCATTACTTAAACTATGCCATCTCCCCTTGCTCACTCAGTTTCTGGATATGTCCTAGCCAAGTTTCTCCCTGTTGATAAACTTAGCAAAGACAGGGGCAAGAAATGCGGCGTGCAGATATTTTATCCCGTTTTTGTTGCTGCTGCGGCTGACCTTGATTTTATTCCTCAATTAATCACAGGAAATATATATCATCGAGGTTTAACTCATAGCCTGACTTTTACCATTATTTTCAGTGTCATTGTGGGGTTGATACTCAGCTACTTATGGAAATTTTCGTATAAGCAAATATTTTTATCCACTTTGATACTTTATAGTTCCCATCTATTTTTAGACTTTTTTACTCACGGTGGTAAAGGAATGCAACTTTTTTTTCCTTTTATTGATCGCTACTTTAAATCCCCCGTGGCAATTTTTCCTGGAGTGCATCACTCAAGGGGCTTATGGGATTTTAGCCACATCATACCACTCACTTTTGAACTAACATACTCAGCTTTGCTGTTGTGGGTAGTTTCTTGGTGGAGAACTTCCCTTATTGAAGACAGGGGAACAGCGAGCAGAGTAATGAGGGAAGAAGAAGAGGGAAAGGAAGAATAATAAGTCTTATTTCTAGGACTTACACACTCAAGTATCATGCTCAACCACAGTGAAACATCTCAGACGTCTGGGAGATCCTTCGCTATCGCTCAGGATGACATAATTCCTTGACGGTGCGTAAGTCCTCATTGCTTTCACCTTTACCGATTAATATAAGATTGTTACTATATAATCGACAATCAAATAATATGGCAATTTTGATTAATTACATAATAGAAGAAAGTAATGGAAACTTCTACCCACAATCAGCAGCTGATTATTGCCGATGCTCATGTTCACCTTTACGACTGTTTTGATTTAACTAAACTTCTCAATTCAGCTTGGGATAACTTTCAAAGCTTTGCTGAGCAACAAGATTACCAAGATAACTTTTCTACCGTACTGCTCTTAACAGAAATAGGTACTCAAGATTGTTTTAACAAGTTTTTTGTTGCTCCAGAAAGCCAGATTAATCAGAACATTGTCCAAGATGAGTGGACTTTTCACTCAACTCAGGAAGATTTATCACTATATGCCAGTAAGCAGAATAGACAAGGAATATTCGTCATTGCGGGTCGTCAAATTGTAACAGCAGAAAAACTGGAAATTTTGGCGTTGATAACTAACGAAACTTTTGCTGACGGTTTACCCCTAGAAGCCACAATTAAGTCTATTCTGGCAGTAGGTGGTATTCCTGTCATACCTTGGGGATTTGGTAAATGGATGGGTAAGAGGGGAAAACTTTTGCATGATTTTTTGGCAAACAGCAATTTTCCCATGCTCTTTTTAGGTGATAATGGAGGTCGTCCTGTCTTCTGGCAAAAACCACCTCATTTCCAACAGGCCGAAACCAAAGGATTACGAATTTTACCGGGAACTGATCCCCTACCTCTAGCTTCTGAATACTACCGTCCTGGAAGTTTTGGCTTTGCACTTCAGGGTGAATTGAGTACTGAAGAACCAGGAAAGCAGCTTAAACAAATGCTACTCGATTCAACAACAAACATTCAAGCTTATGGCTCATTAGAGAACCCTTGGCGGTTTATTCGGAACCAGTTGGCAATTAGGTATGGGAGTAAGCTGAATAAAAGTAAGGAAGCTAAAGTGAGTAAGAAAATGGTTTCTACAAATGGTTTTCCAGAAACAGCAGATATCGAAACCTCTTCTGACGATTATGCCTCCCGCTTTGCTGGGGAGATTGGAGCTTGGTTTTTAGAAATACAAGCAGCAATTACCTTAAACATGCTGGCTTCCTATCCTAATGCCAAAATCCTAGATGTTGGGGGAGGACATGGTCAAATTACCGCTCCTCTGATTGAAAATGGCTATCAGGTTACTGTGCTTGGTAGTGCCGAAGTTTGCAAGGTGCAGATTCAGAAGTATCTCGATGCTAATCTTTGTGACTTCAAAGTAGGCAATGTTCTCGAGTTGCCTTATCCAGATGGAGCTTTTGACATTGTTATCAGCTATCGATTTTTAGCTCATGTGACTCAATGGCAGTCTTTTTTAGCTGAACTCAATCGAGTAGCCAAGCAGGCAGTAATAGTAGACTATCCCACAGTGAGGAGTGTAAATGCGATCGCGCCATATCTATTTAAATTCAAAAAAGGGTTGGAAGGAAACACACGAGAATTCATCTGTTATCAGGAATCTGAGCTACTAGCATTTTTTAAATCTCTTGGTTTGAGTAAAGCTGAAAGATATCCACAATTCTTTGTACCGATGGTACTGCATCGCGCTTTAAAATCTCCTAGCATTTCTTCTTTGATGGAGAAGTTAGCTCGACTCTCAGGATTGACTAACTTATTTGGGTCACCAGTAATCTTAAAACTTACTAAGTAAAAGGATTTAGCAGCGAAATTCCGCAATCCTCAAAATCACGAATGTTTCGTGTCACGAGGGTGAGCCGATGCACTTGAGCAGTAGCAGCAATTAACATATCTGCTTGAGAGCGAGGCTTGCCCTGTGTTCTCAATTAACCTCGCAATTCACCAGAACGCTGGGCAATTTCAGTCGTAATTGGCATAACTTGGCAATAGGTTATTAAGAATTGGTCAAACCAATTTTGTATTCTAGAATTTGGATTTGAAGTTAACCCGAAAGCAATTTCTTCTAGAGTAATCACACTCAAAAAAATTGATGAAACTTCAGTACTCCATTCTAATACCCCTAGATTAGGTCGGGGACGCGCTAGTTCACTAATAATATTGGTATCACAAAGAAATGTCACGGAAATTATCCACAAAAGGATTAGGACGATCTGTGCGAGAAGGCACTTCAATAGTATAGTTTTCTGCTGCACAAAGCTGACGCAATTGAGCAAAAGCATCAGCTAAAGAAGATTGGCGATGCTGTTCCTGCCAAGCTAGGAATTCCTGAAACGTTTCAGCTTCAACAACAGCAGCAACAAGTTGATCTTGGCTGTAAATCAATTGTGGTTCAACAACAGCTGCACTAATTAGTTCCGAGAATTTTTGCCGAGCCTGTTCAATTTTCCAATTCATAGGATTTTCCCTTAGCCACAAGTTCAATGTAGCACTCTGTCAATCAAGAAATGATACCAAATCTAGTAAAGTTCATGGTACTATAAGCTTGCCCGATGGTAGCTTTCCCGGGGACTAATGAAAGATTCTCAATTTAAACTACCCACTGGCAGTCGCGTCTTGGTAACTGGAGCCACAGGATTTACCGGTTCAACTCTTATCCGTAAATTGGTGACACAAGGTTTAGATGTAGTTGCTATTGCCCGTCCTAGTTCTAATCTTGAGCCTTTTACTGGCATGAAAGTTGACTGGATTAGAGGTGATGTCTTTGATGAAGAGTTAATCAAGCAAGCTATTAAAGGAGTCAATTATATTTTTCACATTGTCACTCCTTTTCGAGAAGCAAAATCAGCAGATATTGTTTACCACAATGTCCATGTGTTAAGTACGCAGTTACTGGCTAAATATGCTTTAAGAGAACCACAGTTTAAGCGTTTTGTCCACATTTCAACCATTGGCGTACATGGCCATGTGGAAAATCCTCCAGGAGATGAAAATTGTCCCATGGATCCTGGGGATATCTATCAAGAAACTAAACTAGAAGGTGAACTCTGGATTAGAGATTTTGCTCAAAAGGAAGGACTGCCAGTTACTGTAATTAGACCCGCAGGTATCTATGGCCCTGGAGAGAAACGGTTTCTGAAAATTTTCAAGATGGTGGTCAAAAAGTGGGTTCCATTAATCGGTGATGGTAACAACTTACTGCATTTTATCCATGTTGACGACTTAACCAACTTCTTTCTGCTAGCAGCAAACCATCCTCAAGCAGTGGGAGAGGTTTTTATTTGTGGTAGTAAGCAAGCAATCACTTTGAATAAAATGATCTCCATTATTAGTGAATATTATGGAATTTCGGTCAAATTTATTAAGTTACCAGCTGCTCCACTGTTTGCCTTAGGAGACTTTTTTGAATTCATCTGTCGCCCCTTTGGCATAGAACCACCTATATATAGAAGGCGGCTAGCATTTTATACCAAAGACCGCTCATTTAACACTGCCAAGATGACAAATTTACTAGGGTTTGAGCCTGCTCATGCCGATGAGGAAGGTTTAAAGGAGTTAGCTCAATGGTATGTTGAACAAGGATGGATCAGAATTAAGAATTAAGAATTAAGAATTAAGAATTAGTTTTTCGTGGTACTGGCATCTTGCCAGTGCTGCGCTCTCGCGTAGTTACAGTAAATGTAGATATCAGAGCAATCCATCAAATAATCAGGGATATGATGAACCATTCAACTAAATTTTGGGACAAAATTGCCAAACGCTATTCCGAACAACCCATTGCTGATGAAGCAGCTTATGAGAAAAAGTTACAGGTTACACAGGCATACTTTCAGCCTAATATGGAAGTGCTGGAGTTTGGCTGTGGTACGGGCTCAACTGCTATCACTCATGCAGCCTATGTTAAACATATTCACGCCATAGATATATCATCGAATATGATTAAAATTGCTCAAGGTAAAGCTGAGGCACAAAACATTACCAATGTCACCTTTGAACAATTGACTATCGATGAATTAAGTGTAAGCGATCGCACATTGGATGTGGTATTAGGACTCAGTATTTTGCATTTACTGGAAAATCAAGAAGAGGTCATTGCCAAGGTTTACCAAATGCTCAAACCGGGCGGAATTTTCGTCAGCAGTACGATGTGCCTTGGAGATAATATGAAGTGGTTTAAGTTTATTGCGCCGATTGGCAAATTCTTTGGTTTGATGCCGTTAGTCAAGGTGTTTACCATGCAAGAATTAGAAGACAGTTTGACTAATAGGGGTTTTGCGATTGATTACCAATGGCAACCGAGCAAAGATAAAGCGGTGTTTATTGTAGCGAAAAAGGCTGGCTAAGAATAATTAGGGTTTGCTGAATAAGTCGTAACTTTCGGGTTTGAATAGGTGGTAGGTGGTAGGTGGTAGGTGGTAGGTGGTAGGTGGTAGGTGAGGTTGGAGGTATTAGATGTTAGGTGTTAGGAAATTTCCCAAGTCGGTGCCTGTGAAATTGAGCCCATCGATGCAATTTCCTTGGACTTGTTTGGCTTGCCATAGGATTGAAAGCTTCGTCACCGCATGGCTTCCACACTTATGCAGCAAACCCTAATTAATATCAGTAGTGGCGCGACACACCTAAAATGAGGGAATAAGTAGGTTGGGTGGAGCGATAGCGTAACCCAACACTCCTTGCATATTCTGTTGGGTTTCACTTCGTTCCACCCAACCTACGATTTATGTCACTTATTGATTCTAAATTGTAACTGCTTTTCCTTCTGCGCTAGTTCTAAATTTAACTTTAGTAACCTCTCTAGAATGTCATCATTGGGACTGAATCCATAGACTTGCATCACTAATTGGTCTAGCTTGGTATGGAATTTGTAAAGCTGGCTCGACGGTTGATTAAAGAACTTGTTGTAGAGTTGAGTGATGCCCCACTGTTTCTTCTCCATCTGCTCGGTGCGATAGTCATGCAAATTGTAAGTTGCTGCTCGGATTTGTTCAATGAGTTCTGCTTGCGGATTTTGGGGAAAAGGAAAGGTTTCAAAGCAGGTGTTGTGGGTGTAGCAAGTTCTATCTTCAAGGGTAGAACTTTGAACTTTTACCCATTGACGATGAACCTGGGATGTGAGGATACCAAGGATATAGAAATCCTCAGAGGCAACAACAACTGATCCAAATCGCTTATTTGCTTCTTCAATAATCGTTTCTTTCAAAACTTCGGGTGTTAAACCAAAATCTTCTAAAATCTCCAAGCCTTCATCTTGACTTGGAATGATTGGATGAGGAGTGATTACTTGCCAAAATAGTGAATGGCAAACATGACCTCCCATTTGATTTCTATAGAACTCCCTATCTCTATCGCCTAAGTAAGATGTTAAATTGCTTAAAACTTCAGAAGGCGGTATCTCTAGCAGATCTGTATGTCTAAACTTTTGATCGAGCTTTTTGATGTAGGCTTGATGTAATTGATAGACGTGGATCATCATTGTTTCAGAGCTTATAACGGGTTCAAAAGCATCTAAAGACCAAAGAGGTTCTGTTTGAATCAGCATATTAAGCTTGACCTTTTAACATAAATGCAAGTTCAAGCTCTCCAAGACCCATTTGCTCTAAGTCAGGATTTACTAGACTTAAGTAGGAATATATACCTATAGCGATTTCTGCAATAACATCATCCTCATACTCCCCGTCACTATTTAGAGTTGAATCTATAGAAACAGAGTAATCGCTAGAAGAAGTAGGATTATCGTCAATAATAACATCTAAAGCACCTGTGAGTGATGGAAAAGCGTTTACTTCTATAATTCCTTGCAGACCGTAAGATTGCATGACTACAGATAAATTGCTCATCAAAGTCTCTAATTCACGAGGGGCATTCTGTTAAAAACTCCTTAGATACAGTGATAGAGCTTAGAGCTGAAACTACAGAAGCGTTCTGCATTAGAAGAATTCTCGTAAGGTTCTACGCTCTGAATGACTTGACCAAAACTTCCTATAATGCCATAAAAAGCTTTCGCTTTACTTTTAGGTGCTGAGGGTGGAGGCTCAGGAGGTGGAGTCAGTTCGAAATCAACAGCTTGTGTAGGAGGAGGCGGTTCCACTTGCTGCTTGCATCCATTCTCTTTTGTGGTTGTTCTCTTCTCTAAAGCGTGCAAGTTCAAACTTAGTCTCCTATCAGAAGTCTATCTTGCAACACCAAGAGTTCTGAGTAAGACTGTTCTATAAGCCTTGTTTGAGTCTTTAAAAAGTCTGGTTTGAGAATGGACTTTTGAATCGTAGTCTTACTTAGATTAGCATTGTTAAAGTAGACCATCTGCTACATGCCTGAAATCTAATAGAAGCTATCTCCTCATTTGGATCAAATCCATATCTGTAGGATTACGCTGATTTGTTGTTACTCGATCAAGAAGTTTTACGGGAGAAGTTACTATTAGTCCTAACGGAGTTACGTCAGCAGTCATCACCTGCAATATCTACATTTTAAATCTCAGCTACTTGCGGTGTATTTAGATCAGCGTATTCGAAGAACATCACCAAACTTATTGCAAAAAAAGCATGTCTATGCTTCTTGGTCAGTAATGGGTTTACCATCCAATCTACTTAGTATACTCTAATCTGTTTTTCATCAAGCATAGGTCCAAAAGGCATGGTTACCTCGAAGAATTCTGCAAAATCTTCCGCTGAGCTTAATTCAGGGATATTCGAATCTTTGTTGTAAGGGATTTGTGGACATTTCGCTAGTCCTTTTTTAGAAATCTAGTAGTTAATTTTATGGCTCAAGTATACACTCAAAATATAAAATTAATCAAATAATTTCGACTAGACTTACTTTGTATTTATCAAGGTAATCTATACCCTCTCTTCTAGAGTACCCACCTTTAACGTAGAAAACTTTAGAAATGCCTGCATGGTGAATTAATTTAGCACAAGCAAGACAAGGCTCTCCGTTAACAAAAAGCCAACAATCCTTTGTGGATACACCTAACCTTGATGCATGTGTAATTGCATTTGCTTCCGCATGGTGACAACCTATGTGTAGCTGATCCCCTGAAATCACATTTTGAGTTTGCCTCAGACATGTCTCTCCTCCACAAAGTTCAGATTCGCACCCTTTAGGTAAGTCCATTATAGCCTTCACTAACTACAGATTTTGTATCGGGATTTATAATCAAACATCCAAATTTGTTTCTACAGCAAGGTGAAAGTTCTGCAAGCAGTTTGACTTGTTTTATCCGATTTTCAATATGCTTTTGTTTCATAAAAAGCCAACTTCTTTTGCAGTCTCTATTGTGAGAGGGAATTGTTCTTGGATGAATTCTAAGATCGCATTTGCTACAAGTTGACATTCTTTTTGAGTATGTGGATCTAGTCTAAGCTTTAAAAACTTCATCCAATTTAACAAATTACCTGTCATCCAAAAAGTTGTATACATGGATTGAGGCAATACAGACCTTGCTTGTTCTCTACAGACACCATCTTTCAAAAGCTCCTCATATAACTTTATAGACTCGCTCACATGGGATTGGACTTTTATCAAACTAATCCACTGATCTTTGATTTCTTCATCTTTAGAGCATTGAAGGTTTTTCTCTGCCTGAGTTCTTAGAACTTTAGGTATGTAGAATTCTAAGTTTTCAGAAGTATACCTTCTTGATACCTCGTTATAGCTAAAAGTTCTGTGTCTCATTATCTGAGATCTTATATACAGGGGGCACTTTATTCTAAAGGATAAGCTTGAATGTTCAAAGGGAGATGTGTGTTTGTTTTTTAATAAATATTTCAGCAGTTTAACGTCTCTGCTGTTTAAATCTTGGGTTGAGAGGTCATCTTTATCGAAATGAAACTCTTGCAGACTGAATTGCTGTAGCATCTGTTCCAAAGTGATTTATCAAAGAAACACATCCAATGTTATCTTCGTAAATATATTTAGTGGATTCCACTGAAAACTCCTTTTAAGAATTTATCAAACCGCTCATCCTGTAACTTATTCCTGACTTTCATTACAACATACATTATGAATTTTTTTTTGATCCCACTAACAAACACAGATGTTAAGCTATCTTCAAAGCGTTCTCTACTTGCAAAAGAGCTTAGTATAATAATAGGAGTTCCTATAGAAGATACAATTAGAATATTTAAAAGGGTTTGACCCCTTATTGATCTAAATAGACTTTCGTAATCTATCTTACTCAGCACTCTAAGTATTGTTAAATCGTCCTCATCTTCATTTAAAAGCTCTTTGTTCTTCAAAGTCGCTTTTAAAAAAGTGACGGATTTCTCTATCTCCTCTTCAAATTTCCTAATTTCTTTCGAACATAAAGAATGTATGTGAAATACAACTGCGATGAAACATTAGTACATAAACAAAGATAGTTAGATAGAACATGAAGAGCCTTACATGTAAGTTGGTGCGGAACTTGGTGCGTTAAAATCCTGTTTCTCTTCTACATCGTCCTCAGCAATCATGGCTTCTGTTGTCAACATCAGAGATGCTACACTAGACGCATGAATTAAAGAACTTTTCACAACTTTTGCAGGGTCAATGACTCCTGTCTCAAGTAGATTTTCAAACGTGCAAGTTCGAGCATTGAATCCGAAATCCCCTTCCCCATTGCGAACACGATCAATGACGATAGATCCGTCAACTCCTGCATTCTCTGAAATCTGACGTATAGGAGCTTCTATTGCCCGTTTAACAATATCAATCCCCATTCTTTGACCTTCCGTAAGGGCTTGAAGTTCGTCCTCCATATTTCGAGAAGCACGAATGAGGGTCACTCCACCTCCAGGCACAATGCCTTCTTCAGTTGCCGCTTTTGTGGCATGGAGGGCATCTTCAATACGAGCTTTTTTCTCCTTCATTTCAGTTTCTGTTGCGGATCCAATTCGAATAACTGCAACACCACCTACAAGCTTGGATAAACGCTCTTGGAGCTTTTCTTTCTCAAAATCACTTCGGTTAATTTCGATCAGATGTCGTAGCATCGCAACACGCTCTTCTACGATTACAGAATCTCCATGCCCTCCAATTAGAGTTGTCGTGTCTCGATCTACGACAACTTTGTTTGCAGTACCTAAGTCATCTAAAGTCAGTTCAGATAAAGAGATTCCACGTTCAGATGAAACCACTTGCCCACCTGTTAGAATTCCAATATCTTGAATGAAGTTTCTTCTATTCTCTCCAAAACTTGGTGCTCTTACAGCAACAATCTTGAGTTGACCTCTAATCTTATTGACTACAAGAGAACTTAAGACATCACTTTCGATGTCGTCTGCAACAATAAGAAGGTGAGTTCCCGACTTAACAACAGCCTCTAACAAAGGTACAAGCTCATTAATGTTGCCGATCTTATCTTCGGACAATAGGATTTTACAATTTGGAAATTCTGTAACCATCTTCTCAACATTTGTTGCAAAGTAAGGAGATAGATACCCATTATTCCAAGAAAGACCCTCGACAACTTCAAGCTCAGTATCTAAAGAATTAGCTTCTTCAATACTGATAACCCCATCTTTACCCACACGATCCATAGCTTCCGCAATGAGATTACCAATTTCGGTATCTCCATTTGCTGAGATTGTACCGACATTCGCAATATCTTCTTTTGTATCCGTAGGCTGTGCAAGATCATTGATTTTACCCTCTAAGTAGCGTACAGCTTTATCAATGCCTCTCTTTATCTCTGTAGGATTGTTCCCTGCTGAAACCAACCGAACACCCTCTCGATAGATTGCTTGAGTAAGAACTGTTGCTGTAGTTGTACCGTCTCCTGCGACAGAGTTTGCTTTAGAAGCAACTTCTTTAACCATTTGTGCCCCCATATCTTCATAAGGACAACGGAAACTGATTTCTTTTGCAACACTCACACCATCTTTAGTAACAAGAGGAGGTGTAAGCTTTTTTCGAATTACCACATTTCTTCCCGCAGGACCTAGTGTAACTTTAACAGCGTTTGCAAGCTTATCAACACCTCGTAACATTTTAGAACGAGCATCTTCTGAATAAATAATTTCAACTGCACTCATAGTATAATCTCCTTTACAAGTACAACATGTTGGTTTTCGCAAATTAAAAAGCGAACACCTTCAATTTCAATTTTTTTGACATAATTTTTGTCAATATAAATATGATCTCCGCCTTTTAACTTTACAGTTTTAGAGTCCTCATTGCAGTTGCTCACCACAACACGAAACTCTTTAAAGTGGCTGTTTGCATTATTATGAATAATCAGCCCTGACTTTTTCTGCTCAGGTTGTGTTGTTTCCTCGACAATAGACCAACCTACTTGAGGCGTGAATTCTAGTTGTTCGATTTTTGATTCTGATCCCATTTACATTCCTTTCTGAGTAAAATGCTTTTCTACAATGGGGTCAATCAATAAATTTGTCAACTAGAATTTTCAGTTTTTGTATCTCTCTTTTTTAATTTCTTCCATATATTTTTTTACATAAGGCCAACCATTCTCCCAATCGTCTAGCAAAGTTCTAGTTTCGTAGTTTGTAGACATATTGTGAACAATGTCTTCGTTTGGTAACTTCATTGCTAAATAGACATACCCGTCAGGAATCTCTCCAACTACTCTGTTTGGTAATCTCTTCAATCCTGATTTATGTCCTTCGATCCTCAATGTAGGATCAACAATCTTGTCATTGATTAAGATAAATCCATGATTGATAGGCATGACAGGCATTTCGGGGAGGACTACAAATCCTTCCGCATATTGCACATCTATATTCGGGTAATCTTTCTTAAATAGCGTTTCCCAATTAAAAACAAGCCATTGTGAGTTGTGATAACATTGCTTTTGCTCCATTGGACACACTTGCATTGTCACATCAAGTAAATGTTTCAAGAAGTCTTTCTCTTCTTTGTTCAAAGGCTCACTTAATACTTGATAACCCTCTGCTAGAACAGCTCTCTCGATAGGTTGGAATTTAGCCCTTGCTTTTAAGTGCTTCCGTTGCTATCTTTAAATTTATGGAACTTTGCATTTTAACTCCTAGAGGAAAATTATGAATTATGTTTCTGTGAGTGTATCACTAAACCTAAAAGAAGTCATCGAGCATGATGGATAATAAGGCAAACCTTGAGCATTATGAAGGCTATCAGAAGGATATGAAAAAAGTTATAAGCTTTCGTTTTCAGAGCACATAAAGTTTTCAAAGTTTACTAGGCGTTATGATGGTGCAGGCGAGTTTTCTTATAGGAAATGGGGATTCTTTGATCTTAGGAGAGCAAAAAGTTAAATTTCTTGTTTCAATTTCGGCAAAACAAGAGGGGTCTTAGACAACTTGACATCTTTTCTGAAAGATCTTGTTGAAGTTCATAGAAGAGCGTATCGAAAAGTTTAAATTGAAACTTCTCGATTAAGAGTAAACTACTTCCAAGAAAAGAAATCAGTCCTAAAAGTTTGTCTGTGATATTTCCCATTCTAACTTTTGGATAAAACATTGTGACTTCATCATTCCATTCAGGTATACGATCCAACCATTTAAAATAGATTCGAAATTAGCTTCTAACTCTGTTCTATATAGTTGAGTTTGAGGACTGAAAATTCTGTACTCGTCCTCAGATTCTCCATGATAGCTTATTGCTTTTTTGAGTGTTTCTTTTGAAGGTTGCTCTATATCAAAAGATCCTGCATCAATGTCAAAATTAAATCTGTACTTAGATAAGCTTGGAAGCAATTCAGGTCTTAGGAAAGACCCTCCTAAATTGAAAGAATAGGCAGTATCTTCGATCCCCTGATACAATACTAGCTACAAGACTCTCGTTATCTCTTAATAAAAAGTATCCATCTTCTTCAAACAAGGAGTCAAAACTTGTTCTCTTTTCAGGAAATATAAAAGAGTCGGGTTTTAAATATGAACGAACAACTCCAATTTGATCTAGAACGCTCAAGTCTGAATCTATGAACGTATCTATCAAGTTTCCTGTGTTCATAAATGCTACAAATTCGCATTCACTGTGGCTACTTCCATATAGAGACATTCTATTCAATAACTGAATGGCAAGTTCTATGTCAGGGTATTTACCTTCAACTTTGCTTGTGATCTCGTCTATGGAAGTCACTTCTCCTTTACCTATTCTAAACTCTGTGTAGTAAGTTTTATTTCCTAACATTCCAACTTCGGTTTTCCAAAGACCTTTGTCTGCTAGATTCGCAAGCTCTAAAATACCGTCCATTTTTTTACCATAAAAGTCATCTGAAACAAACTGCTTATACCCTTTTGGACAAGCAATTTGGAACTCCCGAATTAGATCTTTTAAAGAGGCATCTTTCAGTATTAACCGAACAACTGTTATGAGATACCAAGCTATCGCTTCTGCATATCCTAAAGTTCCTGTAAAAGAAATTGCTCTTTCCTCCCCTCCTCCCAAGCCTTGAAGATCTACATCTTTTTTGATTTTAAAACCTTCTTCAATAACCTTTTGGATAATTAATGGAGGCATGGTAAATCTCCAAAGGAAAAGCTTTCTGATCCAGGTGGATTCCTAATTGATCGACTCTATATCTATTTCGCATAAAGAAACCTTTTTTAATTGACAAAAATAGGGTGTGATTATACCATTTAATTCGCCTAAAGGCAAAACACATTGTAGTCACTAAAGGAGATTTATATGCGACTACCCGAAAGCTTTTTTACTGAGCATACGCTTGAGTTATATCGAAGAACTTCTAAACTCTGCGAGAGAACATTATACGGAACTCGATTCAATGCCTCCGTCTTTTTCTATCGTTACGGATTTTGAGCTATCTCATAGCGAACTTTCTTTGCAATGCACATTACCTATAGGTCTTGAAGGAGGTCCTGATGATTGGGAGGAACTCATTCTTCAAGAATTAGACTACTGTTGAATAGTCGTTTAGGCTTTAATGTTTTGGCTCTTTGTACAAAAACCTACATGAAGAGGGAAGTAAATACCTATTCCGACTTGTGAAACAGAGAGGAGAAAACCCTAAAGGGTTCATCTCAGATCTAAATTTCAATAACTTAGAGGAGGTCGATCCTCTTGAAGTTATTCCTACGTTTTCTTTTCTTTCAGAGTTTTGATATGTCAGAAGTATTAATCGAAAAAATTAAAATTCTTGCAAGAGATGACAATAAGGAAGTCCTTTTTTTAGATCCGATGTATAACGATTGTTTACTTGGTTTCTTAACAGACGGTAGCCCTACATACTCCTTCAAGAAGATAATCAGCACACTTATGAATGACGATGAATGCACCTACACAGAAGCGTTAGAGTTTTTTGACTTTAATGTTTTAGGAATCCTTCATCAAAAAGAAGGTTTTTCAATGCCTGTCGTTGTGTACGATGATGAAGTCTAAAATCCCTTCAAAAAGGGCAAAAGCCATAAGCGGAGGAACAGCATTTCCGACCTGTCGGTACTGACTCATCATTTCCCCTTCGAAGATGAAGTCATCGGGAAAGCTTTGGAGTCTCGCAGATTCTCTCACTGTAGGGATTCTATTTTGTGTTGGATGGTAAAGATTACCTCTTCCTGTATCTAAAGTAGATGCAGGTTCAGATTCATGCAATCTTCTATAATAATTCGAATGTCTTGACTTAACCGACTTTCCCCCAAAGTTGCTTAGGTATATCTTCCCAATTTCCTCCTTGAGGTACATGACTAATCTCTTTCAATAACCTCAGAGGAATGATTTCTAAACTCATGGTTATGTACTTTGTCTTTTGAGTAATCTCTCATAATCTCTTGAAAAGTGCTCTTTGGCTTTTTAGGTATGATTTCTTGATCCCTTACAGTGTACAAGTCGCTTAGAGCTTCTTTTACAGAAACCTCACCAAGACTTTTTACAAACTTGAAATCAAAAACTCCATCTTTTAGAGCAACAAAGAAAGCTCTTTTCCTTTTTTGAGGTACAAAGTAGTCAGAAGCATCTAGCACTTTGGAATTCACTTGATAGCCTAGCTTTTCAAACTGAGAGTAGATCGCCTCTTTTGTCTTCCCTTTGTTTTGAGTTAAAATTTGAGGAACATTTTCCAAGATGACTATAGAAGGATCTAAAACTTTGATAACTCTTAGGAAACTCTTTAAATAATTTATTTCTAGGATCTTGTATGTCGTAGTGTGCTCGATTCTGCTTGCTGAATCCTTGACAAGGAGGTCCTCCTATCACAACATCTATATCCTTAAAAAATTTAAGTAATTCTTTATTAGAAACTTTGGAAATATCTTTGGCTATAATTTTAGATTTTGGAAAGTTCCTATTGAATGTAGCTATAGAGTCTTCGGAGTTCTCTATGCCTCCTACAATTTTTGCACCTGCAAGCTCTAAGCCTAAAGAGAAGCCTCCTGCTCCTGAGAAAATATCAATTGTTCTAAGTCTCATAATTTACATCCTAATTTGTTTAAGACATATTAACACATAGATCTATTGTTTTCTAATCTTCATACTGTATAGCTTTTAACTTCTCTCTTATTTTAAAAGGAACCCAAGAAATTGCATGATCATCCTCTGAGATCTCTCTCGTAGGGTAGTTGTCTTCAGACCAAATGTTTGTCTTTGTCTTAACGCCTATTGGTATTTGATCTGCGTTTTCAATCAAAAACTCTTCGTGTTTTAAGCCTATTTCTCTAAGTTTTCCTTTGACAGATTCATCCATCTTATTGTTTTTTTCAGCAAATAAACTAGACCCTAGATCTTCGAGTA
>CBDCVG010000011.1:0-22246 GCA_965222765.1 Caldora sp.
TATTTTCTGTCGGGATAGCCACAACTTGTTGACTATTGATTTCAATGTTACCGCCATCATCTGTTCCCCCTAAAGCTTCGGCAGTGATTGAACTACCGTGACGCAGTAGTAATAAAGAGTCCACATTGAGAGATATGTCACCACCCAATCCAGAAGCCGTAGTGGCAGTAATTTGTCCTCCCTGATTGAGGAATACTGAATCAGCATTAATGGTTAACTTTCCAGCATTACCAATGCCTTGATGTATGACTTGAATTTGACCTCCATCTTGTATAGTCAACTCATCTGTATTAATCGTCACCTCTCCTGTATTTCCTGTGAGTTCTGTAGATAGGAAGAAAGCCTGTTGTAATGCGGTATTAAAGACTAAAGCGCTCCCATTTACTCCAGCCGGAAAATTATCAGGAGTGGTGCCACTAATAAAAATCTCAGAAGAATTGATGGTAACCTTACCAGCATCTCCACTGGCTGATATACCTGAACTGATGATTCCCCCATCAAGTAACCTGAGTTGAGGAGTGGTAACTAAAGTATCGCCAGCATCTCCCCTTGCCGAGGTTGTTGTTCCTAGTCTACTAGCAAGAAGAATAAAGGGATTGCTACCAATTATTTCAATTGATTCAGATGCCTTGACCGTAACCTTACCACCATTACCTGTTCCAGAGTTTGGTAGAGGTTCTCCAAAAGTGGAAATGGACTGAAAAACTGCTGATAGTACTGTTGCTCCATCTTTGATGCTTAAGGTATCGGTTATTAAAGTGAGGTTACCGGTATTTCCTGAGCCAGAAGTACTATTGATAATTCCAGTAAGATTGTCAGGAGCTAGAGAGCTAGCTCCTGCTACTTCTACATGTTGAGCATTGATTGTTACATCTCCTCCATTACCTTCTCCAGCACCTGGCAGTGGATTACCAATGAATCGGCTGGTAACGAATGAACCTAGATTTGCTCCGTCAAACAATCCTAACTGCCTAGTGGATAAGTTAACTGTACCGTTATTACCTTGTCCTAAAGTTAGAGCGACAATACCGCTAGCAATCTGAGGTGCTAAGGGATTGAGCCCAGTTGCTTCCACCGACTCACTAACATTGACTTGGATATCTCCTCCGTTTCCAATTCCCTGAACTAAGGATAAGACTAATGCTCCATCAGATAGATTGATTCTAGATGTCGATACATCTAAATCTCCCCCTTTTCCTGCACCCAGAGTATAGCTAGCAATTCCACTAGCTAAAAGAGGATTAAAAGGATAAGCGCCACTAGCTATAATCGAGTCAGTAACATTTACCGTAACTTTACCGCCATTACCTGTTGCTTGTGGCCCTACCAAGGTGGCAATTTGTCCCCCATCCTGGAACTTAAATTGCGCTGCATTAACACTAATATCTCCTGCTGCTCCCGCACCATAGGTTTCACTAGAGATACGACTATTGAGGATTTCGGTGAGGGGATTTTGATTGGGTTGAAGGGGAGTAAAACCACTAATGGCAACGGCTCCAGTGGCATTGACAGTAACATGAGGTGCAGTTTGGTTACTGATAGTTCTCGAAATAACTTGCGATCGCTCTAAGGTAATATTCTCTCCTTGTAGTTGGATAGTACCATTTCCTGGTAAGCCAATATTGGTATTGGTTACTGTACTATCAGTTAGGAAAATATTCCCGTTACTGTTGAGGCTCAGGTTTCCTCCCAAGGCAGTTACTGAACCTGTTATCGTTAGCTCATCCCCTTGCAGAGTTAAATCTTTTCCTGGAGCAACAGCTAAATTACCTTCATTGGTGATTTGTGCAGTCTGATTGCGCAAAGCATGGTTAAATAAAACTCCTGGCTGGATAGTCAATAAACTACTATTGGCTGTATCTGTAGCACTAAAGAAAGCATTATCTCCCAATTTGATAGCATCAGCGGTGCTAGCAGTAAATGAGCCTCCCATATCTAACTGAGCTTGTTCCCCAAAGAAAATACCCTTGGGATTAAGCAAAAATAGATTAGCAGTACCATCGACTCCCAAAGTGCCAAAGATATTAGAGGGGTTATTGCCTGTTACACGGGTGAGGATATTCTCAATGCCATTAGGATTAGCAAAATATACTTGCTCTCCCTGGTTAATATTAAATTCCAGAAAACTATGAAAGAGATTATTTCCTCTGGTTGCCCCCCCTTCAATCAACTCCCGCAACCCTTGAGGTGTAACTATAGAGCGTTCAATATCTAAGGTATTATCCGGAAGAAGTTGAGCCCTAACAGTTGGTGAAGGCACAACAGCAAGCGGCATCATTCCCAAAAAGCCGATTACTCCCAACCAGCTCCAAGTTGGAAATTTTTTCATTATCTTCAATCAACCGCAAAATTCATTTATCTGCTGTCCAATAATATAGTCCTGAAACTCCGAAAAGTCATCGTTAAAATCAAAATCTTGGCTAATTGTTTATTCTTTAAGCATTTTTAATTCTTAATTCTTAATTCCGCGCAGCGGTACTAATCTGGGCTAATTTTACCAGTCACCTTCAGCTTGCCATCTGATTCCACTACCCAGGTATCATAATTGCCAATGACATCCCCATGTTCATCAAAATCAACATTGCTACTAGCTCCTTGATAGTTAATCTTCTTGCCTTGGCGTAGTAGCTCCATTGCTTCACAAACATTACTAACTTTCTTACCAGTACCACCAGCCACCTCACGCATTTTGCTTTTAATGCCTTCTCCTGTATTCACTTTTGCTGCCTCAGCTGCCAGCATCAGCAGTACGGTGGCATCATAGGCATGGGGAGCAAAAGTACTGACTTCCTTACCCGTCTGCTGTTGCCAAACTTTAGTGAAATTATCTAATCCCCTACCATTGGCACTGGGAATAGTACCGATTGCTCCAGTAAGCAGAAACTTACCATCATTAGTCTTACCTACTTCTTCAGGAAAATCTTCTAAGTAGACACCATCAGTCAACATTAAAGTTACCTGCTCGATTAAATTTTGTTCATAAGCAGCTTTGAGCCAAAGAGCTCCTGTTTGAGGATAAAGAACAGCTACCACTGCTTCGGGTGTATTGCCAAAGGAATATAGCAGCACTTGATTGTCAAAGGTAGTGGTATTGGGAGCGTAGTGCATAGGTTGGTATTTGTTGACTATAGTACCTCCTAGCAGCTCAAACGCTTTAATAAATTCTTCCTCAAAGCCGATGCCGTACTCATTATCGATGACTACAGTAGAAACCAGCTTAAAACCCTTTTCCCTAGCAAGTTTTGCTAAAGCTCCAGCTTGGTAGGTATCTGGTGGAGCTGTACGTGCCCAATAACCCTCAAATTCGCCTTTTTGTGCCTGTTGGGTAAAGATAGGGCTAGTACTAGCTGGTGAGATAAGCATTACCTGATTGCGTACAGCTAGAGGCAAAACAGCGCTAGAAACACTACTAGCGAAGCCACCAACTACACCAGCCACTTCTTCCTTTTCAATAAGTTTAGTCATCGCCACTGCGGCAACTGCTGGATTTGTTTGGCTATCTTCTATTACTAAAGTGACAGGTTTACCGTTGACACCACCACACTGGTTAACAGTGTCTACCGCTAACTCAATTACCTCTGGCATCGGTTGCCCAAGGGAAGAGAGATCCCCAGTTAATGGTATGAGTGTACCAATCTTTAACCCTCCTTCTAAGGGACTGGTGATGCTTTCTCCACAAGCTGCCGTTAAGATAGCAGGAAAGAAAATAGTAATTGCTAAAGCGATCGCTTGGTGTTGCCTCTGAGGAATAATCCCTTTGGCTGAATACTTCCTAAAAGCTAAACGAGATTTGAGGCTACTAGCTAAAGTAAGTTTACTCATGGTGAGAGCCGCAACAAGATAACTGTCTGAGTATCTCACACCAACTTATTGAGCTGAAAGAACGGAGAGGGAGGGATTCGAACCCTCGGATAGGACTTACGTACCTATCAACAGATTAGCAATCTGCCGCTTTCAACCACTCAGCCACCTCTCCTGAGTGACGACTACCCATCATAGCAGATATTGAGTGTTTTTAGCCGGTTATATCAAGTTTGGATCAACAGTTATAATTTTTTTCTACCTTGCAACCTTCCTCCTTATCTTCTGCCCTCTGCCTTGGAGCCCTCTGCCTTATTGTCACCAAACTGTTGAGATTTATAACTTGTCTGATGAGCGTTTATCCCTATTAAAGTTTTTCCCCCCCGCTTGGTCTAGCTATTATCTGCTGTGTTACGCCTCAGTTTCTCTTCTCTCTGAGTGAGTTTTGGTTACTATGAAGGCGGCTCAGGGTCATCCTTTGCGGTTTTTCGTGGCTAATTTTAGTCAAAACAGGATAGGACTCCGATAGTCGTGACGCACTTTCGCGCGGCGACCAGTTCCGCCTTGAGCACAGTTTGGCAATGGTTACGCGCAGACTTTGGGATTTGCGATCGCAGACTTTGGAATTAGTGATCACCTACGGTAGTGCCTTCGGCAATCGCACTCTTGGGAAACCCCAGGAGTGTCTCAACTCCAGTTTTTAAGAGATCGTCTCTATTTCTGACTTGATTTTAGCTCCTGAAGGGGTGCAAATTGATTGGTAACTTCACCGAGTATTTTTGCTTAGTCTTCCTTTGACACATTAAATACTACATTTTGTCGTGCGAAATGTGGGCTCAATAGCTTACATAGTCAAGGATACAGCAATTTCACCGAAAGGGCTTGACAAATTGCTCTTTTGCTTAACTTGTCACCAATGCCTAATACCTAATACCTTACCTACCACCTGCCACCTACCACCTACCACCTATTCAAACCCGAAAATTACGACTTATTCTCCCAAGCCCTATCTACTGTCCAACCAGTGAGCTTGTCTGCTTTTGCCTGTATAACTTGCTGTTGATTTTCAGGTTCTATAACTAGGCGATAATGAATTTGGGACAATAGTGCTTCCCATTGCGTTTGGCTTAGTTCTCCCAGCAAAGCAATTTCTGGTCCATCTGTCACATCTAAATCTTCTTGCAAGAGAAGATTCATGACAACACTCGATAACATTAAATTTACCTCTTCTTCACCAATGTTAGTTGTGTCGAGCAGCAGAGTTATTTTACTTTTCTCAGGGTGCATCAATATACTTCTGATCACATCTTCCAGCTGAAGGGAGAGAACCTCTTCCGATTGACACCAATCAGGAAACACAATTAAATTAACCTCTCTCAGACTTAAGTTAGGGAGCAGATCTTCTGATGCCTCTGAAGGCAAGTTCTCTACAGAGGGACTAACAATCCCCTGTGAACCTGACTGAGTCTCAACCAATTCCTGACTCATGTTGCGCAGAACAAAGAAGCTACCCTCAAAATCTTCCTTGCTAGATATAATTGGCATAAACTCCCTGTACTGTGAGGCTGTTTCCACACCTGAGTAATCAGTCGAGATGATCACCACATTATCGTTGGGTAGTTGAGAGAGAAAATAGGCATCGCAGATTGAGGTGATAATAACGTTAAAACGATTATATTGATAATCTTTGATAAAAGATACTCGATTATAGTTACCAGAATGTTCAAGATATGGGTTGAGGCTAGCAACATAGGCATCTTGGTAATTGGTTACGCTAACCTGCACACGAGGCAGATCTAAAAAATCAACAACAGAAGTTAATTTGACTCTCGCATCTAGTAAGATAGCCACATTTTCCCACTCGCGGTGAATATCCTGAACTACTTGGTAAAGACTAATTCTCCCTCGACTGAATTCTGTATCTTGGCAGTACTGAATGCGATTAATAGATTTGGCAGTAAAGCGATCTTCAATTGTCTGCCCTTGAACTAACTGGTTAAAGAGCGAAAGGATATGGTTGGGCGCATACTCACGGCAGTAGCGTGCATGACTTTGCTCCCGATAACTTGTTATAAGATTAGGGTTTTGTGAAAAATATGATATCTTTGCCAACATCTCATCTAAATCGGCAAAGGTTGCATACTCCTTACCTTCTTCTAGAAGCAGACTCATCCCTGACTCATCTGTTAGTTTATCAGCGAGAAGAAATCCCTTAGAGGCAATTACTTCAAAATTACGCATATTAGCATCACCGTTAAGACTGATATTTAAGGAAATATCTGCTGCAGCAAATGCTTTTAATGAATCTCGTTGGTTAAGTGGGCCACAGATAAAGTTAGGAAGATTTTTGGCTGCATGTTCAATTAATCTTTTCCTTCTGGGATGATATTGACCTACTTGACCAATAAATATAGTTTTTTTCCTAAATAAGTTATGGTTTAGTTCTGGATTAAGAAATGGTTGTTGCTCAAACCCTGGTTCTGGAGGATTAAGAACCAAAGTAGGTAGCCAGTAAAGATCCTTTAAACCAGCCAGCCAGTAGTACCAAAGATGGTGACGATCAAAATCAGTAATATAGAAGTCATATTTTTCGGATGTGGCATATTCAATCATTTTGTTTAAAGGATTGAATCCATGATGACTATCGCCCATTACCAGTACTTTGGGACATCGAAGAACTTCTACATTACAGGGAACAATACCAAAAAAGGCATCTACTCTAGCTACAAATAAATCTGGATACCAACCTGTTGGCAACTTTTTGATTAAATCCTCTACATTAAAGAATGAACCAGGAGGAAAATTAATTACTTGATGGTGCTTTTCATTGGAACTGGTTAGATAAATTGTGTTATTAGAAAATACTAATTTACGGTGATAAGAAAATGGCTACAATGAATAAATAATACTTTTTTATCTAAAATACTGGAATTATTTTTTAGATTCAGAGCCAACCTTTCTTGATTTTCTTGTGGAAAGACTTGAGCCATTATTATGGATGGTTGAGTCTGAGAAAAATTATTTTCATTTTTTGTTTTTTTTTCCAAAATCGCCAGAATTCCGTTGTTAGCAAACTTAGTTCTTCCAGGATAAAGTCTTTCTAGAGTTTCCTGATGTACTTGATCAATCTCAGCCACAAAAGTATAATCAAGCTTATTTATTTGAAAAGAACTTTGATCAATAAAGTTCAAATAGTCTTCAGTAAAAAAGCGATTAATGTGATTAGAGTTATAAACATAGTAGACTATTAGTCTAGCTGTTTCTTTATCAGTAAACTGATACAAAAAGTTACATAGTTCTGGTGGTCTCATTAGTAAATGTCCCCAAGGAGGAATAGGGGAGTTACTAAAATCAAAAACATTGCCTTTACTATCAGTTATCTGTGGTAAATGATGTCCATCCTGAGCTGACCAAAGAGGTGAAAACATTGAAAATAGTTTGCCTGAAGGTTTCAGTGCTGCAAACATTTTTTCAAGTGCTGTCGGTAGCTTATGGATATGTTCAAAAGCAGCTATAGAAAAGATTAGGTCATATTTTTCATAATATTCAGTAGGCAGATCTTCAATGTTAGCCAAGAAGAAATTATATTTTTCTAAAGTTCTATTATTAAAACCTAATTCGTTGGAAGGGTTATTAGTATCTTTAATAATTGAGCCTTGGTGAGACAGTCCACCAATTTCTTGAAGAGAAACTTCATAATCTGGAGTTTCTATCGCTGACCAAGAATTGACATTGAGATATTCAAATACAAACTCCTTAGGTAAGCTTCCTCCCACTTCTAGAACATCTTTACCTTCAAAACCAACTAGTTGTTGACAATAATGGGCGTAAGGAACATGGTAGCTTAAGTTAAACTTAGCTTGACACTCTGCAATATTAAATTCAGTTAATTTTTCACTCATAGATGCTAGTTCTTATGTAACATTCTTGATTTATTGTGGTTAATTGCCTATTGTGTTTTTTAGCTTAAGGAGAGGGGATACATTAAAGTATCAATGAAACTGAACCACAGTTAATTATCACCAACTTGACTTTTTAGCTGATCTAACTGTAGTTGATAATCAGAACGGTCAGGATTGAGTTTAACCAATTTCTCCAAAGGCTTAATAGCGCCCTGAACATCATTCATCTGGAGGCGTGTCTCTACTAAACCATTAAGTGCAACCTGATTCTCTGGCTCTCGCTGTAAGACTAACTCATATCCCTGTTCCTGTGCTTGCAATTGGCTATCTTTCGATACCTCTGCTGTTGTCGTATTTTCTTGATTGGATGGGTTGCTGAACAGTCTCACAGTAGCAAACGCGGTAGAGCCAAAAAACGACATAGCTGACAAGATGATCAAAATCTGACGAATTGTTTTGTTAACCATACCCTTTTGTTGGTCTGTTTAAAGTAATGCTTTGCTAGCCTTTCGTGGGATTACAGTTTAGGCGTTAGCTAAACCGCCAGAAGGCCGCGCTATAACAGTAGGTTTAGCGATGGGAGCTGCCACCAAAGCCCTATCTTTACAGTACCCAGTTTTCTGAGATTTGCGATCAGCGAAAGCTATATACTATTTTTCCCAGCTGCACCCCATTTGATTAGATAATCCTTGCCTTTTTAGTACATAAATACTAAAATAAAGAAAAATTTCACTTGTGCCAAAATCGAGGCAAATAGGCGTTTTGGAGTTGTCACAAATGGTTTGGCAAGCAGGGCAGAAGTTGCAGCACGGCAAGTACACTATAGAAAAAGAACTAGGACAAGGGGGCTTTGGCATCACTTATCTGGTAAAAGATAAACAGAATAATCAGTTGGTTGTCAAAACGCTTAATGACTACCTGCGACGTCAACTAGATTTTGCCCAGTTTGAGCAGGATTTCCTTAATGAAGCACTACGGTTAGCGAAATTCCGTCATCCCCATATTGTGCGAGTAGATGAAGTCATCCAAGAAGGCGATCGCTGGTGTATGGTGATGGAATATATTGATGGGGAAGATTTAGGTCATCGAGTTTGGCAGCAAGGGGTTTTGTCAGAGTCGGAAGCTCTGGGCTATATGCAGCAGCTTGGTGAAGCGCTGACAATGATTCACAACCACGGCTTACTGCATCGAGATCTTAAGCCTCTCAATATTATGGTACGCAAAAATCTTTTAGATGCGGTGTTGATTGACTTTGGTATTGCCCGTGAATTTAGCCCCAATTTAACTCAAACCCATACCCAATCACTCTCCGATGGCTTTGCACCAATTGAGCAGTACGACTGGCGAGCCAAGCGGGGAGCTTATACTGATGTTTATGCCTTAGCTGCTACCTTGTATGCTGTGCTAACAGGGGAAATGCCCGTACCTTCCCCAGTGAGAGCATTTGGTACTAATTTAAAACCACCTCAACAAATCAATACTAAAATTAGCGATCGCGTCAATCGATCAATTCTTGAAGGTATGGCAATGAAGCCAGAAGAACGTCCTCAATCGGTATTGGAATGGTTGGCGATGTTAGATAATAGTCAGGTGATTCCTGGACTTTCCCCAGCTGATTATGGTAAGTTGCGGGATTTACTAGCTGCCAGAAAATGGCAAGAAGCAGATAGGGAAACAGCGGCGTTGATACTTAAAGCCTCTGGGAGAAAAGGTTGGTTGAGGGTTGCAGATATTGAAAAGTTTCCCAGGCAAGAATTGCAGATGCTCGATAAACTCTGGAGAGAGCATAGTTGCGATCGCTTCGGTATATCAGTGCAAAAGCGTATCTGGAAAGATTTAGTGGATAGCAAGAAAATAGATTGGCAGAGTTGGTGTAGTTTTGGCGATCGCGTAGGATGGCGGTTGAAGGGTAATTGGCTTTCTCACTCCAGTCTTAACTTTACCCTAGAAGCACCAGTTGGAGAGCTTCCCGCTTTAGTCGTTTGTGATAGCCTTGCTCTGCGCCACCAAGAATCTGTAGTATCTTTGCTCTCTCGCCCAGACTTTTGAGATATTTCCCTGACTAAAGTCGAGGGGCTTGTTATACTCGTCTTAGTATCTCCTGAGAAATACTTCTACAAGAATAGTATGTAGAAATAAATACATTTCTATGGTGTAGAGAGAAAGTTGCTGAATTATGGGTAGAAGCCAGATCAAGGAGTGCTTACTGCAAACAAAACGCCCATTAATCACAGTCCTTGTGCAATTATCTTCTCTATTTTATTTTTGAGATCGGGTAAATCACGCTGCACAATTGTCCAAACACTATTCTTATCAACTCGAAAATACTCATGAACTAATAAATTTCTGAAGGCTATAATCTGTGCCCAAGGAATAGTGGGGTATCGCGTTATTAACTCTGATGATAAAGAATTTGCCGCTTCTCCAATAATTTGCAAATGATGAACAATCCAAACTTGTATTAATTCATCTCGATCAAAAACTTGGCGACCCCGAATAGAATACTTTTCAACTTGCGCGATCGCCTCTACAATATCCTGCAATCTTTCCCCATCATCTCTCATAATAAAATTGCTTCTTGTAGCACTCGTTCACGAATCCGTTCCTTTAAGGCTGCTTCTGTTGCAATATCAACTTTACGTTCCAAGAGCTGCTCTAAATCCAAAACTAAACCACCGGGAAACCAAGGACTAACCTGAGTATAATCACAATCAATTAAAAAATCGATATCGCTTTCTTCATCTGCTTCTCCTCGTGCAACAGACCCAAAAACCCTAACATTAAATGCACCGTGATTTGCCGCAATCACCATAATTTCCTCTCGTTTCTCCTCTAGCAATTCTCGAATCCCCAGTCTCGGTTTTTCATTCATAAGTGTTGACTCAAAAAAGTTATTATTCCCTCCTCCCTGCTCCCTACTCCCTACGTCTTCAGACGCTTAATACTTAGTTGTCCCATAAAAGGTCTTACCATCAGGCATGACAGCAAATTCTAAATTAGCATTACTGAAGTTAGTACTTTCTACAGTAGCACCGCGCAAATTAGCATAACGCATCATCGCACTACTAAAATCAGTACCGCTTAGGTTTGCTTCTTGCAGACGTGTTCCGTACAGAAAAGCTCCACTCAAATTAGCATTCTGTAGCTGGGAACCAATCAGATCTGCATCTCGCAGCTCACTGCCCTTCAGATTAGCATTGCTCAAATCAGTATTAGAAAACCTGGCATTAAAAAGATTAGCCTCAGTCAAGTTAGCACCCTTGAGTTCACTACTATTAAACTGGGCACCATGTAAATCAGCCTTGGTTAAGTTAGCATCGTTTAAACGGACACCCGTGAGATTAGCATCAATCATTTTAGTATCAGTCAGATTAGCACCGGAGAGGTCGCTATTTCTAAAATCAGCTCCTGTCAAGTCAATGCCACTCAAATCAATACCGCGTATATCGCACCCGAAACACCTCTTCGTTTTCAGAATTTTATCAATGTCTGCTTTCTTTGCTGATAGAGGTTTAATCTGATTTGTAATTTTTGTAATCTGCTCTTTAGCGGAATCAACTGGCACAGATTCTAGCAAAGAACTAACCTGTTCACCTCCTGCGACAATAAAAATAATTGTTGCAGGTACACCCAACAGCATGGCAATGATGAAGATGTTTTTAGAATTCATAAGGCAATATTTTTAATTATTGTTTGACTTTGTAACAGAATCATGTTATTTGTTTCTGTAAGAATAATTCTGGTTATCATGTAAATATGGTTGTTATTTGCGAATATGACAACCTCTAAATTTAGTTTAATCTATCAATTGACTGATTGACAGTACTAATAATTTAAACTTTGGATAAACTTTACTTAAAGTTTTTGTGAATGTCATTATTTTTCAGATAATGCTGCATCAAAAATTTCCATTTCTTCTATACTTAGATCTTCTAGTAGTTCATACATTACGTCGAACAGCATCACCGCTTTAATTATTTTACTGAGCTCGTCTTCAGAAATTGCCATTACTTGATCAACAGACCGATTTTTTAATAACTGATGAGAGAAATACTGTGTAAGTTCTACTGGATCTAATTCTTGTATTAGGCTTTTACTTTTAATTAAATTATCTAATGTTTTTGATACACGGTTGATGACTGCATATTTCTCTACAGAAACTCTATCCATTACATCCTCAGGTTTTCCTCAAATTACTTAACTAATGGGAACTGTAGCAGTTCTCGCATCCGTGAGGTACATACAATTTTGAGCTTCTATTCCCTATTCCCTATTCCCCATTCCCCAAAAAAGGATTGTCAATATTTTAGACATAATGAATTTCTCTGTTCAAGATTATTCGATATAAGAGACATCCTTTCTTTTAAAAGGTTAACTTAATTATTTAAATTTTGCAGTAAATTTTATCGACGAAATTATGAAATCTGTTCGTAAATCAGCTAACACATTTTAAATGCTGCTGAGAGAATATACATAAGTAAATATTTTTTGCCTCAGAGGATTTTATTTGTGTGTCATCACTCTCGGTTAAATTGATAAATTTTCCCAGATACAGCTCACAGAAATTCAGAGCTTTAATCCAAAGTGACGTAAGAAGGTTATACTAAGTTGCACTCATACCAATTTTATTTATGTTGGCTACAGAAGCTCTAATGACGCGGGGACGAGGCGATTGGTGTGTAGAGATAGCGTAACCCAACACTCCTCTCATATTCTGTTGGGTTTCACTTCGTTAAACCCAACTTACTGGCGTGGCAAGCCTAAAATAATGGAATAGAGTAGTGCGAGCATCTTGCTCGCTTTTAACTTCCAGCGAGCAAGATGCTCGGACTCCCTAAAAGCTAATAGCACCCATTTGTAGGTGTACCACGCCAGTAGTAACGCATCTTTGACTCTGTATGTGGTGTCGCTGCTTAATTACTGAGCATAGTCTTCTCTGTCATTTCTCATGACTCAACCTTCACTTACTATTACTGTTAAACTATTTGCGGCCTATCAAGAAGCCTATGGTGTCCCAGAACTAAAGCTAGAATTTCCCTCCAGCACACCAGTATCAGCAGTGCAACAACATCTGCTTGCTGAACATCCAGAACTTGAACCATGGCGGAACCTCACCCGCTTTGGTATCAATCTTGAATTTGTCGAACCAGATACCATCCTTCGAGATGGCGACGAAGTAGTTCTAATTCCACCCGTTAGTGGTGGCTAACAGGACTATTAAGAAACAAGGCAGGAGGCAGAGGGAAGAACCCACCCCTAACCCCTCCGAGGAGGGGAACAGGAGGGAAGAGGGTTTGGCTTGGCAAGTTCCATTCATACCGTGGAACTGGCATCTTGCCAGTTGCTCTGCTGGCAAGATGCCAGTTGCTTCCAAGTAAAAAAGCGATTTTATACAGCAGATTGCAGGTATATGAGGTACAGTAAAACTCTTATGAGGTAAGCATATTGTCCTACATGAGTGTACCTCACCAAGATGAAATGTGCTGTATTACTCTCCTGTTGACAAGTCACGAACTCCTTGAACAATCCGAGAGAGTTCACTCTTCTCATCAGTAATAAAGCGAGTAGGAGAACCACCAATAATCCCCTCATAATTACGGAAAGAGTCTTTTATTTCTGGACCATCCTTGCTGATAGTATACTCCCGAATACCTGTATCGTGCCAAGAGCCGCGCATTTTGAAGACATTGATAGCACGAGACATTTGCCCGCGAATTTCGACGTATTGCAGCATCAAAATCGTGTCAGTAATCGTGGAAATATGGGAATCAGTAATTGAATGAGAACCCATAAACTGATCCGTGGTATTGGTGAAAAAGCCGGTAATTTCTTCTTGCTTGGCATACCCAGTAACACCAATGACAAACTGTCGGAAAGCATTATTGCTAACTCCCCGTGCTAAAGCTGAGAGGGAATCAATCGCAATGCAAGAGGGTTTAAAATCGGCAATCTCTAATTTAATAATTTGTAGATGATCTTCTAATCCTGCTGATTCGGGGTAAGCACAAATAATTCTCAATAAATTCTTGCGCTCCATTTCCTCAAAATTAATGCCCCAGGAATTAGCGTTACGAGATAGCTGAGCGCGAGATTCTTCGTAGGCAAAAAGAATGGCTCGTTCCCCATGTAAACAAGCATTTTGGATAAACTTGCTGACTAACAAAGTTTTACCAGTACCTGTAGCACCAGTTGCTAAGATAATCGAATCTTTAAAAAACCCTCCGCCGCACATTTCATCGAGGGTGCTTACACCTGAAGATACCCGCACATTAGAAGAACGCTGGGTGAGTTGCATTGCCCCCTAAGGGGAATATATTAATGCCATCGTTAGTAATCGTAAACGGATATTCTCCTTTCATGTGGGTTGTGCCCCGCAGTTTGAGAATTTCTATAGTGCGACGTCGGCGCTCTCCTTCTAAGACATTACGAACAATTACTACATTGTCTGAGACAAATTCTTCCACCCCAAACCTCGCCACTGGACCATATTCATCTATCCTTTCTGTGGTCATTACTGTAGTTACACCAATTTGTTTAAGGCGAGCTACTAAGCGAAAAATTTCCCGTCGTACTAATGAAGCCGCATCATACTGCTGAAAGATTGCGGTTATTGAGTCAATAGAAACCCGCTTAGCTTTGTATTTGTGAATGGCATACTGAATACGCTCAATTAAAGCAGAAAGATCAAAATTCCCTACTACTGCTTGTCCTTCTGGATCGGGGGAAGCATCTAAAATAAATAGCTTACCCTCATCAACTAATTGTTGTAAATCCCAACCAAGATTGTAGGAATTTTTTATAATATCGGTGGGAGATTCTTCAAAGGTGACAAATACACCAGCTTCATCAAAGTTGGTGATACCACTGTGAAGAAATTGCACAGCAAAAAGCGTCTTACCAGTACCAGATGTACCACTAACCAGAGTGGTTCTACCAACTGGGAGTCCTCCATAACTGATATCATCGAAGCCTTCAATCAGCGTCCGTATTTTCTGTACTCCGATATCTTTGAATTTACTTGGGGTATGTTCATTTTTATTAATCTGATTCATATTTTTGCTTAATAAAAAAATATTCAAAAAGGTAATCTTGATTGTAATTCAGTAAGTTGATTTTAGTTAAAATTGATCACTAAAAATCTAATTCCTCTTCACTCAGTTCTTCATAAAGAAGATCTAAACCAATGAGAACCTTTTCTCTGTCTGAGAGATCACCAATAATTTTGCGTACAGGGGGTGGTAAGACTTTGGACAGAGTTGGAGTAGCCAAAATTTTATCTTCTTCTGCTAGTTGGGGATTTTTAAGCACATCAATTACTTTTAGAGCATAAGCACCTTTAAATTCTTGCTCTAGGATATTTTTGAGTATTTTCAAAGCTCTAATAGAATGGGTAGTGTTGCCAGCAACATAGAGCTTGAGGACATAAGTTTTTTTTAGTGCACTCATAAGGAAAGCCGTTAGCAATTATCAAAAAAAACAAAGTAATAAGTAATAGCAATCAAAGATGAAGCATTGAGTCAAGCTCGAGCTAAGACTATAGTATCAAACTTATTGCTAAAAGCTGATAACTCAACAATGATGTTAAAACTCTCGAGGGATAGAGCGGCGGTACATTTCTCCTAAATGAGCAATAATATCGATTAGTGTCAAGCGATAGTCAAGTAAAATGCTTTCATTTCGTCCTTCTAGCTTTAACTGTTTGGAAAATTCGTCAATCAGTTCCATATGGATTTCCACTATCTTAGACACAGAAATATCGGCAAAGAAAGCTTTGTCAACCAAGCAATCAATTTTTTTGTTAAGGCCAGGATCTTCAGAAAAGTATTTTAGTAAAATTTGACAATACTCTGATTTTAAGTTTTTTAAGAACTTATGCTTCTCTGCCAAAGGCAGATGGCGTAAAAAAAGTTGAGGATTTCTTTTATAGTACACACCTAAGTACCCAAGACGCTCTTGGAGTTTCTCCGATAAGCGGCGCTGTTGATGCATCAGGAAATTACCCTGGGTGAGTTCAGTTGACCAATCAACGGTAGTAGACTGATTTGATAAACTACAAAAAGGCGAAAGGTATAAAAACCGAGCGATCGCTTGATCAATCAGATTCGCAATCTCTGGTAATTGGCTAATACCGACTTGGACTTCGGCAGAGTGGAAAAGATAGTGCAGGTTTTCTGAGAAAGCGCCATTGGTTATGTTTTCCTCGTCAGACTGACGATTTGTGGCAACAAAGGTACTCATTGCTTCTGATTCCTTGAGGAAAATAACCACCGGTAGCAAAATGCCTTGTTCATACAGATGGTTGATCGTTGCTGGTAATGAGCCGTCATCTTGCAAAATTAAACAGTCTAGTTGCTGCCTATGTTCCTCAAGAAAAACCAAAAACTCAGGTTCTGAGTCAGCGGTATGGACAATAAAACGCTCACTGCTCAAAAACCAACTCAAGGATTGAGGCAGAGACTCAGAAGATACAAACGCACAGAGAGTAAGTTGGGGATGCAAAACAATACACTTTTCAACAACAATCTCGTGATTTTCGATGATACATCACTTAGCCAAAGAACATTTTATCAATATTTTTATAAAATCTTTAGTATATTACTTAATATTATTTCAAATATTCTAAGGATTGTAAGTAATTGTAATTTTTTTGTTCTGTTGACCCACCTTTAAGAGCAATAATAGATCAAGCTGTACTTGCTCTGTGTACCCCAAAAATTTTAAGTCTGGATTCAGGAGAATGTAGTGCCACCCAAGGCTACCGACTCAAAAATAGGATAATGTACTCAGATATAGATAAAACAGTAACAACCAAGGTAATATAGCTGCTCTAGTTGAGTTAGGTAGCTTCACGGGCAAATTTCCCATTCCTTGCAACCAGATTTGATTATATCCATGTCAACTTCAAGTCTAGAAGAATTTGCCAGCCCTGTTCCTCTTTGTCAACCAAATTTGGAGCTTGCTGCCGTACTGGAGATATTTGGCTCTTCAGGGTGTGATGCAATTGTCGTGGCAAACCAGGATCAACATCCCCTAGGAGTAGTTAACCTGCGACAGGTTATGCCCTACCTACTCTCAGCTACAAGGTTAGGAAGGCATACTGCATTGATGGCAACTGAGGATTTCCAAAAACCCCTAGAGCAACTACAACCCGCTATTATAGAGCCAATAACTATCCTACCAGCTCAACTGAATTTGAACCAATTGGGTATCTATCTGGGGGAGATGGGGAGACGCGGAGACGCGGAGATGGGGAGATGCGGAGATGGGGAAACTGGGGAACAGAGGGAGACCCACAGACACGTAGACATAACAAACAACAAACAACAAGCAACAAACAACAATTCTCAACAGTGGGTATTGGTAGATGAAGATGGGAAGTTTCTAGGACTGCTTAATAGCTCGCTGCTCTTAGAATCCTTGGCTCAAAGCTTGACCGTCACCGATGGGGTGGATACTGCTCAACAAAGGCAACTAACTGGACTCAATATTTTAGTACAACTGTTGGAGCAATTGCCCTTACCACTAAGTTTACAAACCTCTACAGGACAAGTAGTAGCTCAAAACAGCAGTTGGCGTCAACAGATTGGAACCTCGCCAAACTTGGATTGGGTAAAGTACACAAGTTCTATAAAATTAGATATTCCTGACCTGAGCACTGACAAGATTCACCAACAATGCAAACACGCTAACTGTAGCTCTGAAGCTTCTGAGGTGGCTGCCACTTTCTTATCCGAAACTGCCCCCCTTGCATGTAGGGTAGCGTTAGTGTCTACCTTAGCCGTTGAATCGCATCCATCACAGACTAGGGAAAATTTTGCCCAACAGGGGTATCAACCAAGGAAAAAAGCTGTTGAGTGCTCTTGCGCAAATGATTCCCCTCATCAGGGGAGATTGTCAGATCCGTCAGTGTTGACAACTAATGTGCAGCAATACCCTTACGGAAGACTTCCCCCAGAGGAATCCAAGGTAGACGCTAGCGCTAAACTACGTGAAGGTAGCTCGTCAAAGAGAGAGGCTTCAGTATCCCCAAGAAGAGACAAAAGGCAGGGTTCCTTCTTCTCCTTCGTTAGAACTCCTCTATCACCGTCGATTGCTTCTTTCCAAGACTGGGTAAGAGCTGAAGAAAAGGTTCAGGAAACAGAGGCAGTTAAAGAAGCTGGATACAATCCAGAGGAAGAATTGTTATCCAATCTCGGAACCAACCGACAATCCCATCATCCCTATACACACTCATCACCTCCCAGCTCTACTCTCTGGCTAGTACTAGCTCAAGACACCACCGAGCAACAGCAGGTCACCCAAGAACTGGCAGCCAAAAATTCTGATTTAGTACAACTCAACCGCCTGAAAGATGAGTTTTTAGCTTGTATTAGCCACGAACTTAAAACGCCTCTGACTGCGGTTTTGGGCTTATCAAAGTTGTTGAAAGATCAGTCACTAGGAAAACTCAATGAGCGTCAAGCTCGCTATGCTCGGCTTATTTATCAGAGTGGGCGTCAGTTAATGACGGTGGTCAATGATATTCTGGATTTAACTCGTATCGAGACTGGTCAACTACAACTAACCCTGGATACAGTAAAAATTCAGGCAGTGTGCGATCGCGCTTATATACAAGCACAACAGAGACTGGTAAATCAAAACTCCCAACAAGAAGAAACCAGCCACTTTGCCAAATTTAACCTCCAAATTGAACCAGACTTAGAGATAATCGTTGCAGATGAACTACGCTTGTGCCAAATGCTGGTACATTTACTCGACAATGCTCTCAAGTTTACCAACTCTAGTGGGGAAATTGGTTTAACAGTCAATCACTGGGAAGGCTGGATTTCCTTCACTGTTTGGGATACTGGCATTGGCATCCCAGAGGAGAAGCAGCACTTAATTTTTCAGAAATTCCAACAGCTGGAAGAACCTCTCACCCGTCGTTTTGACGGCACTGGTTTAGGATTGGTTTTAACTCAGCGCCTAGCTCGCCTGCACGGTGGAGACATTTCTTTTATTTCCAAACCTAATGAAGGTAGTCAATTTACCCTACTACTGCCCCCTTGTCCCCCCCAAGAGGAATGGGGAGAGGAGGAGAATTACTCTAACCAAGCAGCAAAAAAAGAGGCATCATTATCTACCTTAACCTCCCGTAAACTGTACCCTTCAGAAGCAGTTACTCTACAAGAACATTTTCGGCAAACACAGAACAAGGAAGAAGATGTTGGTTCTAAAGGGGAACAAGAATCAAGGATACCTCATCATAAGCTCAATCCACAGGAATGCGCTAGCGGCCAAGCTGGACTAAAAGACGAAGTTCAAGGAAAAATTAATCCAGTCCAGCAAGTGCATGGTTCCCACCACCAAAAACGAACAACCGGCTTGGTGTTAATTGTGGAAACTGTACCCCGATACTTGGAAAGCTTGAATCAACAGCTTCAGGGTTTAGGATATTATGTGGTAATTGCCAGAGCTGGTACAGAAGCGATCGAAAAAGCCCGCTGTTTGCAACCCTGTGCCATCTTTCTCAATCCTCTCCTACCCCAACTTTCCGGTTGGGATGTCCTGACTCTCCTTAAATCCGATGAGCACACCCATCACATCCCAGTCTTTGTAACGGCAACCCAAGCCGAAAAACGGCAAGCTTATCACCATAAAGCTGATGGTTTTTTAACCTTACCAGTACAAGAGCAGGCATTGCTAAAAACCCTAGCTCCCTTAGCTGAGCCCCAGAGTCCTGCTAGTAATAGTCTGACGATTCTATATCTAGCTCCTATGGAAACTGAGCATGACAACTTAATGCCTCCCCAGAGCTCCTCTACATCCCCTGTACTGAGCTCTGAGTTAACTGATTTACTGAATCTTCAGCACTCACAAATTAATTATCGGATACTCGAAGCTGATGATTTAGAGCAAGCAGAAATATTGACTCGCGTTTGGTATCCAGATGTCCTCTTACTAGACAGTGAAGGAATTACGGAGCCCCTTACTTATTTACAAGAGCTGTCCCAATATGAGGGCTTGACTTCTTTACCCCTTGTTACCTTAGATTACAAAACAACAGAAGCAGCAAATCAAGTCAACAGTCTTTGTGTGTATCCTTGTTTAGCAGTAGATAGCTGCTCCAAAGTTGCTGCTCTGCTAGAAGTCGTTCAAGTAGCTGCTGGTATGAGCCATAAGCCCAATGTACTAGTGATGGACATTGGAGAGCCAGGGACACAGGGAACTGAAGAGCATCTCCAATTACCCATTGCCACATCCCTAACTCCTCAATCCTCGTGGCGACAGGCACTAATGCAATACCTGCAAACAGCGGGATTTAGAGGCTTACTTGCCAGTTCTTGGATGGAAGTATACCGTCAACTCCAAACTCAAAACTTTGACTTACTGCTGATTCGTTTAACCAAAATCGGCGACTCTTCAGTGCTAGCAACAAGACTTAATTCCTTAGCTCAGCTACAAAAATTACCACCAATTTTGGTGCTAGATCATCGATTAGGTTCTGAGTTTGGAGATGGAACAGTAACAAGTTCAGAGCATGCTACTTTGGAACTAGAATCCCTTCTCAAAGGCGTCGCTACCCAAGTTTTGCGGGGTTATTCTCAGTCCATGAACGAATTATTAGATCAAATCAAGCACACTCTAACTCAGAAATAGGGATTGGGCAAAAAGATAAGATATTGTAATCCCAGACTAAATCCCACTAGGATGTTGCTATCTGTACAAATCCCGTACGAGATTGATAAAAAATCCGTTTTTATAGCCCCCCTTTCGTAAACTTTGACGTAAGATAAATCATTTTGCTAAACTTGAAACATATCAACAAATAAATATTTTTAAGTTAGTCATTCAATCAATTCCTACCACATTTTAATTAGGGTTTGCCTCATCGAGTCTATTGATTCCGGTTTTGAAGTAATGAGTAATGAGTAATGAGTAATGAAAGAATTAACCCTCGATTAGCTCCCAATTTTTTTTCCATTGTGCAAGGATTTTGAGCCCATTTGATTCAATTTCCTTGCACTTATTCGACAAGCATTATGCTTGAAAGTCTTGTTTGATATTGCTTCCACACTCATGCAGCAAGCCCTAATTAGAAACATCTCAAAGTTGCAAATTCATCATTGTCCATCATTGTCCATCTGTCAGCTATTAGCTATCAGCCAAAAAGCTGAATGGTGATGACTAATTAGTGAGATTCTAGATTATATGTGTAAAAAAGAAATGTACCCTCTTAATTGAGCATAATACTTAGTAAATATGAATTGATCCCTTAGAGATATACCTTGGGTAAAAAAAAGGACTATTAGACTAGGAGTTTGGTATAAATTTGATTATTAATTCAAGACAAAAAAACATTTTTATTTGTAAGGTAGATAATGATTTTTTCAAATCAATGGGAACATTTTCAAAAATAATTCAATCAAAGTTAAAAATTAAACAGCAATTTTTTATAATGAGCATTTATAACTAAGATACAAGCAAATATAAAAGTATTTTTTAGTTTAATAAAGTGCCCAAAACATTTGTAAGCTCTTGATTTGGCAAAATTGCGGCTTATCTCAAGTATCTCAAAATTCTATAGTATTGAGCAGTTATCTATCTGTTAAAAACGCAAAATCATTGTTGAATGTGACACTATTTTAACTGGCATTCAAGACTTTTTTGAAATCACAAATAAGGCTGTGCTTAAGTTTGAAAATTTTCATAAAAAGCTCCGGATTATATAAATCATCTCAGAAAGGTTGATTAGCTAGTCAGAAATTCTATCATTGAAACTGTACGGTATTAAAATTACTGCTTTAAGTTTCAGGTGGATAGATAAAAGGTACGTTTTTTAAAATCTCAATAGCTAGACTAGCAATTTATCAGTTCATCAGCTTAAGTGTAGATAAACTACCAATGCTTCTATGGTTAAAGTTAATCGGATTTCATCAATCAATCAACTAAGTCAGCAACCTTTATCTTTACGTAACGTTGCTGTATTTCTATTAGTTTGCGATATTATTGGACTATTTTGGTGCTTTCATCTAGCTTTCTGGCTACGTTCGGAGCAATTAATTGACTGGTCTTCTCCCGTGCTATACGTGCTGATTTTGGCTTACTTGCTAGGACTTTATCTAGCAGATACCTATCAGCTAAAAATTCAAATTAATGGTTTGTGGGCTCCTGCTCGTGTCATCCTCAGCATTATTGCTACTAGTGGAGCAACTGCCATTGTTATTTATCTTACTGGTCTGTGGGAACAAGAATCATTAGTGAGTCGAGGCGTACTGCTGGTTACTAATGGTTTATTTACTATCTGGGCAGTAATTTGGCGATTTGTGGTAGCTAAGTGGATGTGGATCAAAGTTGCTCAGAGCCGATGGTTAGTGTTAGGAAGTAAGGAAAAGTGCGGTGGGAATTTGGAGAAGAATGCCGCTCTGCTAATCAACAGGCTGAGTTGGTGCTGTTAACCGAAAACCAAGATGATACTAAGCCACACTTAGCAGGTAACATTTTATCCTTTGTTGGTAGCTTAGATGACTTTGATACTTGGAGTAAACAACCTTGGTCAGGGG
>CBDCVG010000012.1:0-30299 GCA_965222765.1 Caldora sp.
GTACCTGTCTTTGGTTGGTATTATGCTCAGTGGCAACATTATGGAGAAGTCTTTTTACAGGTACATTTCCAGGCTCAAGGTTTTGATCGCGTCTCTCAAGCTGTCTGGGGCAATAGTGGACCCTATTGGTATTATCTCATAGAGCTACTCAAATATAGTTGGCCTTGGTTGTTGTTTTTACCTGGGGGATTGTATTTAACTTGGAAGAAACGTAATACTCCCTGGGGGATGCTAGTACTGCTAGGTACTCTCATCTATCTGGGAGCCATTTCGGTAATGCAAACCAAACTGCCCTGGTATATTATGCCCTTGTATCCTTTTTTTGCCCTGGCAGTAGGAGCTCAACTTGCGGATTTTTGGGAAAACTCCCGCCGTTATCCGGGAATAATAGCAGGTATCTTGAGCTTGTTCTGTGCTGCTAGTTTAGGGGGTTTAGCTTACCTTTACTTAGTAGAGCGGCAAGCAGTCTTAATTATCATGGGTGTGGTGGTAGCACTGATGATGGGTTTAGCGGCTTGGCTAGTAACTCAGCATAACCGAAGATTTATACCTATATTATTTGTCGGGATGTACTTAGCCTTGGGATTGTTGATGAGTTCTCAATCCTGGATTTGGGAGTTAAATGAAGCCTTCCCCGTTAAACCAGTCGCGGCTTTGATTCGGGAGAAGGCGAAGCCAGGGGTAGCTGTTTATACCTCTTTTGCCTATGGGCGTCCGAGTCTAGATTTCTATAGCGATCGCCAAATAATTCCCCAAAATCTTACAGCTCTGCAACAGTTGTGGTCAACTCAAACTTACCTGTTATTAGATCAACCAACCTTAAATACGTTAGAGTTACCCAATAGCATTTCTCTGGGTACTGCCGAAGGTTTTACTCTAGTTGCACCAAAGCAGTGAATTTAGAATTTAGAATTTAGAATTTAGAATTGGGAATTATCGAAATGTTAACTTTTGTAACTATATACATAACCTCGGAAGCTAGAGCAGAGAAATTTACTAGGAAGTGATGGAACACCCACCTTTTTCATACTATTTTTCTGGCAAAAATGACTGAGTTAAGCAATTAAGATGTATCTGAAAGGTAAAAGGGTAACCGCACCGATTATCAAAACTTTCTCATTCCCCTCTCTGACAGGGTCAAGGAACATAAGCCATCCAGCTGATGTCTAAAATAATAAATACTACCTTAGACGAAATTTACAGTAAAATGTCTACTCTTACAACGCTTTTTGTCCATCATTTTTAACTAGGGTTTACTTCATGAGTCTGAAAGTAATACCAGACGCTGCTTTCAATCATTACTCATTACTCATTACTCATTACTTCAAAACCCGAATCAATGGACTCGATCAGGCAAACCCTAGGTACATAGGTGTCACAGAGTTACTTAATTTACTAAAACCAGACATTTGTATTATGAGTTTATCAAAATCTTTTCAGTTTATCGGAACCTTGGTTGGTGTACTCTCTCCAGCATTGGTAACTTTTGCTAGCTTACCGCCACAACTACCAGATCAATCTGAATCAAAGTGGGAAGTCAGCCTTAAATTCCCGGATGAAACCCGGGAAAGAGAACGTATCAGTTCTTCAGGAGGAGGAGGTTCCCGTTCGATTAATGAGGTAGTTTCTTGTGTTGAAGCTGGTGAAACGCCTTTGAAAACTTCTCTCAAGGCTGTGATGCCGACAACGGATTTGAGTAGAACAATTGCTGACAATCCCAGTTTGTTTGTTTATGTACCCAAAACTACTGCTGAATTTGCAACATTTATTGTCAGGGATAAGAATGGGGAGGAAGTTTACCGTTCAGAATTTTTACCACCTGAAACTGCTGGTATAGTTAAACTTTCTATTGCCGAAACTTTCTCTCTGGAGATTGATCAAAAATATAAATGGGAACTCACACTGATGTGTAACCCAAGAAATTATTTTGCTGAGGAAAATAAATATGTTGAGGGACTTTTCCTACGTACCTCACTGAATACTGAGCAACAGAAACAGTTGGATTGTGTCAAACAAACTAGAGATTTACAGAATCTGTTAGAATTCCCAGAACAAAGGAATAGCTTTTCTTGTGCCACACAAGCTCCAGGTTTGCAGAATTTGTTAAATACGGTGAGACAATCCCCAAAACAAAAAGAGCTCTTAGATAGCTTGAAAGAGTCTCCGGAAGAGGCGAAACTTTATGTTGAAGCTTTAGTATATGCTAATGCTAAGATTTGGCATGAAACCATAGATAACATGGCTCAGTTACGTACAGCTTATCCTGCGGAATGGCAAGAACTTTTAGCATCAGTGGGGTTAGAAGATTTTGCTGAAGAAAAATTATTTGATTGCTGCACAGCTGACTAGTACCGCTGCGCGGAATTAAGAATTAAGAATTAAGAATTAAGAATGCTGATAGAGTAAGGATTCTATCGCTCTCTCTCTTGGTAGGTTATTTGCGCCGCGCTGCACTAGTAAATTTACTTCTGCTTTCCTTAAGGTACAGCTTTATGTGGGCAAGGTTAAAAAAGTTTCTTTGGCAATGGCGTATTGTGGGGTTAACAATTCCTAGTATTACGGGATTGGTAATCTTGCTACGCCTTACTGGTTTTTTGCAGCTCTGGGAGTGGGCAGTTTTTGATTTATACATGCGTTTGCCACCCCCAGAATCAACGGATAAGCGGGTTGTGATTGTTGGTATTAACGAAGCCGACGTGCAAAGCCTGGAAAATGCCAACATTTCTGATCAAGTCTATGCTAAATTACTCAACAAACTAAAAGCTCAGCAACCAAGGGCAATTGGTTTAGATATTTATCGAGAATTTGCTGTAGAACCAGGTTATGAGCAACTAGTAGAGGTTTTTGAATCGACTCCCTATTTAGTTGGTATCCAGAAAGTAGCAGGGGAACCAGGGCGTGATACCGTTGCGCCGCCACCAGCACTCAAAGCTTTGGGGCAAGTGGGAGCTAATGACTTAGTCTTTGATGCAGATAATAAAGTAAGGCGTGGCTTACTCTACTTGACTACTGCAGATGGGGAAAGAGTCTATAGCTTGAGTTTTTATCTGGCTTTGCTGTATCTCGATGCAATCGGCATTACCGTCGAAACAATTGACGAATATAAAATTAGCTTGGGCAAGGCAATATTTGCCCCCCTAGAAGCTAATGACGGTGGCTACGTGCGCACTGATGCTGGTGACTACCAAATTTTATTGAATTATCGGGGAGTGAACAAACACTTTCAAACCGTTTCAATGACAGAGGTTCTCGAAGACAAATTACCTCCAGATTGGGGACGCGATCGCATTATATTAATTGGTAAGGTAGGAGTAAGCTTCAATGATTTATTTTTTACTCCCTATAGTGGTGGATTGCTTGGCCTTTCAGAACCTATGTCTGGGGTAGAAGTTCACGCCAATCTCACTAGTCAGATTATCAGTGCTGCAATTGATAATCGTCCTTTAATTCAAACTTGGTCCGAGCCATGGGAATGGTTGTGGATTTTTTTCTGGTCTGGAGTAGGTGCTACTCTAACTTGGAAATTTCGCTATTTGGGTAATAAGAAATCCAACACGATCAGGAAGAGAGCCAGTTTAATTATAGCAGGAGGTGCTTTACTAGGCTGCACCTATGGAGCTTTTTTACAGGGGTGGTGGATACCAATAGTACCACCCTTTTTAGCCTTAGGAGGATCTGCGATCGCAGTTACAGCTTATCTTGCCCGTAGTGCTGGAGATATTCGTAAGACTTTTGGGCGTTATCTTACTGATGAAATAGTAGCCAAGCTGCTAGAAAATCCTCAAGGATTATCCCTCGGTGGCGAGAGGCGAAAAATTACCATCTTAGTTTCTGATTTACGAGGGTTCACCAGTCTTTCAGAACGATTACCCCCTGAAGAAGTGGTGAAAATCCTCAACTTCTATTTGGGATATATGGCAGATGTGATTACCTCCTACCGAGGAACTATTGATGAGTTTATGGGGGATGGGATTTTAGTTTTCTTTGGTGCCCCCACAGTGAGAGAAAACGATGCTGAGCGAGCAGTTGCTTGTGCAGTTGCCATGCAGTTAGCAATGGAACCAGTCAACGCCAAAATGAAAGAGTTAGACTTGCCTCAACTAGAAATGGGTATTGGCATTAATACTGGCGAAATTGTCGTAGGAAATATCGGTTCAGAGAAACGTACCAAATACGGTGTAGTTGGCAGACAGATGAACCTAACTTATCGCATTGAATCCTATACTATTGGCGGTCAAATTCTCATTTCAGAGCATACCTTAAAAGCACTCAAGCAGCCTTTAAAGATTAACGGCGAAAAAGAAGTACTACCAAAAGGAGTAAAACAACCCATTACTATCTACGATGTTGGTGGTATCGCTGGAGAATACAACCTCTTTTTGACTCAGGCAGAAGAAGAATTTTTAGCTATTGCAGAACCCATTGCTATCCAATATATAGTGCTGGAAGGTAAGCACATGGGGGATAGATTATTTAGAGGAAATTTAGTTAAGCTCTCAGCCAAGGGAGCTGTCATTGACTTGGAGAATGCACAGCAGGAAGTACCTACTGGATTGAGTAATATCAAGCTCAATTTATTAAGCCAGGAAAATCCTGAACAAGCCAGTGAAGATATTTATGCCAAAGTTTTGGAACAACCAACAGACTCTGGTTATTTTTGTATCCATTTCACCGCTACCCCTCCAGAGGAAAAGGCTAGGCTTGACAGTCTTTATCAGTTAGGTGTTAGGTGTTAGGTGTTAGGTGTTAGGTGTTAGGTGTTAGGTGTTAGTAGGAAATTATCTTAATTTCTGGATTACAGATTTATCAGGGGAGCTCGCTGCTTTAGGTGGAGCATGTTTGTGGGCAGTTGCTACAGTCGTTTATGGGCGTTTGGGGAGTTCTTACCCTCCCCTAGAACTAAATTTAATGAAAGGAGTGATTGCGATCGCTCTAATCATTCTTACCCTCATCCTCGGCAATGAGCAATTACAATTACTTAATCTTAATGCCTGTGGACTGCTACTGCTTAGCGGTGTGATTGGTATTGCTTTGGGAGATACGGCTTATTTTGCTGCCATCAATTGCCTAGGAGCTCGCCGCGCCTTATTGATGGAAACCTTAGCACCTCCATTAGTAGCACTCATCGCGCTGATTTTTTTGCAAGAGCAGCTGACTATCGGTGCTTGGTGTGGCATTTTTGTCACAGTTATCGGTATTGCTTGGGTTATTACTGAACGAGTACCCAATTCAACAGTAAAACAGGAGCAGTTGCTCAAAGGTATTGGTTTGGGCATCCTAGCAGCACTAGCTCAAGCCAGCGGTGCAGTACTTTCGCGAGCGGCACTAGCTCAAACAACCATTAGTCCCCTGTTTTCTACCCTCTTGCGTTTGAGTGGTGGGATGTTGATTCTCCTACTCTTAGCAGGTTTGTTCCGGCGAAAGGTTGGTTTTCAAATAAAATCCTTACCATCAAAGCAAGCCTTGGGAGCTATTTTCCTTGCTGCTTTTATTGGCACCTATTTAGGAATCTGGCTGCAACAAATAGCTTTTAAATTCACTGCTGCTGGAATTGCTCAAACTCTCTTAGCAACTAGTCCTTTGTTTGTGTTACCAATTGTCGTTTGGATGGGTGAGGTAGTCAGTCTCAGAGCAATTTTGGGAGTTTTGGTAGCAATTGGTGGGATTGCATTACTACTCGGATTTAATTGATGAGTCTCAAGAAACAACGGAGTAGGGAAAAGGATTTGATAGGCTGGGAAAGCGATCGCAGTAAGATCACAAACTGTAGAATAGGCATTGTCAATTTTTCAATTTAAAGTTCCTTACCGGGCAAACTCACAGTAAATACACTGCCTTTATCTAGTTGGGAGCGCACTGTAACCCTACCTCCCATACCTTCTACCAGAGTCTTAACAATAGATAAACCCAACCCACAACCACCGGTAGAGCGAGCACGAGCATCATCTATCCGATAAAAACGCTCAAAAATTCGGGCTTGGTGTTGTAAAGGAATACCGTTACCTCGATCGCATACTTGAATTCTTCCCCACTTACCTGGGTAGTCTAACTTGAGTGTTACCGGATGACTAGAGTCAGAATACTTTACTGCATTATCAATTAAATTTAACAATACTTGCTTGAGGCGATTAATATCTGCTTTCACCTTGATAGCAGGGTTGTTGGACTCTACTTGGATGACTCGATTGCTATATTGCCTTGCCATTTCAGCAATTTCTTGGACTAACTCATTGAGTTCCAAAGGTTCTATATTAAAGTGCATATGACCACTATCTACCCGTGCTAAGTCAAGCAAATCCTGCAATAATTGGATTGTGCGGTCTGCTTCTGAGCCAGCAATTTCTAGAGCATCTCGCTGGGGTTGAGTTAGGTTACTACCTCGCCGTAAGGTACTTTGTAGATAACCAGAGACAACAGTTAGAGGTGTGCGCAATTCATGGGAAACATTACTGACAAATTGCCGCTGCTGCTCCCAAGACTCATGAAGGCGAACTAACATTTCGTCAAAAGTTTGTGCTAGTTCTTTGAGTTCACTAGGAGCATTATCCAAATGGATGTGAGCCTCACCCAAGTCATCTGCAGAGATATTTTGAGTTAACTGCCCCATCCGCTGTAGAGGTTGGAGTGAGCGCTGGATGTAAAATGCGATCGCGACGGTAATAGCTGCAATTGCTAGTAAGCTGGCGATACCCAGACTCCGAATCATGCTCAAAAACATGACTTGATCCTCGGTTATATCTTGAGCAATGTACAACATACCTAAATTTTCCCCCTTCACCTCTAACGGAGCCCCACATAATACCCAGTAGTTTCCTTTCACTTCACTAACTTTGGGTTGGAGGGGCATATTCAGTAAGGATTTGAGAGAGTTTAATCTGCTGCTAGTTTGTAGCTGGGCAGATTGAGCTGCAATCGTGCCATCAGAACTCCGTATCCACAGCACAGTGTTACTAATCGTCAAGTCATCAATCGCCTTTTGCATTCCCTTTTCTACCGTCATCATCTTGCTATAGATTTCCACATCCCGGGGCAAGCGTTGACCAATGTATTTGATACTCTGTTTGTGAGTAACTACCAAAATATCTTGCATTTTCCAGCTAATCCAGATAGCTAGAAAGCCCATACCGATAGCGGAGACAGCAGCAATTCCCAGAGTCAGCCGCATCCTTAGAGAACGGGGATCAATATTAGGCCACAATCTACCTACTTTTTGCCGCAGCTTACTAGGGAATTTTAGGTTCATGATGGGGTGGAAATAATCCTCCAACCTGAGATATCGGTTTTTTGTTAGTTTAGTCATCAGTGAATGTAGGTTTTAAGACCTCTAGCTTTTAGATTTACTCTTTATCAATGAATTGTAAAAAATGTTAACTAAATCCGCTCTTACCAATAACTTCTACATACTGAATTACCTCAGACAGGAAAATAAGGGAGGAATTAACTAAAATGCTGACGATTATCGTCTAATCAACTATGGTTAGTCACTGTGTATAATTAACAGTAGGAATAGATAATAACTGAAATTAATAAATTGTCTCTTATTAAGAATACTTAACAAATATGAGTTTTTACTGAGTTACAGAATATTTTTTACTGAAAGGGGAGCAAAGAAGAGTAAATACAATTTTTCTGACCTTTTGGGTCTTTCTACTCATTACTCTCCAGGAAGAAGGCAGGGGGCAGGAGGCAGGAGGCAGGAGGCTCAAAGGAAAACTGACTTGTTTCTCATCTTCTTTTTCGGCGATTCAATCAATTCTTAATTCTTAATTCTTAATTCGCCGTCAGGCGCTGACTGCTATACCACAACGATACAAGTTTCCTGAACTTTAGTGAGCATATCGTCAAACATAGCTGTTTTCTGTCCTTTTGGATCGACAACTTTCCGGAGAATGTATCCTCCCATGGGAATCAGTCGGAAAAAGCCAAGATTTCTGCGCTCCCAGATACTGCCATCCACACTATCTTCTATTTGGTTCATCTCGAAAACTACAATCCAAGTAGGCAGGCGTAACCCCAAAACTTTGGGAATGGCATCTGCACGTCTGAAGGTATTATCTTTAAAACGTATTTCGTAAACTAGTTTAGTAAGCTGAGCCAGCTTAAGGAGCATCCGTCCACTATTAGAGGGGTGAAATGTCCATTTAAGGGGACCAAAAACCTGCAATGATAAGGTCAGGGTATCCTGGTCCCATTGATCATTCATGGTGAGGCAATCATCTGGAAGCACATTGCCGTCCATAAAGTAAATACCTTGTAAGACTTCTGGTAAATTTGTTCCTTGTCCCGTTGACATCCAAGTATTAATTTCATCAAATCTTCGTTCTTCAATAGTGGGGTTTGGCTGAGTCATATGCTTTTAACCTGTCACAATAATTGAGAAATATGTCCACAAAATCAGGGTAATCCCATCTTAGTCGAGTTCTCCAATTACTGTACTCTGACGTAAATACCCCAGAAGCTGAACTCAAGGGTATAGCAAAGATCCCTCAGTAACTCCTGCTACCCCATAAGACCTAAAATTTGAATATTCATCAATTGGTTCCGTTCCTATGACTATTCAGCCAACCACCTCCCCGAGACAAACTCCAACACTTTGGGACAAAGTGCTCAATAACTTTCAAGCCTGGGCACTAGAAAACCCGGAAACACTACCAAGCCGAACTCTCCTACCGATTATCAGCTTTGCTGAGGGAATCATCGCCAACCAAACTTCTTATCTTGATGCCAAGCGTCAAGCCTTAGGTCTAACTTTTTGTTGTGCGGGGCAAGTAGTTTTGGGAGAATTTAACACCCTAGAAACAGCTCTTACCTCACCCCAAGCTCGTACTTGGCGTCTCGGAACCTCAATGCTTAGTGCAGATCATGGCCCTCAACTAGATAAGGGTGGCCGGAATGTTTTTCTACTTTCCCTCTCTGATGAAGAAGTGGGAGGGAATAATCATGGAGCTTTCCGTAAGTGTTTGGAAGATTACTTAATCAACGATACTGCCCTCGCTCGCCAAGATGATCCTGTCGCTCAACAGCTTCTTGAAAATCTAGCGGCTGATTATGTGAATATGCCTCATGGTTCTGGTGAGGCATTCTTCACAGATGATCAACGGGGCTTAATGGGCTTTTTAGTTCGATATCTCCACTATATTCTCTTTGAGATAAATCCTGAGAGTGAAGAAATCAGCGTCCTGACAAATTTGCATTACACCAAAAATGGGACTGTGCATTATTTCGTTGGTAGTAGTATCCTAGAAAAACTTAATATACTGGGGTTTGGTAAGATTCCAGAAATGACTGAGCAGGTAGCAGACATCTACGAAAATTCACCAGCTCTAGCTAATTTCCAAGAAAACAATCCTGAACACAACAATATGACTCGGCGCGAGCTCGCCAAACTTATCGTGTCACTGATGAGTATTGCTGCACTACAAGGTCCTCTCCATCTAGGAAAAACTGCCATGGGTGGTCAACCCATGCCAAACTTCAAGGGTCACGCAACCAGTAAAATTGACACTACAGTATACTGGGACAACCTTGACCTTGATGATGAAGAAGCAATCCAGCTTTTTTTGCTCGAATGTAGTCGCCTTTATATGCCAGTGAGTGCGACTCACCGGGTTGCGACAGAACCTTTCACTGTAACGCTTGCTGGAAAGGAACGAACCTTTCCCTCTGGGACTAAGATCTTAATTGCCATGTTTCTTGGGATGGTTAGTGAAGAATTCTGGGGACCTACGGCCTACGAGTTCAATGCACAGCGCGATAATCTTTGCCCTTTCCATATGGGTTTCCATTCAGTAGGCGATCGCAGTGCTGGGCGTATTTGTCCAGCTAAAGCCATTGCCCTAAAAATGTTAACTGACGTCATCAGTACAGTGGGTAAAGCTCGCCGTTCCCAGAGATCTCGGACTTAGGAGCTGGGGTAGCTGGGGAGATGGGGAGCTGAGGAAGCTAGGGAAGCTAGGGGAGATTGGGAGATGAGGGAGACATTTCCAATTAGCAATTACCAATTACCAATTACCAATTTTCAATTAGCAATTTTCAATATGACAATTTATCTTGATTCAGCATTAATAAATGAAGCCTTGGCAGCAGAGAAACTGGGATGGGTTAAGGGAATTACCACTAATCCAACACTTTTAGCCAAGAGTGATTTACCTCCAGAGGCGACGCTAAAACAACTAGCAGAGATTAGTTCTGGGGTGCTCTATTACCAACTAATGGCTGTTGATTTCGATGGAATGCTAACAGAAGGAAGGAAAGCTTTTGAGATTATTGGCGAGAAAACTGTGCTGAAGATTCCTGCTACTTCAGTAGGCTTTCAGGCTGTATCTTGCTTATCACCAGATATTAACTGTGCAGTGACAGCAATTTACGGTGCAGCACAGGCAGCAGTAGCAAGGGAAGCAGGAGCAAAATATGCGATCGCTTATGTCAATCGTGCTACCAGATTATTGGGGGATGGTTTGGCACTGGTACGGGAGATATCGGCGGTGTTACAAGGTAGCGATACCGAAATTTTAGCAGCCAGTCTCAAGTCACCAGAAGAAGCAGCCGCAGCACTACAAGCTGGAGCTCATCATCTGACTGTTCCCTTAAGTTTGTTGCAGGCAATGACTACTCATGAGTTATCCGAGCAAACTATTGAGGATTTTGCTAACAATGGAAGGGGAATTTTGGCATAACTGCAAGGAGAGCTGGAAGAGTTGGAGTTGTAAATTCGATAATTTATTGCTTGGAGTTTCCTAAGCACTACTTTGTGTTCTTGGTGACTGTGTGGTGAGTTCTTCTTATGTCCTAACCCAATAAAACCTAAGTCAGTGTTGGGTTTCACTTCATTCTATCCAACCTAAATTGAACTGCACATCAATGCTAGACTAAGTTTTCCAGGTACCATTGGCAGTTCCCACCCTACATTCTGCATTCTTAATTCTTAATTCTTAATTCTTAATTCTTAATTCTTAATTCCTCATTCATGCCTAAAAATAACATATCTGTAAACGCTAATAGTTACAAATCAATGCAGCAGGAGCTAGTGACTTTGAGAACTCGCGTTGCCGAACTCGAAGAAGCTGCCGCTATGCCACAAGCTACTCAAGTTGCTCAACAAAAGGCAATGCTTGCAGTAATTACCAAAATTCGGGAATCACTGGCTCTTGATCACATCTTTGATTCAACAGCTACAGAAGTCCGTAAACTGCTCAATGCTGACAGAGTAGGCATGTTTCGCTTTGAGCCTGAGTCTGATTATAGCAGTGGTGAATTTGTTTCAGAGGATGTAGTACCTCCGTTTAATTCCGCCTTAGCTACCAAAATTAATGACCACTGTTTTGGGGAAAACCACGCCGTCTATTATCAGCAGGGTCGGATTTGGGCTTGTCAGGATATCTACGAAGTTGAGTTGCCTGATTGCCATATTACTATCCTCAAGCGCTTCGACGTAAGAGCTAATTTGGTTGTACCTTTACTGAAAGGAGAGGAACTGTGGGGATTGTTATGTATTCACCAATGCTCAGTACCACGTCAATGGCAGGAGGAGGAAATTGAGTTTGTCACCCAAATTGCCCTTCATTTGGGAGTAGCTTTGCAGCAAGCAAAGTTTGTGAGGCAACTACAGCAGCAGTCGGAGTATCTTTTCCAAGCAGTAGCCCAAGCAGTAGAACGGGAGCAAGCAGTCGCTGCAATTATTGAAAAAATTCGCCGCTCCCTGGATCTCAATACCATTTTCCAGACTACCACCCAAGAAGTCCGGCAATTACTCCATGCTGACAGGGTGGTAATTTATCGCTTTCATCCAGATTGGAGTGGCGAATTTGTTGTTGAGTCAATGGCTCAAGGTTGGACTTCTTTGATGGGGGAACAGCTTGAACAGCCAGAACTATGTAAGAACGTCAGTAACTGTAGCATTAAATATTTGGCTAATGGTCAGGTTAATGATACCCACTTACAAGAAACTCAGGGAGGTCAATTCAGCTGGGGTGAAGTGTTTCGGGTTTGTGATGATATCTACAGTAAGGGTTTTTCCGATTGCTACATTGAGCTGCTAGAAAGTTTTCAAGCCAAAGCCTATGTTATTGTGGCAATTTACCAGGGTAACCAGCTCTGGGGATTGCTGGCAGCTTTTCAAAATTCTGAAGTCAGGCATTGGGAAGAGGATGAAGTTAACTTCCTCGTACAAATTAGCGCTCAGTTAGGAGTGGCAGTACAACAGGCGGAATTACTGGCGCAGACGGAGCAGCGTAAAGAAGAACTACAGACGGCTTTGACTACTCAGTTGCAACAACGAGCTGATGAGTTGGCTAGACAGGCCCAACTTGAACGAGCGATCGCCCAGGTAATTGATAAGATTCGCCGTACCTTGGAGCTAGATACCATTTTCCAGACAACAGCCACAGAAGTCCGTAAACTACTTAATGCTGACCGAGTAGCGGTGTTTCGCTTTGACCCGAACTCTAACTGGAATGATGGCGAATTTGTCTCAGAAGATGTACTGAAGGATTTTGACTCGGCTATAGCTGCCAAGGTTCATGACCGCTGTTTTGGGGAAGAGCGTGCCAGAGATTATCAACGTGGTCATGTTCAGGCGGTTGCCGATATCTACGATGCTGGACTCAGTGATTGCCATATCAAAATACTTGCCCAATTTCAGGTTCGAGCTAATCTAGTTGTACCTTTATTAAAAGGGGAAGCAGGGAACGAGGCATTACCCCTACTCTGGGGATTGCTCTGTATCCACCAATGTTCAGCACCCCGCCAATGGCAGCAGGAGGAAATTGAGTTTGTCAGCAAAATTGCTGTTCACTTGGGAGTAGCACTACAACAAGCAGAATTACTTATCCAGGCGCAACAGCGTTCACAGGAGCTTCAGACAGCTCTGGGACAGGTTGAGACCCAAAAAGAACAAATAGTTAGAGCTGCAGAGCAAGAGCGTGCTTTAGCTCAAGTAATTGATAAAATTCGTCTGACTCTAGACCTAGATACCATTTTCCAGACGGCAGCCAGAGAAGTCCGTAAGCTACTCAATGCAGACCGAGTGGCAATGTATCGCTTTGACTATCAGTCTAACTGGAGCTCTGGTGAATTTGTCTCCGAGGATGTATTACCTCCCTTTAACTGCGCCTTAGCTGCCAAAATTGAAGACCACTGTTTTGGAGAAAAACACGCCGAATATTATCAGCGCGGTCGGATTTGGGCGGCTAATGATATCTATAAACTAGAGTTGCCCGATTGCCATATTGCTATCCTAGAGCGCTTCCAAGTGAGAGCTAATCTGGTTGTACCTTTATTAAAAGGGGAACAACTGTGGGGATTGCTCTGCATTCACCAATGTTCTGCACCACGGCAATGGCAGGAGGAAGAAATTGAGTTTGTTAGTAAAATAGCTGTTCACCTAGGGGTAGCTCTGCAACAGGCAGAATTACTTTTCCAGGAGCAGCAGCAATCAGCCCAACTCCAAAAGGCTTTGGCACAAGTTCAAGCTCAACAAGAGCACCAGAGGAAAATTGCTCAGCAGGAGCGTGCCTTAGCTAGGGTGATTGAGCGGATTCGCCAAACATCTGGACATGAACACAATCTTCAAGGCTACTACCCAAGAAGTGCGACAAATCCTCAACTGCGATCGGGTAGTTGTCTATCAGTTCAATCCTGACTGGAGTGGTAAGTTTATGTATGAGTCCCTGGGAGAAGGCTGGAAGTCATTAATTATTGCACCCGGTTTGAAAGTCATTTGGGAAGATACCTATTTACAAGAAACCCAGGGAGGTAGGTATCGCAAGCACGAAACCTTTGCGATCGACGATATCTATAATTCTGGTTTGACTGAGTGTCATGTTCAGATTTTAGAAGCATTTGAAGTTAAAGCCTTTGTGGTGGTGCCAGTTTTCGTTGGGGACAAACTGTGGGGTTTACTGGGAGCTTACCAACATACAGGTTCTCGCCACTGGGAAGATAGAGATATCGCCTTGCTGGCTCAGGTGGGTAACCAGTTAGGAGTGGGATTAAATCAAGCAGAACTATTGAAGCAGACGAAGCGGCAGTCAAGGGAGCTTTGGGCTACTTTAGCTGATTTGAGTGCCATCATTGATAACTTGGCTGATGGACTGTTAGTTACCAATACCCAGGGTCAAATTACCAGGTTTAATCCGGCATTGAAGGCCATGTTTAGTTTAGAAGCGGTTGACCTCAAAGGGCAAAAGCTTTCGGAACATTTCCCGCCAGAATTAGTAAAATTGGTGGAGTACATGGAGCAGCACGAGCAGGAAATTGTTACTGCTGAGGTAGAACTTAAGAATAATCGAGTAGGTCAGGCTCTAGCCAGTATTATTGTTAAGGAAGCAGAGGAAGGAGAAGGCACTCATTGTCTCGGTTCGGTCATTTTAATCCGAGACGTGACAGTTGAAAAAGAGGTTGACCGGATGAAAACCGATTTTTTGGCAACTGTCTCCCATGAATTGCGCACTCCCCTTACTTCCGTCTTAGGTTTTGCCTCGATTATCAAAGAAAAACTAGAGGAAGTTATTTTCCCAGCAGTGAGCGTCAGCGATCGCAAAATAAAAAACTCTATCAGAACAGTGGGAGGAAATATCAATATCATTGTCTCTGAAGCAGAACGGCTGACTGCTCTGATTAATGATGTGTTAGATATTGCCAAGATGGAGGCAGGACGAGTAGACTGGAACATCGAGTCTACCAACCCAGAGCTAATTCTCAACCGTGCGATCGCAGCAACATCTTCCTTATTTGAACAACAAAGGCTTGAGTTAATCAAAGATATTCCCCCAGAATTACCGGAAGTGGAAGTAGACTGCGATCGCTTAATTCAAGTAGTCATCAATCTTCTCTCTAATGCCGTCAAGTTTACAGAAGAGGGTTCCGTCACCTGTCGAGCTGTAATAAAGCCATCCTCATCTGTCGAAGCCTCTGAGCTAACATCAGACCAACAGTTGTTAATTAGCATCACAGATACCGGCATTGGCATTGCTCCCGAAGACCAAGAGGGAGTCTTTGAGAAATTTAAGCAGGTAGGGAATATCTTAACTGATAAACCGACAGGAACTGGTTTAGGATTACCTATCTGTAAACAAATCGTTGAGTATCACGGTGGTAGAATTTGGGTAGAAAGTGAATTAGGAAAAGGTAGTACCTTCTCCTTTACCATTCCCCTCCGTAAAAATACTGATAACCAACAACAAATGACAAATAACCAATGACAAATGACAAATAACCAATAACAAATGACTAAAAAAGTCTTGATTGTGGATGATGAACCAAACATTCTGATTTTGATGGAACAGGCTTTAGAAAAGCTAGAAGACGAACAGGATGTAGAGTTACTTACTGCCAAGAATGGTATTGAAGCCTTGGAAATAATTAAGGAAGAAAAGCCTGATTTAGTTTTCCTGGATGTCATGATGCCGAAGATGAGTGGTTTAGAGCTCTGTAATATAGTAAAAAAAGAATTGGGTATGCAGGAAGTTTACATCATCATGCTGACGGCTAAAGGTCAAGAGTTTGATAAGCAAAGTGGCATGGCGGTTGGAGCAGATATGTATATGACGAAACCTTTTCGTCCGAAAGAAGTGTTGTCAAAAGCTAGAGAGGTTTTGGATTTGTTAAATTGAGAATTGTTAAATTGAGAGTTGAGAATCAGCAGTTCTTCATCTGACATAAAATTTGATGGTTCAAATCAATCTCAAGAAACTGATTACCAAAAAAGAGCTCTTGTCAGTTGTCAATAACTTGCTCAGTACTTTAGATACGAGTATTTCCATTCAAGATACTGAGGGTAAAATACTTTTAGGGGAAGATAATAAGTATTTTTTGGGCAAGCACCCTATTCAAGCTGGAGATCAAATGATTGGCTGGGTAACTGGAGCACCCCAAGGTATTGTTGTTGCTCAGATGCTCAGTTACATTGCCACCAAAGAGCTTGAAAAAAAAATTCTGGCTATTGATACCTTAGAAAAGTATGAAGAATTGAATTTATTGTATGACCTCTCAGGAAAAATAGCTACTTGTCTTGGAATTGAGGAAATGACTGAGTTAGTCATTGCTGAAGCTGTAAAACTAATTACAGCAACTAATGCTTCAGTAATGCTACTCAATAAAGAAATTGGCGCTCTTGAGATTATCTCAGCATGGGGGGTAGAGTATAGCCAAAAAACAGCTATCAAGCCAGGGGTGGGAATTGCGGGTTGTGTAATGCTTTCAGGTAAAGCGGAAATCGTGAATGATGTATTGTCTGACAGCAGGTATATCGCGGGAAAAAATCTAACTCGTTCTCTGCTTTGTGCACCTTTGACAACCCAAAACGGTACTATTGGTGTTATTAATCTTAGCAGTACCTCTCTGACTTACTATACAGCACAGGATTTGAAATTATTAACAGTTTTAGCATCCCAAGCAGCAGCGGCGATTGAAAATGCTATGTTGCAGAAGAACAAACTTAAGCAAGAACGGATTAAAAGTCATCTGCAAAGATATCTTTCTTCTCATGTAGTACAAGCAATCATCGATACCAAAGGAGAAATTGTTCTCCAACCCACCAAGCGGAAGGTAACTGTTCTTTTTGCAGATATTAGAAATTTCACTAGTAAGTGCGAAGAGTTAGCTCCCGAAGTAATAGTAAAGTATTTGAATGAATATTTTACTCAGATGGTATCAGTGATTTTCAATCATCAAGGCACTGTGAATAAGTTTGTAGGGGATATGATTGTAGCCATATTTGGCGCTCCCTCAGAATTAGCGGAGCAAGAAAGAAGAGCAATTGAGACAGCAATTGCGATGCAGCGACGAATTCGCACTATGCCAAACTCCTGGATTAGGAACAATTTTGCTACAGGTATTGGCATTAGCTCTGGAGAAGTAGTTGTAGGCAATATTGGTTCTCCTCAGCATCTGGACTATACCGCAATTGGTGATGAAGTGAATATTGCCTCCAGACTACAATCAATTGCTACCGGAGGACAAATTCTCTGTTCCCAGTCTGTTTACAATCGTACTAAAAATTTATTTGAATTTGAAAAGCTTGGCTCTGTGACAGTTAAAGGGAAGAAGAAAGCAGTAGAAGCTTTTGAGGTATGCTACCCACGATTATGAAAGGAAAGAATTAACTCATCCCCCGGCTAAAGCACGGGGGATTTCGTGTTATTTGTTGTTAGTTGTTGGTTGTTTGTCAAAAAACAAATAACAAATAACTTGCCAACCAAGCGGCGGGCGGCTATCCCTCCCATCCCTAAAGGAATGGGCTTCCCGCCGCTTTCTGTAATAAGCGTCTAACGACGTAGGTAATAGGCGATAGGTTTCAGTTATCTTAGCAGACGTTCTAACCTTTTATAAACCTCATCATCATTCCGCTTACCTACCAAAATTATTTCCACCAAATCTTCATCCGGTTTAAATCGATAAACAATGCGATATTCACCACTATCTACCCGATAATAGCCAGAATAGCCAGATAGCTGCTTACTATCAGTAGGTAAAGGATTAATATTCAAAGCCAACACCTTTTTAGCAATTTGTGCAGCAATTTTTGGTTGCAATCCCTTCAGAAAATTTAGAACTGTCTCAAGACCATCAAGCTTCGCCATTTGCTAAACCTTGAAGTGTAGATGTAAAAGTTTTTACTCCTACCATCTGAGACTGACTAAGGGCTACTTCTGCCGCCTTACCCAAAACTTGATCTTCTAATTCTTGTAGTCTCTGAATCAATTTCTGATAGTTTTGAGCTGACATCAATACATGGCTAGGAAGAGATTGGTTTGTAAGTATAACTGGCTCTATAGTAGCTTGATCAAAGACTTCACTATGTCGATTAACAGCATCTGTCAGTGTATAGTGTTGCATCCTACAATTTAAGCGATATTACTGTAAATAGTATATCCAAATTATACATGATTTTACCACAATCAAACAGATGAAATAATTAAGAGGTTTAACTGATTTAGAAAAAATTAAAAAGCTCAGACTGCATACTCATTTTTAAAATAAGATACGATCAAACAGTTCAACCAGCTTTAAGTCTCTAAAAACAGGCAGATATAGATATTTATCGAGTTCCCGCTTACTCCGAGGCAAAAATAAACCTAAACCATACAAATCCCTTTCTGAGTTATTGGGATTTTGCTGAAATTTGTGAATCATTGATTTTTGTAAAAATTTGACCAACTTATCGTAGTGTTTTTGTGCTGAAGCTGTCTGTTGACTGAGAGTTTGCAAAAAGTAGACAAAATCTACATATCTCTCACCCATATAACTATACAGTTTTAATTGACTCGTTGGTATCGCCTTAATATTAGCTCCAATAATTTCTTCCAGTAAAGGGTTAAGTTTTGCCGGTAGCTCACGAATAACACGATTATTGGTAACCGTGTAACTATTGTACATATCACTCCCTTCAAACTGGATAATTTTTTCCGCTAACTCTCCACCATTAACCTCCGGGCGATAACTGAGAAATTGCAGGAGTGATTGGTAATAGGAATTAGGAGCACCTAAGAGTTTTTGGGATGAAAGGGTGTACTCAGCTACATCTTGCAAAGTGTAATGAGCTTCAAGAGTTCCTTTATTGCAGTTTTGGAAGAAGAATAACTCTACCCGATTATTAATATCTTGATTAAATTGCTCAACAACATCCCTCAACTTCTGGATATTCATCCATTCGGTTTTAGTCCCTAAACCTGGATGATTGTCAGGACTAACTTGATCCAAACGACCTCCATGTCCTAAGAAAATAATTGCCCAATTATCGGCAACAAATTGTGATTGAGCCCAATTGAGATACTCACCAAAGACATCCTCACTAGCGCTGTTTGCCTTCTGTAGTTGCTGGACGTCAACTTTATCTTTAGTAATTACTCTTCTGGAAAGGTTGCTTGTTCCCAAAAAATCAAATTCTACTACTACTAATATATTGTCACTTTGTACCCCTTGGGTAAGCATCTCTAAGATTGGCTGACCAAATCGGGATAGGTCGTTGTCATAGGGCATCCAGTACAGTAAAATCCAATCATAGTGCCGTTTGTTGTTGTCTGTAGGAGCAGCAATACTTGAAGATTGGTGGTTGAGTAGACCTACGTTAGCAATCAATGCAGCACTACTTAGCACTCCATACTCCAGTAATTTTCTCCGCTTCATGGGTATATCTCCGAATTGCTGACAACCCCATTCAATAGGGCTTATTCCCTAAACTATTGCACGGTTCTCAAGTTTCCAGTTGCTGGTTTCAGTTATGGTAACAAAGCTAGGATTACTTTCCCCTTCGGGGTAATATCAATTCTTGAGGAAAAAGTCTCACGGCGGTGCATTTCTAAACAACATGGTATTCTTAAAGAGCATTAAAGGTTGTAATACTTTGTTCAAATGTTGTTAAACGCTCTTCAAATTCCTCTAAACTAGTAGAAAAAGTTACCACCCAAATATTATTACCATCTTTGATGATGTAAGCTGCCTGTTTACCAGTTACATTGTTCAAATTAAATTCGGTAATGACTCGAGCCGCTTGGTAGTGTTCAAGGGATAATTTTTTACTCTCCTGTACCTGAAACTGGCTAGGTAACTGTTTGGTTAGGGAGTCTAAGTACATATCTAGAGTCACTGCAGATATAACCTGCTCAGCAGCGATATTGATATTAGTTAAAGACCCGGATTCAGGAACATTGGAATCAAAAGCCCAGAAAGCAAATAGATTAGGATTTTGTTGAATATTATCGGCAATTGGTGCAAACTCTGACCCTAAAGACCGCAAGTTATCCAGTACTACACCTATATCCTCACCGTTAGGAGCTATCCCTTGGTAACTTTCGGGTAACCACAATTCTACATCACGCCCTGTAAATTTTTTCCAACCAGGAATTGATGTAACTTGAGATTGAGTTGAGGTGTTAGTATAGGATGCAGTTCTCGCTTGAGGTAAGGCTTCGCTTTGAGATGATTCGGAACTACTACATCCTAGGAGTAAGTTGGGTAGTAACAATAGGACGACAATCAAAGTATTAATACTTACCAAATTCTGAAACATTTTGGTAGGCTTAAGGCTTAAGTTCTTACTCATCAGATAACTCCTAACTTGGGTAAATCTGGATTCTCCAGTTGGTTCTATCTACTTGTCGGAGCTTCTGATCAGGTTTACGCAGTAAGTTTACACACAGTTACAATATCAATCTCGACATAGGGCTTGCCTCATCGAGTCGATTGATTCCGGTTTTGAAGTAATGATCATTAGAAGGCAGGAGGCACAAGAGTTTTTCTTTCCTAAAAACCTTGGAGCCTCCTGCCTCGGAGCCTTGTTTCTTGAAAGTAATGAGTCAAGAATTCATTAGGGATTTCGTGTTAAATAGATCCCAAATGGGTTCTATAGGAGAACGAGGCATTCTCTTCGTGTTGTATTTAGGCTCAACTGACTGTTGAAAATCTGCTGAATCATCTGTTGCAAATCCTCTTCTGTATGGTAACGAAGCGTTTCAAGGGATGTAAGCAAACGTTGTCTATCGGATAGAGACAAATCTATCATCAATTCTTCAGCTTCCTGTAACATTCGCTCTTGCGCTTCTGGCATCAGCTTTCTCCAATTAGCAAGCAATAGGTTGCGCTCTACGATGGTCAACTTCCATTGATATTCAGGCATACTGCTGCTGTTGTGTAACATATCACTTTCACTCTTTCGGTACTTGCTCAGTGGTATCCGGACAGTTAAACCAGTTATTTTGTCGTCTGACCACTAAATTAAAATCAAAAGTAGTACCCCCTCTGGTAGAGACATAATATAGCCTTTTCTCTCAAAGAATGACAACAGCCTTAGTTACAGGTGTCTTGTGAGTGTGATCACTTTTGTGCATAACGTACCATAGCAATCTCTGAAGAAATACTCCTTCGGAGTGAGGGTGTGGGGTATCGATTGTGGAACTGGCATCTTGCCAGTTATGCTTTCAAAAAACAAGGCAGGAGGCAGAAGGCAGAGGGCAGAAGGAAAGAGGATTTGGCTTGTTTATTTCATTCGTCGCGGGTGGCCATCGCCGCCAGTTGGGGGGCTTTCAAGAAACACTACAAACTTGTCATTCCTCCCCAAACTAGTCGTGCTCCCCAAAATAAACCCAAACTAGCTATTGCCACCCAGTTGTACCAGTGCAGACGTAGCTGATGCCATTGCACTAGATGTTCATTAGGACTAGTAAAACCCCTGACAGTCATTGCTTTAGCAATTTGCTCAGCTCGTAATAGAAGATTTTCTAGCAACCGTTCTGAAACCATTAACCAGACTTGCAAGCTATTACGGATGCCCAGCTTTTTCCAGTTGATGGCACGAGTACGTACGGAACGAATCAAATTTTGCACTTCTTCAAGTACCAGAGGAATGAAGCGCAAGGATAAGGTTAGAGTGAGAATAATTTCAGTTACGGGCACATTCAGACGCCGCAAGGGTTTCATTAAGCTTTCTAAACCTTCTGTAATTTCTTCTGGTGCTGTAGTGAGTAAGTACAGATTGCAGCTGTAGATTAGGGTAAATAGTAAAGTACTGATACGAACTGCCAAATCTAAAGAGCGACGAGTAATAGTTAGATTGAGTAACCCTTGATGTAACTCCCAAACGATGTAATTGTAGGAAGTTGGCTCAGGTAAGGCTGGCTCATAAGCGGGAAGTCGCGGTTGATGCTGGATATTAAGTCCATCGGGAGCAAATGCTGCAATAATTAGAACAAAAAAACTTAACATCAGCAGCCAACCCATTTGCTGTCGCCATACCCGCAAAGGAATGGCAGCTGTCAGAGTAATCAAAATTAGCAAGATTACTAGTCCCAGACGCCAGTAGGGATGAGCCAACAGTGGAGCTAACAGAAAGCTCATGAGCCAGATTAATTTAACCCTGGAGTCTAGATAATGTAGCCAGGTTACTGGTTGCTCCAAGTATAGTCCGATGGGTAGCGATCGCAGTAAATCCATTTTGACTTGTTGTTGGTTATTTGTTGTTGGTTATTTGTTGTTCATGAACAATAACTTTTCAACAAATTACACGCGAGTTGCGCGATTGGCATTGCTCTGAATTTCAGCTTCTCTGGGTTTCTTACCTCGCCACACCAAGCGTATCGGTGTTCCTGTAAATCCCAACTGTTGACGGAATTGACGTTCAATATAACGACGATAATTTTCTCCGAAACGTTTAGGATCGTTGACAAATAGGGCCATGGTTGGTGGTTGACTTTTAACCTGGGTGCCGTAGTAGATTTTACCCTGACGCCCTTGCCGATTAGTGGGGGGAGAGTGCCAGCTAACAGCTTCTTGCAGCACTTCATTAATTACTGAGGTGGTAACACGACGCTGGTGTTGTTCCGCTGCTGTATCAACTAAATCGAGAATTTTTTCTACTCGCTTACCAGTTAAAGCACTGACAAAAATCATTTCGGCCCAATCAACAAAATTAAGCCTGTCTTGGAGCAATTTTTCGTAGTCGTAGATAGTGTAGGAATCTTTGTTAATTGCGTCCCACTTATTGACCACAATTACTGCAGCTCGTCCTTCGTCCGCAATTCTACCAGCTAGTTTTTGGTCTTGTTCTGTGACCCCATCAATAGCATCAATAACTAATAAAACCACATCTGACCTACGAATTGCTTTAAAGGCACGATTAATACCAAAAAATTCTGGACCATAATCAACGTTTTTCTTTTTGCGAATCCCAGCGGTATCGATTAGGCGATAAGTTTTCTTGTTAATGCTATTTTCTGTATCATTAGCCCGTTCTACCACCATATCAATGGTATCGCGGGTTGTGCCAGAGATCGGGCTAACAATCGAGCGATTTTGCCCAGTGAAAGCATTAAGTAAGCTGGATTTCCCTACGTTAGGGCGTCCGACAATTGCTACTTTAATCTCAGGAGTATTTGGGAGTGCATCGACAGTTGGTAGGTAGGTAATCAATTGATCAAGCAGTTCACCAGTACCACCGCCATGAATGCCAGAGACAGGGAAGGGTTCCCCTAAACCTAGTTCCCAAAATTGAGATGCTTGAATGATTCCTTGCTGGGGTGATTCGCATTTGTTGGCAGCAATTAGTACTGGCACTGGTTGTTGGCGTAACCAATCCGCGATCGCTTCATCAGCTGCCGTCAAACCAAATTGTCCATCAACTACCAAGATTGCAGCACTCGCTTCCTGTAGCACTGCCATTGCCTGTTCTCTAATCATAGGCAAGAATTCGGTATCATCATCAAAGACCAAGCCACCTGTATCGACCACTAAGTATTCTCGGTCTTGCCAGAAAGCAGTGCGATAAGTGCGATCGCGAGTTACTCCTGGCTCATCATGTACAATGGCATCATTTACACCTGCCAAACGATTGACAATGGTAGATTTGCCCACATTCGGGCGTCCAATAATAGCAACAATGGGCAAACTCATAACTAGTAATAAAGAAGTAAAATTAAAGCTCGTGAAATGTCCGACGGGTTGCCGGGAGTCAACGAGAAGCCCGCGCTATAACTCGCAAGAGTTTAACGACGGTAGCTGTCACTTTGACTAATTCCCCATCTCAGTATTTTTTAACTGATTGGCAGGAATCCTTTCAATGCCAATCAAAGCTTGGCTCACCGCTTTGACAATTGGTGCTGCAACATTTGAACCAAAAGCTTCCCCCTTTGGTTCATCTACCACTGCCACTACAACATAACGAGGAGAGTCCACCGTTAACAGACCAACAAAGCTGGTTATTTTGGCATTGGCATAATAACCACCGGTAGGACTAGCTTTTTGAGATGTACCAGTTTTACCGGCAATCCGATAGCCTGGAATCTTAGCATTTCTCCCCGTACCCTCATTAACAACAACTTCCATCATTTCTAGTACTGTTTGAGTGGTTCTGGGTGAGAAAATTGGTCGTGGCGAGGTAAGTACTGGTTTCCAGTACATTTGCCCCTGAGTATCATAAAGTCCCTTAACCACATGGGGAGTTACTAGCTTACCTCCATTAGCTAGGCAAGAATATATCTGAGCTAGCTGAAGAGGAGTTATGGAAAAACCTTGGCCAAAAGAAGTGGTTGCTACTTCCACTGGCTCAGCCATAAATTGTTGCTGAGTTTTAATTTGTCCTGGTGATTCAAAGGGCAAGTCAGTTTCCAGCTTTTGTCCTAACCCTAGTCTTTCTAGCCAACCATAGTAAACATCTGGCTGTATTTGTTGAATCATCCGTACCATGGCGGTATTGCTCGAATGTTTCAGAATATTGGTGATACTAATCATTCCACGACCAACTTTCTTATGATTAGCAATTTTCCATTTACCGATCTGTATCCAACCTGTGTCGTTGAACTGGCTGTCAGCTTGAATCGCACCAGTTTCTAAGGCAATTGCAACATTCAGGGGTTTGAATGTTGAACCAGGTTCGTACAAGTCTGCCAACGCCCAGTTTTTAAACAGACTAACATCAAAATCGAAGTACCGATTGGGATTGTAAGTTGGCTCTGAAACCATCGCTAGCAATGAACCATCCAGAGCGTCCATAACGATCACCGTACCACGCTCAGCATTAAACTGCTTAATTTGTTGCTTCAGAGCAAAACGAGCTGCTCTTTGAAGACGACTATCTAGGGTCAATTGCAACCGCAAGTCATCAATATGTAAAAACCCTTCAGGGACATGATCCGGCATTAGAGCACCATTACCAGCACGGCTGAGTCGGAGAGTGCGCACAGCACGTTCTAGTAAATTTTCCTGAGAGTATTCCACCCCTGCCTGACCACGATGATCCATATCCACATAGCCTACCACATCAGATGCTAAATCCTGCTGTGGATAGAAACGGGAGTAGTATTGGATTAGCTCTAGACCATCGACTTGCAGGCTAGCAATCTGGTCAGCTACTTCTTCTGTTAAGGAATGGTCTACCCTAATTCCACTTTTCTTTTGACCGAAGAGTTCTTCTAGCTCAGTTACCGTCTGATTAATAATTGGAGCCAGTAATGTTGCTATCTCCTGCTGAGATCGCTTAAATAACTTCGGATGAGCATATAACGTGTAGACTTGTTGGTCAACTGCTAAAACATTGCTATTGCGGTCAACAATTGGACGTCGGGGGACAAAGGGACGCATATAGACCATCTGCTGCTGCCGTGCCTTTTTCTCCAGTGCAGGTCCTTGTAACACTTGCAGCCGATATAAATTTAACGATAGCCCGACTATGCCAGTCATCATTATTACCCAAATAAGCAACACTCTGAAACGGGATAGTTGAAACAGATGTTGTGAGTTGGGTTTTTTTAGTGTCTGGTTATTACTCCTCAGCTTTGAGTTGGAGCGTCCTCTTAACCCATAATCCATAGCTAGTCACTGGTAATTCTTAGTAACCCAATGGTGTCTTTACCACTGGTTCTGGATCACTAGTCTTTTCTCTCGATGCTTTATAGGGTTGGTTCTCTGGAACTGGGGGCAAAATAATTGTGTTGGTTTGGGTGGGATTAATTAAACCAGTAGCTGGGCTTTCAGCCTGTTGAGCCAGTTGATTTTTCATGACTTCATTTGCTTTAGTCAATTCTCGCTCATTGCGTTGTAGAGTTTCCAATTTACCGTACTCTTGCGTCCACTGCTGCTGAGTATACACTGTCCAAGAATAGATAGTAAGAGTTGCCCCAACCAGTAAAAAGGCAATTAGATCTGAGCCGCGCTGCATTGATAACAAGGCTTGCAACCAGATAGGTGTTGTGCGCCCTAAAGTGTTGATGCGAGTTACATTGTGTCCAACGGCTGTAGATGAGATACTGGTTACCCTAGTAGAATTTCCTAACCTTGCTTCCCTTATCCTGGAGTTGGTAGCAGGTCTTATAGACCGACGTCTTTGAGCAGAAACAAATGGACGAGGGGCAGCATTCATAAGTATTTTGTAGTTCTTCAGTTAGCAGCTAGCGAATAACTGAGCGCTACTCGCTAAAAACTAGACAATAGAAACAATCCTAGCATCAGTTCCCATTTACGCTGCACCTCCAATGAAGCTATACAATTGAGAAATACCGAAATGTGAAAACCAAGCAGTAGGTATTAGCACCTTGAAAACTAGGTTTAGGGAGTTCCAGCTGGAAATGCTTAGCTGGGTAAAAAACCTAAGCAACAAGTACCAAGTCTTTTGATAAGACTCCGTACCGCAGGGCTTGCGGAATCGGGACTCTGTAATGAGTCGAAAGTCTGTGGACATAACGTAAGACGGGGACATAGCTGACAAAAGTTAGTGGTGTACGCAGATGTGAATGAAGCAGAAACCTAAATCGTGAGTTTTAGGCATCCTGCGCTTTTAGCGCTGGGTGGATGTCAAGTTAAAAATGTAGAGTTATAGTGGTCTAGCGTGAAATCTCTTTCGACCCAATCTGTGAAATCAAGAGGAGTGTATGAACAAAAAATTAATTGGTTTACTTCTTTTCCTTAGCTTGGGAGTCGCCTTGACTGGCTGTCCAAAAGAGGAAGCAGCTCCTGATGGTGCTTCTCCATCACCAACAGAGTCTCCCGCTGAATCTCCTAGTCCGTCCCCTAGTTAAGTGAGTTAGAAGCGCGATTGCGTTAGGTTTACTCGCTCGTAATCGCGCTCTACTAGACACAACTTTAAAGTTGCTCCTTTATTGAGTTAAAAAATCATACTCCTAAGTTTTCTGGATGCTGTTATTGCAATTCAGTACCTCCCACTACTGTCGAAAAGCAAGGTTGGCGTTGGGTTATAAACAGATTGATTATGATGTCGAGAATTTAACCCCTGGAATTCACACTTTCAAACTGAAGCCCCTTACTGGTTTGACAACAGTGCCAGTTATTTTGCCTCAGCTCACAGATCAACCTTCTGCTATAGGTGACTCGACGGAAATTTTTAAGTTTCTGGAAGCTTACCAACCATCACCACCTTTATTTTTGCCAGATACTCAGCAACAGAACGAAGCTTGGATGCTCGAAGATTGGCTGGATGAAAGCCTTGGTACAGCTACTCGCTTTGTTTACTATGACTTTCGTGCTGGGGAAGGGAAGCACATCGACCCTTCCATATCTAGCCAGCTGGTAATTCAGGTGGTACGGCGTCAGTACGGGATTAACAAAGCGGCGGTGAATCTCGCAGCTGAGAGGCTGAAGAGAGGGTTGGAGGTATTACGATGCCGGTGGTGTGAAAGTCCTTACCTGGTAGGCAATTCTCTGAGTGTGGCAGATTTAGCTGCTGCTGCTCTACTCAGTCCTTTAGCCTTAATTCCCCAATATCGTCAGGACTATCCCTGGCTGTTTGAGCGAATTGTGCAAATTCATCAAATTTGTGGAGAACAACTACCTCCTGGATTGAGAGAAGATAAAGTTTAAGCTCATCCAACGACTAAACTACGTGATATTTCACGTCATTTGTCCTTTGTACTAAGACACTTGACAAAGCGGCGGTCGGCTTCTCTCCCATTCTTAGAAGGAATGGTCTTCCCGCCGCTTTCGGTGAGGCATGAATTGGGAGCATCCCAAGGTTAAATTCATCAATGCTCAATACTTAACTATCGGTGGCAATGACACAAGGCAGATTCCTTTGTATGTGGCTAGGACTAACTTTGTTGGTGGCAAAACCTGCTGTTGGTTTACCACCACCCGAGGATGTACCGGAAGAGGTTTTGAGGACAGAAATTATCACAGAAGCGCGATCGCCGATTGATGGTAAGCCCTTAACAGCAGCAGAATATGCCCAACTGCAAGCTGAATTAGCTCAAAACCCAGTACCTCCGGATATTAACCCAAAGATCAAGCGGTTGATTTTTCTGCTGCGCCTACGTCAAATGCTGCGTACAATTATTCCTTTCTAGAAAGCCCTCACGGGTGCGGCGACACCTCCAATAATGAACAAACAAGTCCTCTTCCCTTCTAATCTGAAAATAGACACGGGGACGCGGGGAGATTGATTTTCATTCATGGTGTGAAAATTTTTTCATTGGGACTGCCTTGAAGCCTCCTGCTTCGGGGTATTGTTTCAACATGGGCCCCTTGTCTTTGAGCTTGGTCTGGCAAAATGTGTAGAAAAAAATAGAATTATATATAAATATTAAAATTATTTCGATTCAATTTTCCATTTTCAAGAGGTAGATAGCTTAATGTCCCAGATAATTACCCCTGAGCAAATTGACCGCATTGTTTGGAATCAGCACCATGACCCCTTCGAGGTTCTTGGGCCCCATCGATTTGAACAGGAGGGTAAAACTGGTTGGGTAGTGCGAGCTTATCTACCTAATGCAGATGCCGTTTGGGTAGTTTGTCCAGAAGAACGAACGGAACACCCAATGCAATCGGTGCACCATCCTCACTTTTTTGAAGCCAAAATTGAAATATCTGAACTTTCAAATTACCAGTTACGGATTAAGGAAGGAGAACATGAGCGGTTTAGTTATGATCCTTATGCCTTCCGCTCTCCTATGTTGACACCATTAGATTTACATTTATTTGCGGAAGGAAATCATCATCGCATCTATGAAAAACTTGGTGCCCACCCAACCCAAATCAATGGGGTTCAAGGTGTCTACTTTGCTATTTGGGCTCCAAATGCCCGTAATATTTCAGTTTTAGGAGATTTCAATCACTGGGATGGACGCAAACACCAGATGCGTAAAAGTGATAGTGGTATTTGGGATTTATTCATTCCTGAAGTTGGTGTTGGGGAACACTACAAATACGAAGTCAAAAATTATGAGGGACACATTTACGAAAAATCTGACCCCTATGGTTTCCACCAAGAAGTCCGCCCAAAAACAGCATCTATTGTTACTGACCTAGATGCTTACACCTGGAATGATCCAGATTGGATGGAGCGTAGGCGTCACAGCGATCCTCTAGCTCAACCAATTTCTGTTTATGAGGTTCATTTGGGTTCCTGGCTTCATGCTTCTTCTGGTGAACCAGCGTTGGATGAAAAGGGCAATCCTGAACCTGTAGTCACAGTTTCAGAGCTGAAACCGGAAGCGCGATTCCTTACCTATCGGGAACTAGCAGATAAGTTGATTCCTTATGTCAAGGAGCTAGGATTTACCCACATTGAACTCCTACCAGTTGCAGAACATCCTTTTGATGGCTCTTGGGGATATCAGGTGACAGGTTACTATGCTTCTACTTCCCGTTATGGGACTCCAGAAGACTTAATGTATTTCATTGACCAGTGCCACCAAAATGATTTAGGAGTGATAGTAGACTGGGTTCCCGGTCACTTTCCCAAAGATGGTCATGGTTTAGCTTTCTTTGATGGCACTCACCTTTATGAACACGCTGATCCTCGTAAGGGTGAACATAAGGAATGGGGCACATTAGTTTTCAACTATAGCCGCAATGAAGTGCGTAACTTCTTGGTTGCCAATGCTTTGTTTTGGTTCGATAAGTACCATATTGATGGAATGCGTGTCGATGCTGTTGCTTCCATGCTTTACCTAGACTATTGTCGTAAGGATGGAGAATGGGTTGCTAACGAGTATGGTGGCAGGGAAAACATTGAGGCCGCTGATTTCCTGCGTCAGACTAATAATGTGCTCTTTAGCTACTTTCCTGGTGTACTCTCGATTGCTGAAGAGTCTACAGACTGGCCAATGGTATCTTGGCCTACCTATGTAGGAGGTTTAGGCTTTAATTTAAAGTGGAATATGGGCTGGATGCATGACATGCTGGACTACTTCCACATTGATCCTTGGTTCCGCCAGTTTCATCAGAATAATATAACTTTCAGTATGTGGTATCACCACTCTGAAAACTATATGTTAGCCCTTTCTCATGATGAAGTAGTCCATGGAAAGAGCAATATCATTGGGAAGATGCCGGCAGATGAGTGGCAGAAGTTTGCCAATGTCCGTTGCTTATTTACCTATATGTTCACTCATCCTGGTAAGAAGACTTTATTCATGAGTATGGAGTTTGGCCAATGGAGCGAGTGGAATGTCTGGGCAGATCTAGAGTGGCATTTGCTGCAATATGAACCCCATCAAAAGTTGAAACAGTTTGTTAGTAAACTGCATCACCTTTATCGCAGTGAACCAGCTCTGTATGGGCAGGATTTTGCTGAAGAGGGTTTTGAGTGGATTGATTGTAGTGACAATCGCCATAGTGTAGTCTCATTCATTCGCCGTGCCAAAGATTCTGATGATTTTATCGTCACAGTCTGCAATTTCACCCCTCAACCCCATAGTCACTATCGTGTTGGGGTACCAGAAATCGGATTCTACACAGAACTGTTCAATAGTGATGCCCGCGAATACGGTGGTAGTAATATAGGTAATTTAGGGGGTAAATGGACAGATGAGTGGTCATTTCATAACCAGCCTTACTCCCTAGATTTATGCTTGCCACCA
>CBDCVG010000013.1:0-14747 GCA_965222765.1 Caldora sp.
CTGTCTGAGCCACAGTATCTTTACTGGCAAGAGCTGGATGAGGCAAGGTCGCTACTCCTGACTTATTGCCTACTAAGTTGACTGTACCACCTGCATCTAAACTAAAACCAACTCGCCAATCAGGGTTGGTAAAGTCGGGACTGAGGGATTTTTGGGTAACACAACAAATTTGAACCTGAGGAGCAATACCTGCTAGAGCTAGCAAGTGAAAGATACCGTGGGACAATTGCGCCAGTACTAAGGAAATCTCTGATTGCTTACCATTAGAGCTTGGTAACTGCTCTAAACGCCGCAGATGTTCATTGAGTAGCTCAAATAACTCCTCTTGGGACTGCTCACTCAAGGCATGATGGAGAACTAATTCTGCTAAGTATTGACTTGCAGCTAGTTTGCCTAAATCCTTGCTCAGTCCTGGATAAGATTCTAGAGTATCTGCTTGAGTGATTTTGTCAAGCGATCGCCCCTTTGCCAACAGTAGCTGATTGACTACAAACAAGCCCATTCTGCCACCCAATTTCGACTTTTGCTTGCGTGCTCCTGGTGCTACTGCTCGAATCAAACCATATTCCCGCGTCAAAATTGTAACTAACCTGTCTGCTTCACCCAAAGGCATATTTTTAAGATTGATTCCAGTGGCTTTGTAGGTTCGACTCATAGGGAATTAAGAATTGAAAATTGAAGTACAACCTATTTTCGATCAACAGAGAGATCATTACCAAATTATTCACTTAGGATGGAATAAAAATCTATGGATTCACAGTTGCATTCTTCATTTGGATATTGAAGATGGGAAAATTTGGTTGCAATGGAATGCAGAACTGGTTCAAATGGGCAAACGGTGAGTCATTAAGTAAAGTAGTGTAGGAGAATAGACCTCTAATCTAAACAAAACTAGCACATTTTGATTTTGGTAAGAGGTCTATATGAAGCGAGTAGTTTTCTGTGACTTTGACGGTACGATTACCGCAGTAGAAACCTTTGCTGGGATGTTAAAAGAATTTGCACCCCAGTTATCTGCCGAGCTGATGCCGCAAATGTACACTAGGAAGTTAACTCTCAGGGAAGGAGTGCGGCAGATATTGAGTTCGATTCCTTCAGCACGTTACCCCGAAATCATTCACTATGCTCAATCAAAGCCAGTACGTCCAGGATTATCACAATTGCTAGACTTTCTGGATCTTCATCATGTCCCTTTTGTTCTTGTTTCTGGTGGTTTGCGAGGCATGGTGGAAGCGGTTCTGAGTCGAGCAGCTACAGGGGGAGAATCTGTTCTAGAGCGAATGGCGGCAATTTACGCAGTTGATGTAGACACGACAGGTGAATTGCTACAGGTAATTTCTGAATTTGAAGGAGATACAGAACTAGTTGCTAAAGTACAGGTAATGGCACAACACCCCGCCGATGAACAAATAGCTATTGGGGATTCACTAACAGATCTAAATATGGCTCTTACTGCACCTATAGTATTTGCTCGCGATCGCTTACTTGAGTACCTTGATGAGTATCACAAGCCTTATATTCCCTGGAATGATTTTTTTGATATACGCGAGCAGTTATCCCAAATGTGGTGAGGGAAGATAAATTATTTGCCGACAAAGTTAAAGATATTTTAAAAAAATAAACATAAAATAAAAAAAAATGATAAATTTCTTTACCTTTGTACCAATTTGATACCAAAAAATGCCAATAATAGAGGATGTATGTTTTCGTATCACAAAAATTAAAAAGTTTTGTATCATTAAAACCTAAGTTTTCTTACTAGCCTCGACATCGCGATCGCGGCTGACATCATGTTTGCTTGAATACCCATAGTTAGAACCGACGCGGAGACACGGAGACGCGGAGACGCGGAGAAGTTTTGATTATGGGCAATTAGACGAACTTGAGATAAGACTTCACTATCAACAGAAAAAGGCAGATGGTAGAGGGATTAAATCTGCCTTCTACCTTCTCTTAGTAGCTCTGCCTCACAAATTTTTGAAGTTAGAATGATGACCGATCCAAGATCAACTCTAATTTCTACAGCTGCTCATTTCTACCAGTTAGGCTGGATGGTGGGAACAGCAGGCAATCTCTCTGCCAAAATGCCAGATGGTAGTTTTTGGATTACTGCCAGTGGGCGCAATAAAGGGCAACTAGGTATCAATGACTTCCTTCGCATTGACACCGATGGTAGCGTTTTAGAGCAACCAGCTCCAGATATCCGCCCTTCAGCTGAAACTAGCATTCATCAGGTGATTTATTCACTATTTCCAGAAGCGAAAGCTTGCTATCACATTCACTCGATTGAAGCTAATCTGGTTTCTAGCTTTACCGATGGGGATAAGTTGCCCTTACCACCTTTGGAGATGCTCAAAGGTCTAGGAATTTGGTCAGAAAACCCCGAAGTGGATATCCCAATATTTACCAACCATTTAGAGGTAAGAAAGATTGCCGATGATATTTGCGATCGCTTTAAAAATACACCACCACCGGTGAATGTCCTACTCATTAGGAATCATGGTTTAACAGTTTGGGCACACTCACCAGACAGTGCCCGTAATTATTTAGAGATAGTTGAGTATATCTTTAGGTATATAGTGGCTGCTCGCCAAGTTGGCATCTAGAAGCCATTTGCCACAGAACAATGAAATATTTCTCAGATGGAGAAAGGAGACAGAGCAATCAATGCAAGTCAAACAGGATTTATTTAGCAAGGCTTGGAAGGCACTAGAAGATTCCGTTATCTACTACCAAGGAAGTCCAGTTGGGACAGTCGCAGCTCACGATCCCAATGTAGAAGCGCTCAATTACGACCATTGTTTTGTCCGAGATTTTATCTCTTCAGCCTTTGTCTTTCTATTCCATGGTAAAACGGAAATTGTACGTAATTTCCTGATCGAAACTTTGGCTCTCCAAAGTGAGACCAAACAAATGGATTGTTTTAATGCTGGTCAAGGTTTGATGCCTGCTAGCTTCAAGGTATTAAACCAAGAAGGACAGCAATATGTGACAGCCGATTTTGGAGAACACGCGATCGGGAGGGTTACCCCAGTTGACTCTAGCCTGTGGTGGATTATCCTATTGCGGTCTTATGTCAAAGCTACTGGAGATCTTGACTTAGCTCATCAACCCGATGTTCAAAGGGGAATTATCGAGATTCTCAAGCTTTGCTTAGCAGATCGCTTTGATATGTTTCCTACCTTGTTAGTTCCAGACGGCTCATTTATGATTGACCGTCGGATGGGGGTTTATGGTCATCCCCTGGAAATACAATCCTTATTTTATGCTGCTTTGAGGGCATCGCGGGAGTTACTTGCCCCTGGTCGTCAAGGGGAGGTCTATACCCAGTTTATTACTCAACGCTTGAATACCCTCAATTTTCATATTCGGGAGTATTATTGGCTAGATTTGAAGCGCTTGAACGATATCTATCGCTATCGAGGTGAAGAGTTCGGCAGAACAGCAGTTAATAAATTCAATATTTATCCAGAGTCTATTCCCTATTGGTTAACTGAATGGATGCCAGATACTGGAGGTTATTTAGCAGGAAATCTGGGACCGGCGCGGATGGATTTTCGCTTCTTTGCTAAAGGCAACTTACTGGCAATCATTAGTTCTCTGGCTAGTGATCAAGAGTCCCAATGGATTATGGATCTAATTGAACAACGATGGGATGATCTGGTCGGGAGTATGCCAATGAAAATCTGTTTTCCAGCAGTAGAAGGTTTGGAGTGGAAAATTATTACCGGCTGCGACCCTAAAAATGTCCCCTGGTCCTACCACAATGGTGGTAATTGGCCAGTTTTGCTCTGGCCTTTGGTAGCAGCAGCTCAAAAGACCGGTAGAACAAAGTTAGCTCAAAGAGCAATTGAACAAGCGGAAAAACACTTGTGTGATGATCAATGGCCAGAATACTACGATGGCAGGAATGGCCGACTGGTTGGGAAAGAAGCACGAAAATATCAAAGCTGGACAATCGCTGGGTACTTGATCGCTAAAGAGCTAATGGCTAATCCTGAATATTTAAAGTTATTCAGTTTTGATGAGGATCTTGAATCCCTTAGTTGGACTTGTTCTATACCTATGAGTTAAGTTCATCCCACGATTAAAGTACATGAGATTTCACATCTTGTGTCAAAAGTAATAAGCTGTCAGCTTGTCAGCTGAAAGTTCTCTTATAGCTCAGGACTTACGCAAAGCCTCTATTTGTAGGGTGTGTTAGCGTAGCGTAACGCACCTTTAACTCTATATGTGATGTAGCTGCGTAAGTCCTGAGCTGATAGCTGAGTACTGAGTTAAGGAAGAGCTTTTACTGAGTTAAGCAGCTTTTCCTGAGTTAAGCCAGTAGATGTTTGAGTTATCTTAAGATAACTCAAAGCTCTACAAAGAAAGGATTTGGTAAGTTAACGACTAAAATTTCTTAACTTAGGAGCTTAAGTTCCTAAACTTAGGTTGTACAAATTAGTAGGAAGAGTCAAACTTAACTTGGCTGTTTGACAACAACATAAACTTATTCAAAACGCCCATAAAAAAATAAGCAATGAAACTTTGTTACCGAGGTATAATACCAGATCCACTTTAGCTATACCACCAATAAGTCAATTAAGAGCGATATATATCAAGCTTTTCTCAATAAGATATGTGGTCTGTAGTAACCGGATTTGGTATAACCTACTCTGGCAAGCGTCCATAGTTCTCTTTTTCCATCTTAAGTGGGTAGCCCTTTGTTTAAGGTAGTAAGTAACAATACGTATCTTTGAATAACTTGGCGATCGCAAAAATCAACATATCTCAGTAAAAATACTTAAATAATTCATAATACTTTCGTATTTCAATTTGAAGTATGGAATAAAATGTATGAAGTCTTGATGAAGTAACTCAAAAGTCTGTGGAAAGGTCACTTCAGCCAATTTATGGTGATGTTGCTTACACACATGAAGTTCCTAGAAAGCCTGCTGTGTCTTTGATTGCAGCGATTAAGAACTTATCCTTTTCGATACTCCCTTATTTAATAAGCAGTTAAACCCATAGATTCAAGCTGATTTGAGAGCAATGAATAAAGGGGTTATTAAACCAGGATTTACTACTACTTAACCAAATCTTTAAACTTTTCTTCTTGTTTTTTGATTAATTGTTTGATTAATTTAACAAACACGGTGTACAGGATTTTTTTTCGATGAACATCAAAAGTATCTTAATTTTTGTCATACTCTTGACTGCCACAAGCATACCGATAGCAATTGGTTTATCATCTGATGAACAGATTAGTCAAGCACTATCCTTGAAGCCTATTGAAACAGTAAAAAACGTTTTTAAACCACTAAAAGCTAAAAACATAAGTGTTGAAAAAATTCTGAAAACTAAGAGATGTGTGGGGTGTGCTCTCCAGGATGTTGATTTGAGCGGGGTTGATTTAACAGGAGCTGACTTTAGAAATAGTGACCTCTCTGGTGCTAACTTCAAAGAGACCAAGCTTAAAGATGCAAAAATGGCTGGCGTTCGTCTCAAGGATGCCGACTTGACTAATACTGATTTAGATGGAGCTGATTTTATTAAAAGTAATTTGCAAGGTGCGGATCTAAGTGGCGCTACTCTCCTTAATACCAGTTTGGTAGATGCCGATTTAAGTACAGCTACTGCTAAAGGTACTGAATTTCGAGATGCGGACTTGAAAGGTGCTTCTTTGGAGAAGGCTAATCTGAGTGGTGCTTTTTTTACTGGCGCACACTTGCTAGAGGCAAACCTTGCCGGTAGCAATCTGAGTAATGCGAACTTGCGTTATGCTAATTTGCGGGATGCTGATATAACAGATGTCAATTTCAACGGTGCTGACTTGGCTTTTGCTATCTTCCCTGATGGTACCAGCCCTTATGGAACAACAAAGTACTAAAATATTGTCAATTTAAGGGTGCTATCTAGGGCTTGGTGAATAAGTCGATTGATTTGGGTTTTGAAGTAATAAGCATTAGAAGGCAGGGGGCAGGGGGCAGGAGGCAGGAGGAACAAGAGTTGTTTTAGCTTTTTATCATCCTGAAGATAGAAAATTGGTCGATTTTGCGATCGCTTAATCACCACCCTTTCCAACTCACGGTTTGCTCAAATCAAACTACTGTTGTATTTCCTGTAGATGCTGTGGTAGCAGTAGACTTAAATCATAATTCTTCTGAATAGTTTCCCGAGCTTGGACTCGGATTTGTGCCATTTTGGTGGGATGATTGAGCACCTCTTCAACTCGCTCAGCTATTTCTTGAGGAGAGAAAAAGTCTACCAGCAAGCCATTGACTCCATCTTCGATTACTTCAGTTACGGGAGCAGTGCTAGAAGCCACCACCAAGCAACCCGTTGCTAGAGCCTCTAACATCGACCAAGATAAAACAAAGGGACGAGTTAGATAAACATGGACTGAAGAAGCTTGCAGCACTTGGACATATTGTGAATAGGGCAGTAGACCTGTAAAGTGGACTCTGGACAAGTCTAAGGGCACTTTTTCGAGCATCAACTCCTTGTAGGTTTTACCATCAGGCAGAGACTTGCCATAAGCTACCCGGTTTTCTCCCACAATGACTACATGACACTGAGACCGCCTCTGCTGAATTAGAGCTACTGCTTCGATAAACTGGGGAAAGCCTCGGTAGGGTTCCATACCTCGTGCTACATAAGTGACTAGTTCTTCTACTTGGGATAAATCCAGATTCAGTTGGGGTAAAAACCAACTTTGCTCTTGGTTTGGGTTGAAAGAACTCTGTATCAATGCCATCATGATAAACTTTGATTTTGCTCTGATACTCTGAGGGAAACTGCTGCCGCTGCCAGTAGGTGGGGGCAATTCCTTGGTCACAGCTGCACAGATTCAATTAGAATTGGGGCGTTTTTAATGCGAATTCTGGCCTCATCATCCATAGTTAAAGGTTCTGTGGGATCGAAGTCAGCATCCGAGCCATGAGCATGGTAAAACCCACTCAAAGTAACACAACAGTTTGGCTTTGGGAAAGATATCTTTAATAAATAAAGTTGGTCCCCAACCGGAATGGCCATAAACAACATCAGGGATAAAACTTTGAGCTTTCAGCTTCTCTACCATACGATACACTGCTTGACCCTGAAGCACGGCATTTTCTAAGGGACGAACATAATGGTGGGTTTGAGGAAAAGCTTCTCGATTTGGGGAATAAAGAGCCTTCGGAACTCCAGGAAGACTCCCTTCCCGGCGCATAGTGCCGAACACTACCCGATTTTTGGGGTCTTTCGCTAAGGCTACAGCCAGGTGCCGAAACTGTGCCGGGAAATTGGAATGCAAAAACAGAATCTGCATAAGTTACGTGAATGTAGAATTAAGAATGTAGAAAAAAAATTTGGCTTATTATTCAGCAATTCTAAATTCTAAATTCTAAATTATTTTGCTCACCGTACTGCTTACCTTGTGCTTGAAGCTAGAAGAACATAGCCTAAGTGCTGGGAGCATCCCATTTTGGAAAAAGCAATATCCAAAGTAAGTACATAGCAAGGGTTTCAGCTCCCTTAAAAAGCCAACTCGCCAAAATGGGATGCTCCCTAAGTGCTTGTAGATGTTGGGTTTCGTTCCTGATGCTATTGGCGAAACATTTCGTAATGTGGTGAGACTACTGAATGCCCCCTAAATCCCCCAATTCTGGGGGACTTTGAATCCGGACTCCCCCAGAATTGGGGGCTGGGGGGCTTGAAAAACTTTCGTCTCATTGCCAATATTTCCAAATATTAATTTCGCCAACAGTATCCTTTATTCTTAACCCTTTTATCAATTTAGGACTTACGCACCGTAACTTAATTACGTGATCCAACAGCGGTAGCGAAAGATCTCCCAGACGGCTGAGATGCTGAACGCTAGTGAAGCATGACACTTGAGGTTGTTATGCATTTAAACTACTTAATACAAATCCCTGTATTTATATTTTTCAAGTTTTTTTCCTCAGTACTAATTCACAATTTAAATGCACAACAGCCTATAAGCCTTTTCTGGAGGTAGCCACAGAATAAATTACTCCAAAAAACTAGAGAAAGTTGATTATTTTCCTCTCTTATGGGATGTTAAATTTCTTGGAAGTCCCTAAAGTTATCAGCTCTGCTGGTGTTGTAGGCGATCGCACTCTCCAATGAAATCTAACATTGTCAAGTTGTTGATGGGAAAAAATGTCTGAGATAAAGCCAAAAGAGTGGTTGCAGTGGATCTGTTCAAGTCAAAATTTTGATGAGCTACGGGAGAACTACGACCAATGGGCAGATCAATATGAAGCAGATGTTGGTGGAGTGTGGGAACCAGTTCCTTTAGCAGCAGCACTGATGCTGGCAGAATATATGGGCGACAAGCAGGGTGTTATCCTCGATGTCGGAGCAGGAACAGGTCTTGTTGGTGTTGCTTTGGCTAGGTTGGGATTTGAACGGATTATTGGTATTGACATATCCCCTGGTATGCTAACCCAAGCAGGGGCAAAAGGGGTATATAATTCGTTGGCTTGCTGCTCAATAGGCGATGAAACATTCAGAAACTTGGAGAGAGCAAGTGGCATTATTGCTACAGGGGTATTTGCTGAGAGCCATGCTGGAGCGGCAGAACTGAGCACACTTCAAGAGAGTATCGAGCTTGAAGGCATCTTAGTGTTCACAGCACGTCAGAGTTTCTTACCTAAACTTCAAGAAGTCCTTGACCAAGCACAATGGACTTTGATTGATTCCAAGGTGATGCCAATTTACGAAGACCCGATGCATCTTCTAGCATACAAAATTTGTAAGACAACTAAATCTGGTAAAAAATGAGTTCAGAATTGAAAAGACTCGAACAAGTCAACCAAGAACTGGCGATGGCTAGGGAGCTAAGTCGCGATCAATTGATCGAGATGAATGTGCTTCGAGAGAGCCAAGAGTTAGTTCATCGAGTTGGTGCAACTGGGGGAGACAAACAAAGGCTTCCTTTCAATAAATTATATCTACCGATCGCTTTTACAGGTATCTTGGAGCCACACAAGTCAGTTAATGAAACTCATCGTGCGCTTCAGATCCTATTACCTGGTACCGGAACTACCTTTTCTATTGCCGAGACATTATGTGATATTGCGGGAACCTTTCATGGTAGAAAAAGTAAGAACCGTGGACGTGGGCGAAGTAGCAGACAAAGTTTACTGACGCAATTATTGCCCGATGGTGAGACGTTCCGTGTAGCTTCTTTTCCCACAGATCTGCCCCTCAACGGCATGGGATCTGATGCTCCCTTTGAGTTTGCCAGTAAACAGGGTCTAATGACAGTGATTCGGCATGTCCATCTCGTCTTGTCACTACTCTATCCCAACCGCCCAGTTTTCATTACTGGACGTAGTCAAGGAGGTATTGCTGCCATATTGTATGCACAACATTATGATGATCTAGCGGGAGCAATTGCAGTAAATCCACCACATCCAGATCCAGAATTATTTCAGTTTACTGTTGAATACTTGGAGGGTAAAGCCGAAGTTCTGGCTGATCTTCTCCATGCTCCTGGTGTGACTATACATCATCGTAGCTGGGAAGCTTACAAGACTTTTACACCTTCCTTTGACTATCCATCTAGGTCATCCCTAGCTTCGATCTTGGTTTTAGTTAGCTTAGGCGATCCTTTCAACTTATTTCCCCAGTATGCCCATGCACTGAAGGAATTTGCAGAGAATGAAGAGAAACATAAGTTGCACCTACTTGATGCAGGGCACAATCTTTGGGATAGGAAATCGGTAGATACTTATCGAGAAGTAATTGGTTTGCAAATGCAATTTATGTTGAATCAAATGAAATACGACTGTGCTCTAGCTTAAGTATTTTAGTGATTGTTTCTCTGCACGATAACAGGTGCAGTTTATCGATAAATAATGCAAATCAGTTAAGCTTATTACTGAAGAAAAGTTGGAATTAGTTAATGATAAATCAATCAAAAATGGATGGATTAAAATACAAATATCAAACTTTTCAAGGATTACCTTCATATGCTTATTATGAGCCAAATATTTTTCAGCAAGAAAAAGAGCGAATCTTCTACAAAAAGTGGATTTTTGTTGGTCACGTAACACAAATTCAACAACCTGGTCAATACTTTGTTGCCAAGATAGCGGATCAAAATGTTGTTGTTATCCGTGGTGAAGATCACCAAGTTTATGCTTTCCACAATGCTTGCTTGCATCGAGGTCATGAGTTATTACAAGGTGAAGGTAAAGTCTCACAAATTGTTTGTCCCTATCACGGTTGGAGCTATCGCTCAAATGGCAAACTGGCTATGGCTTCTTACAGTAATCAGGTTGAAGGGTTTGATGTTAATAACTACTGCTTGCCTAGAGTGCAGTTACACGAAATTTGTGGTTTAATCTTCCTTAATCTTGATCCAGAAGCAACACCTTTCATTCAGGATTTCCCTGATTTGGAAGAAAGTTTGCGTACTTATATTCCTAATATAGACGAACTACGCATAGGATATTCTCAACAGTTTAGCGTTAATTCTAACTGGAAAAATCTTCTTGAAAATTCAGTAGACAATTATCATACTGCTTTTGTGCACCCTCCCCTAAGCAAAGGTATAAAAATGAGTACCTACAAGCATATCCTGAAGGAAAACTACGCTTTTTGTATATCCGATACCAATAAAACAAAAACGGTATATCAGTTTGCAGAGGAAGATTATGAGCAATTTGTTTGGTGGTTCATTTGGCCTTCTGTCGAAATTGCAACTTTTCCCGGTAAAGGCATGAGATTGTATCGTATGAATCCTGATAATTTTAACCAAAGCCATCAATATTTCAGCTACTTGTTTACCAACGGGATGCCTAACGAACAACAAATGGATTGCATCAATACACACGTAAAAAATACTAACCAGGAAGATATTGAAGTTCTGGACGCAGTTCAGCGGGGTCAATCATCTTTAGGTTATGAGAAGAGTCTATTTATGATTAAGTCAGAAGCGATTGAATGGGATGAAAGAATTGTTTATCACATGCAACAATTGACTAAAAAAGCATTGAATTTGTAACTCATAGAGTGAGAGTCGAATTTGTCGTGTAGAGTCTATAGCGTTTATGAATGGGATGTGAACATTGAATTGCTAGCAAAAGGAGTCAGGAGTCAGGAGTTAGTAGGGAAGAATACAGCAGTTTTTTCTTCCTAAAAAAAACGACAATGTTGGTTGACAATTTATCTGTAAACGCTATATGAAGTATTGTAGTAAATGCTTGGGTGGTAAGAATTATGTATAACGTCGCAATCTTGGGAACTGGAAAAATTGGTTCAGCGATCGCTAAGTTTCTACATCATAGTGGTGATTACACCATACTTGTTGGTGATATGGATGCTCAAGCCTTAGAGGACTTAGCTGCATTAGTACCAGTCAACACTTTCGTCATAGATGTCACTAATGAGGCGGCGCTCGCTCAAAAACTAGAGGGTCAGGACTGTGTTATCTCCGCTTGCCCCTATTGGGTTAATCCCAGTATCGCTCGTGCAGCTGCCCAAGCTGGAGTTAGCTACTTTGATCTGACAGAAGATATAGAAACTACTAATGCAGTTCGCTCTATTGCAGAAACGGCACCTGATAGTTTGATCTTCGCTCCCCAATGTGGATTGGCTCCAGGCTTTATCAGCATCCTCGCTCATGATCTTTGTAGCAGGTTTGAGAAGCTTGACGAGGTAAAAATGCGCGTTGGTGCTCTGCCGCAATATCCTTCTAATATGATCATGTACAACTTCACCTGGTCTACAAAAGGTGTGATTAACGAATACTGCAATCCTTGTGAGGTGATTCACAATGGTTGTAAAATTGAGACTCTTCCTTTAGAAGAAGTGGAGCATTTCTCCCTAGATGGGGTAACTTACGAAGCGTTTAACACTTCTGGCGGTTTGGGCACTCTCTGTGAAACTCTCGCAGAACAGGTGCGTACCCTCAACTATAAGACCATCCGCTATCCAGGTCATAGCTATTTGATGACCTTTCTCACCAAAGAACTACGTCTGAAGTGAGCGCCGCAACCTCCTAAAAGAAATCTTGGAAAATGCTATTCCCATAACAAAGCAAGATGTGGTAGTCATCTTCTGTACTGTAACTGGCTGGAGAAATGGTCATCTAGAACAAATTAGCGATATCCGCAAGATTTACCCCATCAAGTTATATGGAGAAACCTGGAGCTCTATCCAGCTTGTAACTTCTTCCTCCGTTTGTGCTGTCTTGGATCTGTATCTCAACGGAAAAATTCCTCACAGCGGTTTCCTCAAACAAGAGCAGATTAGCCTAGATACTTTCCTCAACAATCGTTTTGGTTGTTACTATACCGAGAAAGGCAGACATTTGGTCAATCCTGCTCCCCTGCCTGCCTAAACTGGGATTTCTTGATTACTGAATCGACACTCTAGACGGATACAGGATCTTCGCTCCTAATTAAACACTGGTTTCCACTTGTCTAGCTTGATTTTTGTAAGACCATAAACTTCGTGAGTTAGACCATTCTCAAGCATATTCTTCGTGAAAACCTTGGTATCTGCTTTAATGAAGTGCCCTGCTACAGCCCAACGCTTCTCATCAGTAACATTATCAGTAGAACCATGAATTGCTCGTCCAGAAAATAAATAGAATTGTCCGGCTTTTGCTGGGAGAGGTTTGGTGTTTTTCGAGTTAATGGGATAGTCCATCTCTGCATCATATCTGCCGACAACTATGCCCTTAGCTCCTGAGGCAGCTTGTTTTCCTTTCACTTTCATAGGATAAATCTCTTTGTGAGACCCTGGTATTAATGACAAACAACCTCTTTCTTCAGGGGCATCAGTCAGAGCAATCCAGCAATTTACCTCAAACATCTCTTCTTCATTTGTTGGTTCTAGTACTGATTCTTTCATGTCAAAACTCAGCCATCTACTCTCCTGATGCCCAGCAGTACCCTTGCTATGAGGAGCAACCCCAAAGTGATTACAATGCCACAGGAGTAGGTTTGGACCAATAATTTGGGCACAACGTTCAGTAATAGCTGGATGTTTGAACAAATTCAGGTATACAGAGTCTTCAAGATGGCGTTCAAAGCCGTTGAGAAGATTAGCATAATATTTTTCATTCTCGCTCAAATCATCAACGCCTTTACTACCGCTATTACCTTCAGACAACAATTCATAATCTCCTCCAGAATAAGAGAAGATTTTTGATTCAGTTTTCACTAGCTTGATCAAATGTTCTTTAATGCCTGCCATCTCTTCTGGAGACATCAGCTCGAACGGCCCTATATAGCCATTTTGATAAAAGTAGCGAATTTCTGCTGCTGTCAATCGATATTCAGCGTAAGCAACTATTTGAGGTTTATAGGAATCTGGCTCTTGCAACTTGGAATAATACTCAAAATATACTCTAGTTCCTCCAGATTTAAGGGCAGTCCAAAACATATGATTGTTCCAGCCTAGAGGTAGTTTATCCCTAAAACTGCTAGGTAAAACGGGATGAAGGAATTCAAGTTTTACGAGCAGGTAAATCAAGATCAGTTTGAAACGATATAAAAAGTGTGGCTGGTAGAGCATATTGGTTCTGTTCTTCACAAATAAGCGTCTGACTAAGGTTCTACCATTACAGGTGTACCCATCTCTACTTGCTCAAATAAACTCACCACATCTTCATTGCGCATCCGTACACAGCCGTGGGAAACTGCTTGTCCAATCAGTTCCTCATTGGGAGTACCATGAAACCCAATGTAATTTTCTCCTTTTACTGCAAAGCCAATCCATCGCACTCCTAAAGGATTATCCGCACCTGGAGGAATAAGTTCTCCTGTGAAAGGGTGTTCCCAAGTAGGATCAGACACCATTTGTATGACTTCAAAGCTACCTGTTGGTGTTTCCCAGCCACTTCTACCGATTGCCACTGGATAACTCGCTTGAACCTGATTGTCTTGATAGAAATAGACGCGACGCTCACTCAACCTTAATACTAAACGAGTTTGTTCTAACTGAGATTCAGGAATGAGTTCTGGCTGCGGTAGATATTGGGAAGGAGCTCCTAGAGGTGGTAATTGTGGAAGAGGGAGTAATTCACTCAATTTACTCTCAAGTGTTGCCTGGTGACTAATTTTCTTATTGGGGGTTGGACTAGCAACCGACTGTCGCTGAATCGATACTAGTGCAAGAAGGCAGAGGGTAAAACCCACCCCTAACCCCTCCAAGGAGGGGAACGGAAGGCAGAAGGAAAGAAAGCTTGTGTAGTAAGCTTTTTCACCTTTTTTAACTGGTGGATTTATTTTCCGCTGCGTCGCACTAGGGAAATTACAATACTAGAACAGAAAAATATCAAGCTTCGAGGGTGCTTTTGGCTTCTTATAGCTTTTCGCGATGTTGATGTCAGCTTGGTTCCCTCCCAATTCTTTACTTACATTATATAATGTGCTTCTTTTCTCAAATTTTATGAACTGGCCTCAGCTAAAGAACGAACACTGAAAATTTCATCATTTTTCAAGGGTTGAACCGCAGACATTGGCACAGCAATTACATTAATTGATTCACCCACAGCATTAAAAACTTCCAAAATATAGCCGTCTTCGCCGCCGCTCGGATGAGGTACATAATCAATTAGCACTACAACATCACCTTTTTTCAGGCTATGGTCTGGAAAGTTGCGAGATAGTACGACATGCTGGTAAAGTTCAAGCATGAATAGGTCACTCCTTATTGGGAATTAGAGTAATAAACTGAAATTGGCTATCAACTGTACGCTTTAGCCAGATTATAGTTACGGATAGGTTTGTGTCATTGAT
>CBDCVG010000014.1:0-25504 GCA_965222765.1 Caldora sp.
CTGTACTCTGAGTCATTGTTCTTTGGGTGTTGTTCAACAAATCTCTGGAAAATAATCAATCACCATTGCTTTTGGCTTAATCACTGAAAATGTTCCTCTATATATCCCTTAATAAACTTTCGTATTTTTTTTACCTGAAATTCTTTACCTAATTTCTGTAGCTGTCTCGTAAAAGGAACTAATTTTGGATCCAAGTTTTCCAGTCTCTCAGCTTCTCTTAGAAGTTTATTGACTAAGCCTTTTCTCGCTAAATCATAGAGTATAGTCAGTTCCTCGACTGGGGGAGGTAAAATTTCATCTTGAGCAATCTCACTTGCCGATTTATCGTTGATCCTTTTAACTTCCTCCTTTTCCTCATAAACCCATTCGAGTCCCAAATGCACCCTTAACATTTCTAGCAAGCTTTCCGAGAGCACTGGCTTAGGAATAAAGCCGTCAGCTCCAGCATCAAAACTCTTGTGCTGGTCAGTTTCAAATACACTAGCGGAGGAAGCAATCACCACCACTGGCTTCATTTGGGGTGATTTTCGCAGGGATCGGATCATCTCAAAGCCATCAATCACTGGCATCACCAAGTCTGTAATGATCAGATCGGGATTAAACGATTTAATTTTGTCTAAACCTTCTTGACCATTACTGGCTTCACACATTTCCAAACCGATTGGTGCCAGCAGATTAATGATAACTGAACGATTTTCCCATCGGTCGTCCACCACTAATATTTTTCGTTTGTGTCCTCTAAAGCCAATAATCTTTCCTTTATGAGCTCCTTTGGTTGTTTTTGACCAGTCTGTGACTGTCGATAACTCCAAATCTAACCAAAAAACGCTTCCTTGACCAGGTTTACTCCGCACCGACAAACTGCTACCCATCATCTGAGCAATTTTTTGACTAATGGCTAACCCCAATCCTGTTCCTTGAGTCCGACGAGAAGTATCTCCTACCTGCTCGAAGGGCAAAAAGATCTTGTCGAGTTGTTCTGCAGAGATACCCACGCCAGTATCTTCGATTTGGAAACGAATTTTGTTATTGCTCATGGGTTTTGTGTCCTTTATCCCTTGGTCTTGCCCAGAGTCACCAAGGACACTTACACTGAAAGTTACTCCCCCAGTATCGGTAAACTTAACAGCATTACCCACAAGGTTAATCAGTACTTGTCTAAGGCGTTTTTCATCAGCATGGATGCCTTGAGGAAGTTGACCTATGGGTTGATAAATAAAGGAAATTTCCTTTTGTTGAGCCCTAAGACGACCAATTTCAGCCACTCCTTGGAGAAAAGAAGGAAAATGAAAATCCGTTGGATAGAGTTCCATTTTCCTAGCTTCAATTTTCGATAAGTCAAGAATATCGTTAATCAAAGTCAACAGGTGGGAGCCACACTGATTAATAATGCCTATGCCATAAAGCTCCTTTTGTGTCATGGTTTGTGAGCGCTGAAGAATTTGGGTATAACCCAAAATACCGTTGAGAGGTGTTCTCAATTCATGGCTCATGTTGGCAAGGAATTCGCTCTTGGCTTGGTTGGCAGCATCTGCAGCTTCTTTAGCCTCCTGGAGCTCACCAGTGCGTTCCTTAACTCGCATTTCTAGTTCTTCATTATTCTTGGCTAAAGCAGTAAAGGATTCGCGCAATTGACTTGCCATAGTGTTAAAAGCTCTAGCTAAAACACCAATTTCATCATCACTCACAACAGGAGCTTTAAGGCTAAGATCACCACCAGCTACTTGAATAGCTGTATCGGTGATTGCCAAAATCGGTTTGGTAATCTGGCGCGAGAGCAAATATACTGCCATCAACAACACTTCAGCTGAGCTAAAGCCAACCAGCAAAATCTTCCCGGCTAGCTTGCGAGCAGGGGCAAAAGCCTCTTTTTGATTGATCTCAGCTAATAATGCTAAGTTTGTTTTGTCTAGCCAGCGATAGACACCAATAACTGGCATTCCCTGATAATTGACATAAAGCCCAGAACCATTGTCTCCTCCCATAGCCCTATCAATACCAACACTACTCACACCTTCAGGGTATTTTTCTGTCTCAGTGTGTTCTGATGAGATCAAGGCAATTTTTTCTTCCAGCTTAGCTACTAGATAGGTTTCGCCACTCTTTCCCAAACCAGTCCCCTCTTCTAGTAGTTCATCTAGTTCTTGGAACTCCACTGCCGTTGAAAGGCTGCCAATGAGGTTGCCCGATTGATCATATATTGGTGTAACAAAGACAAGCTCCATCTTGCCTGTAACAGATGAATTATGAAAGAGCAGCTTAACTTTGGTTGGCTGTTGATTGGAGTCAGTAATAGTAGTGCTGCGAAGTTGCTCTGTGCCTTCTAAGGTTTTATTGGTAGAGAAAACTACGATATCTTTGGGGGTAAGAAGGGAAATCTCTTTGAAGTTGGGTTTGATGGCAGCTAAATCAGCAAAGTATTGCTCAAGGGTTTTATAGGCTAGTAGATAATCCTCTGATGGCTTTCTGGACTTTCCTTGAGTCAGCACTACCTCTGCTTGAGCTTGTAGTTCTGGCAACTGAGCAGATAAAAGCAAGTCTTGACGCTGATGGTTCAGCCATTCGTTGATCTCATAGTCTTTGAGAGAAGCGGCAACATTGAGTCGAGCAAAAACGGATTCTTTGAGGGCATTTTTCGCTAAAAGGTAAGCTGTAATTGCCACAATGCTTACAGTTACTAAGGACAAGAAAGAAAAGGAGATGACAAGCTTAGAAAGCAGGCTTTTTTGGAACAATTTCATTATTGGGAGTTGATTAGCTGGTAGTGAACAAGGGAAAAATTGTGAATAGATGACCCCGTTATCACTCATACCAAAAAGCTAAAATCCTGACAGAGATCTTCCAAGAGCAGGAAAGGGCGTTAAATTTTACTTGAATGTGTGATATTTGTCAATTTAATCTGACGAAATAAAATTAACAACTGCAAGTTCTGTACTTAAACTAGTATCTCTGTGTAGGAGTACAATGTATTCTATGCTACATCATGAGATATAAATTTCCTCATCCCAGTAATGAAAAACTATTCCTTTTGGATGAAAGATCAGTATTTATTCTGATTCAAATGGCATAGGAATTGTCAACAATATTGGTATATGCTTCTTTTTTATGCTTGCACTATCGCTACTAGCCATGTCAATTGGTTTGTTGCAACAAATAAGTATTCATTTACACTAAACGTCAAATTTAACTCAAAACATCAATGATGAAGTTAGCTGGTGAAGGTAGTTATTGGCCATTGGTATGGCTAAATACCGGGTCCCTCTTATTGATTGCCCTGTCTTGTTATTCTATTTTTCTGCTATTACTCTATTTTGTGCGTCGGCGTCAATATGTATCACTCTCAGGAATATTGCCCCTATTTGGGTTATTCATTCTCTGTTGTGGGACTACCAACCTGCTAGATATCTGGACAATTTGGTATCCAGTTTACTGGGTATTAGTTTTGATGAAAGGGATTACTGCCCTAGTATCGCTATATACGGTTCTAGTATTGGGCTCCTTGAAACAAAAAGCGCTGGCAATGACTAGCACAATCCAACTAGAAACAGCAAACTTTGCCTTGGAACCAGAAATTACTGAGTCTGAGCAAACTAAGATTAGATTTTATGGAAATTTAGAACAAAGAGTAGCTCAACTAAAGCAAAAATTGGCAGAGGTGAATCAAAGGTTGCAAACTGAAATTCAAGAGTGCCAAGGAGCAAAGTCAAAACTCCAGCAAATTCAATTTCAGCTAGTACAGAGTGAAAAAATGTCTAGCTTGGGAATGATGGTAGTTGGTATTGCCCACGAAATTAATAATCCAGTTAATTTCGTTTATGGCAATATTGCTCCAGCAAAGGAGTATATCCAAGACTTACTAGGATTAGTTGAGCTCTACCAACAGCACTACCCAAAACCTGTTCCAGATATTCAAGAATATGCAGATGCTATTGATTTAGATTTCCTGGTCAAAGACCTGTCGAAGTTACTAGAGTCAATGAAGGTTGGTTCTGAGCGCATCCGCGATATCATCATGTCTTTGCGTACTTTCTCGCGGATGGATAAAAACCAGATGACGGGAGTCAATATTCATGAAGGCATTGAAAGTACCTTACTGATTTTACAGCACCGTCTGAAGGGTAAACCGGAACGTGCCGAAATTGAGGTAGTTAAAAACTATGGCATTCTGCCCCCTGTAGAATGTTATCCTGGGCAACTCAACCAAGTCTTCATGAACATCTTGGTCAATGCTATTGATGCTATGGAATGGAAGGGTATTAGCCTTGAGCAATTGGGAAGTGATAAGCAGACTCCTAATTCATTCCCTCGTATTGAGATTTGTACTGAAGTTGTCAAAACTAAAGAAGCAACTCCTAACTCCCAGAGTGTGGTTATCCGGATTAGGGATAATGGCCCAGGGGTCAGGGAACGAGTACGAAGGTTGCTTTTTGACCCTTTTTTTACTACCAAACCTGTAGGACAAGGTACTGGATTGGGGTTGTCCATTAGTTATAATATCATCACCAGTACTCATGGTGGGCAATTAGACTGTGTGTCCATACCAGGAGCAGGGACAGAGTTTATTATTCAGATCCCAGTCCGGCAGTCTCATCGGAGATACTCTGAGATTAGTTAGGTTCAACCTTAAGAAGTATTCATATTACCAGAAATACTATTCTATTTTAGGTAGGCTATTGATCAGAAATAGTCCGCAACTGCATTAATGCGCAGAGTGTCAATATCTACGGAGCAATCAGCCCATGAACGAACAAGTAGATCCCGCACAAAACAAAGTAGATCAAACTCAAGCTGAATCAACTCCGATAGAACCGGAAGTTGAACCTGTAACCAGAGTTAGTGTAGAAGAATTTAAAATTAGCGGTGATAATCTGGTTGCCAAAATCAAGGAAGTGATTGAGCAAGGTAACCTCCGCCGCATTATTATCAAGAATAAAGAGGGACAGATATTACTTGAGATTCCTCTGACGGTAGGAGTGGTAGGTGGTGTGGTTGGTGTCACCATTTTCCCATTCTTAGCAGCTCTTGGGGCGATTGGAGCATTAGTAGCTCAGCTGACGATAGTTGTTGAGAAAAAGAGTTAAGCTCATCCCACGACTAAAGTACGTGGGTAGGACTTACGACGCACCGTCACCGAATTATGTCATCCTGAGCGATAGCGAAGGATCTCCCAGACGGCTCAGATGCTTTACTATCACCTCAGCATGACACTTGAGTGCGTAAGCTCAGTTACTTGTCAATTATTCAAGAAGCTCCATTGGTAATATAATTGCGATCGCTCAGTTTTTAGCCATCTTATCAAGAATCTCTTGTTTGCAATTCATCAAGACGATATAGTACTTCTGTACTGTGAATTGCTGGTTTCACACCGAGGAATTTCTCTCGCAAGATCCCTTCTGAATCAATGATGTAAGTATGGCGCAGAGAGAAGAAGTTCATCCAAGAACCATAAGCTTTGCTCACTGTGCCATCTGTATCAGCTAACAAGGGAAATTTCAGTCCCTCTGAATCACAAAATTCTACGTGGGAATCCACATCATCTGCACTAACCCCTAGAATCTGCACATTTCTGTCGATGTACTGGGGTAAGTCTTGCTGGAAGCGGCGAGCTTCTAGGGTACAACCTGAAGTAAAGTCCTTGGGATAGAAGTAGAGCACTACCCACTTACCTCGATAATCCGAGAGCGAGAGCTCACCATCACCAGTATTTGTAGGCAAGGTAAACTCTGGTGCAGGTTCATTGATTGTAAGTTGTTTGCCACCTAGAGCATGGGCAGCAGGTACAAAATTTAGCCAAGTGACAAAGGCAAGACAACTAGCGAGTAGAGTACTTAAGAAAGTGCGACGGGAGATCATAATGAAATTTGCAAACTTTGTACTTTACATAAGTTTACCAATTATCAATTAGCCATTATCAATTATTTGGATCAATCTTACAAATAGTTTCAGGTTCAAGAGGACAGGTACGATTGGCAATGGGATTGGCTCTTAGCCAGACTGCAGTCAGTTTCAATAATTTAGACAATGGACTGATATCTTTGATTTGATTGAAACTGAGTGAGAGTTCAATGAGTTTAGTTAATCCAGATAGGGGACTAATATCTGTAATTTGATTCTCATAGAGTTCGAGTACTCTGAGATTAGTTAATCTAGACAGTGAACTAATATCTGTGATGTTATTGCTACTGAGAGAGAGTTCAGTGAGTTCAGTTAATCCAGATAGGGGATTGATATCTGTAATTTTATTGCTACTGATTTTGAGGTAAGTCAGATTCGTTAATCCAGAAAGCGGAGTAATATCCTTGATTTCATTGCCACTGAGCCAGAGGTAAGTCAAATTCGTTAATCCAGAAAGCGGAGTAATATCCTTGATTTCATTGCCACCGATCCTGATTCTACGCAGATTAGTCAATCCAGACAATGGACTAATATCTGTGATTTCATTGCCTTCGAGCAGAAGTTCAATCCTCTTTGATAATTCATCTTCGGCTTTTAGGCAATCTCGGGTTTCAGCCCTGCCCAGCAACATTTCCACAGTATGTCTAGCTCCAGTAGAAATGTCCTCTTTATTCTCACACCATTCTTGAAAAGTGCTGTAATTCTGATTCTGTTTTGGCTGTGCAGCAGTTGCTGGTAATTTATATACTGCTACACTCAAGCAATAGGCTATACCTAGACAAACTAGGGGATGTTTTGTGAATCTTTGCAACATAAAACTGCTTCCAGCTTCTACTCAGTAGTCCTGGGATCTTCCTGCCAAACTACAACAAAGGTTTGACTATTAAATGAGCCAAAACCTACCAGACTCATATAGAATTCAACGCCTTGATCATTATTTGCTTTATATAAATCTGCCCCACCGTATTCTCCAGGGTTGTCCCCAATTTGAAAACCAAGTTGGCCTTTTAATACAGGTTCGATGTACTCGAAATATGATGATGATGGGCTTGTTTGAGCAATTCCCAAGGAACCGATAGCTCCCTCCTTTAGTTGACTGTCACTCTGAAAGAAGAATTGAGGCTGTCCTATTTCTGAGTAAGGCAAGCTGTCGAGAACCTTATCAATTTCATCAGAATTATTTACGCTCTCATCTCCTGTTAACTTTGCTCTGACTCTGTTACGCAACTCTGTTAGAAGGCCAGTACCTGACTCTTGTGCCGCAGCAGCAGGATCAACTTCTGGTGTTGGCTCAGGTTCTGGTGTTGGTTCAGGTTCTGGTGTTGGTTCAGGCTCTGGTGTTGGTTCAGGCTCTGGTGTTGGCTCAGGCTCTGGTGTTGGTTCAGGTTCTGGTGTTGGCTCAGGTTCTGGTGTTGGTTCAGGTTCTGGTGGCTGAGCTTTTGCCTTCTCTACAGGTGGTGGCGGTGGTGGTGCAGCTCTCTGCGGCTGCGGAAGAGGAGGTGCTACTTGTTTCGGAGATGGCTTCGGACTCGGTTCCACTTGTTTCGGAGATGGCTTCGGACTCGCTTTAGGGGAGGGTTTAGGAGAAGCCTGAGGTGGAGGAGCCACTAAACTGGTAATATTGACAGTCTCTTCCTCCGGAGAGGGTTCAGGTTCAGGTTCCTGTTGAGACTCCGATGATAGTGGTGTGAACAATAGTAAACTATGAAGACCTAAAGAGAGCAGCACCATCGGTCGAAAGAAAAGCTGTAGCGCAGGAGATAATTTTTTGAAGAGGAAAGAAGACTGTTTCATCGTTACAACAAGATTTAATCAACTAGTACCGCTACGGGGAATTAAGAATTAAGAATTAAGAATTAAGAATTAAAAATGCTTTTAGCCATTAGCCATTAACAATTAGCAATCGACGGTTTCTCGATAGTAAAGGGTAAGTCTTTGCACGACAGAGGAAAGGATCAAGGTTAGAGAAATCACTTAAAACTGATTCTCCTTCCTTGGAATCCTTCCTCCTACAACCTAGGCACTTCCAGGAATTGGGAATATCAAAGATTATGCTGATGCCAGCTTATAATCCGGCTCTAAGGGGTTTTCTACCAGTTTCACCTGTCTGGAAACGTGTTAATGCCTTAGCATAATCCTCGTCTGGTAGAGGAACATAGGCAACTTCTGTCACCAATTCGGGGGCGTTATCTATGTAGAATTCAACAAACTGTTTCAACTCAGGTATATCTTTTGCCGCCTTAGCGTTGACATAGATGTAAATTGGTCGAGATAAGGGTTTATAAGTACCATCATTTACTGTCTCAGCAGAAGGTAGTACAGGACCATCACCTCCATCAATTGCCACAGCTTTGAGTCGCCTCTTATTAGCTTCGTAATAGGCAAAACCAAAATAGCCTATAGCTCCCTCGCTTTGAGCAACTCCTTGCACCAAAACATTATCGTCTTCACTAGCAGTGTAATCGGAGCGACTACTTCCTTCTTTACCAATGATTACTTCATTGAAGTAGTCAAATGTTCCTGAATCTGAACCAGGACCATAAAGCTTCAATTTTTGATTTGGCCACTCAGGACGCACTTGATTCCATTTCTTGATTTTACCTTTTGCAGGAGAATCCCACATTTTCTTGAGGTCTTCAACTGTCATGCTGTTTGCCCAGTCATTGTCTTTGTTGACAACCACAGTTAGAGCATCGTAAGCCACTGGTATTTCGATAAAGTCAACATCTTTGGCTGCACATTTCTCTCTCTCAGAATCCTTAATTGGGCGAGAAGCGTCGGAAATATGGGTTTCTCCATTACAGAACTTTTTGAAGCCACCACCAGTTCCAGAAATACCCACAGTTACCCGAGTTTGACCTCTTGTCTCCTTCTGGAATTCTTCGGCAACTGCTTCAGTAATGGGATAGACAGTACTAGAACCGTCTACCTTGATAACGGTTCTATTTTGAGACCTAACTACAGGTACTGCTAAAGCAAAAGTAGCAGCTACTGTAGCGATCGCACTTATTAATCCTAAGCGATTTAGCTTAAATTGCATTTCCTTGACTACCATAACTCTTCAGTTTGTAAAGCTCTGTTTTTCCTGAATGAGTAAGCATGACCTTTTTTGTCAAGCATTCACCCAGCAGGAAAACACGCTTACTTCTTGCCTTAGCAAAAAAATTAGCCAAGTTAATTATTCCAATAAAAGATGAGCTGTCAATTTAGCTGCGGTTAATAAAAAGTAAAGAGAATGTAAACATATCTTGAGTTAATCTTCTCTTAAATGAAAATTAATTTTTCACAAAAAATAACTTAACTTATGTTTAATCAAACAGCTGTACGTGATACTAAATCAGGGAAAAGCTATCCCCTTGATGAGAAATTTGCGAAAACACAGTAGAGATAGACCATAGTCCGTCTCTACTGGGACATAACGGGGTTGTGTGTGCCGAATTTGGTGTGATATCGGCTCTTATTTCAATTTTTGATGAAGACAAATAATATGAAATCACCCTAAGGATGCATTAACCTCGCATGTTTCGGACAGGCGAGACGCCCATCCCACAAGCAGCTGATGATTGAAGTTGAGGCAAATTAGGTGCGTTTTAGCTTCTTAATCACTGTCAATTGCCAAAGAAACGCGATCGCTTCCCACGCCTTTCATTTCTCCTAGCAACTGTACAACTTTTTCATAAGGAGCTTGAGGATCTGCTACGAGCTGTACAGTTCCTTTAGCATTTTGTTGTAAGTAAGCTTGCATTTGACTAGTTAACTGTTCTGGAGTTAAGGTTTGTTCCCTGACTACAATCTGTCCTTGGGGGTTTAACTGTACAATCAAGGAATCTTGCTGCTCCTCTTGAGTTTCGGTATCTTCTTCACTACCTGCATTTGGTAGTTGGATATCTACCCCTTCTTCGTTAGTTAGGGTTGTGGTGAGCATGACAAAAAATGCCAAGACTGCCATCATCACATTTAGCATAGGGATAAGATCAATTGCTGGCATTGATGGTCCGGTTCGCTGATTTTTAAAGCGCATTGGTTATTTGTTGTTGGTTGTTGGTTATTGGTTATTCATTAACAACTAACTTTTCGTAATTGATAAAGAAACGCGATTGCCTCCCAGTTTACCCATTTCTTTCAATACTTTGACAACTTCTTGGTAAGGCAATTCTCTGTCTGCTTTCAAGATTACAGCTCCTTGAGGATTCTCTGCCAAAAAGGAACCCATTTCCTTGGCTAACTTGGCACTATTAATGGTTTCACCTTTAAGCAAAAGTTTACCTTGCTTGTCCAATCCCACAATCAGTTGCTCTGGTGTCTTCTGGTCATTCACACCAGCTCCAGCACCTGGTAAGCTGATGTTCGCCAACTTCTGGCTGGTTAAGCTCATGGAAGCGATAATGAAAAATGTCAAAACTGACATTAGTACGTCCAGCAGTGGTATAAGGTTGACTTCTGGTACGGAAGATCCTTGTTGTTGGTTTTTAAAGCGCATGGATTCGCTGAAAATCAAAAAGAGATTAAATACCTATTCAAGAATTATATGGATCTGAGCACCCACAACAAGCTAATTTCTTTCATCTGTCTTCGCGGCAGGAGACCCTCGCTTTTAGCGATGGGAGGAATGCCGCGCCTGTAACTAACGGTTTGCAAATCAATCGTGTACTACGTTTTAGTAGTTTAGTTTTCTTGGCAGAAAACTGCCCTAATCGCTTCCAATTGAAATCTGACACTGAAACCTGAGTCTTAGTATCTCCAGACACCCAGCCACGGTATTTGAGCCCTTTACGTTCCGTTTCAACAAAATCACCCTTTCTGAAGCTATGACGAGTTACTGTACCGCCATACTTCCGGCGTATTCCACCCTTGGCAAACACCATTAAGTGAAGCTGTCTACGACTAACGGGAGGTCGCCTGATGATTAAAAATGGTGCTGGTGTTAGTTCACAAGTACCTGACCAATGACCATTTTTTCCTATCGAGAATGATTGGTTGGAGGCGATTATTCAGTTGCCGCAAAACCTGTTTTACAACACCGGGATTAGTACCTATATCTGGGTTTTGTCCAATAATAAAGCACCAGAAAGAAAGGGTAAGGTACAGTTGATTGATGCCTCTGAGCTTTATCGCAAGTTACGGAAAATATCCCCTTAACCGATGAGATTCACAAGTATTTTCTGCGGGAGGTAAAACCTTTAACCTAACCCCCCAACCCCCTTCCCTTGAAGGGAAGGGGGAGCCGGAAAGACCCTCTCACAGAACAATTTTATTCCTTTTCCCTCTCCTTGCAGGAGAGGGTTAGGGAGAGGTGGGGAGGGGCTTGGGGAGGGGTCAAGCCCCTCAGCCAATTCGCCCACAGTATCTTTGAACCCCTGGCGGATTATCGGAGTTGGTGCAAGAGCTCAGTAGAAAGTCAACAACTGGAAGTTTACGCGATCGCTTAAGATATCAAATAATTGGGCTGGGGTAGAATTTAATTATTGAAGGGAATCAGGACAATGCAACAAATTGTGATTGATGTGGATGATAATATTAAAGCTGCTTTTGTGGCGGCAGATCCCCGAAAAAAGCAAGAGTTGAGTATTTTGATTTCTCTATTTTTGAAATCTGATTGGGAAAATAAAAACTTAATTGAGGTGATGGAAACGATTGCCGATAATGCAGAAAAAGGAGGGTTAACGCCAGAAATTTTAGAAGAACTTTTGGCGGATGATGAGTAATTTACGTTTGGTGATTGATACTAATATTTTTATTAGTGCTTTACTTTCTAAAAAATCGAATCGGAATTAAAACCCAAATACATTACCCCACCCCCTACCGATAACGATTGGAACTATCTTGTAGATATTTTTAGCAAATGGTATCGCAACTATTTTTACTTTTGTTCTACCTATAACTGTCTCAGCCCCAGAGCGATTTCACCTTCCTTTGAAGCAAAGTTTGCTCGCTTAGAATATGTAGGCAGAGATAAATTTAATATCTCCTACATGAGACATACAGGAAAATGGTGGGAAATTTTCCAAGGACTTACTCTAGAAGAATGTTTAGCTGAAATCAAAACTAATCCGCTCCTGCACCCTCATTAAAATATTTGAGTAGTAAATGATTAACCAAACCAACGAAAAAGCCCTCACTGCCGAAACAGTCCTCCAAACCCTTCGAGAACAACCCAACTTTTTTCAGCAATACCACATCAAAACCCTCGCCCTATTTGGCTCTACTGCTCGCAACCAAGCCACTGAAACCAGCGATCTCGATTTCCTCGTCGAGTTCAATGCAGATCTGACCCTAAATCTATACATGAACCTTAAATTTTTCCTTGAAGAACTCTTTGAGAGAAAAGTTGATTTAGTCATAAAAGAAGACATCAAACCCCAAATCAGAGAAACTGTAATCAAAGAATCCCTCCATGTCGCGTAAACTCAGCTTCTATCTCAGCGATATTCTAAAAAGTATTAGCAACATCCAAAGCTATACCGCCAATATCACCTACGACGAACTAATCCAAGACCAGAAAACTCTAGATGCTATCACTTACAATCTACTCATTATCGGCGAAGCAACAAAACAAGTTCCGAACAACCTTCGCAGCAAATATTCGCAAATCGAGTGGAAACAAATTGCAGGCATTAGAGATATTATTGCCCATGCCTATTTCAGCATTAACACCAGAATCGTTTGGAACATCATTGAAAACGAACTTATCACCCTAAAAGACTGTATTGAACTCATTCAACAAAACGAAGATTTAGAGTAAAAGGATTTCTGAAAATGCTCAACACAACAAAATTAGCCCCTATTATTACCAAGACATCCCACTATGAAAACAGAACTTACGCATTCGCCCTCCTACGGCGTGTTTTCTCACTTGCCGGAGGGCGAAGCATCTCTAAGTAATCGCTCAAATCCGAGATTCTTCGTTCCGCTTTGCTCCACTCAGATAGTAGATTAGCGATCGCTAAACTCATCAAGCAAGCAGTCAACCAAGAACGTCGCAAAGAACTTACTCTCTACAAAAAATACTCCCAAGACTCAGATTTTCAGCTTGCCCTTGAAAACAGCATCATTCGTATTCTCGAAATGCATCTCACTCCTACCAATAGCGACTTCTCTGCTGGTTAAAAAGGGGAATTGGGAATTGGGAATTGGGTGTGGATTGTAGGTTATCAATTGTGGAACTGGCATCTTGCCAGTTACAAGAAACGTCAGGCGCCCATTACTTCAAAACCAGAATCAATGGACTTATTCAGCAAACCCTAATTATTCTGACTTTTGTGTACTTCCTCTGGGATGGTGGTATCAGTGGTATCGTACCAAAATTGACGATAAATCAGCTCTAGCTCACTCCCTACCTCCGTAAAGTAGTCTATTTGTTGTGATTGTAAAGTTACCAAGGTACGGAATATGACTAAAGCAATAATTGCTACTACCATACCAGCGGCGGTAGTTAGGAGTGCTTCCCCAATACCAGCAGCTGCTCGTGAAGCGTCAGCCGTTGAACCTCCTCCACCGATATTGAGGTTATTAAAAGTACCAATTAAACCGGTTACCGTACCCAATAAACCTAACAAAGGAGCAACCGCGATGATCGTCTCCAGCATTTTATCGCCTTTACGCATCTGAATAAACTCCTTATCTCCCGCAGCCTCCATCGCTAGACGGAAGGTTTCAGGAGTTGGTTGCTTTAACCTTAAAGGAGCCAACAGAAAACGACCAATTGGTAAAAATTGAGCATAATCGGCGATTCTGGCCGCTTCACTCAAGTCATAACGGGCTGCTTCTAGTACATTATGGACAATGCGGTCTTCTTTAGTCAAAAGCCGGAACCAAAACCAGGCTCTTTCTAAAGCACAAGCGATCGCTATAACTGATAATCCTAAAAGAGGCCACATTACAGGACCACCTTTTAAGAGTAAATCATATACTCGTGTCATATGGGTAATTAGTGGAAGGGCTACTAAAAGCAAGTTTAAGGGTTTTCCAGGTTAGCATACCGAAATAGCTTGTATCTTGGATTAACTATAAGTAAGTATTTGGATAAGCTACGGTTAAGAGAGCTGGGAAGCTCTGAAGAAACACGCTCAAAGCTAATGGCTAAATTCCGCGATCGCTACCGTATGCACTTTTCCTTGCTGCTGTATCTTCAAAGCACTACAAGACTCTAACAAGTTTACATATTTAGTCTTTAGCTGTAATCGCTTAATCGTTTCCTTAATAGTTTGACCATGTTGCTGTTTAAATTCACTTCCCACCCTACTTATATCAATATAACTCCCTGGAGATTGAGCTGTTAAAGATTTAACAATTTTAACAATTGACTGTTCTAAGTCTGCTTGTGATTGAATCGTAAATGAAGTTGTATCTTTAACTGTTACCTCAGTTGGTTGAGCTGAATGTTCAACTACTGCTGTTTCCTCTGACGGAGGTTGATTAAAAACAGTTATATAAATTTCTGATTGCTCTACAGGTTGATGAGTAACAAACTGAGTAGGATACTCCAGGAAAATATCTCTGGCTCTTTTTCCCGAAAAATGACCACCAACCACTTGACTAAGAGATAAATTATACTTCTTCTTATATAGTTGAGAAAGTTTAGATAGTTTTACCCAGTGATTTTGGTGGATTTTTTGCTGATTAGTAATAATCTCTTGTAGTTGCAGGATAAATTCTTCCAAGGAGGGAATTTCTGGTTTAGGTATTAGGGAATGGGTTTGGGAGTGACCATTATTATTGTTTAACACTCTGATCTTATCCCCTTGCTTGCAGACGGAATACACTGTTAACCCATGAGTCTGAAGCGTATTACACAAATGAGTCAATACCTTATCCGAGGAACAGACAAAAACTTCTCTAGCAGTAGGATAATGGACAAAAATTGATGAGCCGACAGTTGCCATTTTTACATCAGCACTATCTTTGCCCGCAGGTACATGAATTAGTTCGTAGCCTCGCCTATGAAATTCCACATCTTTTTTGCCCATAGTGCGCCAGTTAGCAAAGGCAATTTTGATTTGAAGGGGATAACTACAAACTTCAGCGAGAAATTTTTCCGTCTCGGCATCAAGTTGTAAGTTTTCCGCATCCAACAACAAAATAGCGATTCCTTGGCCAATGGTTGCTGAGTCTTCTAATGCTGTTGATGGTACAGTACTAGCCAAATTGTTGTCTTCTACTAAGTGCTGACTTGAGACACTAATTTTTTGCATCAAGTTACCGAAACTGGGTGACTCGAAATATTCAGGAGTTAGCAGAATGTGCAAGAATTTTTGCACGTTGCTCAAGAGTGTTTGTTGTTTTTTTGTCTGATTGAGTCCTACTCTCAGTTTTTCTAAAAAACTAGCCTGATGACGAGGAGCATTCCAAAGAACATGCCGATACTTTTCTTTGAGTAACTCAGGCTGCTTCTCCTGGATTTCCAGGATGGTTTGGTAGATATGGAGGCAGATGGTATCAATAATTGCAGAACTATTTGCCCGTGTTATGGTGTCGTTATCTGACATGGTGATAATGGTCTATCTTGACGCAAATTTACCCCTGAGGTGAAAGCTGGTATTTTTTTTGTAACAATTTCCTTCATATTAATGAAACAAAACACCATTTTTCCCTAAAACCAGTGACATTCCCTCCAGAATCACTTTTTCTTAGGATCAATCTAGAGTAGTGCGAGCATCTTGCTCGCGTTTAACCTCCAGGGAGCGAGACGCTCCCACTACCGGAAATCTAAACTTGTCTCCATATGGGCAAGAGTAATGATGAAGAAAGTAAGTGAGCCGCAAAACTCTAATGAGAAGCATCATTTTAGCAAGTCTGAGTGGCTGGTACGAATTTTTCTGTACAGTTGTGTAATGCTCACAGTTGTTAAATTGATAAGTCCATCTAACAATGGATACAACAAGTACTCAGAAGCAAGAACATATATTGGCTCAATTAATCGAGCGCAGCAAGCCTACTATTTGGAAAATTATAGGTTTGCTAATTTTGATTCATTTGAAAAACTCGGGTTAGGAATTACTACTGAAACTGATCATTATCACTACCGAATTATCTCACCGATGATGCCTGTGCAAACCTTGCATACAGAATACATGGAAAACTTCAAGCAAGGAGTAGTTGCGATCGCCCAGGCTAAAAAACCCGAACTCAAACAGTATATTGGTGCTGTGTTTCTTTTCAAAACATCGGAACACCGAGAGCCAATAACTGCTAGAATTTGCGAGGTTAATGCTGGCGTTCCCTTACCGTCTACTTTACCAACGCTGATCGACAACGAGATTCAATGTCCGAAAGGAACGAAACCGCTAAGGTAGGATCGTGACTTGCTTTTGCTCCACAATTTTATCGTCGAGAGCAAATTTAAACAGCCACTCTCCCGGTTGATCCGCTTTTTGGAAGTCATACCAACACCAAGCTTTTAATCCTTCTGATGAGGCTTCAAGATTCGCTTGTCCCATGGCTACTAATCGTTCTTGTCCGTCAAACATTTGACAAGTTCCTTGATAGTTTGGGGCAGTTAATTCAGCAGCATCAATCGTGAAATAAATTCGTCCAGACTTGATAGAGAGACGGTTGAGATTTTCTGAAGATTTTGGGTCTGTGCTGATTTTAATATTATCATTGAAGGTTAATCCAGAAGCAAGTTTTATGATCTTTTGAGGCTGAGGCTGGACAAGTTTTAGAGTAATGGCAACACCAATAACCAAACTGGTAGCCAAGAAACCGACCACTGCCCATACTTTTTTAGGAATTTTAAGTGGACGCAGTACTTCTAAAGGTACAAGAGCATCTAACGCTTCTTCAGCAGAAGTATAACGGTCATAAAAATTGGGTTCAACCATCTTTTGTAACCAACTGATCAACGGTTGACTCAGCTGAGGGACTTGCTGCTGAAAATTGATGCTACCCCGATCATCTATCAAGTTGCCAAATTCGTTAGAAGTTGTGGCTGTAAGCAAACAAATTATGGTTGCACCGAGGCTGTACAAGTCAGAAGCAACGGTTAGTTGACGATTGAACATTTGTTCTGGCGGCATAAAACCTAAGGTTCCTTTCACCACGCTACTCACCGCGACTTCACCACCTCCTGTGCGAGCAAACCCAAAGTCTACCAGATAAACATTCATCCTCTCGTCAACTAAGATATTTTCTGGCTTTAAGTCTCGATGAATGATGGGGGGAATTTGGGATTGTAAGTAGTGCAATATTTCTAAAACGCCAATGGCAATTTGCTTAATTTGTTGCGGTTTCCACTCTCGTTTGCTTGCCAAAGATAGGGCATTTTTGTATTCTTGTACCAGGCAAAAGCCCGCTGCTGTTTGAAAGGAATCGAGATAGCGAGGAATACTGGGATGAGCTAATTCACGCAAGACTTGGATTTCCTGGTCATAAGCGCTATATTCTGACCAACTGGCACTAGTACGAGCAAACTGAAACTGCTTAACTACCACAGAATGACCAGTGTTAATTTCAGTGGCAAGATAGGTAACACGACCCCCAGCACGATTTTGTCCAAGTTCGCGCTTCACCTGATAGCCGTAGTTGGAAAAGTTGGGGAATAGGTTATTGGTCATTGGTGATTTGTCCTTTGCCTTGTAATATCAAATTATTGAGGCTCCCTAAGGAGTGCCCTGCACCCCCAATTGGAATGGGAGAAAGACTATCTCCTAACTCCTCCCTCACCTTCTGCCTTCTGCCTCCTGCCTTGTTTCTTCAGAGGTATCAAGGCTTGATTAAATTATGTTGATTATTGAGATATTGAGTGATTAATTTATTACGTTTGAAGGGTCGATAAATTAGCAGTTTTACTCGGAGAAAGGTAATCGTTAAAACAGGGACAATTGCTAATAAGACTATGATAAATTTCTCTCCTAACGAGCCTCTGATATCGTTATTAAGGTAAGTTAAACTAGCTACACTCAGCAATGCTAAGCAAATACCCAATCCCAAACTGAGGATAACTGCTTGGGAAGCCTCTTTGGGTTCAAATCCCTTGTTGATTTGATATGCGATCGCCTTCTCAATTAATCGCCAGATTGCTTCATAAACCAACCAACTTACCAAAATAGCGATCACGACTACTAACCTGACTACTGACAATCTTAACGCGACTCTTAACAAAAAAAGCGCCGAACCCAGAATCGCAAATAGTATCAGCCCTAACACGGTTAGTATACTCAACAAGAAAACTTCTTTTATTCTATCGGTGCGATACCTCTTCTGATTTATTCCCCAGGAAGTCCCCCAAATAATTCCCATGACAATTCCTACTGAGGAGAACGCCAAAAACGTTGCATCATTCGACGACATCCCGGTTCCACCAACAATCACACTATTCAGGCAAGCACCCGCAATTATTCCCAGGAACCCACCAATTCCAGCTTTCAATCTGTTCCATATACCAATCTGATGGCCTGCTGCCATTGTCGTAGCTATTCTATCCCATGCCACAAAAACAGGAAAAAAGGTGAGCAATACCCCTAAAAAGGGTAAATTCCCCAATAATGTCGAAGACTCTGCCAAGAGGTTTACTAGCAGCAATGGTATACAACTGCTTGCAATTAACCCTAACAACATCAAATAAGCAGGTTTTTGTGGTTGAGGGAGTGGTGCCGTTTGCACTCGAACCTTAATCTTATTTCCTTGGGATGAGGAATTGCTGCGTAATACAATCTTGCGAGTATAGGTTTCTCCAGCTAGCAACTTACTTGTATCAACTGTAATCTCACACTCTACTTCATTTCCTTCAAACTTCTGTGGTGAAAATGAGATCCAGCTATGATCATAAGGAGTATGGGGAGGATCAGAGGGATGAGGTGCTACTTCCCAGTCACCAGCCAGCATTGTATCTGGAATCGGGTTGCTAATGCTAATGGTTTGAGTTTGTTTCTCTGGGTACTGACTACAAGTAAAATTCAGTCTATTCCGTGTTAATCTAACTTTCGGTAAGCGTTCAACGTCAATTGGTTCCAAGGCAGCTAACGCTTCGGCAGCATTGGCATATCGAGCTTGCGCTCTCGGTTCGACCATTTTTTGTAGCCAACTTACCCAACCCCGTTTCAGTGGTGGCACCAAATTCTGGAAATGTAGGCAATAATTTGTATCGATTAAATTCCCGATATCTGTAGATTTTGTGCCGGTGAGTAAGCAAATCAGGGTTACTCCTAAGCCATAAATATCCGAAGCAGTAGTTAACTCTCGATTGAACAACTGTTCTGGCGGCATAAATCCCATTGTGCCTTTGACGACACTACTTGCTGCCACTTCACCACCACCACTACGAGCAAAGCCAAAATCGACGAGATAAACATTCAACTGCTCGTCGATTAAAATATTTTCGGGTTTGATATCTCTGTGAATTATTGGTGGGTTTTGGCGTTGTAGATAGACCAAAATTCTGAGCACTGTAAGGGCAACTTGCTTAATGCCTTTGGGAGTCCAACTGCGTGGTACTGCTACCGATTGTGCCTTAATGTATTCTTGCACAATGCACAACCCGTCAGGAGTTTGGAAACTATCGAGATAGCGGGGAATATTGGGATGATGGAGATTTCGTAGCAGAGTCATTTCTTGTTCCCAGGCTTCGTATTCTGCCCAAGTTGAACCCAATGCAGCAAACTGAAACTGCTTGATAACCACTTTTTGCTGGGTATTTGTCTGCTTGGCTTGGTAAGTGACTCGTCCACCAAGACTATTGTGACCGAGTTCTGAGAGGATTTGGTAACCGTGACTAGACCAATCGGGATAGTTGCTCATGGAAAGAATCCCTCTCTCTTGATTAGAACAGAACTTATGCAGCTACACCACATATAGGCTCAATGGTGCGTTACGCTACGCGACGGTGGTGGCGAAATATTTCGCAATATATCCCAGTTGCTGAATGCCCCCTAAATCCCCCAATTCTGGGGGACTTTGAGTCCGGGCCCCCTGACAAGGGTAGGTTTTTTACTTTCGGGTTGGGACAAGACAAGGTGGACAAGGTAGACAAGGTGACAAGGGAGTAAAACCGTACAAAATGCTGTTCGGTTGTCAAAAATCCAAGACGCTGAAAAGCCCAGTTTTTCGTGAAAAATCTTCCTTGTCTACTTGTCTACTTTCCTCCCTTGTCTCATCTTCAGCGAAATATTAAAAACCTACCCTTGTGAGGTCCGGGCCCCCCCAGAATTGGGGGCTGGGGGGCTTCAATAACCTTTGTATTGTTGCAAATATTTCCAATTGTTAATTTTGCCACCAGCATCCGCTACGCTAACACACCCTACAAATAATAGAATTCTTACTCTATAAGCATTCTTAATTATTAATTATTAATTCCGCGCAGCGGTACTAGTCCCTTAGCATAGGAATTTGTATTTGTTTTTGAGGACAAAAATATGCATCGTATTGCTGCTATGCCGGGAGGCTGGAACCCTCAAGCAGAAGGAGTCATTTTTATCGAACAGACTCCAGCACCGATTATTTTTCTTACAGCAGCTGACACTGACATTCAAACTTTAGCAGCAGCAACCGCTCGATTACCCTCTGGATTTCCAGCCATCCGGGTAGCTAATCTCCTGCAATTACAGCAGCAACTGACTATTGATACTTATGCAGAAGATGTCTTGTCCCATAGTCAAGTCGTTATTCTCCGGTTACTGGGAGGACGTTCTTATTGGTCTTATGGTTTGGAAGTATTGCAGGAAACAGTAGCACAGACTGGTGCAGCTTTAGTAGTTTTACCAGGAGATGACCACCCTGATCCAGATTTAATTAGTCACTCTACAGTAAGTCTTGGCGTAGTTAATCAGTTATGGCGCTACCTTACAGAAGGTGGTATCGAAAACTTTGTTAACGCCCTCAAATTTATTGCTGATGTCTGCTTAGGGCAAAATTATAACCCTCCATCGCCGCAAGTAGTTCCTCGGGTGGGAGTTTATCTATGGGGAGACGGGGAGATCGGGAGATGGGGAGCTGGGGAAGATAAGGGAGACATTTCCAATTCCCAAACAACAAACAACAAACAACCAACAACCAACAACAAAATTGGTATTTTGTTCTACCGTGCTCATTACCTAGCGGGAAATACTGCACCCATTGATGCACTTTGCCAAGCTTTAGTACAACGGCAGTTAGTGCCAGTACCAATATTCGTTTCTTCTGTGCGAGAGCCGGATGTACAAGCTGAGTTGCTCACCTACTTTCAGCCGCAAGATGATACAGGAATTAGACTACTGCTCAATACTACTAGCTTCTCCCTCGCCAGGTTAGAAACGGAGACACCTCAGTTAGATTTTTGGCAGCGTCTAGATGTGCCAGTGTTGCAGGTAATCTTCAGTGGCAGCACAGTAGAGCAGTGGAGTGAGCAGTTTCAGGGTTTGACACCAAGGGATACGGCGATGAACGTAGCACTACCAGAAGTGGATGGACGTATTATTAGTCGTGCGGTTTCTTTTAAGTCAGTGCAAACCTGGAACCCCATGCTGGAAACAGATGTGGTAGTTTATGAACCAGTTGGCGATCGCATTGAATTTGTTGCAGATTTAGCAGCTAATTGGCTCAGTCTACAACAAACACCTCCAGCACAGCGACGGGTTGCCCTAATTTTAGCCAACTACCCCAATCGAGATGGACGTCTTGCTAATGGGGTAGGCTTAGATACCCCTGCAAGTTGTGTCGAAATTCTCAAAGCACTGCAACAAGCTGGCTATCAAGTTGAAGACATCCCAGCAACTGGCGATGAATTAATCGCTCGCCTCACTGCAGGAGTAACCAATGATCCAGAAGGACGAGAATTACGCCAAATAAACCAGCAGCTATCCGTAGCAGACTATCAACAGTATTTTGCCACCTTACCCCAACCGGTGCAAGAGGGAATATGCGATCGCTGGGATGGGGGATGGGGAGATGGGGAGATGGGGAGATGGGGAGATGGGGAGACGCGGAGACGCGGAGACAATTCTCAATTCCCAAACAACAAACAACAAACAACCAACAACCAACAACAAATAACAATTCCCGGTATCCAACTGGGTAATATCTTCATCGGTATCCAACCGTCACGAGGCTATGATCTTGATCCAAGTTTGAATTATCATGCTCCAGATTTAGAACCTACTCCTGCATATTTAGCTTTTTACTATTGGTTGCGTGTCAAGTTTGGAGCACAAGCAGTAGTGCATGTGGGTAAGCACGGGAATTTGGAGTGGTTACCGGGTAAGAGTGTGGCGTTGTCAGGTAACTGTTATCCAGAAGTAGCACTGGGAGCCATGCCTCATTTATATCCTTTTATTGTTAATGATCCTGGTGAAGGTTCCCAAGCCAAGCGTCGTGCGCAAGCAGTGATCATTGATCATCTTACGCCACCGATGACCCGTGCTGAACTGTATGGTCCCTTACAAAAACTCGAAGGTTTGATTGATGAGTATTACGAAGCTCAGAGTTTAGACCCTTCCAGGTTACCAATAATTCGCGATCGCATTGTGCAACTGATCCTGCGAGAAAACTTGCATGAGGATCTGGGAGTTAACCAGGAAAAATTAGGTAAGGAAACCAGTAAAGGTGAAATCGTTAATTTTGAATTGTTAATTTTGAATTCGATTGATGGCTATTTGTGTGAATTAAAAGAAGCCCAAATTCGAGATGGACTACATATTTTAGGGCAATGTCCCCAAGGACGTCAATTAAGAGATTTAATTGTAGCGATCGCTCGTCATCCTGGTAATAATGGTCGTATAGGTTTAACTCGTGCTCTAGCTAAGGATTGGGGATTATATTTCGACCCCCTGACAGCTGGGGAGATAGGGAGTTGGGGAGCTGGGGAATTACTAGTAACCAATAATCAATTAATTAGTAACTTTCCATTTTCCACAGATAAAAATTTTCGCACTATAGGTGATCTTATTGAAGCATTAGAACAACAAGCAGCCGAATTAGTAGAACAGCTAATAACTAATTTCCAAACAACCAACAACCAACAACCAACAACAAATAACCAACAACAAATAACCAACAACGAATTACAATGGATAAGCGATCGCCTTTTGCCAGCTCTCGAACAAACTAACCAAGAACTCACCCAGCTGTTACGAGGACTAGATGGTTGCTATATTGCTAGTGGTCCTGCTGGCGCACCAACCAGGGGACGTCCAGAAGTTTTGCCTACGGGACGCAACTTTTACTCTGTAGATATCCGTGCTATCCCCACAGAAACCGCTTGGGATGTAGGTCGTAAAGCAGCAGAAGTCCTCATTGAACGGTATACTCAGGAGAATGGAGAGTACCCTAAAACCTTAGGATTGTCAGTTTGGGGCACTTCCACCATGCGTACTGGCGGTGATGATTTAGCAGAAGCACTGGCATTGTTAGGAGTACAGCCGGTTTGGGATGGGCCATCTCGTCGGGTAGTAGACTTTGAAATTCTACCAGTTTCAGTCTTGGGACGTCCTCGGGTGGATGTAACTCTAAGGATTTCTGGCTTTTTTCGGGATGCCTTTCCTAACTTAATTAGTTTATTTGCTCAAGCAGTGAAAGCAGTTGCTACTTTAGATGAACCGACAGAAGAAAATCCCCTAGCATCGCAAGTTCAGCAAGAACAAGTCCAGTGGCAAGCAACAGGTTTAAGTAAAGAAGAAGCAGAAATGCGATCGCATTATCGCATTTTTGGCTCTAAACCTGGTGCTTATGGTGCAGGGTTACAAGGTTTAATCGAAGCTCAAAACTGGACAGATGAGCAAGACTTAGCTCGTGCTTATATTAACTGGAGTAGTTATGCTTACACTGATGCTTCCTCCAACGGCTTAAAAACCAACCCTCAAGGTGGATTAAACGGAGTTCCCGCAGCAGCAGCTTTTGAACAACGCCTACAACAAATGCAAATTGTTCTGCACAATCAGGATAATCGGGAACATGATTTGCTTGATTCTGACGACTATTATCAGTTCCAGGGGGGACTAACTGCTGCTGTCAGAGCTTTGAGGGGTAAAAATCCTCAAACCTATTTCGGTGACAACTCCATCCCTCAAAATCCTAAAGTACGACAGTTAGGGGAAGAAATTGCGCGAGTTTATCGTTCCCGTGTGGTTAATCCTAAGTGGATTGAAGGAGTAATGCGTCACGGCTACAAAGGAGCTTTTGAAATGGCAGCAACGGTAGACTATCTATTTGCCTACGATGCTACAGCTAATTGTGTAGCAGATCATATGTATCAGGGCGTAGCAGAAGCGTATATTTTTGATCCTAAGGTACAAGAATTTATCCAACAGAAGAATCCTTGGGCATTGCGAGATATGGCAGAAAGGTTACTAGAAGCTCATCAGCGTTCTTTGTGGCAGTCTGTTGAACAGGATACATTGGAAGAGTTGAGAGGGATTGTGCTGCAAGCAGAAGCGGTGATTGAAGGAAAAAGTTCTTAATCAGGGCTTTATTTTGTGGTATTCTTTTACATAATGGGATAGGTGTGCGCCTGTAGAGTCTGGGCAGGTACAAAATGCGATCGCAACTTGCAAGATAGATCGGCAAAATTCGTAAGAGTCTTTGTGTTCTTTGTGCCTTTGTGGTTTTTCCTAATCTCGCTAGTGCAGCACGGCGGAAATAACCCGTCAGTTAAAAAAAAGTGAAAAAGCTTCCCTTCCAAGCTTTCTTCCCTTCTGCCTTCTGCCTCCTGCCTTCTGCCTTCTTGCGCTAGGGTAATCATTCTCCCCATCACGGCGTCTGTACACTTTCGCACTCACTCTTTAGCTAAAATATCAGTAGTCACTCCCAGCACACCAACCATGGCTACGAGACATATACGCTTTGATTGGGCCATCAAAAGACTACTGCGCAATAAAGCAAATTATGTAGTCTTGGAAGGGTTTTTAAGCGAGTTATTACATACTGACATCACCATCAAAAACCCTCCTCGAAAGTGAAAGCAATCAACAAACTATTGATGATAAAACCAACCGCGTCGATATTCTTGCTGAAACTGCCAACTCCGAGTTAATCCTCATCGAAGTACAAAACAACTCCCAACTAGATTATTTTCATCGGATGCTCTACGGCGTTTCCCAGCTAGTCACCGAATATCTCGAACAAGGGGAAGAGTACGGCAAAATTCGGAAAATCTACTCAGTGAATATCGTTTACTTTAACCTCGGTAAAGGAGATGACTATATTTATCGTCATCGCTGTGAGTTCCTTGGTTTGAATACAGGTAAGATCCTGGAACCGACCTTAGCTCAAGAAAGAAAATATAATATCGGCAAAGTAGCAGATATTTTCCCAGAATACTACCTGCTCAAAGTAAAGAATTTCAAAGGGACAGCGAAAACCAGCCTAGAAGAATGGATCTATTTTCTCAAAAACAGCGATATCAAGGAGGAATTTGGAGCCAAAGGAATGGTAGAAGCCAAGGAAGCCCTAAGAGTCAATAATCTCTCAGAACAAGAAAGAGCGGCATATAACCGTTATATGGACAACAAGAGTTACGAAGCCAGTATCAGAAGTACCCAAGAGTTTGAAGCGACTTGGCAAATCGAACAGATTGAAGAGGCTCAAATGAGAGGTAGGGAAGAAGGTAGGGAAGAAGGTAGGGAAGAAGGTAGGGAAGAAGGTAAAAGAAGCTTACTATTAGGGACAGCTTGAGCGCCGTTTCCCAGAAATCACCTCACAACTG
>CBDCVG010000015.1:0-85889 GCA_965222765.1 Caldora sp.
GTTTACCTTCGGTGCCAACTTCCTGTGCCACACGAGTCACTTCTCCAGCAAAGGCATTGAGTTGGTCTACCATGGTGTTGAGGGTATTTTTCAGCTCCAGAATTTCTCCTTGAGCTTCCACAGTAATTTTCCTAGACAAATCCCCATTGGCTACAGCAGTAGCTACATCAGCAATATTCCTGACTTGGTCTGTCAAGTTAGCTGCCATAAAGTTGACATTTTGAGTCAAAGCTAACCAAGTACCAGAAACACCTTCAACTTTCGCCTGACCCCCGAGTTTACCCTCGGTGCCTACTTCCTGCGCCACACGAGTCACTTCCCCAGCAAAAGTGTTGAGCTGATCTACCATGGTGTTGAGGGTATTTTTCAGCTCCAGAACCTCTCCTTGAGCTTCCACGGTAATTTTCCTCGACAAATCTCCATTGGCTACAGCAGTAGCGACATCAGCAATATTCCTTACCTGATTAGTGAGGTTAGCTGCCATGAAATTGACACTTTCAGTCAAGTCTTTCCAAGTGCCAGATACTCCTTCAACTTGCGCTTGACCCCCCCAGTTTCCCTTCGGTTCCAACTTCCGGCGCCACACGGGTAACTTCCCCAGCAAAGCCATTGAGCTGGTCTACCATCGTATTAACTATAGTACCGATGCTGAGAAATTCTCCTTTGAGGGCTTTGCCTTCAACCTGTAAAGCAATTTTTTGGGATAAATCACCACTGGCAACTGCGGTGAGTACTCGTGATACTTCTGTGGTTGGTTTAGCTAAATTATTGATTAGCCCATTAACAGAATCAATACTATCTAACCAGGAACCTTCGACTGCTTCTAGGGTTGCTCGTTCACTCAACCTTCCTTCTTCACCAACAATCTGGCTAATACGATTCATCTCATTGGCGAAGTTTTGGTTAACACTAACCATCTCGTTAAATACGGTAGCAATTTCCCCTAAGCCGTCATCTTCTGGTAGACGAACAGAAAATTCTCCATCTCTAACTGCTACTAGAGCGTTGAATAGTTGTTGCAGAGACTGGTTATCGACTGTCTCACTGTCAGCTTCAGCAGGATTGTTTTTTGGGGAAGCTGACTTGGTTGCTGCTACTTTAGTTTCTGGCTGCTGTTGTTCTACTTCCTGTGATTGGAAAAAGACTGCACGACCCGGTTTACGAACTTTATTCATTGAAAATTGTTGTTTGTTATTTGTTGTTTGTTGTTGGTTGTTTGGTGACTGAAAATGTCCCCGCGTCCCCGCGTCTCCGCATCTCCACGTCCCCGCGTCTCCCCATCTCCCCATCTCCCCATCTCCCCATCTCCCCATCTCCCCTACCTTCAGAGTGTTTTTTACTTGGAAGTCGCTAAGTCATTAGCGATCGCTTCATATGCTTTCCCTAAATTCCCTGTAGTTTTCGTCAAGTGGGATACTGGTAGACCTGCTTGCTGTGAGCGGTAAACTAATAAAGATTCGGGAACCGCAAATACAGTATAAGACTGTTCTTTGAGCGCCGACTCAATTTCTTCCGATGGACTAGGCTGGCGTTTTTTCTGAGATGATGAGCTAGCTCTGGTGTATCGATTTAAAACAATAGTCAATGGTTTGAGCCCGTGACCCCTCATTTGTTCGATATCATCACAATAGGTGTTCAAGTTTTCTAGGGCTTCGAGAGCAAAGACACTGGAATCGAGAGGTACAATGACTTGATCTGCTGCCCACAGGCTGTTGAGCAAAAATAAACCTGCGTCTGAGGGTACATCAATCAAGATGTAGTCATAATACTGTCTCACAGGTTCCAGAATTCTGTTTAAGATGCTAACCCGATCTTCGGTTTGCTGTAACACCATGGTTATTGCACTCAAGTTCAATTCCGAAGGCAGTAAATGAAGGTTTTCTACATCAGTTTGGAGGATGCACTGGGTAACAGGCACTCCCTCGTAGCCGTCACACTGCTCTAGTACTGCATCATATATTGAGTATTCTAGGGTAGTAGCGTCAATACCCAAACCAGATGTAGCATTGGCTTGGGGGTCAAAATCTACTACCAACACTTGACTTTTTTCACCGCGTTTGACCAGGTAGCCAGCAATATTGACACAGGTTGTGGTTTTACCTGTACCTCCTTTGATATTCGCAAAAGCAATAGTTTTTGTCATTACTATTTCTACTATAAGATTATATATTTGTTAATCTTTATTTTTAAGGAACCGAGGTAAAATTGACCACCTTTTCGATATGTAGGATAAGTAATAATCTTTCTTCAAGCTTATAGGCTCCCTGAATCAATTGGCGCACTCTACCAGTCAGAGTGTCTGGTGGTCTTTCAAAATCCTCCTCTACTACTTCTAAAACATCCCCAATTTCGTCTACAAGTAAACTGATAGTTTCGTCACTAACTCGAACAACCACGTTGAAAGGCGCTTGACTCTGGGAACGAGGGGGTAAATCCAACCGCCTTCGTAAATCAATTGCGGTAACAATATCACCTCGGAGATTGATTAATCCCCCCACCACTACTGGAGCCAGCGGTACTCGTGTCATCTCTTGGTAGCGAATAATTTCTTGAACCTTTTTGACTTCAACGCCAAAAAATAGTTCATCGAGAAAGAAAGTACAAAATTCAAGTTTGCTAGCCATTAAAGAAACCTATATTTTGTTAATCTCTGAAGAAACAAGGGAGCAGAGAGCAAGGAATAGGGAACAGGAAATAGAGAATAGAGAGAGAGTAGGAAGTAGGGATCAGGGGGGTGAACGAAATTTTGGTTGGGATTTCAATTCTCCGCGTCTCCGCGTCCCCGTGTCCCCGCGTCTGCTTATGGATTGTTCCCCCAACCCTTTTTTCGCTCACCCGGATCAGGGTATGTTTCTTCTATCCTTTGCTATTAGCGATTGCCTACAGCATCAGCATAGCTGAAAGCTCTTATCTTACTGTTAGCAACAACTTCTCGCTAACTAATGTCTCCACATCAAGAACTTCGGTGACTCGGTTTTGAATCACGGCAGAAAACTGAATCCCTTCTTGCGTAGTTGGACCTTGAATGGTAATTTGCTCCTCCACAATATCCAGAATGTGCTCCACTACCAGTCCCCCAGTTGCTTGTCCTCATTGAGAGATACCACCACAAATTGGATTTTATCTTCTGCAGTCGCAGGTTGAAGGTTACTGTTAACACCTGAGCCAGACCCCCCCAAGGCAGTGGACAGATAAATCAAGGGCATGATTTGCTGGCGATATTGGATCACATCCTGGTTGCCAACTCGCTCTATAGCATCGCAGGAAAACTCTTCGAGGCGTGCTACATGAGAGAGGGGAATAGCCATGCGGCGGTGGTTTGGTCCTTGAAATAATAGTAGTCGTTGTTTTTCTTGCATCTCTTGCTGGAGCCAGTTTTCTTCAGCGGCAATAGCCTGCTTCTGCTTCTCCGAGAGCAAATTCGCCTTTTGAGCTAGACCCTGTACATCTAAAATCAATGCGACTTTGCCATCTCCCATAATCGTGGCACCAGCAAAACAGGAGATTCCCTTTAACTGTTTCCCTAGAGGTTTAACCACAATTTCCTGAGTATCATTAATCGCATCCACGACTAACCCAAATGGTTTATCAGTAGCTTGGAGGACGACGATATTCAGGATGTCATTGTTCTGAGTACTTGATTCTGGGTCTTTTGTCAACGCAGGAGGAGAATTACTATTGACTAACAACTCAGATTCGTCTTCTTGATTGAGCTTTAATTCTTGGTTTAAGTAAACCAAAGGTAAGAGACGACCCCGCAAACGATACACCGGCGCACCATGAACCATTTCGATTCCTCGGTGTACCAGATTACCTTCCAGGCGAACCAATTCTAATAGATTGAGTTGGGGAATGGCGTAGCGATCGCCACCGCTAGTGATAATCATGGCTGGGATAATAGCTAAAGTTAGGGGAATCTTCAACTTGAAGCTTGTACCCTTACCTAAACTACTTTGGACATCGACAGTACCGCTGATTTTTTCAATATTCGTCCGCACTACATCCATACCCACACCCCGCCCTGAGAGATTAGTTACTTGCTCAGCGGTAGAAAAACTGGGAAGAAAAATTAGGTTGAGGACCTCAGCCTCGCTCATGCGGTTAGCTTTTTCTGGGGTAATAATGCCACGCTGCACTGCTAATTCCTTAATACGTACGGCATTAATCCCAGCACCATCATCAGCAATCTCAATATTCACATGGCCACTTTCATGTCCAGCTCGCAGAAACAACCGTCCTGCTGCTGTTTTACCCCCAGCAGTGCGTACTCCTGGAGCCTCAATACCATGATCAACGCAGTTACGTACTAGATGGGTTAAAGGATCAGCGATCGCTTCAATCAGAGTCTTATCCAGTTCTGTATCTTCCCCCTCCATCTCCAATTGCACTTGCTTGCCCAGGCTAATTGCCAGATCTCGCACCACCCTAGGGAACTTGCTCCAGATTTTGCGAATCGGTTGCAAGCGGGTTTTCATTACCCCTTCTTGTAACTCGGAAGTGACAATGTTTAAGCGCTGAGAAGCTGCCATAAAAGCAGGATCTATCTGCTTATTGACTGTCTGCTTGTTGGCAAACTCGATAATTTGATTGCGACTTAAAACCAGCTCCCCTACTAGATTCATCAATTTATCCAGCAGACTGACATCCAACCGAATTGAGGTATCTACTACACTAGAAGGGTGGGACGCCACACTAGTAGTTTCCCCTTGTTCTTGAGGGGTAGGTGAAAGCTCCGGTGAGATCTCAAGGGACTCAATACTACTCGGATAAGCCCTAATTTCTTTTTCCCCAACTTCCGCAGCTTCCTCAGCTCCCGAACTTCGTTCCGCTACGCTAACAGCTTCCTCAGCTCCCTCAGCTCCCCCAACTTCCGCAGCTTCCTCAGCTCCCTCAGCTTCCTCAGCTCCCTCAGCTTCCTCCAGTTGTTGTAATTGAGCCAGCCTCTCCAGCAGCTTAGTATAATCAGTATCCCCCTCTTCTCCAGTAGCTTCGAGGGTGTTGAGGAGTTGCTGTAGAGCATCTACCACCAAGAGTAAAGCACTGGTGATCTGTGGATTAATGCTAATCTGGCGATCGCGTAGGTGACTTAGCAAATTTTCTCCAGCATGAGCTACCAATTGCAACTGCTCAAGACCTAGGAAGCCACTATTACCTTTGATCGTATGAAGAGCGCGGTAAATACGGTTCATCAGCTCTGGATCGGAATTATTTTGCTCCAGACTCACTAAATCAGCTTCGATCTGACTAAGATTTTCATAACTTTCAACCAGGAAAGCCTTAACATCCTCATCAATTTCCATCTTCACTCCCCCGCTCTGTAATAATGAATATAAACCCTCGACATGGCAGATTTGGCTATTTTCTTGATGAATCAAAATGATACTTGGGAGCAGTTGATTGCCATCGGCGTTAGGGAAGCTGCGGAGAGATTGAATGAGCTGACGGACTATCCGATTAGCGTTCAAGTACCGATGTTAGAAATTATACAAGCTGTAGAGTTGCCCCAGAAACTACAGGGGTACTTTGGTAGCGAACCAGTTGGCGCAGCGCATCTTCCCTTCAGTGGAGAATTAGCGGGAATAGCCCAGCTATTATTTTCCCAGCAGAGTGCGGTTGAACTGACAGTGGCTCTTACGGAGGAGGAGCCAGGAACTCCTGAGTTTGCTCAGCTCAAAGTGGAAGCTCTGACGGAGGTGGGTAATATTGTCCTCAACAGTGTCATCGGAGCATTAAGTAATCAGCTCAATCAGAACCTCACCTTTTCCGTGCCTGCCTACCTAGAAGATACCATCGAGAAACTGTTGCTCATTTATAAGTTTGAGCCGGAAGCAACTGTACTATTATCCAACGCACAATTCAGCATAGAAGAACTTTCAATCACCGGAGAAATTATCATCTTTTTTGAAGCAGATTTAGGTGTTGAGTGTTAGGCGCACGGCGTTAGCTCTTGTAGGGTGCGTTAGGCGCACAGTCTGTACCAATTTTGAGGGATGTTAGCACGTTGCGCCGTAACGCACCATTTCACTGTCATGTGTCGCGCCACTAGTTTTCGGCTACGTCGATAATAAACTAGATCTCAAATGAACAAACGCTGATTAATGATTAATGAGATTGAGCAGATTACCCAAAAATTCAGTGTACTAGACTACGTTCCAGTGGGTTTTTGTGTACTGCGAGAAGATTTTGTCGTTCTGTTTTGGAGCCATTGTCTTGAGGAGTGGACGCAAATCCCCAAGACTGAAATCGTTGGTAAGAATTTGAGCATCTATTTTACCCATATCAATCAACCTAAATACCAGATTCGCTTGCGGCAGGTCTTTGTCAGTGGGTTGCCAGCTATCTTTTCCTCTCAGTTACACCAGTCTCTCATTCCCTCAATCCTACCCAATGGTCAGCAGCGCATCCAGCAAACTACCGTTACCGCTATCCCTAATTCCCAAGGAGAAGGCTTCTATGCCCTGATAGCTATCCAAGATGTCACAGAAGTGACCCACCGTATTCAAGCTTACCGGACAGAACTTAAACAGCGCCAACTAATAGAAGCAGAATTAAAACGCTCCAATGCTGAATTAGAACAGTTTGCCTATGTCGCCTCCCATGACTTGCAGGAGCCATTAAGGATGGTGACTAGTTTTACCAAGCTCTTGGAGCAAAAATACGCGAACCAATTGGATGAGCAAGCAGACAAAATCATTAATTTTGCCGTAGATGGAGCAACCCGGATGCAGTCATTAATTAATGACTTGCTGAGTTATTCACGGCTGAATACGCGCAAGAGATCTTTCCAGACAACAGACTGTGAAGAAGTACTTGAGAAAGCCTTGTACAATCTCCAGGTACAAATAGCAGAGAATAATGCCAACCTACACAAAAGCTCTCTCCCCACAGTAATAGGTGATGAGACTCAACTGGTGCAGCTGTTTCAAAACCTGATTAGCAATGGTATCAAGTACCGCAGCCAGCAGCCCCCAGCAATTGATATTGGGGCTAAGCTTCAACAAGACAAGTGGTTGTTCTGGATACGCGATAATGGTATTGGCATCAATCCTGAGCAAACCGAGAGGATATTTCTCATTTTTCAGCGCCTGCACACGCGGAATCAGTATTCCGGCACTGGTATTGGGCTAGCTATTTGTAAGAAAATTGTGGAAAATCACGGTGGTCAGATTTGGGTCGAATCAGCACTAGGGGAAGGATCAACTTTCTACTTCACTCTTCCCTATCTAGGGCAACACAGTAAAAATAACTAACCAGCTACAATCTCCTTGTGTTCCCTTAAAGTCTGTATATTAGAAGTAATCAATTAGATCTAAGATCATGACTATGCTTCTAGTAAAAAACTTTCTCTCTTGCTTCCCTACTGCCTTATTCAGAACTGGTGAGTCATTTAAGTAATACTTATAGATGAGTTATAACGAAATCAGTAAACCTATTGACATCTTGTTAGTTGAAGACAATCCTGGTGATGTTTTCCTCATTACCAACTCCCTTAGTACCAGTCAGATGCCCAACACCTTATATCATGTGACTGATGGTATAGAGGCAATGGCTTTTCTGCGCCAAGAGAACTCCTATGCGACTGTAGTTCGTCCCCACTTGATTTTATTAGATTTGAACCTGCCCAATAAGAATGGCTTTGAGGTATTGCAGGAAATTAAAGCTGACCCAGATTTGAAGCACCTTCCAGTTGTTGTTCTGACATCCTCAAGAGCTGAACAAGACGTCCTCAAGAGCTATAGGTTATATGCCAGTTGCTATATTTCCAAGCCTTTTGAGGTAAATGAGTTTGACAAAGCAGTCAAATCAATTGAGTCATTTTGGTTACAGCGGGTGCAACTACCACATCAATGAGATGATTAGGCGACGAATGCAGTTTGGCAGAAATAATTTACCAGTAGTACAATTCTCAAAGAATTACCAATCAAAAATATTGATTGGGCGAATGGATAACTTCCAGATAGCAGCACGAGTAGATTTTGACTGCTGACCTTTAGGCAGCGAAAATTTTGCCGTTGTCAGTCCACTTGTAGGGTTTGCTCATCATGGGATTAAATTAGTATGATTGGCCATCAAATTAACATCCTGTTAGTAGAAGATAATCCAGGAGATGCTTTTCTCATCCGTGAGATGTTACAACAAGCTCGGATGAATCAATTTGAGCTAACCCATATTGAACAGTTAGGGGTAGCAAGTCAATATCTCGAAACAAATTCCTTTGATGCGATCTTGTTAGACCTTTCGTTACCCGACAGCAAAGGGCTAAAGACTCTTGCCGCTATTGAAGAAAAGGCTTCTAGCTTACCAATTGTCGTGTTAACTGGTATGAACGACGAAGAGGTGGCGATTCAAGCAGTAAGACAAGGAGCACAGGATTATCTGGTTAAGGGACAAGTTAATACTGAAGTGCTCGTGCGCTCCATTCGCTATGCCATTGAACGCCAGCAACTTGAAGAAAACCTCAAACAGCGAAGCTTGGAACTAGAGGCTGCCAATAAGGAACTAGAATCCTTTAGCTATACAGTTTCTCATGACCTACGTAACCATCTCACCAATATTGATTGTTTCAATAGCTTAGTGGCAATCAAATATGGAGATCGGCTCAATGAGGAAGGGATGCACTACATTGACCTAGTGCATCAGGCGATTAGGCAAATGAACCACCTAATTCAGGATTTACTCAAGTTATCTGTGGTGAAATATAGCCAGATAGAATTTGAACAGATAGATTTGAGTGCTATTGTGCAAGAGATCGTAGCTAGGTTGCAACAGAGGCAACCTTCACGAGCAGTCGAGTTCGTGATTGCTGAGCAAATAGTAGCTCAAGGCTCTGAACCTCTCCTCAAAATAGTGCTAGATAACCTGTTAGAGAATGCTTGGAAGTATACGAACAAACAGCAGATAACTAGAATTGAGTTTGGTGCTTATCCTTTGTCAAAGCTCAAGCATCCTGGGGCAAGAGGCAAGCCTCATCCCTTGCCTAAGTCTGGAGCAACTCACCATTTTCCCTCACCCCCGGATGCCTCTGCTGAGTCTCCTAGCAATAGTTGGGAAAAAGCTCTTTCCCAAAACCAGGGAACCAAGAATGGAGAACAAGCAACAAGTGAACAATTAGTGTACTTTGTGCGCGACAATGGTGTAGGCTTTGATGGGTGTGATGCTGATAAAATATTCACTCCTTTCCAGCGGCTCCATCCACAGTCTGAATTTGTAGGTACTGGTGTGGGGTTGGCAACAGTTCAGCGGATTATTCACCGCCACGGAGGGCAAATCTGGGCTGTCTCGGCAGTTAACTACGGTGCTACTTTTTACTTTACCTTAGATTCCCCTAACTAAGTGCAACTTCCTAATTTATCTAGACAACTCAGACATGAGAAGATATAGAAAAAATCAGCAAAATATTCCTAAAATATGGCTTTAATTTTAATTACAGACGATGCAGCCTTTTCACGGCGGATGATCAAGAAAGCAGTGAAACAAGATGAACATGAAACTCTCGAAGCTGCTAATGGGCGGGAATGCTTAGAGATGATTAGTACTAATTCTCCTGAGTGTATTTTGTTGGATCTATTAATGCCAGAAGTAGATGGTTTTGCTGTTCTCCAGAAGCTGCGTGATCAAGAGTCAAAGATTCCGGTAATTGTACTATCAGCAGATATTCAGGAAAGTGTAACTCAACAATGTTTAGAGTTAGGAGCAGTTATGGTTTTGCGTAAACCACCTAAAGCACCGGAAATCTGCGACGCAATCAAAAAAGCTCTTAGTAGCAAATAGGAGAGAAGTCCTGTGAACCTAACAACTGACCAATTAGATGCTCTCAAAGAATTAATTAATATTGGTGTTGGTCAGGCAGCTGGAATGTTGAATGAAATGATTGAATTTCACATCCGGTTGCAAATTCCTGTAGTCAAGTTATTATCACCTGATTTGTTGCAAAAGGAGTTAGGAGAACGTATTGGCTCTGAGCAGCTTTCTACTGTGAAGTTAGACTTCGGCGGCTCATTTGTGGGAACTGCTGAACTAGTCTTCCCCACTGAGAGTGCAGCAACTCTTGTTGCTGTTCTTACTGGTGAAGAACCGGGTAGCCCAGACCTTGATTCTCTCAAGATTGGTACTCTCAGCGAAGTTGGCAATATTCTCCTCAACGGTGTCATGGGGTCAATTAGCAATATACTAGACCAACCTTTGAAATATGCGGTTCCCAGCTATACAGAAGATAGTCTTGAGAACCTATTGCCCTTCAAAAATAACCATGATCAGGCAACTGTGCTTTTAGCTGAAGCTCGTTTTGATATTGAAGAACTGCAACTTCAAGGAGATATTGTCCTCTTTTTTGACGTAGGTTCTTTTGAGGTTCTGCTGGAGGCGATTGAGTTGGTAGAGACGTAAAATGCTACGGGGAGCAGGTTAAATTCAGAGAACAAATGTACTGAAATAACGCCTAACTACCACTGAAGCCCGCAAAACATCAATGTAGTTCAAGCGTTCTTATAAAATTGACCTGCTCCCAATGCTACGTCTCTACATTATATTTTTTGCGCTGCAAATGATATGGATATAGAGAGTATAAAAAAGGTATAATAAATATATAGAATGGAATTTGAGTTTGACTCTGCAAAGAGCAGCACAAACAAGGAGAAACACGGCATAGACTTCGAGGAGATTCAGGCTCTTTGGGAAGATGAGCGGTTGCTGGAAGTTCCAGCCAAGACAATAGACGAACTTCGATATGTTGTTATCGGAAAGCTCAATGGCAAGTTTTGGTCTGTTGTCATCACCTACCGAGGCGACCGTATCAGGATCATCTCGGCACGGAGGTCACGAGATAAGGAGATAGCTCTTTATGAAGGTAAGTGATTTTGAAAAGAAGTTTGATGAAGGTAATGAGGACATCGTTGACGATCTCGATCTGAGTCAGGCGCGTCGTTTCAATGAGAAGCACAAGAGAGTCAATGTCGATTTCCCAACCGCTATCGTTGAGGCTATCGATGAACTTGCGAGTTTGGTCGGGGTTACCCGGCAGTCCCTTATCAAGGTTTGGATCGCCGAGAGACTTCAGGAGGAAAACCGAAAAAATAATTGATACCCTCTATAACTCCCTGAAGGTAAAACTGGATAAAAAACCAAGAACTCACCGCATTATAGCAAGAATTGAGTATCTTAAATTTGCCAAAAAGAGAAGACCATCTCAAAAACAAAGAAGAAAGGCGGTAAAGAAACAACTCCAATATCTCAAACGAAATTTGGGACATATCGAGAGATTAATCGAGAAGGGAGCCAGTCTAGAGCTCTTAAGTAAAAGGCAATACAGGAATTTATTAGTATCGAGTGAAATTTAACGAAAGTGGAGATTTTATCTCACAAATTGAATCCTACAAAGCTCAGACAGGAGTTTACCCGGAATCAGTTCATGCGGATAAAATTTATCGCACCCGAGTCCATCGGGCTTGGTGTAAACAACGAGGTATTCGCTTGAGTGGAGTCCCTTTAGGAAGACCTCCGGTAAAGGTAAGTCCAGAAGTAAAAAAACAGGCTCAAGAAGACGAGGGTATTCGCAACGAAATTGAGGGAAAATTTGGACAGGCGAAAAGAAGATTCAGCTTGAATCGAGTCATGGCTAAACTTTCTAATACTTCAGAAACTTCGATTTCAATGACCTTTTTGGTAATGAATTTTAGTTGAAACTGCTGAGGCAGTTTTACTGTCTTTTTTTGTGTCAATTTTTCCCAAATATTACCGTTTTGCCAAGGAGTATTAACACCAGTTATGAAAAGAATCCTCTTTCTCAAGTAGGGCTTATGATTTGGGCAAAGCGACCGTCTAGTTCATTTCCCACCCCCTGTTTTTTCTAACTTTTTCAGCAAGCCCTACTTATACCCCTCTTCTGTCAGACTCCGAAAAATAGGGGTCAAACCCTGATTCTCTCGTTAGGTATCGTTGGCTGTAATGACGGAATCTCGTCAGAATTTCGGAAAGTGACAGAAGAGGGGTATTACCTCCAAATATTGTTCGAGCTAGCATCGAGAGTATTTCAGGAAAAACTTAAACATGACATAAGCATTACTTAACCTATATCAGAGATAATTTTAGAGAGACATTTTAAATTGACTAAACAAGTTTTTAGTATTAATGCTTCTCACACCTTTGTATTTTCAGATGCTTGAAAGGACATCTTTTTGAACCCAAGTGCTAACAAACCTTGGGTTCTTTTGTTGACAAGAAATAGGGTAAATTCATCACAAAAAGAACTGTTCAAAGGGAAGAGGTAAACAAAGGAGAATCAATTCTGATCCCTTTAGTCTTTAAGCTGTTATTCTACTAAATGATTCTCCAAGGCAAACCGAACAAGTTCAGCTCTTTTACTGGTGTCCGTTTTTCTCAGGAGATTACTGACGTACTTTTCTATTGTCCGATGACTGAGGTGAAGGGTGCTGCCAATTTCGACATTGGATTGGCCTGTAGTCAGTAAATCCAAAACTTCCTGTTCACGATTAGTTAGATGGAAATTATTAATTTTGGGAGCACTCGCCTCTTGCTGTCCATTGTTTATACTTTTAATTGGAGTTGATGCCGATGTTTGCTCTTGAGATGTCTTAGTTGATTTTTCTGGTATCCCTTGAGCTGGTTTAGTTGAGGAGAAGCGTAACTCTGCTTGTATCATCGTTGCTCGTTCTAGGAGATTGCGAATAACCGCACCTAACTCTTCCATCTCAAAAGGTTTTGGCAGATACAAGTCACACCCTAACTGATAGCCACGAATCCGCTCTTTCATACTACCGCGCTCAGTTAAAAAGACCACTGGTAACAAGCGAAACGCTGGTTTCTGACGAACTTGCCGCACCAACTCGTACCCATCCATTCGAGGCATATTGATATCTGTGACAATCATGTGAGGATGGTAAGTTTCGAGCATCGAGAGTGCTTGTTGACCATCCTCAGCCGCGATCACTGAGTAGCCTGCCATCTCTAAGTAATCACTGACAGAGAGACGGGTACCTAAATTGTCATCTGCAACTAGGATGATCAAGGGCATGGAGTAATAAGATATAAAGATAACCTATTCCTAGGCTAGGTCAAACTAGCCCACCAATCCACTTAACAGGAACTTTATCTGTTTGTCTTTGGGATGAGGGTATGATACCAATTTGCACTCACAAGCGTAATCTTGGAAGTGAGATAATTCTCCTCTTGTTTCCTAATGTGATAATTACAGTTTAGACTGCAATTTAGTATCAGGGGATTGACATCCTCCCTCCGCTATACCTCGTTACGAGGTATAGCGGGGGATTCCCAAGAGTTCTTGGTTCGCAGTTCATCGAGCCGACTTAGAACCAGAGCGTCTCCGTTCTTGAGCCAGAGGTCAGTTTCTCCCTGCGCTTTCGAGCTTTTGGCTCCGGATTCTGTATGCCCTACAGTACCGTTTAAATATTCAGCTAAGGTAAAAGGGTTAAGGAAAAAGTAAATTCGCTTATCGCCCTATATTTCTATTGTCCCATATCAAAACTAAACCTATCACATGCAAACTTTCCCTTCTGCGCTGAAGCACCGCTAGGCTAACAACGCAGTTAGGACTAGAGGAATAACCACTAGTGGGATTGGGGATTACAGAATTTTGTGTCAAATGCTAGAAACCAGCAAATTACTTGGTTGTCCCAAATTTCCTTCTAGAAGGACACTCCGTTGATTTGTATGAAGGTGACGTAGGATTTTGTAAATTGCTTCGACTTTGTCAGATGCCTCAGCTTTTTGAGCTAATACTGACAGAGATATCGGTGCATCTTCCTGCTTTAGCACTTGGATCACCTTTTGCTGCAAATCCAGGATGGCTGCAGCTGCTTTCTTACCAGCTTCCACTCCTGGTTGGTGGTAAGCATTGATATTTACTAGAAAGCCATAAAAACCAACAGCACGCTCATACAAAGCAATCAATGCTCCCACTGTCCGGGAATTAACTTGAGGAATTGTCACAGTGATGGAATCTCGCTGATTTTCGTACAAAGCTTGCTGAGTTCCTTGCAACAAACCTGATAGATAGTCTCCTGAAGTTACCCCTGGTTCGACTTCTGGGGAAGCTCCCTGACGATCTTCTAAGACTTCAATGAAGGTTGCGAAGAAGTTGGGTACTCCTTCCCGCAACTGCTGTACATAGGCGTGTTGGTCGGTTGTGCCTTTATTTCCATAGACAGCAATCCCCTGGTAAACTGTATTGCCATCTAGGTCTTTCTCTTTACCCAGAGATTCCATTACCAACTGCTGCAAGTAGCGAGAAAAGAGTAACAGACTATCTTTGTAGGGTAACACCACCATATCTTTTTCCCCTTTGCCGTTCCCGGCAAAATACCAGGATAGGGCAAGTAAAGCAGCGGGATTTTCTTTAATCTTAGGTATTCGGGTAGCGGTGTCCATCTCCTTAGCACCGGCAAGCATATCTTGGATATTAATGCCTTGTAAAGCTGCTGGGAGCAGTCCCACCGCTGACATCTCCGAGGTGCGCCCTCCAATCCAGTCATACATAGGAAATGTTGTCAGCCAACCTTCAGATTTAGCAAGTTGATCCAGCTTGCTGTCTTTGCCTGTGATGGCTACTGCATGAGGACCAAATTCCAAATTCTGGGACTGATAAGCTTTTTTCGCTTCAACCATGCCATTGCGAGTTTCCGGTGTACCCCCAGACTTGGAGATTACTAATACTAAGGTGGTAGAGAGTCGGTTTTGTATTCTGGCAATTACAGCATCAATACCAGCGGGATCTGTATTGTCAATAAAGTGAATTGCTAAGGGGGGGAAGATTGGCGCAAGAGCCTCAGCAACAAATTGAGGGCCAAGGGCAGAACCTCCAATCCCGATGGAAAGAACATCGGTAAATTTGGAACCTCCAGGAGCGAGGATAGCACCACTATGAACTTTTTCAGTAAAGCCTTCAATCTGTTCTAGGGTATTGAGGATTTCTGCTTGAAGTTGAGGGTTTGGTGTCAAATCAGGGGTTCGTAACCAGTAGTGGCCAACCATACGGTTCTCATCAGGATTAGCAATGGCTCCTCCCTCCAAGGCTTCCATCTCCTGAAATGCTTGCTCAAACTTTGGTTTTATACCCTCGACAAAAGTATTATCAAACCTCATACGGCTGACATCGAGGTAAAATCCCAAACCTTCGTGGTAATAAAGCCAGTCTTGGTAGCGTTGCCAGAGTGCCGCAGCGTCCATAAATAACCCTCTTTCCTTCTGTCTTTACCAATCACAAGTTTAAGTTGTCTGCTGCTAGTTGTCAGTTGTTATCTCGATTGTCTCTGAAGAAACACGCTCAAAGCTAATGGCTAATGGCTAATTTTTCAAGAAACACTCCTTCGATAGTGAGGGAGCAGGGAGCAGCGAAGAGGATTATACAAAAGTTTCTTCCATTCGTCGCGGGTGACAATCGCTGCGAGTGGAGTTGCTCTGAAAAAATAAAGTAACAGGCAACAGTCACTTTTACTGGGAAGTTATATCATCAACTTCTGGTAAATTAATGCTATTGCTTATCAATAAAGACTGCCCTCGTCTCAAATAGTAGGCTACATATTCATGGAAAAACCAGCCAAAGATGCACCAACCACTCTTGTGCAGTCACCACATCAGAAATTATTGCTTTCAGGGCTTCTCAATGGTTGGACAGCTTTAGTGATAGCGATCGCTTTTTTAGTAGCGACGCCAGTGCTATTTGTTTTGAGTAATGTATTTGTTGACTCTGGGGATATTTGGGAGCATCTGGCTCAGACTGTCTTGTGGCGTTATATTACCAACTCATTCTTGTTGATGATTGGTGTTGGTTGTGGTGTGTTGGTAATTGGTGTCGGTACAGCATGGCTGGTAACTATGTGCTCTTTTTGGGGTTCTCGTCTGTTTGAATGGGCACTATTGCTACCCCTAGCTGCTCCGGCTTATGTACTTGCTTACACCTACACTGACTTTTTGGACTTTGCAGGTAGAGTACAGACAGAGCTTCGTGAGCTATTTGGCTGGGGTTATGGGGACTACTGGTTTCCGAATATCCGCTCCATTGGTGGCGCGATCGCAATGTTGATCCTGGTACTATATCCCTACGTTTATTTACTAGCTCGTGTTGCCTTTTTAGAGCAGTCGGGGTGTACTTTAGAAGCTAGCCGTAGTCTTGGTTGTGGTCCCTGGCGTAGTTTTTTCACCGTTGCTTTACCGTTGGCAAGGCCTGCAATTGTTGCTGGTTTATCTCTTGTCCTGATGGAAACCCTCAACGACTTCGGCACAGTACAGTATTTTGGCGTAGAAACCTTCACCACTGGGATCTATAGGACTTGGTTTGGTTTGGGTGAGAGAGCAGGAGCAGCTCAGCTGGCAGCTTTTCTATTATTATTCATTCTCTGGCTAATTTTACTTGAGCGTTGGTCAAGACGGCAGGCACGATATTACCAAAACACGGGGACACAACGCCAAATGTCTAGCTATCAACTAGGATTTATACAAGCTTTAGGTGCTTGGTTAGCTTGTTTCGTACCCCTGTTTCTGGGTTTTCTGCTACCAGCGGCAATCCTGCTGGAGATGACTATCAAAAATGCTACTATCACCTTTGATGAACGCTTTTGGGGTTTTGCCAGAAACAGTTTCATCCTTGCGGTAATTACTGCCGTATTGGGAGTAATAATTGCCTTGATTATGGCTTATGGATTACGGCTATATCCTAAAATCTTAATGCGCTTCGCCGTCCGCATTGCCTCAATGGGTTATGCAATTCCAGGTTCAGTGATTGCAGTGGGTATCCTCATTCCTATTGGTAGACTAGATAATGCGATCGATGCTTGGATGCGTAGCACCTTTGGCATATCCACTGGTTTACTCCTGAGTGGCACAATCACGGCTTTAGTGTTTGCTTACTTAGTACGTTTTCTTGCTGTCTCTTTCAATACAATTGAAGCAAGTTTAGGCAAAATCAGACCAAGTCTTGATGATGCTGCTCGTTCCCTTGGTCAAGGACCAACTAGTACTCTTGTTAAAGTACATGTACCAATTATGTGGGGTAGCTTGTTGACAGCAGCAATGCTGGTATTTGTTGATGTCATGAAAGAGCTACCTGCAACCCTGATTATTCGACCATTTAATTTTGATACCCTAGCAGTAAGAGTATACAATCTAGCTGCCGATGAGCGACTAGCGGAAGCAGCGGGAGCAGCACTAGCAATTGTTGCTGTGGGAATTGTACCAGTGATTATTCTGAGTATGAGAGTGGCTCAGTCTCGAGTAAATCGAAGCAACGGTTGATAGGAGAGACAAGGGAGAAAGTAAATGACTTACACACCAGTAAAACTGACCTTTGAACAATATCTCGAATATGAAGACGGTACAGATAACCGCTATGAACTATGGGATGGGGAGCTAGTAGAGATGCCATCAGCCAGCCCACTGCATTCTGGGTTTTTTGTACAAAAAACAAATAACAAATAACAAACAACCAAGCGGCGGGCGGCTATCCCTCCTATCTCTAAAGGAATAGGCTTCCCGCCGCTTTCAGTGATGTCGGAGTACAAACAGGATTAGGAACTGCTAGGCTTCCAGATGTTGCCGTTATCGAAGGTGAACAATGGCAGATATTGCGGAATAAAGCTAGTAGCGCGGTGTTAAGTGTTCCTTCATTGGTAGCGGTTGAGGTAGTCAGCCCCTACAGAAACCAACTTGATGAGAACTACCGACGTGACTATATAGAAAAGAAAGCAGAGTATGAGCAGCTCGGCATTGCTGAATACTGGATTGTTGACCCTCAAGCACAGCTAGTAACTCTACTGCTGTTGGTAAATGGGAGCTATCAGGCGACTGAATTCACTGGTAATCAGCAGATTGTTTCTCCGACTTTTCCTGAACTGGAGCTGACTGCTGCACAGGTTTTGCAAGCGAGGTGATTATTCCATCAGTCCAGACTCCAACTGCTTGTCTCTCTGGAAAACCAAAGATTTGAATTCGTGCGATCGCTGATTCTCTTCTTTCGCTAAAAACTTCTTCTAACCATGGGTACATGGGCAGCGGCTTCAATCCACAAGCGAGCATTGCAGGGTCCTGGACTGTAGGGCGTATAGACCAGGCGGCAGGGGCCTTTGATGTCTAATTGATGGCATTGATGGCTATGTTTGCCTTGCTTTACCACAATCGGCGGCTCGTTTTGATTATTCTTGGCATTATTGGCAATGGTTTTACGGTTAATAACGACGCAGGTTTCCACTTGTCTAGGGCGCTTGTACCAAGTGCCTTTCGGGCCTCGGCGTCCGGCTATAACTACAGGCATTCCTCGTTTATATAGAGGAATCATCCAGACCCGACCTTGCTTGGTGGCACCTTTGATTCGCCCTTGACTTAGAAGGCGGCGGACTCTGGCTTCAGAGATGCCAAGCATAAAGGATGCTTCTGTGCTGCCGACGTGGGTTTTTTTGTTCATTTTTTTGTTTTTTATATTGCGTGCTAGTTTTAGTTTAGGGTCGGTGAGGCAGAAAATCAAGGGGAAGTGAGTAATTACTCTACAAATTCCTGATTTCCTCTATCAGTGCTTGGTCAACACTGCCCAAGCAAACTGAACCCTCTCTTGAAGCTGTCATACATTGATCAGTCCAATAGTTGAAGATCTTCAATTTGCCCACTGGACCGGCAAGCTTAAAACTAGGGGTAAGGGACTTCCAAAAAATAAAACATCCCATAAAAAGAATGATAATTATTGTCATGCGGATAGGAAGGGGCAGCCAACGGCTGTTCAATTAAAAGGTGCAGCTAAGCGTAAATTTATAGCACAAACAGTTTTGGGATTAGGTTATGGAGGACAGCGACTAGCTGAACGAGAATTGGGATGGAATCGAGAAACGATTCGGAAAGGAATAAAAGAAGTAAAAACTGGTATCACTTGCGTAGAGAATTATCGAGCTAAAGGTAGAAAGAAAATTGAAGAAAATTTACCAAATCTTTTATCAGATCTGAAAAAATTAGTTGATTCTCAATCTCAAACAGACCCCAGTTTTAAAAGTCAAAGATTATATACACGCCTGAGTGCAGCTGAAGTAAGAAAGCAATTAATATCAAAATGTGGTTATAGCTCCGAAGAGTTACCAACTGTAGAAACGATTCGTCTCAAGTTAAATGAGTTGGGCTATCGTCTGAGACGGGTGGCAAAAGTTCAACCTCAAAAAAAATTCCGGAAACTGATGCCATCTTCTCACAACTAGCAATAATTAATCAAGAGGCACAAGACGACCCAAGTATTTTACGCCTTAGTCTAGATGCCAAAGCTCGCGTAAAAATAGGTTCATTTGCTCGTGGTGGAAAAAACTGAATTCCAACCTCGGCTGAAGACCATGATTATAACCCAAAAACAACTGTAACGCCTTACGGCATCTTTCTTCCAGAATTAGATGAATTATTTTTGTACTTCACAGAATCGAAAGTTACTAGTGACTTTATAGTTGATGTAATAGCCGATTTTTGGGAGCGAGAAAGTGGGCGGTTTACCCAGATTAAGACACTGGTTATTAACCAAGATAATGGAGCAGAAAATAGTTCCCGTCGTACTCAATTCATAAAACGTATCGTCGAGTTTGCTCAGCAATATCAACTCAATATACGTTTGGCTTACTATCCACCTCACTCATTGTGCCAATGAAGATTTCCCAAATTTAGGTAAGTGGTTTATTGACATAAATTGTGTCGCCACGTAGTTTTCAAGCTTGTTACAATAGTTTTATGCCGCAATTATACTGGTGGAGAGAAGTGCAAAGTATTTGTGTAATATTTGCGTGAATATTACGCAAATAAAAATCAAAATGTGTCGCTGTTTTGTGCTTGCGATCGCAAGCACTCTTCAAGCAAAAAAATTACTTGAAAGCCATGTCTGGTATGGCTTCCACAAGGCTATGCAGCAAGCCCTAGATGAGGGGATAGGAAGGGGCAGCCAAGGCTGCCCCTTCCTATCCGCCTGACAATGATTATCATTCTTTTTGTGGGATGTTTTATTTTTTGGAAGTTCCTTAGCGTTCAGCCCTGATGGTACAACCCTTGCTAGTGGTAGTGATGACCAAACTCTCAGATTGTGGGATGTGAATAATGGGGAATGCCTACATACTTGGTTAGGACATACTGAGCGAGTCAACTGTATCTGCTTCAGTAATGATGGTACTGTCTTGGGTAGTGGTAGTGATGACCAGACTGTGAGGTTATGGCAAGTCAGTTCTGGGCGATGTTTGCACATCCTTCAAACTCATGCCGAGGGAGTGCGTGCTGTTACTTTCAGTTCTGATAGTCGCACCCTAGCTAGCAGCGGCAATGACCAAACCGTTAAACTATGGGATGTGAGTACTGGTGAGTGCTTGCGCCGCACTTTGCTCAGTAACAGTAACTGGATCTCAGGGATTGCCTTTGTTGAGCAATCTAAATCATTAGTCAATAGTTCTGAAGGAGACAACCTAGAGGAACAACCGATTGCTATTAGCAGCGATGACCAAATTGTGAGGCTTTGGGATGTGAGTAAGGGTCGATGTCTCAAAGCTTTTTCGGGTCACCAGGATTGGGTTTGGTCAGTGGCTTTTAGTCCCAATGGTTCCATCTTAGCCACTGGCAGCTATGACTCGACAGTCAGGCTCTGGAATATTGAGACAGGTGAATGTCTAAAAATCTTACAAGGACATACTGACCGAGTTCACAGTCTCGCTTTTAGGGCTGATGGTCAACTCTTAGCAACTGCTAGCTATGACCAAACGGTGAAACTGTGGGAGGTGAGCACAGGAAAATGCCAGAAAAGCTGGTCTTGTCAAACTGAGCGACTCCATGCTGTCAGCTTTAGTGCCAAGGGTCAACCTCTAGTCAGTAGTAGTGATGAGCAAATAGTGCGGTTGTGGGATGTTGATACTGGGGAATGTCTTAATATTCTCTCAGAGCATACCAGCCAAGTTTGGTCTGTTAGCTTCAGCAGTAATGGCAGTATCTTAATCAGTGGCAGTCATGATCAGGTAATTAAAATCTCCGATGTGGTTACAGGAGAATGCTGGAATACCCTGATAACTGACAAGCCCTATGATGGCATGAATATCACAGGGGTTAAAGGAATAACTAAAGTAATGATTACAACTCTCAAAGCTTTAGGAGCTGTAGAGCAAGGGAGTATCCTATTGGTATAAATCCCTGATAGGGATTCAAGTTGATAGCGAAGGATCTACAGACGGCCCAGATGCTTCACTATCATCTCTCTCCACACCCTCATACCTCAAGTATTTTCCAATAGCAAAATGACTAATCAAAAAAAAGTTTGCCCAAACCCTTGACAATATTTGTAGTATGTTTGTAGCATAAATACAGAGCGAACAGGAAAGAGCCGAAAAGCAGCTCACCACTAGAGATTCGGTCAAAAAAACCGGTTACTTTTGGAAACATGCTGAATTTCGTTGTCTTCCTCACTAAAAACCCTTTTTCTAAGAATACTTGAGGAGTTCCTAGGCGCTCAAACCGAACCTTGATAACTGAATATGTAATACACCTTTAATTAACCTTTGGATAAAACAGTGTTTAGTCTTGATGGGGGATAAGCCCCTTGGCTAATTCCCCACAGGGCAAACCACCAATCCATCCAAAGTTCAGTGGATAAACTGCTGACTTCCTGGGGCTGTAGCTCAATGGCTAGAGCACTCGCCTGTCTAGCGGGGAGTTGCGGGTTCGAGTCCCGTCAGCCTCGTTCAGTAGTTATCCCAGGGTGAAAATTACTTTCACCCAAATTCTTCTTAGTCCCGTGGGCGAATGGTTTAAGCCGTCAGCCTCTCAAGCTGGAGATGCGAGTTCAATTCTCGTCGGGACTCCCAATATTAGTAAATAGCAGCGTAGCTTAAGGGTAAAGCCCCAGCCTCATAAGCTGGTCTATGCGGGTTCAAGTCCCGCCGCTGCCACCAAATGTAGGGATGGTGAACTGCCAATATTTCAGTCTTCCAATCAAAGCTGAAGTAAATGTAACATACCATTTCCTGTAACTTGCATAGTGCCGTAGGCAAATCGGTTAAGCCGCTTGTCTTTCAAACAGGTGATTGCGGGTTCAAGTCCCGTCGGCACTACTGATGCTACTGTGTATACACATCTTTAGCTCAACGTCTGCTACAGAAGCATTTTGCCCCCCTAACCCCCCAAATTTGGGGGGGACCGAACCTCAAAGTCCCACAGCATTGGGGGATTTAGGGGGCTAGATTGTCTGTCGGTATACGTAGCAACAATTTATGTATACACGGCAGCTATTAAGGAGAGGTGGTCGAATGGTAAGGCACTTCCCTGCTAAGGAAGCGTGGGGTCACCCATTGCAGGTTCGAGTCCTGTCCTCTCCGTCATGTAGTACCTTACCTAAATTGTACTACACATTATCTGGGTCGGCTCGCCTATTAGGGTGGGCAGCGGTCTGTAAAACCGTCGTTTCTACACATTGCAGGTGCGAATCCTGCCCGGCCCACTGTGAGAGTGTGGTGTAACTGGATAACACATCAGGCTACGAACCTGAAGACGTGGGGGTTCAAGTCCCTCCGCTCTCGCTTATCTCCAAGGCGGTTAGCTCAAATGGCTAGAGCAGTGGTCTCCAAAACCAAAGGTTACAGGTTCAACTCCTGTACCGCCTGTTTCCCCCGGTAGCTCAGTTTGGTGAGAGCGCTGGTCTGAAAAACCAGAGGTCGTCAGTTCGATACTGACCTGGGGGGCTGTCGTTGCCCTATAGCTCAATGGTAGAGCCACGCGCTGTTAACGCGGGGGTTGTAGGTTCGAGTCCTACTGGGGCAGCCATTTATCTTGTTGCCGGATGGACGAATAGGCAAGTCACCGTGACTCTGAAGTCATGGAGAGGTACAGGTTCAAGCCCAACTCCCGGCATCCAATTATTGCCCTGTGGTGTAACTGGCAGCATATCTGACTTTGACTCAGACGGTCTAGGTTCAAAACCTGGCGGGGCAGCCAAATAAATCATGCTCCTGTAGCCCAATTGGAAGAGGCGGCTGTCTCAAAAACAGTCAATGTGTGAGTTCGAGTCTCACCGGGAGTACCAAAACTAGCTCCTGTGGCGGAATTGGCAGACGCGGCAGACTTAAAATCTGTTCTTTATTTTTGTGGGTTCGACTCCCACCAGGAGTATGCTTCGGGATGTGGCGCAGCTTGGTAGCGCGGCAGCTTTGGGAGCTGATGGTCGCAGGTTCAAATCCTGCCATCCCGATATGCCCCTGTGACGTAATTGGAAACCGTCGCTGTTCAGATCGAGTGTTTTGCAGGTTCGACTCCTGTCAGGGGTACTTGGGTTATCAACCAAGCTTAAGAGTAAAAGTGGAACACGTCATTCAATTTTATTTAAAAATATTCCAATTAGGAGGGTAACGTGCTCACTACTCAGCGAGAATGAAATATACCAAGGAACTTCTATAGCTCTGCCTGTGTTGCAGATGTTGTAAGGAAGTTGGGGCCTATATCAGGAAGTACCCATACCTATGTATCTAAAAAGATAAAAGATTTTGGAATAGATACATCACACTTGGGAAGAAGAGCTAACCAAAAAGGAGGCAAAAAAAAATCTTGGCAAGAAATTTTAGTGCAGGTTCAAAAGTTGACTGCATATATTCTCGGGAGTACTTTAGTTGAATCTGGAAGAGAATATACAGTCTGGTTTTGTACTGGTTGGCTCGAAATAATTCTACATGTCGATCACGTTAACGGTAACTGGACAGACAACAGCAGAAAATCTGCGCTTTCTTTGTCCCGTCACAGTCAAATGAAACTTACGCTTACTCTAAAGCGTACTTAGACAAGCAAGTTAAAGAGGGCCCTAAAGTCAAAGTAAAGAGCAAGTGTTAAAGCATCGCTAAAAGATTCACTCAAACACCCCTTAAACAAAAGAGTAATTAATTTAAATCGAGTGAATCATAATAATTGTTGCAACAAGCTTCTAACCCTGACTCAGCTCAAGACTGTTCCAGCAAGGCTGAGAAATACATCCAGAAAAGTTGAGCGCACTTGTCTGGATAAAACCAACTTCTCAATTATGTCAGCGATAAAGCAATAGAAAAATGGTGTAAAACGGCATTCAGAAACCTCCATGGACTAAACAAAATCAACTTGAATTCCAAGACGGTTCAAAGTACCAAACCGAAAGAAAGCTGATCCTGGTCAGCTACCATCAATATCTGCTCAGCTTGTCATCGACAGATACACTTGTCTTATTTGATAACAAGCATCTCGCTAGAGAACTTAACACCTTGGAAAAATTGAGGAATGAGCCTCAAATGCAGAAATTCCTGTCTTGGATCAAAAAGCAAAACCCCAGTAAACGGGTAAAGGTTCATCGCCAAGGATAAAAGTTACGAAAGCGGCTAGAAGTCATTCTATGGGATGGGAGAGATAGTTTGTTATTTGTTATTTGATTTCTTAGTACAAACAACAAACAACAAACAACAAACAACTAATGACAAATAACTTTCGCCCCTGTAGCCCAATCGGAAGAGGTGCCTTGCTTAGAACGAGGAGGTTACTGGTTCAAGTCCAGTCAGGGGTATTGGTGCGATGCGGGGATGAAGCAAGAGTGGCTTGTCAGGCTCATAACCTGAACATCAGCAGGTGCAACTCCTGCCCCCGTCACCAAATGCAGGTGTGGTGCAATGGCTAGCATGGGAGCGTCGTAACCTCTTGATGCAGGTTCAAATCCTGTCGCCTGCTCCAGAGTAAGCTGCTACTCACTGCTTAGGCAAAGCTTGAACTTCCTCCCTCCCAAATTTGAAGTTGTCGTTCCGCAGCAACGATGCAATTGAGAAACTTGGGTGGATGCAGGAAGTTGTCATAAGCTAATGCCATCTGTCGAGCAGCTTCGGGGTAGGGAACTCTTCCTATTCCTGTACCTAATCCAGGACAAGCAACGCTATCAATTTTGCGATCGCAAAATTGATTGTATCGCCGAACAGCGAGAAGCATTGCCCACATTGCCACATAGGGAATGTCAGTACCAGCAATGGACATTGGCACTCGCATCGTAGGTGTGTGAGCCAGAAAAGGGTGTTTTGAATGACCCGTTTCCACAATAAATGATGTACCGACAGGCTGTTCACCCAGAAACTCTTTCAGGATGTACTGCTGAACTTTGCTCATCAGGGAGTGACCAAAAAACCTAATGATTGCTGCATCCATGCCACCATCCATCATACCAAATGAATTAGCAGGGCTAACTAAACAGTCAAACTCCGGCAACCACTCGAAATAGTTATTAACTATTTCAATGTTGGGCAAATAGCTGAAATGTTGTTGAAAAGCTGCAAATAGTTGTGAACTAGGAGCTACAAGTATTAGCTTCAAGTGTTGAAATTACCTCCGCTTAGAAAGCCATTTTAGTTGCAAGCCAAGGCAAGCGTCAACTGAGTTGATAGGAAGTAGTGATTGAGAATTTCTAACGATAGTAGGACTTACGCACTCAACTGTCATGCTGAGGTGCTAGTGAAGCATCTGGGGCGTTTGGAGATCCTTCGCTATCGCTCAGGATGACATAATTCCGTTACGGTGCGTAAGTCCTAGATAGGTTCGATGCAGGTGTGATGTAACTAGCAACATAGGGCTCTTGTAAAGCCTTCTTGCGAGTGCAAATCTCGCCACCTGCTTGTGTTAATTTCAACAGATAAGGAGCAAATTTGATGTCATAAAATATTACCGTGTTTGGTTATCCTTTCTCCGCGATCGCACTGGGCTTAGCCTTGTACCTGCTTTATCTTTGCTTAATCTACTTCTGGCGCAGCAAAAGGATCGCTACCAAACTACTAGCGGCCGTTGCCGCAGCAGGAATTATTTTTCTGTCGTTACTCTGGTTCTCTTACCAATTATTTTTCTTGTCTTTACAATTTTCAGGAAGATTCAAAAAAGTATTATTTTCTGTACTTGACTCAACCAAACAAGAAAGGATATTGAGAGAATTCCAGAGTCGATTTCTCGAAAATGCTTAAAAAGCAGTTTCAGATTTTAAAGATGCGGATATGGTGCAATGGCTAGCATGTGAGGCTTCCAACCTTTTGATACGGGTTCGAGTCCCGTTATCCGCTTTGAATCTGCGGGTGTGATGTAGTAGGTAGCATCTGAGTATGCCAATTTCAGTGCGCGAGTTCGAGTCTCGCCATCCGCTTTACGTAGTCCTGTAGCTCAGCCGGGAGAGCGCCTCTCTTACAAAGAGGATGTCGCAGGTTCAATCCCTGTCAGGACTACCAATTCCTGCCCCTATAGCTCAGCGCATAGAGCAGCGCCCTTCTAAGGCGAGTGTCCCAGGTTGGAATCCTGGTGGGGGTGCTTGATACAATTCAACAAGGAGGTTGCTTTCTTCTGAGATTAATAAACCTAACTATCTGTTTTGCGATTGCGCACAATACAGCGTGACCTAATCTTTAGAGCTTACATACATAGTACGAGAGGAAGAGTACCGTCGCAGCAATGCGGGGGGCGTGAAGCAAGGGAGGCGCAAAGAACCCGATAGGTTGGCTTAGAGGTAGCCATCCTTTAAAGAGTGTGTGGTAACTCATCGGCGGAGTTCCTTCTGAGTGATGAACGCTATTGCTCTGATAACTTGCACGCTGTTGTTTGGATGTGCGATCGCACAAGGCTGTCAAAATATTGGTGCAGCACGTTTCGGAGACAGGCAAGATGCCTGTTCCACAAGAGACAGGCAAGATGCCTGTTCCACAAGAAGCTGATGATTGAATTTTGTGCAAATTAGATGCGTTGCGGGCTTATTAATTAATTCATCTTCTAGATAAGGGATTTGATATGGGAATGTAGCTCAATTGGCAGAGCTGGTGACTCTTAATCACTTGGTTGCGGGTTCAATTCCTGCCATTCCCATCCATTAAACTAGACATTGATAAAAACTATGAGTTGCGAACTTGAAACAATCCGATTACAGCTTCGACTTTCTCAAATTAAAGATACTCAAATTCTCCACAGACTCTGGACAAATGACCAAATTAGGTATTTCCTATTTGATAACCGAATAATCTCGCCAGACGAGGCACAATCATTTGTTGAAGATAGTCTGATAAATTTTGAAAAGTATGGATACGGACTCTGGTTAATCTTTAAACGCAATATTGATTATCTTGTTGGCTTCACCGGATTCTTGGATTCAGAAGAAGGAATTCCCAGTTTAATCTACGGAGTTCATCCCGATTACTGGGGATATGGCTACGCAACGGAAGCTACTAGCGCCGTGTTGAGTTATGCCTTAGAAAAACTTGCTCTTCCCAAAGTGATGGCAGATGTGGATAAACCTAACATTACGTCTGTGCGAGTGCTTGAGAAGCTAGGAATGAAGCGAACAGGAAGGGAAGTCGTTAATGAGCATCCACTTCTTTATTTTGAAAAATTGCGATCGCTGAAGGTGCGGCAAAGTTGTTCGCAAGAAATAGCTTAACAACGGCTTCGCTAATACTCACAAATCCTCTTACTCAAATTTGGGTGGTTGGCATAGCGGCTGTGCAGCAGACTTTTAATCTGCACTAGATAGGTTCGACTCCTATACCACCCACTTTAAGAAAGCTGGGGGAGCAGAGGGAGCTGGGGGAGCTGGGGGAGAGGAATTGGAGCAAATCCTTGCAGTATTGCTACCCACTTCATCTACTGAAAACTGAAAAGTGAGGCACAATAGTGGCGATTATGTTCTTAATTCATAACAAATGGGTCTGTAGCTTAACTGGTAAAGCGTCAATCTGGCAGATTGAAAGATGGGGGTTCAACTCCCCCCAGTATCCACCAAACATTGATTGATATAAAACAATGCCAATTTACTTTTATAGCACCCGTACACAAACCTATGGTTGTTTCTCCAACTTTTCCCGACATGGTTTTGAGCTAGATGAGCTGTGGTGGTTAACCAGTGAACATTACTTCCAAGCACAAAAATTTGTCGATACAGATCGTCCTTGGTTTGACAAAATCGGCTCAGTAAAAACCCCCAAAGAAGCTGCAAAAATGGGACGCGATCGCAACCATCCTCTCCGCAGTGATTGGGAACAAGTCAAAGATGAAATTATGCAACGAGCTGTGTTGCAGAAGTTTAAAACTAATGCCGACATTCGTGAGATTCTTCTGGCCACAGGTGATGAATTAATTGTTGAGAATGCACCCCATGATTACTACTGGGGTTGCGGTAAAGATGGCAGCGGGAAAAATAAATTAGGAGAAATTTTAATGGCAGTTCGCGAGATATTACGTTCATCTTAAAACTTGTACCTAAAACCTAACACCTAACACCTAACACCTAACATCTAACATGGGGACTTAGTGTAACGGGAACATACGACTCTTGCACAGTCGTGACAGGGGTTCAACTCCCCTAGTCTCCATTATCGAAAATGGTGTCTGAAGTCGAAGAGGTCGAGACGCTAGCCTGTGAAGCTAGTCATTAGCGGGTTCGAGTCCCGTCAGACACCCTGTGGAAGATGCCGCTGAATGGACGGCAAGCGGTCTTGAAAACCGTGGTACGGCAGCGATGTCGTAGGGGTTCGATTCCTCCATCTTCCTTTACCCACCGGAAGCCGAGAAGCGAGGCACTGTGCTGATAACGCAGGGGTAGAAGGGGCAGTACCTTCCCGGTGGATTGCTTACAGGTAGATTTTCTATGCAGTAATTTGTCTGGACGGAAATGTGTTGATGGGACTTAGACAATTTTTTCCTGGCAAAATGGCTGAAAGCCTTGTACAGAAAGCTTTTTGCTCGATTTATCCAGCAGCTAACTTTTCAAATGAGCGAACGGTGAGCTGTAACCCTTGCATTGTAAGACTTTTAGTTGAGGGCAAATGAGGATTCTGCTTGATACGCATTCAATGGATTGGAGTGCTATATTACAAATGCGGTATAAGATTTATCGATAGGGGTGTTAAGCCACAACTGCGGCGCAATTAATAGTTAGACGAAAGAAGCCTTAATGAGTGAAACTGTTTTCATAAACTACCGTCGAGATGATTCAGCAGCAGAATCAATGTTGATCGCGAAAGCAATTCGTGCTGTCGTTGGCAACAATAATGTTTTTATGGATTCCTCGTCAATCGAGTACGGTGCTCTTTGGCCTGAACATATTAAGTCAGCCCTACTTGGATCGCGATACGTGCTTGCAGTCATTGGTCCTGAATGGTTACGTGCAGGTAGCGACGAATGGGGACAACGTAGAATCGACAAAACTACTGATTGGGTTCGCCTTGAGCTTGAAACAGCACTGAATGATGGAAACAAGACAGTAATTCCTGTTTTGATTCGTGGAGGTCGCATACCTCCTGCAAACGTTCTGCCGGAAAAACTTGCGCCGCTTTCGATTCGTCAAGCTATTGAGTTGCGACGGGATTACTGGGCTCACGACATCAAGCTCCTCACTGCCCAAATTAATAAGACATCAGCCAAAGTCAAAGATTATCAGGAGGCATCAAGTCCATATCCTACAAACGTGCCGGTTGGCCCTGACGCAATCGATGAAGCAAAACTCGATTCAATTCTCTTGGATGAGCTAAAGGCTTGGTCAAAGGTAGTATCTCCTCTACCTGAAGACACGCAGCAAGTTCGTATTGAGTTGTTTCGTGAATATAAGTTTCGGTCATTTCAGAATGCTATTGGATTTATGAACCAAGTTGCACCAGGGTGTGATATGGCAAATCATCATCCACGATGGGAAAACTTATGGAAGACAGTGCGCATATACTTGACCACATGGGATATAGGACATCGTATCAGCGATCGCGATGTTCAACTAGCACGATACTTTGATCGTGCATATGCGGAATACCCTGAGCGTGCGCAAAGCAAGAAAGCCAACTAGTGCAAGAAGGCAGAGGGCAGAGGGCAGAAGGCAGAAGGAAAGAACGCTTGTGTCAAGTAAGCTTTTTTACCTTTTTTAACTGACGGGTTATTTCCGCCGCGCTGCACTAGAGTCAAACACTGTCTAACAAATCGCTCGATTGGTGTGGTCGCTCCAATAGATGATCTAGAAAATGAAGTATGTTCATGGTGAATATAACTGTGGATGAAATACAACGTGATCCCCTAAAATACCTGCGTCAAGTAGAAGCAGGTGAAACTATTGTAATTGTGCGCTTTAATCAACCGATCGCTGAACTTAGACCTATTGCTAGTAGTAAGCAACTGCGACCATTTGGTTTGTGTGCAGGTGAGTTTACTGTTCCAGATGATTTTGATGCTCCTTTACCAGAAGATATTCTCAGTTCATTCGAGGGTAAATGAGGATTCTGCTGGATATGCATATATTATGACATTTCAGAATGATCGAATAGAGTAGTGCGAGCATCTTGCTCGCGCGTTTTGGATTGACAGGCAAGATGCCTGTTCCACAAGAAACTGATGATTGAATTTGGTGCAAATTAGATGTGAAAAAGATATCTACGATAATTTTCAATCGCATTGCAAAAACTGTTAAGGCTATTGAGTAAAGCATTGTAGTAAGGATAAGCATCATCCCGCTGACTCTGAACCTGAGCATACAAGAGCAGTTCTGGCTCTACAACTAAATGCTCTTTGGGGACATCTAAACCTGCTGTGGTTAGGCGCTCTGAGGCGATCGCTACTAATAAAGCCCCAATCGTATCAGTCTTGCCGTTATGAAGATCGTCTAGTCCAGTTAGAATCAGGTCTGCTCCTGGTAATTGATTCAAGTTCATTTATCTTTCTTCTTCCCCTTCAAACTGTTCAATAAACGTTTCAACCCTTCTTCTCAGTGCATCAGGGGCAAGCGAAGGGAAGCGAATTAGTTCAGGCTCAATGGATTCAAAACAATCGAGTAATTCTTGTAGCGAAAATAGTTTCTGTTTGTACATAGCTTGAACATCATTAATATCGCGGTCAAAGCCCCTTGATAGTTTAGAGAGAGCTTGAGCTGTGAAGTCATAATGATAGAAGGAGATTTGTCCCTCGCCCAGAATACAAGATATGCGATCGCTATCTACTTAATTCGTTCTTGCCAATATTCGGGTTTTCTACTAGCGTGCATGACAGCGACAATCAGAATATAATCTTCCTCGATCGCGTACAAAATTGCGTAGGAAAATTTTGGAGTCAAGCAACGACGAACAGTGTCCTTTATTACAGGCCAACGCCTGGGAAATTCAATAACTTTAAAAATAGCATTCTCGACTGAATTAATAAAGTCCTGTGCTAGTTCTTTGTTGCGTTCGGCATAAAACTCAACCGCTTGAGAATATTCGGTTAGTGCTTCTGGATGAAAAACATATTTCATGATTCTAACAATTGTCGAACTCGAGCGAGTGCTTCCTCTCCCGGAATGGCTTTTACTGCACCGCTTCGGATTTCATCTATACGTTTTTTTGCCTCTTCAATCCAAAGTTCTTGAATTGTTTCATCAATGTGAGTTGTATCTTCATCAAAATCTAGACTTTTCACCAACTTCTCTACCAAAAGCACTCTGGAAGCATTCGGTAAAGTCAGAGCTTCATTGAAAATTTCATCAACAGTCCGCATAACTCAATTTCTCCAAAATTCAATCTTGCTAGGAAGTAAATTTTACATAGGTTTAATTTCTGGATATTCAATACCATTATACTAATATTAAAAGAGTGCGATCAGATACGACACCAGTGGAGCTGATATAGTTGCAGAGCAAGCTTGCGCTATCGCACTAGAATATAATTGAAATAGTTCTTCACCTCTTGGCAACCTATACTAATGCTGAAAACCGTCGAAGGTATTTATCAAAATGGACAAATTGAACTTACTGAGCTTCCGCAAGATGTAAGTAACGATACTCAAGTTCTTGTTACCTTTCTTGAACCTAGCAAACTTGACTCTACCAAACTGCGGCAGCTTATTGAACAACTAGAGACGATCTCAGGAATCCAACAAGGCTTCGAGGAAGTCAATGCTGGACAAACACGCCCGATTGGTGATTTTATCGAACAAATGCAACAAAAGTATGACATTTCAGGTTGAAATTACCCCAATCGCGGAAGCCCAAATTGAGCAAGCCTATCGCTGGCATCGAGAGCGAAATCCTGAATTTGCTGATCGCTGGTTTCGAGGATTAATGAATGCCATTGCAACTCTACAGGAAAAACCTCGACGCTGTGCTTTAGCTGTCGAACATGAAATTTTTTCATAAGAAGTAAGACAACTGCTCTACGGAAAGTCTAAAAACATCTACCGAGTACTATTTACTGTTCAAGATACTATGGTTTATGTGTTGTACGTTCGCCATAGTTCTCAGGCTCCAATGACTATAGATGATTTGGAAAATGAAGTCTAGATGTCCAGGGAGTATGATCTCTTAGAGGTATTTGAATGATGAATATAACTGTTGATGAAATACAACGTAATCCCCTAAAATACCTACGTCAAGTAGAAGCAGGCGAAACTATCTATAATTATGCGTTTTAATCAACCGATAGCTGAACTTAGACCTATTATTAGTAGTAAGCAACTGCGACCATTTGGTTTGTGTGCAGGTGAGTTTACTGTTCCAGATGATTTTGATGCTCCTTTACAGAAGATCTTCTCAGTTCATTCGAGGCTAAATGAGGATTCTGCTATATTGGTAAAGTTTCCTCTTGCCAGCATACAAGATATTAGATCGCAGTATAATTTAACACCTAACACTTGTAGAAAAATTCTATGCTATTTTCCAGAAGCTTGATAATTAGACAAAGAGTTTATTTGTTTATGACTCTAGTATTGGCTGTATTTCTATTGGTCATTGCTAGTGAGTGGTTCAGAGTGCAACAAGCTGTTGCAGAAACTCATCGTCAGGTTTTTTATGTTGCACCTAATGGTAGTGATACAAATAAAGGCTCTATTGCACATCCTTGGGCAACGGTTAACCATGCAGCTAATGTTTTAAAGGCGGGTGAAACCGTTTACATCCGAGCTGGAATTTATACCCCTACTCAACAAATCCAAGCTAAACATTCTGGTACAGCCGATTCTTGGATTACTTATAGTGCATTTCCTGGAGAGCCTGTCATTATTGATGCTAAAGCGATACCAGTAGCTCCTCCTTCGGGGAAGCCTCCTTTCCCTCATGATCAAGGAGCTTTTCAATTAGAAAATGTCCAATACATTCAAGTTAGAAATCTAGAAATCATCAATTCTCACAACTCAGGTATTACTGTGAGAAACAGTAATTATATTGACCTTTATAACAATAAAATAGAAAATACTTTTAGCCCAGGAATTGGAGTTTGGAAAAGTGCTCATCAGAAAGTGATTGGTAATACTGTCGTTAATGCCAGTGATCTTAATATGGCTGACTTTCCCAATGATTCTTCAGCAGCACCCCATGAATCTATTTCCCTTGGTAGTGTTGAAAATTTTGAGGTTGCTTATAACTTAATTAAGTATGGGCAAAAAGAAGGTATTGATATTAAAGAGAAAAGTCAATATGGAACTGTGCATCATAACTATATACATCACATGAAGCGTCAAGGACTCTATGTAGATAGTTGGTTCGGAATATTGGAAGATGTTGCAGTATTCAATAATGTAGTTCATGATTGCCAAGGATCTGGATTCGCTGTATCTGTGGAAGGAGGCTCAACAGCAAAAAACATCCAGTTTCATCACAATTTGCTTTATGACAACTGGGGAACGGGTATTTTATTTTCGAGATGGGGGAATGATGGTTTACGAGAGAATGTCAAAATTTACAATAATACCGTTCATCACAATGGCTATGGACCACCGAACCCTGGAGAGCAATTTTATTGGATAACAGGTGGATTGTATTTATTCTCAGATAATCTCCAAAGTATTGAAATCAAGAACAATATCTTTAGCGACAACACAGGATTTCAAATTGGCTATAGTGATTCCTATCTCAAAAACAGCTCTAATATCGAGGATGTTTTTGAGCAAAAAGACATTGATATCAGTCACAACCTGGTGTTTGGTGCAAATAGTGCTAGCAATCCCATTTATGCCGGATGGGCACCTGACAATTATGCGAATATTTATGGCACAAATGGTACTTCTGCCTTAGTAGCTAGTCCTCAATTTATTAATGCTAAACGAGGCAATTTTTACTTGCCAAGCGCTCCTACTGTTGACGGCACTACCTCCATTGCTGCTCCTAATACACCGGAGACTACAATCGGAGCTTTTCCTTATGGAGAAGAACCTGAGCTTTGGTGGCAGTCTGTTGATTTTCCACCAAAATTTTCCGAATCTTAGACAACCCTCACCCCCAACCCCTCTCCCATACAAGGGAGAGGGGAGCCGGAGTTTTTTGTTTCCCTTCTCACTCGTGGAGAGTAAGATAAGCCTTAGGTTATAGCAGTTATTTTTTGAGGGGGCAAAGCTCTAAGATGGAACGTGGTTTACTCTGGCTACCCTTGCTAGCAATCTTTTTTTGGCTTGCTTGGTCCGGTTGGAACGAATATCAAAAACTCGAAGCCTACAAAAGCTGGGTAGAGCAGTTTGAGCGAGGGAAGTATGATATTTATGCAGTGTTGGGTCAAAAAAACAGTGATTTGACTTGGGGAAAACCAACACGCACTGGACCTATAAATCTCGAAACCTTCTCCCTCAAAGATGTTCAATCGCTCCAGTTAGTGGTAGATAATCAGACAGTTAACCTGGAAACTCCTCCTGAGAGAGGTAATAAAATTGCCTTGGAATTTATCTTTCCAGAACCTACTGCTTCAATTAAAGTTCCCTTTACACAAATCTCTCTCGCAACAGAGTGGGGAAAATTCCTACAGCAAGAATTGTCAAATTTGCGATTGCGCAGAGCACAGCAGCGAAGCTGATCGCATAGTAGTAGTGAAAATATATAACTTAGTGGCAAGAGGCAAGATGGCAATGTTAGCCTTGAAAAAGAAGGGTAGAAAAAAATACAGAATGATGATTAAGAGGGTAGTTAAATCGGATTTAGTATAACAGAAATGATTGTGGTTGCTGGTCAGTAAACTATTAGCAATGTTCAAAGAAAAAGGCAAAAAAAATCAATATTTACTTTGGGCTTTTGTAGTTATTTTTTTCCCAAGTTTCGTACAAGCACAACCTATTGTGCCAGCAGCTGATGGAACTGGGACAGTAGTAACACCTAATGGACAGAGCTTTGAAATCCAAGGTGGTCAAATTTCTGGGGATGGAGCTAATCTTTTCCACAGTTTCTCCCAGTTTGGTCTAGAACCTAACCAGATAGCTAACTTCCTCTCTAACCCAGCAATTCAGAACATTCTATCTCGGATAACTGGCGGTGATCCGTCTGTAATTAACGGTTTGCTCCGAGTTACAGGAGGCAATTCCAATTTTTTCTTAATGAATCCTGCTGGCATTGTGTTTGGTGCAAATGCTCGCTTGGATGTCCCTGCTTCTTTTACCGCTACCACTGCCACTGGTATTGGTTTTGGGGACAATTGGTTTAATGTCATTGGAGTAAATAACTATGTAACGTTGGCAGGAACACCCAGTGCCTTAAGCTTTAGCAACTCTCAAACACCGGGAGCGATTATCAACGCTGCTCAACTGGCTGTAACACAAGGAGCAAACTTAACTTTAGTCGGTGGCACTGTTATCAGCACTGGTAATTTGGAAGCTATAGGGGGACAGATTATTGTTGAGGCAGTTCCTGGTGAGAGTATGCTACGTCTGAGCCAACCAGGACACCTACTCAGCCTAGAAATTCCCCTACCAACCTCACTCATAACTCCCCTTTCCTTACCGCAGTTGCTCACTGGCAACAATCCCACAACAACAGTTGTAGTTAATAATGCTGGACGGATAGAACTGGTTGGTTCTGGTATTTCAGTAGAAGATGGAGATGTAGTAGTCAACAATGCGATCGCTCAAACAGCAATCCTCTCAGCTGATCATAATCTTACTTTGGTAGAGAGCCAACTACAAACGACTGGTGACTTGAATCTGTTAGCGCGGGATACAGTGCGAGTACGAGACAGTCTAGCTAATCCGTTTCTTGCCAGTGCGGAGGGAAACCTCTATATTCAAGGCAATCAAAATATTGATCTGTTGGCACTAAATCATCCTCAGACCCCTTTCCAAAGTGGGGCTAACCTCAGCTTAGTTAGTAATGGCAATATTTCAGGAGATTCTCACTTTGCCAGTGGGGGCAGTTTCTCAATTCTTAATTTAGCAGGTGGTCCTGGTAACTTTGTCAGCTATTTTGACCCAATTATTAGTTCAGATGGGGATGTCACCTTTGGTGATTATACTGGTGTGGCGCTGAAGATAGAGTCTACTGGCAGCATTAATGGAGGGAATATCACCATTACAGGACCAGATACTACTCTTACTGGCTCTGATCCAGATATTACTACTTTAACTAGCTTTCCAGCACTAATTCTGAGAGCTGGTTTGTCCACGTTGGTGAATACTCCTAATATTCAGGGACAAACAGACTTTACCTCTTCTGGAGTAACCTCATTACCAGGAAGCATCAATGTAGGGAACATCGACACTTCTAATCAAGGTCAAGGGGATGCTGGTCCGGTAATATTATCCGCCACTAGTGACATTACTACTAACAATATAACCACTAGCGATACGGGAAATGGTAATGCTGGTGCAGTGGAATTGAATGCCTCTGGTGGCAATATTATTACCAGTAATATAAATACTAGTGATCTAGGACAGGGTAATGCTGGTGCAGTGGAATTGAATGCCTCTGGCAACATTAACATAGGTAATATAGATGCTAGTGAGAATGGACCAGGAGATTCAGGTGCTGTAACTTTGACTGCTGGAGGCAGTATTACCAACGGCATTATCGATCAGACTGCGCTTCCACCAGGCACTCAAGCAGGAGCACCTATAATAACACCAAATACAGGCACTAATACGGATCCAATTACTGATACGGATCCAATTACTGATACGGATCCAATTACTGATACGGATCCAATTACTGATACGGATCCAATTACTGATACAGATCCAATTACTGATACGGATCCAATTACTGATACGGATCCAATTACTGATACGGATCCAATTACTGATACGGATCCAATTACTGATACAAGTACGGCTCTGATTGACACAGGTATTAATCCAGTTGACATAAACAATAATCAGGTTGACACAAGCATTAATCCCATTAATACAAGTAATACTAGTCCGGTTAATACGACTATTACTTCAGTTGACACAAGCATTAATCTAATAGATACGGGTAATACTATTCCTGTTGAAACAGACAACACTAGCTCCGTTGAAATAGACAATACTACCTCTGTTAAAATAGACAATACTACCTCTGTTGAAGCTAGCAATGAACAATCCACGACAGACTCATCTTCAGCTTTAGCTGAACCTGCATCTCAATCTGTTTCTGCATTTGAGAAGCGCTTCACTCTGCAATTTCAGCAATATTTAGATCTACCTACCGACACCCCGCTTAAAACCCTGGGACAGACTCGTGATATCCTGCTCAAAATAGAGGAAGAGACTGGAGTTAAACCAGCACTCATCTATGTAGCTTTTGTTCCCCAGACACTTACACCAGGTGTACCTTCCTCCAGTCAAAATTCTCAAGATCAGTTGGAATTAGTACTGGTAACCTCTAAGGATTCAGCAGTTCGCCACCGCTTGGAGGGAAGCACTCGTGAGCAAGTCCTCAAAGTTGTTAGGGAATTTCGCTTGGAAGTCACCAACTCTAACGGCAAAGATGGCTACCGAGCTTCAGCTAAACAACTTTATGATTGGTTAATAGCACCTCTAGAAGCCGATTTAAAAGCGCGAGGTATTAATAATTTAGTTTTCGTCCTAGACACGGGCTTGCGCTCCATCCCTGTTGCAGCGCTTCATGATGGCCAAGAGTTTCTGATTGAAAAATACAGTGTTGGCTTGATGCCTAGTATCAGCCTTAGTGATACTCGCTACCGGGATGTGAAAAACTTGCAAGTTCTGGCGATGGGAGCAGCAAAATTTTCTGATCAAGAACCTTTACCAGCAGTACCGATAGAGTTATCGTTAATTACCTCTTCTATTTGGCCAGGTAAGTCCTTCCTTAATGATGACTTTACCTTAGAAAACCTCAATGCACAGCGACAGCAACGACCTTTTGGCATAATTCACCTAGCGACTCATGCTGATTTTCAACCAGGGAAGTTGACTAACTCTTACATTCAACTTTGGAACAGCAAACTGCGGCTTAACCAATTGCCTGAGTTAGGTTGGAATAACCCACCAGTAGAATTATTAGTGCTGAGTGCCTGTAGGACAGCATTGGGAAATGAAGAAGCTGAATTAGGCTTCGCCGGGTTAGCAGTTAAAGCTGGTGTTAAGTCAACTGTGGGTAGTTTATGGTATGTGAGTGATCAAGGAACCCTAGGGTTGATGACGCAGCTCTATCAACAGCTAAAGCCAGCATCAATTAAGGCAGAAGCACTGCGGCAAGCACAATTGGCAATGCTTAAAGGGGAAGTATATATCGAGGGAGGAAAACTAGTAACAGGCAATGAGTCAGTACCCCTACCAACGGAGCTAGCTCAGCTAACAGACCAAAATTTTCAGCATCCCTATTTCTGGTCAAGTTTTACAATGATAGGCAGTCCTTGGTGATTGAAACAAGCAACGGGAAACGCAAACAGAAAAGATTCTTACTCAAAACGCTGACGCTCAACAGACCAACGCTTGAGGCTGTAGGTACTGAGGTCATTGATTAGTAAAGCAGGAGGCTTTCCATCTTCCAAATCAGCGATCGCAGTTAGTGAAGTACTCGCATTTTGAGAAAATTCACTGTAGAGCAACTCACCTGTATCAGCAAAAATCAGAGTGCGAGGCTTACGATCTTCATAAATAGTCAGCACTGCTTCTGGCTGTTGGTTGCCAGTCAAATCAATCGGTCGAACTGACCAATTAGCCAAGTCTTCAAGACTACCTTGTAAGTTAGAATTCTCTTCTGATTCCTCTGAGACAGGAATAATTGCTTCTCTACCACTATTAACTAGCTCACGCCTTAGTACTGGGATAATTGCTGATATCCACTGGGGCTGTCGCTGATTGAGCTCCCATAAGCTTGTAGAATTAGGGTCTCGCCAGCGCAGTGCAGCTTCTGTATGAGCTAGTAAACGACTAGGTTGAGTTTTGCCTGCCGCAGGCAGTGCTTCACCGGCTGCCAGCAAATGGATCACCCCTTCTCGGAAGGAAGCTGCTTTCACCGATGCTATCTGTGATTCCTGACTTCCCTCCTGAGTCCAGACTGTAATTTGAATGCGGGAATCAGTATCTAAGCCAAGATATCTCCATAGTTGCTTGCCCCGGGCAACTGTAGGTAGCCGTAAATTGGAAAAAGGGGCGTATTGCCAGCGCTTACCATCGTGAAATGCTGCTACCTGCACCTCATACCAGACTTGCTCTGGTTCTACTTGTAGAGGGATTGTCTGATGAGTAGGTTGCAACCAATCTACTAAGTTGACATTTTTGACTTGCTGTGAGTTGCCAATGATTTTACTCACATGACTAGCGATGGATGACTCTTTGGCTAAGGCAATATCTAATAGCTCGAGTAATTGATAAATTTTAGAATTATCTGCTGAAGGAGAGAGCTGTTGTTTTTGCAACCAAGCGATCGCTTTTGGGCTATCTTGTTTAGCAGCAACCATCAATGCACCCCAAGCTTTGATATTTTGATCGTTAGGATTGACCTTGAGAGCTGCTTCCAACCGCTCCCATAATCTCCCAGAATCCGTCTTCAGTAGCTCCCCAATCTCGTGTAACTGGGTACCAATGGGAGTATTTTGAAAGACAACTAAGGCATCTCCCCAACGGCCATCAATAAGATGAGCCAGAATTGAGGAACTTGGACTTGCCCAAATTTTCTTGGATTGAGCTTGGGTTACCTGAGCATGCAATTGAATCACATCCATTTGTGCTTGCACAGCAGCAGACCAATTTTCTTGCTTGAGAGATTTCAACAATTGCCAAGCGGGAGACCACAAACCATGGCGAGCTAGCAGCAAAGCATCACGATAAGCTTGACTTTCTAGAGCTGGTGTGTTTAAAGAAACTTCTTCTAGAGCGATGGGGTTTGGTACAAACTGGCGGGGTTTAAGTTGGTAAACTTTTAGTTGTGGTTCCAAACCAACAGTTTGATCAACGACAAATTCTGGTGTTGAGGAGCCAGTTACTTGCTGCCAATAGGGTTGGAGTTCATTCGGACTTTGCCACTGTAGCATGACACTCAGATGCTGTCGGTCAGGATTGTAGTGAATAACCTGTCCATAAGAAAGGGGTGAGGAGCTACTTACCATCTGTCCAGAAAGTTTGAACCAGAGTCCTTCAGCTGGGACATTTTCCTTAAAGCGACTGATAGTTTTTAAGGGCAGTGAACGGGAAACATCAGCATTATCAGGAGTTTGGGAGGAGAGCACAAAATCATCTTCTGGTGCATTGATCGGAAGTTCGGTGACTAACCAATAGACTTTGTGGTTATGATTCGACTCAGCCAGCTCATAAACTCTCAGTTGAACAATTTCTCTACAATTGGTATAGCAACTTGGTACAGATGACAGCACCGGTAGCAAAAAGGCTTCTTCTGAGTTTAAATAAAGGGGTTCTTCAGGAATCAAACCTTTCCCACGAATCTCGTCTTTGATAGTAGCAAGAGTCTGTGGTGGTGAGGCATAGGTTACAGGAATACGAGTCCATTCTGGCAAAAATTGATTGAGCCAGACAACGGCATTGGGATCAATGATGGTAAGAATGCCCAACCAAATACCACCAACAATAAGTCCGCCGGTAGCGATTGAAGCAGCAATTACACCTAAAGTTACTGATAAACCACCTTTGATGGTTTTAACTTTTGGTTGTTTCTTACTCCTGATTCGTCGCTTTTGCAAGGGTTTAGCAGCTAATTGCTTTTTCTTGGATGGTCGTAGACTAGTTACTGAATCCTGTGGAGTCTTCATTGGGAAAGATGCATAACTATGAGATTACCGTAGAGTTACCCAACTATCCTAACCTCCTGAGAGTACCTGTTCATAAAGCTCACCGGCACGCTGCCAACTATATTTTTCAACTAACGCTCTTCCATTTTCAGATAATTGCTTTCGGAGTTGGCGGTTCTCAAATAACCGACTAATAGCATACACATACTCTGCTGGCTCATTAACTCGCAAGGCTCTCAGAGGAACTTCACCTCCATCAACTACTAGTCCTTGTAAACCAATATCACTTCCCACCACTGGCACTCCTGCTGCCATAGCCTCTAGCGTTTTATTTTTAATGCCAAACCCAGTCCGCATTGGTACCACGCAGACAGTTGCTTTATGTAGGTATTCTACAAGAGAAGATACCGAACCAACTACGTTAATGCCCTGGTATTCACCTAACTCCAAAACTGATTGTACTGGTCTAGCACCCAAAATTTCTAGTGCTGCATCAGGATACCGCTGCAAAATTTCTGGAAAAACCTCTAAGCAGAAAAAGCGCACGGCATCAATGTTGGGCGGATTATCCATTGCCCCAACAAATACTAACTTATGTCCTCCAGGATCAGAGATACGTCGGGGAAATTGAGTAACATCGACTCCATTGGGAATCACGACAATCTCACCCTCCGGTTCAAAAGCTGCTATCTGACGTCGATCTTCGTTGTTAGTGACTACAATGGCAGTGAACTTAGAACAATATCGCTCTTCATAACGCTTCAATAGCGGTAAATTCAGTTGCCCTTTGAGCTGATTTTCTGCTATCCCCGTTTCCAGCTGGTTGCGAGATGTGCGATAAACAGAACTATGAATATTGACCACTAACCGGAGCAACTGCTGCCATTCTGAGCGAACATAAACCTCATTAAGACTATGCTCGCAGGTAATTACCTCAAACTTTCCTGAGTCTACTGCTTCATCCACCCATTGCTGCATTTCAGGTGAGTAAAGTTGCAGTACCTCCCGTGGCGTCCCTTGTTGCAGAAACTTACTGAAGCGCTTGACTTTGTTCCCTATTCCTTCTTCAACTTCTTTTATCTGTGGTTGAGGAAAAATAACTAGTTCCTCCAGCAGCTCTCCTAGTTTTTCTACTTCAGTCTCCATAACCTCTTCAGAAGATTGAGTAATCAAGGTAATGGTATGATTTTGGCTCAGGTACTTTAGTAAATTAAATGTCCTTAGCTGAATTTTCCCCTTTGATGGGGGATAGGGAAAGGTGGAACAGATCATTAAAATCTTCATAAATTGTTGTTTTTTCTAAAAAATTGCCACAAGTTCGCTGTAAATGAACACTATTCTCAATTATTCAGTAAATACACCGAATAATTGAGTAATCATCCCTTAGAACTTGCTCAAAGTAGTTTGAAGTTGTCAAAACTATTGGAAGTCTTATATAGTGCTAAAATACTAGTATAGTTGAAGCCAAATTAATTGCCTAATTACTTTACAGATACTTTTCAATATTTTGTTTAATATTATTTTTTTATGAATATCAAAACTTATATAAATAAAACATACAAAATCATAAAGTTGGCAAGAAGGAATGCTCTCTCATAAGCTATTTTTAGGAAAATCTACAATAAGTATGAAAAATCTAATTTTTCTTCTTCTAACACCTCTTTTCGTATTGTTCGGGTCAGTAGCCTCTCTAGCTGAAGTACGTACAGAAGTGGTTGAGTACCGACAAGGTAGCACTATACTTGAAGGCTATCTAGCTTACGACGATGAGATAACCGGTCAACGCCCTGGTATCTTAGTGGTTCACGCCTGGAAGGGTTTGGGAGCAAATGAAAAAGAACGTGCCAAACAATTAGCAGAACTCGGCTATGTTGCCTTTGCTGCTGATATTTATGGTAAAGGTATCCGACCCCAAACTACTGAACAGGCAGCAGCACAAGCTAAGATATATCGGTCTGACCGACAACTAATGCGCGATCGCGCCAATGCTGGGTTAAGATTTTTGCAGCAACATCCCCTAACTACTCACAATCGTCTGGCAGCTATTGGTTATTGTTTCGGTGGTGGTGTAGTGTTGGAGTTAGCTCGTAGTGGCGCTCCAGTCAGAGGAGTTGTCAGCTTTCATGGTAATCTAGATACCCCCAAACCCAGAGATGCCCGCAACATTCAAGGTAGGGTGTTAGTGTTGCATGGTGCTGATGACCCATTTGTACCCGATGAGCAAGTGTTAGAATTCCAGCAAGAAATGCGTAGAGGTAATGTGGACTGGCAAATGGTGATGTATGGAGGTGCAGTCCATAGTTTTACAGATCCCAATGCTGGTAATGATCCTTCTAAGGGAGTTGCTTATAACACTGAGGCTGACAAGCGCTCTTGGGCAGCAATGAATCGATTCTTCGCAGAAATTTTCAGTAATATTGGGAATTGAAAATTGGGAATTGGGAATTTATCCCCCAGCTCCCTAGTGCAGCTCGGCAGAAGTAACTTACCAGTTTGAGATCGATAGAATCCTTACTCTATAAGCATTGTTAATTCTTAATTCTTAATTCTTAATTCCGCGCAGCGGTACTAGCCTCTTCACCCAGCTCCCCTGCCTTGAGTACGCCACCAAAGTGCGATCGCTAGGACTATAGTTGGTGTCATAACCCCAATCAGGGCATTCAGGGATGTTGGAGCAATCGGTAAGCTGGGACTAGCGTACTTGATCAAAACTGAGACTACAGCCGAGAGGATTAAGACTTTGAGAATGAAGTTCAGTTGAGTTTCCATAAAAAACAGACTTTTAATAAACTTGGCTCATTCTTTCTGTTCGATTGCTAGTACTCGTCAAATTTGAATTGACGGGTTGAGATAAAAGTTTAAAAAGCTTATTGTACAAGCTTTCTTCCTTTGGAACCTCCTGTTCCTCTCCTTGGAGGGGTTAGGGGTGGGTTGGTGCCTTGGAGCCTTCTTGCACTAGTCAAGTTTTGGCTTGCAATCGACAAAAGATATAGCTTCTTGATCAAGATAACCAGCGATCGCCATTTCGATGACTGCCCAAACTGGATAGTTCATTCTTTTTGCTCGCATTTCTAGTCCATTACGAATAGTCTCAGGTAATCCTTCTAAAAAAATTTGTGCTAATTCAGGTGACAGATGTTCAGAGATCACAGGCTGAGTTGGCATGAAATTACTCCCTCGCTGGAATTTTCACGTTATAGGGGGGATTCACAGCTTGAATAATCAGACTTTCTAATTCTAATGATAGTTGTCTCCACTGAACAAAATCTAATGGGTAAAAGGCAATTCGGATATCTGTGGCCTTCAATTCTTCTATGAATGCCCATAGTAAAGCTTTGTGCCCACCACGAAAGCGATCGCGCAGTGCTCTGGTTTTACCAATATAGAGAATTCCAAGAGTACGGTGCTTAAACGGCGTAGATGCCAGCAGTCATCGGCCAGTGCGCGAAATTCTTTAGAGAGAGCTATACAATCCTGAAAAGGGGTAGATGCAAGAGCATGCAATATAATTTCAGCCTCTGACTCAATGGATTCAGGCATAGTTATGGCAGCCTTTAGCAAATCCTACTTAGTGAGCGACAAAAGTGCGATCGCTACTACTATAGTTGGTATCATAACCGTAAATCAGGGCATTGAGCGAGGTTGGAGCAATCTGTAAACTAGAGCCACCATACTTGAGCAAAACCGAAACTGCAAGTGAGAGAATTAAGATTTTAAGAATGAAGTTCACTTGAGTTCTCATAATAGGCTGCTTACTAAATAAAATTTTGTTCACTATATTTTTTACCAGAGGTCAAAGTGAAAGAACTTGAGCCGTTGGAAAATCGAGACCTGAAGCGCTTAAAGTTGTTCATTTACTTGGTTCCTATTATTGGCACTCTCCCAGCCCTGTGGTCATTGTACCGTCGTCAAGGGACAAGAGAACAACAAAGCGTGAGTCGCTTATCTGTTACCTTGGCTTTTAGTTGGCTGCTAAGCTACTTTCTCTTATCAGCAGGATCACAGGTTTCCGAATTCTGGTCAATACGTCTATTATTGATGAACACAATGTTCACCTCAGGCTATTTTTTAGTGACTATTTGGTTGATGGTGCGTTTGTGGCAAGGCAAATCTCCCCGTCTCCCTTGGGTTAGCCGTATTGCTGAAGGAAGCGTGCGCAAGCATTTATCCTGAGGAGTGTTGATGGATTGTTCAAACTCGATCCAGTATTTACCTGATTTAGCAGCAAAATGTCTGAAAAACTGCTATGAGTGTTTTTGTTAAACATTTTGTGCCAAACTCAGGGTGAAGTATTAGTACATAGTACGTCAGGGAGTTATTTACTCGAGTCCCTATTCTTAATGAGTGTGTGTGAGGAAGCCAAGTGCCAGCTAAAAAAACTGATGAAAAACCCGGTTCGTGGAGTAAAAAAACTCCCTCTGTAGGGAAAAAGCCTTCCAAGGGTAAGCCTGGGCATTGGCTTTGGCTTGGGTTGGGCTTTAGCGGTGTGGCAATGTTGTCAGCCACAGCAGGTGCTCTACTAGCAGTATCACTTTCAAGTACGCCTTTACTGCAAAGTAAACTCAGTCCTGAGGAAGCAGCAATATTTGGCACTGGCGGGAGCATTTCCCGTGGTACTATGCGCCTACCGGAGTTGACTCGACCAGTCAATATCCTAGTTGTAGGAACCAAAGTCCTCTCCTCTGATATAGATGAAGAACCAATAGATGATTCTGGATATGACCCCTTAGTTAATTCCTTTGAGGGTCTTTCAGATACGATGCTACTAGTGCGGTTTGATCCAGAGGAGGAAAAGTTAGCAGTCCTATCCATTCCCCGCGATACTCGTGCTTATGTAGACGGACACGGGGTTACTAAAATCAATGCTGCTAATTACCATGGCGGTCCGGCATTGACAGCTAAAACGGTGAGTGAGTTACTTGATGGTGTTGGCATTGATCGTTACGTTCGGGTAAATATCCAGGGTATAGAGAAGCTGGTCGATGCCTTAGGAGGGGTTACTGTATATGTTCCCAAAGATCTCAAGTACAAGGATGGACACTCAGCACCTCTACATTGATCTCAAAGAAGGTAAGCAGCATCTCAATGGTGAACAAGCAGTACACTTTCTACGGTTTCGTCATGACAAGTATGGTGACGTTGGACGGATACAGCGACAGCAAACCCTGATGAGGGCATTAATTGAACAGACACTCAATCCTGCAACTATAGGACGCCTACCGAAAATTCTCTCCGTAATTCAATCCCATATTGACACCAACTTAAGTGTAGAAGAGTTAGTAGCCTTAATGGGTTTTGGAGCTCAGACCAAACGAGCTGATGTACAAATGCTACTTTTACCTGGTCAGTTTAATGGTACTGGACAGCAAGAGGTAAGCTACTGGTTGCCAAGCCGTCGCCGTATCAAGCAGATAATGGCTCAACATTTTGACGTAGGCTATAACAAAAGTAATGAAGTTGATCCCACTTTCCTCAGAATAGCAATTCAAGATAGCACCGATGACCCAGAGGCAGTTCAAACCTTAGTTAGTCAACTTAAAGAGGCAGGCTATCGCAAGGTTTATGTTGCTGAGGAATGGAAGGAACCTTTGCAAGTAACTCGCATCATAGCCCAACAGGGAGATGAGGTTGGTGCAAATGCCATACGTGAAGATTTGGGATTTGGAGAAACCCGAGTTGAAAGTACCGGTAGGTCTCAACTCACATGTCACAATTCAATTGGGTGAAGACTGGTTAAGGCAATTAAAACAAGAAAATTGAGGGATTAGGACACCATGATACTTTCAAAACTTGATGCTTCCAATTTGAGAAGGTATTAGGAGTTAGGTATTAGCTATAGTTATGCATTTAAATGAAGGGTTAGTAATGATTGCCCTAAAACCTAAAACCTAAAACCTAAAACCTCTTTTACCTTTTAACTAGACCTGAGCGTTATAGTCCCTAAAAGACTGGTAGTATTTATCCTCATGGTAAAGGTGACACTGGTCTGTAATCTGCTTCATTAGAGACCAAGAGAAACGACACTCACGAATCTGCTCACCCCAATTTTCCTTCAGACTACGATGAGCTAATCGCAAATTATAAGAAGGAATTCCAGTGGAAATGTGATGAGGAACATGAACATTGATATCGTGGCAAAGGAATTCTACCCAGCGGGGATAATCGCAGTGGACACTGCCAAATAGTTGAGCTTGAGCAGCATCCCATTCTGGTTCGGCTCGGAAGGGAATATCGGGTGCGGTATGGTGGACTAGAGTGAAGGTACTCATCCAGAAGTGGTAAACCATCCAGGGTAATAGCCAGAATTTGACGAATCCCCAAATACCGGTAGTCGCAATCAGTAATGGAAAAGCTAAGGCAGCAAAACCCAGAACCAGTAAAACGGAAAACCTTACTTGAGACCGCTGTTTACCTTCAAACCTCTCCCAATTAAAATGTAGTACTGCCCAATGACCGATTGACCCAATCCACCAAAATCTACCCCTGATTCAAGTGGTACAGTCCGCGCATCCAACCAGTTTGGCTGTCATAAAACTCGGATGTAAATGGTTGCCATGCATTATCATGGTCAAGTTTATTGGTATGGGTATGATGATAATTGTGTAAAATCCGCCAGCTGTGGAAGGGATAAATCAGTGGTAAAAATAGTACATGTCCCACCAGGTCATTCACCCAACGCCGGTTGGCAAAAGAACGGTGACCGCAATCATGACCAATCACAAAAAAACCGGTCAATGCTGTGCCGGTAAAAATCCACAAAGCCGGTAAAAAGAACCAAGGCATGATTGCTATGCCACAGTAACCTAAACAAACTAATAAGACATTGATTATTAGCAAAGTCCAGGCTTTACGATGGTTTTTAGTAAAAACCTCGCGGGGCAAGCTTTTTACAATGTCTTGCAATGTTAGGGTATCAGCGGTGAGTGTAGGTAGTGAATTTAAGGCTACTTCTTTACTTGCCGATATAGTCATGAAAAAATTAAAATCTCCACTATTATTTAGGTGGCTCAGATGTGCTTAAGTATAGAGTGAACGCCTTTTGAACCATAGAACTACAGTTCTTGATTAAGGATCTTTAGCCATTGGCATTATTAGGCATTGGCATTAAATGCGAACTATTGAATGAAAGCACTGCCACTCATCGTAGCAAGTAAACGCAAAAAAACGTAATTTTTTAGGGTTGGGGATTTTGTATATTAATAAAATATAGTCCTAGCTATTAGCTATAGAAGTAGCTTAAGTAGGCACACAAAGGTAGCAAGCAGCCTTCTCAAAGCTGCCTGCTCTTAAAAAGGTTAACCAGAATAGTCACAAGCTTGGAGCTATTCCAAGGAAAAACACACTTTAAATCTTCTATTGTTTGTTGAACCTAATTGCTGACATCCGTTCTTCCCGAAGTCAGACGTTGCTGCTTGATAATTTGTTGATGCTGTAGAAGAGAATCAACTTCTGCTTGCAGGTGCAGGTACTTCACTTGTTGATCGGTTTGATAGAGAGATTTCATCAATTCCAGTAGGCGTGCGTCGTTAGGTGCAGCCATTGAGGAATTCTTGGCAGACTTAGAGTCACCAATTTGCCTTGGTGAAGGAGTCAGGTTAGATGGACGTGTTAATAGACTAGTTGACATCAGTTGCTAAATATTTATTTATCTTTATTCACACCACCTGGACATTCTATCTCGAATATCCAGATGGATTGTATCCATTGTGTCGATTTTCTGATTGGTTGAGGAAAAATAGCTAAGAAAAGCTGAAGTATCATAGATACTTATACCTAAACCTCAACGAGAGTGTGGGGGGGGGTGAGCGAAAAAAAGGGTGGGGAGATGGGGAGATGGGGAGATAGGGAAACAAAGGAGAACTAATGATTTGAGAGGATACTTTGCTATAAATCCCTCTTCATATTTCGTTCACCCGTGTGGGGTAATACTGCTTGATTAAGAGAAATTATCGGTTAAAAAGCTGGGGGAGAGGGATTAGGGCTTGCTGATCCGAGCATTATTGACTCTGGGGGACATCTCATTTTGGGGTGCTGAGCTTTTTGTGATTCTCAAGCTTGACGATAAACCTTCAGGTTGAGTAAAATTGCAGTACAATTGTTCTACTCAATACTCAAGGATAAATTGGCAACTTTGGGTTGCTCCCGATAGAATTGGGAATTTTTTATGCTAAGGAAACAATTATGGTTGCGACAGAAGACAGTAAACAACAAATTTTCAAAGCTTTTCAGCAAATCCTTACAGATAGAAAAAAAATCGACTCCAAAATAGCCACGAAGGAACAGGAGGCAGAAAAAGAAAAAAATAAACAAGTTTTAGAAGTTGCCTCAACTTATACTATCGATAGTATTGTCAAAGGGCTTGCTGACCTACAACTAGAGTTTGGTACTATCGTCAATGAACTTTCAGAAAAATTATCAACAGAAGCCTCAAAGCTAGATGAACTGAAGCTAGCTATCCAAGTAGAAACAGAACATTTACAAGAACTTCAAAAAATTCGAGTAGTTGCTGATGCCCAGCATTTACTCATTCAAGAAAATCAGGAAAATCTTAGAACCCTGGAGCAGGATGCTTCAGAACAGCAGGAAGCAATAGAAAAAGATAGCTTAGAAAAGCGAAAGTTTTGGGAAAAAGAACAGGCAGAATTTAAAACTACTACTCAAGAGCAGCACGAACTATTAACGAAAGAACGGCAACTCCAAGAAACTGACTATCAATACCAATTAGAACGCCAGCGTAAAATTGAAGCTGACGAGTACCAAGAGTATAAGCGAAACCAAGAACGAGAATTACAAGAAGCAAATCAAGAGAAAGAAAAGCAATGGTCCCAACGAGAAAAAATTCTGGCAGATAATCAGGCTCTGATTAAAGATTATCAAAAGAAAGTGGACGCTTTTCCTACTGAACTAGAGCAAGAAGTTAAAAAAGCCAGGGAAGAAGCAATTAAAGATGTACATCAAGATGCCAAAGTCAAGTCAGAATTACTGGCAAAAGAGTGGGAATCGACAAAACAGAGTTATGAATTTAAGGTTGAGTCCCTTAGAAGCTGCTATTCAAAAACAAACGGAACAAATTGCAGACCTTTCAGCTCAGCTACAAGAAGCACTTAAACAGTCACAAGCATTGGCTTTGAGGGCTTTTGAAAATTCTGCTAACATCAATGCTCAAGAAAAAGCTAATTAACTCATCCCCCGGCTAAAGCACGGGGGATTTCGTGTTATTTGTTGTTAGTTGTTGGTTGTTTGTAAAAAAACTTTCTAATTTTACCATGGTCAAGAAACCAAGTAGCAAAAGTACTAAGGCACAAATTTTAGAAGCTTATGATGAGCTACTCGAAGAGCGAAAGGCAATAGAGGCACAACTTAAGCAACTTCAGAAGGAAAAAAAAACCTTCGTCACCTGTTGCTTCCACTCCAAAATCTGATAAACCGGTAACAGCAATGAAGCAACAGCAAGTTGTTCCCGATAAAATAGTCCATACGATTGACAGCATTGTCAAGCTGCAATCGGGTTTTGGGAGTGCTGTTAGTGAGCTATCAGAAAAGTTAACCTCCGAAGCTGCCACATTGGAAGAATTGCAGAGTTCAGTAGCTGAGGAAAAGCAGCAGCTGGCTGAATTACACGGTTTAGAAGAAATTGCTGAAGATACCCTTGATAATTTAATCCAAGCCTACGAAGACAATTCTAAAACTTTTGAGGAACAAATCAGCCAAAGGCGTGAGGCTCTAGAACAAGAGACTCAGGAGTTGAGGAAAGCTTGGGAAAAAGAACAAGAGGAACAAAAACGCTCTATTAAGGAACGGAATGGGGAGCAAAGTAAAGTACATCAGCGGGGATGCGGAGGAGTACAAATATGATTTGGAGCTGCGGCGGAGCTTAGATAAGGATACGTACGAGCAAAACCAAAAAGGATTATACAAGGAACTAGATGAAACTCAGGAAACAGCAGGAAAAAGAGTGGACTGAACGGGAAAATGCGATTGCAGAACGAGAGAAAGAATTTGAAGAGTTGAAGACTAAGGTAGAAGCTTTTGAGAAGGATAAGGAAGCGGCAATTAAAAAGGCAAAAGATGAGGGTAAGGGTATTGCCAACCATCAGACAAAAGTCAAGGCAGATTTGCAGGCTAAGGAATTAGAAGGGAACAAGAAATTCTATGAGCTAAGGATTCAATCCCTAGAACAAACTATTCAAAATCAAGAATCACGGATTCAAAGCCTCTCACAACAACTAGAAACTGCTTTGAAACAGGTTCAGGATTTAGCTGTTAAAGCGATTGAAGGTGCTTCTAATCTCAGCTCCTATCAAGCACTCAAGGAAAATCACTTTGGAGCAAGCGAAGAATCCAGCTAAGGGCAAGTAGGACTTGCCTCATCGAGTCCATTGATTTGGGTTTTGAAGTAATGAGTAATGAGTAATGAGTAATGAGTAATGAGTAATGAGTAATGAGTGAATTACTCCTCGATTAGCTCCCAGATTTTTTTCAATTGTGCAAGCTTTTTGAGCCCATCGATGCAATTTCCTTGCACCGCCAGTGGAAAATCCCTAAAACCTAAAACCTAAAACCTCACCTACCACCTACCACCTACCACCTATTCAAACCCGAAAGTTACGACTTATTCAGCAAGCCCTAAGTTCGTAACTCTTGTTGTCCATATAACGCTTGTATGCCGCTCTTTCTTGTTCTGAGAGATTATTGACTCGCAGGGTTTCCTTGGCTTCTACCATGCCTTTGGCTCCAAATTCCTCTTTGATTTCGCTGTTTTTTGAGAAAATAGATCCATTCTTCGAGGCTGTTTTTCGCTGTCCCTTTGAAATTCTTTACTTTGAGCAGGTAGTATTCTGGGAAGATATCTGCTACTTTTTCGATATTATATTTTTCTTTCTTGAGCTAAGGTCGGTTCCAGGATCTTACCTGTATTCAAACCAAGGAACTCACAGCGATGACGATAGATATAGTCATCTCCCTTACCGAGGTTGAAGTAGACGATATTGACTGAGTAGATTTTTCCGTATGTTGCCATACTCTTCCCCTTCCTCAAGATATTCGGTGACTAGTTGGGAAACACCGTAGAGCATCCGATGGAAATAATCGAGTTGGGAGTTGTTTTGTACTTCGATGAGGATAAGCTCCTCCGAATCGGTTTCTGCGAGAATATCGACGCGGTTGCTTTTATCATCAATTGTCTGTTGATTACCTTCACTTTCCAGGAGGGTTTTTGATGGTGATGTCGGTATGTAATAGTTCGCTTAAAAACCCTTCCAAGACTACATAGTTAGCTTTATTGCGCAGTAGTCTTTTGATGGCCCAATCAAAGCGTATATGTCTTGAGGGCATGGTTGGTGTGGTGGGAGTTACTATTGATATTTTAGCCGAAAGATATCCATGAGAAGACACGGGGATGCAACGGGCGCAGAGACACGGAGAGGGAAATTGAAGGGAGATTGCGGATCGCTAAACCCTAAGTCAGGTTTTGCTGAATAAGTCGTAACTTTCGGGTTTGAATAGGTGTTAGGTGGTAGGTGTTAGGTGGTAGGTGGTAGGTTAGGCAAAAAATGATTGAAAGCAAAGTATGGCATAGCTTCCACACTTATTCAGCAAGCCCTAAGTAATCTTGATCACAATAAAGAGTACTTGGTTAACTTTTATGATGGCGGCTAAACATCTGCCTCATAACTGGCAACAAAATACTGGGTTTAAAAAATATTGTGGCAGGTTTGGTGAGATGAATAACTTCCATAAAAGCTTGATAAACTTCAGCTTTATCACTAGCAAGGAAAATCACCTGCTCGATATACCGCTGTAGAAATCGAGTCATTACACTCGGTTGCTTCCCTTCTGTGGTAAACCAGCGCAAATCCTCACCTGTGGCCATTAACCAAGGCACTTGGTTGGCTAGAGCTAGCTTTTTTTGAAACTGCTTGCCTAGATTTTTTAAATCGGGATTGGAGTTAGACTTAGTATGTTGCTGGAGACATTGGTCTAGAACTAAGGCAGCCAAACCTGCAACTGTCATACCTTGTCCATAAACAGGATTGAAGACGCAAACGGCATCACCAACTACAACAAAGTTGTCGGGAAAGCGAGATAACCCTTCATAGTGACGCAGGCAGTTTTCTGTACGTCGATAGCCATAGATAGGGGAAATAGGCTGAGCATTTTTTATCGCCTCATAAACTTCTGAATTCCTGAGACTTCGAGCAAACTCAAGAAAACCCACTTCATCAGTAGGAGGATAATCTTTACCTACACCAATGAGACCAATGATCCAGCGATTGCCTTCCACGCGATAGAGTACACCTCCCCTTGACTGATGGGGAGCCCGAGGCATTAAATATAAAGCTTTATAGTCTAACGGTTCATTGCCTACATATTCATACCAGCGAGTTGAATAACCTAAAAAAGCGTTAACAATAGTTTCCTGGGGTGGTTCATACCCTAAACTTTTTAACCACTGCGGTGTTTGAGAATTTCGTCCACTAGCATCTACGACAAACTGAGCGGTTAATTGAGTTTCTGTACCGTTAGAATGTCGTAGTTTCACCCCTTCAACAGCAGTACGGTTAGGGTTGAGTAACAAACCTGTAACTATAGTTTTTTCTTCAAATTCCAGATTACTGTAAGCTGCCAAACGTTTACGGATTAAAAATTCCAGCAAATTCCGGCTACAAGACTGAGTTTTTAGCTCAGACGGAAAACGGGGGGACCAGCCACCTGGTAGTAACCACTTAAGATCTGTCGTCCAGTTGAGAGTATAGACATTCCAACTAGCCAGTTCCTGTTCCAATCCAGGAAATAGCTGATTGAGAATGCGATATCCCTGAGTGAGGAGTACATGAAGCTGATGGGATTGCGGAACTCCTGAACGAGGTTTGGGTTTGTCGGGAAAGCGATCGCGTTCAACAATCGTAACCTGATCAAAGTAATCTGTTAGCACCCGTGCTGTCAACAGTCCAGCGATACTACCGCCAATAACAATTGCTTTTTGTTTAATTTTCAAGCTGGTTTCTGGAACTTTAGCTGTGATTTCCACGAGTCACGCTTGGTCTAAAAAACATTGATGGCAAACTATACCACAAATTGGTCACTTTTCAGGAATTGACTTGGATTGAGCTGAAGTAAAGTTATAAGTCAACCTTACAGGAGTCGAAAATGATGAGCCCATATCAAGTAAAATCAGTTTCTGAACTAGCAGAGCGAGTTTCTCAAGATCCACAACTTGCAGAAGACATTAAAAGAGATCCCGTTGATACCATTCGTAAGATGGGTTCTCCCCTAAAAACTGATCGTTTAATCTACCGTATCGTGGTTAGTGCCTTAGGCTTGACTATGCTGACAACAGTTATCGGTGCAACCTGGTTGGCAGTAGAAGAGAAACCGATTCCTGATATACTTATCGGTCTTGGAACTGGAGCCTTAGGTTCCTTGGCTGGACTTTTAGCTCCTTCTCCCTCGACAGAATAGGACTTTAGCGATCGCATATATAGCTGTTGCCATTAAGGTTAGGACAGATTAAATCGCTTAAATGATCAAGTAGCAATAAAAATCCTTCTGCCCTCTGCCTCCTGCCTCCTGCCTTCTGCTATAGCAATTAGGAAAGAAAAAATCTAAAATCATCCAATCTATAATCTCCTGACGAAGGAATTTTGGACATGGTAAAATTGGTTGCTCTGCTGCTATTCCTCACTTTGTCTTTGGCTGTGGCACTTCCGGCTGAAGCCTCCTACTGCCGTAAATCACATGAGCACTCAATTTGCATCCTCAGTATTAAACGAAGTGCCAAGAATTATTGGGAATATAGAGCAGCTATTAGTATTGACGGGGTGAAAAAACCGATAGAGGTCTATAACTGTCGCGATCGCATCAAGATTGACCAAGATGGTAATATTGTACCCTTTCAACCAAATAGTCCAGGTGAAATTATCTGTAGTTTCTTTAAAAAGTAGCTTTGAATTGATATTGCGATTGTTCTAGAGCTAGCATAAGTACATAAAATAACTTATATGCTCAATCTAATATTGCTGAATACTGGGTTTTAGATGTAGTTAAAAGACGATTACATGTTTTCCGTCAACCAAATAGTGAAGGTTATCAAAGCGAAGTTATTTTAACTGAAGATGCTAGTATTTCGCCTTTACAATTTCCTGATATAACAATTCTTGTTAAAGAGATGTTACCTATTCGCTAAAGCTTGCTACGATGTAGCTGAATTTCAAGAAGACCTCAAAACCTTGCAGGAAATAGGTTAGTATCGATAGAATCCTTTGGAAGCATATATAATATCAGAGGGAAAAGCCTCCAATCCATCCTCGTTGTACCAACAGAGGTAGCAGAGGACCGACATCAATTGCAGGTTCCTCACCAGCGAGATCTTCACATACCTTTTCAAAGCGCTCTTTAGCTCGTAAAGCCTTCAGTAATTGCCATTCTTGTTCTGTTGGTAGATCAATCCGCATTTCATAACCATCTCGCCAAAGAAAGATTTTTACGCCTCCTTCCTCCAAATTTACTTGTTCCTCACTTTCCCATTCAGGTTGATTAACTTGCCAAATGCGGTGGATAGGGTAGGCAGACTCAATAAGAACACTATTTTTGGGTAAATGGAAAATTATTTCTCCCCATCGTTCCTGGGGAACTTCGCTCAATGCCTGGAAATCCAAACCAGTTGTATCTTCCCCATTAAAAACGCGATGCCAGTACCACTCTAAACAGGCTACATCCGGCAAATAAGGTAATTTTGCTGCTGGCTCAAACTCCTTGAGAAAATCAGAAAACTGCTTACCATAATCTCCTAAGTCAGGGGATAAAGAAGGAAACTGACGGATATAAGTTACTGCTGTTGCTTCAAAAAAATTCTTTCCGACTAAACGATAGCAGACAGGATAAATTGACGTTAATGTTTGACTCAATTTACCGGTAACACTACCCCGATACACCGCTAAACCTTGGGCAGGAGTCAAATTCTTAGCTGCTTTAATTCGTTGCTCAAGTTCTTCTGGGTTAGGAGCATCTTTTTCTGCAAGAGCATTGTAGAATAGATTTTGTAGTGCCTTCAGTTCCATAAAGAAAAAATTCTTAATTCTTAATTCTTAATTCTCAATTCTCTTCACCACCTCTGGTGGTAAATCTAGAAGCTTCACCAAATCTTGGTAAGCAGTAGCTTCTTCCTCATTAATCTTAGGTTCATCAGGGGCGCGGGAACTAGCTCCAATCACTTCATAACTCAGCTCCAAAATCAGTTCCCGTTCTTCAGGAGTTTCCAACTCAGAAACCAACTCATCAATATCTATATCTTGTGTTAAATAATCTCGCAGCTCTTGTTGCAATTTTTGCTGTTCTTCTACATCAGTGGCAAAGATTTTGCTAAAACGAGACAGCATTACTTCTATTTCTTTAGGAGCTAGATTACCATCCGACCAAGCCATCGCAGTAACAATTCGCAGCATTTTTAGCTGGTGAGAGCTGATTGATGGTCTTTGTCCTAAATACACCTCAATCACCTGAGGGTCATTCTGCACTTGTTCCATACTACCTTCACAGAGTACCGAACCTTCATGCAATACCGTCACCTTTCGTGCAATCTGCCGGACAAATTCCATATCATGTTCAATCACCACAATGGAATGACTCTCAGCCAGAGCTAGGAGCAACTCTCCCACATTTTCTGTTTCCTCATCCGTCAAACCTGCAACTGGCTCATCTACCAACAACAAATCTGGCGACTGAGCAACTAACATACCAATCTCCAGACGTTGCTTTTCCCCGTGAGAGAGCAATTCTGCGGGTAAATCTGCTTTAGGGATTAAACCAATAGTTTCTAGCAAACCTCCCACCGTGCGACGCTCAGATGCTGAAGAACTACCAATCAGAGTAGCAAAGACATTTTTGTTCCGATTACAGGCAAGTTCCAGGTTCTCACGGACTGTCAGTTTGAGGTAGACTCGGGGTGTTTGAAACTTACGACCAATTCCCAAACGAGCTACTTGATGTTCTGAGAGACGTCGCAAATTCCGCCCTTTAAATAATACCCTTCCTTCTGTCGGTTGCACCTTACCAGTAATTGCATCCAGAAACGTAGTTTTCCCAGCACCATTAGGGCCGATCACCACCCGCAACTCTCCGGGATCCATACTGAAATTCAGAGCATTGAGAGCCTTAAAGCCATCAAAGCTCACCGTCAAATTCTCAGTCTCCAGAATCTTCCCACTCATTCTCTCTTATTCCTCTGTGTACTCTGTGCCTCTGTGGTTCATCAAATCTTTCCTCCCCTAACTCTTCCCTTTCCTGCTGCACCTCAGGATCCTCTTCCAAGCTAGGATAAGTAACCACTTGCCTACCGCCTCCCAGCAAAGATTTCAACAAGTTACTTAAATGAGTGCGCCACAAACCCACTAACCCATAAGGCAATACTGTTACCACAACTAAAAACAAAGCTCCTTGGAAAAATAGCCAGATATCAGGGAATTGCACACTTAACAGACTTTTAGCAAAATTTACTACTACTGCCCCTAGTACAGCTCCTACCAGAGTTGCACGCCCCCCCACTGCTACCCAAATTACCATTTCAATAGAAAAGGCAATATCCATTGCTTTAGGGGAAATAATCCCTGTTTGTAGGGTATACATGGCTCCAGCAATACCAGCCAAACCTGCTGAAATCCCAAAAACTATAACTTTAAAACCAGTAGGATTGTAACCAGTAAAGCGCACCCGGCTCTCATCATCACGAATAGCAATTAGTAGGCGTCCAAATCTACCAGTAGTAAGCCAACGGCAAAGAGCATAACACATCCCTAACAACAGTACTGTTACCACATAGAAACTAAATTGAGTCTGAGGGCTATTAACATCTGCTCCTAGTATGATGTCATAGTTAGTCAGACCATTCGTACCATTGAAGAGTTTCTGCTGGCCATTAAAGAAGTTGAAAAAGACAATAGTTGCTGCCTGGGTGAGGATAGAAAAGTAGACGCCTTTAATCCGATTACGGAATACTAAATAACCTAATACGGCTCCTAATAAACTAGGAATAAAAAAAACGGCAATAGCAGCAAAACCAAAAGAATCAAATGCTCCCCAAAACCAAGGAAGTTCCTCAACTCCGTAAAGACCCATAAATTCCGGTAAGCTACCAGTCTCTAGCGGTGCTAATTGCAGATGCATCGCCAGAGCATAACCTCCTATAGCAAAGAAGATACCATGACCAAGACTCAACAGCCCAGTGTAGCCCCAAATTAAGTCAATACCCAGAGCAACGATCGCTAAGGCTAAAAATCTCCCCAAGAGATTGAGGTAAAAACCAGAGAGAACTGCTGGCATCAAGAAGATCAAAATCAGCGCGATCCCAACGACAATTCCACTCTCCACTACCAATTTACTTCGTTGCGGCTGTGGCTTCCTTTTGTCATTTGTCATTTGTCATTTGTCATTTGTCGTTTGTCGTTTGTCGTTTGTTATTTGTCATTGGGAATTTCTTCCTTGTCTTTCTTGTCTTCCTTGTCTTCCTTTTTTCCCGTACTCCCCTAAGCATCAACACTACGTCCTTTTTGTGGGAAAATTCCCCCAGGTCGCACTTGCAGGAAAGCAATAATTAGAGCAAATACCATCACCTTTGCCATGCTACTGGTAGCAAAGAAGGTAAAGAAATCAAGTAAAGGTTGTACGGAAGAAAACGCCAAGGCAAGTACCCCTGAACCAATCATGTAATTCACTGTACCAATTGCCAAAGCTGCCACAATTGTGCCGACTAACTTACCAACACCGCCGACAACTACCACCATAAAGGTATCGACGATATAGTTCTGACCTGTATTCGGACCTACCGAACCCAGTAAACTAATAGCACAACCAGCAACCCCTGCTAACCCAGAACCAAGAGCAAAGGTTAAAGCATCCACCTTTTGAGTGGGAATTCCTAGACAGGAACTCATGCTCCGATTTTGGGTAACTGCGCGAATCCGCAAACCCCAAGTAGAGCGCTGCAAGAACAGGTAAATAGCAATCATGCAAAGGATAGTTAAAGCAATAATAAACAAGCGGGCATAGGGTAGTTGAAAGTTACCAATTGGTAAACCACCCCGTAGCCAACTAGGTGCTGTAACATCTACGTTCTGAGCACCAAACCAAGGTTTAGTTACTGCTAGTTTAAATATCTGACCTAAGAGTGACCCAGTAGCGATCGCAATTCCCAGGGATAAGGGTAACATTACCGCTACTATCCAGTTACGGATACGCTCAATATCTGGGCGTCGAGAGAGAATTACCAGTGCTCCGAAAAACAATAGACAAAACAGGGCAATCCCAATCACCAACACCCAATTTACACTGCGGACAAACTGCTGCAAAATTAGGCTGACTCCCCAAGTTGCCAGCAAAGTTTCTAGAGGGCGTCCATAGAGATGGCGGATTACCCCCCTCTCCAAGAGTAATCCCACAGCACCAGCCACCAGGAAAGCTGCGATTAAAGCAAAGAAAATATAAAGCTCAAACCAAGGTTCGCCCAATAGTTTAAAGCCATTTTGCACTACAAAAGTTGTGTAGGCTCCTAGCATCATCAACTCACCATGAGCTAAGTTGATCACACCCATCAGTCCAAACACAATAGCTAGACCTAGTGCCGAAATCAATAAAACTGCACCAATACTGATGCCGTTAAACAAACCACCTAAAAGTCCTTCTAGCACGCTCCTTCTCTTGGTTAGTTGGATTAAGAATTAAGAATTAAGAATTAAGAATTAAGAATTAAGAATTTATTTTTGCGAATTTACCAAACTTAATTCTGCATTCTACATTCTTAATTCTATATTTGAAGTCACCCCTTAAACCTTACTGAATACTGCTATTGTTAGCTTTTTTCAGTCTTATATTTTCCACCCTTTTCGGAATCAGACCAATCACAGGCATATCCCTTCGTTTCTGCTACAAATTGATTCCAGGGTATGGGAGCCACTGCCTTATCAGTAGAATAAACAATTTCAAACAGACCATCTTCCCCAATCTCACCAATCCGCACTACTTTAGAAAGGTGATGGTTGGCGTTCATGGTGACTTTCCCTTCAGGAGCATCCAAGCTTTCACCATAAACTGCCTCACGGACTGCATCTAAATCGTCAGCAGTTTTGGCTTTTTCTACTGCCTGCTTCCACAGGTAAACTCCAATGTAGCCAGCTTCCATCGGATCATTAGTAACCCGATCTTCGCCGTACTTTTTCTTGAAAGCCTCAACAAACTTTTCATTCTCTGGGGTTTCTACCGTTTGGAAGTAGTTCCAAGCAGCATAGTGACCTTTAAGATACTCTACCCCGATTGCCTGAACTTCTTCTTCAGCAATACTCACTGACATGACAGGATACTTGTCAGGCTCTAAACCTGCACCTTGCATCTGCTTGAAGAAAGCCACGTTGCTGTCACCGTTGAGGGTGTTGAAGATTACCCCTCCATCTGGCAGCGCCGCTTTAATTTTAGTAATGATTGGGGTAACTTCTGTATTACCTAGAGGTAGGTAGTCTTCTCCAACGGTTGTGCCACCTTTTTCTTCTAACTGTGCCTTAATAATTGTGTTGGCAGTACGGGGAAATACGTAGTCAGAGCCAACTAGGAAGAACTCTTTACCCTTTTCTTTCAGCAACCACTCAACTGCAGGCTCAATCTGCTGGTTGGGAGCAGCACCAGTATAGAAGATATTTTGGTCACATTCTTGACCTTCATATTGCACTGGATACCAGAGCATATGTTTTTTCTCTTCAAATACTGGCCTGACAGCCTTACGACTAGCAGAAGTCCAGCAACCGAATACTGCTACTACTTTATCCTGGTCAATAAGTTTTTTCGCCTTCTCAGCAAAAGTTGGCCAGTCAGATTGCCCGTCTTCTTGAATCACTTCAATTTTCTTTCCGAGAACGCCGCCAGCTTCGTTGATTTCGTCAATTGCCAGCATCTCAGCATCTACAACACTCTTTTCACTAATTGCCATAGTGCCGCTGAGGGAGTGGAGAATTCCGACTTTGATAGTGTCACCACTATCTCCACCAGCAGAAGCTGTTGTCTCTTCAGTAGAATCTTTTGCCGTATCTGTCGCTGGAGCACCGCAAGCTTTCAGTAACAGACTGGTTCCTAAAGTTGCAGAGCTGTATAGGAGAAATTTACGTCGCCCAAGTCCCTTTGCCATGATCTATATATCCTTATTTCTAACTAACCTTGTTGATAGAGAAACACACTTGCAAGCTGAGATATACTAGAGCGGGTTGGCGCTGTCAATTGTTATCTAGGATACAAAAATTCAGTTTCTTGGAAAAATATATCTATAGGTGGATGCCATGATTTACAAAATCCCATCCTGCAGTTAGGAATAAGCTGGCAACGACTCTTCACAAACACTCTTTTTTCTTATGGGTCATATGTCAAGAAAATATCTATTGGAAGACTTGAGCTCCCTAACTTACCGGTCTACCTTGCTTGAGCCATCCACACTAGATAGCCTAAAATTGTAGCTATTGGAGGCAAAGGATACACATTGAGATCAATTGTGAGAGTTGATTGAACTAAGCTTAGAAACTGCCATTGAATTCCATTACTCACACTCCCATAAATTGTCGGGATTGAATTCTCTTGCGCCTCATTAAACCTTTGAGCTGCAACCATTTCAACAATACACTGACCAAAGCCTGTTTTGAGCTCGGTTTTCTTCGCTTCCACTACCACAACTACTGGAGCTTCAATTTCTAGTACTTGTGTTGAGCGAGTAAGCAAAAAATCACATATCCCATTTAGCCCTACTGATTCGTTTACATTAAATTCTTCCCCAGAAAATAGACTAACTTGACGATTCAGCTGTCGTCTTACTTCCAAAAGCATGGGGTAGATAATTCCTTCGGAACGGGCTTTTTCACTTCCCGACGTTGCAACAATTGGTAAGCTGTCTTGGAGGTAACCAGCAAGGATGGGGGATGGTTCAATTGGTTTAATCTCTGGCAAAAAGCGATCGCCTTCAATTACGGTGAGACCGAACGCTGTTTTGGCACTGCTGATGGTTTTGAATTGACTGTAGGACATCGAAGAATTTTCTTAATTGGAATTGAGAGGTTGCACCTTTAATCTTTTTTACACAATAGGTGTACGTGGTTAGGCATAGTCTCCAGTTCTATTATCTCAATCTTGATTTGTTAATCTACCTCAGTTAGTCCTAAGACGTGCTATGGCAAGCAGTTTGGCTGAAGCTAGAAGCCACGATTCTAGCCATGAGAAGTGTCAATCACCCATGTATAGTTTGATAAAGTCAATCACAGCTCCCAGTCCTTCCTGAGTCTTCAAATTAGTAAAAACGAAGGGTTTGTCACCTCGCATCTTTTTTGCATCCCTTTCCATAACCCCTAAATCAGCACCTACTAAGGGTGCAAGATCGATTTTGTTAATTACTAATAAGTCAGACTTGGTGATTCCTGGTCCTCCTTTCCTGGGAATCTTATCACCAGCGGCAACATCTATGACATAAATGGTCAAATCTACCAATTCTGGACTGAAGGTTGCAGCCAGATTATCACCACCACTTTCAAGGAACACCAAATCTAAATCAGTAAACTGTTGTTCAAGTTGCGCGATCGCAGCTAAATTAATGGAAGCATCCTCTCGGATCGCTGTATGGGGACAACCGCCGGTTTCCACTCCCAAAATGCGATCGCTCTCTAGAGCCTGACTCCTCACCAAAAACTGGGCATCTTCTTGTGTATATATATCGTTAGTAACCACAGCAATGGGATAGGAGACACGCATCGCCTTACACAAAGCATCTAAAAGGGCTGTTTTACCTGAACCCACAGGACCAGCAATACCTACACGAAAAGCACTCATTGATTTGTTATTTAGTTAGTAATGTGATGTGCAACTAAAAAAGGGGCAGAAGGGTGACTGACAGGATACCAGTTCCACAACAGAATAACCTTTTGTGGAATAATCCTGATGTGGAACAGGCTTCTAGCCTGTGGAAATCTCAGTCAAGTAATGATTTGGATGACTGGCAGGATGCCAGTTCCACAGATAATCTGCTGTAGAATAATCTTCCTGTGGAACAGGCTTCTAGCCTGTAGCAATCTCAGCCAAGTAATGATTTGGATGACTGGCAGGATGCCAGTTCCACAGATAATCTGCTGTAGAATAATCTTCCTGTGGAACAGGCTTCTAGCCTGTAGCAATCTCAGCCAAGTAATGATTTGGATGACTGGCAGGATGCCAGTTCCACAGATAATCTGCTGTAGAATAATCTTCCTGTGGAACAGGCTTCTAGCCTGTGGAAATCTCAGCCAAGTAATGATTTGGATGACTGGCAGGATGCCAGTTCGGAAATCTCAGCCAAGTAATGATTTGGATGACTGGCAGGATGCTAGTTCCACAGATAATCTGCTGTAGAATAATCTTCCTGTGGAACAGGCTTCTAGCCTGTAGCAATCTCAGTCAAATCATGATTTGGATGACTGGCAGGATGCCAGTTCCACAGATAATCTGCTGTAGAATAATCTTCCTGTGGAACAGGCTTCTAGCCTGTAGCAATCTCAGTCAAATCATGATTTGGATGACTGGCAGGATGCCAGTTCCACAGATAATCTGCTGTAGAATAATTTTCTTGTGGAACAGGCTTCTAGCCTGTAGCAATCTCAGTCAAATCATGATTTGGATGACTGGCAGGATGCCAGTTCCACAGGTGTTGATTTGTTGATTTAACCCACTATAGCAGTTTGAGCAACTCCCCAACCCTTAAAATTAGCCACAGATATCTTCCTCATTGGGAATTAGCAGGATCAATTTACTTTGTTACTTTTAAGACTTGGCAAAAACTAGAGTTGACCCCAAATGCAAGACAAGTAGTTCTAGATTCCTGTTTGTTCTTCCCCAAAACCTATGCTGTTGTAATTATGCCGGATCAATTGGTTAGCCTTTGCAAAGTCAGGTCAGGAATAGATTATCCACAGCATCAAAAGCTATTCTAACCAAGTGGCAAAAGTAATCATTGGCAATGGCAAGACGAGCGATACGATCGCATTATTCGAGATGAAAAAGGATAGAAACTGGAACTATATCAGAGAAAATCCGGTGAAAGCTAATTTATCTGAGATTGCTGAAAAATATACTTCTGGCAAATAGATATTGTAGAATAATTGTGGAACTTCTAGCCTGTAGCAATCTCAGCCAAATGATCCATTTTGGCAAGATGCCAGTTCCAAGATAATCTCTTGAAGTAATGACCCCTGTGGAATGCAGACTTATAGCCTGTAGTAGTCTCAGCCAGATGATCCTGTTTGATGACTGGCAAGGATGCCAGTTCCAAAGATAATCTCTTGTCGAATAAACTTCCTGTGGAACAGGCTTCTAGCCTGTAGTAGTCTCAGCCAAATGATGATTATGGAGCACTGGCAGGATGCCATGTCCACAGATAATCTCTAATGTCGAATAGACCTCTGCCGAAAAATAAAGTAATTTGTGTTTTAATAATATAATTGTGGACATTAGCTAGTATTATCCACAGCATCAAAAGCTATAGTTCTAACCAAGTGGCAAAAGTAATGGCTCATCGTGGCATTCTTTGGCAAGACGAGCGATACGATCGCATTATTCGAGATGAAAAAGAATTGTTAGAAACCTGGAACTATATCAGAGAAAATCCGGTGAAAGCTAATTTATCTGAGATTGCTGAAAAATATCCTTTCTTCTGGCAAATAGATATTGTAGAATAATCCTGATGTGGAACAGGCTTCTAGCCTGTAGCAATCTCAGCCAAATGATGATTTGGATGACTGGCAAGATGCCAGTTCCACAGATAATCTCTTGTCGAATAATCTTCCTGTGGAACAGACTTATAGCCTGTAGTAGTCTCAGCCAAATGACAATTTGGATGACTGGCAGGATGCCAATCCACAGATAATCTTTGGAGATAAAGACTTACCTGTGAGAAGCATCGATTATGCTAAGAAAAGTTCCGAAAAAGCAGATAATTCTGCAGAGCAAAAAAAGAAAAATCAAGAATCTAGCCTGTAGTAGAACATGTAATTCTAGTTAAGATATTTAGTAGTAGCTCAAGCCAAATGATGATTTGGAGCACTGGCAGGATGCCAGTTCCACAGATAATCTCTTGTCGAATAATCTTCCTGTGGAACAGGCTTCTAGCCTGTGGAAATCTCAGTCACATGATGATTTGGATGACTGGCAAGATGCCAGTTCCACAGATAATCTCTTGTGGAATAATCCTCATGTAGAACAGACTTCTAGTCTGTGGCAATCTCAGTCAAGTAATGATTTGGATGACTGGCAAGATGCCAGTTCCACAGATAATCTGTTGTGGAATAATCCTCCTGTGGAACAGGCTTCTAGCCTGTAGTAGTCTCAGCCAAATGATGATTTGGAGCACTGGCAGGATGCCAGTTCCACAGATAATCTCTTGTCGAATAATCCTCATGTGGAACAAGCTTCTAGCCTGTGTAAATCTCAGTCAAATCATGATGTTGATGACTCGCAAGATGCCAGTTCCACATATTCTCACTTTCAGATTAAACTTAAGGCATGAACTATAGATAAATCTCACAACAGCTACCTCGAATGGCTGAGTAATTTATCGTAAATTTCCTCAATCTGCTGCACCATACAATCTGCATTAAAGAGCTTTCTGGTTAACTGTTTAGCATTTTGACCGAGGCGATCGCGTGCTTCTGGATGCTGGAGCAAGTATACTAAGTGGGCTGCTAACTTCTGAATATTACCTGCTGGGAACAGTAAACCGGTTTGATCTTGATGGACAATTTCCGGGATGCCATAGATATTAGGGACAACTACAGGTTTTCCTAGGAGCATTGCTTCCGTCATCGCTCGACCTAAACCTTCCCATAAGGAAGAAAGAGCAAAAATATCAGCAATTTTGAGGATTTCTGGCACATCTTCTCTAGAGCCTAAAAACTTCACATGATTGGTGATACCAAGTTTTTGGGTTTGAGTTTCTAGACTGCTTTGCAATTCCCCTTCACCTACTAATAATAATAAGGTTTTGGGAGATTGCTTAAGGACTTGGGCAAAAGCTTCTATGAGATAATTAGGAGCTTTCTGGGGATCTAAACGTCCCACCATCACAATAGTTTGCCAATCGTCGGGAATTTCTAGCTGCTGTCGGGTTTGTTGGGGATTTGATAGTCTGTCTAACTTGGAAAAGTTAATGCCGCTGTAGACGGTTTGGGAGTTTTCTAGGTTCAGAATACCGAGTTGGGCAGCTTCTTGGCGATTGAGTTCACTAACGGTAAGGAAAAAGTCTGTGCAGGGACAAGCGCTGCGCTCTAAGTTGATATAGAGTTGACGTTTCCAAGTGGACATGAAGTCGTGAAAGGCGAAGCCGTGGATAGTATGCACAACCACTGGCACTCTAGCGAGGCGAGCCGCCCAACGACCTAAGATACCAGCTTTAGAACTGTGGGTATGGACAACATCGAATTGCTCTTGCTTCAGGAGTCGGATAATATCTGATAAAGCTTTCAGGTCTTGGCTGGGGTGAACCGGATTGACTAGATGGGGAAGAGGGTGGAAGGTGTCGGTAGCTTGTTGAGCGCGATTATACCAGTTACCTTCTGGGTTAGCAGCAAGATGGACAGTGAATTGAGTGCGATCGTGTTTCTCTACCGTTATCAGGGTATTATCCTGGGCTCCTCCTACTGGTAAGTGGGTGATTAAGTGTAAGATTTTCGGTCTATGTAAAGCCACAATTACTAATCCTTATTTATTCAGTTTGCCGCCAAGTTGATAAATCTCGACCTAGGAGTTTCTCCACAAAGACGATATCTGCTTCATACTGGGACTTAAGCCAAAAGCGATCGCTAACTGTGAGTTCTGGCATCTGATGTTCGCCTCCTGTGTAAACTTGCTTGAGCCCCAAAGCCTTGCCAAACTCAACTACCTTGTGCAGACGATTTGCTCGTAATCCCGTTGCTACTTTGGCGGCGGCTTTAGCTAACCCGGGAAAACGGGGCATGGTTGCCGCATTAACTCGTTGGTTTTCCTCCACAGGTAGGGCAATTTCTGCCACACCCAAAAAATTACTAACGGATTTGAGTACTGTTTCTGGAGTTGACTCTATCTCTTCAAGCAGTACAAACTTGACTTGTTCAGCTCCAAATCTATCCAACCATCTGGGGATATGCAGGGCATATTTGCCAGAGTCGATGATGCGAGGCATTTGTGAGATTGCTTCTTCCAAGGAGCCACTAACTCGCCCCTTACTCAAGTGATGACGGTATAAAGATTGGGTACGAAAAACTGGGTTCCGTAAGTTAATAATGATGCGGCATTCTGGATTGAGTTGGTGAAGCCGAGTGGGAACAACATCTACATCGAAATAAGTAGGGGCAATTTCTCCACACAGTTGCTCTTTACTTCGATGGGTAAAGTGTGCGGCATACCAGGAAATTCCTTTTTCATAGTAACGATCAAAGAACATTGTCTCCTTAACATCTTCTGGAAAACATAGGGCTGGATGATGTGCCAGGAGTTGGTACAACCAAGTTGAACCGGTACGTTGAGGACCAACACAGACAAAATGCAAATCAAGAGAATTCATAAGCTATCGTGCTAAAGTTCAAAATTTATATTTTGCACAGCTCACGTAGAACAGTGTTGTATTCTGAGGAAAACGCTGCTATTGAATATTTTTGCTCTGCAACTTCACGAGCTCGCTTAACAATAGACTGTCGAATATTAGTATTAGTGATACATTTCTCAATCAGCTCTCCTAGCTGTGTATCATTATCTCGAGCAACAAGAAAGCCTGTGTCTCCATGCTTGACTATATCTGGTACTCCACCAACTGCAGTAGAGATAATTAATAGTTCAGCATACATGGCTTCCGGGATAACATAGGCAAGACCTTCATTATGGGAACAAAGGACAAATAAATCACTGCGACTCATCAATTCTGGGATGTCATCCCGCCAACCTAAAAATTCTACATAGGGCTCTAATTGTTCAGCTTTGACAAATTCTTCTAACTGGGAAAAATATGCTTTGTCTCCTACTGAACCCACAAGCTTTACTTGAATATTTTGGTATTGCTTGACCAAAGGTGCTATGGCACGCAGCAACATGAGCTGATTCTTACGAGGATGGATTGTCCCTACATTAAGAATCTCGAATCTTTCCTTGAGTACTACATTAGAATTTTTAGCTTCCTGGATCGCCTCAATTCTCATCGGCTCAATTCCACGATAAAGATTGGTAAATTTGTGAGCAAACAATTGAGCCGTGAGAGAGCCAAAAAGGTTTTTAGGTTGACAGGTAGCTTCTGTAATTACAACCTGGGATAAGTTGAGACCAATCCAGTTTAAGACCGTCATCAAGCCACGAGATTTTTTCTCTAAACCAATGTCCCAGACTAATGGCATACCTAGCTTTTTAGCAGCTATACCTGTCAAAAGGACAGACTTAATATTACGTGACCAAATACAATCGATATTATGCTGTCGGGCAATATTGGCAATGTGGTCATTGTATTCTAGTAGAGCTTTCAGGGTACTGATTTTATCTGCTAGAGAATAGGAAAAAACTCCCTGGTTATAGACATCAAGAATTTTTGTAAATGGGACAATAACAACTTCAACATCTTGCTGAGAGAGTTGCTCTGTTAATAAACTTTCTTGCTGGGAGACAAAGATTGGTTTAAAATGGCTCCTATCAAGTAGATTGATTAAATTAACTAGTCCCCTAGGACCACCTGTGAAATTTTGACTATATGAATAGTAAAAAAGAATCTTTTTGAGATTAGACATGATAAGAATACAGTGTAAATTTAATGATTTTTCTAGAAATTTACAAGTTGATTTTATTGCCAGTTAATCACTTTTCTATTTTTCTTTTTAAAAGAAAATACCCCAGCTAAACGCAGCATAAATATAGCTGGAATCATCTGTACGGCAAATTGTGACATTTTTGTGCTTGTAAAAGGCAAAAAAACTAAAATGTACAAGTAAAAAGCAACGAATACTGATTCCTTGTGATAGGCTTTAAATACTTTCACTAACCACTGATGAAAGCAGCCAAATAAAGCGTGTATCAAAATTACTCCAGAAATACCAAAATTCCAATAACCCTCACCAACCATTCCTGGGGGAATACCTGCATTTTCAGTACCAAATAGTTGTGTTCCTACACGAGCACCAATACCTCTTGGTTTGTTCGACCATAATGCCCTAGGGATGGGAAATGTTACGATAGTAACGTAAGATTCACCATATAAAAAATCAAATTTTTCTGGGACATTACCCAAGATGGCTAATGTCCCACTTTGTGCTCCAGTTCTATGTTCTATTTCACCCTTCTTATCTTCAGTTCCAATAGCAGATTCTATGGCTGAGTTGATGTCAGTCAGCCTATTCCAGTCAACTTCTTGAGATGTCTGTGTACCTCTCCTAAAGTTACCCAAAAGACTAAATAGAATCATACCAATAATCAAAAAAGAAACAATTTTGATCGTAGGAATCTTCTTTTCTCTGAGCATCCAAACAAACAAGGAAATTGCAATTGGTACAATCACACTGCCTCGAGAACCTTTAGTCAGAAAATTCATGGATAATGTTATTGCAGCTGAGCTCCAAAAAAGCGGGTTTAAATGAGCAGTTCTATCAGCTGCAAACCATGCGATACAAGCAAGAGCTCCAATTCCAGACATGGAAATCCAAACACCTTCACCCGCTAGTGCCTGAGCTCTTCCCTCTGCCCAAGAAACAAGATGAGCATTAATTCCTCCCTGACTACGAATATAAATTGCAAAGACGACAATAGAAAAAATAATGACTGGTAGTAGCTTCCAACCTAATTTTTGTGGTCGAGAAAAAGTGAGCTGGGGAATACCAAAGCTAGGAGTAAGAAAAAAGCCAAAATAATAAGAAAGTATACCCAGCCCAGTCAGAAGTTGTTCATATGTTTCCAGTATTGTGAGCTGCTCTTGATCCAAATTGGAGAGAGCAACATGCCATTCCAGACCAATAGGAGTATTTAAGAACTCTACTGGATCAATAATAGCTTTTACTATTGAAATTAAGGAGAAGGAAAGGGAGAGATTGATAGGAAAAATTAAGGGATGAAACCAACCGTAAGAAGGTCTATAAAAGATGAGAGGGAATAATAACAAAATCGTTTTAATCCCAGTGGCTATAATTAGCCACTCATTAGAAGCTCTATAGCTAAAAAAATAGCCTCTAGAAAAAAATAGTAAAAAATCAATTAAGAATATACATATGATAGTAGTACGGTACAGTGGATTAATTGAAAGAAAAATAGAGTCGAATTGTCTTTTGACAGGAAAAGTATCTATGTTTATTGGCTCATTCATTTTTGCTCACTTTTTCATCCATAATTCTAGAGTAGGCAATTAAGTCATTATTCAATAAGGCAAAGAACAGGAAATAATAGAAATTAGCTATATCTAGTAGTCCATCTTTCAAACCATCCAATGGCTGAGATCCTTGCCTAAAATATGTGATAATTTTCCGATATCCTGTTTGAACTCATTGACTAGCTCAGAACGAAAATCTTGATCAATAGGCTTTTTCTTGTTTTCTTTGATATTGTTTTTTAAGATTTTTTCCCAGACTCTCACTCCTTCTAATCCCAGAAGCTTCTTTAACTGGATTGTTTGATAAAAGAAAGGAGAATTTCTGTAAAAATGACGTATATTAATAGCAGATCTCCCTAGCCATTCAAGCTTGTATTTCTTACTTTCATTAATTTTAGGAAACTCTAGTCTGCCATCAGAAGGAACATTAATAAAAGACAATATGTCTTCATATACCGCTTTAGGAGATACTAAAAAATCATCAAATAAAATAATTTTTACTTGTTGAGGTGGAAAAATTTCTAATAATCTTTCAATTTGCATTCCTAGTTGAGCAACCTGCTTATATTGTAATTTTGCTGGTTCCCTACAGGTCTTAGGTATACTTACGCCATTTCTACGTAAATCTTGCATCTCCCAAGCTGTTTTAAAGTTTTTCTCTGCTTCAAAACCGTTGTATAAATGATGTGAATGCAGAGAATAAACTAGATCAACGGGGTTGCGGAGCATTACCAGTATTTTGGCATCTTGGTTAAATTGATAAATATTTTTTAGGGCAACAGAAGAATACAAATAAGTCGTTGAAGCTTCACCAACTACTAAGTGTTCAGGGGTTACCTGGTTAAATAACTCCATGTACTGTTCTAAAGTTTGGATACTACGTATCTTCGGAAAATCTTCTGCAAAGTAATGAGGTTCTTTAGGTAGAGACATAAAAATGTTCGGATGTCTCCGTAAATATTCAGCCATAGCTGTTGTTCCACACTTAGGAGCTCCAGCAATAAAGAAATTGGGCTTATTCATCTTTTAATTCCTATAATGTATAACTTGATACAATTAACTTCTTTCGACAATTTTACTTACCTAGAGCAGTGGAGTTGATACCAAGCCGCTTATGTACCCAAATACCATTCATAATATTGACAAAAACAATACAGCTTGCCGTGGAAATGGCTGCACCATTAATTCCCCATTGTGGTATTAATAAAGCATTAAAAACTAAATTCATAACTGCACCACTACCAACACTAATCACTGTATATTTTTCATTTCCAGTCATCGTCAGTAATTGACCAACTGAACCAATCCCTGCATTCACTAACTGTCCAATACTCAAAATAATGAGAGCCATTTGTCCTTGGGTAAAGTCAGAACCAAAGAGTAGTAAAAACCAATAACCAAATCCCATTAAACTTCCCGTAACTGGAACAGAGACGAGTAGAACAATACGGGCACTTTTAGTCAGAACACGTTGTAGTTGCTCAATCTTTCCCTCTGCGTAGAGACTAGCCATAGTAGGTGCTAAAGCACTATTAACAGCCATCAAAATAAAGGTGATGAGTTGAGCCAATCGGACAACAACGACATAAATACCCACCGCTTCAGCTCCCTGAATTGCTCCCAACATTAGTACATCAGTGCGAGAATAAATTATCTGCATACCACCTAAGAACATTAGAGGTAATGCACTATGTACCCACTGCCGGATTTGGTATTCAGGATTAGCCTTTCTAACAGTGCTCGGTAAAACCTGGTGTAGCAATCGTGCCCCAATCACAAAGGTAATCGCAGTAGTCACCCCATGGATTCCTACTACCCAGGAAGCATTCAAGTCTTCCCTGAGGAACAAATACCCACATCCAGTCAAGGCAATCAAAAACAGAGGTGCAAGCAACATCTCCGGTAGTTGCCCCATTACTACCTGGTGCAGTCCTTTCATTACTGCTAGCCTCAGACTCCTTAGGGAAGCTATAGGTAAGGAAACTAAACCTATACACAGAGCTAATAGCACTTGCTCTTTAGCATCTGTCCCTAAGTTCCAGGCAACACCTGCTGCTATCAAACCTAATCCAAGGGCAACCCATAACACTACTTGGTTAGCCCAATGCACTATCCCACGCATTAAGCCCCAAGCCGACTGGGTTTGGTAGATGGCAACTTCACGTACTAGTAACTTATCGAGCCCTAAGGTTGCTGGGATGCTGAGTAAGGTAGTCCAAGCAATGGCATAGGCATAGATGCCAAAACCTTCTGTACCCAACAAGCGAGCCAACAGTATACTGGTGATGAAAGCCAAGCCAGTGTTGGCAATTTTGAGACCAAAGGAACCTGCTGCCCCCCTGATTAAGCGATGCTTTAAACTATTGGTCTTACCTTTGTTTATGAGTGTAAAGATACGGTTAAGTATCTGGTGAACTCTATTATTAGAAGACTTAGCCATATTGGTATTTTGTCCATCCCCTTCTGGCTATATCCGAATCTTTACTACTATACGGGAGACTCTTTAAAAGATCCGGAAAGCATAGCTAGGAATAATCCTAATAGAACGAGATGTACTTCTGGATGAATGACATCCTACTGTAGATCTAATTATTAAACCTGAATAAGTTTGCACTTATTTAAGTTGTCTATTGCCTATTGCTTTTATTTGGTTTTATTGTTAAAAGCAAAGATTTTGCTAATCTAGATTTTTTATTTTTTAAATAAAAATACTTCATGAAAGTAAGAGGAACTTTATGTTAATTTGATAGTCATGAATAAGGATTGCTCTACTTTTTGAACACAGCAACTTTTATGGCTGTGTAAAGTTTACAGGTTGCCAGTGAGTGGTTGTCTACCAAACCTTCAGTATTTGAATTCAACCAATAAGGATTAACAATCATGGCTCAACCAACTGCGCAAGAGCAATATATGCTCGAATTGACCAATCGGATGCGCATCAATCCAGCTGATGAGTTGGCTCTCTTGATTAACTCATCGGATGCAGATGTTAACAGAGCGATCGACTTCTTCAATGTGGATCTGGGGGTATTAGCTACTCAGTGGAGTACTCTCACTCCAGCACAGCCACTAGCTTGGTCTAACCAACTCCATGATGCTGCCAATGACCATGGTCTATTGATGATTCAGGAAGATCAGCAGTCACACCAGTTGCCTGGTGAGCTTGGTTTAGGTCAGCGGATCAACAACGCTGGATATAACTGGTCTACGGTTGGTGAAAACGTCTTTGCTTTTGCAGAATCAGTTTTCCACGGTCATGCAGGGTTTGCTATTGATTGGGGTAACACACCAACAGGGATACAGAACCCAGCCGGTCACCGCAATAGCATTATGAATAACAATTTCCGGGAGGTTGGTATTTCCATCATTCCGGAAAATGACCCTAGCACAGGCGTCGGTCCGTTGGTAATTACCCAGAACTTCGGTAACCGCTTTAGCTTTGGCAATTCCTGGCTCTTGGGAGTGGCATTTGATGACCAAACTGTTGATGATGATTTCTACACCCCTGGTGAAGGACTTGCCGGGATAAATATAACGGCACTTAACCTAGCAACGAACCAGAGCTTCAACACAACTACCTGGAATTCTGGCGGGTATCAGCTCCAGTTACCTGATGGTACTTACCAGATCAGCTTTTCCGGAGACTGGGATAATGATGGACAAAACGACACTGCAACCGAGCAGGTAACTATTGGCTCGGAAAACTTTAAACTTGACCTCAATACCGATGAGTTGAGCAACAACATTCAACCGACACCAGGTGACGATGTTCTGATGGGAACAGCGGCAGATGACGTCATTGATGGCTTAGGAGGGAATGATACTCTCCAAGGGGATGATGGCAATGATGACCTTAGAGGTGGTGCTGGCAATGACGACCTCAGAGGTGACATGGGTAATGATGAACTCAGAGGTAATTCTGGCAATGATACCCTCAGAGGTGGTGCTGGTGATGACAAACTGTTAGGCGCAGGTGGTCTTGACATCCTCTACGGTGGAGGTGGTAATGACACCCTCAATGGCGGTACAGGCAATGACACTGCCTATGGTGGCAAGGATGATGACCGTCTCTATGGTCTTAGTGGTGATGACACTCTCTTTGGTAACTCGGGTAATGACACCCTCTTTGGTAACGAAGGCAATGATAAACTCTCAGGTGGCAGTGACATTGATATCCTCTACGGGGAAATTGGCAATGATACCCTCAATGGAGGCTCAGGCAATGACACCCTCATTGGTGCTGATCTCGACAGTGCCCAAATTGGACTAGGAGAAGTAGATATTTTGACTGGTGGTACAGGTGCTGATCTTTTCGTACTAGGAAATGCCAGTCAAGCTTTCTACAATGATGGAAATGATGCAGATCTTGGTCTGGCTGATTATGTAATAATTAATGACTTTAGGCTCGACCAAACGGATGTCATCCAACTCAGTAACCAGGAAAGCTATTCTCTCGGCTCCTCTCCTACTGGCTTACCTACAGGTACAGCGATTTTCATGGATAGTAATGGTCAAGATGAACTGATTGCTGTAGTGAAAAATGTTACTTTATCAGACTTTAGTACTGGCTTCAGTTTTGTGTAAGTCTTAGGTAACAGATCAGGACTTACGCAAACCCTCTATTTGTAGGGTGTGTTAGCGTAGCGTAACGCACCTTAGACTCTATATGTGGTGTAGCTGCGTAAGTCCTGAGATAACAGTGATTAGTTGTGAGGCGATCGCACAATAGTAGGACTTAGGCACCCTCACGGAATTATGTCATCCAACAGCGATAGCGAAGGATCTCCAAACGGCCTAGATGCTTGACTATCACCTATCTCTACCTTAAGTTGACACTAATGGATAGCCGCCCACCGCTTTCGGTGAACGAAATATGAGGTGGGATTTGAATTCTCCGCGTCTCCGCGTCTCCGTGTCTCCGTGTCTCCTTACTCGTTTCCCCACCCCTTTTTTCGCTCACCCATGCTACGCCAGTAGTCCAAGCAATGGCATAGGCATAGATGCCAAAACCTTCTGTACCCAACAAGCTCTGATTAAGCGATACTTTAAACTATTTGTCTTACCTTTATTTACGAGTGTAAAGATACGGTAAAGTATCTGGGGAACTCTATGATTAGAAAACTTAGCCATATTGGTATTTTGTCCATCTCTTCTGGCTATATCCGAATATTTACTACTATACGGCAGACTCTTTAAAAGATCCGGAAAGCATAAACTCTTCAGCATTTAATTTTCTAGAGTAAGCTATTTAAATGGAAGGTTTTAGCGGCTAAAAAACGCAGTTTAAATGCGCAAAATTTTAGCTAAATAATCATGATATAATGAGATTTGCTCCTGAAGGAATAACATTATACTTTGGTTTCTAAGTATTAATACGGAATAAGTTTCCACTTACATAAAGTGCCTATTGAATTTATTTTTATTTGATAAAAATAATATTTGCAAAACATTTATAAAAATAAAAGTAACTTTATATTAAGATAATAATCAAACATCAAACATCAAAATTAATTTACTTTTTGAACACAGCAACTTTTATGGCTGTGTGAAGTTTATAGGTTGCCAGTGAGTGATTGTCTACCAAACCTTCAGTATTTGAATTCAACCAATAAGGATTAACAATCATGGCTCAACCAACTGCGCAAGAGCAATATATGCTCGAACTAACCAATCGGATGCGGATCAATCCAGTTGATGAGTTAGATCTTTTGATTAACTCATCGAACGCAAATGTTAACGGAGCGATCAACTTCTTCGACGTAGATTTGGGGTTATTAGCTACTCAGTGGAGTAGCCTCACTCCCGTGCAGCCACTAGCTTGGTCTCAGCAACTTCATGACGCTGCCAATGGCCATAGCCAGTTGATGATTCAGGAAGATGAGCAGTCACACCAGTTGCCTGGTGAGCTTAATTTAGGTCAGCGGGTTATCAATGCTGGATACAACTGGTCTGCGGTTGGTGAAAACGTCTTTGCTTTTGCAGAATCAGTTTTCCACGGTCATGCAGCGTTTGCTATTGATTGGGGTGACACACCAACAGGGATACAGAACCCAGCCGGTCACCGCAATAACATCATGAATAACAATTTCCGGGAGGTTGGTATTGCCATCATGCCCGAAAATGACCCTAGCACAAATGTCGGTCCGTTAGTAATTACTCAGAACTTCGGCAATCGCTTTAGCCTTTACTATTCCTGGCTGTTGGGAGTGGCTTTCGATGACCAAATTGTTGATGATGATTTCTATACCCCAGGTGAAGGACTTGCCGGGATCAATGTAACGGCAATTAACCTAGAAACTAACCAGATTTTCAACACAATTACCTGGAATTCTGGCGGTTATCAGATACAGTTACCTAATGGTACTTATGGGATCACTTTTTCTGGAGACTGGAATAATGATGGACAGACTGACACTACAACCGAGCAGGTAACTATCGGCTCGGAAAACGTTAAACTTGACCTAGAAACTGATGAGTTAAGCAGCGACATTGAGCCTACAACTAGTGACAATGTCCTGATAGGAACAGCGACAGATGACGTCATTGATGGCTTAGGAGGAAATGATACTCTCCAAGGCAATGATGGCAATGATGATCTCACCGGTGGCACTGGTAATGACGACCTCAGAGGTGACATGGGTGATGATGAACTCAGAGGTAATGCTGGCAATGACACCCTTAGAGGTGGACGTGGTAATGACAAGGTGTTGGGGGGAAGTGGTGTTGACATCCTCTACGGCGGAGGTGGTAATGACACCCTCAATGGTGGAGATGGTAATGACACTTTCTATGGTGGCCAGGATGATGACCGTCTCTATGGTCTTAGTGGCGATGACACTTTGTTTGGTAACGGGGGTAATGATACCCTGTTCGGTGACGAAGGTAATGATAAACTCTCAGGTGGCAGTGATGGTGATATCCTCTACGGGGAAATTGGCAATGATACCCTCAATGGAGGCTCAGGTAATGACACCCTCATTGGTGCTGATCTCGACAGTGCCCAAATTGGACTAGGAGAAGTAGATATTTTGACTGGTGGTACAGGTGCTGATCTTTTCGTACTAGGAAATGCCAGTCAAGCTTTCTACAATGATGGAAATGATGCGGATCTTGGTCTGGCTGATTATGTAATAATTAATGACTTTAGGCTCGACCAAATGGATGTTATCCAACTCAGCAATCAGGAAAGCTATTCTCTAGGTTCTTCTCCTACTGGCTTACCTACAGGTACAGCGATTTTCATGGATAGTAATGGTCAAGATGAACTGATTGCTGTAGTGAAAAATGTTACTTTATCAGACTTTAGTACTGGCTTCAGTTTTGTGTAAGTCTTAGGCAACATATAACAGTGATTACGGCTTGCTGAAGAAAATCACCTAACCTTGTCAGATAAAGGTTTCAAGCGTTTGTTTTTCTTGCTAAGTGCAAGGAAATTGTACCGATGGGCTCAATTTCCTTGCACTTTTGTTGAGATTAACTCAAAACTTGTTACTTGTTACTTGTTACTCGTTTCTTTATCTTAACTTTATAAAAATTCTCTTATTCAAAATAATATTTACAAAACCTTTACAAAAATAAAAATGAATTTACATTAGGATAATAATCAAGAATCAAACATCAAGATTGATCTACTTTTTGAACACAGCAACTTTTATGGCTGTGTGAAGTTTATATGTTGCCAGTGAATGGTTGTCTACCAAAAGTTCAGCATTAAAATTCAACCAATAAGGATTAACAATCATGGTTCAACCAACTGCGCAAGAGCAATATATGCTCGAACTAACCAATCGGATGCGCATCAATCCAGCTGATGAGTTGGATATCTTGATTAACTCATCGGATGCAGATGTTAACAGAGCGATCGACTTCTTCAATGTGGATCTGGGGGTATTAGCTACTCAGTGGAGCAGCCTCACTCCAGCACAGCCACTAGCTTGGTCTAACCAACTCCATGATGCTGCCAATGACCATGGTCTATTGATGATTCAGGAGGATCAGCAGTCACACCAGTTGCCTGGTGAGCTTGGTTTAGGTCAGCGGATCACCAACGCTGGATATAACTGGTCTACGGTTGGTGAAAACGTCTTTGCTTTTGCAGAATCAGTTTTCCACGGTCATGCAGGGTTTGCTATTGATTGGGGTAACACACCAACAGGGATACAGAACCCAGCCGGTCACCGCAATAGCATTATGAATAACAATTTCCGGGAGGTTGGTATTTCCATCATTCCGGAAAATGACCCTAGCACAGATGTCGGTCCGTTGGTAATTACCCAGAACTTCGGCAACCGCTTTAGCTTTGGCAATTCCTGGCTGTTGGGGGTGGCATTTGATGACCAAACTCTTGATGATGATTTCTACACCCCAGGTGAAGGACTTGCCGGGATAAATGTAACGGCAGTTAACCTAGCAACGAACCAGAGCTTCAACACAACTACCTGGAATTCTGGCGGGTATCAGCTCCAGTTACCTGATGGTACTTACCAGATCAGCTTTTCCGGAGACTGGGATAATGATGGACAAAACGACACTGCAACCGAGCAGGTAACTATTGGCTCGGAAAACTTTAAACTTGACCTCAATACCGATGAGTTGAGCAGTAACAATCAACCTACACCTGGTGACGATGTTCTGATGGGAACAGCGACAGATGACGTCATTAATGGCTTAGGAGGAAATGATACTCTCCAAGGCAATAATGGCAATGACGAACTCAGGGGTGCTGCTGGCAATGATGACCTCAGAGGTGACATGGGTGATGACACTCTCAGAGGTAATTCTGGCAATGACACCCTAGATGGCGGTACAGGTAATGACGAACTCAGGGGTGGTGCTGGCAATGACACCCTAGATGGCGGTACAGGTAATGACGAACTCAGGGGTGGTGCTGGCAATGACATCCTAGATGGCGGTATAGGTAATGACGAACTCAGGGGTGGTGCTGGCAATGACATCCTAGATGGCGGTATAGGTAATGACGAACTCAGGGGTGGTGCTGGCAATGACACCCTAGATGGCGGTAGTGGCGATGACACTTTGTTTGGTAACAGGGGTAATGATACCCTGTTCGGTAACGAAGGCAATGATAACCTTAAAGGTGGCAGTGACATTGACATCCTCAATGGAGGCTCAGGCAATGATACTCTCAATGGAGGCTCAGGCAATGATACTCTCCAAGGCGATGATGGCAATGATAGCCTTAAAGGTGCCACTGGTAATGACGACCTCAGAGGTGACATAGGTAATGATGAACTCAGAGGTGGACGTGGCAATGACACTCTCAATGGCGGTACAGGTAATGACAAGGTGTTGGGGGGAAGTGATGTTGACATCCTTAATGGAGGCTCAGGCAATGATACCCTCAATGGAGGCTCAGGCAATGACACCCTGATTGGTGCTGATCTCGACAGTGCCCAAATTGGACTAGGAGAAATAGATATTTTGACTGGTGGTACAGGTGCTGATCTTTTCGTACTAGGAAATGCCAGTCAAGCTTTCTACAATGATGGAAATGATGCAGATCTTGGTCTGGCTGATTATGTAATAATTAATGACTTTAGGCTCGACCAAACGGATGTCATCCAACTCAGCAACCAGGAAAGCTATTCTCTGGGCTCCTCTCCTACTGGCTTACCTAAAGGTACAGCGATTTTCATGGATAGTAATGGTCAAGATGAACTGATTGCTGTAGTGAAAAATGTTACTTTATCAGACTTTAGTACTGGCTTCAGTTTTGTGTAAGTCTTAGGAGGCGATCGCATAATAGTAGGACTTACGCACCGTAACGGAATTATGTCAGGACTTACGCAAAGCCTCTATTTGTAGGGTGTGAAAGCGCGTAGCGGACACTGCTGGCGAAATATTTCGCAATATATCCCAGCTGCTGAATGCCCCCTAAATCCCCCAATTCTGGGGGACTTTGAGTCCGGGCTCCCCCAGAATTGGGGGCTGGGGGGCAATACTAATGAGTGCGTAAGTCCTACATTTAACCGTTTGCGATCGCACTACTTCAGATTAAGGCAATAGTAGTCCAAAAAGTCAGCAATCGTATATAAACAGCACTTTAGCCCGATTTCTTTAAAAAGTAAGGCTTCTAGAGGTTGTGGAGCTTAAAATTTTAATCTTCCTCAAGCGTCAATAATCCTGCCTTTCTATCTACTACCAACCGCAGAGTTTCTAACCACAGTAAACCCATCAAAATCTCTGGAACTTCCCGCCTGCATAAAACCGGAATTGTCAACTCTTGTGTATCAAAGATGACAGCCAAAAAAGCCCTGAATCATATTCTGCCGCAAGTCCCTGTTTCATTAAGACGCATTGCCAGAATATCTGCTTTCGGGTGCTTTTGGCGAGCTTTTTGGAGAGCCGCTTCGTGGCTAGGAGCAATGAAGTATTCCCTACTGTTTGGCTCAATTAAAATAAACCAATCATCATGCTCTTTAACTAATTCTGGATAAACTCGGTCAAAAATCGCTCGACAACGCCTTCCAAATTCTTCTTCTTCCGCTTCAATCCTAGCTATCTCTTCTGGAGAAAGAGAAGGAAGATTAGGGTCAATTTTGCTCCCACGGGGGACTTTTTGGCGAATTTTATGAGTCATAGTTGTAGCCGTGTTGTAGCAGTGAAATAATTCAATTTTATACTGTTATATAGTATATAGAATTCCCCTTGCTTTAGCCGGGGAATGAGTTAAAGGTTAAATCTCAGCAGAGGGACAATTTTTTGATGCTCCTTTCCCTTAAAACCTAATCTAGCAAATGTCCAAGGGGATGGGGAGACACGGAGACACGGAGACACGGAGACAAAGAGAGCCTTCCCAAACAACAAATAACAAATAACAATTCCTGATCCTTTCCCAATGGAGGGGAAATAAGTAAAAGCTTGATTATCAACCCCTAACCAATCTGGAGAGAATGCTAATGTATAACGACAGACAAACAGAATTGGAGCAAGCTATACCAGAAGCAAGAGTTCAGCAGCTTGTAAGTAACAACAATAACCAACAAACATCAATCCCACAAGCAGGTTACCAGTATGGGCACTCCCAGATCAATGTTCAAGATGAAAGTGATTATATTGATAGGTGGTACGATGGCTTGATTGGTATATCTGACGATTAATTGGAGTTGGGTTGCGCTACACTTCACCCAACCTACTATCTAATACACTGGACAGATTGAGGCAAGGAACTATGGATAGAGTTCCTAGGCATCTGAGCTACTAACTCCACCCTACCTGACTCATTAACAATCCAACCTGTTGCCTCAATTACTTGGGGTTCGTGATTGGTAACTCTGGAGTGAGAATGGTTCTGTTCTACAGTTGCTTGACTCTCTAAACTAACTATCGGGGGAGAACTGTTTTCTTGATTGAACAGAAACCGCCAATCTTGCCAAGCTAATTGATTTTGTAAAGGTTGAGTGGGATTGGCAGCTAAGCCTCCCTGTCCAGTTATCACAAATACATTACCCTTATCAGCAGGACAACCGGCAATAATTTGGTTGCTAGGATCACTTAATTGGGTGGGTAACTCTAATAACCCGGAACTAGGATCAACATCAGGGGAATTGATGATTACTTCTCCATCAATTCCTAGCTCAGAACTCGCAGTGATAGAGCTATCAGGGGATACAAATAACCCTTCGATAATTATTCGGATATTGCCTCCGTTACCCCCAAAAGCATTGGCATTGATATTACTCTGTTCTAGAAGAGCTAATACAGCTGCGTAAATGGTGATATTACCGCCATCTCCCCCACCAGTATCTTGAGTACCAGCTCTAGTAGAGATTTCACTTTGATTACGTAGGATTAAACCATCTCGGACTTGCAGCTCAATATCCCCACCTGTACCCAAAAAACTACTAGCCGCGATCGCTCCCTTATCCAGAACAATTGAGTTAGCATTAATTTGCAATATCCCGGCATTACCTGTCCCATCGTGCCTAACACTGACTAAACCCTCCATCGGTAACCCGCAACAGTCCGGTATTAATCGTCACATTTCCAGAGCTTCCAGTTGGTACTGGAGGTAGTCTAAATAATTGTTGCAGGATGGGATCGACAATATTAGCAGAGGAGATGATTACAGAGGGATTGCTCGGTACTGTACCACTAACTTCTACTGACTCCGAAGCATCAATGGTAATGCGTCCAGCTGAACCAGTTGCTAGGGTAGAAGAATCAATCCTTGCTCCATCCCGAACCACTAATCTTGATGTATTGATAGTTAAACTACCAGCATCTCCTTCATTGAGAGCTGTAGCAGACAAAATGCTTGGTTGCAGCAGAATTGGAATAGCACCAACTAGTTCTAGGGATTCAGAAGCCTCTACAGTTACATCTCCCCCAGAACCAGTTCCAAAGGTTGAAGATGAAATGCTTCCTCCACCTAGTAGAGTCAAATGTCCTGTGGAAACTGCCACATTTCCCGCATCTCCCCCACTGAAAGTGGTAGCACCAATGCCGCTGGAAACTGCACGGGTATCAGCATTGGCAAAACGAAGGAATTGCGCTGACTCCGAGGCTTTTACCTCTATATTGCCTCCTGGAGCATTACTGAAAACTCTAGTAACAATTAATCCCCCATTCTGAATGAGTAACTGCTGAGTTGAAACTTCAATATCCCCACCTTTGCCAAATCCTACTACTTCACTCTGCAAGCTGCTAGAAATCTCTCCATTGGGGTTGGTTCCACTCATTTCTAGAGATTCCGAGGCATTGACACTAATATTGCCAGTTGTTTGCAACCCTTGGTTTTGAATCAGAATTATTGAACCATCAAGTAGTTGGATATGTTGTCCTTGTACCTGTATCGAGCTCCTAGTTACACCACTGCCATCTACTAAGGCTTGGGATAGTAGTTGAAGATCTCCAAAGTTTTGTACACCTTCATATCCTAAACTCCACTTATCCACTGTTCCCGATGGAGGATTAAGGCTAACTAAACCTTGGCTAACACTACCTAGTTCAATCCGTCCTCCTTCTGCTGTGAGAATACCACCATCTAAAGTTAGATTACTTCCAACCAAGGCTAAGGTATTTCCAGGTTTTACATGCAAACCAGAATTGTTTAGACCTCGATTAATAGGTAAGAATATACTGGGAGCCGTGAGATTATGACCAGTGCCTTGTACTTGAAGTGCTCCTGAATTTTGACCCAACTGTAAGCCAATGGGAGTACTAATAGTTAATAGAGGTGTTGCTGTAGGTTCGGTGGCACTGAACATCCTCCCATCGGCGAACCGGATACTCTCAGCACTAGTGCCAAAAAAGGAACCGCCGATATCCAAACTGGCATTATTACCAAAAACTATCCCATTAGGGTTAATTAGAAAGAGGTTTACTGTCCCGTTAGCACTAATCAAGCCGTCGATATTGGAGATTTGTCCCCCAGTGACGCGGCTAATAATATTGTCGATAGTTAGGGGGTTGTTGAAAAAGGCTTCGGTGCCTGTGGATACCGAAAACTGACTGAAGCTGTGGAAGAGATTATTTCCCGCAGTTGTCCCACCATTAATCTCGAAGATATTGCCATTGGGATTTACATCCGACTGGTTAGGTAAAGTCAGATCCGGAACGATTTGACTCTTAATTGGCAGGGGACTAACTCCCAATAAGAGATAGCTGACAATAAATGAGAGAAGAAGCCGAGGAGTCATTCGGCGTTACCTCACATTATCAATAACTAATATTATATAAGCTGCTCCCTGATACCTTGTTTGTTGAGAGCAACTGGCAAGATGCCAGTTCCACAATCGATACCCCACACCCTCACTTCCAAAGCAAGTATTTCTTGAAAGATTAGCTATTAGCCATTAGCCATTAGCTTTGAGCGTGTTTCTTGAAACTATGAGTAAAGTTTGGTAAAGCCAAATTCTATAAAAAAATCTGAGCGATGGGGACGCTGAATCCTGGTAGTAAGGGTGAGTTAAGTGTGTCATCAACTAGGAGAGTACCGGCAAGTTGCAACTGAGCACCTGTTCGACGATAAATTTCCAGAGTTTGCAGTTGCCAACTGACGATCCAATATTCCTGAACTCCATGCAGAGAGTAGAGTTTGAGCTTAACTTCTTTATCCCGCTGTTCGTTAAGTTCACCGGGGGAGAGAACCTCGACTATCAGTTCAGGAGCAACAGTTAGGTGTCCAGCTTCATCAATACCATTGGCGAGGCGCTCATTGCTAATCCAAATGACATCAGGAATAACAGCATCGGTGGGAGTGAAAATAACGCCCGGTGCTTCTAGATGCAATTGCCTAGTCCAGTTTGTCTCTGACCAGTTTTCTAGTTCGAACGTGCAGTGTTGCCTGCTGCACTCTGGTGACGAATGTGGGGAGCGCGAGTCACGAATAGTTCTCCATCAATGATTTCATGGCGTTTCCAACCGCCATCATCAGGCATTGCATTAAGATCTCGGATTGTCCAGCGGAGGGAGTTGACGACCATTGGCTCTACCGTTGAAGTTATTTATCAGGAAACCCAAACTATGGCTAGTACTGCTGTGCGGAATTAAGAATTAAGAATTAAGAATTAAGAATTAAAAATCCTTACTCTATAAGCATTATATCAATCTCAAACTGGTGGTTTATTTCCGCCGCGCTGCATTAAGAAGCTTGTCAAGTATTCTTAGCAAGCCCGGTTTCTTAACCTATGCACTAGGCAGGTTTAAGATCAGAAGTGATAGTTTATATATGGGCGCACACTTTACCCATTATAAAATAATAATAGCAAAAAATGAAGATACAAACCATGATTATCAAATACTTTCTGCAAATAATTCACCACCATCAGCGAATTTTTACAATCCTAGTACTAATTAGTATTTTATCCTTGAGTGCTGGTATTATCTTGGGTTGTCAAACTTCGGTTTCTCCTACTAATGTCTCCAACACAACTATACCTACAGAAAAGCCTGAAACCCCTTCTACCAGTTTACCAACATCAGTTAGCAATGCTGTTTTAGAGGCAGTATCTAAACTCACTAACTTACCAATTTCTCAACTCTGAAATTATCCAAGCAGAACAGCAAACTTGGCCTGATGGTTGCCTGGGTATCAGTAGTCCAGATACTTTATGTACTCAAGCTCTTGTTCCTGGTTGGCAAGTCACAGTTGAAGCTCAAGAAAAATCTTTGATCTATCGCACTAATGATTCTGGCTCTGTGGTCAAATTAGAAACAACCACTGCTCAACTGCCAACTGATAATAACTTACAGGATAATATTAACCCAGCAGTGGAGATTCCTCAGGAGGAATTACCATCGCCTCTAGCTAAAGATACTATTTTTCGCGCGATCGCTAGTGGTGGTATTACTGGTAGAACCTATGAAACCACTCTTCTAGAAGATGGGCAAGTGATGCGAGTGTTGATCCATCCTAATGGTACTACTGAAGCACCTCAGGTTTCTCAGATTTCCAGCCAAGAAGTTCAACAGTTTCAGCAGTTGCTCGAAAAAGTTGACTTTGCTCAGTTCAATCAGCTGGGTTATCCACCCCCTACCGGTGCTGCTGACTATGTAACTGTCATCATAACTAGCCAAGCAGGTACTACTAGTTATGCTGATATGGTTCAACATGAACTACCAGAGTCATTACGAACAGTGATTCAAGCTTGGAATCAAATCGCTAAGTTTTAAAAACAAGGCAGGAGGCAGGAGGAAAGAGGATTAGACCCTTATTT
>CBDCVG010000016.1:0-13526 GCA_965222765.1 Caldora sp.
GAACCTTCTCCGGGAGAGAATACCAAAGTACAATTTGAACTTGTATGCAATTTCCACCTTTGGAGTACTCAAGCGAACCGATCCTCGACCCAACAGAACGGATATGCTAGGTAATAATCGCCGTCGAGCTGTGTTGAGAGAAACTTCTCATTGGCGACCCTATAATATGATTGCTCCTCTATATTGGCTCAGTACGGGGAAGAAAATGAGGTCTGAGGTTTAGCAGGCAGAGTATGGGGTGACAAGGTACTTGAAAAGTAGGCGAACCTATCTATACAGGCTAGAAGCCTGTTCCACAAGAAATTGTTCTACAAGAGTATTCTACGATCGATCTAGTCCTGGAGATGACCTAAAACGAGCCAACAATTCCTCACGGGATAATTGCAACAGCATGGGGGTAAATTCCTCCGGCGGTAGTGCCAATAAGGGGGTCAATAATTGCCGCTAGTTCCTCATCCACATCACCAAAGCGCACTTGCAGTAAGTTGTTCACAATTAAACGTTCTCCCTGTTGGATTCCCTGTTGAACTCCGCGTTGGATTCCTCGTTGCTCTCCTCGCTGCTCTCCTTCAAGGAGTATTTGTTCCCTTTCCTGTTGATACAGTGGTGCTAAACGCATAATTAACTTCCTATCTCCTTCCTCTAAATCTTGCCTGAATTCCAAATTTTTCCGCAAGTTATACAGCAACTTCAGAACATGGGAACGCAAGGAATTATTTTCTGGCAGTTTAAATTTATTGTGGAACAGGCTTCTAGCCTGTTTAGCTCTCCTAAGAATTGCCTTGCTCACCAAATATCCTCTGTGGAATTGGCATCCTGCCAGTGGCAACAATTTGGGCGTATGCAATACCCTTGCTCACCAAACATCCACTGTGGAACTGGCATCTTGCCAGTGGCAGCAATTTTGGTGTATGCAATTTGGGCGTATGCCATACGCGCCTACCCTAAAATCTGTAATGATAGCGATCGCGCCATAATTAAACAGCTTTTGATATTCTACTGGCTTGAACCTCACAAATTTTCACTGTACACCCCTAACACCTTACTCAAGAGGCTTAAAACCAAATTCAGCTCCTTTGGGAGCAGGTGCATCTCTGTCTACAATAACAAGGTGAGCTTCTCCAGCACGCTCTCCTGCTGCTGAAAACTCTAGTTGCTCTCCGGATGTTACATTCGCTGGAACCTCTATATCCTTGAGAGCCTCAAGTACATCTTTCCGGTTTGCATCTTCTTTGTTGATGGCATTAATGAGAGCCTTGGTTGCATCGTAACTAGTAGCAGTGCGCCAGCTAACCTTTCCTTGCCATTTATCTTTCGCTGCTTTGCCATAGGAGGTATTATCAACCCAAGGTACAGCCAAGGTTAAGCCTTCAACTACAGAACCGCCCTTAGTCAAAGTTTCTGGATTGTACATCTCATGGCTCCCGAAAAGCTTTAACTTTTTCTCTGGAGGTAGCTTGGCGTTTTCCCTAGCAATAGCAATAGCTTTATCATTGGTGTTTGTACTGGGTAACAAAACTGCTGCATCTACCTGATGGTTGACAATGCCCTTGATTTCTGATTGTGGATCAAGTGTGGAGTTCGTTAAGTCAACAGTCTTGACATTTACATCTAACTTTTTGAACTCTTCTTCAAAGGCTTGTTTTAAATTATTACCGTTCTCAGAATCATAAAAAATGGCTACTTGATCTAGAGCTAAGGTTTGGTGAGCCTGATTAGCTAACTTGTTGGCAATTGCTCTGTCGGAAAGGGTTGTTTGAAAGAAGACCGAATATTTCTCTAATAAAGAGCTAGTTGCATTGGTGGGAGAAACTACGGCTAGTCCAGAATTCTGGTATTCTGTCAATGCGTCATCAGTTGGGCTGTGGGCAATCACACCTAATACAGCTTTATTCTCTACTAACCTCTTGACTTGTCTAGATTTTTCCTTAGTTTTGTCTTGATCCTTAACAATCAGTATTTCCAGCAGTTTACCGCCATTGGGATTGGCAGTCTGGTTAAAAGCATCTTGCGCATCTGAAACTCCCCGTAGTATTTCCTCCGCAGTAGTAATGTCATCTCCTGGTACTACAACTGCTAAGATAAAATAATCTTCGCGATCGCGAGCTTTAGCATTATTGAGGAAAATCCTAAGTATTGGGTTATCAGGATCATTGTTAATAGCTTCTTCAAAAAACTTGATTGCTTTATTGGGCTTGCCGTTTTTGAAAGCTTCAATCCCAGCTCCGAATGTGTATTCTTTATTGAGAAAGAGAGGTCGTTCTCCACTGCTAAAATTATCTAGCAGTGAAGGTTTGCTGGATAATCGTGCTTTAATTTGGTCTTGTAACAGGTAAGAGCTAATACCAAGCAAACAAATGACAGATAATACAACAGTAGCTATTTTCCAGGATTTCTTTTGGTTTTGCAGTTCTACAGCCTGTTTTTCCCTCTGAGCTTGTCTTTCTGCCTGAACCTGTTTTTCTTTTTGCGCCTCCAACGCTTTTTTTCGTTCTTCTTCAGTAAATTTAGCTTCTTTTCTGTAATCTAATTGAATACTGGCATTCAAGAAGTCAGATTCTTCACTACCTAAATCTTTGCCAAACGCCCACTTTAAAGCTCCTTTTAGTTCTTTTCCAGTTCGTAGTTGAGATGTATCCTGACGATTTGAAGCTAACCAAGCAGCCAAATATATTGCATAAGGGCGTATACTATCTATGGTTTCCGCAATCCACTTAGGGTTAAAAACAGAACTATATATTTTGTTTTTAACCTTTAACTTGGTGCCATTTTTAATTACCAAACCTGACAACCGCAATTCTAGATGTTCTAATGAACTATCATCCGCTTCTAATTCATCGTCTTGCAAAATTTGTCTGTAGAGTTCTAGTAAGCTAGTCCCCTGTTGGCGTCCCATAATTTGGTCGCGGATGGTCTGTAAATGTTCTGGAATATCTTGTTCCTCCCAATTGTCGATTATTTGCGATTGTATAAGATTGGCGATTGTCAGCTCTTCTTCTCCCTCAGGTATGGGAGATGGTAAATTTTGAATTAGTTGACAGATTTTATTGGTGAGAAATGGTTGTCCACTAGTCCAATCTAATACTGTCTTAAGAGCAGCTCTTGGTCGGCTAACTTTTTTCCTTAGCCCTTGTTCTAAATGCTCTGCTTCAATTAACTCGAAACCATGTAGTTCAATAGCTATACCAATATTAAAGAGGGTATGAGTTTTGTCCTGAATTAGTTCCTTGGGAGTAGCTACCCCAAACATGGCAAAAGTTAGCCGTCTGTATTCTGGATTATCAGTACGCTTGTTATAGCAGGTTTGTATAATTTTAAAAAACTCATCTATGGGGAAATTTAAACTGAGAACACTATCGATTTCATCCAGCAAAACTACGGTATTTTGGGAGAGCTTCTTCAGCCAAACCTGTTCGATGAACTCACTAAATTTTTCTCCTGGAGAGAGATACTTGTGTTCCTTGAGCCATTCTTCAACATTAACTTGGTGAGAAAGATTCAATGTGTCTACAATGGTGTCTATTATGCCTGCATACCATTGCTCCTGTTTGGTATCTGGGCTACCTAGGTTAGAAATGTAGATAACAACACAGTTAATCTCATCATTAGATTTCAGGCGCTCCATGGTTCGTACCATTAAACTGGATTTGCCTGTTTGTCTGGAATTGAGTACATAACAAAATTCCCCAGCCTCCAAAGCTTGATAAAGGTCTGTATCCGCTTGTCGTCGTACATAATTAGGAGAGTTGGCTGGTAAACATCCTCCAACTTGATATTGGTCACCTGAGTTGGGTATCGTAGTCATTAGTCAACTTCGAGATGATTTTGGAAATACTGACGATACAATTGGCAGCGTATGGTCACCCGATTTCCCTCTAATTTCACTAGTCCCATACCCTCCAGCTTGAGTCTTTGTTCCCACTCTAACAAGACTGGCTCAGTTGTCTGAACAACTTGTTTCATCGCATCTTTTAACTGGGGAAGCTGTTGTAGCTGACAATAGATATTATCCAGATGATCATGATAAATTCCCTGACTTGTAGGAGCTGTTGCCAACAATCTCTCCCATGTAAGGTTTTGACAGTAAATTTCCTTAAGAGCTGTCTGTACCAGATAAGGATGTCCTCCTACTATTGCCATTAATTGCTTAATCTGTTTATCTTTCCCAGCTAATCCATACTGCTGTGCTAGCTTATGGACTTCTTCAGGTTCAAACTCTAATGACTTAATGGGCTCTCCTAGATTAAACGGTGAGCGAAAGATGTCAGAAATATGTATTTTTCTAGAGTATGCTAAGACTAACCGAAGTTTTTCCCAGTTGTGAGAGCGCTTTCCCTCCTCGCACCACTCTCGTAAAAGATCAAAAAACTCCTGGGCAATTTCCGGGTTTTGGTAAATCACATCCATATCATCTAAACCCAGCACTAGCGGTTTCTTGATTGCTTTCAACAGATATTTTTCCCAATATTTCTTGCAACTGTGTTTGCTACTGAAAGTATTGTCCCAATAATCTTCTAAGTTCTTGGGTAACTCTAGCTGTACTCCCAGTTCCTTGAGCTCGTCACCAATGTAAGCAGCAAACCAGCGTAAAAATTGATCCAGTTCGCTTAAATGTTCTTTTTGAACTAGCCTAAAGGATAAGGATACTGCCAAATATCCTTGCTGCTTTGCTCTGGATAAAATTTTATCCATCAGCACGGTTTTTCCCATGTGCCAGGGAGCTTGTATACGGATTGGGGTACCAGGTTTCTCAATTGCTTCGTAACAGCGAGATTCAATAGCAGTACGTTCTAAATAATCTGGTGATGGTGGTGGTAATGGTTGTGGTGACGATGATGGGTAAGTATAATCATCCTCCTCCAGAGTTAATTCAAAAGCCCGAAAAATAGCTTCGATAGAGCTTTGATCAGCTGCTTTCTTTCGATTACGTATTTTACTGATAGCTTCGTTCTTGATGCCAGCTTTTTCGACTATATATTGGTTGGTAACCTTTTTATCTCTTTCTTCCTCCTCCTCATCTAAAGCGCGATTCAGTTTCTGCAATCCTTTCTCCGTTAAAATATAGCCTCTTTGGCGTCGTGTTTTGAATGGTTGCGGTGACATTAACTGCTTTAACTCCTAACGAACAAGCACTTATGTGCTTTAAGGAAATCTCATAGCCTTGAATCACTGACTTAGGTGAGTTAGCTATTTTTTGTCTGCCTGTTAAAGTTTTTTGACTGGAAAATTATTGACTTTAGACAAAATATTGAAGGTTATTCTGGCTATTAAACGACTTAACCAAATACCAGTAAAATTGCTGGTTTAGCTAGGTTTTTCTTGTTAACTTATAAATCTCAGGAACACTACTGAGATGACCAATTCATCCACTGAGTGGAGGTTAAAGATGCTAGCCAAGAAATGTAGACGCCAATGCCAACAACAAGAAGCTTGTCCCTTTATTCAAGACAAGAGTAATCCTGAGCAATATGTCTGCCAGATATGCGGCTTGAGATCGTCTGTTGAGCGAATCAAAATCAGAGATTTATTTCTTCTGATAAGAATTATCATCTTAGTCTTAGGTTTCGTTCATTAAATCTAAGTAGCTAGTGCAAGGAGGCAGGAGGCTCTAACCCACCCCTAACCCCTCCAAGGAGGGGAACAGGAGGCTCCGAGGAAAGAAAGCTTGTAGTGGCGTGACACACCTAAAATAGTGTATTAAGTAGGTTGGGGGTCGCGATAGCGTAACCCAACACTGGAGAATATTTCGTTGGGTTTCACTTCGTTCCACCCAACCTACAGTTTTAATCGTGCCACGCCAGTAATCTCGTTTTTTTTCCCCTACCTACTTATTGCTAATCTAGCGGTTCTTAGCTTAGCACAGCAACAATTAACTACTGTGCATTGACAACACATTGGGGGTAAATGAAGTACAAATATCAATGATAAAACTCTTGTGGGATAGGCATCTTGCTATCCTTTTTGTCTTGCTTTTATTTGATTTTGTTGGCTAATAATTCAGTGTAATTACTTAGAATACTAACTTATACTGATCACACTCATGAAATCAGTATAACTAACACCTACCTACTTAATTGACCAGCTAAAATATTCTTATGTCCCCCTTGTCCTCCTTCTGACTTTTCACGGCATTTTTTTAGTCGAGGTTAGGAGTCAGGAGTCAGGATTCAGGAGTCAGAAGAATAATGCTGGAGAGAGGATAATCCATACTCATTACTCATTACTCATTACTCTCCAGAAACTAAAATCTTATATTTGGGGCTGAATCCCTTGATATGACTAGTTTCTAACTTCTTTTTCGGCGATTCAATGAATGAATTCTTAATTCTTCATTCTTAATTCTTCATTCTTAATTCGCCGTTAGGCGCTCATTACTTCTTCCTGACTAGATTTTAGGACTTCCTGTGAAAAGTCAATGTCCTCGTTGTCCCCTTTATTCAATGTTCAGTAGGCTAACTAACTATAAAGCAAAGTTCTTTAATTCCCTTCCAGAGAGTATAAACTTAAAAATAGTGGGAGATAGATCTGCTGGAAAAACTACTTACATGGCAGCTCTAGCACGTTGGCCAAATGCTAATTCCTCAAGCCTAGTGCAAAGCATTACATCTTTTAACGAAGAAGGTCAACGGTTAATTGCCCAAGCACAGAATATCTTAGAACAAGGACTAATACTGGAGCCAACCCAATTAGGTGAAGCTGCTAGTCTGCCAGATTATGGTTTGCGGATTATGCTTAAAGAAAAACGTTCCCAGCAAATTATTCTAACCATTAACTGCAAAGATTACTCTGGCGAGTTCTTCAGTGATCTTCTTTATCGTCAAGAAGATTTCCTCTTGCAAGAATATTTAGATGATTGTTCCAAAGGGAATGGCATTATGTTTTTGATAGATGGCATAGCTTATCGTAAAGATGCAGAGTATGCCAGAGGTATCGGGAAATTCCTGGAGGCAATAGAGCAATTTGATACCGAAAAGCAGCAACGTCGTCTGGCTTTGGTGTTAACCAAGTGTGAACAGCCGGATTTATGGATTAAACGCCAGCAACCAAGAGAGTTAGTTAAAGCTAGATTTCCTCAAGCTTACTCTAAACTAGAGGATTGGCAGAGTCTAGGAAAACTTAACATCGAATATTTCACTACCTCTGCTTTTGGTATGTTAGGTGCTAGTTCGAGAAAACCTAATGCGATGAAAATAAAACGCGATCGCGAGGGAGTAGCATCTGTAATTAAGGAGCCAAGATATTGGCAACCTTTTGGCTTAGTTGCTCCAATTTATTGGCTCTACACAGGGCAACGACATCAAGGATTAGAGGAGGATTGAGTTGATGACTTCTCAAGGAGCTGAGATTCACGAGTTTAGTACTGGTATCCGAGCAAAGATAGCTTCTGATAAAAGCTGGGTATCTTTGGGTTTCACTGGACAATATATGAACGCGACTATGCCGGTTCCCCATAGTGTTGAGCGTTCCATCGCTAATAAAGAGTTTGCTGTTGCTGAAGGTGCTGCTAGCGATCGCCCTGCTGTAATTGGTCGTGTAGTTTTAGGTAATGGAGAGCCTGACTGGTCAGTAGTAGCTGTAGTTAGTAAAGGCTGGGATGAAAAAGGTCGTAGTGCTTCCTTTTATCGCTATTTTCTTTGTGAGGGTAGAGATAGTATCTGGACAATCTTAGCATGGATCAACCCTAGGGGATTGGGAGGGGTAGTTTTTAATCCCAATCAGCAAGTCAGTAATCCCCATACTCCCCCGATGAGGATTAATCGGTTCGATCCTCCAGCAGAACTTCTGTCTAGTAGTGATTCTCCACCAATACTTATTAAGCCTGATCAACAATATAATTGGAGCGATATTCATGCCTTAGCAGAAGCCAAAGCTAATGAGCAACCAGCAGTATCCTGGGCATTTAATGTGGAGGCATTGGAGCAACCTTGGCGCTTTCTAGTCATCCAGGCAGCCAGCAATTCTGCTTACGAGCTATTGAGCAGAGCGATTGCTCATCAGCCGAAAATCAAAACCCCAGTAATTGCCGATGAACAAGCCCTCAAGTCAGCGATTAAAAGCTTGATGGGTAGTTCTACTCCCAAGCAGGAGGCAGTAGAAACCATTGCTGAAGCTTTAGCCAATAAGCAAATTACTAGGGAATATTGGGAGAGTCTGTTTGATAGTCAGGGAGCAAGGAATGCTCTGATGCAGAAAATCTATAGCCCCCAAATGGTGCGACTATTGCTCCTCAGAGCGCTGGTTTTGCCGGAGACTTTCCCTGATTATTTGGACTGGCTGCAACTGGAGGAAAGTCTGAACAAGCGGGGTATTAATCAGCAATTAGACGTGGCTTTAAAGTTTCAGGTTAAGGCTAAATACTTATTTGGTCAAGATTCTCTAATTAAAGAGCAAGTGCAAGAGAATTTTCTGCGTTTTTTAAACAGTACAACTAAAGTCAGGTTATTTGTACAGCTAGGGAATTATATCGAGAAGCATTTAGCTGATAGCAGTTTAGCTCAACTTTACTACGGTATAGCAGCCTATCACGAGCAAAGGAATCGCGGGAAAGTTAATGAAAAACTATTTGACAAGGCTTTTCCAGCTGTAACGGGCGGTAAAGCTGAGATATTTGATACTGACATTATTAAAGATATTCCTATTCCTGAGCCAAGAGGAGAAAATATTGTGCCGATAAAATGGGTTGTTGGTTTGGTTGTTCTTAGTTTGTTCCTTGGTGGAATTTTTGACCGTTTGGTCGTTAGCAATGTTCTGACTTTTGGTTCTAACACAGAAACACCTCAACCAGCAGAATCTGTAGCGTCTCCCGATACTCCGCAACCCTCGCCATCAGATATTGCTGTAGAGCCTACTATTAGTCAACGACCGGAAGATTTGGATGATGAGAAATTGAAAGCAGCAGTAGAGAAATTTCCTGGCACGATAGGAGTTATTAATCAACTGATACAAGAAGTTGTGCAAGATCCACAATTAACAGATGTCCCTCAAGTAGATACAGAAAAAGTTAAACAGGAACTTACCCAGATTTTAGCCAATGATCAGTTTGCTCTGGACGATCAAGTATTAGTTCCCTCTGACAATGCTAATTCAGCTCAAGACCAAGAGAAGCAAAAAGTATGGATTTACGCTATCTATTCGTACCAGAAGAATAAAGACCCCAGAAATGCTTTTGGGTATATTCTTCAAGGTAAGCCAACTAGTAAAGCTCTCAAGCAAGAAATTATTGAAAAATTAAAGCTCTCAACAACAGCACCTAAAGGTTGAGATTTTGGATTGACTCTCTTTCTTCATTAAACAATAATGAGAATATACCTCTATCTCTTAGCAGGAATTACCTCAGCATTAATCGGTTGGAACCTAGGACAGTTCTTTTTAGCTGATTTAGGACTTCTCCAGCTAGTACCGGAAATTGTCCTGTTTCCCTGTATCACTATCTCCCTCGCCATTGGTATGGTGAGCAATGAAATTTTTATCAGTAACCCGACGAGAGCCAAATTAAGCTTTCGCAGAGCCAAAATACCGATAATAATCGCTATTGGTTTAGGGTTAGTAGCCGGTTTAGTTGCCGGGGGAATTTCCCAAATCCTGTTCCTACCACAAGTTAATCTGCCCACGCCTCTTATCAGAACTTTGGGGTGGTTCTTAATTGGTAGCTCTGTTGGTTTAGCTGAAGGGTTAACCTGGAGTTCGTACAGTATAGAAGCAGCTGACAAAAGACGCAAACAACAGAGATTGATCATCAGCATCATTGCTGCTAGTGGAGCTAGTTTAGTAGCGGCATTACTCTTTGAGTTAATGCGCCTTGTTCTCGAAAATATTTCCCCTGGGCTAAAAGCGATCGAAGATCCTATAGGATTCTCCATCTTAGGTTTACTGTTGGGTTTAGTTTTCAGTATTACCAACTCTCCCAGTTATCTAGCAGCACTTAGAGCGGGTGCTGGTTTCGAGTACCTGGATTTTTTTGAAGGCTTTGAGAGGGAGGAAAAAAACCAACCCTATATTGATACTTCTCGACTCAGGTTTGTTGGTAACCCTGATGAAGAAATAGAAGAAGGGCTTTCCATTGAATTACCTCCTCGCGGCAAGATTACTATTGGCTCTGATAAATCAGCCGAGATTTGTATTCCTGGATTACCTCCCCAGCTAGCTCAACTAGATGTGCAGGCTCGTGAAACCTTACTTATACCCGAAAAAAAACATATCCATAGTATTGAAGTGAACGGAGAAAAAATTTCTTCCCGCAGAAGAATGGCACTTAAGCACAACTATATTTTAACTTTCTACAGTCAAGAACAAGATGGTGACAATCAAAAGAAAATTTACAGATTTGTTTACTACAATCGCTTCCTCGATCCCCAAGCTTAGCTTGTCTGTGTGGGAGCATCCCAAAGTTGCAAAAACAATAGTAGTGGGAGCATCTTGCTCCCTGGAGCTACACAAAGGAAGCAAGATGTTTGTGCTACGCGAACGCTACGCAAACCCACTCCAAAATTACAATAGACAAAAGGCAGATAGCACAAATATTAAAACCTCCTGCCTCCTGCCTCCTGCCTCCTGCCTCCTGTCTTCTGCCTCCTGCCTCCTAGCACTATTAACCTGTCTAAGTAGTCCTGGTTGGGCACAAGTCAAAGAAGCGGAAATAGTCGGTAATCCTACTGTAAATGAAGACCGGGTAACAGTAAGAATCAAGGTGGAAAAAGAGGATGGTAAACCGGTTATAGGCTTACTGGACAACAATTTTAGCTTGTTGGTAGATGGCAAAGAAGTGGAGTTTAAACCTAGGGATTGGAAAAGCCCAGAAGAAGCTACTCCTGCTCCAGCTTGGATTATCGTTTTGCTCGACTTTAGCGGTAGCATGAGCCAGTTAGATAGTCGGGGAGTCACTAAACTTGAGGGTGCCATTAAAGCGATTCGTAAGTTTACTGAAACCTTAGGCGATCGTGGAGGCAAGACTCAAGTATCCATCGTTCCTTTCGGAGAATCAGGTCCTAATTGCGAAGGCTATCTCGTAGACAAGGAGAAGCTAAGTAAATTTTTTTCAGCAGGGGATTTTAAACTACAAAGCTATTTAGATTACTTAGAAACTCTGCAACCCTGTGCTTCTACCAATCTTTACGCTCCCTTGCAAGAAACAGTTAGATTTCTTGGGGATACCAATAACCCTGACTTTTATCCTCCCGACGATGGTAAATCTCAGCAACCCCAACCCAGGCTATCGATTATTCTACTTTCTGATGGTTATCATACCCAACCCAAGGAACAGGAGGATTTTGAAAGTCTGAAGTCTCTTCTCAGGCGCAATGATCAAATCATTGTTCATACCTTAGGTTACGGTTTAACTCCAGAAGAATTAGGCAACAAGTATAAATTAGGCAGAGCAGCTACTCGCCAGGATTTAGGTGATGGAGAAGGGAAAGTTCCTTTTGAAGAATTCGTCGATAAGCAGAGGTTAGCAGAGATTGCCGAATTAACAGGAGGAATTGCTGAGTTTTCTGGCAATGACCAAAAAATTGCCGAAAGTTTACAACTGTTTCTGAATGCTTTGCTCGGTGAATATGAAATTACCTATAGCGAACCTAATCCAGAACGAGGTTCCAAGCATAAGGTACAGGTATTGGTGGAAGCAGATGCTGGTTCTGTTGCTCAATCCCAATCTGTACCTTATACCATTGATGTCTTTGGGCGTTCCTTACCTTTGAATGTCAGACTAATTATGTTCAGTTTAGTTCTGTTAACTCTGGGTATTGGTGGTGTAGTTCCCTTTTATTTTTGGGGGCGAAGATTAAAGGAAGCAGCATTTGATGATTAAATCTCCCGTGGAACAGGCTTCCAGCCTGTCTCCTATCTCAGTCTCAATCCAATAATAATGTTTATAACTGGCAAGATGCCAGTTCCACAATGGATATGTGAATATTTTCTATGGTTAGAATTGTTTTGAGTACCACCATGAAAAATATAACGCTTTATCTGAGTTGTTTATTAGTCTGTTTTATTACTGCTTGTACTTCAGGCAACGGTAAACCCGAGGATGTCGCCTCTACCGATGAATGTCCGCAAGAGCCAACTGTAGCTCTTAAGCCTGAAAATGTTAAGTCAGTATCCCTAAATCAAGAAGAATTGTCTGTATCTGGCAATGTTAGGAGGAACAAATCAGTAGGTTACACCTTTGAGGCAGAAGCAGAACAAGAATTAAAATACCAAACATCCGAAGAAATCTGTGTTTGGCTCTATACCCCAGATAATGAAATACTCAGCGGCACTGTACTACCGAAGAATGGTAAATACATTGTTCAAGTTGCTATTCCTCAAGGTTCTGCCAACTTTTCCTTGAAGATGAGTTTGGATACTAAGGATTATCCTCTAGATAACTCCCAAACAGCATTGTCCTCTGCAGAAGAAAAAAAACCAAGACTCTCAACATCAACAACAGCATTAGCCACCCCTAAAGATTCAACTCCCAGTCCAGAAAAAGAAGTAGATAACTACTACTCACTGCTCAATGCTGAAAATTATCGAGATGGTTGGTATAAACTCTCTGCTAGCTTAAGAGAAGATCCAGAACTTCACCCTCAGGGATACGACTCTTATACAGAATGGTGGACAAAAGTGAGCAATGTAGATGTCTTATCCACCTCCTTGATTGAACAGGAAGCTAAAACTGCCACAGTAGATTCAGAAGTACGTTATTTTATCAAGGGAGGTAGACAAATAAATCAACGTCTCAGGTTTTACTTTATCTGGAATAGCTCCTCTCGGAAAGTTGGCTCATTGATCGAGTGAAACGTCTTTAAAAGAAGTCATAAGGATGACAGAAAATCTCCTGTGGAACAGGCTTCCAGCCTGTCTCATGTCTCAATCTCAATCAAATAACAATGTTGTTAACTGGCAAGATGCCAGTTCCACAATGGATAGATAAATATTTTCTATGGTTAGAATTGTTTTGAATAGTACCATGAGAAGTATAACGCTTTATCTGAGTTGTTTATTTGTCTATTTTATTGCTGCTTGTGCTTCAGACAACGGCAAACCAGAAGATGTTGTCTCTGCTAATGAATGTCCGCAAGAGCCAACTGTAACTCTTAAGCCTGAAAATGTTAAGTCAGTATCTCTGGCTCAAGAAGAATTATCTGTATCTGGCAATATCAGGAGGAACAAATCAGTAGGTTACACCTTTGAAGCAGAAGCAGAACAAGAATTAAAATACCAAACATCTGAAGAAATCTGTGTTTGGCTTTATACCCCAGATAATCAAATCGTAAATGGTACTGTGCTACCGAAGAATGGTAAATACACTGTTCAAGTTGCTATTCCTCAAGGTTCTGCAAACTTTTCTTTGAAGATGAGTTTAGAAAATAAGAAGCTTCCTCCAGACGAGTCCCCTTCAGAAACCAAAGAACCAAGATTCTCGACTTCAACAACTCCCCAAGAATCTACAAGTGTTGCTACAGAACGAGGCTTTAATCAGCGCATACCCCCCGATGAATTTGTCAAAAACCATTATCGCCATCTTAATCAAGGCAATTACCAAA
>CBDCVG010000017.1:0-22189 GCA_965222765.1 Caldora sp.
TGAGCATTATTACGTTACTGTAGTTATTATAGTAATGTTAAGAATTTGTTAATTTTGTTGGAGTAATTCAAAGCTTATCCGCTTTGATACTAGTTTCACTGACTTACTGCCATCATCAGGAGCAAGCATCAGTTATGATTCCTCACCAGCCCTTTTCCTCTGATATGTATTCAACTCAATATGATAATGATGAGTATCTACAGCAACCAGATAAGCCAGAGGAAGCCTGCGGGGTCTTTGGCATTCATGCACCAGGGGAGAATGTCGCTAAGTTGACATATTTTGGTTTATTTGCTATACAGCACCGGGGTCAAGAATCAGCAGGGATTGCCACCTTTGAAGGAGACCAGGTGCGTTTACATAAAGATATGGGTCTAGTATCTCAGGTTTTCAACGAAGAAATTTTAACCGAGATGCCAGGGAATATGGCAGTTGGTCATACCCGTTACTCTACCACCGGCTCTAGCCACTTAGCCAATGCCCAACCAGTAGTTGTAGAAACTCGCCTTGGTCCCCTCGCTTTGGCTCACAACGGCAACTTAGTAAATACCCCTCAACTGCGTGAGGATTTACTTCGGCGTAATTGTAACTTTGTCACGACAACTGACTCAGAGTTGATTGCTCTGGCGATTGGGGAAGAAGTTGACAGAGGTAAAGACTGGTTAGAAGCAGCAATCAGTTCTTTTCATCGCTGTACAGGAGCCTTTAGCTTAGTGATTGGCACACCTCAAGGCTTAATGGGTGTCCGTGATCCTCACGGTATTCGACCTTTAGTTATTGGTACTTTAGATGATGCCCCTCAGCGCTACGTCTTGGCTTCTGAAACCTGTGCCTTAGATATTATAGGTGCTAAATACTTGCGGGATGTGGAACCAGGAGAATTAGTCTGGATTAACAACGCAGGCATGGCTTCTTTCCATTGGAGCAAAAAACCAGAGCGTAAGCTTTGCATCTTTGAGATGATTTACTTTGCTAGACCTGATAGCGTTGTCCATGATGAAACTCTGTATAGTTATCGGTTGCGGTTGGGACATCAGTTGGCAAAGGAATCCTTAGTTGATGCTGATATTGTCATTGCGGTGCCTGACTCCGGGGTCCCGGCAGCTATTGGTTTCTCCCGAGCCTCTGGGATTCCTTACGGTGAAGGGTTAATTAAAAATCGCTATGTTGGTCGTACTTTCATCCAACCCACCAAAGTATGCGAGAAGCTGGTATCCGAATGAAACTCAATACCTTGAAAGATGTCTTAGGTGGTAAACGAGTTATTATCGTAGATGATTCCATTGTCCGAGGTACTACTAGCCGAAAAATTATTAAAGCTCTGCGTGATGCTGGTGCTGCTGAGGTACATATGCGAGTATCCTCTCCACCAGTTACTCACCCCTGTTTCTATGGTCTTGATACAGACAGTCAAAGCCACTTGATTGCTGCTACCAAATCAGTCTCACAAATTGCTAAACAGATTGGTGTAGATTCCTTGGCTTATCTGAGTTGGGAAGGGATGATGCAAGCTACTGGAGAAAACTCCAACAGCTTCTGTTCTGCCTGTTTCACTGGCAATTATCCCATTGCATTACCAGAAGTGCTTAAACGTTCCAAGCTGATGCTGGAAGAGGTTAAGGTGTGAAGAAGCAAGATGTAAGCTTCTCAGGGATTTCCAAGTAACATACTCCCACACCATAATCTATGATTTGGTGTGGGCTTCTCAGCAACTCCTCTATGAGGACAGAGTTCTCACTTATCAGGACTTCCTGTGTTGTCATATAAGTCAGAGAATTCACTACTAGCCTAACTGAAGAGAATTTGCCAGCCAACGATCGCGATCGCAAAACCTACTCCTTTTTTCTCGCTCCTTCTTCTCCCAACCCGTCTTCCAAGTCTGAGCCAAGGGGGGAGAACCGGAAGTTCATCAAGACTTGGTAAACAAATAAACCTCATCACGCTCATAGGTTAATTCAAACTCTGGCAGATTTTTGAGTTGCTCTACCAAACTGGCTGCAAACTCCGGCGTACTCTGCCAACCGGGATGGCGCACATTTAGCAATGCATAGTCAAAATTAGCTAGCTCCGTAGCATCAAAACGAGCAATAGCTAGCTTAACTACAGGGCGATGAGTTAAATGGGGGGCAATGTGAGGAGCAGTTAACAGACTACCTTTGGTTTCTATCAAGGCTATTGCTTCAGTGGTTGCTTGCCTGGTATCCAGGAATTCCAGATACCTGGAGCCAAAATAGCTAAACTTGGCTAGGGCGACAAATGCGACTAATGCCCACAAGATAATTGCCCGTTGACTGCGCAACCAGCCACCACCCTGAGCCAGAGTGCCAATTACTGCTAATAGTAGAAAAGGTAAAGCTGGCAGGGAGTACTGGTGAACTATATCTTTTTGACTGTGTAAATCAGTAAGAAAGTTCATTGCCAGAGTAGGTAAGATCACCACCAAGGGTGTGAGATATCGTAAGGACAATCCCCAAATTATCGGTGAAAATAATAAAACCAGATATGCTAAGTTAGGCAGGGTGAATAGATGTCCTAGCACTAGTCCCGGTTTAAGGAAAAGATTAGCAATAATTTCTAAAACTGAGGAGCCTAAATAGCTATAACGGGTAACCGCTGGTGCTTCATTACCACCACTAAACCAAGGAATAACCACCTGAGTAGCAATCAGGAACCAAGCAACACCAGCAGCAAGAGCGATCGCACCAGACCAACGCCGCTTATCAAAGATTAGCAGCCAGAAACCCATTGCTGCTACCGTCAGAGATAATACTGCCTTGCAACTCAACACCAAAATCAGGCAACCAACAAACCAAGCAATTCGCCCTAGCCTTGCTGCTAAAACTGCCCCTAAAAGTCCAGGTATGGCTAAAACTTCTGGATGAAAGTCGAAGAGATTGATATTGAACACCAGAGGATACAGTAGGTATACTACTGCCATGGCTACTGCTTGTGGCTCTGGTAAAGTTGCCTGAAGAGCTAAACGCCAGGTAAACCAACACCCTAGTGCTAAGGCAATAGCTTGCACCCCAAACAGCCAATGAACATCTGGGTAGATCTTATATAGCAAAGCTAGGGGATATAAAATGGCAGCTGCATGATCCCCCATAACGTGATAACCCCAGAAAGAGACAATGGGTGTTTGTCCCTGGCTAATTAAGTAAACTACCTGGTCATACCAGCCTAGATCATAAGCAGTTGATTGAAACAGAGCATGTCGCCAACTGGAGCACAGGAAGAAAATCAAGGCACTTGCTCCAGTTATTAAACTGACTGCATTAGATTTGAGCCATTTTGCTTCCATTTTCACCTGTGTGGATCAAAAGATTGTTTAATAGGACTTACGCAGCCTACACCACATATAGAGTTAAAGGTGCGTTACGCTGCGCGACACTGGTGGCGAAATTAACATTTGGAAACATTTACAACAAAACGAAGGTTTTTGAAGCCCCCCAGCCCCCAATTCTGGGGGAGCCAGGACTCAAAGTCCCCCAGAATTGGGGGATTTAGGGGGCATTCAGCAGCTGAGATATATTACGAAACATTTCGCCAGCAGCATCCGCTGTGCTAACACACCCTAGAAATAGAGGCTTTGGGTAAGTCCTGTTTAATTTAAGCTTCAGATGCTTTGTACTGCTGTTGTATATCCTGGATAGTAAACACTGTCTGAAACTTAAGCCCTTGTTGTTGATACAACTCATCTCCTCCTTGTTGTCGATCTACCAGCGCGATTATTTCTTCTACCATGTAACCAGCATTTTTGAGGCGTTCCACTGCCCTCAGAGCTGATTGCCCAGTCGTCACGACATCTTCCACAACCACCACCTTGGCTCCTGCTGGCAAAGGTGGTCCTTCAATATATGCTCTAGTACCATGACCTTTTGGCTCTTTACGAATAATCAAACCAGGAATTGGTCGGTTTTCAGAAGCAGAAACTATCGTTACTGCGCTTACAATAGGGTCTGCTCCCAGAGTTAAGCCAGCCACCGCCTGAGTATCACCTGGCAGCATAGATAAGAGCAAACGTCCAACTGCTAATGCTCCTTGGGGATGGAGGGTTACCTGCTTGCCATTGATGTAATAAGAACTGCGCTGTCCAGAAGAGAGAACAAAATCACCTTCTTGGTAAGCTAGTTGGCAAAATAGCTCCAGCAGTAATTGACGCAGAGCAGTTATATCAGTTGAGACTTCAGGATAAAGCGGTAGTTGAATTTTGTCGATCATGATTGAGGAAGGCTCAGTTAGAACTGCTGATTATTGTCGGATCTTAGTATGACTGCAAAGCCCATTCTAAGAAAGGGGAAGCAACGGTAAGATATCAGATATTATTGATAAAAAGTGAGGGTAAGTATGATGCAAATGCGGTTAACTAGATTAGTCAGTGCATTGGTTATGGCTGCTGCTTCTAGCTTAGGAGCTTCTTCAGCAATAGCTCAAACAGAAACTGAGTACATAGATTTTGAGCCAGTCCGTCTAGAAACCATTCCTGAAGCCTTTAACCGAACCTTTTTCGACCAATCTGGAACTTTGTACTATAACCGCAGCATCTGGCGTCAAGCAAATTATATTTTGGGTGTAACCGGTTTTCCGGATGTTGAACTGGAAAATGATGCTGATAGCCTCAACAAACTCTATAACGAGGTGCTAGAACAACAGGTTTCCAGCGATCCTATAATTCGCACACCTGATTTGCCTAATCCCTTCAATAGCAGTATTAGAAGTACTTCTCAACCCCGCCGTGGCTTTAACCGGTTAGAGGGCGCTGAGTTTATTTTTGAGACACTGCCACCGCGATAGTCAACAGAAAGGAAATCAAGGTTGACTGATGTCCAGGGAATTATTCAATCCAGGGTGCAGGAGTTGAACCTGCCTAGGGCGAATTATGAGTTCGCTGCCTCAACCGCTCGGCCAACCCTGGTTACTATTCCTGTGAAACAACTGTTAATGCTAAAAGTCTCATAGTTGGGGACATTTTAGCAAGCAGTATTTCATCAGATACACAAAGGACTCCATTGCTTTCGTTGGATCATCCCTTGGATCATTGTAAACTGAGTTGGGTGACAATAGGTAGTTCATGAGATATACCTGTTGTGAGGGAAATGTTTCACCAGGCATTCAACCTGGACTATCCTTGTGTCAAACAATTGACAGTCTGTAGGTAAACAAGGTACTAAGTGTTTAGGGGTACAGAAAAAGCATAAACCTAAAACATAAAACCTTTGGGATGGCATACAGTCAAATTGTGTGGCAATTGATGTAACTGAAATCGCTGATGAAATTAAACTCAACTGTAGCGCTTACCTTACTTCTGCTGGCAATGATGTTAAGCGCAGGTTTTGTGAGTGCAATGTGGGGATTTACTGTTGGTCATGAAGCCCTAAAAGGCGTTACCCAACCAGATATTCGCCCCACGAAAAAGCTGGCAGGTAACCAGAAAGCTTCTGATGCTCAAAAAGCTCCAGAAGGAGTAGCTATTTTACGAGAAGAGAATATTCTGAGGAATGTAAAAGAGTACATTAATAACAAAGGCAAGGAAGAACCAAAAACTAAACAAAAAAAAACAAGCTAGTAATTCCCCTGAGACTCAGGAGCAGTCTTCGTCTGAGACAAGGGGAACAGAAGCATCATTGACAAGCACTAGTTCAAAACTCGACTTACCGATCAAGAGCCAAGATCGAGGAGTAACCTTGGAAGTCCGTTCTGCTAATCAGCAGGGAGGTTCTTTATTGCTGAATGTTAGCTTGAAAAATGAGGGAGGTAATGCTGTACGCTTTCTTTACAGTTTTCTCAATGTTACCGATGATCAAGGTCGTGCTCTGAGCGCCATTACAGAAGGTTTACCGGGAGAATTACCTGCAGATGGACAAGAATTTGCTGGTACAGTGAGTATCCCAACCGCTTTACTGGAAGACTCTAAAAAGCTCTCACTGACACTGACGGATTATCCCGATCAAAAACTTCAGTTAAAAATGTCGGAGATTCCTGTAGTGAGGTAAAGTGCTCGATAAGTTGTTAGTACAATTCATCAGAAGACTCCAAGGTAGAAGGTAAGAAAGCTTGAAAAGTAAGTTTTAGGCAGCACAGTCTCATGCTGAACGTGCTATTTTTACTCAATAGCCTTTTACCTTTTTTATGGCTGCTGACTTAATAGTCCTCCTAACTGTGAGTGCTGATGCTCCTATCGTTGCTAACGCTATGCTATCGGTAACCCTCAGTAGCCAGGACATTCTACTACGATTATTATTGGTGCTTCTACTTATTGCGCTCAACGCTTTTTTTGTCACTGCTGAGTTTTCAATGGTGTCAGTACGGCGATCGCGTATTAATCAGCTAGTTGAGGCGGGTGATATTCAGGCGAAAACTGTCCAAGCACTCCAAAGGAGTATTGAGCGCCTACTATCTACCACTCAGTTGGGAATTACCCTCTCTAGTTTAGCTCTTGGCTGGATTGGTGAAAATACTGTAGCTATCCTTGTGGCTCCTGTGATAGCACAACTTCCCATTTCTTGGGGCTCTAGCCAAATCATTATCCATTCCCTTGCCATCTCTGTTGCCTTTTTCCTGATTGCTTACCTACAAATTATTCTGGGAGAACTCTGTCCAAAATCTGTCGCTCTGCTGTATTCAGAGCAGTTAGCACGGTTTCTTGGGCCGCCAAGTCTAGCAATCGCCCGTTTTTTTAATCCTTTTATCTGGATTTTGAACCAATCAACTCGTTGGTTGCTACAACTGCTAGGCATTCCCTATATGGGTCAAGGGTGGTATAGTCGAGTAACCTCAGAAGAGTTAAGACTGATTATTACTACTGAGCGCGAGTCTACCGGACTTGAAGCCGAAGAACGGGAACTACTCAAAAATGTATTTGAGTTTGGTGATGTTTTGGCACTAGAGGTGATGGTTCCTCGTACTAGTATTAGTGCTATTCCTATTACTGCCACTTTCCAGACTTTACTAGAAGAAATTGTTAAAACTGGTCACTCTCGCTATCCCATCACTGGGGAATCCCTTGATGATATTCGTGGCATTATCTACTTTAAAGAATTGGCTGAACCTTTATACCAAGGACAGCTAAACTTAAATACGCCGATTCAGCCGTGGATTCGCCCAGCTCGCTTTGTTCCGGAAGTTCAACCACTGAGTGAACTCTTACCCTTGATGCAGCGATCGCGCCTCGCAATGGTTATGGTTGTAGATGAGTTTGGTGGTACAGCCGGGTTAGTTACTCTCAAAGATTTGATTGCCGAAATTATTGGTGAAGAACCTGAACCAGCAAGTTTAGAGGAGTTAACTGTACAACTTCTCGATGAAAACACTTTTCTTGTGCAAGCCCAAATGGACTTGGCCGAAGTTAACGAATTGTTGGATTTTGACTTACCTTTAACTGACGAATACCAAACTTTGGGGGGATTCTTACTCTACCTGTTTCAGAAAATTCCTGTACAGGGTGAAGGCGTGCGCTATAACAATCTTGACTTTACTATTGTCTCTGCTGAAGGACCACGCCTGAATCAAATTCGTATTGAGCGACGAGAGCTAGCAGTCTTGGAGCCAGAAGATAGTTCTACAGATATCACACCAGTAAATAATTCTATTGACAAAGGGTTTTGAAGTATGAAGTAATAAGCCTCCTGCCTCCTGCCTCCTGCCTTTTTTCTCAAGAGTAATTACCCCTATACCAGAGTTTTCTAATGCATTAGTTTTAACTTTCTGAGAACTTTTTGAAAAAAACTGGAGGGTGGCTTGTAATTATAGGGTTTACCAGGAGTTGTAAAAACTGGACGCTTCTCAGGTTCATGGAGGTAGCGATAGTAAAGGAAAATGTCACGATAGGGAAATGTGATATTTTCTCCAGCACAAGCTGCTGCTGGAACAGAGGAAGGAATCCCGATATAGTGCAGATAAGTCAATCGTGTTCCTCTATCGTAGAGGATGCGATCGCGTTCTTCAAAGTGGGCAGAGGTGACACAACAACCAGTTTGTTCACTAGTTGGTAAGTGATGGGCAAAATTGTAAATAGAGTAACCAGACCTCATGAACATATAGTTAATCACAGGTTGGTCGTGACCACCAGGTTTAAATACTGCTGATTCACCAGCTTGGAGGTTCGCTATGAGCCAATCTCTCTGCTCTTGGGTAAACATGCCTCGTTTGGAGGCATAGAAGCCGGAACAAAATATTTCGTCATGAATACGTTGTGGTTCAAAAACTTCTAATAATTTCGGAGAATTGATATCATAAACATATTTGGGGTCTTTAAATTGGAAATCGTAGACTACACAATCATATTCATCTAATTTATTAAAAACAAAATCTAGGGAATTCATCACCAAGGTATCAGCATCCATATAGATGAACTTATCAAAAGGTCCATCAAAGGCACAAAATCTTCTATGAGCTCCATATAATCCAAATTTACGCCGATTCATTTTGTCAGGACGAGCTCCTTGCATAAACTGGTCCCATCGTTGAATTGATTCTTGATCGTCATAAAGAATGACATTGGCTCGCTTGGCAATTTCAGCAGCAATACCCTCAGTTTGTTCGTCAAAGGGATAAACACAAACGGGAGTTTCTGGTCCAAGTATGACCTCAATACTATTAAGTAGGGCGATCACTTGGTCATAAACTCGGTCATTACCCATTGTGCAGATACCGTTCATCGTAAATCAGTGATAGTTCAGTTTAAAATTTAACAAACAAGTAAGGAGTTCAGACTGGATAAACTCATCATTATCTGTGATGGCGCAAACCCTGTGGTTAAGGGTACTAAGCTAAGACGCATTTAAATATTGAAGCTCTTCAACCAAGTGATGTGAACTAAGACATGGGATTAAGGTTGTCCTATCAAAGAGCTTGTTCTACAAACTTCGATAGCCAGTTGAGTAAGTTTAACTCATGTAAAATAACTTGTCGCGCCTCAGCGATCGCATTTTTGGCTTCCTGCCAAGCATCAGGGGTTGACGTAACTTCTTTAAGATAAGCGATACCCTTTTCATCCCTGCTTGGCAACCTTAGAAAGCTTCCTGGAGGTAGTAATTTATCGGCAGCAGGACCACCATAATAGATAGGTAAACACCAAGCTAGCAGAGCATCCCATAACTTTTCGCTCACATACCACTCATTTTCAGCATAGTTTTCGATCGCTAAGTTGTAGTAGTAAGGAGCCATAACATTCCACTTATTAGCTACTTTACCGTATGCGCCTGCCCAGTCTGGCAAATCACGCCCATAAAGGTCAAATTCTAGCTCACTCTCTGTTAAAAGTTGCAAAAAACCTAAACGCTGTAGGTGATTCTGAGTTCGAGCAATACCAGAAGTAACCCAACAGCAGGAGCGATTCTTTTCTGGTACTCCCATTTCATTTAAGTCTCGAAATGAATTATTGTGATACCAAATAGCAGGCATATAATCAGGAGTAGGAGCAAATTCATCAGGACCAGAAACATAGCCACAGTATTTTTGAGCTTGTTGATATGCTTTGATCCTTTGCTGTTGCATTTTCTGGAAAGGAGGTTCTCTTACTAGAGCAATAATTCTTTCCTTAGGAACACCTCGCAATCTAGCTTCTAGACTGGGTTTACTTGGCTGTGGTTGCTGACGAAACTGACTGAATAAACTGCTAAATTGGCGCTTTTGAGGAGGTGAGCTCTCAAATTCGTGAAAGTTGTATAGTAGTAGAAAATCTGGTTTGGCAGCAGATGCCATCAATTGTATGTTACCCCAAACTCCAAGAGGGTGTGGGGTTTGTTTCCATGACCAATCAACGGGACTTGGCTTAAGCCCTTGATAACTACTAATCATCCCCACAATTTTTCGATCCATAATCTTCATTAAATCTGGTAACCTACCCGTTCTCAATTCTAAAGGCGTTAAGAACCGCTACTTCTTCAAGAAGTCGCAGTTCTGAGAATTTAGCGATCGCTAGGAGCGGCGCTTCGCGATTGCCTACAGCAGCGCTTCGCGATTGCCTACAGCAGCGCTTCGCGATTGCCTACAGCAGCGCTTCGCGATTGCCTACAGCAGCGCTTCGCGATTGCCTACAGCAGCGCTTCGCGATTGCCTACAGCAGCGCTTCGCGATCGCCTAATTCCTGATTCAAGGTAAATTATTACCCTGTAGGGGCAGGTTTACCAACTGTCAAACCCTACTACGAGTCAATAAAGTAAACTCGCCCCGGTAATCACCATAGCAAATTGTGTAGGGTGCGTTAGGCGCATACTTACTGAAAATAACAGAAAATTTCAACTTTTGCGCCGTAACGCACCTTGATTGGTGTTTTGGTGCGTTACGCTTCGCGATGCTGGTGGCGAAATTAACATTTGGAAATATAAGCGACGAGACAAAGGTTTTTCAAGCCCCCAGCCCCCAATTCTGGGGGAGCCCGGATTCAAAGTCCCCCAAAATTGGGGGATTTAGGGGGCTTTGATGTCGTTACACGATATTACGAAATATTTCGCCAGCAGTATCCGCTTCGCTAACAGCACCCTACAGAGCAGTCAAGTTTTATCTAGTAGAAATGGGTATAACAAAAGAAGATATTATTCTCGGTTTACATCCAAGTTATAAGCGTCCCTACACAGGCTACGGAGTTGCTTAGGGGATTGCCACAAGCAGCGCTTCGCGATTGCCACAAGCAGCGCTTACGCGATCGCCTAATTCCTGATTCAAGGTAAATTATTACCCTGTAGGGGCAGGTTTACCAACTGTCAAACCCGACTACGAGTCAATAAAGTAAACTCGCCCCGGTAATCACCATAGCAAATTGTGTAGGGTGCGTTAGGCGCATACTTGCTCAAAATAAGGGAAAATTTCAACTTTGGCGCCGTAACGCACCTTGATTGGTGGTTTGGTGCGTTACGCTTCGCGATGCTGGTGGCGAAATTAACATTTGGAAATATAAGCGACGAGACAAAGGTTTTTCAAGCCCCCCAGCCCCCAATTCTGGGGAGCCCGGATTCAAAGTCCCCCAAAATTGGGGGATTTAGGGGGCTTTGATGTCGTTGCACGATATTACGAAATATTTCGCCAGCAGTATCCGCTTCGCTAACAGCACCCTACAGATCCGGTAAGACAAGGGAGGCAAGGAAGCCATTAGCCATTAGCCATTAGCTCAACTAAACAGATTGCAAGTCAAATTCATATGCACCAGCTATGGCTATGCGAGTGGTGCCATTGTTAACTGCTTTGCAAAATACCTCGTAATCTGAGCCATTAGATTTCACCTGGAATTTGCCGACATTTCCTGCTGGTGGCATACCAACTAACTTCACTTCACCACTACTTTGGAAGTATTTCAAAACTGATTATTTAGGCATTTTATTGTACCAAAGCTGCCATTGGGGTCAATATCAAATTTTTGATTTGAGTCGCTGCATTGATTTTCTTGTGTGAAGCCGCTACTTGAACCTGCTAAAACTTTGGTGTCGCCGGACACTTTCATAAAATAATCGCTCATGATAATCCTCCTGATTTAGGTGTTAGGTATTAGGTATTAGGTGTTAGTGGATTGATGTTCAACTTGAGTGATGTTGCACTAGATTCATCTTAACCTCAAACCTAAAACTTTGATGATTGCAGCTTTTTGTGAGCTACTAAATCTTTTTGGTTGTGCTTTATTTTGAGATGCACTCCAGTAGTTGTGCTTGTCTTCAGCATTTATTATCTACCTCAAGAATAAGATTTGGTGGATAATTTTCATTTTTTTTACAAAAATGAAATTATGTAGAAATAATGAAGTGGTAAAAGTGGGGTTAATTCCAGAATAACCGAGAATTGCAGAGCCGTGGGGATTTAGGATTTGGTTCTAGTTATGGGGAGTTAGTTTTGTTAAAAAGTCTATGGTGTAAAAGGTATTATGAGTTACATTTTTGACTATTAAAGAACCCCATTTTTTCAATAAATCGGGGTTTTTAGTAGTGTTGATTTTAGATTTATCTTTCACCAAGGTGATTTTTGATCTGCACAAATGTGGAGCTAAAATATTGCTATTCGCTGCGATTGAGAACCCCGACTTCTTGAACGATACCGCTGGCAAATTTAACAATTGGAAACATTGGCTATGAGACAAAGGTTTTTGAAGCCCCCCAACCCCCAATTCTGGGGGACTTTGAATCAGGGCTCCCCCAGAATTGGGGGATTTAGGGGGCATTCAGCAGTTGGGATATATTACGAAATATTTCGCCAGCGGTATCCTTGAAGAAGTCGGGGTTCTGGAGATTTAGCGCACGCAATTCTATTCCTGATAAATTGTTACCTTGTAGGGGTAGGTTCACCAACCGTCAAACCCTACCGCCAGTCAATAATGTAAACCCGCCCCAGCACTGAACTACCGGGGCGGGTTTAGTTAAGTTATCGTATTATTGCCCAGTTTCGGGCGAACCCGCCCCTACAAATCCGGTAACACAAGGAAGCCATTAGCAATTAGCAATTAGCAATTAACCATCAACTCAACTAACAGGATCCAAGTCAAATTCATATGCACCAGCTATGGCTATGCGAGTGGTGCCATTGTTAACTGCTTTGCAAAATACCTCGTAATCTGAGCCATTAGATTTCACCTGGAATTTGCCGACATTTCCTGCTGGTGGCATACCAACTAACTTCACTTCACCACTACTTTGGAAGTATTTCCAAAACTGATTATTTAGGCATTTTATTGTACCAAAGCTGCCATTGGGGTCAATATCAAATTTTTGATTTGAGTCGCTGCATTGATTTTCTTGTGTGAAGCCGCTACTTGAACCTGCTAAAACTTTGGTGTCGCCGGACACTTTCATAAAATAATCGCTCATGATAATCCTCCTGATTTAGGTGTTAGGTATTAGGTATTAGGTGTTAGTGGATTGATGTTCAACTTGAGTGATGTTGCACTAGATTCATCTTAACCTCAAACCTAAAACTTTGATGATTGCAGCTTTTTGTGAGCTACTAAATCTTTTTGGTTGTACTTTATTTTGAGATGCACTCCAGTAGTTGTGCTTGTCTTCAGCATTTATTATCTACCTCAAGAATAAGATTTGGTGGATAATTTTCATTTTTTTTACAAAAATGAAATTATGTAGAAATAATGAAGTGGTAAAAGTGGGGTTAATTCCAGAATAACCGAGAATTGCAGAGCCGTGGGGATTTAGGATTTGGTTCTAGTTATGGGGAGTTAGTTTTGTTAAAAAGTCTATGGTGTAAAAGGTATTATGAGTTACATTTTTGACTATTAAAGAACCCCATTTTTTCAATAAATCGGGGTTTTTAGTAGTGTTGATTTTAGATTTATCTTTCACCAAGGTGATTTTTGATCTGCACAAATGTGGAGCTAAAATATTGCTATTCGCTGCGATTGAGAACCCCGACTTCTTGAAGAAGTCGGGGTTCTAGAGATTTAGCGCACGCAATTCTAATGCTGAGGTGATAGTGAAGCATCTGAGCCGTCTGGAGATCCTTCGCTATCGCTCAGGATGACATAATTCCCTGACGGCGCGTAAGTCCTATCCTGATAAATTGTTACCCTGTAGGGGCGGGTTCACCAACCCTTTTACACATCTACCAGTCAATAAATTAAACCCGCCCCGGCCTGGCGCGACACAGCTAAAAATGTAGGTTGGGTGGAACGAAGTGAAACCCAACGGAATATCCTCCAGCGTTGGGTTACGCTACCGCTCCACCCAACCTACTTATTCGACTATTTTAGGTGTGTCGCGCTACTACAATACCTGCCTGACTACTCATTACTCATTACTCAACCCATGAGCGATCGCAAAATAAATTTTCTTCCCTCCTGCCTCCTGTTCCCCTCCTTGTTCCCCTCCTGGGAGGGGCGGGGGTGGGTTGGGTTAGGGGTGGGTATTGCCTTCTGCCTTCTTGGTTGGCAACCAGCTCAAGCACAATTAGTACCAGATCATACTTTAGATCCGGAAGGTTCGGTAGTTGTGCCGATTGAAGCCTTGATTGATGAAATTCGGGGAGGAGCAGCTAGAGGAAGTAATTTGTTCCACAGTTTTCTGGAATTTAATGTGGGGGATGGTAGGAGTGTCTATTTTGCGAATCCTGTTGGTATTGAGAATATCCTGACTCGTGTTACTGGGAGCAATGCTTCGGATATTTTGGGTAGGTTGGGGGTAGCTGGTGATGCTAATTTGTGGCTGATTAATCCTAATGGTATTAATTTTGGGCCTAATTCCAGTTTGGATGTGAGTGGTTCTTTTATTGCTAGTACTGCGGATGGCATTCAGTTGGGGGAGGAAGGGGTATTTAGTGCTACTAATCCCCATAATAGTCAGTTACTCAATGTGCAACCAGGGGCACTGTTTCATCAAGCTTGGGCAAACCATCAAGCCGAGATTAATCATCAAGGGAATTTAGCTGTTGGTCAAGGGGAAACTCTGAGGTTGCAAAGTGGTACGGTGACGATGACTGGTTCTCTGACTGCTCCGGGAGGCAGGGTGGAGGTGTTGGGGCATCGGGTGGGTTTGTTGGATGATGCCGGGATTGATGTGTCTTCGGCAACAGGTGGGGGTACGGTGTTGATTGGGGGTGATTATCAGGGAGGGGATGCCCTCATCCCCCAGCCCCTTCTCCCTCTGGGAGAAGGGGGGCAAGTTCTGGGAGAAGGGAGGCAAGAAGTCTCTCTCTCAGGATCGGCAGAAGGGGGGCAAGTCTTCAAAGTCCCTCTCCCAGGGGGGAGAGGGATTTAGGGTGAGGGCAAATGCCACTCATACCTATATTGGCCCAAATGTAACAATTAACGCCGATGCCTTAACTAATGGTGATGGGGGTAGGGTAATTGTTTGGGCGGATGAAATTACTCGGTTCTATGGCAATATTAGCGCTCGTGGTGGCTCTGAATCTGGGGATGGCGGCTTTGTCGAAGTTTCGGGGAAGGAACAGCTGATATTTCGCGGTAAGGTAGATACGGATTCTGATACAGGTAATATTGGTACTTTACTCCTCGATCCCAGAGATATTGAAATTAGAACCGGCTATGCTGATGGGGATGATAATGGAGCTGATGTCTATGCTTTTGGTAATAATGCTGCTGGTAATAACGGTGAAGTAGCAGCAGGGGATATTGCTCCCACTGTCATCTACGAGTCGGAATTAGAAGCACAAGCAGCTAATAGCAATATTATCCTACAAGCAACCAACGATATTACTATCCAAGACTTGGCTGATGACCAATTATATCTAGTTGGTGGTCCTGGTGCCATTGAATTGACTGCCGATGCTGATAATGATGGTACTGGCGACTTTACGATGGAGGATACGGGAGATACTATCACGACTTATGGCAGGGATATTAATATTTCTGGAGCTAACTTGACTCTTGGTAATATCAACTCTTTTGCTTATGGTTATGAAGGGGGAGCAATTACTCTTGATGCCAGTGCTGATATTTCTGTAGGTAATCTCAACTCCTTCTCTTATTACTATTATGATGCTGGTGCAGGGGGAGCCATTACCCTGGATGCAGGAGGGGAGATTGAAGTAACAGGAAATATATTCTCCTTCTCCTATTCATCTTACGGTGATGCTGGTGAGGGAGGAGCCATTACCCTCCAGGCTGGTGATGATATCTTTACAAGTGATCTAATATTCTCTTCCTCCTTATCTATCAATGGAGATGCAGGAACAGGAGGTGCAATTACTCTCGATGCCGGGGGTGATATTCAAACAGCAGAACAATTAAACTCCCAATCTAGCTCTTATCAAGGAGATGGAGGAGAGGGAGGTGCGATTACCCTCACAGCAGGAGGCGATATTCAAACAACTCGCCTAGGGTCTGACTCTACCTCTAGTAATGGCAATTCGGGAACAGGAGGGGCAATTACTCTTGATGCTGGTGGCAGGATTTCTACAGAGCGAATACGCTCTCGCTCTCGCTCTGAGTTTGGTGAAGCAGGGGATGGAGGCAAGATTACTATTACTGCCGTTGGCGATATTGAAACTGGTGAACTAGAATCCTTCTCTGAGTTTGATTTAGATAACACCACTCCCATTTTGGTGGGTTCTGGTGGAGATATTGAAGTAGTAAGTAGCGCTGGCTCAATCAGTACAGAAAGTATCCGCTCTGATGGCAATGATGGCAGGGGCAATATTACCCTCGATGCTAACAGTAACGATGGTATTACAATCAGACCTGCTGATGATTTTGTTCAACCTAAAATTGATGCCTCTGGTACTGGTAATGGGGGAAATATTACGCTGATTAACCGCACGGGAGCGATTAATTTAGAAGATACAGAGATTGTCAGCGATACCTTTCTTGCAGGTAGGGGTGGAGAAATCCGGATTGAGGCGGAGTCGGTTAACTTAACTGGTACAGATGTCAGTACTGCGGCGGTAGTGGGAGATGTAGAGCAAGCAGGCAACATCTTCATCCAAACTGAGGAATTATTGCTGGATGATACCAGCCTTGCTACTTCGGTGGAGCCAGGAGCCGGGGGTACGGGTGGAGACATTGAGATTGCAGCAGGAACCTTAACTCTGACTAATGCCTCCTTTATTGATACTGCTACTTTTAGTGCAGGAGATGCCGGTAATGTCTTGATTAATGCTGAAAGTATCTCTTTAGATAACAACAGCAATATTTTTAGTACGACTTCCGCCGGAGGCGATGCAGGCAACGTAACCTTAGCTGCCACTGGAGCTATTTCCCTCAGTAACCGCAGCAACCTTAGTACTGCTGTGGATGCTAGAGCCACAGGCAGTGGGGGAGAAGTGAATCTGACAGCTGACTCCCTCAGCATTACCGGAGGTTCCCAAGTTCAAGCCTTGACGCGGGGAATCGGAGATTCTGGCAAGGTAACTCTGGATGTGGATGATGCAATTACTATCTCTGGTGTTGAAGAAGGCTTTGCTAGTGGTGTGTTTACTTCTACTCAGGCTGCGGATAGTGGTTTAGGAGGCACAATTGCTGTAAACACTGGTAATCTATTAGTCTCCGACGGAGGAGTTTTGAGTGCTCAGACTTCCAGTACTAATGATGGTGGGGATATCAATATCAATGCCGATACCGTAGAGTTAAGGAATGGGGGACAGCTACTCACCAATACTTTTAGTAGCGGCAATGCTGGTGATATTGATGTCAATGCCAACCAAAGTGTTCTGATTACCGGCACTAACTCCAATTCTGGAGATGCTCCTCCTCCTGTACCCAGAACTATGGTTTTTACGAGGAACCAAGGTTCCCAAACAGAAGTAGAGCCCAATGACTCTTTTGCTCAAACCATGGTACTCAGTGATGATCTATTTTCTTTGAGTACCGATGATGCTGCTATTCCTGATGTTACCTTATCCGATCGCCTTCCCTATGTCTCCGTTGCTGGTACAGGTTCAGATCCTCGTACCGTTGATTACTATTCCTTTGAAGTAGTAGCAGGAACTAGGGGGTTTTTTGATATCGATAATGGTGTTAATGGTAACGATCCTGATAATGATCCAGAGAATGTAGATTCAGCACTCTCTCTTTTTGATAGCGATGGTAACCTGCTAACCTCATCTACACAAGCAGGAAGAGCAAGTACTTTACTAGGTGCAGGGGGTAGTACCGATAGTAACGATGCCTATCTTCAGTTTACCTTTAGGGAGTCTGGAACCTACTTCCTCAAAGTTACCCGTGATGTCGATATAGAGGATGTGATAGATGATAATTTTAATGCTCGCATCCCTGCTCCTAGTACTTACACGCTCCAAGTATCCCTAGGAAACCCTAATTTTGCTGGTAATGTAGTTGATACCAGTGCAGCCAGTGGTATGTTTGCTCAAACGGCAGGTGCTGGAGTTGCTGGCAATGTGAGGATTAATACCCCCCAGTTAACTATTGAAGATGAAGGCATTATTTCCGCTACTACTGCTGGTACAGGTAGTGCTGGCAGTATAAATATAGAAAACGCCAACTCAGTTTTACTCGACAATGGCTTTATCTCCACTACTGTTGAGCAGGGTGCGGTACTTCCTAATACGGCTCCTGCCAGTAATATTGAGATTGCAACCAACCAGCTAGACTTAATTAATGGTTCTTCTATCTCTTCGGCTACTGCTGGTGTCGGCAATGCTGGTGATGTGAGAATTATTAATAGCGATCGCGTTTCTATCAATAATAGTACCGTTTCTTCGGCTGTCGAATCTTCGGGAATTGGTCAAGGAGGTAACGTCAGCTTCGATACCAATACCTTCTCCCTCACCAACAATGGAACTATCTCCTCCGCTACTTCTGGTATGGGAGATGCGGGTAAGGTAGAAATTACTGCTAGCGATCGCATTTCTGTAGATAATAGTACTGTCTCTTCGGCTGTCGCATCTTCGGGAATTGGTCAAGGAGGTAACGTTAGCTTCGATACCAATACCTTCTCCCTAACCAATAATGGAACTATCTCTTCTGCTACTGCTGGTATGGGAGATGCTGGGGAAGTGGAGGTTAATGCTAGCGATCGCATTTCTGTAGATAATAGTACCGTTTCTTCTGCTGTTGCATCTTCGGGAATAGGTCAAGGAGGTAATGTCAGCTTCGATACCAATACCTTTTCCCTAACCAACAATGGAACTATCTCTTCAGCTACTGCTGGTATCGGAGATGCAGGGAAAGTGGAGGTTAATGCTAGCGATCGCGTATTTCTCCATAACAGTACCATCTCTTCAGCTACCGCTGGTAGGGGAAATGCTGGGGAAGTAAATCTTACCGCTAGAGAAGGCATAGCGATCGATAATAGTTTAGTCTCAGCAGCAGTCGAAAACTCCGCCCAAGGCAATAGCAGTAACATCAATATCACTGCTCCTGCCGTTGAAGTAACCAACGGTGCCAGCGTCTCCACTGCTACTGAGGGACAAGGAACCGCTGGTAGCATTATCATCAATGGTAACCGTTTTACTGCAACTAATGGGGGACAACTACTTTCCACCACCTCCAGCACCTTTGATGCCGGAAACATTAACCTCCTGATAAGCGATGACATTACCCTAACAGGAGCAGGTAGTGGACTATTTGCCAGCACTACCCCCGGTTCCACAGGTAATGGTGGTAGTATTTTCATCGACCCCCTAACCATGAGTATTGTGGATGGTGCAGAGATAGTCGTGGATAGCCAAGGGGAAGGCACAGGAGGAAGCATTAAGATCACTGCTGATTCCCTTAACCTAGATCATGGTGCCATTACTGCCGAAGCCTTCAGTAACGACGGCGGCAACATTGCCTTAGACGTAGCCAACAACCTCCTACTACGCAACAATAGCCTCATCAGTGCCACCGCAGGTATCGGCAGTAGTTTTGGGAATGGAGGTAATATTGATATTGCTGCTCAATTCGTCATTGGCGTGCCTAGCGAAAATAGTGACATCATTGCCAATGCTTTCTTAGGAAATGGGGGCAGAATCGAAATTACCACTAATGCCATCTTGGGATTAGAGTTCCGAGAGCGACTCACTCCCCTAAGCGACATCACCGCCTCTTCCGAATTCGGCACCGATGGCGTCTTTATCTTAAACCTCCTCAGTTTTGACGCCACTCAGGGATTAAACGAGTTACCTCGTATATTAGTAGATGCAGAAAGTTTAATCGGCAAAGACGTCTGTGCTCTCATCGACGGCAAAATCGCTGGGGGCAGTTCCCTAACCATTGTCGGCAAGGGAGGCTTACCCCCGAATCCAGAGGAACCTTTGAGCAATAATGAAGGTTTAGTAGAATGGTTAAGTCCTGAACCAGACAACCAGCGTCCTGCTGTCGTAGTCAGTGAACAACCAACCGATAGCACCGGAACACCAATTTATCCAGAAATGCGGCAAGCTCAAGGCTGGATCATTAACCCCGATGGTACAGTTATTTTAACCGCTGAACCTCAGAAGGCCACGCTCCACAATTCGGGATTTAGTCATCCAGATTGTAATTAGAATTGATAATTGATAATTGATAATTGATAATTGATAATTGATAATTGATAATTGATAATTGATAATTGACAATTGGGAATTGGTAGGTTACCGAATTTGTAGGGGCGGGGAAAGCCCAAAACTTGACAACAACAGGATAATTTAACCAAACCCGCCCCAACCCGAAACCAATTACCTGTCGTGATTGCCGGGGCAGGTTTACACGATTGACTTATCAATGTGCTTAATGGCTGGTGAACCCGCCCCTACGGGGTGATAATTGAATAAGAATCAGGAATTGCGATCGCGTAAGCGCTGCTTGTGGCAATCGCGAAGCGCTGCCTATAGCGATCGCATAATAGCTACCTATGGCAATCCCCTAAGCCACTCCGTAGCCTGTATAAAGACGCTTATAACTTGGATGTAAACCGAGAATAATATCTTCTTTTATTATACCCATTTCTACTAGATAAAACTTGACTGCTCTGTAGGGTGCTGTTAGCGAAGCGTAACGCACCAAACCACCAATCAAGGTGCGTTACGGCGCCAAAAGTGAAACCCAACAGAATATGCTCCGATATTGGTTTACGAAGAAAGCTCAATCCCCAGAACCCCGACTTCTTCAAGAAGTCGGGGTTCTCAACGCCCATGCAATATTACCGATCGCTTTTCTATTGCAAATGCTATCAATTTTCTGACTGAATTGGATCGCCTGGTGGTGGATGTCGTTCTACTGCTTTGTCTGCTGCACGAATATTGATAACTCTTTCCCGATTTAGGGATAATGCTGTAACGGTAGTCCGTCCAACTGAGGTTAAACCAATGATGAATAGTCTATCAACTGACCAGATAAAATGCTCACTCCAATTATCTTGTCTTGGGTTAAACAGAGGTACTTCTGCACCTGAATGGGGATCAATAGCTGTTGTTCGAGCTGATTTCTTGCGGTTGCAATGAAAGCAAGCTAAAGCAAAATTGTCAAGAGTATCTGTTCCATTTTTCGCTAGTGGAATGATACCCCTCTTCTGTCACTTTCCGGTTATAGTAAGTAGAGAAAGAAAAAAAAGAAACTCTACAAGGTAAGCACAGCAATGGATGTAGAGCTACAAGTACTCAAACATTTAGCCAGAGCTCCTCAGCCAACAGCATTAGTGATAGACAGCTATTGTCAGAGCTATCAAGACCTATTTAAAGAAGTAAGAAACTATGAGTGCTTCAAATATTTACACCTGGGACTAGTCTCACCAATAAAAAGAAAATCATTGCCAGAAATAGGTTTAGGTATTGGCAGAAGTAGAGGAACTTATGTGGGATGGGAGCGAGAATGGCTGTTCTGGTATGATCAAGAGGGTAATGCTTACCGCACCCTCGAAGAATTAGCAGAACAACAGCGTCAACGAGCTGAGCAATACCAGCAACGAGTTGAAAGAGCCGAAAGAGCTGAAAAAACCCTCCAAGAGCAACAGCAGCAAATTGCGACTAAAGTATTCTCCTTAGGCTTAGATTTAACCATAGAACAAATTACCACCGCTTGTAATCTTTCCCCAACAGAACTTAGAGCCATTCTTGAGCAACCTTAACCCAAGATTTGAATATTATGCCTGCAACGATCGCTCTTATTGCCCATGACCGTAAAAAAGACGAAATGGTCAATTTTGTCAAGCAACATCAAGCAGTCTTGGCTCGCTATCAATTAATTGCTACAGGCAAGACTGGAGAACGGGTAAAAGCTCAAACAAATTTAGCGATTGAGCTGAAGTTATCAGGTTCAATGGGAGGAGATGCTCAAATTGCGGCTCTAGTAGCAGAAGGTAAAGTAACTGCTGTCATTTTCCTCTTTGATCCCCTCCAGGCTCAACCCCACGAGCCGGATATTCAAGCAATTGGGCGTATCTGTGCTGTTTATAATATTCCTATAGCAACCAATTTAGCGACAGCAGAAGCGATCGCAGATGCTTTACGTCGGACTCGTGTTGCTCACTTAATTTTTAACCCAGTTTCCGGGCAAGGCAATGCTGAAGAAGAATTGGCTCTCATCAAACAACTACTAGAACCGGCAATGAAATTGGTAGTTCACTCTACCACACCAGAGATTAATCCCGAAGAGCTAGTTAAGGAGGCGATTTCAGCTCAAGCGGATTTAATCATTGCTTCTGGAGGAGATGGCACCGTTTCCGCCGTTGCAGGGGAACTCATTGGTAAAGATATCCCCTTAGGCATCATTCCCAGAGGCACAGCCAATGCTTTTGCCGTTGCCGTCGGTATTCCTGCTCGTCTAACTCCGATTAGAAGTTCCTGTGCAGCTATTTTAGCAGGGCAAACCCGAATTGTTGATACA
>CBDCVG010000018.1:0-26934 GCA_965222765.1 Caldora sp.
GTGTAACCGTAGTTGATAATCTGGCTACGGGTAGCTTACAAAATCTGCCTGAGCATCCTTCGTTAAAACTACTGCAAAAAAACATACTAACCTGTCAACCAGAAGATTTTACCGGATCCATCGATGCATTATCCATCTGGCAGCTACCCCATCTGTAACAGAATCTTGGTTGTACCCCCTAGAAGCTCATCACAACAATCTTTCTGCCACCATTGCTGTGATTCAACTTTGCCAAGCCTTAAACATTCCCCGACTAGTCTTTGCCAGCTCTGCTGCTGTCTATGGTAATCCGATCGAAATCCCCATCTCTGAGAAGCATCCAACTTCTCCCATTTCTCCCTATGGTTTACAGAAATTGATGAGTGAGCAATATGCCAGTTTGTTCGCTAAGCAAACTCAATTTTCAGTGGTGGCATTACGTTTTTTAATGTCTTTGGTCCCCGACAAAACCCGAAGTCTCAATATTCTGGCGTGATTTCCATCTTTGCTGATGCTATGAAGCAAGGATTGCCAATTACCATTTACGGAGATGGAACTCAAACACGAGATTTTGTTTATGTTAAAGATGTAGCAGATGCCTGTAACAGAGCTTTAACTTCCTCTCTTGGTGCTGGCTTATGCTCCATTTGTAATGTCGGAACAGGCAGATCCATTTCTCTACTCCAGTTAGTGGAAATCCTGAAAGATTGTTTTCCTACTTGGCAATCAGATATCCAATTTGAACCTTCCCGCCCCGGAGATATTGTTCACTCGAAAGCTGATATTGCCAGTGCTTCTTCAATGTTAGGGTTTACATCCCAACATTCTTTCCAGACTGGCATTCGACTGTTTGCCGAGTCATTGTAATTAGGGCTTGCTGCAGCAAACCTTCTGACTCTAACACCCTAAGTTAATTTGATTCAAAGCTTTACTATTATGTGAAATTATGCGAATTAATAAAAAATGGATATTTTTCACAATACTGCTATTCACAGTAATTTTGACAGTTGTGGTTTTGAGAACAGAATTGATTTTGAGCAAAAAAACCGAAATAGTCAACACAACAGAAATTCAAGATAATCAGAAAATTTATAAGAGAAAAGCAGCCAATACCAACCTACGTTCCTTAGCACAGGAACAAGGAATAGAAGTAGGAGCAGCTGTACTTATGACACCCTTCAAGGAAGATCCAACTTATCGGGAACTATTGGCGCGTGAATTTAATTCGTTAACGCCAGAAAATGCCATGAAGTTTAGTCGCATGCGTCGGGGACGTGATGAATATAAATTTAAGAATGCTAATGCCCTTGTGACTTTTGCGAAAGAGCACCAGATGCAAGTGCATGGTCATACTTTAGTTTGGTATAAAAAACTACCTAATTGGTTAAAAGAAGGAGAATGGACTCGTGAAGATTTAACCGATATTCTGCGGCAACATATTTACACTGTAGTGAGTCGATTTAGGGAGAAATTGCGACTTGGGATGTAGTCAATGAAGCGATTGAAAGCGACGGTTCCCTAAGAGAAGCAATTTGGCTCAAAGGAATTGGTCCAGAATATATTGAGATGGCATTTCGTTGGGCTCATGAAGCTGATCCAAAAGCAAAATTATTCTACAATGACTATGGGGCAGAAGGACTAGGAAAAAAGAGTAATGCGATTTATGAGTTGGTTAAGAATTTGCGACAACGCAATGTTCCTATCCATGGTGTTGGTTTTCAGATGCATACTAATATTAAGAACCCTCGCAATCCAGAAAAGATAGCGGCAAATATCAAGCGTCTGGGTGAACTGGGTTTAGAAGTGCGGATTACAGAGATGGATGTACGAATCTACGATGGTGAAGGGACAACAGAAGAGAAATTGGCTGCTCAAGCAGAGGTTTATCGAAAAATATTACGTATTTGTCTAGATGCTCCCAACTGTAAAGCATTAACAACCTGGGGAATTAGTGACAATTACTCCTGGATTCCCGATTTCTTTGAACGTCCGGACTCACCGTTACTGTTTGATGAATCCTATCGTCCTAAACCAGCATACGATGCTTTGGTCGAGGAACTCCAAGGAACTTCCAAATAAAAAACAATCTACCCTGCTCTGTACTCCCAATGCCAAATTCTCAAATTGAGAATAAAATCTCCGCCAGACGGCGGCTATCATGCCGCAATACGGTTTTTCCTCTGACAAAGTTACCAGTTATTACCTCTTTGTTGACTAGCTGCTGGCATTCCTCAAGATCTGACTCAACCGGTAATTTGTGTTCAGTTGCATAGATGCGCCGCATCATGTCTTGAATCGGCTCAGTATTCACAACAGCGAAATCAACTAAAGTGCCATCGCAGTAGTAGTCCTCTATTTTTTCAAAAAATCTGATGCCTTATAGCTATGGGTTTCAGCAGGATCAGTTACTAGGTTAACTACATAGGTTTTAGGCGCAGAAGTTTGCTTCAAGGCTTCCGGTAGCCCTTCTACCAAAAAATTGGGTAAAATACTGGTAAATAAGCTCCCAGGACCGATAATTATATGGTCTGCTGCTAAAATTGCCTGTACTACTGGTTTATAAACTTGAGCGCGACGTGAAAGATAGATATATTCAATCCTGTGCTCAAAGTTCGTGCGCAAATCGATATGGGTTTCACCGATTAAGTCGCTGCCATCATTCAGTTTAGCAATCAGCTCTACATCATTAAGAGTGACTGGCAGTACTTGACCTTCGATATTTAACAACTTAGATATAGATTCTATACCAAAGGGGGTACCACCCTCCCAGTCATAAGCAGCAGCCAGTAGTAAATTGCCGAGGCTATGTCCTTTAAGACCATCCCCTTTACAAAAACGGTAGTTAATGAAATCACGCCATTTTTGGCTGTATTCATCATCTGGCAATAGTTCGGAGATACATTTGAGAACATCGCCAGGGGGTAGAATACCATGTTCGTCGCGTAGTCTTCCACTACTGCCACCGCTATCCATCATTGAGACAACAGCAGTAACATCAAAGAGTTTTTTAAATTCACTGAGTACGGTGCTAACACCTGAACCGCCACCAATGACGACAACTTTAGGTCGGTTGTTATGAATCATCAGACAAATAAGGCTAAGGAAAAATACAGTTAAAAATGAAAGAAAATATTTTGCTGCGGCAAAAAAATGTAGATCTACTTAAGGCACTAAGCTGTGGCTGCATTTAAATTGTGAATTAGTACCGACGCACCAGATGCGGAGATTAGGACTAAGTAGTTTAAATGTATCTTAGCTTGGTGACACAGCAAACATAGTTCAACTATAATGTATCAATAATAACGTCTCAATCAGACGGTAATCACGCAAACAATCTTGTTTAGCAATCAAAGATAATATTTTGCTCTGGCAAAATAAGTAAATTTACTTGCAATTAGGAGCTATCGATTAAAATAATTCAACTATAATTACATTTCAATCATGTGTAAATCAGGCATCGAATCTCAGTATATTCCTGTTTTTAGACATACTGATTTTTATCTAGTGGATTTTAATTATGTACCTACAATACTTTCTGAAAAAAAATGTATTTTATTAGAGGGGTATCAATAAATATGGTGTGTCTTATTTGTTGATTTTTTTGTGATTTGAATCACAAAAAATATTCATTAAGAATACAAAATTTACTATTACAAGACATTACAAAAATTTAGATCTTAGTGGAAACTGGTATAGTTTGTAGAAAAGCAATTCAGTATTTGCTCAACAATACTAAAATTGAAAGCTACAATCAATACTTTTGACCATTACACTTATTTGATTGACAAAACAGAGATATATTGTATACAGTTTAAAAGACAGTTAAGTAACTGTCTTAGGTTCAAATCTCAAAGCAGTTTTGTCGGTTAGTGCTTCTACTCTTCAAATAGTTAGCCTTTATTCATTAATTTTTTCACAGTCTCCTCTGTTGGAGAAGGATAGTTTTATCGGTTGCTATTGTTCACTAGTTATTGATAAGTGTTTTAAATCAAATCCGGTTTTCTACCCTTTTTTGGATGAGAATAAGGCAGATTTTGTATTGCTTATTGTGGTCTCAGGAAGAAAAGGTTTCCTTTATGAAAATAGCCTTAGTACATGATTATTTGACGCAAAGAGGCGGAGCAGAGCGGGTATTTGAGTTACTTTGCCATTACTTCCCAAAAGCTGATATTTTTACCTCTTTGTATGATCCTCAGCGAACTATTGACTTAAGCGATCGCGTAGTTAATACCACCAAATTGCAGAAAATTCCTAGGGCAAGCCAGTTTTTTAGACTTTTGGCTCCCTTTTATTATCCAGCCTTTCGATCATTGAATTTGCAAGACTATGACCTGATTATTAGTAGTTGCGCTAGCTTTGCTAAGGCAGTGCGCAAAAGATCAGGAGCTAAACATATTTGCTTTTGTCATAATATAACCCGCTTCCTGTGGAACACTAAAGTCTATTTACGAGAGTTTGATGAATTTAAATATTTCTATCCCCTGATTGAAAAAACTTTCGAGTCAATGAGAAAAGCGGACCTACGCTATGCCCAGGAGCCTGACCTTTACATTGCTAATTCGACAACAGTGGCTCGCCGTATTGAGAATACCTATCATCAGCCAGCAAAGGTAATTAATTACCCCATTGATAGTAGTAAGTTCGTTTTCTCAGATCAAAAAGAAGACTTCTATTTAGTCTCATCTCGTATGATCACCTATAAACGGATTGATATTATCATTGAAGCCTTTAACTGGTTAGGATGGCCTTTATTGATTATCGGCGAGGGACCAGAACGGGAACGTTTAGAATCGAAAGCGTTAGAAAATATCAGATTTTTGGGACATGTCAGCGATGCTGAACGTACTCATTTAATGGCAAAAGCTCGCTCTGTCATCGTTGCCGCTCTAGAAGACTATGGATTAGTACCAGTGGAAGCCAATGCTAGTGGCACACCAGTCATTGCCTACGGTGCTGGTGGTGTCTTAGATACTCAGGTACCTGGAAAAACCGGAGTCTTTTTTAAACGGCAAACACCGGAAGCTCTACAGGTGGCACTCATAGAAGCCAGTAAGATATCTTGGGGATCATGCCCAAATCCGAGACCATGCCCTGAGTCATTTCACTGAACAAGTGTTCTTCAGTAAAGTTAAGGGCATAATCGAAGAGGTGGATAGGGTGCACTCTTGCAATAAACCTGATCAATTGATCCCTCGAATTGTCGCAGTATAGCAGTGAATGACAGCAATCTCCAGGCAACAACTGAAACAGATGCCGGTTACGGGCAACTATTTGCAGTCTTGTTGCGCCGACGCTTTTGGCTGTTGGGTGTATTCTGCCTGGTTTTGCCGCTCGCTATCCTTAATGCTCTGAGTAAGCCAGCAATCTACCAAAGTTCTATGCAACTGTTAGTCGAGTCTAATTATCAAGAAAAACAAGGTGAAACAGAAGGCACCGGTCAATTTACTGACTCTAGTGTTGAAGTTGACTATGCTACTCAGCTGAACTTGATGCGCAGCTCTCAGCTCATGCAACAAGCAGTGGATTTACTGAGCTCTGAATATCCCGATATCACTGTAGATGAGATTAAGGAATCCTTGAGTGTATATCAGTTGGGAGAGGGTGATATCGAGACGAAGATCATTGAGTTAAGTTACACCGGCAAGGATCCCCTGGAAACTCAAAAAGTGCTCGAGGCAGTGCAAAAGGTTTACCAAGGTTACAACTTAGAACAACAGAAACTACGTCTAACTGAGGGCCTTGGTTTTATCAATCAACAGTTGCCAGAAGCTCGCAAAAATCTTGTGCAGGCTGAAGGAGCTTTAGAAAAGTTTCGTAAAAACCAGAACTTGATTGATCCCACAGAACAGGCAAAAACAGTCAGTGAAACTCTCCAATCTATTGAGAAGGAGCGTCAGACAATCCGGACTGAGTATCAAGAAACTGAGGCTCGCTATCGAGTTGCACAAGAACAACTGGGGCTTTCTCCGGAAGCAGCACTCATCTCCTCCCGTCTAACTGAGTCTAGCCGCTATCAAGCCTTGCTTGACGAACTTCAAAAGACTGAACTGGCTTTAGTAGAGCAACGTTTGACTTTTACTGACGCCAGCCCTAGAGTGCAAAAGTTGCTCGAACAGCGTCAGAGTCAGCTGGCTTTATTGCAGGAGGAAGCACAACGAGTTTTAGGGGGAGTTCCGACTCAATTGAACATCAGAGGAGAAGGACTCCAGAGAGAAGGACAGCTGACTGAAATCGATCTGACATTGGCTCAAGAGCTTTTGGAAGCACGAAAAACATTGGTTGCTTTGCAGGCTCGTGATCAAAGTTTGGCAAAAACTCAACAACAGCTCCAAGCAGAACTAGATCGCTTTCCAATACTAATCGCTGAGTATAATCGCTTACAACCAGAAGTCGCAATTAAACGTCAGACCCTTAAGCAGCTGTTGGAGGCACGGCAGAAGTTAGGCATAGAAATTGCCCGGGGAGGATTTAACTGGCAGGTAGTGGAGGCACCCCAACCAGGGTGGCAGATTGCTCCTAATCCCCAGCAGGATATCTTGTTGGGTGTAGTCGTAGGATTGTTCCTCGGGGGTGTCGCGGCTTTTGTGCGGGAAGCAATGGATGGTGCTGTTCATACTGCTGACGATTTGAAAAAGCAGGTGGCTGTGCCTTTGTTGGGTATAGTGCCCAAACTGCCTTTAGCTTCTGCTTCCAAAGGAATAATTAACCTACCTTTTAGCAAACCTCAATTTACCGCATCTTCCTTGAAGCAAACTGTTTATTGGTTACCATTTCGGGAATCACTAGACCTAATTTATAAGAATATCCAACTGCTCAATCCTGGTTGTGCCATCAACTCTGTTGTGGTTACCTCAGCTCTAGCAGGGGAGGGTAAGTCAACCTTGAGCATGGGTTTAGCCCTCAGTGCTGCCCGTTTACATCAAAGGGTACTGCTGATTGATGCTAACTTCCGCAATCCCACACTACACCTACAGCTTGATTTGCCTAATCAACAAGGTCTTTCTACTTTATTAGCAGACGAGACTGCTGTACCCAGTCCAATTCGGATCTCACCAGCAGGGTCAAATATCGATATTTTAACTGCCGGACCCATACCAGCAGACCCAGTTATGCTATTGAGTTCCCGCCGGATGAAGGAACTGATGGCAGAGTTTGAACGGACTTATGATTTAGTACTACTAGATACCTCTCCCATTCTCGGCACAGTAGATGCGATCGAAGCAGCCTCTTGTTGTAGTGGGGTAGTTATGGTCGGACGTATCAACCTGATTAGTCAATCAGAACTAATGGAGGCGATGGCGATGTTGGGCAAGTTTAACATCATTGGCATCATCGCCAACGAAGGAAGTAAGGCTAAGGATAGTTCCACAGCTTATGGAGAACTGCATGGTAGTTCCTCTTTTGAACTTTATCAACCTCCGATTATTGATGTTCAGGAGTTTAACCACAACGGTTCTTCCAGCATTATGGACGAAAATTTAGCTCTTAATACCAAGGAACAGGAAACAGATAAGTAGGTATTAGGTGTTAGGTGTTAGAGGTATTGATAGCCGTTCTATTGATAACTTATAGTATCGGAAAGCTACTAAAACTAATTGTTTCAATTCCCAATTCTCAATTCTCAATTCTTCATTCTTCATTCTTTATTCCGGGTGTGTCTGCCAACTCAATAAATATCTACCAAAATTACTCGGCAGACAAATGCAAGATACTCCCATAACAATTTCCAAAATTCTACTGAAAACATCTAAAATTTCCACTCTAGAGATAGGTTCTTCTGCTAAGCTACCAGTTAATCCCTTAGCTCACTGCACCCTCAAGTGGCGATATAAACGCTTGTGGGTGGGCTACACACAGCAACCTCAAGAGCCATATTTGCCTTCCCTAGATAATCAGGAATGGTTGGTAGACTGTTTAAAGCACTCTCCAGTGCAAGTAGTTTGCATCGAACCGAATGTGGGCGAGGGAAGGTTGAGGCTTTGGGCTGATGCCTGTGAACAGGCTCACAAGTCAATCTTCCTCCGGATACCCTGCAAACCGGAATTACCCAGTAAGAAGCAACCTATCAGGTGGTGGCTTAAGCGGGTGATTGAGTGGAACATTGCTGCCTTGTTGTTGTTGGTTCTGAGTCCAGTTATCTTGGTAGCAATGTTGCTGATGGGTGTTTTTTCGACAGAGCCAATTTTTTCCCGGCAGTGGCGGGTGGGAGAACGAGGAAAGCTATTTCAGTTACTCGAGCTCCACACGATGAAAGCACATGCTCAAACACAGGATTACCAGTTGATAGGTAATCAGAACAGGCATCACAAGAGTGAACAGAAAGCCGACATTACAACCTCGGGAGGCTGGCTGTCTAAGTATGTCTTGGATAAACTGCCACAGTTAGTTAATGTGCTGCGGGGCGAGATGAGTTTGGTGGGACCACGTCCCTGGAGCCTAGATGAAGCCGCTTTGCTCAGCAAATCGGAACAGCAGCAATTGAGGATGCTGCCAGGAGTCATTGGTGGAAAGAGCTAGGCAATTCCAAAATTCTTGCGTTTAACTTATTTGACACGGAATACTGCATCAGAAAAACTACATCTCTTAGGTAGTAATAATTTTTAATTGCTATAGCCAATACACAAAAAATGTGAAACAAAAATCAATGTTTGTGGATTTTAATGCAAATTACTTGGCAATTTCAAAAACATCGTCTAAGGTTGTGTTGAACAAATAATAAATAACTCAATTTTACTCAGTATTTGAATTATTGATGAGGATTTAATTAGAATTTAAAAAACACAAGTTGATAGTTAAATTCAGAATTTTCAATTCTTAAAACTTGAAATGTCAGTAAACGATAGATTAAGTTAATGAAGACTAAAGAACTGATAATTGAAGCTGGTCGAACAGAACAACAATATTGGAAAGATCTGTGGCACTACCGAGAGTTGTTCTACTTTCTTGCTTGGCGTGACATTCTAGTTCGCTACAAACAGACGGCAATCGGTATTGCTTGGGCACTGATTCGACCCTTTTTAACGATGGTTGTTTTTACTGTCGTGTTTGGTTCGCTGGCAAAATTACCTTCCGAAGGTGCGCCTTACCCAATTTTAGTATTTGCAGCAATGCTCCCCTGGCAGTTCTTTGCCAACTCTCTTTCTGAGAGTAGTAATAGCTTAATTAATAACTCTAACTTAGTTTCTAAGATTTACTTTCCCCGCTTAGTTGTACCCACTAGTGCAGTAGTAGTCAGCTTTGTAGATTTTATGATTTCGGGGATGATTTTGTTAGGACTGATGGCTTGGTATGACTTTGTACCGAGTTGGCGTATTCTAACGCTACCACTATTTATCCTCATTGCTTTTGCTGCTTCTTTGGGAGTAGGGTTGTGGCTATCCTCACTGAACGTACAATATCGAGATTTCCGCTATATTGTGCCCTTTATCGTTCAGTTTGGCTTATATATTTCACCTGTTGGCTTTAGTAGCAGCGTGGTGCCAGAAAATTGGCGATTGTTTTACTCATTAAATCCAATGGTAGGTGTAATTGATGGTTTCCGTTGGGCAATTTTGGGTGGCGAATCACAACTTTACTGGCCTGGATTTAGTTTATCTTTAGGCTTAGTTGCTCTGCTGTTTACCAGTGGAATCTGGTATTTTCGCAAGATGGAACGTAGCTTTGCTGATGTGATTTAGGTAGGAGTTGAATACGTGTCTGATACAGTTATTCGGGTCGATAACCTCGGCAAAAAATATATCATAGGTCATCAGCAGGAAGGAAAGTATCGCTATAAGAGCCTACGAGATACAATCACCAATGGAGCCAAGTCGATTGGTTCAAGATTTTTGAAACCAGGTAAGGGAAATATCACTAATCCAGCTCGTGAAGAATTTTGGGCGCTGAATGATGTTTCTTTTGATATTAAGCAGGGAGATAGAGTTGGTATTATTGGTCGTAATGGTGCGGGAAAATCAACCCTATTAAAGATTTTGAGTAGGATTACGGAACCGACAAAAGGAAAAATTTTACTTAAAGGAAGAGTGGCAAGTTTATTAGAAGTCGGAACTGGATTTCATCCGGAGTTAACTGGGCGAGAGAATATCTATCTCAACGGTGCGATTCTGGGAATGACTAAAGAAGAAATTAAGCGCAATTTTGATGAGATTGTAGATTTTGCAGAAGTAGAAAAATTTTTAGATACGCCTGTAAAACGTTACTCTTCAGGAATGTATGTGCGTTTGGCTTTTGCTGTAGCTGCTCACTTAGAACCCGAGATTCTAGTTGTAGATGAAGTTCTAGCTGTAGGAGATATAAATTTTCAAAAAAAATGTCTTGGCAAAATGGAAGACGTCTCTAAAAGTCAGGGAAGAACAGTCTTATTTGTGAGTCATAATATGGATGCAATACAACGATTATGTTCTCAGTGTATTATGCTGGAACGCGGTCAGATGCTGATTCAAAGTGACACTAATACTGCTATTCAGAAGTATATATCTAGAAGTTCCTATCAAGCTGTCCCCAATCAGTGGTTAGATATAACAAATTTGAAGCGAGAAGGAACAGGAGAAGCTAAGTTTTTAGCCTTGAAATATTCTAGCCTGAATGAGGAAATTTCATTTTATCCTTATCCAGATGGCCCGGTTGAATTTTTATTAGCTATTGAGTCATATTCATTGATATCTGTTGCGAGCATTGCAATTACTATCTATAGCCAAGTGGGCACTAGGTTAGTTAATGCAGACACTGTTTCAATCGGTCACATTATTAATCTTCATCAAGGGAAAAACATAATCAAACTAAGAATTGAAAATTTGCATCTAAGTGCAGGGATTTATATGCTTGGTTTATGGCTTGACAAAACAGGAAAAAGTTCTCATGGATACGAAGCATTGGACTATCTAGAATCCGTATTTGATCTTGAAGTTGTTGAACTTCTATCCGAAGATTTCGGAGAGAGGACACTCGGTTGTGTAACATGCAACTTCAATGTTTCAGTGGTTGATTAAATAAGTCAAAATAGTACAAGCAAGGATTGATTTATCATGAAATTAAGTGTTTCAATGACTGCATATAATCGCGAGAAATTTATTGTTCAAGCCATTGAAAGTGTTTTGATGCAAGAAGTTAATTTCGATTATGAAATTGTAATTGGCGAAGACTGCTCTACGGACAAAACACGAGACATCATCTTAAGCTACCAAGAAAAATATCCTGACAAAATAAATTTATTACTCAATAAAAAAAATTTAGGATTAAACAAAAATTTTGTATCAATTATACAATCTTGTAAAGGTGAATATATTGCTTTGATAGATGATGATGACTATTGGACTTCTCCCAAGAAACTCCAAAAACAAGTAGACTTCTTAGATGCTAATCCTGAATGTACAGTATGCTTTCATGATTCTAGACATTTTTATGAAGATGGAATGGGAGAGGATTATTTTATTTATCTACCCAGCAATAAAGAAGTCTTTACCATTGAAGATTTAGCGCCAGGACCGTTTATTCCAACTTCATCGACAATGTTTCGCCAGGGTACATTTGGCAAGTTTCCCGATTGGTTTAGTGAGATGAATGGCCATGATTGGCCATTGCACCTTTTAAATGCACAATACGGGAATATGGGTTACATCAACGAAATTATGTCAGCAACCAGAAATCATCAAGGAGGAGATTGGAATGGTCGTAGTACAATTGAACAATTCAAACGTGCTATCCATGATTGTGAAATTTTAAAAAAAAATATACCTTTTTTGGGAAAAAATAAATTAGTACAAGCTAATCTCGCTAAATTATACTTTCAATTAGCTACGGAGTATGAAAAGAATTCAACTTTAGAAAAAGCTAGAGAGTACATGATTAAATCTATTCTTGAATGTCCTCTCAATCCATCAATATCCAAAAAATTATGGCTTAAATTATTTATGAAACTTTATGTTCCACTCTTCACTGTGTGGGCATAAATACACATGGGCGGCGGGTTTTAAAAGAAAGAAACTGCCTACGTCGCAAGCATCTTAACTAAACCCACTCCTACAAATCCAATGATCGTTTATTTTCACCTACTTACTTATACAAACTTATTGTGGCTATCTATCTACAAAAAAATTCAAGGAAATAGGTCTAATGCAGAGTTTATCAAGCCCAAACCAATCTTCACTACTTCGCTTCAGCATTGTTATTCCCACCTACAAACGGCGAGATGTTGTTGTAGCATCAGTCCAGGCACTAGCTCATCAAGAATTTAACGGCAACTTTGAAGTTGTTGTTGTTGTGGATGGCTCAGAAGATGGCTCAGTTGAAGCACTCCAAAAACTCGAGACTTCCTTTCCACTAAGCGTTATTAAACAGTCCAATCAGGGGGCAGCCGCTGCTCGTAACAGAGGGGCTGTAGCTGCTACTGGCGAGATTGTACTCTTCCTGGATGACGATATGGAGTCCCATCCCCAGTTACTCATAGAACACGATCGCTCCCACCGAAAAGGTGCTGATGTAGTTCTTGGACACATGCCATTACATCCAAAATCACCGGCGAATTTTCTGAGTGAGGGAATTAATCGCTGGGCAGAAGAAAGAGTTCAGCGACTGTCTTCCCCTGATACACAATTAACACTTCAAGACCTCTTGACTGGGCAAATCTCCCTAAATCGCGAACTATTTTATCAAATTGCTGGATTTGATACTGATTTTACTCAAGCTGGTTCTTTTGGCAATGAAGATATAGACTTCGGTCTTCGTCTCATACAAGATGGATACAAGATTGTCTTCAATCCCCAAGCTATTAGTTGGCAGAAATATGTTGTTACCCCACGTCAGAATATTCGGCAGTATCACCAAGCAGGGCTAGCAGATGTCGTTTTCATCCGCAAACACCCCGATTTAGCTGATGAAATTGGGAGTTTCGGAACAGAATCTCGGCGCGAACGAATCTTCTGGCGTTGGTTGCGTCAACCAATGCGGTGGTTGGTTCTCACATTTCTGGATATGGGGGTGGAGAATCGGCTAGTAACCGGGTTATTCTGTAAAGTCCGGCGCTTAGAATATTGGCAGGGCGTTCGCTTAGCAGGTGGTATCCCTGAACCTAGACCCCTGCGTGTTCTCTGTTACCATTCCATTTCAGACTTAAGTGGCGCGACTTTATTAGAAAACTATGGCATTCCATCTCAGCAATTCCAAAAGCATCTAGATTTGCTACAGAAGGCTGGCTTCCACTTCATCGATGCCAACGAGTTTTTACAATTTTTGCAGGGTAAAGCCGGTTTACCCCGCCGTCCTGTACTGTTGACCTTTGATGATTGCTATCAAGATAATCTAGATGCTGCCTTACCTATTCTCAGGGAGCAAAATATTCCTGCGATCGCTTTTGCAGTCAGTCAGCGTTTAGGCAGTACTAATAATTGGGATGAGCCAAACGGAGCTACCCAAATCCCGTTATTAGATGCTGACGGTTTGCGAGAACTAGCAACAGGTGGAGTGACGATTGGTTCCCACTCTCGCACCCACCCGATGCTCAACCGCCTCCCTGTTGAACAGTTATCTAGTGAGATAGCTGGTTCCATTGCAGACTTAGAAGAAATTGGACTGAGCAAGCCATTGCTTCTTGCTTATCCTCATGGGGAATATGACGAGAACGTCATATTAGCAGCACAAGAAGCTGGTATCCAAGCCGCTTTTACAGTGGAGCGAGGTTTAGTACAACCCAAACAAAACCCCTATCAACTACCTCGCATTGAGATTCTCAGGGGAGACGTAGGCTGGAAGTTTTTGGGTAAGGTTTTCCTTGCCAATCCTATACCCCGTTTCCTCATGCCTTTCAAAAATTTGCTCATTGGGATGAACAGAATGAAACAAGGTCTGGTAGGCATCAGTAAAGGTTCTTTTCCCCTTGCCCAAGATTAATCAAATATGAATAACAAGACTAGTTTAAACCTTCATAAGTATTACCCCTATCCCATCAGCAACAAAATCATATTGAGGCTTCGAGATGAGTAAGGATCCCCTAGTTTCCGTCATCATTATCTTCTTAAACGGAGAGAAGTTTATTGAAGAAGCAATAGAAAGCGTAATTACCCAAACCTATCAAAATTGGGAACTATTGCTAGTTGATGACGGTTCCACTGACAGAAGTACCACCATAACTCTGAAATATGCCGAACAATATCCAGACAAAATTCGGTATCTCGAGCATCAAAATCACTGTAATCGCGGGATGAGTGCCTCCAGAAACCAGGGATTGAACCATGCCAAGGGAGACTATATTGCTCTTCTGGATGCGGATGATGTCTGGTTTCCGCAAAAACTGGAACAGCAGGTAGAGATCTTAAACTGCCATGCTGAAGCAGCAATGGTTTACGGTTCTGCTGAATGGTGGTACAGCTGGACAGGCAATCCTGAAGAAGCGCAACTTGACTATTGTGATCATGTAGAACAACAAGTTACCCACCCCAATACCATCATTCAGCCGCCAACATTAGTTCCTATCTTTATCAGGGGAGCAGGTATTCCTTGTCCCTCAACTGTACTCGCCCGACGAAAGTCCCTCCAAAAAATTGGTGGATTTGAAGATATCTTTCGGGATATGTATGAGGATCAAGTCTTTTATGCCAAGGTCTGTCTTGATGCGCCTGTGTTTGTCGCTAGCGAGTGCTGGATTAAATATAGACGACATCAAGATTCCGTTTATCAGCTGGCATTGGATACAGGGAAAGAATATCATGCGCGGCTATTTTTTTTGAACTGGCTGGAGCAGTATTTGTCCCAGCAAGGAGTCAAAGACGCTCAAGTTTGGCAGGCAATCGAAAAAGCGTTATGGCGCTATCGTCATCCATTTTTGTACCGTACTCGGTTAATGATGCGGCAGCTTGTTCCTACTTTTCTGCGTAGTTGGCTACGAGGAAATTTATTAGTAGCGAATAAGTAACTAATAGATAAGTATCAATATATAAAAACTTTCTCCAGTGAATAAAGAACAACTAGAACAAATAGTACAAGCCCTGCCAGATCCGATCCATCAATGGATCAAAGCTCAATGGCAAATTTATCGACACCGCCCACCAGTCGGAATGGTGAATTGGGGAAGTATGCAGCGTGTACAACCCATTAGCCGAGGTTGGAATAACCGAGGAAAGCCCATTGATCGCTACTACATGGAGAAATTTTTAGATAAGTACTCCTCTGATATTCGTGGACATGTCCTAGAAATTGGCGAGGACACTTATACCAGGAGATTTGGCGGCGAGCAGGTCATGAAATGTGATGTGCTTCATGTTGTAGAAGGTAACCCGATAGCAACAATTGTGGGAGATCTCGCCCAGGGTGATGCTATTCCATCAGATGCTTTTGATTGCTTTGTCCTGATGCAAACCCTCCAATATGTTTACGATTTACAGAGTGCGATGAAAACCATCTACCGCCTGTTAAAACCGGGCGGAACTGTGCTAGCAACTCTACCTTGTCTTACCCCACTGATTGACCCCAACTGGAATGATTGTTGGTATTGGGGATTTACCAGTCTTGCGGCACAGCAGCTTTTTGAAGAAGTATTTCCTAAGGAAAATGTTACAGTTGAAACCCATGGCAATGTCAAGTCAGCTACAGCTTTTCTCCAAGGAATATCTACTCAAGAACTGAAAAAAGAAGACTTGGATTATTGCGATTCGGGTTATCAAGTTTTAATTACAGTTAAAGCCGTGAAACCAGAGGTACAGCCATGAGGATAAGGGGACTAGGAAAATTGCGTCGTATCGCGCAGCTATTGGGAAGAGGATTTACTCCTCAAGGGGTAATTTTAATGTATCACCGCGTCACTGAAGTAGAATTCGACCCTTGGGATTTGTCCGTGACACCTCAACACTTTGCTGAGCATTTAGAAATGTTGCAAAAGTATGCCCATCCTATCAGCCTCAAGCAATTAGCGATCGCTCATCAAAATGGCAATATTCCTCATCGTGCTGTGGCTATTACCTTTGACGATGGTTATGCGGATAATCTCTATCATGCCAAACCGTTACTAGAACGTTATAACATTCCAGCAACCGTCTTCGTCACGACTGGATATATTGGACAGCAACGGGAATTTTGGTGGGATGAATTAGAAAGGTTATTATTACAACCGGGAAGATTACCCGATAAACTTTGCCTGGAAATTAATGGCAATACCCAAAAATGGGAATTAGGAACTGCGGCTGATTATAGTAAAGAAGATTATGAGGGTGATCACCAGGTCAACCCTTGGGAAGCCAAACCAGGTTCCCGTCTGTTTTTATATTTCTTTCTTTTGCAACAGTTAAAGCCTTTACCAGAAACTGAACAACTTAGGCTACTCAAAGAAATCGCCCAATGGGCTAACATCGATTCATCTGTTCGACCAACTTATCGCCCCCTATTACCTGAAGAAGTCAAAACCTTGGAACAAGGGGATTTAGTAGAAGTTGGTGCTCACACCGTCACTCATCCCTCACTCAAAGCTCATGCACCAAGCTTCCAGATGCATGAAATTCAGCAAAGCAAAGCTGATTTAGAGAAGTTGTTAAATCATCCAGTCACCAGCTTTGCTTATCCATTTGGTGACTATGGAGCAGAAACAGTCGAACTTATGCGTGAAACTACCTTTACCTGTGCTTGCTCTACGATTAAAGATACTGTTTGGCAAAAAAGTGACTGTTTTCAGTTACCTCGCTTTTGTGTCTTCAACTGGAATGGAAAGGAGCTTTATCGACAACTAAGAAAATGGTTTTATTTTTAAACACTTGGAGCCAAAAAGATTAATTAAGGTCGCATTTGAATTTTTGAAATTACAAGATATTAAATCATTATGAGTAGCAAACCCTTAGTATCTGTTGTTACTATTTTCTTAAACACAGAAAAATATATTGAAGAAGCGATCCAAAGTATATTTGCCCAGAATTATGATAACTGGGAACTTTTGTTAGTAGATGACGGTTCAACCGATAACAGTACCAAAATTGCCCTGCAATACGCCCAACAGTATCCGGAAAAAGTGCGGTATTTAGAACACGAAGGACACCAAAATCGTGGCATGAGCGCATCCCGCAATTTAGGAGCTTTCCAGGGTAAAGGTGAATATATCGCTTTTTTAGATTCTGACGATGTTTGGTTACCAGAAAAACTTGAACGACAGGTAGCAATTTTGGAGTCCCAACCGGAAGCCGCCATGGTTTGTGGACCAAATGAAATTTGGTACAGTTGGACAGGAAATCCTGAAGATCAGGAACGAGATTGGATTCACGTCCTTGGTTCGGGTGTTGAAGCTAATCGACTGTACCAACCACCAACACTAGCCGTACTTTTCTGGCGCAGTCAAGCTCGTACCCCTGGCACTTGTAGTATGTTAATTCGACGCCAAGTTTTTGAAGAATTAGGCGGATTTGAAGAGTCTTTTCGGGGGATGTATGAGGACCGAGCCTTTTTTTCCAAAGTCTATCTGAACAAACCAGTTTTTGCAATTGATGAATGTTTTGATCGGTATCGAGCACATTCTGAATCTTCCTGTTCAATCGCCAGAAAAAAAAAGAATCCGTTAAAACCAGAACCAGCTTATTTAATATTTTTAAACTGGATGGAAGACTATTTATTGAAACAGGGTATCGAAAATCAAGAAGTCTGGCGAGGTTTCCGAAAAAGGAAACTAATTTACAACAATCCTCTATTGTTTGTCTTGCTGCAAATCAAAAATCAAGCAAAAACCTTACTTTCACAGAAAAAATAGCTCAATTTAGCCAATACTCTTAATTATTTACCTGATGGAGGATATTAATTATGCACTTTGTAGTCACAGGTGGGGCAGGTTTTATTGGCTCTCATCTTACAGAACAGCTTTTATTAGATGGTCATCAGGTTACTGTGGTGGATAATCTCGCTACAGGTAATAAACAAAACCTACCGGAACATGCTCATCTACAATTCTTACAAAAAAATGTGCTGGACTGTCAACCAGAAGATTTTCCTGAGCCAATTGATGGCATTGCCCATTTAGCTGCCACCCCATCTGTTACAGATTCTTGGTTGAATCCGTTAGAGGCACATCACAATAACCTTTCGGCAACGATTGCGATAATTGAATTATGTCAGGCTTTAAATATCCCCAAGCTAGTCTTGGCTAGCTCAGCAGCAGTGTATGGGAATAAAATAGAACTGCCAACTTCAGAAGAGCAAGAAACTTCACCGATTTCTCCCTATGGATTACAGAAGCTGGTGAGTGAGCAATATGCCAATTTATTTGCTCAACAATTAGGGTTATCCTTTATTGCTCTACGGCTGTTTAATGTCTTTGGACCCCGCCAAGTTCCTACTTCGCCCTACTCTGGTGTTATTTCTATCTTTACCAAAGCCATGCAAGAAGGTTTACCCATAACTATTTATGGGGATGGCAAACAAACCAGAGATTTTGTTTATGTTAAAGATGTTGCGATCGCTTTTAGCAATGCCCTGACTATTTCTCTACCTAAAGGTTCTTATCTGTCTTGTAATGTGGGGACTGGACAAGAAACTTCACTGTTTGAGCTGGTGAAGAGCCTCAAAACTTGCTTTAGTCAGTGGAACTCAGAAATTAAATTTACTACTGCCCGAACTGGAGACATTCAACATTCTGTTGCTGACATATCCAAAATATCCTCGCTGTTAAGTTTCACGCCCCAATGGTCAGTTGAATCGGGCATTAATCTTTTAGTTGACTCGTTAAGTAAATTGTCGCTTTTGTAAAGAAAAAAAATTATTAAAATTTAGATTCGTGATTGATTAACTAGTTTTTTTATTCTAATTCTATGTCAAAGCCAGGTATCCATTTGAGTTAGGAGTAGCTAAAGATGAGCACTGAACTAGAACAGCCCAAATCAATTGTTGTTTCCATCTCTTTGTGCATCTGTACGATGAACAGACCAGATGACCTTAACCATTGTTTAGCAAGTGTTTTTCAGAGTGCGGAAAAACCAGATGAAGTAATTGTCAGCGATGACAGTCCTGATCCCTTACCAACAAAAACAGTAGCGGCAAGGTATCCGGGAGTGGTATATCAGTCCGGACCACGGCGGGGACTTGGTCCAAATCGGAACGCCTGCATCCGCTCTGCTAGGGGAAGCCACATAATTTTTATTGATGATGATGTTTGTGTGCCACCGGACTTCTTTGCCAGAGCAAGGCAACTGCTTGCCTCCTGTGGTTCTCAAACCATTATTACAGGTCATGAGATGAATCATAGAGAAGGAATCACAAAAAAGGTTGTTCCCCATAATGCCGACTTCTGGGGACTTCAGCGTTTGCCTGTAGACAAGGAATATCGGGCAATTGTGATCAACTCAACTATTTTTCCCCGTAGCCTATTTGAACGAGCAATCTTCGACGAGAATTTGCGCTATGGCTCTGAGGAGATAGATATGGCGCAACATGCGACATCATTGGGTTACCAAATAATCTATGACGACCCTTTATATGTCAATCATTATCCTTCCCCCGTCAATCGAGAGAATTACAAGAAATTTGTCCATGCCTCTCGATTATATGCGACGACAAAGGCTTACTGGCAATATGAACACTCACTTCCCAAGACCCTAGCCTATATCATCTTCGCACCATTGCAACTTGCTGGTAGTGCAGTTCGCAAAGGAGATTTCCTAGGTTTATGGAGAGCTTTTCAAGCAACCTTGCTCGCCTGTCGTTACCTATTCAACAGCTTCAACACAGTCAAATCTAGAGAGGTTGAGTTTGGAGAAAAAAACCTTACTACATAAAAATTGGCGAACCAGAAATGAGCAATACAAGGGCTACTATCAGCTGAGTGAGTATAGCAAAAAAATTACCTAGATTTAATTTATTTCAGGAGCTGAACAAATCATGAAGATGAACGTTATTGTCCCGACTTATCGCCGTCCAAAAGACCTGGAACGCTGTTTAGAAGCACTAAAAAAGCAAACTCGTCCAGCGGATGAAGTACTGGTGGTGGTACGTGACACTGACAGTGAAACTTGGCAATTTCTCGAAACTTTCAACCATAACCCTCTGCCACTGCGGATCTTAACCGTGATCAAACCAGGAGCAATCCCTGCCATGAATGTAGGTCTTGATGCCGCATCTGGAGATATCATTTCCTTTACCGATGACGATGCTGCCGCTCACCCTGATTGGCTAGCACGCATTGAGTCTTACTTTCTCTCAGATAGCCGCATTGGTGGTGTGGGAGGTAGGGATTTTGTCTACCACGGTGACCAATTTAAAGAAGGTGCACAGGAAGTTGTCGGAAAGTTGGAATGGTTCGGACGAACAATCGGCAATCATGACCTAGGGGTAGGTGAAGTCCGCGAGGTAGATATACTTAAAGGGGTGAACATGACTTTTCGACGGACAGCTATTAATGGTAGGCACTTCGATCTGCGTATGCGAGGCACAAGTGCCCAGATTCACTTTGAAATAGAGTTCTGTCTAGCTCTAAAAGGGGCAGGTTGGAAGCTGATCTACGATCCAAAAATTGCGGTGGATCACTACCAAGGAAAGCGTTTTGACGAGGATCAGCGAGACAAGTTTAATGAACTTGCTGTAGCTAATATAGTACACAATCAAACTCTAGCCTTACTCCAGCATTTGCCACCTGTGCGACGATTTATATTCGTGATCTGGGCGCTCTTGGTTGGAACCCGAGGAGCACCAGGTTTTCTTCAATGGCTGCGATTCTTGCCTAGCGAAGGAAAAGTGGCGGGGCAGAAGCTGCTGGCATCCCTGCGGGGACGTTGGCAGGGTTGGCAAACTTGGAAACAAGGCTCTGTCGGGGCGGAGCATTTGGGCGACAAGTTAAGTACATAGATTTATGTATATCCATCCAAATGCTATGCTCCTACGCACCATGCTACGCAAACGCCCAATCCCTGGAGGCTGAGACTCAGATCTTGCACTCTTTTCATAAATACTTATTTTTTCCTTGGAGATGCTGAGTGCATTACAGGCAGACACTTCCGAGTCGTTCCCCAAAAAAAAGGCTTGCAACTAGGATTGCAACCTGCACCAGCTTGGACAGCAATACTAGGTTTGCTCATTTTTTCAGCCTTGTCTGGTCTAGTCGGGCTCGGCAAGATCCTGAATCTTGCTTTCCCTGTGGGAGCTTTCGCTGTGGCAATATTCCTATATTTTCGGTATCCCATTCTTTACCTCGGTTTTACCTGGTGGATTTGGGTTCTTACCCCCTTTATCCGACGCCTAGCAGATTATCGGAGTGGCTTTACCGAGTCCAGTCCTATCTTGCTGACACCTTACCTCGTAACGCTAGTAACTCTTGTTACCCTCTATAAACACCTGCCTAAGGCTCATACCCAGGGTGGTTTACCCTTTGTTCTATCTTTGGCGAGTTTGTTCAATGGCTTTTTAATTGGACTCATTAACAAAGATCCTGTCAGCGTAACAATAAGTTTATTGGAATGGCTGTCTCCAGTTATCCTTGGTTTTCACATATTTGTGAATTGGCGAAATTATCCCAGCTATCGTCAAAATATTCAGCGAATTTTTATCTGGGTTGTGTTAATTACAGGTGTCTATGGCATAGTTCAGTACTTAGTAGCACCTGAGTGGGATCGAATCTGGTTAATGAATGCAGGTATAAGCAGTGCTGGATTTCCTAAACCTTTGGGGATCCGCGTTTGGAGTACGATGAATGCGCCTGGACCTTTCGCAGACATGATGATGGCGGGTCTGCTGCTGCTATTTACTAACCAAGGATCCTTACGTCTTCCTGCTTCAGCGGCAGGTTACTTAAGCTTCTTGCTATCCTTAGTACGCTCTTCTTGGCTAGGTTGGTTTGTGGGAGTATTTACCCTTACTACTTCTCTCAAGTCGAGTCTCCAAATACGTTTAATTATCACCATTATGGTCATGGCAGTGTGTATTGTTCCATTAGCTACCATAGAGCCATTTTCTGAAGTTATTCAATCTCGTATTACCTCTCTGTCTGATGTTGAGAATGATGGAAGTGCTCGTGCCAGACAGGTGCATTTCGAGTATCTAATCGGTACTGCACTTAGAAGTTTCCATGGGGAAGGAATAGGGGGTACAGGCTATGATAGTGCTATTTTAAGATTGCTTCTGCGTTTGGGGTGGCTGGGAACTATCTTTTATATGAGTGGAATGCTCTTGCTTCTGTTTAGTTTGTTCCAAAGCTCTGAGAGTAAATTAGATCCATTTGTGGGTAGTGCCCGCGCTATTACTCTTGGTATGTTTGCCCAGATACCTCTTGGCACTCCAATGCTTGGAGTTAGAGGTGTAATTCTTTGGGGATTCTTAAGTATAGGTTTAGCAGCACGTAATTATTATCAGCATCAAAATCTTAAACAAATTTATTAAAAAAATGCCCAAACTTAATTTAATGTTTTTTGTCAATGGTTCTGAAGCAAGTGCTGCTGGTGTCCGTGCCCAAGCATTTGCAGAAAGACTACCATCAGCATGGAATATTTGTTGCAACTATAGACCCACTAGCAAATGGAAAGGTATCCTTGCCTTTATCCAATCTGCCTTAAGCTTTCACCCTGATGTTGTCTACGTCATGGATACTGCTTACACCGGTGTGTTAGCAGGGTGTATCGTCAAAAAGCTGACTGGCTGCAAACTGATCACTGACACAGGTGATGTTGCCTTTGAGCTAGCTAAATCGAAAGGTGTATATTCACAAGCGCAGTTGGCGCTGATTAACTGGATTGAGCAAATGGCGATCAAGAATTCAGATTGCCTGGTGGTGCGTGGCAGTTACCACAAAAGCTGGTTAGAAAATCAAGGTGTACACAACGTTGTCTTTGTTCCAGATGGTGTTGATCTATACGCAACCAAGCCGATGGATGCAATTTCTCCAAGAAAAGAACTCGGTTTGGAGAACAACCTAGTTGTAGGCTTAGTAGGAACAATGTCCTGGTCCCAAAGACACCAGATGTGCTACGGATGGGACGTGATCGAGGCTTTAGCGCTGCTCAAGGATGTGCCTGTCAAAGCACTGCTTGTTGGTGATGGTGATGGTCGCACCATCCTAGAAAATCGCGTCCAGCAACTGGAGCTTACCGACCGTGTTGTCTTTACAGGTAGACTACCATACGACGACCTACTCCATTACATATCAGCAATGGACGTATGCGTTTCCACCCAATCTAACAATCTGGTGGGAATGGTGCGTACCACGGGCAAACTACCGCTCTATCTTGCTTGTGGCAAATATATTGTGGCAACTGATGTCGGCGAAGCAAGCCGCGTGTTACCTAGCGTGGGAGGTCTTCTACCCTACACTGGTATCCGAGACGACACCTATCCTACCCGCCTTGCCACACATTTGAGAAAACTATTGACGCAACCAAAGCTTTTAGATATCCCTGAAAAAGCAAGGGAGGTAGCTAGAGATAACTTTGATTACGAAATGCTGACTCAAAGAGTAGAAAAAATATGTCAAGAACTGGTTTTGAAAAAATATTAAGATTTTACCGCTGTTGTTATTCAAAGGATAAAAAAAGTGAATCCTTCATTTCTCTGGTGGTTGAGTTGTCAAGCTTACAAACGAAAATTATTAGTTGTTGCTCGCTTGCTCAAAGCTATTAATTTCCTAGTTTTTCATGCTATATTGCCATATCAAGCCGAGATTGAGAAAGATATTGAATTGCAACATTACGGCTTAGGTATTGTTGTTCATCCTAATGTAAAAATTGGGCATCGTGTCAAAATCTACCATAATGTAACCCTTGCAGCAGAAACCTGGATTGGTTCGGAAAATAAGATTTTCATTGGCAATGACGTAATGATCGGTGCGGGAGCTGCAATAGTTGGGCGCGGCGACCAAAGCTTGGTCATTGGTGATTGGGTCAAAATTGGTTCTAATGCCGTAGTTACAAGGGATGTACAGCCTGGTCAAACAGTTGTTGGTGTGCCTGCAAGACCACTACAAAAAGCACTTAGCAAAGCAGGATAATTAGTATATACGGTGGTACTTTGAGGGATTGCCTGCTGCGGTTGTTGGTGCGTACATGGCACAAAAATTGAACGAAATACAGCCTGCTTGAAGAAGGATTAGCCGGTACATATTGGAAAATAACTTACATGGAGAATTATATGAATGAATCCAGTGCTGCATCCCCATCGATTCTCTGCGTCGGTAATGGCTGGTTTCCAACTATGCCCGGTGGACTAAATCGCTATGTCTTTGAATTGACTCATCACTTAGCTGCTGAAAAAGACCAGATTGAGTTGTGCGGAGTTGGACTACCCCTAGAGCAACCGAACTCTTCAATAAAATTGACTAATTTGGCTAAAGATGATACTGCCTTATGGCAGCGGCTCTGGTTAAGTCGCACTAATTTTTCGCACAGAAAAACGGCTAAACCAGATGCTATTAACCTGCATTTTTCTCTCTACAGCTTACCACTATTATCAAGTTTACCAACAGGAGTGCCAATCACTTTTACTTTTCACGGACCTTGGGCATTAGAAAGTGCCAGGGAGGGAGCCAACCAACTAAGTGTGTTGCTAAAGCATTGGATGGAACAAAGGGTTTATCACCGTTGCGATCGCTTCATCGTTCTCAGCAAAGCCTTTGGTACGATTTTGCATCAACAATATCAAATTCCCTGGAGCAAAATTCAGGTGATTCCAGGGGGAGTTGATACAAATCGGTTTCAACCTAACCTCTCCCCTCAAAAGGCTCGAGAGCAGCTCAATTGGCCTCAGGATCGGGTGATTTTATTTACCCCCCGTCGCCTTGTCCATCGCATGGGCATCGATATCTTATTGAATGCCCTAGCTAAAATCAAACCTAAGATTCCAGAGGTTTGGCTAGCGGTTGCTGGTAAAGGACCCCCTACGAGACTCTTTAGAACAGCAAGCAACAAAATTAGGATTACAAGAATATGTCAAATTTCTCGGTTTTTTACCTGATGAGCAATTGCCTGTAGCTTATCAAGCTGCAGACTTAACTGTAGTTCCCAGTCAGTCTCTAGAGGGATTTGGATTAATTCTGCTTGAATCTTTGGCTTGTGGCACGCCAGTACTCTGTACTCCAGTAGGAGGAATGCCAGAAATTTTAGCTAATTTCTCCCCCCAATTGATTACCGACTCAACAGATACGGAGGCAATCGCCCTACGATTAGAAGCATTGCTGAGTGGACAACTATCGATGCCTTCTCGCACCGCCTGTCGTGACTACGCTTCCACTTACTTCAACTGGCCCAAAATCGCCCAACAGGTACGTCAAGTTTTACTTGCTTAATATCAATTTTATTAAATCTTGCTACAGATGAACCCCCTAACCCACCTTAGCAAAGGATTTGGTATCGAATCCTCTTCCCTTCTGCCTTCTGCCTTATTTCTTAAGAACAATTCTCTATGAAAATCCTATTTTTAGATCAGAGTGGCAAGCTAGGAGGTGCTGAACTATCCCTCACAGATGTTGCCAAATCCTATCGAGAGAACTGTTTAGTCGGCTTATTTGCCGATGGTCCTTTTAGAGAGCTACTAGAACAAGAGCAAATTCCGGTTCAAGTTCTAGCTACTGAGCAAATACAAGTCAGCAAAAATAGCAACATTCTTCAGAGCTTAGTCAGCATTGGTTTTATTGCTCCTCTAATTACCAGAGTAGCTAAAATAGCCCACCATTACGATGTAATCTACGCTAACACCCAAAAAGCTTTAGTCATTGGAGCCTTAGCAAGTTTCCTCAGCCGTCGCTCTTTAGTTTATCACCTACGGGATATTCTCTCTCCTGACCATTTCAGTGCGACCAATCGTCGTATTGCAGTAACTTTGGCTAATCGGTTTGCCTCATTAGTAATTGCCAACTCCCAAGCAACTAAGACAGCTTTTGTTGCAGCTGGAGGACGTTCAGATATAGCAAAAGTAGTCTACAACGGTTTTGAACCAGAAAAATATCTTACCCAGCAATCTAACTCTAATCAACTCAGACAAAAACTGGGACTCGATGGGCAATTTGTAGTTGGTCATTTTAGCCGTCTATCTCCTTGGAAAGGACAGCATATTTTACTCGAAGCTCTTGTCCACTGTCCTGATGACGTGACAGCAATCTTTGTTGGTGATGCACTGTTCGGTGAACAGGATTACGTCGAGCATCTACATCAACAGGTAGCAAAATTGGGACTTAAAGAACGAGTGCAGTTTTTAGGATTTCGTTCCGATGTTGTGCCTTTAATGTCAGCTTGTAACTTAATTGCTCATACTTCAACAGCACCAGAACCTTTTGGGCGAGTAATTGTTGAAGCCATGCTGTGTGGAAGACCTGTAGTTGCTGCAGAGGCTGGAGGCGCGATTGAATTAGTCGAAACAGGTAAAACTGGATGGTTGGTCCCCCCTGGAAATCCCCAGCAACTCGCAGAAGTTATTACTACTTGTCGTCATCAGTCAGAAACAACAAAGATGATTGCCAATCAAGCAAGGGATATCGCCACACAGCGTTTTGACCTATCAAATATTAATCAGGAGCTTGCGCAACTTTTGGGTTCTATATAGCAATTCTAAAGAAGAACAACCAAAATTCTCTCTAAACCTAACAAAAGGTAGTTTTACTAAAATCATGTCTACAAGCAAGGGTAAAGCAAAAAATAGAGTTTTCTATTACGATGCAATTAAGGTTTTAGCCATTTACTTGGTTTGTCTATATCATTATAATAATTTGAATATCAATATTCTCGATCATCAAAATTTTGAAGCCTATATCAATTATTTTTTGAATGGAATCTCCAGTATAGCAGTTCCCTTGTTCTTTATGGTTAACGGAGCTTTATTACTGAACAAACCATACAAACTTAAACTTAGAAACCATTTCAACAAAATACTCTATCTATATATGTTAGTTCTTCTGTGGAGCTTTATCTCTTTGATCGTATTGATACCAATAGAAGGACATTTATATTCTTTGAAGGCTTTTTTGAAGGCATGGTTTTATTTTGAAGTGGGCATAAACAATCATTTATGGTTTTTACAAACCTTAATTTC
>CBDCVG010000019.1:0-7857 GCA_965222765.1 Caldora sp.
TACAGAAATGTTCGTATATCTAGTCGGTTAATGAATTGTAACCGAATCGCACTTAGTTAAGGATGAAACCCAAGCTCAGAGGTAAAATTAGCTATTTTATTTGCCGCAAGCAACAAATAAATAATAAACTTATAATTATACTATAAAATATTTTTTCTAAAAACATCCTTGTGACACTTGTTGCTTCTACATTATCTACTCTGTATCACCTAAAAGTTTAGACATAATTAAGTTTTAGGTCGTTAGCACAAGACTCATTCATCTTGAAGCCATACTTACTATGTCTCGTTGGTCTTTCAAAAGGTTTCTGCCAGCAATTATTTTTTCTTTATCATCTTTTGCTCTTTTAGTATTCATAACAAACCGTATTGTTTGGTTATATGAAGATAGAAATTTTGACAATAGAGCTGATAAAGTGCGTAGTTTAGTTACTGAAAAAATTAGTAGTAAATTGCAGGAATATCTCAAGAGTCCGCTGGATGTAAATAAGGAAAATTACGATTTTCTTAAAAAAAGAAGAATTTGATTTTAAAGAGTCAGGAAAGTTGAGTGCTAAAGACTTTGAAAAACTCCGAAAACATTTCGCTCAACAACTCCGTAAAGAAAAGTTTTCAAAAACGATTGACAATAATTACATTGGCATAAAAAGTGGAGAATTTGTTGCAACTCAATGGTTTCAAAGGGAAGAGGGTAAATGGAGGCTTGTTATCAACAACATTACGGAGAATAATTTTCCGGAAAATACAGAAATCCAAGAAGCATCTCAAGGAGAAATAAAGTCACGAACTGTTACTCTTCGAGTGCGAGAAAGACCTTGGTACAAAAAGGTTGACCAAAAGAATGACTGTGACGAAGAAAAAGCTTGGACTTCTGTTTATTCCGATAAGACTAGTAATCTTCCCGCTATTACAGCCGCCCTTGCTATTTGCAATGAAAAAGACCGAAGTTGTTGCAGTCTTGGCAAGTGATTTTTTGTTTCCTGACATCAATGAATTCCTCCTAGAGTTGATAGAAGACAATGATGTAAACACATCAATTTCAGTAGACACTATTATTATGGAGAGAAAAGAGGATTCAGGTCAATTAGAACTAAATATAGTGGCAAATTCTAGAAATGCTAAAATCTTTGAAAATGTCAACCAAGATCCACCAATACTAAAAAAGGCAAATCAAAGTGAAAACTATTTAATAAGGGAGGTAGCAAAGAAAGCCGAAGCAAAAATCAAGCCTAAATGTCAAGGTACAGAGAAGCCACAGGAAATTAAATACAATGACCAAAGGCAATTTATTCAATTTTTTTGTTTGCCTGATGAAATCGGATTAAACTGGTTAGTCGCAATAATTATTCCTGAACATGAAGTTGTAGAGGAAATCGATTCTATACTTAGTGATATAGGAAAGGATACGGTTTTGGTACTAGCTATTGCAACAGCAGTATTTGCGGTAATCACCTGGGCTTATATTTTATATAAGTGGAGATTGACAAAAGCAGCAGATCGATTTGTACCAGAAGTTTTAATTAGAAACAAAGAATCTTTAAACACTAATATTTTCAATGCAAAGTTAGGGACACAAGTCAAAAAAAATAGCATGACAATCATGTTTGCTGACATTCGCTCTTTTACCAGCCTGTCAGAAAAAATGAAACATCCTCAACCTATCTTTAATTTTATTAATAACTACTTAAACGAAGTTAGTCCAGTTATTCGCAATAATGGAGGTATTGTAGACAAATACATTGGCGATGGTATTATGGCGATTTTCCCTGAACCTAGCTCTGCTGAACACGCTGTAAAAGCAGCAGTTGAAATGCAAAATGCAGTTGAGGAATTTAATAAGCAGAATAGGGAGTTTAACCTAATTTTGCAAACGTATTTTTTGACTTTGGCAGTACAATCAAAGTTATACAACTTAATGAAGTGTGTTTTTCCCGAAGTAGTATGCTTACAACAATACCCCGAAAATATTAGAATTGGCGTTGGACTCCACACTGGTGAACTCATGCTAGGAATCATTGGAGAACCAGAACGTCTGGAGGTTACAGTAATCTCTGATGCAGTTAACCTAGCGTCACGTATGGAAGGTTTAACGAAGAGATATGGAGCTGGTATTTTAATTAGTAGAGAAACCTTTGAGCTTCTTAATAATAGTAGTTCTTCAGAAAATAGTTTTAGGTGTTTGGGTCAAGTTAAAGTAAAAGGCAGACATAAGGCAGTATATGTACATGAGGTTTATAGCGGAGAAGAAAAACCAAATCTTGAATCATGTTTTCAACTTTATAGGAATAGACGATTTACTGAAGCCCGACAACTTTTAGAGAGAATATTACAAATTAATCCTGAGGATCAAGCCACAAAGTACTACAAAGAACGCTGTGAGTACTATCAAAATAATGAACCCCCAGAAGATTGGTCAGGGGTTGAAGATTTTAACTAGTGCCACAAGTGTTTCTAGCTAGATTGCCCTGAATATGGATGCAAGTTAGAAATTTTCTAACTCAGTCGGGATTTCCCCAGTGAGAATGCGCACTTCATGTAAAAATCATCTGACTGATTCGATGCTTCGGATCTTCATGATCGTTGAACCCGTAACAAACAGCATCACCAAGGTTAGGAGAACGACCAAGGCGCTTACGAGTCAAATCTTTCTTCTCAATCTTGATTTTTCCAGTACTCAATTCCTCATACCAAATATTAGCTAAATCTTCGATTACCTCATCCTCATACTCTCCCAATGGCGCTACAGCCACCTCACCTTGTTCAAATGCTTCTCGCATCTTCCAGAAGTCTTCAGCCTTAACGTTGGCGAACTGTACCGGGTCTTTTGCCGCAGTACCCCAATTAACCCCATCAGCCTCAAGGCCCTCCTCAATCAGCATTGCTAAAGTTCCAGCACCCACACCAATCTGGTCTACACTGACTCGACCAGGATATTTTTTGAGAATGTTTGTGGCTAACCCAGCAGCTCTGGCAGTATCGGAGCGATCGCCTAATGTCACCTGCTCTCTTACTATATAGAGTACCGAACCACGCCAACCAGCTAAGCCGTGGGAGTCACCACCATCACCCACATCCAGTCCCCATCGCCACTCATGTCGGTCAGCCTTCTTATCCCAATATTCGGGGTCAGCATCGTATCTAGCACGAGCAGCAATGAACCACGAACGTGGGATAATTGAAGCTGAGTTATCCTCTGGGAAGATACCCTCAACACGGGACACCCAATAAGCCGACTGCTCACCACGATAGCGCTGCTTTTCAATCCATGATATTGAGACAGCACCCTTCACGCGGTCGCGAGGTAAGAAATCGAACCAATCTTTTTGGGGAAGAATCGGTTCCTCTTTATCTTCTGTACGAATCAGTGTTGCTATCTCTGGCTTGAGGCGATGGATGCCGTTAATATCTTTCTCATATGCCCAACTCACATTAGGATGACTCCACACAGGGATACGAATATTCGAGGCACGACAGGCTTTAAAGAATGGTGTCGAAGCAGTGGTGGGGTTACCAATTCTGAGCAAGCGGTTGTCAGCACCAGTCACACAGGCTGATGCTCCGTCGTCAATCTCCTGACTAATACCATTGGCTTCATCTTCGATCACCAGTAGTCGCTCTGCGTGAATCCCTTGAAAAGTATCGCTTGAGTAATCGTAAGAGCTGAACCCATAGGCATAGGCTGATTGTGACTTCTCAACAAAAAGTTTACCTCGGCGTCCCCCCAACTTCTTCTGGTTTAAATCATAGAGAGTGCGGACTTCCTTCCAGAGCAGCTCCTTCACTTGGCGTCCCGTGGGAGCAGTTGAGACACACATTCCCTCAACCGAAAATACCCACCACAACACCAGAATACCTGAGAGGAAAGTTTACCTACACCATGAGCTGCCTGCACATTAGTCACACTGCGATCGCGTACCGACAGCATTATCTGCTTCTGTTCATCAGTTAGGAACTCCACACCCAGGTACTTAGCGAAGCCGATGGGGTCATTGCTGAATGAGAGTACCGTTACATCAGCTTTGTGGCGACGGGTTAACCTCATCTCGGCATCTCTAAGTTGGCTGACATTTGTCAGAGACTGCCGTGAGCGCATTTTCCTTTTTCCCATCATAATATTTAGTCGGGAATTCTTCCCGTAAATGCTTTGCTCAGCTCAATAGAGAGGGATTCATTACTGCGTTCCATGATATCCAGTATCTGCGGCACAATATCACCGGGAATGATGCCATCGACTATAAGTTCCTTGAGAGCGTTTGCTGTATCACCTCTGTGAGTTTCCAACATATCAGTCAACCGAGCAGTACTCTCAACCAAGTTTTTTACCTCATGGGTACGCATTGGTTCGCTATTTTGGGCATTAACCAATATTCTCTGAATTTGCTGCAACAGAGCTTCTGCTATTCGGAGGATTGCTCCATCCAGCTTTGAATAGGTGGACATCAGCTGATCTATCTTCTCGCGATCGCGACGCCTATTTAGCTGAAGCAAAAACTCCTCGTGCCGCTCTTTCCATTTATAGTTGTAAGCCCTTTGATATAACTGTTTACGAGGAACACCATACTTTTCCTCAATAACTTTATAGTCAAGAGGCAATTCACATCGGAGTACCTCCGATTCTATTAGATCCCAGTCATATTTTCTTGGTTGTGGCATTCAACTAAGCGCAATTTTAAGGGTCTCTTCTTAGTTCCTTTGTACTTGTTTTCTGCCTTAAATGAAAAATTTGGCCTATTTATAAGGCTTTTAGGTTACCCGAAGGAACTATGTGATTTTTAATTAATTCTATGAGATAACCCCAGAATTTCACAGTTCACAGATTATATTTTACAGTTCATTTGTTCTGATGCCAATTCTGCCTCCCTCCCTGTCTTTTTCTCCCATCGCTGCATAGTCAGCTCACAGTACTCTGGGATTAGCTCAACACCAAAAACGATGCGGTCACCCAGAGATTCTGCCGCCAGGAATGAACACCCTGACCCGGCGAATGGGTCAAAAATAATATTCCCCGCACTACCGTAGGACTCAAATACCCACCGCGCTAGTGCCTGGGGTTTCTGGTTGGGGTGACATCGCGCCTCGTTACTTTCTTCCCCTTCCTTAATCATCCCATTCCAGGTATGACGGAAGATTCTGACAGCGGAGGTTTGGTTTGTCCATGCCAACTCAGCATCAGCGAATGCTGTTTCCCCGTTCTGCTTATCCCAGACCAACCAGCAGCTAGAGGGAGGCACACCGTAGTGATTCGCCCCCCACCACACTTGTACAGCTGATGGGAACAGACGGTTGCACAGCTCAAATGATGCCAGAGCTGTTTGAGTTGAGTCGTCACCCGCCACCGGTAAGTATGTCTTGGAACTGTACTTAACTTTATTGAAGCGGTTGGAGAATTTAGGAGAGCTACCACCGCCAATTCTGCCGTCCTTTTTCTGACAGTTCATCCCATAAGGCGGGTCACTCCAAACTAGAGTGATATCGCGCTCACAGAGGAATTTTGCCACCAGCTCCTCATCCAGTGAACTGCCGCATAACAGTCTATGCTCTCCCAACGCCCAGACTTCTCCTGGCTTACAGCGTGGGTTGAGGTTCTCGGTGGGAGGAGTGCTATTGCGATCGCTATCATCATCTTCTTCTTCCAACCCCAGCAGTTCATCAAGTTCGCTCTCATCAAACCCCGTCAAGGTTAAATCATAGTCAAGTCCCTTAAGTTCCTGGAGTTCAAACTTAAGGGGAATGTCCAGCCAGTCTGATTCAGCGACCTTGTTATCTGCAATTCTGGCAGCTCTCTTTTGAGCCTCAGTCAAATCTTTTCGCACAATGACTGGTACTTGAGTCAGTCCCATTTGATTGGCAGCGGCTAACCGCCCATGACCCTTGATAACCAGCAGGTTCTCATCTGCAACAATCGGCTGATCGAAACCAACTTCTGCGATCGCTCTAACTATCTTCTCTATCTGTGCAGCTGGGTGAGCCTTGGGGTTGTGTTCATAGGGAGTCAGCTTGTCTGGACTGAGCCACTGAATGAGCAACTTAGACATTCCTTTTTCCCACAGCAACCATTACTTTATTCTACTCATCATTGGGTTCAGGCATAGCCTGCATCACTTTTTAGAATTCATGTTCCAATAATCCATATGCCGAGAGCGCTTCCCTTAAAGTAGCCTCACTGGTTCAAGTGTTCGTATACGAGTTGAACCACTGGTGGGATGATAAAAGGATGCCATCTCACATCCTTACTGATGATTCTCTGGCTCTCACTACTGCTGTCCCTTTAACTCGACATCCGGCAGCGGTTTACTTGTCCATGCTGGGCAAGGGGTCACGCTCTACTATGAGGCAATCTCTTAATGCGATCGCGGCTTTGTTAACCAATGGTGAATGCGATGCTTTGACCCTAGATTGGGCAGCACTTAAATACGAACACACAGCAGCTGTGCAAGGAGCACTATTAGAGAAGTACGAGTCTACTACCGTCAAGAAAATGATGTGTGCTTTGCGACGAGTATTGAGGGAGGCTTACAAGCTTAGATTGATTGACCTTGAAACCTATGAAGCTGCTGTGGATCTACCTCCTGTTAGGCTTAATGAGCGGCTTAGGGGTCGTGCTTTAAGCCAAGATGAGATTGCTGCTTTGATAAGCGTTTGCCAAAATGATCCTACTCCAATGGGTATAAGGGATGCTGCTTTGTTAGGTATTCTGCGTGGTGCAGGCTTGAGACGAGCTGAAGTGGTGAAGCTGAAATTAGGGGATTTTAACCCGGAAATTGGTTCCCTGGAGATTCGCTCCGCTAAAGGTGGCAAAGATAGAACCGTTTACTTGCCAGAGGAAGTCATCCCTTTGGTGCTCGACTGGCTGGAGATTAGGGGCTATGAACCCGGTGCATTATTGTACCCCATTCTCAAAAATGGAAGGATTGAACTGCGGCAAATGACTCCCCAGGCAGTGCTGTTAATTGTGCGAAGAAGGGCAAAACAGGCTGGGGTGGAATCTTTTAGTCCTCATGACCTCAGGCGTACATTTTGCTCTGATTTACTAGACGCAGGCGTTGATATAGTCACCGTACAGAAGTTGGCGGGGCATAATTCACCAACAACTACTGCCAAATATGATAGGAGAGGTGAGGAAGCGAAACGGAAGGCTGTGCAGCAGTTAAAGATAGGGGCGAAAAAAAGTAGGTAAAATTTTGAGGGACTCCTTCTAGGAAGAGGTTTTTTCTATTACTGGGATTGTTTCTTCAACCAATCTTCTATCGCTTCAGCAGCACAATCACTCATCTCTTTTTCTAAATCTGCCGCAATTACCTTAAGTCGTTTGTGCAGTTTTTTGGGTAGGTGAAATCCTACTTTTACATAATCTGGAGATGTGCGCTTACTTTGAGGGAGTTGTTCAGCATTAGCGTCTCCCTCTTTGGCAGCTTTCATCAATTGTTTGAAATCATCTTTTTTTGCCACAGATTTCGTCTCCAACAGCTTTATAACAACTCCAGGCGATGCCTGCATAACTCTCACTCATTTGAGAAACGGTTAATCCATTTAATGCAGCTCTTTGAAACACCACCAACCTACGGATTGAGGTTTTAAATAGTGGTAACCCAGCATCCGTAAGCGCATCTCTCACCAACTCTTCTGCTTTACTAGGCTTGGGTGGAGCCAAGGTTAGTAAGATTTTGTAGTTAGCGCCTAAGCGGTTCAGCTCTCCAGTCATCTCCAAGGTGGCATCAATTGCCCAAGCTTCTGGTGAGGTGGGTACAACTAGTAAGTCGCATCCATCCACCAACTCCCTCAGTTCCTCAAACGATGGGCGGGCTGCTGTATCAACAATGATGTGGGTGTGGGATGGGGCATACTTCACCCCCTGCTT
>CBDCVG010000020.1:0-30621 GCA_965222765.1 Caldora sp.
ATTGGTGTCAACTTAACCTAGAGATAGGAGATAGTGAAGCATCTAGGCCGTTTGAAGATCCTTCGCTATCGCTCAGGATGACATAATTACCAAAAGGTGCATAAGTAGGGCTTGCTGCATAAGTGTGGAAGCCATGCCAGACAATGCTTTCAATCCTATGGCAAGCCAAACAAGTCCAAGGTTTTTGCATCGATGGGCTCAATTTCTTTGCACCGACTTGGGAAATTTCCTAACACCTAACACCTCCAACCTCACCTACCACCTACCACCTACCACCTAACACCTATTCAAACCCGAAAGTTACGACTTATTCAGCAAGCCCTAAGTACTAGATTTTTGAGCAAATTGAGTCATCTTTAGATGACTTGGTGCTATTAGCAAGGAACTTGAGGATACTGTGGGGGAAGGATTTCACCTTAAGTTGACACGAATGCCCCTTGACGGAATGGGCTTCCCGCTGCTTGCGGTGATAAACTTAAAACACAATGGCTAGTTACTGAACGAGGTCAGTATGAACGCAGAGTTCACTTCAGTTTTTGAGTTAACCCTCTCGGAAAAGTTGCAGCTCCTCGAAGACTTATGGGACAGCATTGCCTTGGTTCCAGAACAAATTCCCGTATTGGATTGGCAGAAAGAAGAGCTTGCAAGGAGAAAAGCTTTGTACTTACAAAATTCTGACTCAGGCAGTTCATGGAGGCAGCTAAAGAAAGGATTCGCAGTCAACGAAATGGTGCTTAGAAATCTGATTATCCTGCCAGAGGCAGAAAAAGATGTGACTCAGGCTTATATCTGGTATGAAGGACATGAACCTGGCTTAGGTGAAGAGTTTATTCGTTGTGTTGATGCTTGTATTCAGTTCATCCGACGAAATCCAAAAATATATCAGGTAGTTTACCAAAGCTATCGAAGAGCTGTAGTCCGACGCTTTCCTTACGTTGTTTTCTATGAACATTCAGACACAACAATTATCATCTACGCAGTTTTCCACTGTTCTCAAGATCCCAAAAAATGGCGTAGTCGGTTGCCATAGGAGCAACTGAGGACATCTCAATAACGCTCGTAGGTTCACGAGGTGAGCATGTCGGTTACAACCAATTACCTACTAAAACAAAAGGTGCCCAATAGTAGGGATGGTTTTTGTAGTCACGACGACGCAAAAAATTTAGTTGAGCAGTACGGAGAGCCTCCGCTTTGCTCTTCTTATTAGTAATTAGCTCCTGGTAAAACAAACCCATAAACTCAGCAGTTGACTGATCATTTACCTGCCAAAGTGTTGCTAAGGTACTGCGTGCTCCGGCTCGTACAGCTACCCCAGCTAGTCCCAATGCTGCTCGCTCATCTCCTTTGAGGGTTTCACAGGCACTCAGAACTAATAGTTCGATAGGAGGATGTATTTTATCTCTAGTTCGGAGTAAATTACGTAATTCGGTGATATTAAGCGGCTTATCCCAAGTAAGAATAAAAGTCTTCTCTCGATTGGAACTAAACTGACCATGGGTGATTAAATGAACTACAGAGGATGAAGAAAAGTGGAATTCACTTTTTAATTTTTTGTCTTTAAATTCTTCATCAATCAGTTGCACCTGACTGGGTATTTGCTCGTTAATTTTATCCAATTCCGTGCCTGCAGATCTTAAGGGCTTAAATTTATAAGGTTTATAACTTGGAGCTTCATTCTTCAGTGCGGCACTAAATAAGGTCAAGTTATCCCTAGGTAAAGGTTTAGGATCTAACAGTTGTAGACTAGGAGTTAAGGCTAGTGCATATTTTTCTATCAAATGCTGTTCGCCGTCGTGAAGAATCGCCATCGGAATATTCCGCAAGGGGTCCATCCAAGACAAATACTAAGGTTTCTAGAGGGTCTTGTTTTCTGGTTCTTGCTGCTTCTAACTTGGCATTCATTTCTGAGGGGAACAAGTATTTATAGAGGTTCTGAGCTTCTTCTTCATGTCCATCTGAACTAGGGTTGTGCTTAATTGTTTCTGGGGATAGTTCGTTGATAATTCTGTTGAATTTATCATCCAGAGCGCTCTCATAGAAGCTGAAGCTTGGCTGTTCCTGGGGCAAGTGGAGAATAATTGCTAGCCTATCTGCCAAAATAATTGTATAAATAATAGCTGCATGGGAATCAACTTGATCAACATGTTCCGGATTGGGCTCGAAGCACTTAGCCTGAAAAAAGTCGATTAACTCAGCTTGTTGGAGTTGTTCAATCACATCACGGGCTTTTGTTAAATGTTCTTGAGTAGGCTGCTTCAACAGTAAGTCAACGAACTCTCGGTAAGCAGGCTCTACGTTTTTGCGAAAGTAAAACTGAACATCGGGACTAACGGGAATCAAGTTATTGCGAACCAAATCTAGGGTTGCGATCGCACTATCATAATACTTAATTGCCTTCTCCATACTTTCGTCACCTTCATTATTCTGAGCTTGCTTTTTTAGCAAACGCCCTAACTGCCATTGCCAATGATAGGAAATATCCAGTGCCCTGATACTATTAGCCAAAAGTAGAGCTTCTTCTGTCAGTTTTTGTGCCTCAGACCATTGTTCCGTATACTCATAAAGTCCACCCAAACTACCCAAAGCAAAAGCTTTGGCTCGATCGTCTTTTAAGCTTTCAGCTTGCTCGACTGCTGTCACCAACATTGCGGCAATTTTTCTCAATGATTTTAACTTTTGTGGCTCATTATCTTCTTGCTTGTCCACAATTTTAATCAAATTTTCAGCAAAGTTGATTCTGGCGAAAATCGCTGTTCTACTAGAGGGTAACTTGTCCAGAGACTTACAGATTGCTGACAATAAGGTTTCAACTTCTGCCCATTTGTCAATCTCCAGTAATAAGCTCAGTCGATTCAGATGTGCCTTAATCTTCAAGGTTGATGAATCTGTCGCTGTAGCTGCTTGTTGATAAAACCCTAAAGCTTCTCGAAGATGTTTGTCAGCTTCTTCTTTTGCACCTATATCGTGGTATTTTTTCCACAAGCCTTGCTCAGTGTTGCCGAGATCGAGCATTGTTGCTGTTTTAGCTTGTCCTTGAGCTAACTCGAAACTCTCTTGTAAAACCTTTAGGGACTCCTCTAATTCACCAATTTGTCTGAGCACATTACCAAGACTGCGTAATCCTGTAGCTTTAGTTGTGGCATTGGAGTCAGTTAGTGAGTTGGTTGAGTTGATCGAGTCCAGAGTTTTTTCTACCTGGTTTAAGGTTCTTTGAGCCTGAAGGTAAAGTCCTAATGCCTGCATTGCCTGTGCTTGATTGATGCGGCTTTTGCTGCTCCCGATTTGATCACCAATTTTTTCATAAATTGTAGTTGCTTGTTGCCAGCTTTCTAGGGCTGCTTGAGCTTGTCCTGTTGCCAATTGCCAGCGCCCTTGAATCTCCCAACTTTGAGCAAGAATCCTGTGATAAGCATTTTGAGTTTGTTGAGTTTGCACCACTAGAGGCTCAAGCAACAGATTCAAACTTTCCGTAATAGCTTGGCTGGCTTTGTCCCATGCTCCGAGTTGCTGATAGCTTAAAGAGAGATTACTTAAAGCCATCCCTTGATTGACTAAATCTTGGTTGGTTTGGAAAGCTTCTGCTGCCTGTTGCCAAACATTTACTGCTGCTGTATATTCACTAGACTCATAAAGTATAGTGCCATTTTGCACTAACTGCTCAAGATTGGGTCGTTCTGGGGTCACAGAATAGAGCGCAGGAGTAAGTGGAACTCCTAGCGACATCGACGGTAATATTGTTACCAACAGACTCAGTAAAAATAGACTACTGAGAATTAGCGATCGCCACTTATCAAGTCGGTAAACAGGATATTTTTTCTGTAAAAATCTGACCCTTTGTTTGAGCATGTTGACGAGTCTTAACCCACTCCTAGGGCGTGTTTTCAAAATCAACATTTGGATGTAGGGGCGAAGCATTTGGGCGATAATTCATCTACGAAGCCCAAGGTATACAGTCCAAATGCTTCGCCCTTCGATAATTTGAAAACAGACCCTAGCCTCTCCTGGAAGGAGGTTAATTCCACCTTCTAACAAAAACTAGCTATCAAACAACCGCATAATTACTGAAGATTACAACTAGCAGATAACCCAAAATTGACAAAGGTGGCTACGGGTACATAGGCTACGAGTTCGACGGTACCATCGGCATGAATAACCCAGTTTTGAGCTTCTACAATCCTGTCAGGTACAGCATCCGTGGCATTTTGGGCAGTAGCAGAACTGGGGGCAGATTCCGAGTTAATCTGTGTTGGTGGTGCAGGTTGAACTAACCCAACCTCGATCGCATTACTGCTCGACAAATGTGCAGGATGAGTTGGCAAGCCACCAGAGCCAGTCATAATAAATTCATTCGGCGCTAGCTCTCTAGCCATAGTTGAACAACCCCTGACAACGGAGTCCCTAAGAAAATCATCCGGCAGGGGAATAATTGTGAGGTTATCTTCTATAATGAGTTCCACCATACCGTCGATTCCTAACTCAGAACTGGCAGTAAAGTCACTTTCAGGAGTACGACGGTCTTGAAACTGCCGGAAACCGAAAATACCAGCAGCTTGGGCAAAGATATTGCCCCCTCGTCCCTCAAAGGCATTGGCAACCACGTCGCTATTTTCGGAAAGGACAGCAAGGACAAAGCCACCAGCATCAATGGTAATATTACCGCCATTGGCAGTACCGAAGGCTTGGGCAACAATCTCGCTGTTATGACGCAGAATAATGGAGTCTGTTACCTGTAACCGGATGTTGCCACCTTCAGCAGCGGCAGTTGTGGCTCCGAGGCTACCTTGATTAGTTAAAAATATAGAGTCAGCAGTGACTTCTAGGTCACCGGAAATGCCTGTGCCACTGCCACTAACTGTTACTTGACCTCCGTTTTGAACAGTTAACTCACCTGTGTTAATGGTAATACCTCTGGCATCACCAGTACCGCGACTATCAAAGAATAAGCCACTGGCAAATTGATTATCAGCAGAAGTGCCACTGACTTTCACTGACTCAGAAGCGTTAACCTCCAAAAGTCCACCCCTTCCATCGCCAGAAGTAGCTGCCGATACCTGTCCCCCATCTTGGACAATAAATCGGTTGGTATCAATTATCAGCTCACCAGCATCACCAGAGTTCCTCCCGGAAGAGTCGAAAAACAAGCGACTGGGAGTCTGACTATTGGAGGAAGTACCAATCACTTCGACTGACTCAGAGGCGTTAACCTCCAAAGTTCCACCCTTGCCCTCACCAGAAGTAGCTGCCGATACCTGTCCCCCATCTTGAACCAGCAATCGGCTAGTACCGATGATCAACTCCCCAGCATTACCAGAACTTGAGGAATCGAAAAACAAGCTACTGGCGGTTTTACCATCAGCTGAAGTACCAATGATTTCCACAGAATCAGAGTTGCTTACAAGCAAATTACCTGCTCTACCTGTGCCAGAAGTACTGCCAGAAACTCTTCCCCCATCGCGCACTACCAATCTCCTGGTATCAATTTCTAGCTCCCCAGCATCACCAGCACCAGAAGAATCGAAAAACAAGCTACTGGCAGTTTTACCATCAGCTGAAGTGCCAATAATTTCCACAGAATCAGAGTTGTTCACAAGCAAATTACCTGCTTTACCTGTGCCAGAGGTACTGGCGGAAATTCTTCCCCCATCCCGCACTACCAATCTCCTAGTTTCAATCTCCAGGTTTCCAGCATTTCCACTACCTTCAGAATTAGTGAATATGCCGCTAGGAACACTGCGATCAGTGGAAGTGCCAACCACTTCCACTGATTCGGAGGAGTTAACTGTCACAGTTGCTCCAGAACCCTCATTTGTTGTTGCTGCTCCAATCCGTGAGCCATTGCCCAGAAAAAGCTCGGCTGTGTTGATCATTAAGTCCCCAGCATTTCCGGAAGCAAGGGTATCAGTTCCGATAAGCGCTCCATCCTGGAGCACCATTCTACCTGTTGTGAGAACTAACTCACCTGCATTACCAGGCCCTAAAGTAGCAGTTGTTAAGCCCGCCTTACCTTGCAAGTCCAATGACTGGGTAGCATTCACTATCAATCTACCCCCATTTCCTGTACTAGTGTCAGTATTTCCTGAACTGGCTCCAGCTCCATCTCGAATCATTAACTGCTTAGTATTGATTGTTAAGTTTCCAGCATCACCGCTGCCTGCCGTCGCTGTCGTCAAACCTGTACTAATATCAGCAACATTAATAACTATTCCTGGTTGTCCTAGATCAGGGTTAAATGCTCCCGGTTCGTTGCCGATTATTTCGACAGACTCAGAAGCATTGATTGTTAAATTCCCTCCTTTACCACTGCTACCTTCTAATGTGCCACTGCCAGCCCCAGTCATTCGATTTGAACCAGGTTGGCTGTTTTGGATAATTAACTGCCTGGTAGAAATGGTTAAGTCCCCAGCCTTACCTGTCCCTAAAGTATTGCTCGTAAATTGACCACCATTGAGCAACATCACTGAATCAGAAGCATCGGCAATTAAATTTCCCCCTCTTCCTCCATTAGGACCAACTGTACTAGTTAAAGCTATCGCATTATTGGTTAGGGAAATTGATTCAGCAGAGAGATTTATGTCACCTCCTATACCTGAATCTGTTGTGATACTCTCGATATCGCTGTCATCAAGAGAAATAATGCCATCGTTGCTAGTGAGGTTAATATTACCCCCCAATAAACCAACGGATTCGATGGTAGAGACAGAGGTAAAAGTGATATTGTTCTGAGCCAGGAAGGTAACATCACCGGCATTGTCATTAGCAGAAGAGGAAGAAATGGAGCCGTTGTCCAGAGAAATGTTACCTTCGTCGCTATTAAAAGCAATATTACCTCCCTTGCCCAATAAACTATCAGCTTCAATAGTAGAGCCAGGGGTAAGGGTGATATCTCTGTTGGCTATAAAGTTGACATCACCTGCATTGTCATTAGCAGAAGAGGAAGAAAGAGAGCTGTTGTCCAGAGAAATGTTACCTTCGTCGCTATCGAAAGCAATATTACCTCCCTTCCCTAATAAGCCATTAGCTTCAATGGTAGAGTCAGAGGTAAGAGTAATATTGTTTTGAGCGATAAAGTTGACATCACCTGCGTTATTAGAATCGGAAGAAGAGGAAATGGAGCTGTTGTCCAGAGTAATATTACCTTCGTTGCTATTGAAATTGATATTACCTCCGTTGCCCAATAAACCATTAGCTTGAATGGTAGAGCCAGGGGTAAGAGTGATATTGTTATGAGCTAGGAAGGTGATATCACCTGCATTATTAGAGCCAGAGGAGATAACAGAAGTACCGTTTGCCAAGGTAATATCCCGGCGAGAATCAATGATAACTGAGCTGCCATTACCAACAGTGCTACTGGCATCAATGCCCAATCCGATGAAGTTCCCTCTAGTCAAGGTAATATCTCCACCTGGCAATAAGAGGTTTGGTTGATACTTATTGGTTAAAAAAACGACACCATCGGGAGCCTCTATCCTGACATCATTGATCATAATATCTGCACTGGTTGCCACAGGATTATTGCCGTCGGGGGGTGGTAAGGGAGTAGGGAAAAAAGTACTGAAGAATTGGTTGACAGGGTCAGGAAAGCCAACACCAATAGTTCCCAGAGGGTTACCAATAGCAGCAGGGTTCATTCCTGCTCGCACATCTAGGGTTGGTTGCGCATTACCATTGATCACCAGAGGGGTTCCATCTGATAGGGTGACATTAGCCAGTATCGGTGTTGCTGTGGGATTGATCGTGTCGGCTATTGCACCGGGAGCTGTGATAATCGCAGTATTAAATTCCACCTGACCCCCAGCCAAGATGTGCAGGGAGGTTCCCTGGTAACCGTCAAATTCCACATCCCCTTGGGAGCGAATAATCGGATCGTATAGACTGAACAAATCACCTAAACTGCCATCTAGCTGCTCAATCCGAAAACTACTACCACTCCAATAGTGAGCATCTCCTCCTATCGCGTTAGCTGAGCGCAGTACCATATCTCCAAACGAGAACAAGCCACTATCAGAATGATTCAAGGCAAAGATATCCACTTCTCGATTACCCTGAAGCAACAGTTCTCCTCCTGCTGCTGCAATGAAGGGATTGGCTGTACTATCTCGCACCCGTATAGTATCCTCAGCTAACAGAGTCAAGTCCTCTTTTGCCCAAAGCTGACTTTCCTCCAAAATCAGATTTTCCTGGGCTGATAAAGTTGCTGTCTGCGCCTCTAGATACTGCACCTGGACATTGCCAGAGACACCTTCAACTACCACCTCTCCTACAGGTGCAGCAAGTTGTCCGGTGCTAGTAACCTCCCCACCAGATAAAGTTAAATCCTGTCCCACTGCCAGATTACCCCTATTCGCGATCGCTCCTGGCTGCTGTGGGCCATATTGCAAGCCAATTGGCACATTGATCTTCAGTAGTGGTGCAGCTTGAGGATTAGTAGCGCTAAATTCACTGCCATCAGGAAAAGCGAAACTCTCCGCAGTACTTGCGGTAAACGAACCCCCAATATCCAAACTGGCATCTTCGCCAAAAATGATACCGTGAGGATTAAGTAAAAACAGATTCGCTCCACCATTGACACCAAGAGTCCCGAAGATTTCCGAGGGGTTAGTTCCAGTAACTCGACTGAGAATATTTTCAATCCCAGTAGGATTAGCAAAATAGACCCTTTGTCCATTACCGACATTGAATTCCAGAAAACTGTGGAAGAGATTAGCACCACGAGTTGCTCCCCCTGTAATGTTGTCAGCGGGAAAACCATTGATATTGACGTTAGGTATTACCACAGAACCTTCAGCTCCCAAAGTGCCATCCGGGGTAATCTGGGCAAGGACAATATTGCCTGAAGTTACGACAGCTACTCCACTGAGAGCTAACGAGGTAGCTATCCAGAACTTCTCAAGCCAATGTTGCCAGTGTCCAGTTCTCATAGAATATTCCTCTCAACAGTGAGTGCTTATTGGGTGCAGTAGTCAGACTGAAGGCAAGGACTTAATGCCCTTCATATTTATTATTTGGGGAGAAGTTAGTGAAAATTATGGGATTGATAGTAGCACTTTAGTGGCGTGATATAACTAAAACTGTAGGTTGGGTGGAACGAAGTGAAACCCAACATTCGTGTTGCTGGCGAAAGCAAAACTGGCAAGATGCCAGTTCCACAATTGATACCCCACACCCTACACCCTCACTTCCTTTGGAGTGTTTCTTCAGAGTACTACTCCCTCAGCCTTCTCACCCCTTGCGCATTAAATTCGTTAGTTGCACCCAATAGATTTATAGAACCTCTCAGCTCTTGATCTGGGTTCGCCTGAATCCTAAAGATTGTTGAGTAAGGTTCCAAGATTGAGACGTTTAGCCACTTACACTGACGCTCAAATGAATGCAAAGGGTGCATCCTGTTTTTGCAAATTTCCCCTCTGTAGGGGCGCACAGACGTGCGCCCCTATTAGGCTGTGGTTACCAAATGGAGATGCTCCCGCTGCAAACACTATCAAAATCTTGCTGTCGTATCGGGTAAAACTGTAATTATGAAATACAATGCATCTATTGTTAGCACACTTTCTACAGTTGCTTTCACAGCAGCATTAGGGGTGTTTAGCTCTTCAGCTCATGCCTTTACCTTTACGCTCAATAGTTCTTCTGGGACTTGGGATAATGTGATTGGTGGAAGTGATGTTACTCAATTAACTTTCCCGAGTGAAAACCAAGTACGTTGGGGTAAACCCCATGCATATGGAAATGGTAAACAGAGTGGTTTAGGATTCACTGGAGCTGGAGCGCAAACTCGTAATGTGGGAGAAGCATTCTTACTGGGGACACTGCGTCACTTTAATAACGTCATTAACCTGGGCACAGGAGCTAAATCTGTCGATCTAGCCATCGAGCTAGATTTAACAATTGCTCCAGAATCTAGCAATCCAGATAACTTAACCAAAGCATTCTCTTTCACACTTGGCATTGATGAAACCCCAAATGACGTTTTCGACCACAACACATATAGCTATAAATTACTAGAACCTCGTTCTGCAATGGAACCCTGGGAAGTAGATAAAACTTGTAAATACCAAGGGAATACTTCCTGCACAGACCGGATTTTCCCCACCAACACAATCCCACAAGATAGTGTAGAGATTGACGGAGCAAACTATACCCTAGAGTGGATTAGCTTTAGTAGTGATCCTAATCGACCTCTCATCATTCCAGGACTTACAGAAGAAGGTGAGTCCAATTTAGCTGATCTCTATGTCTTCGGCAAAATTGTTGATGTTGAGGATCCTACTCCCACAATCAGCCCTCCAAATAAGAATCTAACCATTAATGAAGGAGATTGGTTTAACTTTAATGCTGGGGTTACTGATTCCAAAAATAGCACCCTCAGCTTTGAGTGGGACTTAGACAACGATGGCGAGTATGATGACTTCTCAGGTCCAAGTGGACAGTGGTCTTTCGCCGATGAAGGTATCAATCCTATTGGTTTGAAAGTCTCTGATGGCGATGGCGGGTCTGATTTGGATTCCTTTGAGGTAACTGTTAAAAATGTTGCCCCTACCCTCACCAGCCTGACAGAGAATCTGACTGTTTGGGAAGACGAATTGTTCAGTTTTGCTGCCACTGCCTTTGATCCAGGTAAGCACCTACACAAAATTAATTACATATTCTTCACCAAAATTGTCAAGCACTTTTTTGAGATATTTAAGAAAACTGTCCCAGTTTTCGTAAGCATCAATTTCAATCCACTCATACTTAATAAATTTCCAGAGAATTTCGATTAAGTTATGCTTTGGCGAGTAAGTTGGCAACCAAAATATCTCTAATTTTTTGGCTTTCCATTCTTCTAATTTTTCGAGTATTTTATCGCTTGTATGGATTGAAGCTTGATCCATAACTACAACAGTAATTTTTCTTAAATCTTTACTATAATTATCTAAAAAGTTAATGACAATTTCACTGTCAATTGTACCCTGATGTATTTCGTAATCTAATTGATTTTCACATCCCATTAATCCCAGAACATTTATTCTTTTACTTTGGCAACTCTTAAGAATTATTCTTTCTAACTTTTCTTGCCATCCGTAAGGAATATCTGGCTTCAAAGAAAATCCACTTTCATCTAAATATCTTAAGTTAATTTCTCCTTTTTTAGCTTGCTCTTTTAGCTCTTCTAGTCTAGGCAGTTTCACCTCTAACTCCCACTCATCAGGGATTTTACTCATTCCTCTCTTCATTCTTTTCCATTTCATGTCCAACTTTTTTATAATTCTTTTTATTGTTTCTTTACTTACGTCTATTGACCATTCTTTACTGATTTTAAGTTTAACTTTTTTGAGGCTTTTGGGTTCAGATTTAACCCAGTTTTTTACTTGCTGTTTTTGCTCCTGATTTAACTTGGATTTTCTGCCCCTACCTTTTTGATTGTAGATTCCTTTTAATTGTTGATCTTCCCACCTAGTCAACCAATTATATATAGTTTTTCTATTAACTCTAAATATTGACGCTAATTCGTTAATAGAAAATTTTTGATGACTCAACAGTATACATTTTGCTCTGTCTCTCACTTGAGGAAATTTACTTTGCCAACTTATTCTTTCTAAAAGCTTTTTTGTTTCGGCATTTAATTCTCTAATAAATCTCATATGAATCACCATTTTGCCTTCTTTTATCTAAGGATATATTATTATTACTAAAATAGGCAATTAATTTTGTGTACCTGCTTATCAATGATATCCTCAGTTTTGATTGGGATTTTAATAATGATGGGGTCTATGATGACTTCACTGGTAATAGTGGACAATGGTCATTTGCCAAAGATGGTCTTCATACCATTGGGGTTCGAGTCTCTGATGGTGATGGTGGGTTTGCTGAGGGTTCTTTGGATGTAAAAGTTGAGCGCGTACCCGAACATTCATCTGTATTAAGTGTCTTAGCATTTGGCGCTTTTGGTGCTGGTTTTCTGCGGAAACGCCAACAGCAGGCATAATGAATATACTCTCGAGAAACACTGACAAGCTAATGGCTAATGGCTAATGGCTAATGGCTAATGGTCATTGGTGACAAATTGCTCTTTTGCTTAACTTGTCACCACAACCTTTCTTCCCTCCTGCCTTCTGCCTCCTGCCTCCTGCCTTCTTCTACTAACGATTAACCACGAACAAAAAATAAATTTCCAACAAATAACAAATGGACTTTAGTGCTGCTTTACCAACTTTTATCATTACCCTCCGAGAAGGTGTTGAGGCTGCCTTGGTGGTGGGAATTGTACTAGCTTGCCTGAAAAAAGCTAAGACTGAACAGCTAAACTCATGGGTATATGGGGGGGTTGTAGCTGGGATTGTTGCCAGTACCTTGGTTGGAGTCTTATTTATTGGGGGTATTCACATTTTGAGTATCCAATATCCAGAGTATGCGTCAGTAATTGAGCCGTTGATGGAGACAGTATTTGGAGTAATTGCGATCGCTTTACTTAGTTGGATGCTAGTTTGGATGACACAACAGGCACGATTCCTGAAACCAGAAATTGAAGGTAATGTCAGTTCTGCCATTCAACAGGGCAATGCTGCTGGTTGGGGAATATTTGCTTTAATTTTCATCGCCGTCTTGCGAGAAGGCTTTGAAACAGTGGTGTTTATTGTTGCCAAGTTTCAACAGGGAATTGTACCAACTATCGGCGCGATCGCAGGTTTGATAGGAGCAGTACTAATCGGCTTTCTCCTGTTCAAGGGAGGTATCAAGATTAATATCCGCCAGTTTTTCCAGGCAATGGGTGTCTTTTTGCTGCTGATTGTGGCTGGTTTGGTAGTAGGAGCCTTAAAACATTTTGATCAAACTGCTGTGGTTTTAGGACAGATTAACCCTAAGTTAGAACTGTTGTGTTTTTACCATGACCAGATGGCACAAGACCCTTCTTGTCTACTTGGACCAATGGCTTGGAATACCACCAGTATTTTACCTGATAACCAGTTTCCGGGTTTAGTATTCAAAGCTTTATTTGGCTATCGGGCAAAGATTTATTTGGTACAAGCTGTAGCTTATTTATTGTTTTTGTTTACTGTTGGCGCTATCTATTTCAATAGTTTAAGAGTGCCCAAGGTTACAAGTACTAAGTCTGATTTTGAGGTATCGCACTCCAATAAATAGGGAGCATCCCATTTGTGTAAATTTGTAGTGGGAGCATCTTGCTCGCTTTCAGTAATGCCAGGGAGCAAGATGCTCCCACTACTATTGTTTGTGCAACTTTGGGATGCTCCCAATAAATAAAAGAAACCTCTGCCCCAACTAGTTCTTATATTCAACCAATGCAGATAATCTAGAGAATGTCACAATAAAGTAGAACTGTTAAGCTAAAACAGCCAAGCAAATGTCATGACTACTGCTGCAAGGGTTAAAACTCAGTACGAAGCAATCATTGGACTAGAAACCCATTGTCAGCTGAGTACCCAAACTAAGATTTTTTGTAGTTCTTCCACAGCCTTTGGTGCTACCCCCAATACCAATATCGACCCGATTACTCTAGGAATGCCGGGAGTATTGCCTGTACTGAATCAAAAGGTACTAGAGTACGCTGTCAAAGCAAGTTTGGCTATCAATTGCCAGATTGCCCCCTATAGCAAGTTTGACCGCAAACAGTATTTTTATCCCGACCTCCCGAAAAACTATCAAATTTCTCAATACGACTTGCCAATTGCTACTCAAGGTTGGCTAGAGATAGAACTTACTGATGAAGCAGGTGACTCTATCCGCAAAAAGATTGGCATCACTCGCCTCCATATGGAAGAAGATGCCGGAAAACTGGTTCATGCAGGAAGCGATCGCCTTTCTGGTTCTACCTACTCTTTGGTAGATTACAACCGTGCTGGTGTACCCCTAGTGGAAATTGTGTCAGAACCAGACCTGCGATCGGGTCAAGAAGCAGCGGAATATGCTCAGGAATTGCGTCGGATTATGCGCTATATCGGCGTTAGTGACGGTAATATGCAGGAAGGCTCACTCCGTTGTGATGTGAATATCTCCGTCCGTCCTGTTGGGCAGAAGGAATTTGGTACTAAAGTCGAAATCAAAAATATGAATTCCTTCAACGCTATCCAGAAGGCAATTGACTACGAAATTGAACGACAAATCAATGCGATTGAAACTGGAGAGCCGATTTTTCAGGAAACTCGACTTTGGGAAGAAAATCGCCAGCAGACTTTTAGTATGCGGAGTAAGGAAGGTTCGAGCGACTACCGCTACTTCCCTGAACCAGACTTACCTCCCATTGAAGTATCCCAGGAGCAGTTGGAGCAATGGCACAGTGAACTCCCAGAATTACCAGCCCAAAAACGGCAACGTTACGAGCAGGAGCTAGGGTTATCTGCCTATGATAGTCGTGTACTGACAGATGATCGGCAGGTAGCAGAATATTTTGAAGGGACTGTCATTGCTGGAGCTAATGCTAAACAAGCGGCTAACTGGGTGATGGGAGATATTGCTGCTTATCTCAAAACTGAGAAATTAGCGATCGCAGAAATTCCTCTAACACCAGCAGTTCTGGCGGAACTGATCAACTTAATTGAAGACGGCACAATTAGCGGCAAGATTGCCAAAGAAATTCTTCCCGAACTACTCTCCAAGGGAGGTTCTGCCAAAGAACTAGTTGAACGCAAGGGTTTGATCAAAATCTCTAACCTTGGAGAACTTGAAGCAATAATAGATGAAGTGATTGCTGCTCATCCCAAGGAACTAGAACAATACCGCAATGGTAAAACTAAGCTCCAAGGCTTTTTTGTCGGTCAGGTGATGAAAAAAACTAGTGGACGAGCTGATCCCAAGCTGACTAACCAACTCCTAGGCAAGAAGCTCAAAGGTTAAGAGGCAAGAGTAATCAAAACTTACAGTATTTGTAGGGGTGATTCATGAATCACCCCTACTATTTTCCCTGTTCTGCTTTGCCTCCAAAAGCAATCGCTTTTGTTAAAACTTCACAAAAAAAATACAGTAGGGGGTAATATCTCCCATCCCAATAGCGCTATAAGTTAATTAGATCACTCTCATCAGAGAGTTACGTATGTATAGCCATCCTATTGAGGTCGTGGCAATTTTCTGAAACGTGATCCTTGCTATACCTGGATCTCAAGCCGAGCGCTTGTTACATCCTATTTAGCTTAACAGGGAGAAGCCCCGCTCCAACCCTTGCGGGTATCGAGACGGGAGATGTCAGGATTTCTATAGCTCTCTTGTTTTGGGTGGGAGGTTAGGGACGGAGATTTTTAAAATAGGGGGTGACACCCCCCGCCCCCAAGTGATATATTTAGGTTAAGTAGATGCACCCTGATGATCGAGAGAGTCACCAAGTGGCTCTCTTTTTGTTATTTGAGAATTGAGCATTGGGAAGAAGATGTAGCTATATCGTTTCCGTATCTTTCCCAGCTCCATCAGTTTCCCCAATTCCCAAACTCCTATACCCTCAATGATTAGGGGGTCTAGGTCGAAAATTTTATCCAAATAGGGGGTGACACCCCCCGCCCCTAAGTGATATATTTAAGTTAAGTAGATGCACCCTGACAATCAAGAGAGTCACCAAGTGGCTCTCTTGTTCTTTATTAAACGCCACGGGGTTAGATTTCTGGTAACCTGAGACTTGATATAATTCCCTCTCAAGCGGGAGTTAGGGTTTTCAGGAGAACTCATGTCAGACTGGCAGAAAATTACTGGTAGTGTTACAGCACCCAGAGGATATAAAGCAGCAGGAATTGCTGCAGGAATGAAGCCTTCGGGGCTTCCAGATTTAGCCTTAATTTTGTCAGATGTTGATGCTATTGCAGCAGGTGTCTTCACGACAAATCGGGTTTGTGCTGCCTGTGTTGACTATTGCCGTCAGCGCTTGCAGGCAAAAGCTAGTGCCCGTGCCATTCTCTGTAATGCTGGTCAAGCAAATGCTGCGACTGGTGAGCAGGGTTGGAGAGATGCTCTCGAAAGTGCTCAAGCCTTGGGGAAAGAACTCAATATTCCTGCTGAATCGATATTGTTGGCATCCACTGGCGTTATTGGCCAGCGAATCCGCATGGATGCCCTCTTATCGGGTCTTCCTGAACTAGTGGCAGCAGCATCAGCAACCGATTCAGGGGCAGTAGCTCAAGCGATTATTACTACAGATTTAGTGACCAAATCCATTGCCCTAGAAACAACTATTGATGATCGCCCGGTAAGGATTGGGGGCATTGCCAAAGGTTCTGGGATGATTCATCCAAATATGGCAACCTTGCTAGCATTTGTCACTTGTGATGCAGCAGTTTCTCCTGCTCTCTGGCAACAGATGTTGAGTCGGGCAGCCAACAAAAGCTTTAATCAAATCACGGTGGATGGTGATACCAGTACCAACGATACTCTGATTGCCTTGGCTAATGGTGAATCCCGCACATCCGCGATTACAGAAATGGGAGCAGCTGCAGAAAAGCTGGAAGCAATGCTAACAGAAGTATGCCAGCATTTAGCCAAAGCGATCGCACGAGATGGAGAAGGAGCTACCTGCTTGATTGAAGTGCAAGTTACTGGAGCACCAGATGATCAAGCGGCTCGTCAAATTGCCAAAACTGTTGTCGGCTCATCTCTAGTTAAATCTGCGATATTTGGACGCGATCCCAACTGGGGTAGAATTGCCGGAGCTGCAGGACGTGCTGGTGTCCCCTTTGAACAAGAAAACCTGCGGATTCAGTTGGGGAATTTCTTGATGATGGAGAATGGTCAACCTCTGGCTTTTGATCGTGCTGCTGCTAGCACTTATTTAAAGCAAGCTGCAATGGGTGCATATATGCAGGAAGATACAGTATTAATCTCTGTTTGTGTTGGGAATGGTACTGGCACTGGTACAGCCTGGGGCTGTGATTTGAGTTATGACTATGTAAGGATTAATGCAGAATATACGACCTGACATTTTTCGGGGTATTATGGATAACTTCTGCAGGGCGGTACTCCTCAAAAGTTAAAATATACCCATTCTTCAGAAGTTCTTCATTTTTTCAGTTTAACCTCAGAATAGAAGTAACTCCACAATGACTATGATTGCAATTTATTTGCTGAGGGGGGACTAAGAGCGTAATTTCAGTAGATCTACTAGTAAAAGCAGTTTTTTCAGTTGTAAAACTTTAAGCGTAATGATTATACAAGTTCAATGGATTCCTATAATTTCTAGTGTTGGTATTGGTATTTGGTTGATATTGATGGCTTATTCTTTTGCTGTTTAGTAGTTTAGTTAACATTTAGTTGAGTCTCATTCAACTATTCTTAGTAAGAACTAAGCACCATTTTCAGAATAAATTTATATTGCCAGCAAATTATTCCGGTATTCAATCAAGACTGAATCATCTGTATATAGGGTTTCTAAATTATTTGTGAGATTTTCTGTTTCTTGTCCTTCCCTATATACTCACAATTCAAATAGGAGCAGTATAGTAATTATGGATAACATCAACTCTACAGAAGAATTTAACTTAAGCATTACTTTGATAATTGGTGCATTAAAGCTTCAGGATAAAGAGCTAGTAAAGTCCTGTGAAAAGACTCTTACGGAGCTATTGGGTTCTGACTATACCTCAGATATTATGACTGCAGTTGTATTTCAATTAGCACAAACAGATCCTGAGACCTTTGATTGGACTTGGCAAAATTTTTACAGTTTGAATGCTTGCCGCCATTTGATCAAAGGCATAGTTATGTTTGCGGTGAAAAAATTAATTAACCAAGGTTTTATTCTGGGTCAAGACTTTAGTATTAATCACACAGGAAAAATCTGGATCGGTAAAAAAGCTAAAGCTGTCCTGCTAGAAAAATCTTCAGCTACAGATCGAATCTTTCTTAAAGAAATATTGCAAGTACCGTCAGTGATATAATTAAAAAATTTAATTAAAATTTAAATAATCAATAAAATAGATTTACAAAAAGGTGATAAAATAATGTATAATTCTAAAGTTTATATTCCTAAACAACGCTTGAATATCCTTGAACAAAACAGCTCTGGTAGCGAAATAGACCAAAATGAAGATGGCAACCTTTCTTCAGTCAATCGCTTAAATCGCGGTCGCATTGCTATTTTTATTGATGGTGCCAATCTATTTTATGCAGCTTTGCAACTGGGTATTGAAATCGACTATGTCAAACTCCTTGGCAGTTTAACTTCTGGTGCTAGGTTACTGCGTGCTTTCTTTTACACTGGAGTTGATCTAACTAATGAGAAGCAGCAAAATTTTTTGCTTTGGATGCGTCACAATGGGTATCGTGTAGTCACTCAAGAATTAACTCAGTTTCCAGACGGTTCTAAAAAGGCGGATTTGAATGTAAAAATCTCCGTAGATATGCTGAAGTTGGTCGGTTGCTATGATACTGCAATTTTAGTGAGCGGTAATGGAGAACTGGCTTATGCTGTTAATGCCGTTAGCTATCAAGGGGTTCGACTGGAGATAGTTAGTTTGCGCTCTATGACTAGCGATAGCCTAATTAATCTTGCTGATTCCTACATCGATCTTGGTATGATTCAAGAAAAAATCAAAAAGACTCATTAAAGCTGTTCAAACTTCAAAGCAATTGACGGGTTTCCTCAGCTGCCTGTTTCATTGCTTGTTCAGGACTAAGTTGCTTCTTGAGTACTGCACTCAGATAGCCCTGTAGAATATCAGAAGCTTCAGCGTATTGAGGAATCGGGGGACGCAAGATAGAATTATCAACTGCCTTTAAGAGTTTTGGATCTTGAAATAGTGCTTTCCGACTAGGTACATAGCTTGTATACTCCATGAACTGACGTTGTGCTTGCTCACTAGTCAAATACTTAATCGCTTTCCAGGCTTGCTCAGGATACTTGGAGCTTTTGGCGATGCCTAAACCCCAACTACCATTACAACCTCCTCCACTACCGGCTTCAGTATGAAGCCTCATCGGCTGAATCCCGACTTTGCCACGAATTGGAGAATTGTCAGCATTAGCTTTAATCCAGACATCATGCCAGTTACGAAGAAATACTGCATTACCTTGCTTAAACTCAGCAAAAGATTCTGCTTCGTTGTAAGTTTTTGGAGGAGAAATCTTCTCCTCAATGGTGCGTATTAAAAACTTAACGGCTGCCAGTGCTTCTGGTTGATCAAGTCCTACTTCTAGGGTTTGATGATTAATCCAGAAACCACCATGACCATGAAGTACTTCAATAAACATAGCAGCTAAGCCTTCATACTGTCGCCCCTGCCACAAATAACCCCATTTAGCCAATCCTTGCTGTTGCAGAGCTTTTGACATTTCTAGCAACTGTTGAAAAGTTGTAGGAGGCTGGTATCCGGCTTGTTCTAATAGATCTTTGCGGTAGTAAAGTAGACTTACTTCTGAACGAAAGGGAATACGATATAGTTCCCCTTGATATTGTCCAGATTGGAGATCACTAGTTAAAAATTTAGCCAATTCTGACTTGGGTATCCGGTTAGAAAGGTTCATTAGCACACCCTTATCAGCAAACTCAGGTACCCAAATAACATCAGTGTAAATCAAGTCACAGTCAGAAGTACCTGTGATCAGATTAATGTCACATAAGCGTCTTAGCTCGCTAGTGACATCACCTTGGGGATCTGCTAATTTGATCAGGTTAATCCGAATATCTGGGTTTTGTGCCTCAAATTCCTGTTTTAAGGATAACCAATAGGTAGCTTCAGCATCGGGAACTGCCAACGTTAGAAAAATAGGTGGCCAATTGAGCAACAAAGCTATTAGAATCAATACTTGGAGAAAAGCAAGTAGACTCCAAATTCCTGCTGAACCGAATCGCTTTAGTAACATTCGCAAGTTGTTAAACCACTGGATACCTTTCATAAATTGAGATAGAAGTCATATATCTTTTAAGATAGGCGATTACCAGTCCTCTTCGGTCTTAACTTTCATGCACAAAACTGAAACATTAGGTTCTCCCAGCTGGTTTGTTCGTCGTGATCTTGATGGCTTTTTTGGTCTAGTTATAGATAACTTGATCCAAATCTTGGTGATTGTGAGTTTGACTCAAGGAGTACTCCAATTTCCGGCCAATCTAGTTTACGGCAGGATTCTGCCTAGCGTCGCTCTGAGCTTAGTAGTGGGCAATTTTTACTATGGCTGGCTAGCTTACCAACAGGGGAAGCGGGAGCAACGGAATGATATTACCGCCTTACCTTATGGCATCAATACGGTTAGCTTGTTTGCCTACATCTTCTTAGTGATGTTGCCGGTTCGCCTAGATGCCTTGGCAACGGGAGCTTCCTCCGAGGCAGCAGCAGAACTAGCTTGGCAGGCAGGTTTAGTAGCTTGCCTTGGCTCTGGATTGATTGAGTTGGGTGGAGCTTGGGTTGCAGATAGACTGCGGCGGTTCACTCCCCGTGCAGCTCTCCTGTCTACTTTGGGGGGAATTGCCTTAACTTTTATCTCCATAGGCTTTCTGCTACGAACCTATGCTCATCCTCTTGTGGGATTAGTGCCTTTGGGGGTGATTTTGTTAACCTACTTTGGTCGAGTAAAGTTTTTTATACCTGGTACAAGAATAGCTATTCCTGGGGGGTTATTAGCAGTTTTACTAGGTATTGCCCTAGCTTGGGGAACAGGTTTAGCCAGTTGGGACTCAACCCAATTCACTACAGCAACAGCACCCATGGGATTTTATTTACCACAACTTTGGTTGGGTGATTTGTGGCAAGAACGGGCAGTAATCTTGAACTATTTCAGCGTTATATTGCCGATGGGGTTGTTTAATTTGGTGGGTAGCCTCCAGAATTTGGAAAGTGCCGAAGCAGCAGGCGACCGTTATCCAACGGCTCCCTGTCTGGCAGTTAATGGTATTGGCACTATAGTTGCAGCTTTATTTGGTTCTTGTTTTCCCACTACCATCTATATTGGTCATCCAGGTTGGAAAGCGATGGGAGCTAGGGTAGGTTACTCCTGGCTCAATGGTGTGGTTATGGGACTTATCTGTTTGACTGGAACGGTGGGATTACTAACTTTCTTTATTCCTATCGACAGCGGCATGGCAATTGTCCTGTGGATTGGCATTGTCATTGTGAGCCAGAGTTTTACTGCTACCCCAAATCACCATGCACCGGCAGTAGTAATCGGTTTGCTGCCAGGGATTGCTGCTTGGGGAGCATTGATTGCGAAGAATGCCTTACGAGTGGCTGGTTGGGGAACACCGGAGCAACCCTTTACACCTGAGCTGGTTCCTGCCTTTGAGCTTAGTGACATCTATATTACTGGTGCTTTTGCTCTCGAACAAGGCTTAATTTTTTCCGCCATGATTCTGGCAGCAATGACAGTTTATATTATTGAACGAGAATTCGGTAAGGCGGCTTTGTGGTCACTTGTTGCTGCTGTATTAGCTTGGGTGGGTTTGCTTCACAGTTATCGCTGGACAGTTGGGGATACAGCAATTCAGTTAGGTTGGGGAGCTGGTGCTTCTTGGTCCCTCGGTTATGGTTTGTTAGCTCTGTTATTGTTCTATGCTCAGTGGCAAAAACAGTTTACTGACTCAGAATAGTTTGTTTGGAGTTCATCGCAAGCGGCGGGAAGCCCATTCCTTTGGAGATGGGAGGGATAGCCGCCCACGGGTGAGCGAAAAAAAGGGTGGGGAGATAGGGAGATGGGGAGATGGGGAGATGATGAGTTAACTAAGTTTTAATATCAGGATTGAAACTAGCTCCAGTGCGTCCAGTTACAATCCAAACCAAAGAACGAACACAGTCCCTTACAATTCTGAGTTTAGACTCCGGTTGACGACCTCTTGAGGTAACAGAGATAGGAGTAACAGCAATTCCTCTGCTACCAAGAACCAGAGTAGCGATCGCTCTAGATCTTGCCATGTGGTACTCTGAAGTAATCAGATAGAGGTGGTGGATATCTTGAGCCATAAAGTCTTCCACTGTAGAGGTAAAATTAGTTACCGTATCGGTGGAGTGGAAATCGTAGTGAACTTGCTCATCTCGAACACCAGATTGCCTGAAAATTAGCTGATTAGCAGCAAAGTTACTGTAGTAATCTGAAACCCAAATCTCTAAAGTGGGATGGGAATGGGAAAATTGAGCAGCAAAACGCATCCTGCTAGGAGCACTTCCTAGAACTAAAATAGCTTGAGGTTCAGGTGCTTGATGAAGTGCGATCGCTAATTTTAGAGGAATAATACTGAACAGTCCACTCAATGTGATCAAGACTACTAACCCAACTTTTAAGCGCAGTCGGGATTTCTGGATTTTTCTCAAGATGCTCATTCATTGATGCTCCCACGGCTTCCACTAAGTATAACCGTGAGATTTCTAGGTGTAACTAGTACCGCTGTGCAGAATTAAGAATTAAGAATTAAGAATTAAGAATGGTTATCCCTCTTCTGTCAGACTCCGAAAAATGGGGGTCAAACCCTGATTCTCTCATTAGGTGTCGTTGGCTGTAATGACGGAATTTAGTCAGAATTTTGGAAAGTGACAGAAGAGGGGTATTTTGGCAACAAAAGGATTGAAACCTTTATATAGCAAAACTCTTGCTTTTATACAGCAAGCCCTACATACATAGGAATACTGAAGTAGAGACGCGCTATGGCGCGTCTCTAAAATGTTCGAGATAACAGACTTATAGTTTTATGCAGCAACTGCTACCAAACATATAAGTTTGGCATTACCCCCTTTTTAACCAAAAATGTCCAACCCGAACAGAGCCAATATGAAGGAGTATTTTACGTAGAATATTAATCTTCCATTTAGGAAATTCTTGGTAGTTAGCGATACTTAGATCAGTTTTACTAATTTCTTGTTTCCAGGTTGAATCTGACAAAAAACAGACTCCACACCCGGCTGTATTGGCGCCAAATATCTTAGTGACAGGAGCTATTTTTTTATTAGATGTCAGATTGAAAATGAGATGACTAGGTAAACTTTTGAACAAAGCACCAACATACATATTTTCAAAAATTGAGATATACCCCTTTTCCGATAATATACTTTGAGCCTGCATTAAAATTTCATTTTGAGTTTTCCTTGTGTCCCAATAAGTTTCGGCAACAAAGTGATGAAGAACCCAGTTAAAAAAGATAACATCAAAATTTTGGTTTTTGAAAATTTTATTTAAATTTTCTGCGGAAGATAGAATTAAATTCTTCCTTGGATGAGATTTATTCATTTCGAGCAAAACTTCAGCGTTATCTAGTAAAGTGCCAACAGCGTTGGGATAATGAGCCAAAATTTTGTCAGTAAATATACCGTTGCCGCCACCAATATCAAGAAATGAAAAACGCCCTTCCGGGAAGCTGTGATCAATCATTTGCTTAACTATTGGCCATCTTTCCTCATTAACATACTCTTTATTGAATGTTTCTAACTGATTATTCTCTAGTTTTTTAATTTTTTCTGCAACCACTACTCTATCTCCTACAAAAACAAAACACGATTAATCAAGAGGCATTAACTATACGAGCATTGCCTATTCTATCTTTCAGAATTTATCTATTAGATCGGGATAATATAGGATCTCTGTTACGACTTTGGATTTTTGGTATAAGTCGTAATTCTCGGTTGGGATAGGTGGTACGGTGAAATCCTTGCCCCACAAGGAACTCAAGTTCCTTGCTAATAGCACCAAGTCATCTTTAGATGACTCAATTTGCTTAAAAATCTAGTACTTATGCACCTTTTGGTAATTATGTCATCCTGAGCGATAGCGAAGGATCTTCAAATGCCCTAGATGCCTCACTATCACCTATCTCTAGCTTAAGTTGACACCAATGGATAGCTGCCCGCCGCTTGGTTGGCAAGTTTTTTGTTATTTGTTTTTTACAAAGAACTAACAACTTGCTAACACTTGCATCCCCCGTGCTGTCTTCCGGGGGATGAGTTAAACTCATTAATCAATCCCTATTTAGTAGAAATTCTACAGACACAGACAGTTATCCCAATACTGCACTTAAAGCTAAAGCAGTAACCAAATCTTCTATTTAAGTAAGGGAATTTACTTATGCCAACTAATCAATTTATACCATTTGCTCTTTAAGGTATATTTCCTAACAACTCTTGAGTAGCAAACGAGATGCGATCGCGAATCTTGTAGGTTGGGTTGAGGAAAAGAACAAAACCCAAGCTTACTATTATTCGCTGAGTAAATGGGCAAATATCAGCGAAATTGTCATAATGTAACAGTGTAGATTATAGATACTACAGGTGAGAGGTTAATATGCCGCGTGCAGTTATCATCACTGCTATTCAGGTTGAATACATGGCTGTTCAAGCTTATCTAACAGAACTCAAAGAACAAGTTCATCCTCGCGGGGACAATCTACGAACAAGGAAAATTCTCTGCCAATGAGCAAGTATGGGACGTAGGAATTGTTGAAATTGGTGCCGGTAATCCTGGTGCAGCTGCACAAGCAGAGCGGGCGATCGAGTATTTCAAGCCTCAGGTTATTCTCTTTGTAGGTGTGGCAGGTGGTATCAAGGATGTACGACTTGGTGATGTCGTTGCTTCTACGAAAGTATATGGCTATGAGTCTGGGAAAGCGGAGGAAACTTTTAAGCCTAGACCGGAAATAGGTCTTAGTGCTCATAATTTAGAACAGAGAGCTAGAGCTGAAGCTAAAAGGAAGGACTGGTTAAAGAGATTACCACCAATTCCTGACCGGATTCCTTCTGTTTTGGTTGCTCCTATCGCTGCTGGAGAGAAGGTTATTGCTTCAACGAAATCTGAGGTTTTTAAGTTTTTACGCTCTAATTATGGGGATGCAGTTGCAGTTGAGATGGAAGGGATCGGCTTTTTGGATGCTGCTCATGCCAACCCGCAGGTTTCTGCAATGGTGATTCGAGGTATTTCAGATCTGATTGATGGCAAAGGTGATGCTGATGCTCAGGGTTATCAAGAGATTGCGGCTCGTCATGCTAGTGCTTTCGCGTTTCAGGTATTGGCGAAGTTTATTGTAGAGACAAACTCAGAAGATACAGCAGATTGCAGGTATATGAGGTACAGTAAAACTCTTATGAGGTAAGCATATTGTCCTACATGAGTGTACCTCACCAAGATGAAATGTGCTGTAATTCTGCTAGTGAAATTGAGAGTCCAGGACGGTTGAAAAGACAGCTCAGGAGTTTTGAAAATGACATTAGTGAGAAAGAGGATGAGGAAAAAGATTTAACTAATAAGATTGAGGTAGTTGGCAATCAAATTAAAAATGTATTAGAAGATTTACAAAAATATCAACTTCAGGAAAAACAAAAAGAACTCAAACAGAGTCGTGAACAAATTAGGCAAGAGCTCGATGAGCTTTATGACAAGAAAGATTTAATTCAGCAAAAGCCAGGAATTTTTCCTTCATCTTAGAACCTTAAGAAAGATAGGCACAGTTGTAATTCATTAGGTGTTATTAGATAGTCGTCAAAATTTATACAAAAAAGCGATATGTCAGAAGAAAATAATAACGATAACTCTTTGCATGAATCTGATATTGCTAATGAACCAGACTCAGTTGATGAGCAGCAAAACAGCGAAACCACTCCTGAGAATCCACAGACAGAAGCAGGCACTAGTGACGATAAACCAACATCTGAGAATCAGCAACCAGAAGCAAGTGCTAGCGAACAAGGTAACCAATCAACTCCTGAGAATCAGCAACCAGAAGTAAATACTGGTGAGCCAGACATAGATATACCCAAGTCTGAAGAAGTTAATAATTTTGGGTATGCCAGTAAATATTCAGATGAGCAAGTAGATGATTCAGATGTTTTAATTGACAACCCCGAAAGGTTAAAAAAACAATTCAAAAATAGACCAAATCCAGGAGATATTAATAAATATAAGTATGGCGGTAAATCTTCAGATGAGGCTGAAGAAATAGATAATTCAGATATTTTAATTGGCAACCCTGAAAGGTTAAAGAAGCAGTTAGAAAGAGTTAATAATGATATTGGCGAGAAAGAAGAAGAAGAAAAAGATTTAACTGAAAAAATCAAGGTAATTAGCAATCAAATCAGAAAGCTATTAGAAGACTTGCAGAAGTATCAGCTTGAAACAAATAGAGAAGAATTTAAACAAAAAAGAGAAGTAATTAGACAAGAACTAGACAAGCTACAAGATCTAAAATTTTCCCTTGAAAAAAGATTAAAAAAAGCTGAACGAATAAAGCAAAGTCAACCTCGAAATAAGGAAGAGTTTGAGCGGCAGTCTCAGGAAGCTAAAAATATCTCAACTCAATCACTTTTTAAACACAACGAACCAATCGAAAATACAGTTTTATATGTAGCTACTTTCTTTCCCCAACTAAGTCCACAGGATTTTGAGCGAGTTGTTTCCTATTTATTGGAAGGACGCACTATACCTGTAACAACTAAGTCTAGAGTAACTACAGAACAGGGAGAAACAAGAGAAATCGAAAATTATGAAGATAAGCCAGTAGTAGAAATTTGGCAAGAAAGCCTTGATAACCCAGAAAAATATTTGGGCAAGTGCTATCTCAAATCAAACACACAAGAAGATGCTTCACAGGTAATTGATTTTTATTTACCTCTAAATGAAGAAGATAGATTGAAAAAGTATTTCCAAGAGGAGCAGCCTCTATTTTTATCTAGGCAATTTGAACGTGCTAAATTATTACTATTTGACAATTCTAAAAAAGTTGCTGCCCATGCTATGTACCTATCTACTGAAATGGCTCTAGCTTCTCCCACTGCCTATGGAGAAGATTGGCTTTTTAGTATTATTGAAGAGTTAACTTTATCAGAAACTCAAGAAATTAATCTAGAGCAGATTACAACACCGATTCAACATTTATCAAGGATTGGCTTCAACAAGAGACAAGCATTTATCTTCTCACGTATATCTAGTTTAATCACTGAAATGCTGAATTATGAGCAACTAGAAAATGTAGTTAAAAGACTTTTGGATAACTTGATTGGAGGGTCACGTTATGAGGCTGCTTGGGAAATTATTAAACGTTTGCAATCTGCACCAAAATTTAGTCAATTTTACTGGATAAAGCAGCTCTTAGATCGGGGAGAGGGAAAGATACCTGAGCAAGCATATAGCTTTTTATTTAATCAATTAAAAAGCAATAGTTACCAAATTTACCTACTACTCGACATTATCAAAGAATGGTTGCCGAAAAGAGATATTGATTTAGAAACAAGCTCTCGCTCAGATAAAAAAGCTTTTCTGACAAAATGCTCTGACTCAAATAAATTGGCTTTATGGATACTTTTTGAATATTGTATCAAGACAACAAGTGATTTCAACCTAAAGGACTATGGTTGCTGGACATCCAAGTATCCACTGTTTGCTGCTCTAGAGAAAGAGGATGATGATTCTATCAATAGTAAACTGGAAATTTTAGCAAGTTGGCTCTTTCATCCTGGGCTACAACTTATCTGCAATGAGGATAGTATTGTTGGCAAGATAGATAATATCGAAAACGATGAAAACCCAGAAAAATATGATAAAAAAAATGAGATTGAATTTACACTATATATCAGTGGTTTAATTGTAGATTGGTTTTCCATTTTGACTCCACCTGATAAACTTCTTACTCTTCAAGGTCTTAATAAAAGAGAGTCTAACCCTAAAGCAGCGGCAGTATTTGACAGTTTGATTGAGCAAATAGCTAAGAATACAGACAAGTTACAAAAAAATGAGCTAAAATTATCTTTGGATTTACTTCATTTTTTTTACTATAAAGAGTCGGAAAAATATACATATCAAGGTAAAACAAAACCAAGAAGAATTTGTAATATTAACAAAAATACAGTCAGAAAAATAAAGAAAAAATTCCGAGCTGCTGTCAAAGAAAAATCAGTTAATAAGGAGAATAAATGATGAGGTCAAATAGTTCTTTAGATAAAATTATTCGGGAAGTAGATGCTAAGACGGTAGATGACAAAAAGAAAGCCCAATTGCCGGAGGAAGAGCTGGTAATCATAGACAAAGAAAAATGGCAAGCAGTTCCCAATAAATCTTGGTCTTGGTTTCGCAACTTAGCCTTTTATCTGGTCTCCAATACCAATAATCCTACCAATGTTGCTGAACGCCAAGCTCGTCCCTATTATCTCACTAATTTTGCTACTGGTCAGAAAATGGGTGTTTCAATCACCTATTGGGCAAGTTGCGATCCTGGGAATGAGGCAAAACTTGTTGAAGCTCTTTGCCGTGGTAAAACTCTAGGTGATGCACTAGATGGCAAGGTGGAGAAGTGGATTGCTGACTTTACTAGAAATGATGCTTCTATATTTCTAGAAAACTATCCTGTACAATTAGCCAGATTACGAGAGCATGTCAGAATCAAGCTTAAAGAAGAGGTTGGGGTAAATCTTGAGCTCAAGCTATCTCTGGAAAAAGAGGCTCAACTGGAATCTTTTCCGATTCCTTCTTTTCCTATGGAAGTATATGTTTCAGACTGTGATGACCCTCTAGCTCTTCAAGTGCAAACTGAATTAGTCGTAGATGAGAATAATAAGGTAAAAGCTATTTTCCATGATGTCAACGATGCTCAAGAATGGCAAGAGTTAGTAAAACTGTTTAAAAGTGAAATTAAGAAATATCTGCTGCAGTACATTAATATAGACCAGTTTAGCTATGAGTTAAAGGATACAGTTAGGAATCAGCTGGTTGCCCATTTAGACCGAATCATGATTAATTATGGGCGCAGAGTTGGATTTTTATCCCTGGAAAGTAATGCAGTTGCTTCTGCCAAACAGCTTGTACCTGTTAAATGTAGAGTAGAGTGTGAAGTTCAAAAGTATTCAGAACCCATATATGTAGAAAACACTCTGTTGATGTTACCTCTCAATACAGCAAGGTACAAGCCTAACCAAGCATCTAAACTAGAAGCCTGGGTTGAGAGCAAGCTAGAAAAAATCATTAAACCTCTACTGTTGAAGAAAACTTATGTCAGTGTGCTGGTGGATTTTGAGCCTATAGCAGCAGAAGTCAGAGAGCTCATGGAGGTTGAGGCTAAGTCCATTGGTTATGAAATACAGCAAATCGTTTCTGTTCCTGACTTGGAACATCAAGAACTAAAAAAACATTTTAAAGTTACTTTTGAGGAAGAGAGTTTTGCGACTAGGGATGTTAATGTCAAAGTGCTTTTGGGGGTTTCTGTCACAGCCAGAATCAGAGACTTTACCAAAATAGAAGACTACTTGAAACCCAAGGCAGACATCAAAAAACTCATCAGAAGGACTGTACATAGTGTAACTGGTCAAGTTTTAGCAACTGTTGAGCCAGAGCGATATTATATGCGTTTCTATCATCCAGCGGTGGATAAACGAGGTCAACCATTGGAAGATAAGTCTGTTGAGCAGGAGTTGATAGAAGCAGTTGAACAAGAATTAGCAAAGCGATTCAATGCTCAAGTTAGCAAAATTACTGCGAATGTATATGATACAGACATTGCTAAGCACTTTAAGAAGTTGTATGGAACCATCGGTTCATTTGAAGTTGAGATTGCTTCAATTGCGGATATCGAAGAGCCAGTAACCTACAAAGGGGATTTCCAAATAGAAGGCGTAGAGGCTAATAGTTGGTATACATTTCAAGCTCGCAAGCCTGAGATGATTCAGATTAGTGAGTCTATTCAAAGAAGGTTAAATGCAGAATTGATCAATGTTACCAAAGAAAACTTACAAACCGCAGATATAAAAAAGCTAGAAGACTTAATTAGTATGTTAGCTATAGAATGTGTAATTAAGCAATTTGGTTTAAAAATTAGCATTACCAATTTGTACAGTCCACGTACTCAACAACAAAAACTTCTAGCTGAAGAAAAACTGAAACAATTCCAAGCCAATCAGAAATCAAGAAAAATACAACGTGATATGCAACTTGAGATGGCTGCAGAAACCAAAATTTTCAAGATTAAAGAACTTAAAGAACTCAGACAAGAGCGCTTGGACAGCATTGTAGAATCTGACGAAGAAGAACTTGAGGAGTTAGATGAAAAAATTAAAGCTTTAGAAGACGAAGCCCTCAATTCTTCTCTCGAAGATGATACAGAAAATATTCTCAAGCCTCATACGTCGAGGAAGAGTATCAGCATCAGCCAATTAGCTGAAAGAGCTAAACTCGGAGGTGGTAAAGATAATCCCCTCCTGGATTCGGCTTCTGATACAGATACTTCAGAAACAAAAGGAGATAATATTGAATAATTGGTTAGCTGGAGCAACAAGTAATCAGAAGAGCTAAACTGCGATGGAACAGATTACAGTAACTTTCCAAAGACAAGATGGGGGTGCTGAGCAGACACAAAACATTTTACGGGATGCTAAGCTAGTTACATTTCGCGAAGGAATGCAAACCCTGCTAGGCTTGCCAGACAACCCACCTTGCCGAATTATTTTGGAGAGAACTGGTAAAGAATTAAGGGATGGCATTACTGCTAGGGATGCAGGTATTAGGCAAGGTGACAAACTATTACTAGTTCCCACTAGAATAGCCAAAACCACCACTGCCTCAAGCTCATCAGGAGCTTTTTCTCAACCACAAGATAAATTTTCCGATTCCCTTACCCAATCATTAGTCACATATACTCTCAATTTGAGTCCACTTGGTAAAAACAACGAGACTTTTGATTACTCGATTAATCTGGCAGAGTTTCATGAAGATAACCCACAACAATTTTTCAACCAATCCAATGGTAAAGAAAAACAGAAATTA
>CBDCVG010000021.1:0-10578 GCA_965222765.1 Caldora sp.
TGGCTTAGTGATGAGTCCTGTTAATCGGGTTACCTCCCAAGGCTTACCAGAATTTCTGATTAAAGATATTCCTCCAGCATCTGAGGTTAATGATTTACAAGTAACCAGGCCAGAAATTTATTACGGTGAAGAAACTGATACCTATATCTTTACTGGCACTAGCACCGATGAGTTTGATTATCCCAGTGGTGGGGAGAATGCTTCTAATAGATACGAAGGTAAAGGAGGAGTGCCAATGGGCTCCCTGTTACGTAAGTTAGCCTATGCCTACGACTTAAGCAGCCTAAAGATTCTCATCTCCAACTACTTTACCAATGAATCCCGCATCCATTACTATCGGCAGATTAAGGAACGGGTAAGTCAAGTTGCCCCATTTCTGCGTTTGGATAATGACTCTTACATTACCCTAATCGACGGCAAGCTACAGTGGATTATCGATGCCTATACAGTAAGCGATCGCTATCCCTATTCTGAACCCTTTACAGGAGATAAGAGGAATTTTAACTACATCCGCAACTCAGTTAAGGTTGTAGTGGATGCTTATGACGGCACTATGCAGTTTTTTGTAGTTGATGAGAATGATCCCATACTAGCCAGCTACCGCCAGATTTTTCCCAAGCTGTTTGCCTCAAGCGAAACTGTTCCCGCCCAAGTTAGAGAGCATTTTCGTTATCCCCTCGATCTCTTCAAAATCCAGGCACAGATGTATCTGTCTTATCACATGAGTGATGCAGAAGTATTCTACAACCAAGAAGACCTGTGGCGACTGCCGACAGAAGTATATGAAGGGAATCAGCAGCTCATGGAACCTTACTACATGATTATGCGCCTGCCTGAGGGACAAACGGAAGAATTTATCTTGATTTTACCGTTTACTCCTGGCAATAAAGACAACATGGTTGCTTGGATGGCAGCTCACTCCAACAGTGAGAATTACGGTAAGTTACTCTTGTATGAATTTCCTAAACAGCAACTAGTCTACGGACCAAAACAAGTTGAGGCTCGCATTGATCAAAATCCCCAGATTTCCCAACAGTTAACTCTATGGAGTCAGCAAGGCTCGAAAGTGATGCGCGGGGATTTGCTAGTTATTCCCATTCAGGAATCTTTACTCTACGTAGAACCAATCTACCTTCGTGCTGAGCAAGGGGAGTTGCCTGAACTGAAGCGGGTGATTGTTGCCTATGACGAAGAGATTGTTATGGAAGAATCTCTAGAACAAGCTTTAGCTACCATGTTTGGTAAGAAAAAGCCACAGCAACAGCAGTCAGCTCCTATTCCTAAAACTGAAGTTCCTGCCAATCTAGCTCAATCTGCTTTGGAAACTTACAACAAAGCCCAAAAAGCTGCTCAAGAAGGTAATTGGGCAGATTTTGGTCTATATCAACAAGAACTTGAAGGGATTCTCAAGGAATTGAATTCAGGAAAATTGGATGCTCCCAAGAAAAGGTCAGATCTGTCACAATAAATTAAGTAGCTCTTCCCATTGATGCCGTTATGCCCCAAACACACATCAGATTTGATTGGGCAATTAAAAAATTACTCAGAAACAAAGCTAATTATGTAGTTTTGGCAGGTTTTCTCAGCGAGTTATTGGGGAAACAAATCCAGATACAATCAATACTCGAAGGTGAAGGCAATCCACAAGCAGAGGATGACAAGCTCAATCGAGTCGATATTCTGGCGGAAAATGACCAGGGTGAATTAATTCTCATTGAAGTGCAAAACTCTACAGAGCAAGATTATTTTCATCGGATGCTCTACGGCACAGCGAAATTAATTACCGACTTTCTGGAAAAAGGAGAGCCTTACGGTAAAGTCAAAAAAGTCTATTCAGTGAATGTAGTCTACTTTTCCTTAGGACAAGGGGATGATTATATTTACCAAGGTAAATTAGATTTTCATGGACTTCACTTAGAAGACTCTCTAGGACCATCAATAAGACAGAAGAAACTGTTTAATATCCAAAAAGTATCTGAGATTTTTCCGGAGTATTATGTAATTAAAGTCAACAACTTTGACGAAGTAGCGAAGAATACCTTAGATGAATGGATATATTTCCTCAAAAAGAGTCAAATTAAAGAGGAATTTACAGCCCAAGGCTTAGCAGAAGCGAAAGAAAATTTACTAGTAGATAGCTTGAGTGAACAAGAAAGAGCAAACTACCTGAGATTTATGGAGAATCGGCGCTACGAAATCAGTATGCTCGAAGGTTCACGTTCAGAGGGAAGATTGGAGGGTCGAGAAGAAGGTATCAAGGAGGGTCGAGAAGAAGGTATCAAGGAGGGTATGGAGAAAGGTATAGAGCAAGGCAAACAGCAGGAAAAGGTTAATATAGCGAGAACATTCAAACACCAAGGAATAGATATTGAGACGATCGCACAAGCAACAGGATTGACTAGAGAACAGATTGAGAAACTCTAAAATTAGTTATAAAGCGGAACATGACTCAAAATTAATCTTGATGCCTCTATTTTGCATTGTTTGTTCAAATAACTCAGTAGAAAGAGCTTGTTCGACAGGCCAGACGCCTGGTTTATGGAGTTTGCCATCAAGCAGGAGCTGAGCAAGGCTACCAGTACCTACACCTGCAGCAACAGTAGTATTGTCATGCACCAAGGTAGAGCAAACTGTAGTAGATTTGCCATCTTTAAGTCCTTGTACCTCACTGCGAATAGCAACACCAATACCACTGAAGCGATCGCTCACATCAGTCATAAAATGGCTGACATAGGACAAAAATTCGATCCCACTAGGATTTTTTTAGCCAAGATGAGGGGAAAATATGGGCAGCAATCCAGGTAAGATGATTGTAAAAATCGGGAACTGAGCCGAATTTAGTAATGACAGTGTTAACATCGAAAGAGTCAACTAAGGTAAAAGCTTCTGGCATATCAAACCAGTAGACACCAGCATTGTCATAGGGTGCAGGGAATTTAATTTTTTCGCGATCGCTATAGGGTTTCACTATTTGCCACTGATGATCGATCCAAGCTTCAAATGGTTCTTGCAAACCCAGAAAAGTTGTTCGCATCACCGTCACTCCAGCACCACCAGAACCGGCAACTACATAGCTCAAGTGAATTCGTTCTGCTTGATCAAGTTGTTCTACATCATGACGCACCATACTATTGGAGATGCCAGGAAAAATGCCAGAATTGACAATAGCTGTAACACCAGCAGCAGCAGCTTTTTCCCGGTAAGTTAAAGCTTTCTGAGTAAAAGCACGATTGTCACTGACATCTAGATAGTTAACTCCTTGCTCAATGCAAGTTTCCAGAACACTACTGTCTCGGTAAAGAAAAGGACCAGCACAATGAACTACTAGGTTAGAAGAAGCGATCGCTTTTCTTACACCCTCACGATCTGCTAAATCCAGAGCCAGGAATTCCACTGGGGACGAATTTGTTTGAGTAGGAGTCCTTTCTCCTGTTTGCTGACGTCCTGTAACAGTAATTTGCGCCTGGGTATAGGCAACTAAGTCTTGCGCCACGCTGTTGCCAATTCGTCCTTGTCCTCCCAAAATTAAAACTCGGTTTGTCATCACCCCTGCCTAAATCACATCTTGAGCTTAGGACTTACGCAGCTACACCATATATTGATTCAAAGGTGCGTTACGCTACCGCTAACACACCCTACAAATAGAGGCTTTGCATAAGTCCTGAGCTAAAGTTTGCCAAAAAAAATTTAATTTATCCATCTTTTTACCTGAGGTAAATCACGATAAATCCCTATTGGTAGTCTCGATATTGTACAGATCGCAGAGAGTGCGTAGTTTCTGTTTGATAGGCTCACGCACATTCTCTGGCGACATAACCACGCAATCTCCCCCATACCGCAAGACTTCTCGAATTAGCCAGAAAGGATTTGATACGCGCCGTACCACTTCCCGTACCTCTCCAACAACTTCATTGCTAATGTCCTTCGGTCTCGGTTCATAAGCTTTAACCATTCCTCGATAAAAGTGCAAGTATACTTTTATGTAATCTAAGCCTTCACTGTGCCACTGTCCTTCAATCGGTTCAATCGCTTTGATTCGATCTAGGCGCAGACAGCGATTGTGTATGAGTTCTGGAAAGCTTGTATTTTTGATGTCCTCTGTTTCTTCACACCAGATTTGTAGGTAAAAACGCTTTTCTTCAAAGGAAATTTCAGCGTAACGAACTGTAAATTCTAACTCTTGTTCTTGAGCATTGTAGTAGAGCAGACGAAAAGGTTGTTGGTTATTGATGTGTTGATCTACCCTGATTCGCCACGCCTCGCTAGGTTGGCTAGCTAGCTGCTGGAGAGATTGACGCACTGGATTCTCAAGGTTTCCCTGCTCTAGTAACAGATTTAAAAGCGTATGAGCTTCTCCGATATAGCCTAAGTCAATGAGGACTTTGGTCGCTTGCTGTAGTGCTTCTACATGAGTTGAGTTTAGACTGAGGGATTGTCCAACTTCAACTTGTTGCTGTGCGATCGCAACAATATAAAAAGCTAGCATCATCTGAGGCTAAAAAAGTCAGAATTATTGCGGCTGGAGGGGGTCGAAAGACCCTACTTTCTCTCGAAGAACAAGTCCTCCTTACTTTAACATATCTGCGACATTTGACAACATTCCAATTACTGGGAATTCAATTTGGAGTCAGCGAAACAACCGCCAATGATACCTTCAATTATTGGTGTCCTATTTTGGCAGAGTTATTACCGGCTAGCTTACTTGAACAAGTAAAAAAAAACTCAAGTGACAGTGAAATCATCAAAGAAATACTACAGGAATATCAATTAATAGTGGATAGCTGTGAGCAGCCAATAGAAAGACCTGGAGCCTATGAAGAACAAAAAAAATACTATTCAGGCAAGAAGAAAAATCATACTCGAAAAAATCAATTAATTGTTTTGCCTAATGGCAAGGATATTGTTGATGTAATAGCAGGTCAACCTGGTCCTAAAAGTGACGTTAAATTATTTCGTGAAACTCAAAACAATTTTGACGAAAATCAAAAGTTTACTGGAGATAAAGCTTACGAGGGAGAAGCATCGATTAGAACTCCTAAGAAAAAACCGAAAAAGCGAGAATTAACTGCAGAGCAAAAAAAGAAAAATCAAGAACTAGCAGTTGAAAGAGTGATAGTAGAACATGTAATTCGTCTAGTTAAGATATTTAGAGTAGCTCAAGAGAGATTTCGATTAAATACCAGAAAGTATGAACAGATAATTGGCATAACTTGCGGGTTAGTGAGATTAAGGATTGGTGCATTAATACTACCAACATAATTAATTGAATGTCTATTATTGATGAATAAAAATAATAAAAATAGATAATAAAATGAGAAATTATTAATAGTAATTGGCTCAAGTACCTATTTTAGCGTAGAAATTGGCTCTAATTGAAATTGGCGATTATAAGACTGAAAGCCAGTTACATAGGCGTATTGAGTATTTTCGGAGAGGTCTAATTAATTGACAATATGCACTGTAACTAAATTATGTCATCCTGAGCGATAGCGAAGGATCTCCCAGACGGCCGGTGATGCTTTACTATCACCGAAAGCGGCGGGAAGCCCATTCCCAGACGGCCGGTGATGCTTTACTATCACCTCAGCATGACAGTTGGGTGCCTAAATCCTACACCTGATAATTCGTAAGTATTGAATATGCCCCATAGCCTGATCCTCAACCTCCTACCTCAATCACCGATTCCCCGGCAATACCTAACAGGGAGGCACTTACACGCTCTGTTTCTCGCCCTCGTTAGTTCTGTAGATCCCCAACTGGGTGAGTACCTCCATGATGTCAAAGCGGATAAACCCTTTACCCTTAGCCCCTTACAATCTAAGAGGAGTCAGGGTCACACTTTACAATGGCAACATAGTAAATCTATAGCGGTAGGTACTCCTTGCTGGTGGCGTATTTCCTTACTTGATGACACCTTATTCGGGAAACTGACTCAACTTTGGCTGAACCTTAACCCTAATCATCCCTGGCATCTGGGGCCTGCTGATTTGCAGATTACTAGCATTCTCGGTACTCCCCAATCTACTCAACCTTGGGTGAATGCGATTAGTTATGCTCAATTGTACGAGCAATCTTCAGATAGCGATCGCCAAATCAACTTTTCTTTCTGTACTCCTACTGCCTTCCGCCAAAGCCAACATGACTGTGCTTTGCCAACGCGAGAGTTGGTATTTAATAGCTTAATTAAGCGCTGGAATCAGTATAGTGGCATTGAACTACCCAAAAGTCTTGTTGAACAAATCTTTCCGAGTTTCTTCGACATTCATACTGAAATGGTTCGCGACTCTCGCAGTAAGTTTATTGGCTGTGTCGGAGCTATGAATTTTCGCCTTCTGGGAGAGGTTGATTCTTTGACAATTAAGCAAATTAATGCGTTGGCTAATTTGGCCCTCTATAGTGGCGTCGGACGTAAAACGCCGATGGGTATGGGGATGGTAAGAAGAATTCAAAGCTCCCCTCAGGGACTTAACCCCCTCTAGCTCCCCCTTAGTAAGCTATCCATTAGGCAAAAGTAGCCGAAACAGTGATAGAGACGATGATTCAGTTAAGGATTGGGAAGGGAGTGGTGAGAGCCATTATTAGATTAACAGGGGTCTCCCAAGAGTGCGATCAGCTACGCTGGTGCCGTAGGCAATCGCTAAATTCAGCTCAGAGCGATCGCCACTGGGAAGCGCTGCGCTAGATTGGGCGGGTTGAAGCACTCCCCAGCAAGAGTACTCTACAAGGTGGTCAGACACCGTAGGGGAGCGCTTCAACCTCCGCTGCGCCGCCCAATCTTTCCCAGTTGTAGTATCAACTTAACAAGAGCTCCCCTCAATCAACCGGAAAAATGGTGTTCGCACTTCGTGGACAGCTTGGCGTATGTTGTGAGAGTATCAGAAGAAAAAGTCAATCAGGGGATGAAGAAGAACAAATGAAAGATTGGATAAGCCAGGAAATAAACCCAAAATTTTTCAGGACATACGCCATGCCAAAAGATTGAGAAAGACACTGTTGCTCTTAAGCGAACATCCAGGAGAAACAGTACCGAAAGCAAGTGGTAATGCGAACAAAAGCCAAAGTATCTATAGATTTTGGTCAAATGAGAAAGTGAAAAAAACACAAATATTGGCTTCACACAGGGAAGGTGTAGTCAGGAGGTCTGTAGAAGCAGGAGTAGTACTGGCTATACAGGATACGACAGACTTGGAGTATACAACACATGAAGCAACCAAAGGTTTAGGATATATCAATCAGACTTCTCAACAAGCTTGGCAATGTGTGCAGTGGTATAGCTATCGATGGCTCATCGAACGTTTTCACTTTACCCTAAAAAGTGGCTGTGGTGTGGAAAAACTTCAACTTCAAACTCGAGAGCGTTTAGAAAGAGCACTGGCGACTTATAACATTGTTGCTTGGCGACTAATGTGGTTGACTTATCAAGCTCGACTGAATCCCGATGCTTCTTGCCAAGTGGTTTTCTCTCCGCAAGAATGGAAACTCTTACGACGTAAATTTCAACCCAAAAACCGCTCGAAAAAACCTCCTACTCTTCATCAAGCTTTGATTTGGATTGCACGCTTGGGTGGATTTTTGGCTCGTAGTGGAGATGGCGAACCTGGCTTGAAAACCCTCTGGCGAGGGCTTTCGACCTTCTACTATTTGTTTGAAGGTTCACAACTTGCTTCTACATCGTAGTCTCTATCACTGTTTCGACTACTTTTGCCTAATGGATAGCAATTCTGGGGGACTTTGAGTCCGGGCTCCCCCAGAATTGGGGCTGGGGGGCTCTTAACTAACACATTTTGCTTGAAAATCTCAAGTCCTTGCCAGGTAAGGATTTCCATAGTCACAAAACACCAAGATAATTATTACAATTTATCAAATTCACTAGACTAGCCCTGGTTGAAAGTGCATCCTTGATAATGCAAAAATAAGATTTACATTTATCATGCCTAGTCCAGTCACTGGTCCACAGCAAATTAGTATTGATCCAAGCGGCAAGTTAGTAACAGTTGCTGCCTTTGCCCAATCAGGTGCTATTCAAACAGTAAACATTGTCGATTCTAGTGGTAATGAAGTCTTCTCTGCTTCTGGCAGCAGCAGGAGCGGTGGAGATTTCTCTTATGTCGGTAGTGGCAGCTTCACTTCAGAAGGAGATGGAACCTACACAGTTAACCTCACAGAGGGGGCTGGCATACTAGTGGGTGAAGACACTATCGTGGAAAAAGGCGAAGTCTTCTTGCACCGCTACTCTTTTATCACCAATGATGGTGGAGCAGATGCAGGCGATCGCGATTTCAATGATCTTTTTGTCACTCTATCCGTATTTGGTTACACAGGCTAGTACCGCTGCGCGGAATTAAGAATTAAGAATTAAGAATTAAGAATGCTTAGAGAGTAAGGGTTCTATCGATCTCAAACTGGTCACTTATTTCCGCAGTCCTGCACTAGTAGTATTTTGTAGGTTGGGCCATTGGAACAAAACCCAACGATGTCGGGGTTTGTTGGGTGTCGCTAGCGCTCTACCCAACCTACAGATTTAGCATAGATAAAAATAAATAGTTACTATTATGCTTCAGGTGTATAAGCAGATTTTACTAAGATCATTATCTAATTCATTAATTAAATCTTTATTTTTGTACCAACTAACCATTAAACTAAATTATAAAGCTTAATAAAACTTAAACCAGTGCTTTTACCAGTCCTGGAAACCATATAACAAACTCAGTATTGCTTTCAGCTACTTGAGAATTTTCCCATCCTACAAAGTTAATGCCGATGGCTCAATTTTTCCTGCAAACAGCTTGGTTAATACCTTGCTACGCACTAATTGGTTCAATTTTAGCAATACCTTGGTCTCCTAGCATTATTCATCGCACAGGACCAAGACCAGCAGGTTACATCAATGCGGTGATGACCTTGGTTGCTTTTGTACACGGTTTAATTGCCTTATCTGCAACTTGGAATCAGCCGACACAAGAAATACTAATTCCTTGGCTGCAAACTGTCGATTTAGACCTCACTATTCCCTTAGAATTTTCTTCCCTTACCATTGCTGCAACCCTTGTCATCACAGGCATAAATCTCCTGGCACAAATCTATGCCATTGGTTACATGGAGACCGATTGGGGTTGGGCCCGTTTCTATTCTTTGCTGGCATTCTTTGAAGCGGGAATGTGTGCGTTGGTTCTTTGTAATTCCTTATTTTTCAGCTACATTATCCTGGAAATTCTTACTCTGGGAACTTATTTGTTAGTTGGGTTTTGGTTCAATCAGTCTTTGGTGGTTTCCGGGGCTAGAGATGCTTTCTTAACCAAACGAGTAGGGGATTTGTTTCTGTTAATGGGAGTGATTGCTATCTATCCCCTAGCAGGAACCTGGAATTTTACGGAACTGACTCAATGGGCAAGTACGGCTCAGATCGATCCCAAGGTTGCAACATTATTAGGCTTAGCTTTAATTGCAGGACCGATGGGCAAATGTGCGCAATTTCCTTTGCATTTGTGGCTCGATTTAGCAATGGAAGGTCCCGTTCCTAGCACAATTTTACGTAACGCGGTAGTTGTTTGTACCGGTGCTTGGGTACTAATTGAAGTACAACCGGTGATTGAGCTTTCTCCCTTAGCCGCCTTTGTTACCTTATTGATCGGTGCAGTGACAGCATTGGGCGGTACCATGGTAGCGATCGCACAAGTGGATGTTAAGCGTACTCTTTCTTTTCTCGTCAGTGCTTACATGGGTTTGGTGTTTATTGCTGTGGGTACAGATCAAACCCAAACCGCTTTAACCTTAATGTTAATCTACGCTGTAGCCATGGCCTTGTTGGTGATGAGTACGGGTACAATTATTTGGAACAGCGTCACCCAAGACTTAACTCAATTAGGGGGATTGTGGGGTAAAAGACCAGCTTCCGGCATTTCTTACTTAGTTGGTGCAGCTGCCTTAGTAGCGATTCCTCCCCTCGGTGGTTTCTGGGCTCTATTGGAGTTAGGTGACTATCTTTCTACCACTCGCCCTTGGCTATTTGCTGTCTTGCTAGTGGTAAATGGACTGGCTAGCATCAGCGTTATTCGCGTGTTTGGCTTAATCTTTGGCGGCAAACCCAAGCAAATGAGTGAGCGCTCGCCGGAAGTTCACTGGCCAATGATTTTACCCATGGTAGTGTTAACGGGTTTTGTCCTACACGTACCCTTGATCTTAATACAATGGCAACTGATACCGGCATGGTCTGCTCTTAATACTACGGTAGCTGGTTTGTTAGTCTTATCGAGTGCAGTTGGTTGTGGTATCGGAGCCTTTCTCTATCTCAATGATAACTATGCCAAACCCGTGCGTTTTGGCCCTGAGTCCCTACAAAACTTGTTTGCCTACGATTTTTACACTCAACAACTGTATCGCCTAACTGTTGTCTTTTTTGTTGACTTAGTCTCCAAAGCTATTTCTTGGTCCGATCGCTATATTGTCGATGGGTTAGTCAATTTAGTGGGGATGCTGACTATGTTTGGTGGACAAGGTTTGAAATACAATGTTTCTGGTCAAACGCAGTTTTATGCTTTAACGATTCTTTTCGTAGTAGCTCTGTTGGGATTGCTATTG
>CBDCVG010000022.1:0-252581 GCA_965222765.1 Caldora sp.
CGCGTCTCCGCGTCTCCGTGTCTCCGCGTCGGTTCTAACTATGGGTATTCAAGCAAACATGATGTCAGCCGCGATCGCGATGTCGAGGCTAGCAAGAAAACTTAGGTTTTAATGATACAAAACTTTTTAATTTTTGTGATACGAAAACATACATCCTCTATTATTGGCATTTTTTGGTATCAAATTGGTACAAAGGTAAAGAAATTTATCATTTTTTTTTATTTTATGTTTATTTTTTTAAAATATCTTTAACTTTGTCGGCAAATAATTTATCTTCCCTCACCACATTTGGGATAACTGCTCGCGTATATCAAAAAAATCATTCCAGGGAATATAAGGCTTGTGATACTCATCAAGGTACTCAAGTAAGCGATCGCGAGCAAATACTATAGGTGCAGTAAGAGCCATATTTAGATCTGTTAGTGAATCCCCAATAGCTATTTGTTCATCAGCGGGGTGTTGTGCCATTACCTGTACTTTAGCAACTAGTTCTGTATCTCCTTCAAATTCAGAAATTACCTGTAGCAATTCACCTGTCGTGTCTACATCAACTGCGTAAATTGCCGCCATTCGCTCTAGAACAGATTCTCCCCCTGTAGCTGCTCGACTCAGAACCGCTTCCACCATGCCTCGCAAACCACCAGAAACAAGAACAAAAGGGACATGATGAAGATCCAGAAAGTCTAGCAATTGTGATAATCCTGGACGTACTGGCTTTGATTGAGCATAGTGAATGATTTCGGGGTAACGTGCTGAAGGAATCGAACTCAATATCTGCCGCACTCCTTCCCTGAGAGTTAACTTCCTAGTGTACATTTGCGGCATCAGCTCGGCAGATAACTGGGGTGCAAATTCTTTTAACATCCCAGCAAAGGTTTCTACTGCGGTAATCGTACCGTCAAAGTCACAGAAAACTACTCGCTTCATATAGACCTCTTACCAAAATCAAAATGTGCTAGTTTTGTTTAGATTAGAGGTCTATTCTCCTACACTACTTTACTTAATGACTCACCGTTTGCCCATTTGAACCAGTTCTGCTGCAATATCCCGTTCCGTTCCATTCCATTGCAACCAAATTTTCCCATCTTCAATATCCAAATGAAGAATGCAACTGTGAATCCATAGATTTTTATTCCATCCTAAGTGAATAATTTGGTAATGATCTCTCTGGTGATCGAAAATAGGTTGTACTTCAATTTTCAATTCTTAATTCCCTATGAGTCGAACCTACAAAGCCACTGGAATCAATCTTAAAAATATGCCTTTGGGTGAAGCAGACAGGTTAGTTACAATTTTGACGCGGGAATATGGTTTGATTCGAGCAGTAGCACCAGGGGCACGCAAGCAAAAGTCGAAATTGGGTGGCAGAATGGGCTTGTTTGTAGTCAATCAGCTACTGTTGGCAAAGGGGCGATCGCTTGACAAAATCACTCAAGCAGATACTCTAGAATCTTATCCAGGACTGAGCAAGGATTTAGGCAAACTAGCTGCAAGTCAATACTTAGCAGAATTAGTTCTCCATCATGCCTTGAGTGAGCAGTCCCAAGAGGAGTTATTTGAGCTACTCAATGAACATCTGCGGCGTTTAGAGCAGTTACCAAGCTCTAATGGTAAGCAATCAGAGATTTCCTTAGTACTGGCGCAATTGTCCCACGGTATCTTTCACTTGCTAGCTCTAGCAGGTATTGCTCCTCAGGTTCAAATTTGTTGTGTTACCCAAAAATCCCTCAGTCCCGACTTTACCAACCCTGATTGGCGAGTTGGTTTTAGTTTAGATGCAGGTGGTACAGTCAACTTAGTAGGCAATAAGTCAGGAGTAGCGACCTTGCCTCATCCAGCTCTTGCCAGTAAAGATACTGTGGCTCAGACAGCAAATAATTATCCTACTAACATCCAGAATCAGTCTCCACCAAAACTCAACAGTAAGCTAGATGCCATAGAATTGACTCTGCTCCAACAGCTAGCAGCACCAGAGTTACCTCCTTTAAGTCAAGTATTCCGCAACCAGACATCACATAGATTGACCATTGATTCAGTAAACTTAGTTTGGGTTAAGGTAGAACATCTCCTACGAGAATATACTCAATATCACTTTGGTCGCTCAATTCGCTCAGCAACTCTCTTGGATGCCTTGTCTATGCCTGAGGGAGTAGAGAGCAGGTGAAAGAAAGAGGGAGAAACATATTCCTGCTAATCCTTTCTTAAACCAAAGTAGGGACGAATGACCATTCGCCCCTACTCTAGGAGAAGGCTTACAGCAAACAGCAAGCTTGTAAGCAGTTGTTGATGAGTCTATAAATCTGTAATATTTGTACATATATATTTTAATTTTGTAAACTAAGCGCCAACTTAATCTGAATTCATCAATTGAAGAGAGAGAATGCGACTATCTGATTCTGAACGAACAACCCATGATCCAACAGAACAACAGGCATTCGATTGGGGACAGACAAGTTTGTCTGAAGTTGAAAGACTAACAGCCAAGGAGTTCAATGATTTACCAGTAGATGCTGATGGAGCCTTGGCTAAATCCTTAAGACAAGGGTTTGTGCCAGTTCTGAAAAACCCTAACTTCTTAGCACTGTGGAGTGGTCAAGTCTTTTCCCAACTAGCAGATAAGATCTATCTGGTGCTAATGATTGCTCTGATTGCCAGTCATTTTCAAGCAGGTAATCAAACAATTAGTGGCTGGGTATCAGCAATTATGATTGCTTTCACCATCCCCGCTGTCTTGTTTGGTTCACTGGCAGGCGTTTTTGTGGATCGATGGTCAAAAAAAACGGTGCTGGTGGCTACCAATCTGCTTCGCGGTGTCTTGGTTTTAGCAATTCCAGCACTTTTATGGCTCACTAGAGATTGGACTGCGATCTACAATTTACCAGTAGGTTTCTATGCTCTGTTGGGAATCACTTTTTTGGTGTCTACCCTGACACAGTTTTTTGCTCCAGCAGAGCAGGCGACAATTCCCCTCATTGTCAAGCATCGCAACTTGCTCCCAGCTAATTCTCTGTACACCACCACGATGATGGCATCGTTAATTATTGGCTTTGCTGTAGGGGAGCCTCTTTTAGGACTGACAGATGCCTTGATATCTAAACTAGGTTTGGGGTGGGATTTTGGTAAAGAGTTGGTGGTAGGAAGCTCTTATGTCATTGCAGGACTACTACTACTGTTGCTCAAAACTGGTGAGAAGAAATATATCCCTAATGCAGAAACACCTCATGTATTTTCAGATATTTGGGAGGGACTGCAATATCTCAAACAAAATCGACGTGTTCGCAATGCCTTGATTCAACTAGTTATCTTATTTTCTGTCTTTGCGGCTTTGGCGGTTCTCGCCGTGCGTCTAGCAGAAATTCTCCCGGTTATCAAGGCATCACAGTTTGGCTTTTTACTAGCTGCTGGTGGTATCGGTATGGGTGCTAGTGCAGTAATCTTAGGACACTGGGGTCAGCGCTTTTCCCATGCAAAACTGAGTCTATTTGGTTCTGCTGGTATGGCAGGGACACTGGTAGGTATGGCACTGTTTACTCATAATCTCTGGCTGAGTTTAGTAATGACGATACTTTTAGGCAGTTTTGCCGCTCTAGTGGGTATTCCCATGCAGACTACCATCCAAGGAGAAACTCCAGAAGAGATGCGGGGTAAAGTCTTCGGCTTACAAAACAATGCCATTAATATCGCTCTGAGCTTACCTTTAGCTTTGGCAGGAGTTGCGGAAACAATATTTGGGTTAAAGTCGGTATTTTTAGGTTTATCAGTAATTGCGATTATCGGAGGTATATTAAACTGGTATATTTCCGGTACAGGAGTAAAAATATCAACCAACCCTGACAAATAGTAAGTTGATATTCAATCTGAATGCATATTGCTTGGCTAGGAAAAAAATCACCTTTTTGTGGTAACGTCACTTACGGTAGAGAAGTTACCAATGTCTTGCTGGAGAGGGGCTATCAGGTTAGTTTCCTCCATTTTGCTCAGGAGGACACTGAGTCTGACAATTGGTGGGGTTGCCAGGAAGTGTCCCTACCTTGCCTCTATAAATCTCAGGTTTACACAATCCCCACTCTGAAAGCAAGTAAAGTCTTAACGCGATCGCTCCAACAGCTGAAGCCTGATATTGTACATGCTTCTCTAACTTTATCTCCTTTAGATTTCCTCCTACCAGAAATCTGTGAAGAACTCAATATACCTTTAGTAGCAACCTTTCATCCACCCTTTGATGGGAAGCGACGCAACCTAAAGTCCGGAACTCAACTAGTTACCTATCAGCTATATGCGCCTTTCCTAGCGCATTATGACCGGGTAATTGTCTTTTCTCAACTACAGCGGAATTTTCTTGTGCGACTAGGGGTTCCACCAAAGAAGGTTGCTGTGATTCCTAATGGAGTTGATGTCCAGAAATATTCTCCTGGCTGTTCTAACATTAAGAGACAATTGAATGCTCAACGCCTGTTTGTTTACCAAGGTCGCATTTCGACAGAAAAGAACGTCGAATCATTGCTGCGAGCCTGGAAGCAGTCCCATTTTGGTGAGCATAGTAAACTACTCATTGTTGGTGATGGTCCCCTCACAGCATCCTTAATGCCTTTTTATGGCGACGAATATGGGATCATTTGGTGGGGATTTGAAGCTAATGAGCAGCGACGCATTGATATTCTGCGCTCTGCTGATGTCTTTATTTTGCCCTCTTTGTTAGAGGGATTATCTTTATCTTTACTCGAAGCAATGGCTTGTGGCGTCGCCTGTGTGGCAACCGACGCTGGTGCGGATGGAGAAGTATTAGAACAAGGAACCGGTGTGGTTCTCAATACCCATCGAGTGACTTCTCAACTTCATACCCTCTTACCGGTGTTAAATGATCATCAAGAGTGGACAGCTCTATTAGGACAAAAAGCTAGAACAAGAGTTCTCGAACGTTACACTCTTAGCCGCAATATTAGCGGTTTAGAAAAGCTGTATGCTGAGGTTATACAACTGCGGCGAGGACAGCTGAGTAACAGTGGCAGCACAATATTTTAAACGCACTCAACTTACTAATTTTTGTGTATTTTCATACAAAAGAGTAACTTTTGCTTGGCTCTATTTAAGAGTTATTATTCTTCAATTGCAAGACATTGAATTAATGAAAAACAATATATATATTAACGCTTATGTAAAACGTTATTGATTTTACTTTTGTTAGTTTTAACTATACCAAACTATTCTTTGTACGATCTAATTGTAAGTTTCTCTTTATTCCAAGTCCAATTGGATGACGTGTTGTTAATGGATGAGGCACACTGTCTTTTTTTTGACTGGCTTCAGTCGAGGAAAAACTGAGATTTTATAAGGCTTTCAGTGACTACAATGACAAAGTTTGAGAGAAATGGGGGTTGAGTACCTCAACAAGGGTAGAATAAGATGCCAATTATTCTGCCCTTTGCAAAAGGTTCATGATTTCTAGTAACGACTTTCGCCCCGGTGTCACAATTGAATATGATGGGGCTGTTTGGCGAGTAACGGAGTCCCTCCACGTCAAACCAGGAAAGGGTTCTGCTTTTGTACGCACCAAAATTAAAAATGTACAAACAGGGAGTGTTGTTGAAAAAACCTTCCGAGCTGGAGAAACCGTACCCCAGGCAAACCTGGAAAAGCGCAATATGCAGCATACCTACAAAGATGGGGAACTGTTTGTTTTTATGGATATGGAAACTTTCGAGGAACATAGTCTGAGCGAATCCCAAATTGGCGATCGCGTCAAGTACCTCAGTGAAGGGATGGAAGTCAACGTTGTGACTTGGAATGAGCGGGTTTTGGAAGTGGAACTACCTAATTCAGTAGTCCTTGAAATCATTGAGACTGATCCAGGCGTCAAAGGCGACACTGCTACTGGTGGTACGAAACCAGCTACTGTTTCAACAGGAGCCCAAGTAATGGTTCCTTTGTTTATTTCAGTAGGAGAACGCATTAAAATCGATACTCGTAACGATTCCTACCTTGGTCGTGAGTAAATTGCACCAAGTAAGAAGTATTGGGTGTTGGATGTTGGGTGTTGGGTGTTGGATCCGGTTTGGAATTGACTTCAAACTTCAAGACTCAAGAGGCAATCCAGAGCATCTAAACACTCAAAACTATTATGCAACCCCTAGAACTCTAATTAGTTGTGACCTTAGACCTTAACCAACTCCGTGAATTGCTAACCGCCATCGCTCAAAACGACATTGCCGAACTGACTCTCAAGAGTGATGATTTTGAATTATCAGTACGTAAAGGTAGTTCTACAACTCCAAGCATTAGCACAACTTCAGGTAATACTACCCCTGTAGAAGCTTTAGGATTGTTAGAAGTACCTTCAGGGGTGGCAATGCCGACTCAATCTGCTCGGGTGTCAGAAAATACAGCAATGGAGATATCAACAGCTCCTGCCGCTGCTCCTCCCGCAACAGACCCAAAATGGGAAGAAGTGGTGTCGCCTATGGTGGGAACATTTTATCACGCCCCCGCTCCCGATGAAGCACCTTTTGTAGAAGTTGGCGATCGTGTCAGCAAAGGTCAAACCCTTTGTATCATCGAAGCCATGAAACTAATGAATGAAATTGAGGCTGAGCTATCTGGGCAAGTTATGGAAATTTTAATGAATAACGGGGAACCAGTAGAGTATGGTCAACCTCTAATGCGGATCAACCCTGATTAATGATTATTCTGTTAATAACCATAGAGTAAAAATAGCTGCTACAATTTTGGGATCACTTAATCCCGGGTCATGCCAATGCAAATAGCAAACCCTGTATCACAAGAGGTAGTACAACAAGTTGCTGAATATTTCAGCATTCTGAGTGAACCAATGCGCCTGCGAATTTTAAACTTGCTACGGGAAGGCGAAAAATGTGTACAAGAGTTGGTAGAAGCAACAGCAACTAGTCAGGCAAATGTTTCGAAGCACCTGAAAGTGATGCTACAAGCAGGTATCCTCAGCCGCCGATCTGAAGGGACATCTGCCTACTACAAGGTAGAAGATGAGCTAATCTTTCAGCTGTGTAATTTGGTTTGCGATCGCCTTGCTACTAGAATTGAGCAGCAAGCTCAACATTTTCGAGAATTCAGCTTGGCCAGCAAGGAGTAATGTCGATTGATTCTTGCTGCTAAAAACCTATAGAGCGAAATTTTGCTCGAAGTTTTTGCGCGTTAGCGGTTGCTCAAGCAATAATCCTTCACCGCCGAGAACCTCTAGCCGTTCTCCTTCCACTTCTACCCAGACGTTAGCCTCTGGGTCTAAACTACTTGCTGTATAGAGTACTTGTGCAAGACGACCTGTCATTGAGGCACTACCTCCACCAGTGGTAAATTCTTGGGAGAGATCCACATGAACGCCGTTAGTTTCTAAATAAAGCCTCCTGAGCTTAGTTCCTTCAGGAATTGTGGTAGCAACGGCTGGGTCACTAGGTCCAGCTAACAATTTACCAAATGCCCCCTTTAAAATTTCAGCTGGCTCCTCACCAACATCTAACTTTACTGAACTGGCAACCAGCTCAATTTGGTTATTAACATCATTAAGCCAATAAACTTGAACTTTTCCCTCAGTTGATGGCTGTAGAGGCTGAGGCGATTTGGCTGTCTGGGTAACAGGTGTTGTCGTAGAAAACTTAAACGAATTCCATGCCCACCAAGAGCCTCCCACACCTAAGACTAAGAGTACAGCCGAAATACTGGCAACTATACCCAGAGGAATGCGACGAACTTCTTGTTGTTGATCTTGCATATCAAGAATCCTCCTTCTCATATCTATTGTAGGGCTTGGTGAAAAAGTCTGGTTGCTCCCCCAGCTCCCTCATACCTGTTCCCTTGCAACCAGAATTAGTTAAAGTAGGCAAAAGTGAATCATTACCTTTGAATAAGGTTTTGTTAATCTTCACTGTTTCACCCTATCTTTTAATCAGGACAGTTTGCCCCAACTGTCCTCTGTAAAAACCGTTATGCCTTGGTCTCGGATTTTCAGTGGAATAATTGCGATCGCTCTAGCCCTAGGGATGATCATTGTTGGTGGATGGTGCTTTACCATTGGCTTCTGCATCATTGTCTTTCTCGGTCAGTTGGAATATTTTCAACTGGTTAAGGCAAAGGGTATTGCCCCAGCTGCCAAAATTACTCTTGTCGTCAGTCAGCTGCTGTTGATTACCGCTGCTTTTTCACCGACTCTCACAGATGCGGTGTTTCCGCTAGTAGGAACGTTTATCTGTTTCTACCTGCTATTCCAGCCTAAGCTGGCCACAATTGCTGATATTTCTGCCTCGATTTTAGGATTACTCTATGGAGGTTATCTGCCCAGCTATTGGGTGCGGCTACGGGTTGGTCTGACTCAGGCTTCATCATTACCCAGTAATGCCATTGCCGCATCTAGTAACCTCCCCTTCAAAGAGTACTGGTTTGACTCTTGGAATAATGTGAGTATCGTACCTCTAGCTCTCAGTGCTACCTTTATCGCTTTTGCCTGTATTTGGGCAGCAGATATAGGAGCATACACTTTTGGCAAGTTTTTTGGTCGTACTCGCCTTTCTCCTATCAGTCCCAAAAAGACTGTCGAAGGGGCAATATTTGGTATTTCTGGTAGTATCTTTGTGGCAATAGTAGGAGCTTGGTTTTTACACTGGCCAAGTTGGCAGCTCAGCGGCGTTATCTTAGGAACACTAGTGGGCATTTCTAGCCTCTTAGGAGATTTAACCGAGTCGATGATGAAACGAGATGCTGGGGTTAAGGATTCAGGGCAACTAATTCCTGGGCATGGAGGCATTTTAGACCGGACAGATAGTTATGTTTTTACTGGCGCTTTGGTTTATTATTTCGTCACACTTTTGCTGCCTCTCATACCACAAATATGGTAATTTGCAAACTAAATTCTAAATTCTAAATTCTAAATTCTGCCCTCAGCCAGTATTCCGGAAAATATAGTGTTTGGCTGCAAAATGTAACAGAATGCAAAGTATAATGAATGGATTACCACATCGACCAACAAGTAATTAAGAGTAGTACCATCACATGCGAGTTGCGATCGCTGGAGCCGGTCTAGCAGGTCTTTCCTGTGCCAAATACCTAGCTGATGCTGGGCATACACCAATTGTCCTAGAACGCCGAGACGTCCTAGGAGGGAAGGTAGCTGCCTGGAAGGATGAAGAGGGAGACTGGTATGAAACTGGTTTGCACATTTTTTTTGGTGCTTATCCCAACATGCTGCAACTGTTTCAAGAGCTGAACATTGAGGATCGGTTGCAGTGGAAAGAACACACGATGATCTTCAACCAACCAAATAAACCCGGTACCTACTCCCGGTTTGATTTCCCTAATTTACCAGCCCCTCTCAATGGCATTGTCGCAATTCTGCGCAACAACGATATGCTCACTTGGCCGGAAAAAATTCGCTTCGGTCTTGGTTTAATCCCAGCAATTATCAAGGGACAGAAGTATGTCGAAGAAATGGATAAATATTCCTTCTCTCAATGGCTACAGCGACAAAAAGTGCCGCCTCGAGTAGAGAAGGAAGTTTTTATTGCAATGTCCAAGGCGCTGAACTTTATCAATCCCGATGAAATTTCGTCAACGGTGATTCTCACTGCCCTCAATCGCTTCCTTCAGGAAAAGAATGGTTCAAAAATGGCTTTCCTAGATGGTTCTCCAACCGAACGTCTCTGTCAGCCCCTAGTAGATTACATTCAAGAACGGGGGGGTGAGGTTTGTTTAAATACACCAGTTAAAGAATTTTTGCTTAATTCAGATGGCAGAGTCCGCGGCTTCTGGATTAGGGGAATGAATGGGGTTAAGGAAGAAGTGCTCACAGCAGATGCCTATGTGTCAGCTATGCCAGTAGACCCGTTAAAACTTATGTTGCCAGAACCGTGGCGGCAAATGGATTTCTTCAAGCAGCTAGATGGTTTAGAAGGAGTTCCAGTGATTAACCTACATCTATGGTTTGACCGTAAGCTGACGGATATAGACCATCTCCTATTTTCGCGATCGCCACTGCTGAGTGTCTATGCTGACATGAGCAATACTTGTAAAGCATACGCTAATTCTGATAAGTCAATGCTGGAATTAGTGCTGGCACCAGCCAAGGATTGGGTGGCTAAATCAGAACAGGAAATTGTTGATGCTACGATGACAGAGTTGGAAAAACTCTTCCCCAAGCATTTTCGGGGAGATAACCCCGCTCAATTGCTAAAATATCATATTGTTAAAACACCTCGTTCTGTCTACAAAGCAACACCAGGACGCCAACAGCACCGCCCTTCTCAAGAAACGCCGATTGCCAATTTTTACTTAACTGGCGATTACACTATGCAACGTTACTTGGCAAGTATGGAAGGAGCCGTACTTTCTGGTAAGCTAACAGCGCAAGCAATAAACAGCAGCCGAAGCTTGCTGGGAGCACAGCCAAACCCAACAATCCCTCAGGGTACTACTTCACCCCTGTGTGAGGCGGATACTGTACCAACAGCACTCAGGGCTGAGCTACTAGGGTTAAATAGAAAGTTGGGGCTTGACAATTCACCTGCCAAATCCTGACTCCCAAAAACCATTACTAAAAGCTGAAAGCCCAGAGCTAATGGCTGCTACTCTCCTAGTCTGCGACGAATGCTTCAACTGTCTAAATCTCTACACATGAGAAAGCTGGTCTCCCAGTCGGACTCTTACGAAATCTGCCGTCAGATTACTGCTAAGTATGCCAAGACGTTTTATCTAGGTACATTGCTGATGCCAGAACAAAAACGTCGAGCTATTTGGGCGATATATGCTTGGTGTCGGCGAACCGATGAACTAGTAGATGGTCCCCAATCTACTTTAACTACCCCTGAAACTCTAGATCAGTGGCAACAACATCTAGAATCTTTATTTGCAGGAGAACCGATAGATAATCCTGATGTGGCGTTAGTTGATACGCTACAACGCTTTCCAACGAATATTGAGCCCTTTCGGGATATGATTGCTGGTCAGAGAATGGATCTTTACCGGAGGCGCTATGAGACCTTTAGTGAGCTTTATCTTTACTGCTACCGGGTAGCTGGTACAGTTGGGTTAATGTCTTGCGCTGTACTAGGTCTTAACTCCTATAGCCAAACTCCCTGGAGTCGATCCCTAGATAGCAAAAATCCGACGGAAGAAGCGATCGCTTTAGGTATTGCTTGTCAGTTAACCAATATTCTCCGAGATGTAGGGGAGGATGCAAGGCGAGGTAGAATCTATTTGCCTTTGGAAGAGCTGGCATTATTCAACTATACAGAAACAGACTTGTTTAATAATGTCGTTGATAGTCGTTGGCGCGAATTAATGCGCTTCCAAATTCAACGAGCACGCAAGTATTACCTGCAAGCGGAAAGAGGTATCACAGCTCTCAGTCGTGACTCTCGTTGGCCTGTTTGGGCAGCATTGATGCTCTACCAGAGGATTCTTGATGCCATTGAAAGTAATGATTATGATGTCTTTAGTCAAAGAGCCTTTGTCCCTAAACCTAAGAAACTTCTATATTTACCAATTGCCTGGCTTAGAGCGCAAGTACTTTAATTTTCTTGAGGGCTTGTTGAATAAGTCTATTGGGAAAGCGTTTTGAAGTAACAAGATACCCTCATTATGTCTCGCCAGATAGAGACGTTGCATACAACGTCTCTACATCATTTTCGCGGTTTGCTCAAAAAATCTGCGGAATTAGCTTAAAACTGCGATACATTCAATTTCTACTAAAACGTTCTTTGGCAGACGAGAAACTTCAACACAGGCACGAGCTGGAGCTGATTCAGGGTCGAAGTAACCAGCGTACACTTCATTCACTGCTGCAAAATCATTCATATCGGCCAGAAATACAGTTGTTTTCACCACATCCTGAAATTGAGCCCCGGCTGCTGTTAAAATTGCTTGCAGATTTGCCATCACTTGCTCTGTTTGTTTGACAACATCCTTAGCACCGATAATTTCACCATTACTAGGATTAAGAGCGATTTGACCAGCAACAAAAATCAGTTCACCTCTAACTGCGATCGCTTGATTATAGGGACCAACTGGTGCTGGTGCATTTTCAGTACGGATAATTTTTCTGGTCATTTGTTATTTGTTGTTGGTTGTTTGTTATTTGTTATTTGTTATTTGGGAATTGATGACTGAAAATCTACCTTCATCTTCTTATTTCCCGACAGGCTGAATAGCCAATGCTAACTGCTCCTCTAATTGTTCTAGTAAGGTATCGACATTCTCACCCACTTGCTCAAAACACGCAGAAGGTGGTGGTTCTGGTTCAAATTGAATCAGCTTTAGTTCCCCATTGCCAATCCCAATAATCAAAACTTCCTGTTCGGGTTGATGAGCATCTACCACTCCCAAAATTTCTTGAATTCGGTTGTCAACGTTACGATTTAGTGTCTCGATCGCTTCTTTGGGACAATAGACAAAATGGGGCTTAGGTTTAAGATCTAGTCCCAGAACATCATCGCTTTCTCCTCTTTCCAGAAATAGCCCCCAAGCCAGTGCTGCTAATTCTTGCTGATGGTTTTTCACGAACCGATCCAATTGGTATCGCCATTGATCCTCTGCTTTGTCCGATTCACTATTACCAAGGATTATCATTGTTCTAGATTAACTTCATCATTGAGTTGGCATACTTCCATAGACTGTCAAATTTACACAAAGGTATTGCTAACAGCATGGTCTTTAGTATCGGCAGCATATTGAATCAATTGTTCCTGCAGTTGTTTGGCTACAGGTAAAGGTAGTAAAGTCGTCACTAAGAAGTATACACCCCGAAATCGTGGGTCATTGATGTGATCAATTAACCGTGCTTCCGCTGCCTCAGTGTTGCCCAGGAAATTTTGTACTAAAGACGGCAAACACAACTGATTCTTTACGGTTCGCACCAATCCCAAAAGCTATGGATTTGCGTAAATTAGACACAGTAAAGCAAATCAGTAGCAGTTATCTGCAAACTGTACTTTACGGGAGAAAGAGTGGCAAGAGCGATTTGACCGAGAACCGTCCCATCTCAGGTTCGGGAACCCAGCCTTCATGAGACGGGTACACCAAGCTCACTATAGAGATTGGTAGTAAGTCCAAAGGCAACACAAGCTCCTAAAAATCTGCCGATTGAACCCTTTGACATTCTAATGTTGAGTCTCCCATCGACAGCCAATATTTGTAGTTAAACGAACCTGGAACACTCATGGCAAAAGTTGTTGGAATTGATTTAGGTACAACGAACTCCTGCGTAGCAGTTATGGAAGGTGGCAAACCTACTGTTATTGCCAACGCTGAAGGTTTTCGCACAACCCCCTCAGTTGTAGCCTATGCCAAAAACGGCGATCGCCTAGTGGGTCAAATCGCCAAGCGTCAGGCAGTGATGAACCCTGACAACACATTCTATTCAGTTAAACGCTTCCTCGGACGCAGATATAGTGAAGTAACTAACGAAACCACCGAAGTTTCTTACAAAGTCCTTAAGGTTGGTGATAATGTCAAACTAGACTGCCCAGCCCAAAGTAAGCAATTTGCTCCAGAAGAGATTTCCGCTCAGGTACTACGCAAACTAGTTGATGACGCTAGTAAGTACCTTGGTGAGACAGTTACCCAAGCAGTAATTACTGTTCCTGCTTACTTTAACGACTCCCAGCGTCAAGCTACCAAAGATGCTGGAAAGATTGCTGGGGTTGAAGTATTACGGATTATCAACGAACCTACTGCCGCTTCTCTTGCCTACGGCTTAGATAAAAAAAGTAACGAAACTATCCTGGTATTTGACCTTGGTGGTGGTACTTTCGACGTTTCCATTCTAGAAGTTGGCGACGGTGTTTTTGAAGTGTTGGCTACCTCTGGTGACACTCACCTCGGTGGTGACGACTTTGACAAGAAAATCGTTGATTACTTAGCTGCAGAATTCCAAAAAGCAGAAGGCATTGACTTGCGCAAAGACAAGCAAGCGCTACAACGTCTGACTGAAGCAGCGGAGAAAGCCAAAATTGAGCTTTCTAACGTTACCCAAGCTGACATTAACCTACCCTTCATCACCGCTACCCAGGATGGTCCCAAGCACCTCGATACAACCTTGACTCGGGGTAAGTTTGAAGAGATCTGTGCTGACTTGATCGATCGTTCCAGGATCCCTGTGGAAAACGCGGTGCGTGACGCCAAAATCGACAAGAGTGCTATCGATGAAGTGGTTTTGGTTGGAGGTTCCACCCGAATTCCTGCAGTTAAAGAGTTAGTCAAGCGAGTTCTTGGTAAAGCTCCTAACGAAAGCGTCAACCCAGATGAAGTGGTAGCTATTGGCGCAGCTATTCAAGGTGGAGTTTTGGCTGGGGAAGTCAAGGATATTCTGCTATTGGATGTGAGCCCCCTATCTTTAGGTGTAGAAACCTTAGGTGGGGTAATGACGAAAATCATTCCTCGCAACACCACAATTCCTACCAAGAAGTCGGAAACCTTCTCCACAGCTGTAGATGGCCAAACTAATGTAGAAATTCATGTTCTCCAAGGTGAGCGTGAAATGTCCAACGACAACAAGAGTCTTGGTACTTTCCGTCTGGATGGTATTCCTCCAGCACCCCGTGGTGTTCCCCAAATTGAAGTCACTTTCGACATTGATGCCAATGGAATCCTCAATGTCACAGCTAAGGACAAAGGTACTGGTAAGGAACAATCCATTAGTATTACTGGCGCTTCCACCCTACCAGATACTGAAGTCGATCGTATGGTTCAAGAAGCCGAAGCCAATGCCAGTGCTGATAAAGAGCGTCGTGAGAAAATCGATCGCAAGAACCAGGCAGATTCTCTCACCTACCAAGCAGAGAAGCAAATCAATGAACTGGGTGACAAAGTCCCTGCTGATGACAAAACCAAGGTAGAAGGACTCATTAAAGACTTGCGAGAAGCGGTTGAGAAAGAAGACGACGAACAAATCAAAACTCTGACTCCTGAGTTGCAACAGACTCTCTACACCATCAGCACTAATATTTATCAACAAAGCGGTGGTGCAGAGGCTGGCGCTCCTCCCCCTCCAGGTGCTGGTGGAGATCCTGGTAGTGATGCTACAGATTCTACCTCTAGTGGTTCAGGGGGCGATGATGTGATTGACGCTGAGTTCTCGGAAACTAAATAGAAAGGTTAGATCCCCGACTTATTAAGAAAAGTTAGATGCCCGACTTCTTGAAGAAGTCGGGCATCTGAGTACTTGTCAATCCGCCCCTACGCCTGTAACTTCCTTTGACAGTAAGCAATAATTTCTGAGTAAGCTTCGAGTTTGCCTCTCAATTTCCAAACACTTTCATTATTTTTACCAGCGATGACGTTGAGAGCTTGTTGGCATTCTGTTTGGCGCTCCAACCAATAATCAAGATCTTGATGATAGTCTCGCTCAGGTTTGTCTGAATTAATCAATGTACTACCCTCAACTTAATAGGACTCGATTGTACAAAAAATTGAGTTAATTATATTTTTGCTGTTACAATTTATACGAAATTAGATTTGTTTACCCTCCAACTCAACAATTTACCAGTATTTTCCTCAATTCCTTAGTTTATTATCTCTGAGCTAATTGGGAGGATTCACCGACGACAGTCATACAGACTATCTACTACCATTTAAAGTGAAATTCCCAAAAACCAAGAACGAAAGTACCATTTCTCAGTGAGAAACGCTAAGCTGTTGCGCATTTAACTTGCAGCTTTCTGACAGGCGAGACGCCCATCCCACAAGAAACTGATCATTTTTGCTAATGCAAATTAGATGCATCTTAGCTTATCTATTGTTTTAGTACATTTGTCCTTAAGGTTGTACATACTACCTATTGTGTTTCTTCTATTGATGATTGTCTGCATAGTTTTGGTATTTCGGTCATCTTAACATTTCAAAAACAATGATTTTATCAGTATTAACAGCATCTACAGTACTTATCAAGCAAGCAATCTCTGTTCTGTCAATGTGGATATTAACAGCAATTGCTTTCGCATTTTTGGCAATTTCTACCGTCTTGGTAAGTATCATTTTATTAGTTTTAGCGGCATTTGCACATTTCAAAAATTTACCGAAAACAGTGGTAAGTGCAATCTCAGGTAATGCAAGTCTTGGGATGAGTGAATGCAACTTGCACTATCAAAACCAATCAAGTAAAAACTAATGACTCACCGTTCGCCCATTTGAAAACGAGTTTTGGAGATGGGTTTGGGTTGAGGGTGGGTTCTGCCTTGAGTGAAGGGGAGGAAGTTGAACCATAAGAGAAAGGAAAGAAATGGTCTAGATACAAGTGTACTCCAAAGAAAAAGGCAAACCCAAAAAAGCGATCGCCTTTGATGAGTTGGGAATGCGATCGCTTTATACAATAGATATTAGGACTTACGCACTCAACTATCATGCTGAGGTGATAGTGAAGTATCTAGGCTGTCTGGAGATCCTTCGCTAGCGCTCAGGATGACATAATTTCGTGACGGTGTATAAGTCCTAGATACTAAAAACACCACTAGCTCACAGAGTTAGACTTATGGATACTTCACTAGTTAGCTCTGAATCGGTTGAGCTTCTGTCAAGGATTACTGGGCAGGAACTCTGCCAACAAGACCTCACCCCTACTGTAATATTTATAGCAGCTTTGGTTACAGTTCTGCTGGGCTTGATTTACGCTGATGGCACGGTTGAAGATGAAGAGAAGCAATGGCTACAGACAACTCTTGAGCAATTTGTCCCCTCAGAGAGTAATGTGCGTCGCTTAACTCATTTGATATTCAAGGGAGTGATCAAAAATCAAGTTTACGCTAAAACTAATCAGTTGCGAACACTAACGGCTCCTCTCTCAGGAGCAGAAAGATTTTTGTTGCTAACCTTTTGCTATCAAATGTCAGCAGCCAATAACAAAATGGATTATCCTGAGCAGAGGTATTTGGAGGCAATTGCGAAGCGTTTAGGGATTGAGCAGCGACATCTAGCTGTCTTAGAGCAACCATTCAATGGTCTAGTAATTTTTGAACCAGCAGCTTTAGATGAAGTGCATGATCTACTCAATCCTTCTCAGTTCTATATGCTTGATAGCTTGCTTGTTCAAGCAGCTGGAGACATGCTAGCAGTTCTGCCTGCTAAATAATAAACTCAGTTATAAGCGTTGGTAGAGAGAATTACTTTACTTTCTTCTACAAGTCTATTGATGATCGCCCTTTATTTTGTAGAGGCGATCGCAAATTGCTCTGAGATTGTCTTGACTATTGACAGGCTCTCGGGGTACGGGTAACTCTGTGTTCGGCCAAGTTAGTAAATCATGGCAGGGACAAACAGGAGAAGGTATCCCGGCTATTTTGATGGGTATCGGCATCTGACAAAGAGCACAAGACTCTACTTCCCAGTAGGGTAACAACAACTCAGCAATTGTTTGTTGTGTACCTTCTAGGTAACAATCACCGCTATCAGGAGAGAATATTACCTGACAAATGTCTTCAAATTCCTGACTGTAGTGCTCACCTACAATTACCGGCTGTGGTCTCACAAGTGAGTTACTTTTGTCAATTACAACTTTTTTACCTAACTGGAACCAGTAGGCGAGATAGCGTTTAACTTGTTGTTGAGATGACATGAGATATTTGGGGGTTGTTGAAATGACATGAGATATTTGAGGGAACTAATACCGCTGCGCGGAATTAAGAATTCTTGCATTTAAAATTCTTGCATTCAAAATGCTTATGGAGTAAGGATTCTATCGATATCAAACTGGTCAGTTACTTCTGCCGCGCTGCACTACTGCAAGAAGGGGAGCCCAATGAAATTTTTGGCTCACCAGGTTATGAAAGTAAAAGTTCCCTAATGCTCTTACGAAGTAACGCTTAGTTCACTAACCTTAACACAAGTGTTGATCAATGTTCCTGCCGAAGGATGTCCGTAGGGTTAGTGGCACATCTCTACTCCCTCTTCCCTCCTACCTCCTACCCTGAAGCCTCCTGACTTGAAAGTAGGGAGCGGTAGGGGCGAATGGCCATTCGCCCCTACTTTCATCACTTGGTGTTAAATCGGTAAGGTCAGCTCCTCACAACCTTGCTGAGATTTTCTACTATTGGGCATAGTTGCTTGACAAAAATTAGCTCCACTCAAGTTGGCTCCATTCAAGCTAGCACCAGTTAAATCCGCTTCTCTGAGGTCAGCTCCACTCAAATTAGCACTACTTAAATTAGCTCCCCTTAAGTTAGCACCTCTAAGCTGAGAGCGACTCAAGTCGGCATTTGTGAAGTTCGTATTACTGACACTAACATCTACGTTGAAATTTCTATTAAGACTTCTATTGATATTTCTTAAGTCTGCACCGACTAATTTAGCTCCAGATAAATTAGTATTAATCAGACGAGCACCAGTCATTCTAGCAGAAGTAAGCTCAGCAAAAGTTAGAGTAGCTCCGTTCAAATTTGCATTGTACAGTGTTAGGTAAGGAGCAAAACTATTATCTAATTTTGCATTAATTAATTGAGCATTACTCATATCTGCACCATACAAGCGAGCTTGAATAAAATTAGTATTATTCAAAATTGCTTGAGTAAAATTAGCAAAATCTAGCTTGGCATTACTGAAATTTGCTTCACTCAGATCAGATACTGTTTGACTGACATCTGCTCGCTCTACTTCAGTGATGGGACTTAGATCTACTCCAGTGAGATCAACCCCACTTAAGTTTGCAGCTCTTAGATTTGCTGCCCTCAACTGACAACCAGCAAAACTTGCACTCCTTTTTTCGGGAAGATCATAAGCTGTTTCTCGTAAATAATCATAAGTAGTTATTTGACTAAAAGTACCACCTAGGTTACTTCTAGCATTCTGGCATTGCTGATCAAATTCCCGTTGAAAGTTCTCACGGAATTGTGCTTGTACTGGTGAAGCTAAAATTCCTACAAATAGCAAGGTATAAAAGATGTTGGTTTTCATTATCACCTCACTTAGGGTTCAATACTGCTCGCTTAAGCTCGAAATTGCTTGTTCGCGGATTTCCTCCAATTTTTGAGCAACATCTCCGCTGGTAAATAGGGTTTCCGCTTGAGCCAAACCTGTAGACAAATCAGGGCAGATGCCACAACGCCACAAATAAAATCCACTGCTCCAGATAGCCGATGACATCAACGGGGAGGATTTGCCTTGTAACACCTCCTGCATCTGTACTAATAGTTTAGCAGTTGAGTCAAAAGGTACTTCCTTCCCTGCAAAATTGTAGTCACGGGGATGCAGTAGCAGGCGCTCAAAGCCATCTTTGGCATTGGTTTGACTAATAGCTATAATCGCTGTGCGATCGCGTGGTAAGTCACAGCTACCTTCTAATCCCTTGACTAATGTGAAATTGCTCACTCCCTGTAGCTCAAATGTCTTCCTGAAACGAATTTCTGTAGGAGGGTGAACATACCCAGCAACCAAATGGTTATTTCCAGCACAAGGAGACCAAATTAACTCTGCTGTTGCCACAGGTGGACGCTTGCCAATTTGCTCACGGTAGGGAACCAACCTCTGAGCTTGGAAAAAGTGTTGTGGTAGGTAGATAAAACCTAAACCAGTTTTCTCTAGTAACTGCTCAACTTGTGGAAGAGTTAGTTTGGAGAAATCAATCCCTAGTCCCTGCCAAATTTCAATGAGGGGAACCCCATACTTGGTAGGCATACAATCCCCTCCATGCATCACCACTGGCATCCCTGCAGTAGCAAGAACTAAGGCTGTGAGGGGAGTTACAGGAGCAGTACGGGATCTTCCATCATAAGGAGTACCAAAAACTGTTACTGGTTTAGTTGGTTGCAGCTTTGGGCCAATCTGTTCGTAAGCATCCAACATCCCTGCTAGTTCTTCACTAGTAGGTCTTTTAATCCGGTGAGCAATCATAAATGCTCCAATCTGTGCAGGTGTTGCTTGTTGCAACAGTAGCATCCGGGTAGCAGTTGCTGCTTCCTGACGAGTTAAATCTTTACCAGTGTGGACACCACTACCAACTTTTTTTAATAATTCCCTAAAAGTATCACTCATATAGCATTTTCATTTCCACTCAAATAGCACAAAGTTTTTGGTTCTTTGCTTCACTATTGGTTGATACTTCCAGTTGACGTACCAATTCACAGAAATGCTTAATTGGGGGTATTTCTAAGCGATCTTGAGTAGTTACTAAGACAACCTGACGAGTTAGCTTAGAATCTATATTTGAGACATTGCCCACAATATTGTTTGGGGTAGTCACCGGCTCTGGAAAGTCGGCAAGCGATCGCACGGCTAAAGTTGGATCTGTGAGTGCCTCTATTAAAGCACTGTGGGGTAATAGGGTAATCATTTCTCCCTGACGCACTACTCCTCGAAAAGCTTCCAGGGAATTCAACTCCATTACTGTCTTTAGGGTAGCTCCCAATCGGGAAAACCTTTCTTGTACTAACCTTGGCATACCGTAACCATCTTTAAACACTACTTGAGGGTAGTGAACTAGTTCTGACCAGGGTACTTCTTCATATTGGCTTAGGGGATGGTCAGCTGCCATCAAAACTTCCACTGGCTCATTGTAGAGGACTTCAACCACCATTTCTGGACTAGCAGTCAAAAAGCGATTATTCATGACGATCGCAATATCTACTAAACCATCTCGGAGCACTTTCAAAGCACGATCACTCCCTAAAGCCGTCACCCGCAATTGTACTTCAGGGTAGTTAGAGCAAAATTCCTTGAGTACTGGAGGTAAGTAGTAGGAACAGACAGAGTGAATTGCTGCTACACAGAGTTCTGGTTGTTTTCCTGACACTAAATCAGTTAATTCTTGTGTTGCCTTTTGCCACTCCAGACAGATTTTTCGGGCACGAGGCAAAAAAAGTTCCCCACCTACAGTTAGTTTGGTTTGGGTTGTACGATGGAACAGCGGTAAACCTAAGTCAGTTTCCAGAGACTGAATTTGGCGACTGATGGTAGATTGCGTCACCCCGCATTTTCGTGCCGCTTGCCCGAAGTTTCCAGTTTCTGTTACTGCCATAAAGGCTTGCAACTGCTCAATGCGCATAATTTATGATAAGCCAGATTAGATCTGTTAATAATGGCTAGACGATAACTGATTTATCAGTTTACTTCAGTAAGATATGATACAGCTGTTGTCAGGAATTGGGAATTGGCAATATAGAGTTTCTTGAGAAAAAAGGCAGAGAGCAGAAGGCTCCAAGGGAAGCTGGCTAGTACTGCTGCGCAGAATTAAGAATTAAGAATTAAGAATTAAGAATGCTTAGAGAGTAAGGATTCTATCGATCTCAAACTGGTCAGTTAGTTCTGCCGTGCTGCACTAGTTTCTCCTCTTTTATTGGGGATGCGAAGTGCTCCTGGGGGGCTCTTCAAAAAAATCCTATAAGGATTGAAGGAGGAAGAAGTCTAATCAATCTATAGGTTTTAGTCGCGTTACCTTAAGCTTAAAGTTTCCGCCACCAGTTTCGCCAAAGGCACGTACTCGGATAATGTACTTACCTGTTTCAGTAATCCTGTAAAATAGTAAAGAATTAGTACTACCGTCAGGACCATCATCATTTTCAGCAACTTTAGAGCCATCAGATGCTATGAGTGTGACAATGGTGTCAAAGTTGTCCGAAATTAGATCAATAGAGACTTGGTCACTTTCCTTTAATTGCACTGTATAGTCTCGGGCAAACCCACCATCACCAGTAGGAATATCCTTATCGGAGAGATTATCAGAAATTTCTTTACTATCAGGAATCTGAATCGGACGATACAGCTGATGCTCCTGCCCTCTAGCTGCCGTCGCAGTTAAGTTGATCATCAAAAAACTTGCCCCAAATAACAGAGCCAAGTTAAACCGATTGGCAAAAGCGTTAGTCATTAGAAGTTTATCGTTCAAGCTGTGATGGCTCAATTTTGACAGCTCCCATCCCATTCCAGCAAGGAGCTCCTGGGTAGGGTTTGCCTTATCGAGTCTATTGAGAAAGGGTTTTGAAGTAATGAGCGCCTAACGGCGCAGGGAGGAGGCAACAGGGTAAAAATACACGCCGAAAAAGAAGATAAGAAACAAGTTAGCTTCCCTTTGAGCCTCCTGCCTCCTGCCTCCTGCCTCCTGCCTCCTGCCCCTACAGGAATTATTGCTCCATATATTCAATCACCTCAAATATCTGCTCAAGTATTGTTAAATATTCCTCATTCCCAATAACAGGAGAAGTCGCTCCAGATTCAACAATCACACTACCAATAACACTTTGTGCCCGTTCATTGATTACCTTGATTAGTTCTTCAGAAGTTGTATTGTTTGCCTGAGCAAGGCTGCTGAGTTTAGCAGCAGGAGCATCTTCTTGAGCAATAACTTTAAGGGTTTCCAACTGATGTTTTGGCAGCGCTAAGATGAATTCAGTCCATACAGATGCTAAGTCTTCTTCAGATTCCACATCTTCAGACTGTTGTGGGCTCATACCAGCCCATTCTGCTGGTAACTCCTCTGTCGGCATCTCACCTTGATTTTCAAATTCATCCTGCAACGCGGCAAAAGCAGCCCATTCAGGAGGTAACTCTTCGTCGGCTAGTAATCCTTCAGCAGCAGTTTCAGCACCTGGAATCACTTGGGCTGGTGTAGAAGACTTCCTTAAGGTTTCTTCTAGTTGTCTTCTTTGCTCTTCAAGCTGATTGACTTCTTGAGCCAAGAATTCTTTGTGATTTTGTTGTGCTGTAAATTGAGCTTCTAGCTGCTCAAGTTGTCCTTCAAGTTGCTGCTTTTGAGCTTGAAGAGTAGTTAACTCCTGCTCTAACTGTTCCTTATGCTGTTGGGGTTGAGTTAATTGAGCTTGTAGCTCAGTAAATTCTGTTTCGAGTTGCTGCTTTTGAGCTTGAAGAGTAGTTAACTCCTGCTCTAACTGTTCCTTATGCTGTTGGGGTTGAGTTAATTGAGCTTGTAGCTCAGTAAATTCTGTTTCGAGTTGCTGCTTTTGGCTCTCAAGAGTAGTTAACTCCTGCTCTAACTGTGCCTTATGCTGTTGGGGTTGAGTTAATTGAGCTTGTAGCTCAGTAAATTCTGTTTCGAGTTGCTGCTTTTGAGCTTGAAGAGTAGTTAACTCCTGCTCTAACTGTTCCTTATGCTGTTGGGGTTGAGTTAATTGAGCTTGTAGCTCAGTAAGTTCTGTTTCGAGTTGCTGCTTTTGAGCTTGAAGAGTAGTTAACTCCTGCTCTAACTGTGCCTTATGCTGTTGGGGTTGAGTTAATTGAGCTTGTAGCTCAGTAAGTTCTGTTTCGAGTTGCTGCTTTTGAGCTTGAAGAGTAGTTAACTCCTGCTCTAACTGTTCCTTATGCTGTTGGGGTTGAGTTAATTGAGCTTGTAGCTCAGTAAGTTCTGTTTCGAGTTGCTGCTTTTGAGCTTGAAGAGTAGTTAACTCCTGCTCTAACTGTGCCTTATGCTGTTGGGGTTGAGTTAATTGAGCTTGTAGCTCAGTAAGTTCTGTTTCGAGTTGCTGCTTTTGAGCTTGAAGAGTAGTTAACTCCTGCTCTAACTGTGCCTTATGCTGTTGGGGTTGAGTTAATTGAGCTTGTAACTCAGTAAGTTCTGTTTCAAGTTGCTGCTTTTGATTCTGAAGCTCTTCAAGTTCTGTCTGTAGGGAAGCTTGCTGAGCTTGGAGTTGTTCCTTGTGTGCCTCTACAGTAGATAGGGATTCCTGCTGTTCTGTTAGGATTTGAATCTGAGATTGTAAGCTATCTGAGTCTAAGTTAAGCTGATCTTTCTGTGCTCTCAGAGCAGTGAGTTCCTGAGCAAGAGCTTCCTTATTATGCTGTTGCTGTGTGAGTTGGCTTTGCAGTTGCTCTAAATCAGTACGTAAGGAATTGAGGCTGGTTTCTAGATTTTGTTTTTCAGCTATTGGTGCGGCTATTGATTCATTCAACTGAGCTTGTTGTTGCTCAAGCTCTTGAATATGAATTTCCAGGTTGTCTGAGTCTGCTTGTAACTGGAATTTTCGACCTTCCAGAGTGGTTAACTCTTGCTGGAGTTGCTCTTGTTGATCCTGCTTTTCAGAAACTTGGGTTTGCAGCTGATTGAGTTGCTCTTGTTGATCTAAAAGAGCCTGAGCCTGAGTTTGTAGACTATCTGCTCTTTCTGTTATCTGATACTCAGTTTCTTTAAGAGCCGCAATTTCTTGCTCTAGCTCCTCTTTGTGCTGAAGCTGTTCGGCAACTTGAGTTTGTAGCTGCTCAACTTCTGTTTGTAGAGTATTCTTTTGGGTTTCTACTTGCTGTAGTTGAGTCGTTATCTCTGATACAGCTTGATTACTGTCGCCCTGCTGTTCTTGGAGGGACTGAAGTAGAATCTGTAGGTTGGAGGATTCGGCTTCACTCTGCTGCTTTTGCTCATTGAGAGTCGTTAGCTCCTGATGTACTTCTTCTTTTTGCTGGTTGAGTTTTGAAACTTGTTGGTTGAGTTCAGAGACTTGGCTTTGTAGCTGGCTTTGTTCTGCTGTTAAGGTATTGACTCTGCCTTGTGCTTTTTCTTTAGCAGCTGTTGCAGTAGATAGGGATTCAGTCAGTTGTGTTTGTTGCTCTTCCAACTCTTGAATCTGGTTCAGCAGAGAGTTTTTGTGGCGTTTTTCTCGATTAGTACCCTGTTTATCTATAACTGCTGCTCCTACACCAATAGCAGAACCAGTAATTATACTAGTCAAAAGTGCCTTGTCTTGCTTGAATACTAAACCACCAAATATAAAACTCAAAACGAAGGCAACTGAACCTAAAATAATTGGATTTACTACCTTAGATGATTGCATAATACTTTTTTGTGAATAAAGTAAATTTCTTGGTAAATAGGCTGGAACTTGCCAAGAGGTTGATTACGAAATGGGTATGAAGGTTGTTCGCTTGATTGTGTTACCAAATAGTAGACTGAAGTATAGAAAATACCAAAACCACTGACTAAATAGAGGGAGTTCACTTTTCCCTGAGTAAAAAATTTTATCCACTATTGCTATGAGCATTTAAGCAACAGCTTAGCGAGACATTGTTGAGAATGCACCAAAACTTCATACTTTTTTGTTAACTATTGGCTAGTTCGATTGTTTGTACTTTGGTGAACCTCTCTTAAAAGTTCCCAAGTTATTACCCAGCCTAACAGCCTATTCTGGTTATGTCTGTAACGTCTTTTGTTTATGACCTACAAACGGCTAAATATACTGATATGCCTCAATCAAGTGACTTGCCAGTACTCCAGAATGTCTATCGTGAGAGGTTGCCCATTACAGGGCTTTATACTTTAATTCTTCTTCACTCAGGGAAATTCCGGTTATTTTTGCAAAATGTTGAAAATTTGTTATTAGTCATTGGTTGCTAAGGGCACGTTAAAATGAACCTATGCCCCAATCTATCCCTGCACCCAACTCCAAATCCTCTGCTTCATCCTCAGCAGTAACACGACCTCTACTTATCCTAGTTGACGGTCATTCTTTAGCATTTCGCTCTTACTTTGCCTTTGCTAAAGGGAGAGATGGGGGACTACGCACTACTACTGGGATTCCTACTAGTGTATGTTTCGGCTTTCTCAAATCCCTAGTAGAGGTGATGGGTTCCGAGCAACCCCACTCAATGGCCATCGCTTTCGATACCCAAGAGCCTACATTTCGCCATGAGGCGGATGAAAATTACAAAGCGGGAAGGGAAGAAACACCGGAAGACTTCATCCCTGATGTACAAAACCTTCAGGAGTTGCTGGCAGCATTAAAAGTACCTGTAGTAACTGCTCCTGGTTATGAGGCAGATGATGTCTTGGCAACTTTAGCTCACTGTGCTAGTGATACAGGTTATCAAGTCAAAATTTTAACAGGCGATCGCGATTTATTTCAGCTAATTGACCCAAAAAAAGCAATTACAGTTTTGTATTTGAGTAGTTCCTTTTGGCGGCGCAGTAGTGATACCGGACCAGTAGAATTTAACTCTGAGGAAGTTGTAGCTAAATTAGGTATTACCCCAGTACAGGTGGTAGATTACAAAGCGCTTTGTGGGGATAAATCGGACAATATTCCTGGAGTTAGGGGAATTGGAGACAAGACGGCGGTTAAATTGCTCAATGAGTATGGCACTCTTGAGGAAATTTATGCTTCTTTGGACAAGATTAAGGGGTCTGTACAAAAAAAGCTAGAAGCTGGTGTAACTGAAGCAAAACATTCTCAGTATCTTGCACAACTTAGATTTGATGCTCCTGTGGAGATGGAGTTAGAAGATACTCAATTACAGGGGTTTGATATTGAGGTAATAAAACCCCTGTTAGAAAAATTGGAGCTGAAGAAATTTTTGGTTAAAATTGACCAACTTCAGCAGCAATTTGGTGGTTCATTTATTGAGAAAGTTGCAGCCAAATCAGCAGAGGTAGCTTTAGCAGAGAGAGAAGATGAAAATTTGTGGTTCTTCAGTGCTGAGGATACGGAAGCCTATCAACAACAGCAATTAGCGAATAAACCCTTTCAACCCCTTATTATTAATACAGAAGCTAAGTTAACTGAGTTGATGCAGCAGCTACAAAACTGTACTAATCCAGAATTTCCTGTTGCTTGGGATACGGAAACTACTGATTTAGAACCCAGGAATGCTCAGTTAGTAGGAATTGGCTGTTGTTTTCCGAAGCAGGTAACCGGTAAAGAGGAAATTCAGTCTTCAGATGTAGAAGTTGCTTATATTCCGATCGCTCATCAGTATGGTGTTAATTTAGCTCAAGATACAGTACTCGAAACCCTGCGCCCGATTTTAGAAAGTACTAATTATCCCAAAGCTTTGCAGAATAGTAAGTTTGATCGATTGGTACTACGCTGTCAGGGAATTGAGTTAGCTGGAGTGGTATTTGATACCATGCTGGCAAGCTATGTGCTCAATCCAGATAATACCCATAACCTCAGTGATTTAGCTCTGAAATATTTGGGACTTACTGCGAAAAGTTACACCGAGTTGGTGCCGAAGGGTAAAACTATTGCAGCAGTAGATATCCCAGAAGTAGCGGATTACTGCGGTATGGATGTTTACACTACATTCATGTTAGTAGCTAAACTGCGATCGCAACTCCAGCAAGCTCCCAAGTTGGAGCAGCTGTTGTTGGAGGTGGAACTACCCCTAGAACCTGTTTTAGCAGAGATGGAATACCAGGGTATTCGTATTGATCAAGCATACCTCAAAGATTTTTCCCAACAACTAGAAAAAGATTTACTCTCCATTGAACAGCAAGCTTACCAAGATGCAGGGGAAGAGTTTAACCTAGGTTCTCCAAAACAGCTAAGTGAGTTGCTGTTTGTTAAATTAGGTTTAGACCGGAGGAAGTCTCGCAAAATTAAGACAGGTTACTCTACTGATGCAGCAACCTTGGAAAAGTTGCAGGGGGATCATCCGGTAGTAGATGGAATTCTCGAATATCGCTCTCTTGCTAAGTTAAAGTCTACCTATGTAGATGCTTTACCAGCATTGGTACGTTCCGATAGTCAGCGGGTACATACAGATTTTAACCAAGCGGTGACTACAACCGGACGCCTATCTTCTTCCAATCCCAATTTACAGAATATTCCCATCCGTACTGCCTTTTCCCGCCAAATTCGCAAGGCATTTATACCAGAATCCGATTGGTTGTTGGTGGCAGCAGACTATTCCCAAATTGAGCTACGCATTCTGGCGCATTTGAGTAAGGAACCAGTCTTGGTAGAAGCTTATCAAACTAAGGGAGATGTTCACACTCTCACTGCTCAAATGTTGTTTGAGAAGGAAGAAGTAACTGTCGAAGAACGACGCTTGGGTAAGGTGATTAACTTTGGCGTAATTTACGGTATGGGAGCACAAAGGTTTGCCAGGGAAGCCAAGATGTCAGCCTCCCAGGGGAAAATATTTATTGATAGATTTAATGAGCGCTATCCCCAGATTTTTGCTTATTTAGAGCAGATGAAGCAAGAAGCGATCGCACAAGGTTATGTCGAAACTATTTTAGGACGTCGCCGCTACTTTAACTTTGCCAGTGAGAGACTTCGCCGTCTGCAAGGAAAGCCGCTAGAAGAAATTAATCTGGATCAAATCAAAGGTATAGGAGCATACGATGCAGGTTTACTCAGAGCAGCGGCTAACTCTCCGATTCAAGGCTCCAGTGCCGATATTATCAAAGTCGCGATGGTGAGGATGCATGAAGTTTTACGGAATTACCAAGCGCGGTTGCTATTACAAGTACATGATGAATTAGTCTTGGAAGTTCCTCCACAGGAGTGGGAGGAGTTACAGCCGAAAATTCGGGAAACTATGGAATCAGCAGTAGAGTTGACTGTACCGCTGGTTGTTGATGTACATGCAGGGTTGAATTGGATGGAGGCGAAGTAATACAGCGGTTTTCATCTAAGTGAACTACAGAATTTGTCGCTTGAAGGCAGTCGAAATGAAAAATTTTTTTACCACAAGTAGGGGCGAATGGCCATTCGCCCCTACTACTCGCTACTTTCAAGTCAGGAGGCAGAAGTAAGATGTAGGGCAATTTTGGTAGAGTAAAATTGCCCTTTTCTAGGGGTAGGTTTAAAGATCAGAAGCAGGTTTTACATCAATCTTGAATTGGGCAAAACCTGCTCTAACTCAAGATTGGTGGAGACGTTTGTGGTAATCAATTCTGTTCTCCTCTGGAAATTTACCAGCGGCAACAGCACCCTTAAACAGCTTGCCAGCACTGAATGCAGGTACCTGACGCGCTGGAATTTCCATCACTTCGCCAGTTTTGGGATTACGTCCCTTCCCTTGCACTGCGATTCTTTCGCTCGAAGCTACCAAAACCAACCAGTACAACTTTCTCTCCTTCTGCTACTGTCTCCGTAATTTCCTCCAGAGTAACAGTAACAATAGCGTTGACTGTTTTCTGGTTGATTCCGGTCAACTTGGAGATCGTGGTAACTAATTCTTGCTTATTCACACTACTCAATCCCTTTATCTGCCTGCAGTATAGCAGCTTTAGTTACCAGCAGATAGAGGTTATATCATTTTTGAAAAACAATATTGATATTAGTAAGGCTTTTTTTTACTGAATTGTGTGAAAAAGCGCTTGGGAGTCTTGCCGTGTTTCGACCCCAAGCGCTTATTCGTTTTAACTTGCTCCTCACACAATTACATTATAATCAACACGTCTTGTGATTGTGGTATAGAGCGTGACACAAATACAACTGTCACAAAAGTCGAAGTCCCTTAGATTAGAGAAAATGTCCCATGGCTAAGATGCCATTGCCAGGCGGGATGAATTAACGGAATCTATTGCTAACGGCGGAAAACCCACACTAATAGTACAACGCGGTTTAAATGAGTGACCAGTTAAAAAAGGTTAAAAAGCTTGTACAGTAAGTTTTCTTCCCTTCTGCCTTCTGTTCCCCTCCTTGGAGGGGTTAGGGGTGGGTTCTGCCTTCTGCCTTCTTGTACTAGCAATCCGCCGCCCTACTGCTGCTGCTACTGGTTTTAAACTGTGAGCTAAACTTACCATATCTTCTAGAGAAAGAGCTTGACGAGCATCAGAAACTGACTTTTCTGGTTCTGGGTGACATTCAATAATCAATCCATCAGCACCAGAAGCAACAGCAGCTTTGGCAAGAGGTGCTACCAACTCTCGCTTACCTGTAGCATGGGAAGGATCCACTATTACCGGTAAATGAGTTAACTGCTTGAGAGCCACTACTGCTCCTAAATCCAGCACATTGCGAGTATAGGTATCAAAACTGCGGATACCTCTTTCACACAAAACAACTTGAGAGTTGCCGTAGCTAAGGATATACTCTGCTGCCATAATGAATTCCTCGATAGTGGCAGAAAGTCCCCGCTTCAGAAGAACCGGCTTGTTCACTTTTCCTAGAGCTTTGAGCAAATCAAAGTTTTGCATATTACGACTGCCTACCTGAAGCATATCAGCGTGAGTACAAACTGATTCAATTTGAGCAACCGACATCACTTCAGTTACCACAGGAATCTGGTGACTCTGGCGCACCGCCGACAAAATTTCTAGTCCTTCTATTCCTAATCCCTGAAACGAGTGGGGAGATGTCCGAGGTTTGTAAGCACCACCCCGCAGCATTTGTACTGGCGCTGTCTGTAACTTAGTGGCGACTGTCTCCATTTGGGAGAGACTTTCAATAGTACACGGGCCACCAATAATCACAAGTTCTGTTTGCGCCGAAGGCAACCTGTTTTGAAAGTTGGACAATTGTCTGGTGATTAGGATGAGATTGAGTAGCTAGTTTGGCATTTAACATCGGTAAAAATCCTTAGCAAAATAAATGTAAAAAAAACCCGGCTCTCTAAGGATTCCGGGTTGGAGCAAAAATTGACGTGATTTTACCTACCCGGAACTATGTCCGAACCAAAAGTAAAAGCCGTAAAACCAACTGCTAGAATAGGTTGTCACGTTTTGATCCTGTGGTTGATGTGCACTAAAAAACAAAAAGACCGCAGATGTTACTCTGCGGTTCACCGGAGGGATTCCATAAGGAACTCTTTTCACCACCGGTGAACCTCCCTAAACCAAAAATAAAAATAGTTGTGGCTGCAGAACATTTGTGGGGTCTTAGTTAGGAATAATGAAACAGATGTCTTCAATGGTTCTACCCTAGCAAGCCTGGTAAAGTTCAGTCAAGCCTTCAGCGAAATTTTGGTTGGTATTTCTAGCGAAGTATCCTTTCAAATCATTAGTTCTCCTTTGTTTCCTCATTTCCCCATTTCCCTATCTCCCTATCTCCCTATCTCCCCACCCTTTTTTTCGCTCACCCTCTTTGGGAGGTATGCTCATACCAAATGAGAAAAAGTTATTAGGATCATATTCAGCCTTGATTTCTCTTAAGCGATCTAGATTGCTTCCATAATAGAGCTTTAATAAGTCAATTCGATCAGTTTTTCCATCTCCTGAAGACTTAACTAGTGTGCGATCAGGAAAGTTAATAAATGCCCCTTCGATACAACCAGCATTGTCAAGCTCTTGTCTAAAGTTTCGTATCCAATTAATGTAGTCGTCCGACTTCTCATCATTAGGTTGCTCCCACCATGCTTGAAACTGCAACAAGAATTCTTTATCGCGATAAAAGAATGACGAGCTATCAGTACTGATCTCTTTAATCTTTCCACCCAAGCTATGGATAGTTAAGTAAGTGACCGCATTTTTGAAATCCTTATGCTTATAGACAAAATCAACAATGTTGTTGGAGATTGTAGCAATGTCCCCTTTGGGAAAAGCAGAAGAAACTTTATGTGGTACAGAATTACTTCCACAAGTTGTCTCAAGTGAAGCCGCCTTACGAAGAGCAGTATTATTAAGCAATGTATAAGCTTGAGCAATTCTCAATTTAGGAGAATAGCGAATTGATTTAAAAAAATTGGAACATTTTTTTTCTTTTTCTTTTTCCTTTAAGTTATACTCTCTTTCTTTTTCTTGTAATTTGTTGAGAAAAGTATCTACAGATTTAAATGCATTGAGATCACGACCAAGGCACTGAAATGTCATTGTGAAGGTTGGACGAGCCTTATCACTCTCGTCATCGTCGGGACTAATGCGAGCGAATGAAGTAATTGTGTTTTCAAAGTTCTCCAACTCATTTAAATAACACTCAAGTAACTTAGTAAGAAGTCCTTGATCATTTTTTGAGGAGTATCGAATCGACACCAACCATGCGTACTGGCAATCAGGTGATAGTTTCTTTAATTTGAATTTGTATTTGGTAATAACCCCAAAGTTACCACCACCACCACCTTTTATCGCCCAGAACAAATTCTTATGTTCATCCTTCGTCGCTTTAATAATTTTCCCCTTTGCAGTTACCAGTTCAACCTCTTGTAAAGAATCACAAGTTAAACCACTATCCCTGGCAAGCAAGCCCCAACCTCCACCTTGAACAAGACCACCTACATTAACTGTATCGCAGCCTCCACCAGGGAGAGTATAACCCTGTGATTGAAGCTTGTCATATAAAGATTTCAACTTGGTTCCAGGCTCTATCCATGCCGTACCATGCTCCTTACAGACTGAGATGTCATTCATGCCGGAAAGATCAATAATGACAACATCATCAGCTGAACACATGCCTTCGTGTTGATGCCCACCGGAACGTATGCGAACAGACTTGTTTTCGCTTTGGCAGAGTTTTATCGTTCTAACAACATCGTCTGTATTTTTACACTTAACGATACAGAAGGGTTTATAGTCAAACCTAGCATTTTTAATCTTGCGCGCGTCATCATAGCTACAACCATCACTTTCACATAGTACGGTAATACCGTTAAGAGCTTCCTTGAAATATGTACAATTCATTTATCCCTCCCATCCCTAAAGGAATGGGCTTCCCGCCGCTTTCGGTTAAATCCTTGCCCCACAAGGAACTCAAGTTCCTTGCTAATAGCTGAAGTCATCTAAAGATGACTTAATCTGCTCAAAAATCTAGGACTTATGCACCGTAAGGAAATTATGTCATCCTGAGCGATAGCGAAGGATCTCCAAACAGCCGGTGATACTTCACTATCACCTATCTCTAGCTTAAATTGACACGAATGCTACCTTATCCGCTGCAATTTTGCTTGTTTGGGGTCAAGAATTTTTTGACCTAAACCGGGAAACTTAACAGCAATACTAACTTTTTTGCCGGAACCAAAAACATGGGTGACTTCTCCCTCTCCAAAAGTGTCATGAATAAGCAATTCACCCACTTGCCAATCTTGAGAAGATTGCTGTTGTTGCTGAGATTTTTTCTCCTTATTTGTTGAAGTAGAAGAAGTTTGCCGTTTGACTTTTACTAAAGTGCTACTAACCAATTCTTTCGGTAATTCCCCAAGAAACTGAGAACCGACGGCAGGTTCGCGAGTACCGTAGAGACGGCGTTCACGAGCATGAGAAAGAAATAGCTGTTCTTGCGCACGGGTGATACCTACATAACAGAGGCGACGTTCTTCTTCTAGGGCAATGGGATCATTGATGGAGCGATAGTTAGGAAATAATCCTTGTTCTAGTCCGACTAAAAAGACTACTGGAAATTCTAACCCTTTAGCTGAGTGTAGGGGTCATTAGGGAAACAGCTTGTTGTCCTTCTTCGAGGTTATCTAAATCAGAAGCAAGAGAAGCATTAGCTAAAAAACCTTCTAAGGTAGTGTCTTCATTTTCTTCCTGAAATTGGAAAACAGCATTATAGAGTTCAAAGATGTTTGCTAGTCGATTTTCTGCTTCATCAGTGCCCTGTTTTCTCAAATCTTCAATATAACCAGATTCTTCCATCATTTTCTCAAGAATCTCAGCTGCTTCTACCTGTTCAACTTGCTCTTGCCATTTGCTAATTAACTGAGCAAAACGGTTGACAGATTTGGCAGAACGTCCTGCCATAGTACTCACGGAGGTTTCATCGCTGAGAATTTCCCAGAGGGGAACTCCTAATTGTTGAGCAGCATTGATGAGATTATCAATGGTAGTTTTTCCGATGCCTCGGCGGGGGGTATTGATAATCCGTAGTAAGCTGACGGTATCAGCTGGATTAGCGATCGCTCGTAAATAAGCCAAAGCATCTTTGATTTCTTTGCGATCGTAGAACTTCAGTCCACCAACAATGATATAGGGAACTTTACCCCGGAGGACATCTTCAAAAGGACGAGATTGGGCATTTGTACGGTACAATATCGCAAAACTTCCCCAGTCCAATTCCGGGTTCTGTTGTGTCAGACTACCGATTTGACGGGCAACAAACTGGGCTTCTGCTAATTCTTCATCGGCTTTATGTACATAAATTTGTTCCCCGAAACCCCTAGTCGGTTTCAGGACTTTATCAATACGTTGGGTGTTATTTTCAATCAGATGATTAGCTGCTTGGAGAATATTTTCCCGAGAACGATAATTTTCCTCCAATTTCACCATCGTGCGGGTATCTTCATCTGGTAAACCATCCCCAAAGTCTTGCTGGAAACCCAATAATATGGTATAATCTGCCATCCTAAAGGAGTAAATTGATTGATCAGCATCACCCACAACAAAAATTGAGCGATCGCGCCAATCCCACTCACTCTTTCTAGTTTCACCATTGGTAGATAATAGACTAATTAAGTCGTACTGAATCCGATTAGTATCCTGATATTCATCTACTAAAATGTGACGAAATTGCTGATGCCAGTAACCTAGGACTGATTCATTTTGTTGGAAGAGCTTGACTGGGATTAAAATTAGGTCATCAAAATCAAGAGCATTGTTGGCTGCTAGTTGTTCTTGATAACAACTGTAAACCTCAGCAATAATGCGTCCTTTGTAATTAGATTGCTCTTTTTCAAATTCCTTGGGGGATAATCCCAAGTTTTTGGCATTGCTGATGGCGTAGCGGATGTTGCGGGGGTTGAATTTTTTATCGTCTAGGTTTAACTGTTTGGTAACCAGATTTTTCACTAGACTTTGGGCATCAGACTCATCAAAGATGGAAAAATTTCGGCTCCACTGTCGCCCTTGCTCATCTTGGTACTTGTTGACATCAAAGCGCAAAATCCTAGCAAAGAGGCTGTGGAACGTACCAATCCAAAGAGGTTTGATATACTTTCTATAGACATGCGATCGCAACTGGGTTTGCTCTTCAGGCGGTAGTAACTCCAATTTTTGACCATGTTTTTGTTCTGCTAGTTGCTGAGCGAATAACTTTTCAATCCGCTCCTTCATCTCCCGTGCAGCTTTATTGGTGAAGGTTACCGCTAGGATATTTTCTGGATCTACTTTGTATTTGTCAATTAGATTAGCAATGCGATAGGTTAGTGCCCTAGTTTTCCCAGAACCGGCTCCAGCTACTACTAGTAAAGGACCGCAGAAATGTTCAACTGCTTGCTTTTGGGATGGATTGAGGTGGCTGAGGAAGTCAGGAGTTTGAGTCATGGAGAACCAAGGCAGCAGGGCAAGGGTAAGAAGCTCTATCTTAGTCAAGATTACCGCATCTTTTGGTCAGGCTCTGAAAGTCACAAATTTAAAATTGGTTGGAGTAACTCCTACTGCACTATTGGGACTTAGGCAAAAATGGGGCGAAAAAGGGCTGAAAGCCTTATATATCAATATTATCAGCTCTAAAACACTTAAATCCAGTCTTGGTCATGGTTTGGGGCGATTTTACCTCTCATTTGGAAACGCTATAGAGTCAAAGGTTCGTTACGCTACGCTAACACACCCTACAAGATCGGCGATCGCACTGTTGTAAATTTCATTATTGTTCAGGTTTTGAGATTCCTGATATATTCGATGATTAATAACCGTAAATAGTTGAGTATTTCTATATATTGTTTCATTTTTGGATAATCAAATTTTGGATTAAAATACCACTTTGTAACCTCAGGAATTTCTAATATTTTTAGTTTTTCTAATTCGTTGAGTATATTTTGAGCATTAATTGAGATATTTTTCGTAATTACTTGAAATGCATAGCCACGAATATCATCAGTGAAAATCTCAATTATACCTAAAATACTAAATTCTTGATTTTCCTCCCATAAAGCTATTTTTTCTCTTTCTAGCTGGGTATTTTGATATTTAATGAGCAATTGATTTAAGATTTGCTCAATATAGGTTTCGGCAGTTAGTATATGATCTGCTTTGTTAGCAATCTCTAAATTTGACATATTTTTTTATTAGATTTCTGCTATCTCTTGCTAAGAGTATCCTGCAAACAATATCTGTTGATAGGGATCATCAGCGTTATTTGGATTCATTTAAACAGCCATATATTAATTATGATAAAGTTGTTTTCCGACAATTACACCTAAAATTCCGGTTCTGGTATTTTTTTGGGTTACTCTACCAGAAGGCTTACGCCTACGTTCCCTCAACCCAATCTAGAAGATTAGGCGATCGCACTACACCTGGTTTTGTATCAAGATGGTACTGTGGAACGTGCCAATCCACAGCGGTTTGATATATTTTTTAGAGAAATGCGATCGCAACTAGGTTTAAGTGGTCACACAAAATTAATTGTATATTTACTCTTGAGTTATATTTCTTATGGTGTCTGGCATCTAACTCTTGCCGCTCCTCACGAAATGCCCAATTAATTTTGTTTAGGTACTTATGACCTTAATCAAAAAAACATTACCCCGCTTCTTGCATCTACTAACACGTCCCAACCTCTCAATGCAACTAATGGCAGCGGGAATGGTAATCACCTTTTTTTTCTTGATAGTAGCCCTTCTTACTCCCACTTTCCAGGCTTGGGGATGGCTGCAAAACCCGACTGAATCCCTAAGTAATCCTATTCATGAGCCACCCAATTGGCAACACTGGTTTGGTACTAGTCGCCAAGGTTATGATGTTTTCTCTCGCACCCTGTTTGGTTCCCAAGCAGCTTTGCAAGTAGTCGTACTCGCCACTACGATGAGTCTAGTTATCGGTGTTCCTTTAGGTTTAGTCAGTGGTTATCTTGGGGGCAAACTAGACCGGGTGTTACTGTTTTTGATGGATACGATCTACACTCTTCCAGGATTGTTGCTATCGGTAACCCTGGCTTTTGTGGTAGGAAGAGGAGTAGTTAACGCCGCGATCGCATTAAGTATTGCCTATGTACCTCAGTACTATAGAGTAGTTCGCAACCACACCACTAGCGTCAAAACCGAACTCTTCATCGAAGCAGCACAAGCGATGGGTGCTTCTACCAACAGAGTGTTGTCTCGCTACCTATTTCTCAACGTCATTCCCAGTGTGCCCGTTTTATTTACCCTCAATGCCGCTGATGCCATTTTGATTTTAGGGGGTTTGGGATTTTTAGGACTAGGATTGCCAGAACAGACGCCAGAATGGGGGTATGACTTAAGAGTGGCTCTGGATGCCTTACCTACAGGGATTTGGTGGACAACTTTATTTCCTGGTTTAGCTATGACCCTAATGGTGGTAGGTTTGTCTTTGTTAGGAGAGGGATTGAGTGAGTTGATCAATCCTCGATTACCTTAATGTCGGCAGAAGGCTCCCGCTATAACCGAGGCGGATTGATCGAGGCGTAGCCGAGTACCGCCAATGGTTTAGCGGTGAGATGAATGCCGACCAGCTAACAATTGAGCGGCAGCGAATCCAAATAATTAGGGCTTGCTGAATAAGTCGTAACTTTCGGGTTTGAATAGGTGGTAGGTGGTAGGTGGCAGGTGGTAGGTAAGGGAAAGAGGTGGTAGGTGTTAGGGATTTTTGACTTACGGTGCAAGGAAATTGAGCCAAAAGATACAATTTCCTTGCACGCCTGCTAGGCATAAAATGATTGAAAGCAAAGTATGGTATAGTTTACACACTTTTGCAGCAAGCCCTAATTATACCTGTATTCGCAGTGGGTAACAGATGTTATGCTTGGTCTCATGCTAGTAATTGAAGCCAAGCTCAAAGGAACCAAAGTTCAGTACAGTAAGTTGGATGAAGCAATCCGAACAGGGCAGTTCATCCGCAACACCTGTTTGCGCTATTGGGAAGATAACAGACGGGTCACTCGTAACGACCTCCAAAAGCTTTGCGCGTTACTAGCTAAGGACAAACAAGCCCCTTGGGCGAAAAAACTTAACTCCCAAGCAAGGCAGGCTCACGCTGATAGGGCATGGTCTGCCATTCAGCGTTTTTATGAAAACTGTAGATTAGGAAAACACGGTAAAAAAGGCTATCCTCGCTACAAAAAATTCAGTCGTTCCCTCGAGTACAAAAATTCAGGCTGGAAATTGTCTGCTGAGAGAAGGACTATAACTTTCACTGATGGTTTTCAAGTCGGAATGATGGATTTGTGGAGTTCTAGGGATTTAGTTTGGACCAGGGAAAAACAAATCCGAAGAGTTCGAGTCATCAGACGTGCTGACGGCTACTATGCTCAGTTCTTAGTGGATTGGGATAGACGAGAGGAGCATGAATTTCAAGGGAAAATGACGGGAATTGATTTAGGACTAAAAGAGTTCTATACCGATTCCGATGGAAATACTGTTGACAACCCTCGATATTTGAGGAAATCCGAACGAAGATTAAAGATGCTTCAACGTCGGGTTTCTAAGAAACATGTTGAAAAGAAGAAACAGTCTAACAGATACCACAAGGCACGCAAGGCTTTAGCGAAGCAACATCTGAAGGTAAGTAGACAGCGTGAAGACAAAGCTCGTAAAGATGCTTTGGCGCTAGTTAAGTCGAAAGATTTAATTGTCTACGAGGACTTGAAGATACAAAACATGGTAAAAAATCACCAGCTAGCTAAATCCATCAGCGATGCATCTTGGTATCGATTCACCAAATGGCTTCAATACTTTGCCAAAGTGTATGGTGTGATAGTTATTGCTGTAGCGCCTCACAATACAACTGTTGATTGCTCATGTTGTAAGGCGAAGGTGAAGAAAACACTTAGCAGCAGAACACATAAATGCAGTAATTGTAAAACGGTATTAGACCGCGACCATAACGCAGCCAAAAACATCTTGAAAAAAGGATTATTGTTATTAGCTGAATATTTAAACGGTACTGTAGGGCATACAGAATCCGGAGCCAAAAGCTCGAAAGCGCAGGGAGAAACTGACCTCTGGCTCAAGAACGGAAACGCTCTTGTTCTAAGTCGGCTCGATGAACTGCGAACCAAGAACTCTTGGGAATCCCCCGCTATACCTCGTTAGAGGTTAGCGGAGGGAGGATGTCAAGTCAGGGAAATTGAGAAGAAAGCAACCCAATATTCTCTACTGTGGAGCAGGCATCTTGACTGCTCCACAGTAGAATGGAAGCAAATTGCTAAGAAAAATCCTGAATATCAATGTTAGTGGGATTACCTAGGGTATGCTGCAACTACAACAAATCCTACATAAACGCTATCAACTTCAGCAACAATTAGGTAATAATGCTGGGCGTCAAACCTGGCTAGCAGTAGATCTTGGCAAGTCACCAAAAGAATTAGTAATTGTGAAGCTGCTGGCGTTTCACCCTCAGATGCAGTGGAACGAATTCAAACTGTTTGAAAGGGAAGCTCAAATTCTTAAGGAACTAAACCATCCGCGAATTCCCTGCTATCGCGATTATTTTGCCTTGGATAAGCGCTCAGGAGTGGGGTTGTACTGGTTCGGATTGGTGCAGCAATACATTCCCGGTGCTTCTTTGCAACAACATTTAGCTGAAGGTAAACGGTTCACAGAAGCGGAGGTAAAAAACATTGCTCAAGAGGTTTTGGAAATTCTGAGTTACCTGCATGGTATGCAACCATTAGTGCTGCATCGGGACATCAAGCCTAGTAATTTGATTCTGGGAGATGATGGGCAAGTGTACTTGGTAGATTTTGGAGCAGTGCAAGATAGTGCGGCAGCGGAGGGAGTTAGTTTTACAGTAGTAGGAACTACTGGTTATGCACCTTTAGAACAATTTTGGGGAAGAGCTGTACCAGCATCAGATCTTTACGCTTTGGGAGCAACTCTGATTCATCTGCTGACTGGAGCTGCACCTGCTGACTTACCCCAGCAAAATTTACGGATTCAATTTCGCGATCGCATTTCTGTGAATCCCCGCTTCACTTATTGGATTGAAGTCCTGACTGCACCTGAGTTAGAACAACGCTTTAGCAACGCCTCTGAGGCATTAGTAGCCCTCAAAACCAATCGTTACCCCAAAATTTCCCTGGCTCAGCCCCCTGGCAGCCGAGTCAGGCTCAACAAAACACCTGATTGGTTATCCATCAAAATTCCCAAGAAAAAGCGATCGCTTCTAGACATCATTAAATTCGCCGGTAAATTATTACTGACAATTGGTTCCCTGCCAGTTCTATTATTTTTCAGTTTAGTGATCCTGCTACTGATATTTTTGATGTTTGCAGCACTTTCTCATAATCGTTTTGGTTTGGTAATCTTTTTAATTAATTTTATATTTATTTTATTTATGGGAGTATTATGGAAGGATACTGGTAAAGAATTAGGTAAACTTCAAGATGAAGTAAGTAGGACAATAAGAACTCTATTTAGCGGATATTACCTTTATTTTGACCGAGATAATTTTATCATTGAACGGCAACTGTTTGGCTGGGGCTATCTTCGTCATCTAAGTAAGATTTCTGAGATAACTGAGCTTGAGCAAATTTCTTTCGCAGAGATAGCTATCAAAACTAGGATGGTTAGTTATTCCTTTGGTCAAGAGTTAACTGAATCTGAGCGTAGTTGGTTAGCTCAAGAAATGCAAGACTGGCTTTATCTTGATTAGTCATTTGTCATTTATCATTTATCATTTGTTATTTGTTATTTTATGTTACAAGTAGAACAGGTTTTACAGAAACGTTATCAACTTCAAACAAAATTAGGACAAAATGCAGGTCGTCAAACTTGGTTGGCGCAGGATATTGATCAGTTATCAGCTCAACAGATAATTGTCAAGCTGCTGGCATTTAATCCACAAATGCACTGGGATGAAGTCAAGCTTTTTGAGCGGGAAGCCTTAGTTTTAAAACATCTCGATCATCCCCAAATTCCTCAGTATCGAGATTACTTTTGTATCCCTCAGGAGACTGGTGAGGATTTACCCTGGTTTGGATTAGTGCAGGAGTATATTCCAGGAAACTCCCTACAACAACTATTAGATAAAGGTAAGCGTTTTTCAGAAAAGCAAGTAATCAAAATTGCTACCAGTGTCCTAGAAATTCTGATTTACCTCCATGAACTGAGTCCCCCAGTATTTCACCGAGATATCAAACCCAGTAATCTGATTTTGGGTAAAGATGGGCAAATTTATCTAGTAGATTTCGGAGCAGTTCAAGACAGAGCTAGGGCAGAGGGAGTTACTTTTACTGTAGTAGGTACTAGTGGCTATACTCCACCAGAGCAACTTTGGGGAAGAGCTGTACCAGCCTCTGATTTATATGCTTTGGGAGCAACTCTAATTCACCTGTTAACTGGCATCGCACCAGGTGATTTACCCCAGCATCAGATGCGGATTCAATTTGCCGATAAGGTAAATCTCACCCCCGATTTTAACCGCTGGTTAGAAAAGCTCACAGAACCATCACCAGAAGGAAGATATAACTCTGCTCGTCAAGCATTGGCAGCTTTGGAATCAGGTTACGGTTCTAGTCATTTTACAGAAAAAGCGAGTCAGTCTGATAGCAGTTCAGTTAGTTATGTTCGTCTCGCACAATTAGTTTTCCTCCAACTATTAATTATTAGTTTTGGTGCTGCCATTTATTTACCCAATTTTCTCCATTCGGGTAGTAAAGCTAAGGAATTTGAAGCTAAGACTGCTGTTAAGTGGATGAACCGTGCTCAGGAAACTTACTTTCTGGAAAAATCTACCTTTTCTGATTCTCTTGAAAACTTAGATTTAGACATCGCAACTCAAACAGAAAACTTTAACTATTCAACTCGTGCTACGAAATCTGCTGTATTTAACTATGGAATATCTCGACGGAAAAGACTGAAAAGTTATGTTGGAGGTGTCTTTGTTTTACCAGTTACAGAATTTGGTACTTATAAAGATGCAATGACAACTATAAAAATCCTGTGTAAAGTTGATTCTCCTGGTATAATCCGACCGCACGAGCCAAGTTATGTACAGGGTAAACTTACTTGTGGTCCTGGTACAATCCCTGCTTCTGGGTATTAAATAAAAGCAACCCGAAGGTTTAACTTAAAGTTAACCTTCGGCGTCGAGAATGTACATTGTAAAGCAGTAGTACTGCTTGCGGAATTAAGAATTTAGAATGCTTATAGAGTAAGGATTCTATCGAGCTCAAACTGGTTAGTTACTTCTGCTGCGCTGCACTAGTACCGCTACAATGACCAATGGCTAATGCTATCCTTTAACACAGACAACCTGCTTTAAAGTTGCTACTACTTCTACAAGATCCGATTGGTTGTTCATCACCTCATCAATAGGCTTGTAAGCGCCTGGAATTTCATCCAAAACACCCTGATCCTTACGGCACTCTACACCCTTGGTTTGCTGAACCAAATCATCTAAAGAGAAACGTTTTTTAGCTTTATTACGAGACATCAAACGCCCAGCACCATGGCTGCAAGAGCAGTAACTATCATGGTTGCCTTTGCCCTTAACAATGAAAGACTTGGCCCCCATTGAACCAGGAATGATACCATAATCTTCCTCACGGGCTCTTACTGCACCCTTGCGAGTGAGGTAGACTTCTTCACCAAAATGTACCTCTTTCTCGGCATAGTTGTGATGACAGTTCACCGACAGCAATGGTTTAGTCGGTTTACCTCCAGCTAAATGCTTCTCAACGATAGCCTTAAAGCGAGCCATCATCACATCCCGATTGTAACGGGCGTAGTTCTGTGCCCATTGCAAATCCCGCCAGTAGGCAACAAATTCTGATGTTCCAGCGACAAAGTAAGCTAAATCGGGATCAGGTAGTTTATTATCTGCTAGCTTTGCTAATTCTTTGGCAGTACTAATGTGGCACTGTGCCAACATATTGCCGATATGGCGTGAACCAGAATGCAGCATCAGCCAAACTTGGTTCTCGGTATCTAGGCAAACTTCAATAAAGTGATTACCACCACCCAGGGAACCTAGTTGTTTCATTGCTTTTCCATCAAGGTGTTGCACTCCTGGATGCAATTGTTGGAAATTCCGCCAACCTTGCCAGTTAACTACCGGTTTCTCGATGTCTTGGTTTTGGTTGAAGCCAACCGGGATAGCCGCTTCAATATCCAGGCGAATCCGCTTGAGCTTACCTTCCAATTGCTCGGCAACAAATGGGGTTTTGATTGCAGCCATCCCACAACCAATATCCACACCGACGGCTGCTGGAATAACTGCATCTTTAGTGGCGACGACAGAACCTACTAAGGCTCCCTTCCCTAAATGCACATCTGGCATCAGTGCCACATGCTTGAAGACAAAGGGTAACGAAGCTACATTCTTTGCCATCTTAGTTTCCTGTGAGGCAAGATCATGATTTGCCCAGGAAAGAACTGGTTTTGGAGTAGAGAGTTCTAGCTGTTTGTATGGCATAAACGTTTGCCTTTAATCTACGAGTATGGCACAGGGCTTTTTTTGTCTGAAGTGTAAAACTCAGGCTGAGAAGCCCTATAATCATTATACTACAATCATGTTACATGGACTACCCATATGCTAAGTTTCTTGTAACTGGCAAGATGCCAGTTCCACAATTGATACCCTATACCCTCACTCGCCTTGGAGTGTTTTTCAAGAGCCACCCCACGGGCGCGGCGGCACCCGTTATGAATGGAAGAAATAAGCAAAATCCTCTTTCCTCCTGTTCCCCTCCTCGGAGGGGTTAGGGGTGGGTTCTACCTCCTGCCTTGTTTCTTCAGAGATATAACAGACTTTTCAGTACCGGATTTGGTATTACAGACGTTATGGAACATATTGCTAAGATTTAAGGACTATTTCTTTCTACTGCTGTATTAACTCACTTTATGCAATTAAAAAAAATCAGTATTAAGACAATTATTATTACCATAACTATCCTTGTTGTTGGTAATTTAGACTTAAAAATTAACGGTAGATGTAGACGGCAATATGTCAAGCAATCTGACTTGATTTGTAAATCTTATTGGTGGAAAATGACCAAAGTATTGTCATTATCTCCAACACCAGTAGCAGCTGAAAGTTGGTTAAGCCAACAAGAGCCAAGCAGCCAAGCAAAACTTGTAGAGAAATCTGAGCCACAGCTACTAACTATCTATGAGCCAATCCAGAATTTTGAGTGGGAGGGTATGTTTACCAGTCCCCAAGGTATCGCTTACTTCGCAGAGGAAGTTGCCCCCGACTGGTTAACAACTAATGAATTAGCATTAGAGTTTGCCAGAAGAAATAGAGACCGTAAAGCAGAGGCAAAAGCCTTGTTTGACTTGGGTTTGGCTAACCATGCCATCGGTGGCTATTTTGACAGGGCAATTGACTACTACAAGCAGAGTTTAGTAATTGCCAAAGAAATTAGCGATCGCGATTTGGAAGTACTCCTGCTGGGAAATTTAGGATTGGCATACCTACAAAAAGGTTATTATTACATTGAACCATTTACATATTTGCAGGAGTATTTCAGCTATACCTGGCATAAAGCTTATTATTACAACGGTGGCGACCCGAAGTTAGGGGGGATGGCTCTAGGTAATCTGGGTAATGCTTACTATGGTGCAGAACTTTATGCTAAAGCTATTGAAACCCATCAACAGCGCTTAGAACTTTCCCAAGAACTTAAAGATCGTCGAGGGGAAGGAAAGGCTTTAGGAGATTTGGGTATTGTTTATCATGCCTTAGGAGAATATGACCAAGCTATTGAATATCAGCAACAGCGATTAGCTATCTCACGAGCAATTAAAGACTCTATGGGAGAAGGGCAAGCACTGTCCAATTTAGGCATAATCTACCATAGTTTAGGAGAATACAACCAAGCTATTGAATATCAGCAGCAATATTTAGCTATCTCCAGAACTATTAAAAATCCCCGAGGAGAAATCCAGGCTTTAGGTAACTTAGGCGGTGCTTATTATTTCCTGGGAGATTATAACCAAGCAATTGAACTGTATGAGCAAGCTTTAGCTGTAGCTTATGACATCCGTGAATCTCAAATGGCGAATAAGGTTCGGGGGAATCTGGGGCTTGTCTATTTTCAAAAGGGAGATTTCAACCAAGCAATTGAGCTATATCAGCGTTTCTTTGCCTCTGCATCCTCTAGTAACAGCCGCCAAGAAGAGGCGGTAGTACTCAATAATACAGCGGTTATTCAATTCACCTCTGGCAATTTATCAGCTGCTAGTTCTAATCTACGAAAAGGTATCGAGCGTTTGGAATCTCTTAGAACCAGGCTAGGTAACAATGATGCCTACAAAGTATCAATTTTTGAAACCCAAAATACTCCTTATATCAACCTACAAAAAATTCTGATTGCTCAAAATCAAGCTGAAGCTGCTCTAGAAATTTCTGAGCGAGGGAGAGCTCGTGCTTTTGTTGAGCTCTTTTCCCAGGGTTTCTCTTCTGGAGCAACTGAAGAATCTGCCATTACTCCACCCAACATCGAGCAAATTAAACAAATTGCCAAAGATCACCATGCCACAATCGTTGAATATTCAATCATTTCGGAAAACTTCAAAGAGCAAAATCGACTGCAAACCAAGGAATCAACGCTCTTAATCTGGGTAGTCAAACCCTCTGGAGAAGTTGCCTTGCGCCAAGTGAAATTCAGTTCTTTAGGAGCAAAACAACCTGCTTCTCTAGAAAAATTGGTTCTCCGTAGCCGCAATTCAATTGGCGTCAGGGGAATTGTCGTTACTGAACGTCCAGGAAATCAATTACCACAGGAAGCTAACTCTACTGAAAATCTACAGCAACTTTATAATCTCTTGATTGAACCGATTGCTGAATTATTACCAAAGAACCCTAACAATCATGTCATCTTTATACCTCAAGGTGAGTTATTCCTGGTTCCTTTCCCGGCTCTCCAGGACAATTCAGGTCAATATTTAATAGAAAAGCACACTATTCTCACTGCACCTTCAATCCAAGTACTTGATTTAACCTATAAGCAAAGGAACAGAATTGGGGATGGAATCTCCCATTCTCTAGTAGTAGGAAATCCTTCGATGCCTAGTGTTTCCATATCTCCAGGGGAGAAGCCACAGCAGTTATCTTCCCTTCCTGGCGCTGAACGAGAAGCAAATGCCATTGCACTTCTCTTAAATACCCAACCCCTCATCGGTAACCAAGCGACTGAAACTGAGATTAAGCAGCAGTTGGCTAAAGCGAGAATGATTCACTTGGCAACCCATGGGTTACTGGATGAGATAAGGGGATTAGGAAGTGCGATTGCTTTGACGCCATCTGGTAAGGATGACGGTTTACTCACTGCTGAAGAAATCCTAGATTTGCAATTAAATGCCGAATTAGTGGTTTTGAGTGCCTGTGATACTGGTAGAGGTAGAATTACTGGAGATGGGGTAGTAGGGTTATCTCGCTCCTTTATCAGTGCTGGTGTGCCCAGCGTGATAGTTTCTTTATGGCAAGTACCAGATGCTCCCACTGCCTCCCTAATGACTCAGTTTTATCAAAGTCTCTCATCCAATCCAGATAAAGCTCAAGCCTTACGCCGTGCTATGCTAGCGACGATGAAGCAATATCCTGATCCTAAAGATTGGGCAGCTTTTACGCTGATTGGGGAAGCAAATTTAGATTTAGAAAATTAGGTCTTAGGTGAAGATGGTTAAAGCTCTAATCAGCAATACTTGTGCTGACAGCTGATTGCTGACAGCTGATTGCTGTAACTAACATATTTTTTTGTCTAAACAAATCTACGACAAGTGTTTAAACACCATCTTTAGTAATTCTGATTGGTTAAACGGTTTCGTCAAATAGCCGGATGCTCTAACTAGTTTTGCTTTTGCTCGGTCTAGAAATCCTGTATTTCCGGTCACCATGATGATTGGGGTAGTCTTAAAAAATGGATGCTTACGCAACAAAGAACATAACTCATAGCCATCTAAGTTGGGCATCTCAACATCAAGCAAAATTAGGTCTGGCTTAATCCGGACAACTTGCATTAGAGCCCTGACTGGGTCATTAATCATAACAACTGAGAAGCTTTTATCATCCAAGAATGAATTAATCGCATTTAACACAGTTGGACTATCATCAATGCAAGCAATACTATAGGTGCTTTTGGCTGTATTACCTTTATCATTTTTCCCAGGGCTTTTAGGATTATTTCCAGTAGCGGCAGGGCTGTTGCTTGTTAATTTGTTTTGATTAGCATCTAGTTTTGGTAAATCACCATTTTGTCCTGAAGCATTACTAGGAGGTGCTGCAGTTACAGTAGTTGATTCTGAAGACTGTTTACGTCGCAACTGTTCGTAACAGCGTTCAACCAGTGTTCGCAACTCTAGTCTACAAAACTTAGGAAGTGCCTCAACTTGGTCTTGATCAATTAATTGATAAGTTCCTTCTTTAACCCCTAGAAGTGACTCCATCACTTCTTCTGCTAGTTCTTCGATTAGAGTTGCTGCCTGAGATGAGTTAAGATACTGTTGATTAACCAACCAGCAAATTGCTTGGTAATCAGGATTTTGACTAGACCTACTCTCCAAATCTGATTCAAATATCAGGCGAACTTGCACCCTAACTGCACTGACGAGGGTAGGAACTTGACGGCTGAGGCGACGCAAGTGACGGTCGAGCCGCTCAAAAGGGTCAACGGAATCTGAGGCATAGATCAGTTTTCCCTGTTCTAAATAGATGGACCAAACAACAGAGCCACTAGATACTTGTAAACAACCATTAGCCTGACGACTAGATAATTGTGCTAATAACGAGAGCGGGTTTAACCTTTGGGAAGATCTGTAGCTAGTCATAGAAATGGTATTCATTTATATCTATCTTTGTATTATGCAAAATGCATCCTCTGACAACTAAAAAACTACGTCTAATGATAGATGAACAAGTAGCTTACTTGTTTGTCTACAATTTTAACAGTTTTTTTTCTAAAAAAAACAAAGCCCGGATGAACAAAACAAAAAATCAATAAAGATTTTACAAGCTTATTTTTAAACTTTAAACGGAGAATAATACAAAATTTTGTTAATAATGTTTTAGTTGATAATGTTTTAATTGAATGTCATTAAATTATTCTCAGTTATTCCAGAGTTATTAGTGATTGAATAACTCTGGAAAACTTAACTATTGTAATGTTTGCATTGCTCTACAGATAGGGGATAAATGCGTCCTATGAATACCAATAACCCTGTCACCAACCCTTAAACAACTGTTATTAAGTTTGAGAGCTAATCCGCTTGAGATATAGTTGGACAATGCCGTAAAGGATAAGGGTTGCTGCCACTAGAGCTGGTCCTAACATAAACCAACTACCAGCCAGGAATCGGAAAATTTGTTGAGACACCGGTGTTTTGTCCACTTCACGTTTCTGGGAGCGCTGCAAAAACTCAAGGTTATAGGCATTTGGATCATAGGCATTGATATTTGAAGAATTGGTACTGATAAGTACGGTGTCTTGCTTGATTTGGAAGAATAAGGGGTCAAGACGTAATAAATCTTGGACTTGCTCTAAGCCTTTTTTTGTCTGACTACTCAAAGCCAGTAGCACCCGTTCCTCATTCCAAGGAGAGATAATTTCCTTGATGACACCATCATTGTCAGGAGATGGCAACACTTTACTTGTGTTAAAGGAGCGCGATTGGTCATCTCCTAGTTCAAAGCCATCATCCCCAGCAAAGGCTTCTGGAAAAGGAAATTTTTCCCTTGTACCGATTCCTACCAAATGTAACTCATCTCGCTGCTCATCTGGCAAGGATTTGAAAGAATCATTAGTGTAAATTGCTAACTTGACCGATTCTGCTCGGCTTAGCCTTCCCATTCTCTTACTGAACTCAAGGGCAGTCATCAGATCACTTTTTGATGGTTCCTTGGGTAAAACAATCGCTGTCTTAGATAAATCCTGAGGAGCCGCAAAGGGGAAACCGTACCGCAGCAGTTTGAGATCTGGTAGCTGGACAGTGTTGGAGGGATTAAGCCGAAAGCTGGTATCGGCATTCAGGGTGCCCCAGAGCTGCTGATCTGTCACCCGGCTACAGGAACGTCGCTCCCGTGCATCAAGGCGGAAATCCACTTTGATTTTGGAGTCTGGCTCGATTAAGTCTCCTGGTAGATCAACTTTCAGTTTCTCTTTAGTGCCGCCATTGATGGAAGTGAGACGTTTGCCAACAAGGGCAACATCATTAAGCTTGACTTCCACTAATGAGGTTTTGGCATTAATTTGCGGACCGTAGCTGTATTCTAGGTTCATGGAGTTCCCCGAATTAAACTTATCGTCTGGGAGCGCTCGCAAATCAATTTCAATTGCTGGGGAATCAGCACCCCGAACTGTTATATCCTCATAAGGCTGGTTGTTGCGATTTAGCAGGTCACTGAGTTTAAAGGTTCCTGAAGCTGGCAAGTATCTTGGCCAATCCCGGAGGTCAGGGGAAGCTACTTCTTCTAATTGTTCAACTAAGATTTTCCTACCTGTACCGAGCTTGCGGTCTTTGGAGTTTACCAAAAACTGTACAGCTTTGGCGACGCCTTTGGGTCCATTGCCAGTTGCTATCAATACGGGAGAGGTTTGTTCTGGGGTAGTAGTTAATATTACAACCCCAACATCTGAGGGTAATGCCTTTTGCTTGTCATCCAGAAGTTTATTTTCTTCTAGAGGCATCGGCAGTTCCAGAGACTTCAGGATTGGCTGCTGTTTTGGCGTCCCAATGATCACCAACCGCTCCGTCTTACTCACGTCATCAACGGTTTCGACTAAGCGGGTATCCAAAGGGCGGTAATCAGCTAGCCTACCTAAGGCTGCTTGGAAGCGAGTAATAGGTTGTAGAAAGCTATCATCAATTTTCTCAGGCAACAGATAAGCGATTTGATTGGGGTCTAAACTTAGTTCATCAAAGATGGGATAGGGATAGCTCTTGAAATTGAGAGCAACCGGCTGAGGTTCGTAGTCTATTGTAATTTTTGAATCCGGCAGAATCTCAGTCCACAAGGAAGGATCATAGGGATCTTGAGTACAAGTGGGGGAGTTATTCTGTAGTGCCGCAATAGTAACTTGGTTATAGTTCTGAATTTGGGATATCGGCACATCGAACACCTGAGAAGCGATTTCACCTTTCTGGAGGTTAAGGGGAATTGTGCCAACGCTAGCGCCGTTAATCAAAACAGTCAGATTCGATCTCGTAGCATAAAGTGCTGGAGAATGACGATAGTGGATCACAGCTTGGATTGATTTCAGCTTCCAGTCGCGGGGGAACGGGTAAATCCGAGCCGCGCTTCATCATAGATACCCTTTAAACTGAAGCGACTACCAACAACTGGGCTACGATTGAATTGTAAAATATACTTACCACTTAGAGGAGCATCAAGCGCTGGAGCTTCTGTTGGTGAGGTTGGTAGAACAAAGGCACCTGCTGCTCTTTCTTTTCTCTCTTCGGTACTATCTTCTCGTAATGTCTCTGTGGGCGGAGATAAATCGGGAGATTGAGGAAAATCAGCCTGAGCAGTTGCTAAGGTTGTTCTCAATCCAATGGGAATAACACAGCTGAGTACTAACAGCAATAATAAAGAATATCGCTTAAAAGCCCTCACCGGCTGTGATACTCGGATAGGTTTGGGTAGATGGGCTTTGGACTTACGAAAAAAGCGTTTCATCGGCAGGAGTAGTGAAATCTGATAGAAAGATGCTGTACAGTCAGGCAGCGCTGCATAGCGAGAAAGTTAAGAACCTACTTCCTGTGAGCCTGAAAGACTACAAAAAGGTAAGATAGAGGCAACCAGCCAAGGCAGCACTATTACCACTTACTTGATACAGCGCCTTTAGGACTTGATCCGGATGAGTTTACTTCTGGAAATATTGGTGATCAGACAAAGGTTTTCAGAGACCCCCGAGCCCCAATTCTGGGGGGTGAACGAAATTTACAGTGACTCTGAAGAAACAAGGCAGAAGGCAGAAGGCAGGAGGCAGAAGGCAGGAGGGAAGAGGATTTAACAAAAGTTTCTTCACTCATTACTCATTACTCATTACTCATTACTCAAAAAAGCTCTCCCACACCTTTTTTCACCTCACCCAATTTCTGGGTAGGGCTGTGTCATCTTTGATTAAGGCAGATCGGGAGTTAGGGAAATAGGGAGATTTTTAGCTTAATATAAGGTGACATACTTCCAGTATTGGTCTCCTGGATTGGCTGTGCTTAATGAAAACACTATTGACGCTTTTTAGCAAAGAACGGAGTGAACTTCAGACGGCAATTGATAAAACGACTAGCCCAGAACAAGTTGTTAGGCTGGTACAAAGCCGATTGGATAATCTTCAGAGGAGTTACATTGGTGAACTGAGTGTTGCACAAGTACGTCTAGCTTCCTTTTTTTTGGATGCGGTGCGTCAGTCTATTGCTACTCTGGCTGGGGTGAATGAGGTAAAGGCATCAGAACTAGAATCAGCAGGAATCTCTAAGCAAGTTAGGCAATTTTCCAGTAAAAGTATAGTTCTGAAAGTGCTACAGGGAGTTATTTGCCTTGGCATCTTAGATTCATTATTCTCATTAGCTCCCAGCGCTCCGATCGCTTGGATGGATATTTTACTTATATCTTTGCTTGTCGGATTAGAAGTTATCTCTCAACTTGACAAAAATACTGATAAAAATTCAGATGGAGCTCATCCAGTAGTTGTACAGGTAGATAGCCAAGTATTGCTAGACAAACTGGCTGAGGCTTTAAATACTATCGATTTAGCGGTCACTATCAAGGAAGAAAGCCCAAAGTCACTTGAATCTAGTGGCATAGAAGAGTTACCAGAATTATTGAATATTCTGCAAAGACTGGTGGGTGCCTCACTTCTAGAAAAACCTCAGATGGCACTTGAACTAACAAAACTTTTGCCACAAGTTTTAATGGAGCAGGGAATTCACTCCCAGACTTACCAACCAGATGATGTTCAAAGTAATCGTGAATACTTTGACTTTGAGCCAAGTATTAACCCCAAAGCCAAAGATTATATAACTATAACCCCTGCCTTGCTCAAAGGCGATCGCTTGTTGCGGCGTGGTCGAGTTATTGAGCCAGTTTACTCTGAGGCCAGAGATTAGGGAAGATGGCGAGTTGGGGAAGCTGGGGAAGCTGAGGAAGCTGAAGGAGATGACAAGATAAAGTCCTATGTACAAACCCAATTAACAATTAGCAATTAGCAATTAACAATTAACAATTAACAATTAACAATTAATATTATGCAAGTTCTAGAAACAATTGGATTCGATTTGGGGCATGGTGAAACCGCTGTAGCTAAGGCGAGAGTGGAGAGCATTGAACCACCAGATATGCTAGAGATTAATAATAAGAAAGTACAAATTACTGCCCTAGGTTGGCATCCTGATTTGGGTTACCTAGTAGGGGAACAAGCATTAATTCAAGTTGGAGTGACCAAACTGGAAATTGCTTTTTAAGCAAAGACCAGATAATGATGCTAATTATCGGCAAACAATTCATCATTTTCTAGAAAAGTGTTACCATCTTTTGCAAGAAAATAAACAGATTGAGGGTGGAAAAGATAGTCAATTTTTTATCGGTTGTCCTTCTGGATGGTCGGTGATCGATCGCCAGGAATACCAAAAGTTAGCTCATCAAGCCGGTATTCCTTTAGTTAGCGTTGTTCCTGAGTCACGAGCAGCTTTCATGCAAGCCAAGGAAGCTGGAAAACTGGGCTATGACAAACTCAAATCTTCGGTATTGATTGTTGATATTGGTTCTTCAACTACAGATTTTACCTTAGTTAAGAGTTTGCATGAAATACCAATGGATTTTGGCAGTAACACCTTGGGAGCTTCCCTAATTGATCAGGCAATTTTTGCCCGCACCTTTGCTAACCATGAGGATAAAGAAATACTTGAATGGGTGTTTGAAGAGTATCCCCATCATAAAGCTCGTTGCCAACTTGCCTGCCGCAAAGCCAAAGAAGATTACTTTTCTAACGAACAACTCTATAGCAATCCCCAATCCTTTGCCCGGGGTTTTGAGTCAATTAATGAGCAGATTTACTTTGTTCCTCAAGTTAACAAAGCGATAATGGAGGAGATTTTAAACCAGCCTTTAGTTGAACTAAATGGCAAAAGTTGGATTGGAGCTTTTAGTGAAGCAGTGATTGAAGGGAAAGAAACCCTGGAGCAAGAGGATATTGTGCCAAAGGTAGTGCTGATGGACTGGTGGTGCATCTCGTATGCAGTTTACCCGTCAACTTTGTGAGCAAATCTTTCCGGAACCTAAGTCTCAAGTTCGCCCGGATCCAGAACCGGAACGGTGTATTGCTTTGGGTTTAGCAAGGGTAGGAAGATGGGATTTACGAGCAGCTGCATTTAAAACCGAAATTAATCAACGCTTCGACACCAGTAAGCTCAAAGAACTGATTTCCAAACATATTCCCGAATTAATTGAACTTTTAACTAAACCCTTATCAGAGGGTTTAATTGAAAATGCCGTTAAACCTAACTTGAAAGGACTGGCGGAATAACAAAGTAAGGGACTTTAGGCAATTTAGAAAACCGTATGAAGCAGCAGGCAGAGGAATGGATTACTAGTGAGCGAGTGCAGCAAATTATCAAAAATCAATCAATTACTTGGTTTAATAGTAAAATCCAATCTGACTTAGCCGCAGAAACTGACCCCATTTGTCAAAGATTTCAGATACCCAGAAGTAGTTTAAGGTTTGAAGAAGGGATTAACCCGGCTGTGGTGAATCCAGAATTATCAATTGGAGATACTATCCTAGCTGATACGGTAGCATTTATTCTCAATGTCGTGATTGGTGGAGGTACTATTGGTAGTCTCGTTGCTCTGATTCTTACAGGTCATTTTACTTGGCCAATTATACTGGTTTATGGTGTTTCTGTAGTTGCAGCGGGAGTAGAAATAACTCGCAGTAAAACCCAAGAGGCAATTAAGTCTAAGTTAGATATTCCTGGATGGAGTCGTCCTTTTATATTAACTGACAACAAGTTAGACTCTATTTGTGAGCAAATAAACCCGGAGTTAGAGAGGGTTTTTCGAGAGCAATTGACGGAGAATCATGAGGCTTTTGAGGAGCTAAATGAGAGAATTGGACAGGAGTTGAAGAAGGCGCTAAACTCTAAAGCTGAAGAGGCAGTGATTTTGATTCAATAGAATAAAGTGAAATTAAGGCTTACTTACTGTCACGAAATTATGTCATCCTGAGCGGTAGCGAAGGATCTTCAGACGGCTCAGATGCTTCACGATCACCTCAGCATGAGAATTAAGTACTTAAGTACTACCAACAAAATCTCGATAACTGTTGGGTTTCACTTCGTTCCACCCAACCTACATTGAGTTAAGTTAACTAGGGCTTGCTGTATAAAAGCAGGAGCGTTGGTATATAAAGGTTTCAATCCTTTTTTTGCCAAATAAGTGCAAGGAAATTGTATCGATGGGCTCAAAAACCTTGCACTTTCGTGGAAAATTCCCTAACACCTAATACCTAATACCTTACCTACCACCTGCCACCTACCACCTACCACCTATTCAAACCCGAAAATTACGACTTATTCAGCAAGCCCTAACTACAAGATTTGCGATCGCTATGGGGACTTTATATTTTAGTTCCCAAACAACAAACAACAATTCTAAATTCTAAATTTAACAATCGTCGGTTCCTTAAATTGTTGATAAGTTCCAGATAGAATCAGATCCAAATATTCCCACAAACGCTCTTGTTGTTGGAGATTGAGGTGATAAAGCTGATTCTCTTCTTCAGAAAATAGTCCAGTAGCAGCAACTTGCAGGTAGTGAGAATTTTGCTGGGAAGCGATCGCAAGTAAGTTAGTATGGTTGGCTGAAGGGACTAAACCATCTGGTAACTCACCTTCAAGCAAACGAACAAGACGCTCGTAACAAACTCTAGTATTCAAACCCCGACGCTCTAATCGCTGCATAATTTCCTGAATACTGTAGGGACGATCGACCAATGGTGAAGTGGTATCTTTGGTTAAGGAAGATACTGGAGCATCAGTTAAGAAATCAGGTTTCTGCGAAAATGTTGATATTTTGTTGTCTCTTTCACCAGCAACCCCGTTTCTAAGCTGACGGGAATCCTCACTTTTAGTCTGAGGGAAAGCACGCAGTAGTTCCAACAGCAGAAAGTAATCATTGTACTGGTGCTGGTTACGATTTAATACTTGGGGATAAAGAGGTAAGGTTGCCAATCCAGTAGCAACCCAGCTGCCGGTTGGGGAATCAGAATCCTGAATCAGGGTAGCATTGGGGAATTTTGCTTGTAGCCACTTTGAGAGCAATTTAAAACCAGCAGTACCACCGATACAGAAGACTTGATAAATCCCTTGTTCTGAAATGCCTGTTTTAACCAACAGGTTATTCAGCTGTCGATTGAGCTCTTTGAGGAAGGGTTTGAGTACCTTGGCTTCTAAATCTTGACGCTTTACTAGCCACTGGTGACTGCTTAAGTTTAAAGTGAATTCTGCTTTTTGTTGCAAAATTAGCTTGAGGTAACCAGAAGCTTTCAGGAGTGCTTGACCTAGGGGAGAACTATGTAAAACTAAGGTTAAGCGATCGCGTTTTAATTGATCAGGTTGAGCTGGTAGAGGTAATTCTAAATCATCCGGTAACGCCAGCTGCTGTTTCTGCTCTTGGGAAAGTTGGGGATACAGCAACTGACAAAAAATATCTTGCTCAATGGCACTACCAGCATAATGCCAACTGAGAACACCAAAATCGTGGTAGGTTAGATTGTCTAAATCTTCCGGTAAATTAACTAAAGCCAGTTCCGTTGTGGTTGCACCAGCATTGAGTACCAAGGTTCCATCTTGCCAGTTATTTGGAGGGTTATTGTCTGTTGTCCCTTGGTTCTGAGCATCGGCATTAAAACTAGTTATACCAGCTAGGATTGGTGCGATCGCATCTTCCAGGAAAAAAATTTGCTCTGGTTGTTTCACTAGTTTGGCTGAGAGTAAGGCTTCCCGCAAATTTAAGCGGTAGGTATCTCCCCAAGCTGCTGGAGAGCCAATAATCACACCCTCTAATTTTCCTAAGACATTCTTCAGGAGTTCTGCCTTCAAACCAACAGCTCCTACTGTGATATCTGACTCCGGTTGTGCTGCCTTTGGTGTCAACTTTGTCAACAATGCTTGAAAAGCTCGCCTTAACCCATAGAGGGTAACTTGCTGTTGAGAATGCAGTTGTAATTTTGGTTCCCACTGACGAGTCTGAGGATAGTAGTAGGGAATGGTGATATTTAAATAGGGTTTAAAATGTTGCAGGAAAATTCCTGGCTGGTTACTAGTTATTTTAGATGTTAAGGAACTTGCAACCCCTGGTTTCGCTGGTAGCTGAACAAATAACTCCCTAGCTCCTAAACCTGAGTAAGTTACTGCTGGTAAGCGAAAGATAGCTTTATCAGAACTGGGAGTTGATTCTTGTGAACTCCTAGTTGGTAATTCCCTCAACCAATATATAGGGTAGCGCTGACCACTGGAGTAGTTCAATAAGACAGCGGAAACACCAGTAGTACCAAAATCAATCCCTAAGTACCAGACGGCGTTGTTAGTCATTTGAAAATTGCTAATTGTTAATTGTTAATTGTTAATTGTTAATTGTTAATTGCTAATTGAGAATGTCTTTCCTGTATCTCTTTATCCGTGTATCCCCATATCCCCATCTCCCTATCTCCCCAGCTCCCCATCTCCCTATCCCTCCTCATCGGGGGAAACATCTGAATCTGGCTGTGGCTGCTCGTGTAACATCTCAATAAAAATCTCAGTAAAAGTTTCATCATCAATCGGGAGTAGATCCTCTGGTATATTTGTACTATCTTCATCTGGGACTAAACTGCTTTCTACTACTTCTTCGATGGGGTAAGTGTTGCTGTCATCACTTCCTTCTGTTTCACTAGTAGTGGAATCAATACCAACATTGTTTACCAAGTTTAGCTGGTCTAGATCCGGTATTTCTGGGGGAAATAAATCTGAGTCAAAATTGGACTCAATTAATTCGGATGCTTCTGATGTGGAAAGGTTAAAACTGGTTTCATCCCTAACTACTTTAATCCCTTCCCCTTCATCCTGGAGGGATAACTCTTCCCAATCTTCTGCTAATAACTCCTCCGAGCGTCTGAACCTAGGTGGCTGCTGATTGGCTAAATTCTCAGTTGTAGCAGTAGTTGAAGATTCTTCCTCCTGAGTTGGAAGAGCCTGAGTCTTATCCTCTTCAAAATGATCAAGATCTTCACTCAACTGCTGCATTGTATTGGGATCAAGTACAATTTCCCTGTCTGAAGCGCTATCCAATTCATCCTCTGCTAGCAAAATCTCATCTTTAGAGGCAGGAATATAGGGTTCTTCAGCTAGACTACTTTGGGTTTCAGCTTCAGCTGTTGGGTATTGGGACTTTATTTGGGTATTGGGAGACAGTACAGATGCTGGCAAATCGGTATTAGATAGCTCCTCTGCTAATGCTTCATCGGTAATTCCTGGCAAAGCAGCGTCATTCAAGCCCATCTGCTCGAGCAAATCCGTTAGCTTGGTAATAGATTCAACTCCTGCTGACTCCTGAGTAGTTACTGAGTTGGTTGTTGAGGAGAAAGTCTGAGGGGGTTGAGCTAAATTATCTTCCCTAGGTAACTCCGTAGCTGAATCTTCAAAAAATAAAACCTCCCAGGATTCTTCTGGGTGCCCCAAGGACAATTCTTGGGTTGGTGGTTGGTTAACCTCAGCAGCGGGATCTCCAAATCCTTCAAATAAAACATCTTCTGTCGAAGTATCCGCTACAAATTTTTCTAGCAAAGCTAAGTTCACTACCCCTAACTTCGATACTTCTGAGGTTGCTCCACTAACTCCATCAGGAGCTCCTTCGCTTTCCCCTAGTGTAGTCTCATCTAAACTACTATCAGACGATGGAGGAGGTGAGTCTGATTCATCTAACCCGACTGTTGTACTTAAAGCATCTGTACCGAACAAAGTTGCATACAAATCATCGATTTCCTGGTGATGGCGGGAAGCATCTGGAGCCTGGCTTTCCAAGGAACTTGGTATGTGTCTCTCTTCCGGTAAGGATAATAAAGAGTATTCACTCAATACTTCCTCTTGCTCATCGATATCCAACTGGATGAGAGTATTGATCTCATCGTTATTATCCAGCTCGATGCCCAAATTTTCCCAATATAATTCTTCAATATCCAACTTTTGGGAGTTAAGGGTTCCTGAATCTAGAGAATCAGTCAAGAAACCGGGTTGATTTGGGGGAGATGCTGATATTTCCTTGTCATCCTTGCCAGCAATCTGGTTTCTAGCAACGGGATCAATTTGACTTTCTGGTGGGGGGAGTTGCAGACTCATCTGTGATCCCAGCAAGGAATTCGGCTCTAGGATCAAACCAAGAGTCAAATCTGCTCTTTGTTGCTCCCTCATACTCAAGTCATTGTTGGGCAACAGCGTTTGGTAGTCTGGTTGACTGGTAGCCATCTGATTGGTAGGAAGCAGCACATCAGATGGCAACAATTGCTTTATCAGACGCTCAAAAAATTCTGTAAACAATACTTCCACTTGAGAACCTAAATTATGCATCTTTGCCATACTCTGAGACAAAGATTGCTGATAACTCTCAAGATTACTCTGTAGTGCTTCAAAGACTAACCGCTGGTTAGCATCTAGATTACTCAACATTTGGTCAGAATTTTTTTGTATCTGCCCTAGTTGCTCGCTAGTTTCTCCTGATAAACTCAGCCCCTCCACCCCAGATTTGTTAGTAGAAGTTGGGATTCTTATTGGAGTTAGTGACGTATCGCTGAGTAAGCGCCCCTCCCAATTACCTAAAATTTGAGCTAGTTTGTAGCTCAAATTGACACTACAGCGATTGATTAATTTTTGGGAAAACTCTGAAATAAGTTGCTGCTGTTGTAGGGTTTTTTGCTCATCGAGAAGATTTAGCTGCCTATGAGTTTCTTCTAGTTGCTGAATTTCCCTAACCAGAGACTCCCGCTGTTGACGCAAAGCTTCTAAGTCTGTTTGTAAGTGAGTGAGCAAATCAGCTCGCAAACAATTCATTTGTTGGGTAACCACTTGCAACACCTGCTCTCCTGTTTCTTGGTGTTGTTGCTGAACCGGTGTAGCGGGGTTTTCAGGGGTTGCAACCGAATTATGTGATATTAGATAAACTAAGAAGCTGCGGTATTTTACCAAGACTTGGTATAAATTGTCAACATCCCTAGGCTCAGACGAGAGGAAAGAAGAGTCAGCCTGAGGTAAGAGGCTGTCAATATCAGAGATTAGGGATTGAATATCCTTCTCAGAAGTCACGGTGGAATTTTGCCCAGAAAAAGTGAATTTAAGAAACTTTGCGTAATAGCCATCATACCTCCTGACTACTCTGAGACGCTCATTAGTCTAGCTTTTTACGGAAAGTTGTTCTCAAAAATAGTATAATTGAGTACGTCTATCGTGAGCTAAACTTCATACTCCAGCAGCTAGTTCACCAAAGGTTCAGCAAACAACACGTATGAATTTAAACACTTCTCTGAAGAAAGAAGGCAGGAGGCAGAGGGCAGGAGGCAGAAGGGAAGAGGATTTCGTTTGTTTTTTCTATTCATCGGGGGTGGCGCGCTGCCGGTCAGGCGCTCTTAAGAATCTGCAACCTCTCTTAGGAGCAGAATTTTTAGATATATAGCAAGATAGAGGATAATAGTCTTATGTACCTACTCCTCGATCATTGCCTTATGTTCTCCAGATGGATTAGCGCTTGAAGAAACCTCCGGAGTGGTAGAGTCATCATGTGTGAGGAAACTCTAGCTGCATCCGCCATTCTGGCTTATCGTGGAAAGTTGGTGAAGTGCTTGAGGCAAAATTGTTTGTTTATTTAGGTTATTTTCTGCCTAAGTCAAATGAGCAAAGTCTCATGCCTCAATTTATTTGATAGATGAGTATCTATCTGCCCACGGTGTTTACAATGTGCTCATGATCTAATGGACGACCGATACAGCTCACATGAAATGAATTCTAGTGCTAATGAATTGATTTGTGCTTCTCCTCTTTTTGATGGTTTATCAAGTAAGCATGTGGAGCAAGCAACAGCCAATGTTGTTACCCGAAGCCATCCGGCTAATCGAGTAATTTTGCTGGAAAATGACTGGGGAGGCTCTGTATACTTTATAATGGAGGGTTGGGCCAAAATTCGCACCTATAATCTTGATGGTAAAGAGGTGACCCTAAATATTCTTGGCAGAGGAGAAATCTTTGGTGAAATGGCGGCGTTGGATGAGGTTCCTCGTTCAACAGATGTGATTACCCTAACTCCCACAACGATTGGTAGCATTCCATCCCAGGATTTCCTTCAGTTGATTCATTCTGATCCTTTAGCCGGTTTCCGCTTGTCTCAGCTGATGGCAAAACGTCTGCGTCAAGTTAACCGGCGTCTCCGCTTGCGGGAGTCAGATAGTACCTCACGGGTAGCAGATACCTTACTGTTTTTAGCAGAGGGACAGGGACAATTAAAACAACAAGGAACAGAAATTCCCAACTTACCCCACAGAGAGTTAAGCAGCCTCAGTGGACTGGCGCGGGAGACAGTCACACGGGTATTGACTAAACTAGAGAAAAAGGGTCTGATTAAACGGGAACACGATATCATGTATATCCCGGATGTTAATGCCTTAGAGCGGATTATTGCTTAAGCCTTAATTTACTGGTGATAGCTTAAGACAAAGCTACGCCGACATTCCCCGTCTCCAACCTCGTGGTAGATTACGGGGCTTCTCGCTGTTTCAGCTAAATCTGCATGAGCGATTCTTTTGATTATTCCCAAGCTTCTCACCCTGATCCTTCCGGGGAAAGTAAAAAAAAGTCTTTAAAATCAGAGGAGGAGTCCTTAAGGGAAAATTCTGATGCAGCGGGTGTTGTTGATTTTGACACCTCACCAACAGCTTCTGAGAAGGATTATCTTTTAAGTAAGGGGAAAGAATACCGGGAGACAAAAGGTTTGCCGTCTAGCCCTGAAGCGCCTCTAGCTATGGTGGAAACAGCTTTTCTTGCTAGTACCGCCAGTTTGATTTGGCTAATTAATTATTACTTCCCCCTAGGACCATTACTCAAGATTTTTTTCCCAATACCCATTGCCTTAGTCTATATGCGGTGGGGAAACCGGGCATCTTGGATGGCAGCCCTAGTTTCAGGGTTATTATTGTCGGTACTAATGGGGCCAACCCGTAGTATTATCTTTTTTATCCCTTTTGGGATCATGGGAGTCCAACTGGGAGCATTGTGGAAACGCCAAGCTAGTTGGCTATTTTCCATTAGCACTGGTACATTAATTGGGAGTTTTGGAGTTTTCTTTAAGCTTTGGCTATTCTCGATTCTTTTGGGGGAAGATGTCTGGCTTTACTTCATGAGTCAGGTTACCGAATTGGCAGAGTGGGGATTTGTGAAACTGGGTTTACTCATTGAGCCAAGTTTAACTTTGATTCAAGCGATCGCAGTGGTAATGATTTTGATCAACAATATTGTTTACTTATTCGTTGTGCATATTGTCGCCTTACTTATGTTTGATAGGTTAGGTAATCCGATTCCTCGACCACCCAACTGGGTACAGATTTTACTAGATTATGAGTGAATTGATAATTGATAATTGATAATTGATAATTGATAATTGATAAATTTGGTTTAAAATCTCTGAGAGCTCTTCGGTTTCAAGCTAAATTCATCAAATTTTACTACCTCTGATTCCGGATGCCGGGTATCAAAGCGATAGCTACTAACTTTACCAGTACCGGTGTCCAAGATACTAAAAACAGTGATATCGTTACTAGCAATATAAGGCAAAGTTTGGTTGTCTCCTCCCAGCAGCGGAGATAGGGTAGGTATCACTGGTTCTAAACCATTAGGATCTCCTAAAGCCGTATACTCTTCCCGATAACCTGTTGGTACTGAACGCTGTTTGTTACTGAGATGAGCAGCACCGTAAGTATTGCCTACATTAGAAGATTCCAGAAAATGTATGCCACTAGAACTGACAAAACGGTTCCAGAGATGGGAGTGACCATAAAATACTAACTCTACTCTTGCTTTTTCCAGCAAGGGCATCACATCACGAATGATGTAATCTTTGGCTTTAGGATACTCATAACGTACTCCTTGAATATTTCCCTCAGCATCCCGTTCAATTAGCTGCAACGGGTCAGTATAAGCTGGCACAATATTATCACCCAAAGAATGGGGCGGATGGTGAAACATTACAACTTTATACTTCGCTTGCTGAAACTCTGGGCTATTTAACTCTGACTGTAGCCAATTATATTGAGGGCTACCTTTAGCAACTGACTCAAAGATATGCTGTCCATACCCCCACTTATCTGGATGGTTCAAATCTGCTTCCCGTTCCCGATATCTGCCCCTAGCATCAGTTTTCAGACTGGGAGTTCTCCAAATATTGGTAATGTACAACACGACTAAACGAACATCCCCAAAAGTGAGGGCGTAATACTTCTCGCCACCAAATTGATTTTGAGGTAGGGTAAAGATCTCGCTGTAGGTGTCAATATTAAAAGAATTATTCTTCAACCAAGTTTGCTGTAAATTGAAGTCATTCTGGGGATTCAATTGCTGGGCATGGTTTTGATAAAACTGTTGGGCAACAGCACGGGGAAAAGGGTCATTGAACTGCTCATTTAAGTTACTATCTAGGGAAAAACGCCCCATTACCTCATGATTCCCGATCGCGGTAAACAGTGGCGCATGTTGAATCAACTCACCACCAGTGTAAGCCGTCTTAACACCAGCTTGATCTAATTGGTAGTTACCACGACCTTGGAGAGAAGGAAAAAATGCACCTCCTCGATTATCATCAAACCATTCCGAGGCGCGATCGGGAACATTTACTAAATCACCAGCAAAGAAAACCCCATCAACTTGCCCCATAGTTTCAGCCACCTTCTGAAGATTGGCTGCTGTCATCGGCATCAACTGATGATCAGAGGTTAACAGAATTTTCAGTGGTGTCTGTGGTTTGGGTTGAGCTGTAAGGGTAAACTGGTTACTACTCACTTGCTGTCCATCTTCAGTAATGCTCGTTACCTGATAAGGAATCCGCTTACCAGAACTCAGTCCACCCACTACTGCCTCATGACGCCAGATATCCCGCATCATCGGTTTTTGGTAAATCTGATTTGTTGGTGTCTGCTTGCCTACTTGGGATTTTTGGTCTTCACGAGTGCGACTGAGTTTGGTAGTAGTAGCTATCGCACTTTGCTTAAGTCCCTCTCCGTAGGAGACAGTATGGCTAGAACCGGCAAACTCCGTAAACCAAACGACTCTTACCGAATTTTCAGTGGGTAGTTGCAAAAATGGATCAGTTAGCAGCTGGGGTGGAGGTGTCATCACTAGTTTGTTGACAGAGAGCACAACAATGAGGGTAAGGGTGAAGAAGAAGAGGAATAAAGCTGCGATCGGCAGTGGGCGGCGAGTTTTAAGCAAATTAAACTTCCAAATGATTAGATTACCAAAAAATTGCTCGAACTCTTTCACCTAGAGCGTCGATTGGTGAAACCGGGTTCCTTGGCAAAAAATGCTGATATTTCATTGTTGTCCTCACGAGAAACCCGGTTTCTCTCCAATACTGAATCGGTGTTCTAGAACAACTATTTTGTCGGTTGGGTTAATTCAGGTGGTGGCGTAAATTCACGTAATTCAGGTAGTGGTGGAAATTCAGGTAGTGGTGTTAATTCAAATCGTGGTGTTGATCGACGTGGTAGTACATATTCTCTCCTGATAGGTACAGGTTTAGTATTGAGAGATTCTGCAATCTCCAAAGCTTGAGACAAAACCTCTGAGGCTTTACTCTGTTGTCCTGCCTCAACTAATTGGGTAGCTATCTGAGTGAGCGCGTCAGCTTGGCTTGAAGCAGACTCTATATTTTGGGCAACTTGCAGAGCTTTATCAAATTGTCCGGCTTCTGCCAATTTGATAGCGATGTCCAGCAAGGCTCTATCTTTTGTCGGTCTATACTCAATAGTCTGAGCATTCTGTAAGGTGAGGTCATATTGTTCGGCATCGAGTAAATAACCAACTACCTTGTGCAATATGTTCGCTCGGTTACAGTAATCATCGATGTTTTGGGCAAATTGGATGGCTTGGTTGTATTGTCCAGTTTTGATATATTGGTCTGCGATCGCAGACAATACCCTAAGCTCACTAGATTCTTCCAATCCTTGGGCAACTTCTAGAGCACGGGATACTTGTCCTATTTGAGCTAACTTGATTGCTATTTCAACTAGGGTATTGACTTTCTCATATTCTGTTTTTTGAGTATCGGCTACTTGCAACGCTTGGGGCAGTTGTCCAGCTTCAGCTAACTTAAGAGCTATTGCCGTTAGTAGAGTTGTTCGCTGATTGTCCGTTTCGAGGTTTTGGACAATTGGTAGAACTTGGGAGAGGATTAGCTGTAGTTCTCCTGATTCCATGTACAGCTGAGCTATCTTCGGCAGTAAATCAGCTTTAGTATATTCATCTATCTCAGGATTTTGGAAAATCGGTAAAACTTGGGCAAGGATAGGAGTAGCTAATTGTGGTTCTCCTGCTTCTATGTACAGCTGAGCTATCTTTACCAGGGTATTAGCTTTGGTATATTCATTTCCCTCAAGGTTTTGGACAATCAGTAGAGCTTGTGCAAGGATAGGAGTGGCTAGTTGTGGTTCTCCTGTTTTTATGTACAGCTGAGCTATCTTTACCAGTGTATTTCGTTTGGTATATTCATCCTCTGCCTCAAGGTTTTGGACAATCGGTAGAGCTTGGGAGAGGATGGGAGTAGCTAGTTGTGGTTCTCCTGCTTCTATGTAAACCTGAGCTATCTCCACCAGGGTATTAGCTTTGGTATATTCGTCTTCAATAGTTTGGGCACTCTGGAGTGATTGGTCAGATTGACCTATTGATGCATACTGGAGGGCAATCTTACTTAAAATTCGGTCTTTTGATGAAAAGTTACGGCCAATCAATCTATGTCTAGGTCTAGTAGTAATACGAGGATGAGTAAACAACCGAGAACGAGGCAAGAGGTAAGTAGAGCAATACCGAGAGGGAGGAAGTAAAGGAGCTAGAGGAGCAGGAACTACTGGCTCTTTTGATTCCGTAGGCTGATTAGCTATTTGGCGAGCAATTCCTATCTCATCGAAACCATGTCCCTGAGCAGAAGGAGATAATTCAGAATGGGTAATAGTCGCACCTAGGGATACGCGAGGAGTAAGTACAATACCCAGGCAGGTAATTAATGTAGCAAAGCCGATTTTTGGATAGCTCTTAAGCTGATGTATATCTCTACGTTGCATATCGAAATTTTCGTAAGAGGTCTAGGGTATATCAGTAGCGTATGCGATCAGCTACGCTGGTGCTATAGGCGATCGCATCATTGATAGGGGAGGGTTTTGTCGAGAGCTCCCAAGGAGTGCTTCACACCCCCAATTGAATGGGAGAAACAATATCTCCTTTCTTCTTTCTACCTCCTACCTCCTCCCTCACCTCCTGCCTCCTGCCTCCTGCCTCCTGCCTTTTTTCTCGAGAGGTTACCACTATAGTCCTAATATCTAGAATGACCAATAACCATTGAGCCCCTGTATTCGTATAATTAAAAACAGTGCAACAAAAATCAACATAAGGTTAGCGCTGAGTAATTAGCTTTATTGATGGGTATACTACCTAAATTCAATGGAGCAACCACTCCGGCATACACCGATAGATAATAAGCTAACAGCTAAAAGTTAGGGCAACCGATCAATATATGCCAAAAATCGAGACTAGAATCGAGACTAGAACCGACCCCATGGTGCTCAACATGGGTCCCCATCATCCCTCCATGCATGGCGTTTTGCGCCTAATTGTCACCCTCGACGGAGAGGATGTGATTGATTGTGAACCGGTGCTGGGTTACTTGCATCGGGGTATGGAGAAAATTGCTGAGAACCGCACCAATGTTATGTATGTCCCCTACGTTAGTCGGTGGGACTATGCAGCGGGGATGTTCAATGAAGCAATTACCGTTAATGCTCCAGAACAATTGGCAGATATTCCGGTACCTAAACGGGCCAGCTATATCCGGGTGATTATGCTGGAGTTGAATCGGATTGCCAATCACCTTTTGTGGCTCGGACCATTTCTGGCGGATGTTGGTGCTCAGACACCCTTCTTTTACATCTTCCGGGAACGGGAGCTAATTTATGACTTGTGGGAAGCTGCTTCAGGACAGCGATTGATTAATAATAATTACTTCCGTATTGGTGGTGTTGCTGTTGATTTACCCTACGGTTGGGTAGATAAGTGCGAAGACTTCTGTGACTATTTTGACCCAAAAATTGACGAGTACGAGCGCTTAATCACCAACAATCCCATCTTCCGTCGCCGGGTTGAAGGCATTGGTACTATTAGCCGGGAAGAAGCAATTAACTGGAGTCTTTCTGGCCCTATGCTGCGAGCTTCTGGTGTTAAGTGGGACTTACGTAAAGTAGATCACTATGAATGCTACGACGACTTCGACTGGGAAGTACAGTGGGAAACTGCTGGTGATTGCTTCGCCCGTTACCTGGTACGTATTCGGGAGATGCGGGAGTCAATCAAAATTATCCGTCAAGGATTGAAAGGACTACCTGGTGGTCCTTACGAGAACCTAGAAGCCAAGCGTATGGCCGAAGGGAAAAAATCCCAGTGGAATGATTTTGACTATCAGTTCCAAGGTAAGAAAATTGCTCCTACTTTCAAGATTCCTGCTGGTGAGCATTATGTTCGTATGGAATCTGGCAAAGGTGAACTGGGTATTTTTATCATTGGTGATGATAATGTCTTTCCCTGGCGTTGGAAAATTCGCGCACCAGATTTTAACAATCTGCAAATTCTGCCTAATCTCCTACGAGGTATGAAGGTTGCCGATATTATGGCAATTCTCGGTAGCATTGATATCATTATGGGTTCTGTAGACAGGTAAACAATTGTTGTTTGTCATTTGTTATTTGTCATTAGTAAGAGTTTGACAAAAATCCTGTGGAACAGGCATCTTGCCTGTTCTTATCTACCTAACTCATGATAAATTTGTTACCAATTTATATTCCCCATTCCCTATTCCCTACTCCCTTTCTTAAAAAAATATAGGGGCAACTAAATGCCGCCCCTCCCCTGCAACATCGGTGAGTGTTTCTAACTCATCCATAATTTTGAGTGTATTTAATTTCTATTGTTGAATATCACAAGTGAGTGGGCAAGCTGCATAAACAGGAGTGTGTAGAACATTAGCTTCACCGTGCAACCAGCTTAACCAACTAACTTCCTGAGGACGAATACCTTTCAAAGTTAAAATCCCAGCACCCAGTACAACAGCCAAAACGTTGGCTCCAACCAGTGTACTTGCCACCAACAAAACAGCACTCATTGGTAAAACTGCTTGTAGGGTAATCGCCATCATAACGCCGATTGTGACCATTAAGACGATCAATGGAAAACCGACGACCAACAAGCAAACTCCCAATGTAAAAGTCCAAATTAAAAAGCTTTTGACCATTGCTAAAGAATAAGTCTTCGCCAAACCTTCTCTTGAGGTCAGTTCCATGATTGTTTCTCCTTTATTTTTTTTTAATGAAATTTTCCGCAAAATCCTTCAATGAAACCCTTTCAATTAAAGGGCGATGAAGAACAGTATAGAGATAGTCTTGGGTAAAATGAGCTGATATTCAGAAAAATTTACATTCACTGCCAAATATTTATGATTCACAACCCCTAGTAATTGTTACAAGGACTATAAGTTCAAGGAAAAACCAAACTCGAATATCTTTTGATAGCTATAAGTCTTAACTAGTCTTGGTTTTCACTGTTATGAGCAAATCAACTGAACTACAAATAATTGGTCTTTCATACTTACGGACAATGCCGCCAGAGATCACTTAACATTTCTTATATTTTTGGGATATTATTCTCATAATTTTTACCAGCGAGTTGCACAGGACAAATCAGTTGGTAATTAGTCATTTTCTGGGAGTTTCATCGGTAACATTTAAGATAATGACAAATAGATTGATTAATCTTGTGGTGAATAGATGATATTGAATTCTCAAGTTAAGGAATATTATTAACAATAGTTAGTACAATCACTTCTAGTAGCAAGTCCTAAGCTCTACAACCAAGTAGTTCAAGCAAAATGTGTTCTTTGGAAGGTGGTAAATCTCGCCCCGCTTTCCTCTCCCCAATCGCCTTAGGGTTATAACGGGAGTATTCAGCGAGTTTTTCAAGATGACAGACTCACAGCGTCCACCGAGCCCACCACCTCGTGTTCCACCGGCACCACCACCACCGAGGGGTAATACTCCCAGGACTGTTGCTTCGGAAGCAACCCAAGCAATGCCTTCCCAAACTATGCCCCAATCAGCAAAAAGAAACCAAGGGAGTGGAGTGACATCTGCAGAGCCAACGGAAGTAATGTCTGCACAAACTATGCCAATAGCAGCAAGAGGTGGTAAACCGGGAGCCGTTGCACCACCTCCCCCTCGTCCAGCCGCCCCAGGGCAAACTGCTGCTGTATCCAGGACATCAGACCGTCGAACCCAAAAGCGATCGCCTCGTCCTACTCTCCCAGATGGGCAGCCAACTTTAGCGAAGCTCGTTCGTTATGCTTACGACAATGCATATTCCGATATCCATATGGGTGTTGGCGAAAAACCCCGTATCCGTAACCGTGGTGAAATGGAGATCACTAACTTCCCGGAAACGGATCGGACAACATTTATGTGCTGGCTCCACGAAGTCTTGACAGATGAAGAAGTTCGGCGCTTTCAAGATAATCTGGAATTTGATGGGGCAACTCAGTACGATTTTGCCCGTGTGCGGATCAATATCTTTGATACCCTAACCGGACCGGCAATGGTCATGCGCTTAATTCCCCTTAAGATCTTGACCATTGAGCAGCTACGTCTGCCATTAGTGTTCAGGGATATTTGCCATGAACACAAAGGTCTGATTTTAATTACTGGACCTACAGGTTCAGGTAAATCCACTAGCATGGCTGCGATGGTGGATTATGTGAATAAGGAGATGCCCAAGCATATCATCTCCATTGAAGACCCAATTGAATTTGTACATACAAGCCGTAAATCTCTGATTAAGCAACGAGAAGTGGGAATCAATACTTTAAAGTTTGATAACGCCCTCAAAGCTTCTTTACGGGAAGACCCTGATATCATCTTAATTGGGGAAATGCGGGATAAAGAAACTGTCAACACTGCCTTAAAAGCCGCTCAGACCGGTCACCTAGTAATGGGAACGTTGCACACTAACAGTGCTGTCAAATCCATTGAGCGACTTCTCAATCTTTACTCTGCTGAAGAACAGCACGCGATGCGAGTAGCACTTGCTGAATCTCTAGTGGCGATCATTTCCCAGGGTTTATGCCGTACCACCGATGGTAAACGTGCTGCTTTCCATGACATCCTAGTTAATACTGAAGCAATTAAGGATTACATTCGAGATGCCAAATACGACGAAATTACACCATTGATGGAGGATGGTGAATATGATGGCATGATCACCATGAATCAGTCTCTCTTTAATCTGTATCAAGAAGGACGTATTACTGAGGAAACTGCCTTAGAAATGTCCCCCACCCAGAATGAAATGGCAATGATGTTACGAGGTAGAGTCTAAGAATTTGAGCTGCTTGCCTTGAGTGAAAACAAACCGTCCTTACCCCAGCTATTTAAAGGGATTGCCCTCTTTACACCTGGGGGGGATTTAATTTATTGTATTGATCCCAGTAAGCAGGTTCGCTGGCACCTGCATCTGTGTGCTGCTCTCCAAGACATATTGGGTTTGCCAGAACCACCTCATTTTTTGATACCTGGGTATACTGCAACTATTGATAAATGGCTAGATCCTAGAACGAAGCAACTGCGAACAGCAGCAGAACTTTATCGCCCGGTGCAACATCATCAGGCATTACTGAGTGCTTTGTTTAGTACCAGTAATCTAGTATGGCAGGTAGCTTCCTGGCAACAAGAGTTGTGGGAGCCGATGGTGTTGGAAACTTATCGCCATCAGTTTCCCCAACTCTGGCAAGATCATGACTTAATCGTACGCTTTGATCAGACTCAGAGATTTTCCTACTCTTACTCTTCTGATAGGAGAGCTGAGAATCAGGTTGAACCTTACTCGAGTACTTCAACTGTAGAATATGCTACCAGAGTAAATTTGGCTAACCAAGATGTAGCACTATCATTACAGCAAGAATTGCCTTTGCCTGATAACATAGCTGATCAAGGTAGAGGGACACAGGCAGCTAGAGTAAAACTAGACGCATCGGATGCCTTAGGAACAAAAGATAGAGCGAACAATTTGCGATCGTTACCGCTATCTACTTCCCAGTCTAGGGTGATTTCGCCTAAATCTGGCTCACAAAGTACTGTCGGTTATGTACTTCGCTTATTTATTTCCGGGCATAGTGAGACAACTGAAGATATTCTCAAGAACCTACACCAGTTGTTAGAGAATTCTCTTCGTCATCCTTATAGCCTAAAAATTATTGATATTTTCAAGCACCCGGAGCAGGCAGAAGAAAATCAAATTTCAGCGACACCGACACTCCTTCGAGTTTGGCCTTTGCCTGCCCGACGGATTGTCGGTGATTTCAACAATCCTGATAAGATCTTGCAGGTACTGATTGCTCCATCCCAAGGATGGACTACTGAACATATCAGTCAAGATTCAGATTAATTTTACCAATGTTTTTGATGATCAAGATCGTAGATTTGAGTACTTGACAAAAGTGCGTTTCGTTATTACCCCTTCAGGTAATTTTCAATTTTTGTCAAACAACTGTGATGCTTACCCAATCGCTAATAAAATCTTCCTGTTGGGGAAACTTTTGATGAATCCGCACTACATATAAACATTTCCCTGGACTAGGAGATGTACTATGTTCTTGTTCAGTGATCGGATACCATTCTAGTGCGAAACATTCACGACTGTATAAACTGAAATAAATATCATAGTTGTTTAAAAGTAAAGAATCTAGTTGAAACTGTAATACTTCTCCTGCTTTAAGAGCACCAAAATAAAATTTTGTTTCCGGATTGGGTACAGGCAAAAATACTTTTTCAACAAACTTTTGAGGCAACCATTGCTTAAATCTTAGTAGGTTAAATACATAGTAATTTAAACAGACATGGATAAAGTTTTTCCTTTTGATTAAATCGTAGTAAAATTTGTTGATATCCGTTGGAGCATTAATAGTTTTTGCTTCAACCACCTTGACTCCATCTGCTTTAATCGCTGGAAATTCTACCTTTTCTGACCAGTGATAATACCTTAAACCGAGTAAGTATTTACCAGGTTTTAGTTGTAGTGATTGCCATTGAGTTTCTTCAGAAATAGTCAGAGAGCTGATACTGGTAATAGTGTTAAAGCTTGGTGGAGTATAAACGACTATTGTCCATGATTTTGCCGATTTTTGGGCTGAAGCAATATCTATGCTCAAGGATTCTTTAACCTCAATCGAACCAACAATGGCAACAATTGCATGAAGGTTCCAACGAGCTCTAGTCATCGCCCAAAGTAGCTTAATGGGTTTTGCAAAAAACTCTGCACAGATGAGCTGCCACTCAGTATTTTGTTTGCTAGGAGCAGTATAAAATCTGCCCAAGGTTTGCATAACAAATCTTAGTACCCTGGAAAATAGGAAGGATAAACAGGATAAGGGAATTTCCCAGATAATTTCAAAAAACGACATAATTTGATTGAGCACCTTGTTGGATAAGTTCTTTGAGTGACTTATACAGTTCACCAATTAATAAGCGATCTCTATACTGCTCTACAAATCTTCGTAGCATGCGATTGAAATCGTAAATTTATGGTATCTTCTTGCTGAAGACTTCAAAGAGGGAATCTGATGGTTCCATGAGTCTCATTTAAAACACTCACTAGCTGAGACTCGAGACTGACTGAGCAGTTTAGCCGTACTTTGCGATGATGACTATCCAGGCGGAATACGTTGCGGTTCTGCAGGAGAAATATTAGGGCTGGGCACATTACCATCTCCTAATAACAAATACCAACGAGCTTTTTTGGATAGTGAAGTACCTGCTCCTCGATATGCAATCGTCAGTGTATCTTCAAATTTTTCCAATCTTCTGTTGTTACTGGCATACCGCCCTTCTATTTTGGCTATCAAAAAAACGGGTTTTATCTCGTTGTAAACAACCTTATATTCCTCTATTTCATAGCCCCCAAACTGAGCAATTTTGTCTTTTACAGCTTGCTCAGCTGTATATCCTTTTGGAATCATTTGCAGTATCAAATCTTCTTCCTGACTTTCGAGAGCTGATACATATTGATCAACTATTTGGTCAGGTGTATCAGCACCACGAACATTTCCAAAACTACATCCTCCTAGCAAAGTAGCAAGAGATACACATACAATAATGCCAATATTCGCAGAGATCTTGATCAAGAATCTTCCCCGTTACACAATATCTTTAATTATAATTGGGTAACAGGCTCCAGGCATAATATTTTGCATTGCTTGGACTAGCATTGTAAAATTCGTAGAAAGTTTTGTCTATCGTATTGTTAGTGTGATAAGCGAGATAAATAGTACCATTGTTGGATTTCTTGGAAACTAGCATTGTGTGATCCATTCCGTTGTTATTTTGAGGATCAAAATCGACGCTTATGACATCTCCAGGAACTAGATCTGCTACTCTCCCAATGGTTCTAGCTCTCGGACGATTCAAAATAAAGTTAAAGAAATAATTGGCATTGATCCATGTCCAGCTTTGACCTGGTTGAACGAACGAAAAGTCGTACCACCAGTTTGTATCACTTCTATACTATCCCTGTACGCTGGGCCACCCTCCTGCTTTGAGAGCCTGAGAAACAAAATTCGTACAGTCTCCTCCTTGAACTCCTGCATTTTCAAAATTACGGTAATCCCTATTTGGAGTCAAAGCGTAATAGTAAATGTATTGAACAATTGCTTGACGGTTTAACGATGCTTGTGAAAGCAAAACAGGGGAGTTGTTTGACTCACCATCGAAACGGCTATAGTCTTTCGATTCTAAGCGACTGGCTTTGACTGATGAACTCAGCACCAAAGGCAGACTTGATTGAGGAGATGTTGGAGGTGCTAGTGGATCGGAGGGAGTAACGTCAGGATTCGGTAAAACGGGGGGAATAACTTCTTCAGAAGTACCCTGAATAGAGCCAGGAGCATTTAAAATTTCATCTGAGACTAATTCCCATTGGTTATTTTGCAAATTAAATGTAAAGCGATGTTCAATTATCTCCTCACTCTGTTCAGGTGAACCCGCAGCCATAACAGTGCCATTTCAGTTTACACTTCATACTTCATCGCCGCTTCAGCAATCAAATCGGCTATGGCTTCGGGAGCATCAATATGAAGGTTGTGTCCTCCAGAAAGGAACACTCGCTTGGCTTGTGGCATTGCTGCTTGTTGTTGGGACAAATCATCAGTTCTATTTAAGTGGCTGGTATCTCCATAGATTAAGGTGATTGGTGCTTGAATTCGCCGGAGTAGTTCGAGGTATCTGGCTTTGGGGAAAGAATTGCCATTGAAGCCGACGCCAGTACGAGTACGCAAAATCGGGTCCCAGCGCCAACGCACACCACCATGACAGGGTTCAGTAATTCGGTTGGCTAGTTTGAGAGCTAGTGTTTCTGACATCTTAGGAGTTCCCAAGCGCAGGCGAGAAGCAGCAGTAGCCACATCAGGAAATACAGGATGTTCAGAAGGAGAGGTGAGATAGTCTAAGTGAGTGGCTAGTTGCTCGACAACTTCATTGTCATTACCATCAGAGGGGAGTACTGTATCAACTAGAACTAAGGCTCTCACTTTCTGCGATCGCGAAGCCCTGCTGCTTGCAGAGCGCACACTAGCATACATGGCTGCTACCACTGAACCGATGGAATGCCCTACTAGGATAAATGGTTGGTCGGTAAGTTCACCAACAATTGCATCAACATCTCCTAAAAAGTCCACTAAATGGGCAGAATTACCTTTACCGATATGAGAAGAGCGTCCATGTCCTCGCAAGTCAGGAGCAACTACACGGTAACCCATTTTGGCTAAGGGAACGGCAACTTCTTCCCAAGCTGCTCCTTGTTCGAGGATACCATGAAGACAGAGTACTAAAGGCCCTGCTTCTGGTCCCCAGGTACACAGGCACAATCGATGATTGTGAACATCTAGGTAAAATTCTCCCATAGCTGGGGAATTGTTATTTGTTATTTGTTGTTGGTTGTTGGTTGTTGGTTGTTTGAGAATTATCTCCGTGTCTCCGTGTCTCCGTGTCTCCGAATCCTCTGCTCCCCGTTCTCTAGGTAATTCATACTTTAATTGAGCAGCTATCTGTCGAGCCGATTCTCCTAGTTGATGAGGTAGCTTGATGGTTTTCCAGGCTTCTCCTAAGGAGGGGTCAATATTGTTATGCTTGAGAAAGTTCGGATCGTTAATTGGTGCAGATTTGGAATGAACACCATCCGTCATGCGATCGCCTTCGTAGGGTTTTAAGAGTTCTTGTGTAAAGGGGATACCCAGAAAATCACATAAACCTACCATAACCTGAGCTGGATTTTTAACTAACTCTTCATAATGAACTTGGTAATGACGCTCTGGTTCTAGCTGCTGGCATAAATTGAGGATGTTTTGATTACTATTAGTCCAGATTTGTTCTGCTAACTGGTAGGGGTTAGCATCACCTTTGCCTACTAGTTTATCCATGCGCAGACGGACAAATGACTCCATCATGGCATAGGGATGACGCACTAAATGAATATATTTTGCTCCAGCAAATAATTGTTCTGCTCGTACCAATGTCTCTTGACTCATGGCATAGGTGGGAGATTTATCTACTAGTAGGCGCTTACCTGCTAGTTTCTGAAGCTTGGCGTAGACTTGCTGAATCGATAAATTCTCGGACTCCAGCTCCTCCACCAAAGCTTGGCTGGCAGCTCCATCAATTCCGATGATTTCCATGAAGGCTCGTTGCAATCCCTCTCCTAAAAACGAAAGAGTAAGTTCTTGGTGTCGCTCTTTCATGGTGTTGAATGGTAGCAGGTGTAGTTCCGGTGGGGAGAAGAGATCCGGATGACCTGCTAGCATTACTCTGAGTAGGGTTGAACCGGATCTAGGACCTGAAAGAATGAAGATGATACCGGGGAGTTTGTTATTGGTTATTGGTTGTTTGTTGTTTGTTGTTTGGGAATTGGCGATTTGGAATGACTCCTTTATATCCTCATCTCCGCGTCTCCGCGTCTCCGCGTCTCCGCGTCTCATCTCCTCTGCTCCCTGTTCCTTACTCACCGGACTATGTACTCGCTCGAATTCGGTGGCAATATACTTAGCTAGGGTGTCAATTCTGGGTCGCTCATAGAATTCTCTGGGGTATAACATGAGTTGGAGGTCTTGCTTGAAGAGATTAATTGCCTCCATTACCATGAGAGAGTCCATTCCTAGATCAAGGAGATTGCGGCTGAGAGTAAGTTGCGATCGCTGAAGTTGGAGTACTTGAGCAATTTGCTGCTGGAGGTAGGATAATAAAAACTCTTCTCGTTGGGTAGCTGACATTGCCAGCAGTTGCTCGAAGATGAATTTGTCCTGCTGTTGAGAGTCAGCTGTATCTTGCTGGGTTGCTTGGGATTGGACTTCGCGGGCAATCTCACTGAGGAAAGGTGGTTCTATGCCGGGGGGTAGAGCTGCTAGTAAATCAGACCATCTGATAGGTAAAACCCCAACTTGAGCTGTGTTTTCGGTGAGTAACTGACCGAAAATTTGCAATCCTTGCTCTGGAGCGATCGCATCTACTCCCTTGATTTTAATCCGCTCTTGTGCTTGGCTTTTGGCCGCAAGTCCAATATTTGACCAAACTCCCCAGTTGATGCTCAATCCCGATAGTCCTTGAGCACGACGATAATGAGCTAAAGCATCGAGAAAAGCATTTGCTGCTCCGTAGTTTGCTTGTCCGGGAGAACCCAACAGAGCAGCGGCGGAAGAGAAGAGGATGAAGAAGTCTAAGGATTGGTTCCGGGTTAAATTATGTAGATGCCAAGCTCCTTGGATTTTGGGAGCCATGACTCGGCTAAAGCGCTCCCAGGTTTGTTGCAACAGGATGCCATCATCTAGAATTCCGGCAGCATGGATAATCCCTCGCAAAGGTGGTAGGGATTGCTCTATTTCTGCTAGTACCTTAGCAACTTGCTCTGCCTCAGATACATCTGCCTGGGTAACTACTACTTCAGCTCCCGCTTGTTCTAGTTCTTGTATCTGTTCCTTAACCCCCTCTTTCGGAGTACTGCGTCCTACTAATACCAGGTGTCGTGCTCCCTGTTCTACCATCCATTGAGACACTAGCAAACCTAAACCACCATTACCACCAGTAATCAGGTATGTACCATCTTCACGGAAAGATGGGATATCTTTAGCTAGGGTATCTCCTTCTTGACGGCGGTGTACTAGTCTCGGTACTTGGCGTATACCGTCACGAAAAGCAACTTGATCTTCTAATGTTTGTCGGCTTCCTACCTCTACTTGCTCTGACCAAATTTCCTCAAATAAGTCTTGTACCTCGTTTGGTGGAGCTTCAGGGTCTAAGTCTATCCGAATACAGTTGAGTTCTGGGTGTTCTAAGGCGATGACTTTACCCATTCCCCATAAAGGAGAACCACTCAGTTCTAGAACTTTAGGTTCTTTGCCAACTGGCTGCGCACCTCGTGTGACTAGCCAGAGAGCAGGAGGTTGAGTAAATTTTGTCTTGACTAAAGCTTGGACTAAGTGCAGAGTACTGCCACATCCTTGATTTATGGCATCATGTAAAGTTGTTTCTGTCAAGCTTTGGGTTTCTACTGGCTCCAAACTCCACAAATACACCACTCCCCGCAAAGGATGCTGAATAGTTTCCACTGTCTCCAACAGCTTTTGAAAGTCAGCTGGATTAGCTGGGTTGAGGCTGAACTCTTGCTCAGTTAACTGTTGATACTCTTTTCCTGGAAAGGCAAGGGTACAAATCTCTCCCTTGGTTTTCAGAATAGTTGCCAACTGCTGACCAATTCCTTGGGTATCGGCTAAGATTAGCCAACTGCCTGATGAGGTTGAATTGGAAATTTGTGCAGAGTCTGTTTGCCCTTTTGGAGCTACAGTTAAAGTCTGTTGGAATAAAGCTCCTGTATGATTCTGCTCAGGAGTGCTTGCTTTCTCTCCAAGCAAATAGTCTTGACGTGCTTTAGGTTGCCACTCTACTTCATAAAGCCAATCTGGGAATTGTTGTTTGTTGTTTGTTGTTTGTTGTTTGTTGTTTGTTATTTGGGAATTGTTCTCCTGACTATTCTCCACCCAATACCGTTGTCGCTGGAAGGGGTAGTTTGGCAATACTACCCGCTGACGGGGATAATCTTGGTCAAAGCCAGACCAGTCTACTGGTATTCCCCGCAGATATAAAGTTCCTAGACTGCGGAGCATTTGCTGCCAATCTGACTTCCCTTCGCGCAGGCTGGGTAGCAAGGTAAAATTTCGCGTTTTTACCTCTGGTAGGCAATTACGAGCCATTGCCAGTAAGGTAGGTTTGGGTCCGATTTCCACCAATACTTCATAACCTTGGTTGAGGAGGGTTTCCATACTAGCGGCAAATCTCACCGACTCTCGCACATGACGACACCAATATTCTGGGGTGGTGATTTCCGTGGTTGCCAGTTCTCCTGTGAGATTGGAGATTAAGTCTATTTGTGGAGATGAGTAGGTAACTTCTGAGGCAACCCGCTCAAAATCCTTTAGCATTGGCTCCATTAAGGGGGAGTGGAAGGCATGGGAAACCTGCAATTTTTGAGTTTTGATTCCTTGAACTGCTAGTGCGGTAACTACAGCAGCGATCGCTTGCTCTTCTCCAGAAATAACGATATTCTCTGAACTGTTAACCGCTGCGATCGCACAGGCATCAGCGTAAGGTTGAACCACAGCTCGAGTAACTGCTTCCGAGGCAAATACCACCACCATCTCGCCAGTCTTTGGTAGAGCTTGCATTAAACGCGCTCTGTTGGCAATAAGTTTTAAACCATCTTCTAGGCTAAATACCCCAGCTAGACAGGCGGCAACATATTCTCCCACACTGTGACCTAGTACTATTGTTGGTTCTATACCCCAAGACTGCCATAACTGGGCGAGAGCGTATTCTAAAGCAAATAAGGCTGGTTGGGTGTAAGTGGTTTCATCTAGGGAAATAGAGAATGAAGAGTGCTCTTTTTCTTCTTTGTCTTCTACCTGAGGATAGATAACTTCAAGCAAAGGCTTTTCTAAATAGGGGTGCAGAATTTCAGCACAGCGGTCGATCGCTTGACGGAAGGTAGGCTGGGTTTGGTAGAGTTGTCTTCCCATACCTACATATTGGGAGCTCTGACCCGTGAACAGGAAGGCTAGCTTCGGGTATTTGGTAATGGATACCTCTCCCCTTAATAGTCCACGACTTTTCTTAGCAGTGGCAATAGTAGGAAGGTACTCCTGCAATTGGGTGGTAGATTCAGCAATAATGGCAAGGCGATGCTCAAAATGTGTCCGCGCTGTATTGGCGGTGAAGCATATATCTGCTAAGGATGCTGTAGGATTTTGTAGATAAGTTGCATAAGCTTGAGCCAGTTCTGCCAAAGCCTGCTCACTTTTCGCAGAAAGGGTTAATAAATGTTGTGGACGCTCAACTTCTGCTGTTATAGGAGCTGGTGTTGCAGCTTCTTCCAGGATTATATGAGCATTAGTGCCTCCAAATCCAAACGAACTCACTCCAGCTAACCGACATTCTTGGCTAATTTGCCATTCCTGGAGCTCAGTGGGAATTGCTAAGGGCGTATTTTCTAAGTCAATATGAGGATTAAGCTGCTGCAAATGTAAGTGAGGGGGAATTTTTGCATGTTGGAGGGAGAGGATTACTTTGATTAAACCTGCAATCCCCGCAGCCGCTTCCAGATGACCAATATTTGTTTTAACTGAACCAAGCCAGCAAGGTTGCTCGATAGAGCGTCCCTTCATTAACACTTGTTTGAGGGAATTGACCTCAATGGGATCTCCTAGGGATGTACCAGTGCCGTGAGCCTCAAAATAGCTAATTTCTGCTGGTTCTACCCCAGCATTTTCTAAAGCTTGATGGATAACAGCTTGTTGTGCTGGTCCATTTGGTGCAGTGAGTCCATTACTACGACCATCCTGATTGACTGCTGTACCTTTGATGAGGGCGAGTACATTATCTCCATCTCTGAGGGCATCAGCAAGCCGCTTAAGAATAATTATACCGCAGCCTTCACCCCTTACATAACCGTCTGCATCAGCGCTAAAAGTTTTACAGCGACCATCCGCTGCTATCATACCAGCCTGGGCAAAGGTTATACTTAATTCAGGAGATAAAATTAGATTGACCCCACCTGCCAGTGCTAGTTGGCACTCTCCCTGTTGCAAGCTCTGCGTTGCCTGGTGAACTGCTACCAAAGATGAGGAGCAAGCTGTATCTACGGACCAACTAGGTCCCCGTACATCCAGCATATAGGACAGGCGGTTAGCTGCAATACTCAGAGCGTTTCCAGTACCAGAATAGGGATCATTAGGGAGCTGTAATCGGGAGTAATCATAGCTGCTAATGCCAATGAATACCCCCGTTTCACTCCCAGCCAACTTTTCAGCAGCAATTCCTGCGTTTTCCAACGCCTCCCAGCTCACCTCCAACAACAGCCGTTGTTGGGGGTCCATACTTCGAGCTTCTCGTGGGGTAATCCCGAAAAACTGGGGATCAAATTGATCTACTTGTTCCAGAAAGCCTCCCCACTGGGCGATTGGTTGTTGGACTTTCTGATGCCAGCGATTGGCGGGTACTTCTGTAATTGCATCCATACCATCGCGTAAAAGCTGCCAAAAGGCTTGGGGGTTTTTCGCTCCTGGTAAGCGGCAACCGATGCCAATAATGGCAATTACCTCATCAGCAGCATTAAATCTTTTGGTCGCTTTTTGTCTTCTTTCGGGGGAATGAGTTGGTGGTGCAAGCTCTTCGTTACTCAGATAGCGAGCCAGAGCTTCAATGGTAGGGTAATCATAGGCTAACGTAGGAGCTAGCTTGCGTCCTAGCCATTCTTCTAGCTCTCCTGATAGCCTTACTGCTGCCACTGAATCTAAACCGTAGCGGGAAAAAGGTTCCCGAACATTGATTTCCTGGGGTTCCACACCCAATCGCTCCGCAATCTGGGAGATTAACCAGGTTTGGATAGCTTGGGATTTGTTATTGGTTGTTGGTTGTTGGTTGTTGGTTGTTGGTTGTTGGTTGTTGGTTGTTGGTTGTTGGTTGTTGGTTGTTGGTTGTTTGTTTGTTGTTTGTTGTGGGTTGTTTATTGCCTGTTTAACCTCTCTCCACTCTCCCACTACATCCAAACTGCCGTCTAGAAAACCTGCTTTGCAGGCATAGCGTTGAATCTTACCACTGGAAGTTTTGGGGATACTGTTAGTCTTCAGTAATAAAACGGCAAAAGGTTGTAGAGAATGTTCTTGAGCTATTTCCTGGCGAATCGCTCCAATTACCTCCTCTACCCCTAAATTCCGCAGATAACGCCGCTCAACTTCTTGAACAATGACTAGTCGCTCTTCGTCTTCTAGTTCGACAGCAAAGGCTGCACCGTAACCCAAACGCAATGCTGGGTGACTACGCTCCACTGTCAATTCAAGATCCTGAGGATAATGATTACGACCTCTAATTATAATTAAATCCTTGAGGCGACCAGTAACAAATAGCTCACCGTCTTCTATAAATCCCAAGTCTCCAGTGCGCAGAAATGGCCCTTCTCCAGTGTCTGCTAAATAGCCATGGAAAGTTTGCTGAGTCTTCTCTGGTTGATTCCAATAACCTTGAGCCACACTTGAGCTAGAAACCCAAATTTCACCTACTTGGGAAGCTGCACACTCCCTCAAAGATTCAGGCTCAACGATAGCGAAGCGCTGCTGCAAGCAGATCGCTATTTTCTCTTCTAACCAAGTTCGACCGCAACCTATAATAGTGCGAGTCCCTTCCGAACTGCCTTGTACTGGAACTACCTGGTTTTGCTCCAGAGCCGAGCTATCTACCTGGGAAACTACAGGGAGTGCTGTTTTCAAACCACCGGCAATGAGTAGAGTCGTCTCAGCCATGCCGTAGCAAGGGTAAAATGCTTCCCGGCGGAAGCCACAGGAGGCAAAATGAGTGGCAAACCGCTCCAGCGTCTCAGCACGAACTGGTTCAGCACCAGTGAAAGCTAATTCCCAGTTGCTCAAGTCCAGAGTAGCCAGTTGTTGCTCAGTAATCTTACTAGCACAAAAGTCATAGGCAAAATTAGGTCCGCCACTGGTAGTAGCTTGGTAGTGGGAAATCGCTTGTAACCAGCGTAAAGGCTTCTGGAGAAAGTCCACTGGTGACATCAGGATCATTGGAGCTCCCACATACAGAGGCTGAATGACACCACCAATCAATCCCATGTCGTGGTAGGGAGGTAACCAGGATACACCTAAGCTTTGGGAAGTGTCTTGGAAGCACTGATTGATCAAAGCTGAATTGTACAGTAGATTACCGTGGCTAATCATCACACCTTTTGGTGTACCCGTTGAGCCACTGGTATATTGAAGAAAAGCCAAGGTACTCTCACTACCATTGGGTTGACTCCACTCCGATGCTAGGTCAATGTTCAAATTATCGGTAGCGAGCCAGCGCATTGGTTCCCCAGTAGAATCTTGAGCAAACCGATCCTCTATATTAGCTAACAAGGAGGTAGTAGTAAGAGCCAGAGTTGCTTGGGAGTCTAAGACAATTACCTGAAGACGGGAGAGCTTTTGATTAGCTCGAGGTGGATAAGCTGGAACTGCCACCACACCCGCATACAAACACCCAAAAAAAGCAGCGATGAACTCCAAACCCGGTGGATAGAGCAGCAAAGCTCGTTCACCAGTAGTTCCTTGTTGCTGAAGCACAGCTGCGATCGCCCGTGCTTTTTGATCTAACTCCTGATAAGTTAGACTTATACTCGATGTTTCTCCATCCAGCAAAAAAGTATAAGCAATTCGGTCAGGTTGGTGTAGCGATCGGTAATGTAGCAGGTCTACTAAAGTTGAAAATTGGTGATTGTACCCGTTCAAGTAATCAAAACTATCGGTCATTCCCTGCTCCCTTAGTCCTCCTTACAGCCAAACGTCTTTTGAATCTCCTGATCAAAAATCACAAGCCAGTTGTCACAAACTAGAAAATAAGCAACAGCTCACTAGATATTGAATATGCCACAGATATTAAAAGGATAGAGTCAAATCAGTATAAATGCCTAAAGCACCAGATAAAAGCCACTTATCATTTTAAGGTGTTAGGTATTAGGTGTTAGGTATTAGGTGGAATGAGAATTTCCCACTACGGTGCAAGGAAAATGAGCTTCTATAGACAAAAACCTTGCACAAGACTTGGTAAAAAAATCATTGAAAGCCAAGTATGGTATAGCTTACACACTCGTGCAGGAAGCTATATCTAAAGTCCCTTATGTCAGAGCTTCATTAACTGGAAAACGATCTAGTAAATGGATAGCACGAATCGCATTGCGCCGCAAAGATTCTGAGACTCCAGGTACATGAGGGATTTGGGATAAAATATCTACTGTGCGACGCAAAATCCGCACAATGTTTCCTTCATCCAAGTTAGTGTTGGCGCATAACTCACTCCATTCGACCCCTAATGCCCACTCTTCTACTAAACCGATTAAGTCATACTCTAACCATACTGGTAATCCCACACGATATTTATACTGCCACTTAAATACATCTCGCCGCATTGGCTTCAAACTATCTAATACTTCCATCACTGCAACTGCTGGTGAGTAGTTAGTAAAGCTACCAGAGCGAAGAGTTTCAGTAACCAAAGCTGACATTGCTGCTCCCAGATGGTGGGGAGCTAACTCATCAAGTTTACCTGACATTAAAACTAGACCCAGCCACAATTCATTTTCGCCTCGAATGGCAGCAGTTGCTTGCCCTTGAGGTGTGGGCTTTAACTCATCCAGGCAATCAAATACCCTTAAAATTTCCATCAGATTGAGAAATTCTTGCCAATGGTGAGCTTGTTGTTCTCGAAATTCGGCTTGAAGCTGGTTGATTTCGCTTTGCAATGCTAACCGACGGTTATGACGTTTCAGCAGCTTAGAGGGATTACCCCACTCTTGCACAGGATGCTCATCGAGTTGGGTTTTAACTGCTTCAACTACTTTCGCTTGGGCGATGACTTCTGGAGCCACCGTTATTTCTAGAGTAGAAGGAACTAAAGCACTCAGTGTTTCTGTTTGGGAAGTGCCCCGTTTGACTTCTCCTGGCTTGAGATTGAGTGAGTCTGGTGGCTGTAGAGTCCTGATATCTGGTAATTGGGCATTTTGCCTTTGTCCATACCTAGTTTCAAAGAAACCGGATAAACCAACTACATCTGCTGTTGTAGCTACATACCATCGGTTTGTTGCACTTAAGCATACTAAATAAGGAGATTGACCTTGACCTTTTTCTTTGATTATTAGTACCGCTGGAATAGGAGAAGATACTTTTACATGTTTCCCCTTGAGATAGAGGATTGTTCCAGGTTCTAATCCTATTAATGCTTGGCTGATGCTCTTGGCTTGCTCTTCTTCCGCTTGCTTTTGCAAAGTTTTCAATAATCGGCGTTCTTCTTTGAGACGTTCAGCAAGTTTTTCATAACTTGCCAACTCTCCTACATTCACTGGTGCTAGCTGAATATCAATTTTTGTTAGTTCTGTAGTCAGCTCAGTAATTTCCTGTTGTAGAGGTTTGAGGTACAGTGTTGCTCGGTATTGGGCAAAGCTACGTTCTACCAAATCCTTCGCTTCAGTATGGCTGTGGGTTTGTAGCAAATTCAGTACCATGCCATAGGTAGGAGTAAACTGGCTTACTAAGGGATCTGCACCGCTGGTTGCCAGGTAAGCCGCCTCCTTAGCTCCTTCAAAAGGTGTCTGTAAAGTCACCACATAGCCAGTAGTATCCATCCCCCGACGTCCTGCTCTACCAGACATTTGCAAAAATTCGGAAGGTTTAAGGAGCCGATGTCCATCGTCGGTGCGCTTAGAGAGGGTTGAAATTACCGTTGTGCGCGCAGGCATATTAATTCCCGCTGCCAAAGTCTCCGTAGCAAAGACTACTTTAACCAATCCTGCTGCGAATAATTCTTCCACTAAACCCTTCCATGCTGGTAAAATTCCAGCATGATGGGCAGCAATACCACGGTAGAGGGGTTCAATTTGTCCAGCACGACCTGCTTCTGGATAGTGACTCAAGAATTGATCAACTCTGGTTTTTAGTTCAGCTGCTTCCTGTTGATTTACTAAGGACAAATAACCTAACTCTTCTACCGCTTGATCGCAACCTCGACGGCTAAAGATGAAGTAAATAGCCGGTAACATCTCCCTTTGCCGTAGCTGCATCAAGATATAGGTGATACTGGGAGTTTCTGGGCGCCCTCCCCTGCCCCTACCTTTTTGACGTTTGAGCTTCAGGCGAGGGTTAAGCTTCGTTTTTTGTTGATCCAGCAGGGGAAAAATTCCTTTGGGGTTACCAAAGCTAAACTGTAAGGGAACTGGTCGAAAGTTTGAATAAATCAACTCAGTTGAGCCATGGACAAGATTCATCCAGTCCGTTAGCTGATCACTGTTAGCAATAGTGGCAGAAAGAGCAACTAATTGGATGTTTGCAGGGCAATAGATAATCGACTCTTCCCAAACTGTACCCCGTTGGCGGTCATTCATGTAGTGACATTCATCTAGTACTACCACATCAACTCCTTCGAGGGATGTGCCGACTTCTCCAATCGGTGTACCATAAAGCATATTCCGGAAGATTTCCGTTGTCATCACTAAGATGGGAGCATTCCGATTGACAGAGTTATCGCCAGTGAGTAAGCCCACTTGTTCTGTACCAAACTGCTGCCGAAAATCCCGCAGCTTTTGGTTAGATAGGGCTTTTAGGGGAGTGGTATAGAAGACTCGACCACCTTGTGCTAAAGCACGGTAAATGGTATACTCACCAATCAAGGTTTTACCAGAACCGGTAGGGGCACAAACCACTAAAGATTTACCAGCATTCAGAGCTGCGATCGCATCTTGCTGAAATTGATCGAGTTCAAAGGGAAATAGAGTTTTCAGATCAAGTTCTATAGAATTGGTGGGAACGTTCACACAAAATATTTTTAATGTTTGGTGTTTGGGTTTATTAAACCGTGTTCAGTCCTCAACTTACCAGTGATCAGCCTCAGAGTAATCAGAATAGATATTTTTCTCACTCATTGGTCTGTGTTTATTGATCACCGTTTACTAATTAGCTCTATTGTATAACTCGAAACAAAAAACTTAATTGATATTGTAAACCGAAGCTGGGGAAGCTGGGAGGAGAGATGTCTGTATTTGTAAGTGCAGCTTGGAAAAGAGAGTATTTCTACAAAAATGGGATGCTCTGTGAAAATTTGCAGAAACATTAGAGTTCCTTAAGCAGTCAATTAAACCATAGTGGTGGAATTAATCGGGAAACCATTGGCAAAGGGAAGAGCACAATGCTCCCTAATTTTGTAGTATTGGGAAAAGGGAGGGAAAAGCAACTCTTATGAAGAACAAATTTTTCCAAAAACTCACCGTTGGTACGGCTAGCGTTGCCTTGCTGAATCTAGCAATACTAGCTAGTCCCGGATACGGACAAACTGAGAGTATGAGTCAAGAAGATAACTCTGCGCTATCAACCGAGTCAACCGAGGACTTGAGCGAGAGTATGATTGATCGCGATACCCTATGCAGTCCCTTCAGAACGGTAGGGGAAGATAAATTGCTCAATACCATCGGCGATTTGGAAGCAAGGGGAGGAGAGCTAGAGGATGCTTTCCAGAAAATCAGGAATGTGTTAGATACACAGGAGTCAGAAGAAGATTTTAGTTTGGCCGATACTAAAGTTTGGGATTTGATGAGAGCTGTGGCTTTAGGAATAGGAGGGGTGTGTACTCCTTCTTCCTAGAGCGTTGATTCAGTAATCAAATACAGCACATCAGATATTAATGATATAAACTCTTGTGGAATAGGCATCTTGCCTGTCCTTAATTCTGTATACCCAAACAGAGGAACAGGAGAGAGTTGAGATATTATATTTTTTTGTATCCTATTTAACAAAAATAATTAAACTTTTTTGTTAAATCTTCCGGCAAAGAGGTTATTGGTTTTGAAGTCTACTTATAGGACTGATGATATCAAGGCAGTTTTTGCCCAGGCATCAGAGTACACAACTGTAAGACTTAGACAAAGATAACCAACTTATGAAATTGACTTATCGTGGTGTCAGCTATGAACATCAACCTGCCACCTTGGAAACCACAGAAACTGGAGTTATCGGCAAATATCGGGGAGTAAAATCTCAATTTCGGCGTCGTAAATCAATTCTCATCCCCAATTCAAGCTTTCGACTCAAATATCGGGGCTTAATGCATTTGGCCTTTGGACTCTCCTGGTACGAATTAAAAGCAAAAGAAGTTTATCCTTCAGAACATTCTACTATTAAAAAAGCAGGATGAAGAATGAAGAATTCATTAATGGAATCTCCGAAAAAGAAGTCAGCAAACGTGTCATATCAAGGGATTTAGCCCTAAATATAGGATTTTAGTTTCTGAAGAGCTCCTGAGAAGCGCCCTGCGCCCCCAATTGAATGGGAGAAACACTTTGGGGAGCAGTAGGGGCAATTAGCCATTAGTCATTAGCTTTGAGCGTGTTTCTCAAGAGATTTTAAGTTATTTTCAGTGGAATCTGGGTTGGAATTTAATTAACGATTGGCTGGGGTTAGCATATGATCAAGCAAAGCTTATGAATTTTCCAGCAGACAATTGAGGGAGGTAAATGATGGTTGCACAGCTCAAATCCAATGTTCCTCATCTTACTTACACTGTCGCTTGGGAAAAACTACCAGATGACTACCCATTACCAGATGATCCAGTGGAAAATACCAGTCAACCCTTGATTGCAGCAGCTCTCAGAGAAAGCCTGGAATTACAAGGATTATTAACATCACAATGCCTAGTTGCCTCCAATTTGGGTATCTGCTCTACAGTGAATAACCGAACGATTGTCAAGGCACCCGACTGGTTGTATGTGCCTCAGATTATTCCCCTGGAGCCGGGGCGCTCGCGCCGCAGTTACACTCCCCGTTTGGAAGGAGATAACCCGGCGATTGTCATGGAGTTTTTGTCGGAAACTGATGGAGGAGAATATTCAGCACGTCCCTTCCCTCCCTATGGCAAGCTTTGGTTTTACGAGCGGATTCTTGAAGTACCTGTTTATGTTATTTTTGAACCAGATGCTGGTTCTCTGGAAGTACGCCAACTAGTTCAAGGAACCTATCAGGTTCAAACCGCTGATGCTGAAGGTCGTTACTGGATGGAGGTACTTGGCTTGTTTCTCGGAGTTTGGTCTGGCACAAAAGCTGATCGCACAGGCTATTGGTTACGGTGGTGGGATCGAGAAGGGAAGCTGTTACCCTGGGGTATGGAGCTGATTGAGAAAGAACGCCAGCGAGCTGAGCGGCTAGCGGATTATTTGCGATCGCAAGGTTTAGATCCAGAACAGCTTTAAGCTCATCCCACAACTTGCATTATGCGATTTATTGTAGTGTAAGCTAATATTTTTTTCTTACCCTTTACCCAAAAAGTCGATTAAGAAGCACTAACCAATCCATTATGCCTCAGTAAAGGCTCCGTACTCGGTTCGCGACCCCGGAAAGCCTTGAACACTTCCATCGGTGGCAAACTACCCCCTAAAGCCAACACCGTATCTTGGTAGCGCTTACCCGTAGCAGCAACAGCTTTCTCGTTATCCAAACCCGCCTCTTCAAAAGCAGCAAAAGCATCAGCACTTAGAACTTCCGCCCATTTGTAACTGTAATAACCTGCTGCATAACCTCCAGCAAAGATATGTCCAAAAGCACACAAGAAGTTATCTTCTGGTAGAGGGGGTAAAATTGTGGTGGTTTTAGCAATACGGTTACGCACATCTGCTGGAGTTTCCTCACCACGAGACTGATAGCGATGGTGCAATTCCATATCCGTGAAGCTAAAGTGCAGTTGGCGCAACATGGCAGAGCCACTCATATAGTTGCGTGCTGCTAACAGCTTCTGGTAATAATGCTCCGGTAACGGCTCACCTGTCTCGTAATGCTTCGCCATCCCCATCAAAGTGGTTCGTTCGTAGCACCAGTTTTCCATAAACTGGCTGGGTAGTTCTACAGCATCCCATTCCACATTGTTAATCCCTGCTGCCCCTGGATAATCTACTTTAGTCAGCATATGTTGCAAACCGTGACCAAACTCATGGAAGAGAGTTTCCACTTCCCCAAAGGTCATCAGACTAGGCTTTCCATCTACTGGAGGAGTTTGGTTACAGTTCAAATATGCTACAGGTAAACGGATATTTGTTGTACCAGCTTCTGTTACTTTAGCACGACCAAGACAATCAGCCATCCAAGCACCGCCACGCTTTTCGGCAGGACGACTGTAAGAGTCTAAATAAAAATAGGCGATTTGTTTACCTGTTTCATCAGCAATCTGAAAATACCGTACATCCTCATGCCATATGGGAGCCGTACCAGAGAGAGTGGTAACGGTGACTCCAAACAACCGCTTCACTAGATCAAATAATCCTTTTAATACCTGTGGTAGGGGAAAATAGGGTCGTAATTCTTCTGCACTGAAAGCAAACTTTTCTTCCCGCTGGCGCTCTGCCCAAAAACTGATATCCCAATGCTTCAAATCACCAGCTTCTTCAGCTCCCTTAGCAGCAGCAAAAGCTTTTAATTCTTCTAATTCCTCAGCAGCTGCTTCGTAACTAGCTCTGCGCAGTTCTTCGAGGAGTAACTCCACTGCTTCCACATCAGGAGCCATTTTACTAGCAAGACTCAATTGGGCGTAACTCTCAAAGCCTAACAATTGAGCTTTTTCTTGACGTAGCTCTAAGATGCGCTCAATCAATGGTGCGTTATCTAACTCCCCCGATGAACCACGGTTGACAAACGCTTTGTATAATTTCTCCCGCAAATCCCGACGGGTGCTGTGTTGCATGAAGGGGATATAGCTAGGATAATCTAACGTAATCCGCCAGGGACCATTCTCTGCTGTTGCCTCTTCTTCACCTGCGGTACGAGCTGCCTGTGCTACTAAGCTGATTAAGCTGGGGGGTAGTCCATCCACTTCCTCCTTACTCGTTAGGATTATACTAAACGCTTTAGTTGCGTCTAGCACATGATTAGAAAACTTGGTGGCAAGCTCTGCGAGTTCTAATTGAATCGTATTGAATCGTTCTCGCTTCTCACCGACTAAACCTACACCAGAAAGTTCTGCATCCCGGATGGCAGCTTCTACAATCCTTTGTTGTGCTGGCTCTAAACTTTCCCAAACTTCCCCTTTGCGTAATGCTTTGAAAGCTTGGTAAAGAGATTGGCTTTGATTGAGCCGATTAGAAAATTGCACAAGTTCCGGCTGTACAGTTTCGTAAGCTTGCCGCAATTCTGGGCTATTTTTGACGCCCATCAAATGAGCTACTATCCCCCAACTCCACTGGAGTCGCTCTCCCAAATAGTCTAGTGGTTCCACCAAGCCACTCCAAGTGGGTATTACTCGCTCTTCTAAACTAGCGAGTTCTGCTTCTAGTTCAGCCAATAGTTCCCTGATACCAGGTACTACATGCTCTGGCTTGATGTCTTCAAAGGGGGGTAAACCCTTACCAACTAATAAAGGATTCTCTTTAACAATAGTCATTAGAAGTTATTGCTTGGATAATGTAGTCTCACAAACTAGTCTAAACTCCAGAAATAGGGCTTGCTGAATAAGTCGTAATTTTCGGGTTTGAATAGGTGTTAGGTGTTAGGTGGTAGGTGTTAGGTAGGGCTTGGGAGAATAAGTCGTAATTTTCGGGTTTGAATAGGTGGTAGGTGGTAGGTGGCAGGTGGTAGGTAAGGTATTAGGTATTAGGTGTTAGGGAATTTTCCACGAAAGTGCAAGGTTTTTGAGCCCATCGATACTAATGTTGTACATCCGACAACACCACCAGTAACAGCAACACTGGTTAATAAAAAATTGCGCCTAGTTATATGAGTCATAAGTTAATCTAGAATCTCAACAAATTGGACGCTTACCTGGATTTACCGCATGAACATACTCACTGCCGGAATCAGGCCATCCTCGTTTGTAAGAGGCTTCCTCCGGTTTTCCCCAACCTAACTGTAAGATAACTTCCAAAAAGGTTGAGTTTCCGTGTCCAGAGATATTTACCCATTCGGTTCTAGATGCGATCGCATTAACTTCATCGGGCATAATCTGTTGATAGTCTCTACCGTTGCGAATACTTAAATACAAGTCCATCCCCACTGTCACGCTACACCAAAAAGCCAGAATTGAGGCTTTCGCCGCGATGATAATTGCCAAATCACTAGGGAGTGCTACAAGATGTTCATTGACAGTAGGGTAGTCCAGAGTCTCATTATTCACACTCATCTGCCGCCAGACAATCCCTGAGACTTGGTTTTGCCGCTGGTAGTGGTGAACAGCTGCTTGGAAGTTTTGATAAGCACTGAATTTTTGAATACCGTCTGGCTTCATAAATTGATCCAGCAAAGGATTACCGGATACTGAAGCAGCCAGATTCAGTCGCTCTCCATTGATGCAGGCACGACGCTCATCTGCCAAGATTTTGATTAGCTCTTTTGTGCTGTAAATTTTGGACATCAGCACACCCATTGAATTGCTCTTTCAGCAATCTAGCAGGAAAATCAACAGAGTTCTAAGGTTTTGTCAAAAATACTCTACCTGTTGGTGCCTCCTACCTAGTGCAGCGCGACTAAAATAACCCGCCAGTTAAAAAAGATGAAAAAGCTTACTACACAAGCTTTCTTCCCTCCTGCCTCCTGCCTTCTGCCTTCTGCCTTCTTGCACTAGGCTAATTTTCACTTAGCTGAGTATTAATCTCATTGATTACTCGCCGCTTCAGCTCCACTGATTCTGTACGGGGCAATAAATCAAATACTTCCCGAAAAACATCATCTACCTGTTCATAGGTTAACTCTCCTGTCTCATTGAAAACTACTTTACCCTGTTGATCAATCAGAACTGTCTGGGGCACTAATCCTTCGTAATAGTAACCGGGTTCTTTTGATGTGTAGGTAGTTCTGGGAGAGAGGGTATCAGTATTAATAGGAATAAAAGCTGCAACCCGTCCATAAGGACCTTGTAGTCGGGAAACAACGATGGAATAGCCCTTGCAATCACTGCTGTCATCTAAATAGAATACCAAAAGTGCTGGTCTTTGGCGTTTCAATGCCTCTTTCAAGGAGACTCGCGGCGGTACTAGAGAACCGTTACCAGCATAAATAGCAAAGATGTTGCCATCATACTTGTCATCATTGAGCCCTGCTAGAGCTGGTGCTGTACCCAAGAGCAACAGACAGCTAACAATAGCAACCAACCTCAAGCAGCAACGGGAAACTAAATGCCTCCTGGTGAGACGAGTTGTCATAATTGAGAAGGGGAACCGTAACGATCGCAAGACCATGCCCAAATAACTGCTAAACTTCTATTTTTTACCACGGATCTAGCTGTTTAGTTAGCGATCGCAGAAATTCTCTGTTGGCTTTGAACTCAGATCTGATCTGGATCAATTCCCATCTCTCGTAACTTTTGGGCTAATTGCTCGGCTCGTTGTCGCTCGGTATCAGCACGCTGTCGTTCTATCTCCTTACCTTCTGCTCCTGTAGGAATCGGCTTACCTTCTTTGTCACACCACCGCAACCACAACCTCCTCACGTCTTCCTCAAATTCTCCTTCCCACAGCATCAATCCAATGCCTACTCCCTCTAGCCACACTGACTCTCCTGCATTGATGATTTTTTGATTTGAGGTTAGTTCTTGGTAGCCCGCTGGTGAAATCATCCACACTCGCAACAAGGCTCCATTCATCCCTTCTTTCCCTTGTATTTTTTGGAAAGGATCAAAGACAGCGTAATAATTGATGCCAATTTGGGCATAAATATCTAGCTTTGTCTGTGTCTTACCCTTGCGCTGTGATTGCTTGCTCAGGAGCAATTCGTCCCCTTCCTGATTGGAGACAATCTCAATACAGACTTCTGGCACTTTGCCGAATTCCCAGACAAAGTAGGAGCGATTCTGACGCTGTGAATAGTCAGCTGCTCTTTTTACTCCTAAACTTAGTAGGACATCTGGAACGATGGGGTCACCTTTAAGTTTGTAGAATAATCCTACGTTAGCCGCCGCCAGAAAGGGCCAAGGTAAGACTTTGGAACTGTATAAGGGTTCAACTAGTAACCGTTGCTGTTCTTCTGATTGAAAATTATCCACTGGGGTATCATCCTCGATTACCAGGTGACTAATGTCGAGCTCAGTCACCTGTTCTAGGTTCTCTTGTTCTTCGGTGAGGAGTTGCTGCGAGGTCATTGGTGCTGTGCAGTGAACAACTTTCTTCCATTCTAATGTAGAGCAGGCATCTTGCCTGTCTCACAAGAGTTTTATTATCAATTATCAATTATCAATTATCCATTATCAATTATCAATTATCCATTATCCATTATCAATTAGAGCGATTGTACTACTTGGTATAAAATGTAAGTATAGTTCATTGAGTTAAAGTAACCAATATGGATTTTTACACCGTTGTCCTGCGCCAAAGTAGAGAATATTGGGTTGCTTTATGCCTAGAAAATGGAGTTGTTGGACAAGGTGATACACAAGAGCAGGCAATTACCAAGCTGAGAGAAGCAGTTCAGTCATTCCAAGAAGTTTATGCCTCTCAATATGATGTTGATTGCAATCAGATTTCTATCAAGGAATTACATGAGTTTTTAACATTAGAATCCAAAGAACCTGTATCAGAAGCCTACGAGTTCAGAGCAGTTTATGCCTAAAAATATTCCTTCATTAAAGCCACAGCAGCTCATTAAACTGTTGAAGAAAGCAGGTTGTACTTTTTATCGTGAAGGCAAAGGAGACCATAGTCTTTATAGCCGCGTAATTGAAGATAAAACACGAGTAGCTCCAATCGATATGGGAGCCAGAGAAATGTCACCTGCCTATGTGCTAAGAATTTTTCGGCAGTTTGGATTCACAGATGAGGAGATTGAAAACCTTTTAAAATAGAGAAACAACTACGAACAGTTAAATGAACTGGGACTTGCTTAAATCTCATTATCTTCAAGTAAATCGGGTAACTCAATTGGGTAGTCTTGCCTTAAATTTGATGCGGATTCAACTGCTGGCTCAGAGTGGAACCGATGAGTCTATCGCACAATATCTGGTTAGGGAAAGTCAATTCTTTATTGAGTGGATGGTTTCTGGTATCGATTTGGATACTGATATCACTTTCGCTACTGAATTAGTAGATCTCCAGCGATTGCTCAGTCGATGGAAGCTGAGTTGGTCGGATTTATGGCTCAATGAGAATAAGCATCAGGAGGTTGCCATGCTTGCTCAGCAGTGGTGCAATTACATTCATGGTCGATGTGAGTTGCTTGTAGGTTGAGTTTAGGGTTGCATCGCGATCTTTCTAATTTCTCATCTTGCGATTATTTTGTCTCTTTCTTTTATACCAAGACAAAAGAAAATTATTCCTTAAATTACCGGTATGTGAGACATGGTTTTGTTGAGGTTCCAAGATGTTTTTCAGAGGATTTTTGGATTGGCGTTCACGTCTTTTTCCAAATATCCATAGTATTCTGCATGTCATTATTAGTATTGACCAAATTAACAAAACTTGCAACTTAGAAAATGTACTAAGTAAAAACACTGTTAATGGCCAAACAAATAAAATGAATAAGGTGATCACAAGCGAAGTGAATACTGCGCCCCAATTCAATTTACCCAAAAAGAAACCAACGCCAAGATAAAATGCCCAGTATATGAAGATGGGTATTAACCAGATTGGCAAACTACCTTTTAAGGCAAGTAGAACTAAACTACCAAGATCTAATATCAAAATAATTCCCAAGATTAGAGCAATAACTCCAAAATGCCAACTTTTATAAAAGTTATATTCAATAGGTTTGAAAATATTGTTCCAATCATTTTGTTCAACTTTTCTTTGACTTGTTATTAAGCGATATATTAAAACAAATCTTGTTCTAGACTTCAAGCTAGATAATAAGTAATTCCAAGTTTTATAATTAACTTTATCAGAATTTTCATCAATTACTGCTTGCATAAAAAGTCTATTTAGATGCTCTATCCTAAGGTTATTGAGAGCTACAAGTTCAATTGCTATGTCTTTAATTGTTGAATTTTTATGATTTTTACTTGTTTCTAAAATTTCCAGTAACTCGACAAAAATATCTACGTCTTTAATCGTTGAATTTTTATGATTTTTACTCGTTTTTAAAGTTTCCAGTGCCTCTAAAAGCTCATCTCCAGGCTTGTTTTTTGCTATCTTCAGAAAATCTATATCATCAACTAACTCTATTGAACAAAGAGGTATCACTAATCTTGGATCGAGCTGGAATTGCTTTTTCGGAATTGCTTCATCTGGAGATTTAGATATTAAATAAGCTATCCTACCAGCAATTATAGGTAAGGCAGAATTTTGAGGCTCATTAAAAGGTTGCCAAATCCAATCCAGCCACTTTGCTTTTCTTTGCTCCTCTGTCAACGAGTAATTTCGTAGCACAGCCTCAATGCTTGGTTGTTCCAAAAGCACTGCCAATCGCCATGCTGCTTTGTATGCTACATCTGCTTGGGTCTCCCATAAAAAAGGTAAAATTGCTTTGGCTGCATTCGCTGTACCAATTGCTAACAAAGCATCTAAAGCATCTTCAGAACCTTTCGCTGCTAAATCAGTAAGTGGTGCTACTGCTAAATCGCCCATCCTGAGCAAAGCTTGACGTACTTCTGATTGAGAATATTCTTTAACAAGAGTTTGAGCTGCTTCAGGTCTATTAGTAAAGGAAAGAGCATTAACCGCAGCTATTTTAAGTGCCTTTTCTCCACTGGTTGCTAAAGTATTTTCCAAAAACTTAAATACAGCCTTACCCCGAGAACTAGTATTTGCTGCCACATTGCCAAAAGCTTTTTCTATAGCATTATCTGCACTAGCTGTTCCTAGTTGTGTCTTGAAATGATCTATAATTTCTTCGGCTAAATCTGGCTCTACCTTACGAGCATCTGCGAGACATTCAAAAGCAGTAATCGGATCTGTCTCATATACCTTGCTAATTAAAGTAGTACTATCCCCAGCCAACCCACACCAAAGCTTAACCGTCTCTCGCCAAGTATCGGGGTCAGTTTGGAAGCGAGTTACCAAACCATTGGCATCTTCGAGCAGTTTAGCAGCAGTAAAAAACTCCTGTAGAGTCAGATGGGCAAAATGATACTTCTCACCTCGACGATCCACTTTCAAGAGCAAACCACTGCGTTTTTCTATCTCATCTACCAGAGGTACTGCATTTTCTTCCTCAATGCTTAATCCAGGAAGTACTTTTTTCACCTCCGTTAACAAGGTTTGATAATCGATAATGCGTTTGTCTTGATGGCGCTGCTTGGCACTATCCTGCAAAAATAATGCCAAGCGCTGCATAACTAAATTCTTCTCCCTCGCTTGGAATTTATTGTGTTCCTGATGCCAAGTGTCGAGGAGAATATCTGTAGATTTTTGATAAAACTCGGTGCGGGAGTGGGGGAGGATAAAGGGAGTATCGGTATAGAGATAGGCAATGATCGTCAACATTAAAGGATTACGAGCAATTTTCTTAATATTGAGTCGATCATCTAGCGTCTGCATTAACTGGTTAACAGACTTACCCTCCTTCATATCCTTTTGCCATGAAGTCAAAAACTGCTCAATTTGTTGATCGCTAAATTCGACAATTTCCAGAGTTTCGCCCACCACATTGTTAAACTCTCCCCGATAGACTGCGGTGCGGCAAGTAATGATGGCTCGGCATTTGGGGTGTTTATCCAATAAGTCTTTGATTTGTCCGATAACCCGCTGGCGTTCTCCGCTGGTAACTTCGTCTAAACCATCCAATAAGAGCAGCAGGTTATTGGACTCTAGACTATGGTCAACAAATTTTTCTGCACGGGGAAAATCATCTCTACCTAAGGCATCGACAAACAAATATTGCAGGGATTTATCGGAGTTACTGAGACGGTGCAATTCCAATAAAACGGGAATCGGTTGTTCTGGGAATTCTGGCAGATTTTCGAGAGCATAACGTAGGGCAATATGTCTCAGTAGTAAGGATTTACCCGAACCAGGATCTCCTGTCACCATTAGGCGACGATTGGTTATGATCGCCCGGTAGGCATCAATTAGTTCGCTATCATTAGTACCGGTGACTTTGAGAGGAACAAAGATATCCCTAAGGCTCAGAGGGCGATGGGGGCGAAAGGGGATGTTTAACTCGTTATGTTTTTCGATTAAGCCTTGGCGATAATGTTTCAGGGAAATACTCCGGAAGAATTTACTTCCTGCACAGCGGTTATAAATTCCAGTGCCAATGGCATTGAATAAGTTAGTTACCCACCCAGTAACAACATCGCGGAAGATCAGCAAAATACCGAAAATTGCCGCAGAAACCCAACCCAGATTGTTGAAGAGATTGTTTTGGATTTTATGCCATAGGTCAGCATCTTGAGCTTCACTGAACTCTTTATATTTCTTGTTATAGAAGTTGGCAATCTCTCTCTTCTCCATTCCTGCTTTGTTGGGATACAAAAGATCAACTACATCTTTTGTTTTGGGAGGTTGCTCATTTTCTACATCAAATTCGGCATATTTAGTAATCTGGGTCTCTAATTCCTGACGAGCAGATGGTGCAGGACTGGGACTCTGGGGATAAACTGCTGAGGTGAAAATGATTGAACTAGTAAGAGCAGCAACAAAAAGACCCATTAACAGTTTATGCTTAGCTGGGAGAAATTTCCGCTTCTGAGGTAGTTGTTGTAGGTGCGATCGCTGAACCATCTCATTTCTTTGCAGTTGCTACCTTTAGGTAATACACCCACTACCATTGATATTCAGGATTTTGCTTAGCAATTCTAAGTTACTAGGACTTACGCACCATCACGGAATTATGTCATCCTGAGCGGTAGCGAAGGATCTCCAAACGGCTGAGATGCTTCACTATCACCTCAGCATGACACTTGAGGGCGTAAGTCCTAATTACGTCTAATGTGAATTAAGAGGTTGCGATCGCAATATCCGTTGCTATTCACACTTACCTAGGGCTTGCTGAATAAGTGTGTAAGCCATGTCAGACAATGGTTTCAACTATCCTGCAATCGAAATAAGTGCAAGGTTTTTGAGCCTATCGATGCAATTTCCTTGCACCGCAAGTGGAAAATCCCTAACACCTACTACCTCCAACCTCACCTACCACCTACCACCTACCACCTAACACCTATTCAAACCCGAAAGTTACGACTTATTCAGCAAACCCTACCTACAGCTTCAGCTAATAGCTGATAGCTCAGATCTGATCTGGATCAACTCCCATCTCTCGCAATTTTTGGGCTAATCGCTCGGCTCGTTGCCGCTCTATCTCCTTACCTTCTGCTCCTGTGGGAATCGGCTTACCCTCTTTATCACACCACCGCAACCATAACCTCCTCACGTCTTCCTCAAATTCTCCTTCCCACAGCATTAATCCAATGCCTACTCCCTCTAGCCACACTGACTCTCCTGCATTGATGATTTTTTGATTTGATGTCAGTTCTGTGTAACCCGCTGGGGAAATCATCCACACTCGCAACAAGGCTCCATTCATCCCTTCTTTCCCTTGTATTTTTTGGAAGGGGTCAAAGACAGCGTAATAATTTATGCCAATTTGGGCATAAATATCAAGCTTTGTCTGTGTCTTACCCTTGCGCTGTGATTGCTTGCTCAGTAGCAATTCGTCCCCTTCCTGATTGGAGACAATCTCGATACAGACTTCTGGCACTTTGCCGAATTCCTAGATAAGGACAGGCAAGATGCCTGTTCCACAAAAGTTTTACTATTGATATTTGTACTTCAAAAACTGCTGCTTCGTTAGGAGTAAATATCGCTTCTATATTTTATCCACTGGGGTATCATCCTCGATTACCAGATGACTAATATCGAGCTCAGTCACCTGTTCTAGGTTCTCTTGTTCTTCGGTGAGGAGTTGCTGCGGAGTCATTGATGCTGTGCAGTGAACAACTTGCTTCCATTCTACTGTGGAGCAGGCAATTACCACGCTCACAGAAGCAGTTCAGTCATTCCAAGAAGTTTATGTCTCTCAATCTGATATTTTAGGAAAATGAGATGTGTTGCGAGCTTATGACTAGTCTTTCTACAGCTATTGTTGATAATACTCAAGGCACACATCATGCAGTTAGGGACAGTAGTTACCCCTTAAGTATTGCACCGATGATGGATCGCACTGATCGCCATTTTCGTTACTTTATACGGCAGATCACACGCTCCACTCTCCTATATACTGAGATGGTAACTAGTGCAGCAATTATTCATGGCGATCGCGAACACCTACTAGGCTTCTCTCAAGAAGAAAAACCCTTAGTTCTTCAAGTCGGTGGTGATGAACCGAAACACCTAGCTGAATGTGCCCGCATTGCTGAAGATATGGGCTACGATGAAATTAACCTCAACATTGGTTGCCCTAGCAGCCGTGTACAAAGCGGTAACTTCGGTGTGTGCTTGATGGCACAACCTGAAAGGGTTGCCCAGGCTGTTGAAGCAATGCTCAAGGCTGTTAGCATACCTATTAGTGTTAAACATCGCATTGGTTTTGATCAATGCGATCGCTATGAGGATATGGCAAATTTTGTCCGCTTAGTCTCTGAGGCTGGCTGTAGGTACTTTAATGTACACGCCCGCAAGGCTTGGCTACAAGGTTTGAGTCCAAAGGAAAATCGCAATGTTCCTCCTCTGCGTTACGAAGAGGTGCATCGTCTCAAGCAGGAGTTTCCCTACCTATTCATTGAAATTAACGGCGGATTCACTAGCTTGGAGCAGGTGCAGGAGCAGTTGGCTTTGGTTGATGCAGTGATGATTGGGCGTGCGGCTTATGATAATCCTTATCTATTTGCCACAGCTGATGTTGAAATCTACGGTAAGGTGGTTACTCCCCAAACTCGTCATCAAGTTGCTGAGGCGATGTTCTCCTATATTGATTTCTGGGCAGCAAAGGGTCTGAAGTTGAACAAAATTACTCGACACATGCTGCAATTGTTTACGGGGCAACCAGGGAGTAGAGCCTGGAGGCGTCACTTGACGGAAAACTCCTGTTCTCCTGGAGCCGGTTCCGAAGTAGTTCGCGAGGCGTTAGAGAAAGTGCCTCAATCTTAGCAACAAAACCTTACAAATCTGGTACAGCCTCATTCACATCCTCCACCCAGTATTAGTCACCGTTTGTGCTGATTTTACCTCTTCGAGGTAAAATCGGCACATCGTAAGGCCTTCTTCTTCTTGGTGTGGGAAGATATCACTCTTTCCACAAAGCAATACCCCCTAATAATCCATTAACATTCGGTACGATTTTGACATTGGAAGGTAACTCAAAATTGATTTTCTTGGCTTCACCACCACCAATGTAAAGGCAGTCGTAATTAAATAGATGTTCAAGGGAAGCGATCGCTTTTTTGACGCGACTATTCCATTTCTTTTTACCCACTTTCTCCAATGCTGCACGTCCCAATTGTTCTTCATAGGTGTCTTTTTTACGAAAGGGATGGTGTCCTGCTTCCAAATTTGGCACTAGCTTTCCATCTACAAACAAGGCAGAACCAAACCCTGTTCCTAAAGTAATCACCAGTTCAACTCCCTTACTAGAAATTGCACCATACCCTTGTATATCGGCATCATTAGCCACTCTTACTGGCTTACCCAACCTTTCAGAGAGTCTAGCAGCTAGATTTAGCCCAATCCAATCTGGATCTAAATTTACTGCTGTTTTAGTAACCCCATTTGTTACTACACCAGGAAATCCCACTGATACGCGCTCAAACTCTCCTTGTTCTGTTGCTAAGTAGGTAATCGCTTCAATAATGGCATCCGGTTTGGGTGGTTGGGGTGTTTCGACACGGCTACGTTCTGTCAGGGGATTACCTGCTTGATCTAAAATCATTGCCTTGACGCCACTACCGCCAATGTCCACAGTTAGAGTGCGGAGCATTCCGTTTTCTTGTGTCATTTTAAGTTGATTTGGGAGCATCCCATTTTTGCACATAACACTTTTAATTAGGCATTGAAAACCTAGTATTCTCCTTAGTTTGAGGAATATATTTGCCAAATTTGGATGCTCCCGTTGATTCAATAACTACTCACAACAAACAACCAAAATTTCTCTTCCCCATCATTAATTCCCACTTGAGTGGTGCAATAACTTTTTCCTGGCACGCTCAGCCCGTGCCTCAGCACTATTCATCACTTCAGACATATTTTCCAGCATCTCTCCTGGATAATTTTCTAAAATTTTGGTGGATAGGGAAACGCGACTTTTTCCCTCATCTAAGCCAGCAATCATTACCTTGAGAGGTTGACCAATTTGGAATAGTGCTGAGAGAGATTCAATAGAGTTTTGGCTTACCTGCTTAATGTGTAGTAAGCCAGTAATGTTATCAAAAGTAACAAAAACACCAAAAGGCTTCATGGCAACTACTGTACCTTCCACTAGTTGACCTAACTCCAGTTGACTAAAACTCTCAGCGCGAATAGCATCCCGCTGAGAAAGTACGAGTTTGTTGCGATCGCGATCAACTTCAAGAAAGTTTACAGTCAAGTTTTGACCAATCAGTGATTCCAAATCCTGACGCTGGCTCAGGTGAGATCGGGGAATAAACCCCCGCAATCCCAGTAAATCGATAGTAACACCACCCTTATTTACACTTTTAACCCGCACCTGCACCGATTTGCCACTTTCTTGTAACTCCCCAAGCTCATCCCAAACTTGCTGAATTTCCAGCTGACGCCGTGAAAGAGTTACCTGCCCATCTGCATTTTGCTCCCGAATAATCAGGAAATCCATCTCCTCTTGTAACTGCATTACTTCAGACCAATCTTGTGTTGATTGTAAAGACACTTCACTGAGGGGAACATAAGCAAGGGACTTGCCACCAATATCAACATACACGCCATCGTTTTCATAGTTGTAGACTGTGCCTCGCACCACCTGTCCCCTTTTAAACTCGTAGTCGTGTTCTTCTAGGGCTTTAGCAAAATCGTCCATTGAAAAAGACGAATTACTGGTTTGAGAACTAGTTGATTTTGAATTCATGACGATTAATCGTTGAAAAAAATATTTAATGACCGGAGTGGCAACTCATCAATTTGGTGATAGCAATTAGAATAAAGCTTATAACTAGTGCAATGCGGCGGAAATAAGTGACCAGTTAAAAAAGGTTAAAAAGCTTACTGTACAAACTTTCTTCCTTTCTGCCTCCTGTTCCCCTCCTTGGAGGGGTTAGGGGTGGGTTTTGCCTTCTGCCTTCTTACACTAGGGAACCATCGGTCAACTCTCTATCTTATAGTTTACGCTAACGCCTTTACAGAAAAATTGTAAATTTTGTCGGGTTTGACCGAGCTTTTATTTACCTGGGAGAGACTAGTACCGCTGCGCGTAATTAAGAATTAAGAATTAAGAATGCTTATAGAGTAAGGATTCTATCGATCTCTTTCCTGGTGGGTTATTTCCATGTCTGCTGCACTATAAGTCCTCCCAAACTTTCACTAAAAGTTAACAAGCTAAGTCAAGTTCTTCTCTAAATAACCTCATGACTTGCTGCCAAGCATCAGTTGCTGCTTCCTCATTGTAGCTAGCCCGTTGGTCACAAAAAAATCCGTGTTCTGCTCCTTCATAAACAAAAATACGGTGAAGAACTTGGTTTTTTTCTAGCGCTGTCCGGATCTTCTTGACTTCTTTAAGGGAAATGCTGGCATCTTCTTCGCCAAAGAAGCAGTAGATTGTAGTACCTCTGATATCTTTGGTTTTAGTAATTGTAGGCTCACCACCCCCTGGAGTCCAAGTGGTCATACCAGCGCCATAGAAAGAAGCAGTAGCATGAATATCTGGTAAAGTAGAGGCAAGATAAGCAACATGACCACCAAAACAAAAGCCAATACAGCCAATGCCCTCGGCTTTTACTCGCGTCTGACTGATCAGGTAATTGATCGTAACCTGAATATCACTGAGTAGCTCTTCTAAATCTGTTTGTTGCTTATATTCCTTGCCAATTTTAATATCTTCAGGGGTGTAACCTGTTTCAAAGCTAGGGGCTTGGCGTTGATAGAGAGCAGGTGCGATCGCTATATAGCCTTCTTGGGCAAACCGTCTGGTAACATCACGAATATGGTCATTAACTCCAAAAATTTCCTGCAGCACCACCACACCTGGAAAAGGTCCTTGACCCTGCGGCATTGCTAGGTAAGCCTCGATTCCCAGAGTATTATTCTTAATTGTGATTGAGTTGGTCTTAATTTCTTGTACCATAATTATCTACTTACTATAATTAGCTCTTAGGGTATTTTAGTACTCAGGGGAAGACATCTTCTCAAGAAACATCAAAATATTAGTATGACAAAATGTTGTTTTTCAGAGTCACCAACTCAAATATAATATTTATTTAAATAAAATTTGCCTAATTTACTCTAAGGTTATTGAATGTAGTTAATGACGGTAAAAAATAAGAGAAATAATTAACTGTCTGGAAGTCGTGAATACTGGATCAACATTGAAAAGTTTAGCCTTAATTTTAGTTAACCAAAATCCATTGGAGGTTCTGTAATGATTCAGTATCATATTCAGCCAGATAGCGAAATCCCTGCATCAAAGCAACTATTCGACCAAATCCAGTTTGCGATCGCTTCCCGACAATATCCCCCAGGACATAAACTACCTAGTACCCGTCAGTTAGCCCAGATTACCGGTCTGCATCGCAATACCATCAGTAAGGTGTACCGACAGTTAGAAGAAACTGGACTAGTGGAATCCCAGGCAGGTTCAGGGATTTATGTCAAAGCACAAGGTCATGAAGGCGGAACCCAACGTCAGTCTCCCATTCTTGATCAGTATCCCGATGCCTACAATGTAGTACAAAAAGGTCTTGATGAGCTGTTGGCACAAGGTTGCTCCCTGAGTGAAGCTAGAGAGATTTTTCTGGCAGAAATTGACTGGCGCTTGCGCTGTAGTGCACGAGTTTTGGTTACAGTCGAGTCAAGGGATTTGGGTGCCGGGGAGTTAATGGTACAGGAACTCGAAGAAGCTCTGAAAATTCCGGTGCAGTTGGTACCACTTGAAGAACTCGAAGAAGCGCTCAATCAAACTCATAATGCCACAGTGGTGACCAACCGCTATTTTATTGGCAAAGCAGAAGCCATTGCTGCTCCAAAATCTGTCCGTGTGATCCCTGTTGATATCCATGACTATGCTAAGGAAATTGAGTTGGTTAAAAGTCTTCCCAAAGACAGTTGTCTAGGAGTAGTAAGTATCAGTTCTGGTATTTTACAGGTGGTAGGAATTCTAATTTACAGTCTGCGAGGAGATGAGTTGTTAGTAATGACAGCTCAGGTTAAAGATAAGTACAAGCTTAATGTTTTGGTTCGCAGTGCCCAAACAATTGGTATTTTAGACCAAGGAAGTTATGAGATAGTTCAAGAAGCAGTATTAGCTGCCAGAGATGATATTATCCGTCCTCCAAAGCTAGTTCGCTGTGGGAATTATATTGGCACTAAGTCAATTAATTTGCTTAAACGGGAATTGGGTTTGGGTTAGTTAAAATTTTAGTCCCAGACCTTATAACAATTTTCGTAACGAACCTGATCTTAATTAATTGCTATAGGGGCGGGTTTAGGGTCACAGTTAACCCAAAAATTAATTTATCATGCAAATCACTCTTGAAATCCCAGATCACATTGCAGTACTACTCTCTGACAGTCCCGAAACCCTTTCTCGGCGCTCCCTCGAACTCCTTGCTGCTGAAGCTTATCGTCAAGGCGCGATTGGTTCGGGGGAAGTCGGTCAAATGTTAGGCTTTACCTCCCGTTGGGATACCTACGACTTCCTTCACAGCGAGCAGATTGAAGCCCCTTTCACTAGCGCTGATTTAGAGCAAGATCGCGCTACTCTGCAAAACCTGCTTTCCTAATTATCTCTCTTCTGTCACTCTGGGATATTTCCACGAATTTCCGGCATTACAGCCAACGTAAAATCAACGTTTCAACCCGGTTTGACAGAAGAGAGGTATCCTGCTTGACGATCTCGCTGCTCGTCGTCTAGCTTTTCGTCGTGGACTTGCACTAACTGGCGTTTTGGGTATTCTGGATCGTGCTGCTAGTGAGGATTGGATTGACTTTGCAAATGTGATCATGCGGCTTGAACAAACTAACTTTCGCACCTCCACAGCGATCGTTCGGGAGCTACTGCAAAAACACGGTCAAATAACTTAATTTTTACTCCGAGTCAAAAGTCTTTGAATCAGGAGGCTTCAAAGTAGGAGGTAGTGTTTATAACCTTCCTAGAGGGTGGTACGCTGCCCGTAGGGCTTCTCGCCAAAAGAGCTAAAATAGGCTCTAGACTTCCATTTGGTAGGCGTGTGGTCAAACATACTAGAACTCGATTCCTCACAGCAGCAGGGTTGAAGGTTGCCTTACTCGGCCTTTTCTTGTCCTTGCTTGTAGGTGGCAATAGCTGGGCACAACCCTCTTCTAACCCACAGATTGCTCCCTTGATTGAGAAGTTGACAGACAATGATTTCCGGGTGCGCCATGATGCTGCTGACGAGATCGTGAAAATTGGTGCGCCAGCAGTTCCGACTCTCATGGAAGCTTTAAAGGATGAAAACAAGCAAGTTCGCTGGCGTGCTGCTTCAGCGCTAGGGGAAATCGGACCAGAAGCTTCCCCGGCAGTCCGTAACTTGATTGAGACATTACAAGATGAGGATGGATATGTTCGCCGGATTGCCGCTTATGCCTTGGGAAAAATTGGTTCAGAAGCCTCAGCAGCAGTACCGCAACTTATTGACGCTTTGCAGGATAGGGATAGAAACCTGCGTTTAGTTGCCACCTATGCTTTAGGCAAAATCGGACCCAAAGCCTCAGCAGCAGTTCCCAAACTTATTGAGGCTTTGCAGGATGTCCATGCGGATGTTCGGTTGAATGCTGCTACTGCTTTAGGACGAATCGGCACAGAAGCTCCCATTGTAGTTCCTGCCTTAATTGATAGCTTGGAGGATACAGAAAAATATGTTCGCCAAAGTTCTGCTGATGCCTTGGGGCAATTCGGTGCAAAAGCGAAAACAGCAGTACCTGCTCTAATTACCGCTTTGCAAGACAAAAATAAATATGTGCGCTTGAATGCGGCTTCTGCTTTGGGGCGAATTGGTGTAGAAGCAAAACCCGCAGTGCCAGCTCTGATTCAAGCATTACAAGATAAGAAGGAGGAAGTTCGTCAGAATGCGGCTAGTGGATTAGGAAGAATTGCCGGAACTTTTCTGGATAAGGCAAAGACACTACCCCTCTCAGAGTTGGAAAAGGAAATATCAGATTTAGAGAAAGCTTTAGAAATTGTAGAAGATTCTCAGGCTAAGTTTACAGAAGAAGATATTGCCATAGTTCGTCGCCCCCTCTTGGCACTACAAGCAGAAAAAGAAGCCCGCTTGTTGGATAGAACCTGGGAATGGGTTCTTCAGTATAAATGGTTTTTGGGAGTAACCAGTTACTTAGTTGTAGCTCCCTTGCTCTGGTTAATAGTTTTGTGGCTTCGTCCCCTGTGGCTGTTGCGGATTAATAACGTCCTCAAACCTTATACAGATGTACCACTGCCCTTTATTGGTATTAGTGTGCCAATTCGGTTTGCTTTGTTTGTTGGTCTTTTTCATTACCACTCTAGAGTACTAGATGCTTGGGTAGGGGCACACCTTGACTCAGTGCGAGAGGAATTTCAACAAAAGGACACTGTACGCGATCGCAATGTCTATATTCCAGTCCCTGTTGTCCTAGATGGTGAAACTATACCTCAACTGAAGGCCAAAGATTTACGTACCATCTTCAACAAACAGCGCTGCTGTTTGCTCATCTGGGGTGAAGGGGGAGCTGGAAAAACCAGTTTAGCCTGTCAAATTGCTAGGTGGGCTTTTTCGGAAGATGAGACAGAGCGCCTGTGTGAACACCAGATGTTGCCCTTGTTAATTGAAGAAGAACTCGATTGTGAAGCAGTAGGAGACAAGCAACCCTTTATTGCAGCTATTCAAGGACAGTTGCAAGCTTTAACGAATAAACCAGACCCCATTTCCGAGGAATTACTGGAACGCCTCCTTAGGCAGCGGCGTATTTTGGTAATAGTAGATCATCTTTCAGAAATGAGTGAAGCTACACGTAAAGCTATTCGACCTGAATTACCAGACTTCTGTGTCAATGCTTTAGCGATCGCTTCACGTACAGAAGAAACCTTAGGAAAAGTTACTAAGACGACTATCCAGCCTCTGCGTATTGAGGGCAATCGCCTCTCTTCCTTCATGGAAGCTTATTTGAGGCAAACAGGCAAGCGAGACGCCTTTACCGACAGGGAGTTTTTTGATGCCTGTAGCCGACTGTCTGTGATTGTGGGAGCGCGAAACATTACTATCTTACTTGCCAAACTATATGCCGAACAACTGATTGCTGCCAAACAGAACACAGCACCTACTCCGGGAACACCAACAATTATGCCCTTACCCAACAATATTCCCGATCTAATGCTGAGTTACTTAAACGAACTGAACCAGGAGGTGAAGGAAGATAAGTTGGATGATCGCACTGTTCAAGAAGATGCCAAAGCGATCGCTTGGGAATGCTTAAAAAATACTTATCGACCTGCTACTGCTATGCGCAAGAATGCACTCACTACCCTTGGTGGAGATAATGCAGAAACTCGCCTTCAGTACTTGGAAGATCGTCTTCGCCTCATCCAAACGATCGGTCCAGCTCAAGACCGAATTCGCTTCGCCTTAGATCCTTTAGCTGAGTATCTTGCTGGTTTGTATGTATTAGAGCTGGGGGGTGAAAGTCGAGGACAGTGGCGTAAGTTCCTTGCTCAGGGAGCTGCTATGCCAGGAGCACCAGTTGCGATTCAAGGTTTTCTCTTAGCAGTGTGGGATTGTTGTCTTGCCAAGGGGACAGAAGTAAAAGTTCCTGATTTTGTTGCCCAGGAATTAGAAAAACGGGTCGGTTAATAACTGGAGTTTCCAGAATTGCAGGTAAATGAAGTACAGATATCAATGATAAAATGTTTGTTTGCCCCTACTCTTACCTATTGCCTTTTAACTTGCGCTTTAGGGTAAATCCTAAACTGCCAACAGTGAGAAAACCGAGAATGGAAGCAGGCTCAGGAGTGCTTATAGGCTCAATACTTCCTGGTAATCCTTGAACATCTACTAAATCAAATCCTGGTGAACCTCCCAAATTATCAAGACCCACAATTTTTACTGACCTTACAGGATCTGTAAAACCTATAGTGCCTAAGTCAAATGACGTAGTTATAGCATCTTGAGCAATTCCAAGAAATGTAAAGTCGCTCATATCTTTACTAAGAAGAGAGCTGATAAAAACTTGTGCGCTTTCTCCCCCTGGACCAACTTCACGAACAGAAAGATCGTTGCCAGATCCATCAATGATCACTTCATCTAAAAAACCAACAGTCACAAATGAACCTGTAGGTAAAGATAGAGAATCGATTGGATTGTTATCTAAAATAACATCAGTACTCACTGGTACTGGAAAATTACTACCAACTCCACCATAAGAGTCGCCAGGATTGGGGAACTCCGGGTTAGCACCACTATTAAAGAAATCAAGAACAATATCAGCAAAACCAAGAGTTGATGCTTGAACTGGTGTAGCAGTGATTCCTATACCAGCAGACATAATAAGTACAGTCACACCTGAAGTGAGTGTTGGAATAAGTTGGTTATTTGGTAAAATCATAATCATAAATTTTTAGTGAGTATAGTGTTAATCTACGATTTAGCCAATAATATAAGCTAATCAGTACTTACTCAACTGCTATTAAGTAATTTTCATCGAAACTTTATAATTAAGTATAGACTGTCATGTAAGCAAGGATTCTCAGTCACAGAGAGATATATAAACTGTTCTGTATTTAAACTGTGATATCAATATTTACAAAAAGATTGTGAATAATCGGCTATAGAATTTGGCAAACCCCAATTTAAATGCATTTTAGCTTACAAAAATGTCAGAAAAATTAGTTTAACAGTTAATACTGCTCGCGTTGTTCTTCTGTCTCAGATTTTGGCGATAGTTGAGCTAATTTTTCATAGCCTAAACTCTAGTTATCCCTCTTCTGTCAGACTCCGAAAAATGGGGGGCAAACCCTGATTATATCGTTAGGTGTCGTTAGCTGTAATGACTGAATTTCGTCAGAATTTCGGAAAGTGACAGAAGAGGGATAAAATAACTGGGAGAAGCTAATACCAAAAACGGAATTCCTCAAAGAGTCAAAGAAAGAGTTAGTAAGGCTCAATCCCTTAAATACTCCCCTAATCTGATCTGTTGCTTGTCACCAATACGCTAGACTGGTCGATCGATTCGCTATTTATCAAACCATATGCATCAGGAATTTCTCGACTCAATCCAGTCTGAATCCTCATGGTGTGAGGTTTCCCGTCACGCACTCCAGTCAAATGTGGCAACCTTACGAAAGCGGGTTGGCTCAGATGTTACTTTAGGAGTAGTAGTAAAAGCTGATGCGTTTGGACATGGGATAATACCTTGTTCTAGAGAATTTGTTGCTGCTGGAGTTGACTGGCTGATTGTCAATTTTGCCTACGAAGCGATCGCACTTCGTCGAGCGGGTATCCAAGCACCAATTTATATCTGTGGCAATGTATCTGCTGCTCAAGCACCTCTGATAGCCGAAACTCAAGCAAGGATTGTGCTCTACGATCCGCAAGTTGCCAAAGCTCTGGCTCAGGCTGGCAGGGATGCAGGTTACTCCATACCAGTTCACCTGAAGATAGAAACAGGAACCCATCGCCAAGGTATTTCTTTCAAGGAGGCACTGGAACTAGCAGAGCTATTATCTCAGCTAGAGGGAATAGAGTTAGAAGGGTTGACAACTCACTACGCAGATATTGAAGATACAACCAATCATCGCTTTGCTCATCAACAGCTAGCTTTACTCCAAGAAGCACGGAAAGCTTTCCGGCAAGCTGGCTTTGAACTACCCATGGTACATTCTGCCAACTCCGCTGCCACTATTCTTTGGCCGGAAACCCACGGTTCAATGGTGCGAGTTGGTATCGCTGCTTATGGCTTATGGCCTTCCACAGAAACCTATGCCACGGTACTCCAAAACTACGCTACCCGTGGTGAAGGATTTATCCCTAACTTGGAGCCGGTGCTATCCTGGCGTGCTCGAATTGCCCAAGTAAAAGATGTACCAGTGGGAGGCTATGTTAGCTATGGTCGCACTTTCCGGGCAACTTACCCGATGCGAATTGCTATTTTACCCCTTGGCTATCATGAAGGCTACGATCGCAGGCTTTCTAACCTCTCCCATGTTTTGATCAAAGGGATGCGGGCTCCTGTGCGTGGTCGCATTTGTATGAATATGATGATGGTGGATGTTACTCATATTCAGGATGTTAGTGTGGGGACGATAGCAACCCTGATTGGTACTGATGGAGATGAACAAGTTAGTGCTGAACAACTTGCTTCTTGGATGGGGACGATTAACTATGAAGTTGTATCACGTATCCATTCATCCCAACCACGATTCGTTGTCGAGGGTACAGTCAGTGAGCTAGCCCAGCATTCTTAATTCTTAATTCTTAATTCCCCACTGGTATAGCTCTTCCAACCTGGCTTTTACAGCTGGAGGTTGGGAAGTAAACGAAATATAAAAACTTCCTGGCTGTGCTGTTTTTTCCAAAACCTTGGCATAGATATCTTCACTGAATTCTGCTGCTGAGTTTTGATTTAATAAATTGAGCTTAATATTACTGGATGGTTTCAGTCGTTCGTTCCCATCTATTTGTTCAGAGCTAACCAAAGCCGTCTTAGCTGAGAGTTGCACTAAATTTCCCTGGAAACTGGTATTACCAACCTGCTTATCTTCCACAACTTTGTATTGCAGCGGAATTTTTTCTAGTAGGGGTTTGAGTATCTCTTCTTCTTGAGAGAGAAAGAGGTTATATTCTCCACCAATACCTCCTACATCATAAATGGTGATTGGGTGATCAATGCCTTTCGGTTGTACCTGCTTTTGTTGGTTGATTGTGCAGCAGTTGTTGAGCCTCTTTAAAAGTTTGCTCAGAAATAAAAATTTGACCACCTGTGGTATAAGATTCGATGCGGAAAGTTAGGTTCACCTGGCTACCAACTACACCATATTTGGCTCTTTTCTCCGAGCCGATATTTCCTACCACCACTTCCCCTGTATTAATACCGATACCCATTTCTAGTACTGGCAAACCGTGCTCTTGCATTTTTTGATTGACAGACTCCATTGCTAACTGCATGGCAACAGCACAAGCAACAGCTCTGACTGCATCATCTTCTCTCGCGTTAGGGGCACCAAAGAGAACTAAAATCCCATCTCCCATAAACTCATCAATAGTTCCCTGATACTGAGTAATTACCTCTGCCATCGATTCGAGGTAAATATTGAGGATTTTCACTACCTCTTCAGGGGATAGTCGTTCTGAGGTTGCCGTAAATCCTCTTAAATCGGAAGTGAGGATCGTAATTTCCCGCCTCTCACCACCGAGTGCTAACCCTTCAGGAGTTTCTAGCAAATTGGAGACAACTTCATCAGTTAAGATAACGTCCAAATACTTGGCGAATCAGTTCATTCTTTTGTTTCAACTGAGCTGTGCGCTCCTGGACTTTTTGTTCGAGGGTTCGATACAGTAGAGCATTTTCTAGGGAAATTGCTGCTTGGGAGGAGAGAAGTTTCAGTAGTTTTACTCTCTGGGGAGTAAAAGCACCAGTAGTTAGGTTATTTTCTAGGTAAAGAATACCAATCAGCTTACCTTGATTGATGATCGGTACACACAAAATCGACTTTGACTGATTTTGGCTGATATATGGCTCAGCAGTAAATATGCCTTGACTACAAGCATCACTTAAAACCACATCTAACTGAGTTCTAACTACATAATTGACAATTGCTGTTGGTAGATATTCACTCTGTTTCAATAGGAAGAGATTGCAGTACCGTCACTTCATTAGTATGAACTTCCCCAGTAGCCTCAATCATCAACCTACCTTGTTGTGAGAGGATGAGAACTCCTTTTTCGGCTCCTGCATTCTCCATCACCAGTTCTATGAGCTTAGCTAACAACTTATCTAAGACAATTTCACCAGAAATCGCTTGACTAGCTTTCATTACCGTAGCTAAATCCAGTGCTTCTCCTGAGTTACTACCAGATGTTGTATTAGTAGTTTTGGTATCTTGAGAGTTAATTGTTGCTGCTGCTGATGTTGTTGCTAGCAACTGGGGATAGTTCTTCTCCAAATCTTTAACTTTAGCTGTAGCTCCCCAGATGAGATAAGCATAACGAGCATTGAGCATATAGGCAGAGGCGATAGTAGTGTTACCTTTAGCCAAATAAAACTTTGCTGCTAGTTCATGTGCCAACGCTTCTTCATTGATATATTCATTTTCTTTTGCTAGGGCAATAGCACGCTCATAATAGTCTATAGCCTTAGCCTCTTGTCCAAGAACCCGACAGCGCTCCGCCTCCACTAGATAAAATTTGTGCCAATGATTCATCGGCGCAGCTTTTGCCAGTTTTCGTAGTTTTTTCTGGTTGGTAACTACTTTTTTGAGCAGACGCTTTTGATTGGACTTTCTCGTTGTCTGGAATACTGCCAGTAGAGCTAAGGAATAATAAAAATGGAAGACGGCAACAGTTATTGTTCCCAACCCTCCATCTAAATATTTTTCTGTTATAGCCGCATTTTTTACAGCTTCCTCATACTCTGCAAAGAGATAACACAGGACAAGTTTATTGAAATATACAAGCAAAATTGCCGTTCTATCATTAACCTGCTGATGTAGCGGCAGCATCTTCTGCTCATCGTAAGCTTTACCAATTAAATTTGTTGTTTGTTGTTTGTTGTTTGTCGTTTGTTGTCTGTTGACTAAAAATGTCTCCCTATCTTCCCCAGCTCTCCCCAGCTCTCCCATCTCCCCCATCTCCCCATCTCCCGATCCCTATCACCCATCAAATTCAAAACTACTTGCCGCCATATTTGCAGAAAATGAAGAGCTGTTTCTTGCTTGAGTTGACTGATAGCATCACTGTAACTTGCCATCTCTTGTTCAAGTGTACCTAGGTTCTGACCAACAAAATAGGCATGGTAGCAGTAAGCATTAGCAGAAAGGGCAGCAAATTCTAAATCTCCCGTTTCCAGTCCACTAGAGTAAGCAGACTTTAAAGGTTGTAATGTTTCTCTTAGATGTTCCTTAGAATGTTTGATGAGATCATTAACTACCAAGTATATTCTCGCTTTTAGTTCTTTAGTATTAAACTTATCGAGTAAACTAAGAGCCAGTTGACCAAATTTATATCCTCTATTAATGTCACCTATAACAGAGCATAGAGTTACCCCATAGCCAGTGTAACCATAACTAGACTCAGAAGCATTACCATATTTAAGGGATAAATTGATTTGTTTAAATACAATCAGCGGCACTAGATTCGGAACTGCTACATAGGCAGCAGAGCCAACCATCAAGATAATACGCATTGCTGCTAACTTGTCGGGATCCGTCATTTGGGGTAAATTAATCAAGTCCTCAACTCGTTTACCTCTCAAAGTAAACTTTGTTCTGATAAAACCCAGCAAAATTTGTAATTTGTTGGGCTTTTCAGGAAGTTCAATCCCTAACAGCTTCAGCACTGATAACGCTGTCTTTATTGCTTCTAGTAGCTGGTTTTGTGCTGTATAAGCTTCAATCTTGACTGCGTAAACTTTGACTTTGTCTAACAGAGTTTTTCCCGTGGTACAAGCACAGTCTGTACCAATTCGTCCATCTGCTGAAAATCACCACAAGAGTAAGCAGTACTAGCTGCGTTGACATAAAGTTCTAGAGTCAGTTTATACTCAGTCTGCCATCCATCTTCCCCCAACAGTCCTATACCAATCTTCAAGTAATTCAACGATGGCTCATAGGCTGCCGATGCCTTCGCTTTCTTACCAGCAATTAGATTCAACTTAGCTAGTTCATCTGGTTTTACCTGACTATTGATTAGCTCTCCACCTAAGTTTAGTTGATTGACGATATCAAAGATTTTTTGTTCTAGCTGCTTATCTGAAGTATTTTGCCACAACAGCTCTCCTACTTGCCTGTGAATAGTTTGCCTTTGCTCCTCAGGAATTAGGGAATATGCTGCTTGCCGAATCCTGTCATGGGCAAATTTGTATTCAATAGTGATTGGTTGTACTCTAGGAGAAGCTACTAGCTTGTCTAGGTTATTAGACAACTCGGAAATAATATCTAGCTCAATTAACTTATAAGCATCACCAATAGGTAAAATTAAACCTTCTGTTACCGCTTCCCACAGTGAAGCTGCCGTTTCCTTTGGTGATTTTTGATTGACAATTGCCAAAGTTTCCAGCTCAAACTGATTACAAATACAAGCGGCTAACTTCAAAACTTGTTGAGTCTTTACCGGTAACTTCTGAATTTTACTAGTCATCAGTTCAACAACATTATCAGTAAATTCCCGTGCTTGAATTTGCTCTAAATCCCAATTCCAATTAAATTTATTAATATCAAAATACAACAAACCTTCTTCATGAAGTGATTTCAGAAATTCCTTCATGAAGAACGGATTGCCGTGAGTTTTGCGTACAACTAATTCTGCTAATTGCTTTGTTTGCTCAGGAGCTTCCTTGAGAGTATCTGCAATTAACTGATTAACAGTAGTAAGATTTAAAGGTGAGAGAAAAATCTGATTAACATTTACCCCAATTAACTGAAGTTCTTCTACCGTCAATCTTAAAGGATGAGCACTACCTACTTCATTATCCCGATAAGCTCCAATTAAAAACAGTCCAGTTTCAGAACCACTCATCAGTAGTTGAATCAGTTTCCAAGAAGCGCCATCTGCCCACTGTAAATCGTCTAGAAAGATTACTAAAGGATGTTTTGAGGTAGTAAATAGTTCAATAAAGTTTTGAAACACCAGATTAAAGCGATTTTGGGATTCAGCTGCTGACAGCTCTGGCACTTCTGGTTGTTTCCCGATAATCAATTCTACTTCCGGAATGACATCAATAATTACCTGAGCATTACTACCGAGAGCTGCCAAAAGTTTCTCTCGCCATAACTCTAACTGTGTTTCACTTTCGGTTAACAGTTGCTCAACTAACTCTTGGAAGGCTTTAATCATCCCAAAGTAGGGAATATTACGCTGAAACTGGTCAAATTTACCGGAAATGAAATAACCCCGCTTTTGGGTAATGGGTTTGTAAATTTCTTGCACCAGCACTGACTTGCCGATACCAGCATAACCCGCCACCAGCATCAGTTCGCTTTGTCCTTTGTTGTTTGTTATTTGTTGTTTGTTATTTGTTGTTCTTTGTTCCTCTGACAAATCACCACTGACTCTCTCAAAAGTTCCTAGTAAAGCTGCAATTTCCTGTTCTCTGCCATATAGTTTTTGAGTAATTTGGAACTTGTCTGAAATATCTTGAGAACCTAGAGAGAAAGTTTCAACCTTACCAGTAGCTACTAGTTGCCTTAAACATCCTTCTAAATCAGCCTTTAGTCCCCAAGCACTTTGATATCGTTCCTCAGCATTTTTGGCTAGCAACTTCATCACAATATCCGATACAACCTGAGGAATCTCTTCCCTTCTGCCTTCTGCCTTCTGCCTTCTGTCTTCCACTGGTGGTACTGGCTGTTTGGCAATATGAAAGTGAACCAACTCTAGTACATCTGTAGCGTCACAAGGTAATCGATGAGTGAGTAGTTCATAGAAGGTAACACCCAAAGAATAAAAATCGGTGCGATAATCTAAGGAACGGTTCATTCTACCAGTTTGCTCTGGAGAGATATAAGCAAGAGTACCTTCTAAGATATTCGGATTTTTGACAGAAGTATTTTCTTGGCTCAATACTGTAGACATACCAAAATCAATGATTTTGAGCTGTCCAGTTTCTGCGTTAATCAGGATATTTGCTGGATTAAGATCTTTGTGAATAATATTAGCAGCATGAATACTCCCTAAGCTATCAGCAATCTGAATGGCAATTCTGAGAAATTCCTCTAAGGAGATTACTCCTTTCCCTGCTTTGATCCGTTCATTAAGGCATTTTCTCAAAGATTTTCCGCCAAAGTCCTCAAAAATGATTACCAAAGTATTTTGATACTTTTCTAAGCTATAAGCTTTGACAACCCCAGCAAGATTGAGGTTGTGAGTAATCTCATATTCTTGCTGATATTGGCTTAATTGTAATGGTGTGGGATAATCTTGCTTGAGAACTTTGAGGATCACTGGTTGCTCATCCTGCTCTCTAATACCTCGATAAACTAAGGTATTTTCATTTTCAGAGATGGTGCTGAGAATTTGGTAGCCAGGAAGGGTAATCATTGTTTTATTTATCTAAGGATATGTGCAATAAGCTACACAGTTTTAAATTGCTTGTTGATATAAGGGGAGAGGCGACAGGGAATAGGTAACAGAGAACCAAAAATGATTTAAGAGTTTATTTATTCTAAAATACCTAATTTAAAGGCAAAACTGCTTAACTCATAAAAAACTCAGGAATACATCACCTTGAATTAAGCTTGAGGAGAGTTATCGCAAGGAGGAAAGGTTAGATTTGCCGATTCCTAGAGCGTGAGCAAAAATCAGTTTCTACTCCAGCTATCTTATTTATCGCCTATTTCTTCAGCTTTTATGCAAATTAGGCACAAAATTAAACCCCAGTTGACGGTAACTAAACTCTTAGCTGCGATCGCAAACTGACGGGCTGACAAGGGGGTGAGGTGAAATTTACAGTGGCTCTGAAGAAACATGAGGCAGGAGGCGAGGAAGGAGGTAGGAGCTAGAAGGAAACAGGATTTGACAAAAGTTTCTTTACTCATTACTCTCCAGAAACTAAAAATGAAAAGGGATGGCTGAATTCCTTGATATGACTAGTTTCTGTCTTCTTTTTGGGGCGCAAGTCCCTCTAACGCTCATTACTCAAAAAAGCTCTCCCACACCTTTTTTCACCCAACAGTTGATGAATCAATTATTTTAGATCAGTAAAATTACTCAGAAATCTATTTTTATAAATGCTTTATGAAGATTATGATCTGTGGGACTAGCAAATCGAACTGATATTTTTTTACCAATATTATCCGGATCAGTAACTATCGGGTTCGATAATTAATTAGGGCTTGCTGAATAAGTCTTCAATTTCGGGTTCCATAGGTGTTAGGTGTTAGGCAATGGTGACAAGTTAAAAGATAGTGCATTTTGTCAACTCCCATATATGGAGCTTGAAGGCTCAAAAAACCCTAAGTATTACCTTTGGTAAAAATAAAAAATGCACAACAAAAAATATGACTTTCTCACCTCCTATGTAGATACTGATTCTGCACCGGAATGTCCTTATCCCGGCATGAAACCCTTTACTGAGGAAAAAAACAGTCACTTTTTCGGGCGTAATCAGGAAATTGAGCAACTGATACAACGCCTTAGGAGAAGTTCATTTATTACTTTGATTGGACCCTCAGGAAGTGGAAAATCCTCGTTGGTATTTGCAGGATTGATTCCCGCTCTCAAAGGCAACTGTCTCTTTGGTTCTGGGGAATGGTTAGTGCGCAGTATGCGCCCTGGTAAGGAACCTTTGAGTACCCTAAAGAGAATATTAGGGAGTGAACTAAACAATTTAACACTGGCAGTAAGAGATACTTTAGCTACTAAGCCTAATGCCCAAAGACTACTGTTAATAGTAGACCAATTTGAAGAGGTATTTACCCACACTAAGCAATATAAGGTAAACAAGTTTCAAAAAGTACTACTGGATTTAGTTAAGATTCCTAACTGCTCTGTAATTTTGACTGTAAGAGCAGATTTTTATCCTGATTTGATGGAGTCGTCTCTCTGGGAACAAATTCAATCTCATCGGCTAGAGGTATCACCCCTAAATGAAGCTGGCTTGCGGGAAGCTATTGTCAAACCAGCTGAGGATGTTGGTGTATATATAGAAAACAGTTTAGTTGAACGCTTGGTAGCAGATGTAGGTAAAGAACCAGGGGTATTACCATTACTGCAGAAGACAATGGTGTTGTTATGGGAGAAAATTGAGCGGCGTTTTTTGCCCTTACAAGCTTATCAAACCCTAGTCTTAGCTAACCCCGCTTATAAGAATTTCTATAGCAGCCAACCCACAGGATTTCAAGTTGCGATCGCTAATCATGCTGATCATGTTTGGTGTAACTTACCTAAAGCACATCAGCATATTGCTCTTCGTATTTTCCTCCGCTTGATTCAGTTTGGTGAAGGACGTGCTCATACTCGCCGCCAACAGTCGATTGATAGCTTACGTTCTGTTAATGATGACCCCAGAATATTTAAGGAAATAATAGAAAATCTTGCTAAAAATCGCTTATTGACTTTAGGTGTTGCTTATAAAAATACCAAGAGTAGTAAATGTGATTATTTTAGCACAAATGTGGATCTCGCCCATGAAGCCCTTATTACCAGTTTGCCAACTCTACAGGCGTGGATTGAAAAATGGCAGGAGGCAGAACAAACACGTAGACGACTGATGCTGAAAGTAGAAGAGTGGGAGCGGTTAGGAAGAGGTAATGGGGGTTTGCTTGATGAGGTAGAATTGGTAGAGATAAGACGCTGGTTAGACAGTTATGATGCTTCAGAACTGGGCTACAGTAAAGCACTGCTTGAATTAGTTGAAGTTAGCGATCGCATTATTCAGGATGCTAAAGAGCAAGAAGAAGAAACTATACAGCGAGAGTTTCAATTGCTCCACAAAAGAATATATCGAGAACACAAGATACGTCGTATAACTAGCATAGCAGCACTATCTACAGCTGCAACCTTGTTGACTGTGACTATAACATTATTGTTTGGAGGATTGGGGTGGGAGCATCAATCAGAACCACAGACAGATGAGTTATACCAATTTTCCTTAACAGAAACTGCTCTTAAGAAACACACTCAAAGCTAATGGCTAATTGCTAATGGCTAATTGCTAATGGTTAATTGCTAATGGTTAATTGCTAATTGCTAATGGCTAATTGCTAATCTCTGAATAAACACCGAGTCAGAATGACAAATGACCAATGATCAATGACAAATGACAAATAACAATGAACAATGCTTACGCTCTAATTGTTGGTATCGCTAATTATCAAGCAATTACCTCACTCCCGCAAACTGTCCTGAAAGATGCCCGGGATATTTACGATTTGCTGACTAATCCAGAATACTGTGGCTATTCACCTGAGCATGTCCAATTACTCCTTGATAGTCAAGCAACTAAGGTAGCAATCACGGAGGCATTAGCTAATCTTGCGCGAAAAAGTCAGGAAGACTCTACTGTAATCGTTTACTTCTCTAGTCATGGTGGGCAGATTGAAAAAGGTTCTAATCAAGGAGAGTATCTGTTACCAGTAGAAACCGACTCTTCATCTGATGAATCATTAGTACAGACGGCGATTTCTGGTAATCAGTTGACTGAAGCTCTACGCGCTATTCCAGCTCAGAAATTAGTTGTTATTTTTGACTGCTGTCACGCTGGGGGTATTGCACAACCAAAAACTGCCACTGCACCTTTGCTCAAAGCTGGATTACCGGAGAGTTACTATGATGTCCTCAAACAGGGTGGAGGAAGAGTAATTCTGGCATCTTCTCGCAGTAGTGAAGAATCTTATATTTTTCGGGATGCTGAAAATAGTCTGTTTACCCAACATCTGCTGGCTGGGTTGAAAGGAGGTGCTATTGGTGTCGGTGGTGTTGTGCGTATCCTAGACCTTTTTAGCTATTTACAGCCCAAGGTAACAAATGATCGGGCGGATCAGCATCCTATTCTCAAAGTTGAGATTGAGGAAAACTTCCCTATTAGCCTTTACCAAGGGGGAAAGATACAAAAGCAAATTCCTACTGTTTCCCCTGCTGATGACTACGAGTACGATGTCTTTATTAGTTATCGAGCCAAGGGGACAGGATAAAACTTGGGTTCGTAAGACGTTGTTGCCTTACTTAGAGTCAGAGGGACTCAGAGTTTATCTTGAATTTTACTTTCCCTTAGGTGTACCTAAGATTACCAGTATGGAGCGTGCTATTCAGGGAAGTCGCTATACTCTTTTAGTGCTTTCCCCAGCTTATTTAGAAAACAGTTATCGTGAGTTTGAAGGCTTGGTGGCTCAGAATTTGGGACTAGAGGAAAGTAAGTACCGTTTGCTCCCGATAATGTGTGAAAAGTGTATCCCAAGACTAGGGTTGCGGGTTCTTCCACTATTGGATATGACAGATGAGGAAGAGTTTGAGACTAATATAGACCGTTTAGTTTACCAGTTGTGGCAGCCACCATCAAGGAGCAAAAATCTCAGGGGGTGATAGGTGTTAGGTGTTAAGTAAGTAGGTGAAAAAAACGATCATTGGATTTGTAGGGGCGGGTTTAGCTAGGATGCTTGCTATGTAGGCTGTTTCTCTCCTTCAAAACCCGCCCTGCCGATGTGCATTTATTTATGCCCACCTACTTAGGTTTTAGGTTTTAGGTTTTAGGAAAAAGTTAGGATTAATCATCACTTGAGGGTTGCATCTGTATCAACAAAGTATTACCCCTCGGAAAAATACAAGATGCACAGCAAAGAATACGACCTTTTTATATCTTATGCGGATGCTGACCGGGCTTGGGTCGAGGGCTATTTACTCGATGCTTTACAACAAGCTGGCGTGCGTTGTCTCACGGAAGCTGCATTTGAACTTGGTGCACTTAGGATCCAGGAATTTGGAGATGCTATTAAGCAAAGCGAACGTACCTTACTGATACTCTCCCATGCTTATCTAGCAAATAATGTCCACCAATTTATCACCTTCCTAGCTCAGCACTATGGTCTAGATCAAGGGATTTGGCCAGTTATTCCTCTCATTAGGGAGAAAAATCTTAAATTACCACCCACTCTCGACATTCTTGTACCTCTACCAGCAACCGATGCAAAAGAATCAGAAATTGCTGTTAAGCGCTTGTGTCAGCAATTAAAATGTCCGGTTTCTGCTCCCTCATCAAAACCAAAATGTCCTTATCCCGGCATGAAACCCTTTACTGAGGAAAATAGCAGTCACTTTTTCGGGCGTAATGACGAAATTAAGGACGTGATATCGTGGCTCTGGAAGGATTCATTTATTACTTTGATTGGGCCTTCAGGAAGTGGGAAATCTTCCTTAGTATTTGCCGGATTGATTCCTGCTCTCAAAAGCAGTGGGCTGTTTGGCTCTGGGGAATGGTTAGTGCGCAGTATGCGCCCTGGTGAGGAACCTTTGAGTACGCTAAAAACTATATTAGGGAGTGAACTCACTAATTTAACACTGGCAGTAACAGATACTTTAGCTTGTAAGCATAATGCCCAACGACTGCTGTTAATAGTAGACCAATTTGAGGAGATTTTTACCCTCAGTCAGCTAGAGGAGAGAGACAAGTTTCAACAAACACTGCTGGATTTACTTAAAATTCCTAACTGCTATGTAATTTTGACTGTAAGAGCAGATTTTTATCCTGATTTGATGGAGTCGTCCCTGTGGGAAAAAATTAAAGATTATCGGCTAGAGGTATTACCCCTCAAGGAAGCTGGCTTGCGGGAAGCCATTGTCAAACCTGCGGAGGATGTTGGTGTATTTATCGAAAACAGTTTAGTTGAACGCTTGGTGGCAGATGCAGGTAAGGAGCCAGGAGTGTTACCACTACTTCAGGAGACAATGGTGCTGTTATGGGAGAAAATTGAGCGGCGTTTTTTGCCTTTTAAAGCTTATCAAACTCTAATCTTAACCAGCACCGCCTATAAAAATTTAGATGGTAGCCAGCTCACAGGATTGCAAGTTGCGATCGCTAATCATGCTGATTCTGTTTTGCGTAACTTATCCCAGGAACACCAGCAGATTGTTCGTCGTATTTTCCTGCGCTTGATCCAATTTAATCAAGGACGTGATCCTACTCGCCGTCAACAGTCAATTGAGAGTTTAAGTTCTCTTAAGGATGACCCAAGAATATTTAACGAAACAATAGAACATCTAGCGAAAAATCGCTTATTAACTAAAAGTGGTCAGGATAATAATACTAATACTACTGAGAGTAAAGACTCTAGCATAAATACTGAGGATAAAGACTCTACTACAAATACTGAGAGTAAAGACTCTAGCACAAATACTGGGGATAAAGACTCTAGAAAAAATGTTGATATTTCCCATGAAACCCTAATTACAAGTTGGAAAGCTCTACAGAAGTGGATTGAAGAACGACAGGATGCAGAACAAACACGCAGACGATTTGTTCTGAAAGTAGAGGAGTGGGAGAGGTTAAGAGAACGTAATGGAGGTCTGCTTGATAAGGTGGAATTGGCGGAAGTAGAACGTTGGTTAGACAGTTCTGATGCATCAGAACTTGGCTACAGTGAAGCACTGAAGAAATTAGTTGAAGTTAGCAAACAGGCAATTAAGCAACACAACAGACAAGTACGTATTAGAAATCTGATAGGAACAGGACTTGTAATTGGCACATTATTTGCTGGAGGATTTGCGTGGCAAAGACAACTACAATCACAAAGAGATCAGTTAATTCGGGATGCAGTAATTGGTGTCACGACACCGGACATTGTATTACAACTTGCACAGCGATCGCCTAATTATCTCAAGGTTGCTGACAAAGCAAAAGCTGCGGGTAATGTAGAAAAAGCCTTAACTGACTATCGATTTTTAGTTTCTTTACGAAATCTTGAAGAACGTATTGACCAAAATTCCGAAGAGTTTGCTAAGTTATCTAAAGAAAGGGAAATTCTTCAGGAGATTGCCACCCAAGCAGAAAATTACCTGGCTCAGGTAATCAGTCAATCTCGGCTACCACAACTTGAAAAAGAACTCCAAAAAGGTGATTTTGGCAAGTTGAAACAATCAAATTCTTCTACTGCGGATTCTCCAGAATTTGGTGATGTTTCACAGTATGAAAACCAGTATACAGGTGCTCTCCGGACAACCTATGCCATTCTCATGCGTGAAGCGGGTGCTCATGCTGATCGAAACAATGATGGTTATTTAACCGAGGGTGAAGAAAAATTACTACCTTGCCAGACTCTTAAAGAAATTGAAGAGCTATGGCGTAAGTTTACTCAAAATCGCTGTGGCTGGTATGGCTCAGAAGATTTTTTTGAAGATCCTGACTGTCGTGAATTAGAGGGTATAACTCTGACATCTAAAGTCAGTATTCTTAGCAGGGTTTATCTGATGGAAAAACGTCTGGTGGAAGAATGTGAAGTTGTTTCAGCTTCTCAATGAACTAAGTCAATAGGTGTTCATTAGATTTGTAGGGGCGGGTTTAGCCAAAATGATTGCGATATAGACTGTTTCTTCCCTACAAAACCCGCCCAACCCATGTGCATTTATTTTTGTAGGGGCGGTTAATTTCATCTCTCACATTCCTTGTAGCACGACATTCCCAATTCCCAATTCCCAATTCCCAATTCCCCAAAACCAATGAACTATCATCATAAGAGATTTATCCGTGCGATCGCAGCTTTAATGATTCCTGGTTACGCACTACTTTCTTGCACAAGTAGCTATGCCAATGCTCCTGATTCTGCCAAGGTTGCCGAAATTATCGGTCCTCAAGATCTTGATATTCGTCGGGGGGGTCAGTTCCAACCCGTTAGCATAGGCACCGTACTTAGAAAGGGTCAACAACTATTGATGCCTGGCACTAATCGCACTTTTGCTCAACTAGACTTCTACAATCGCTCTAACCAACATATGGGACTGGCGGTGCAAACCAGTACCAAAAATAAGCTATCCACCCTTTACTACTTTCCTTGCACAGTTTTGAATGGAGACTCTACAATCATTGAGTGGGCTAATGAAACAACTAATACGCGAGGTTGTAAAGAAGGTATTCGTATCAGAGCAGGTAAGCGCCTTTCCTTAGGTACTCAACCTCCTGAACTAGATCCACCCTACACTGTTGCCGCACTCAAGCAAGTACTATTAGGACAAACTTCTCGCAGTAGATTTCAGAACTACTGCACAGTTTTAGCAGACTCGGGTGTGGGTTGGCTGGGAGTGAAGTCATCAGGAGACCCTTGTCAGGAACCACTTCAACAATGTCAGGTGAGTGGTGGTACTAACTGTGCTGCTGTAGCTTTAGATCAATGGATTGTCAGGGAAGAGAATTTAACCGCAGTAGTAGCATGTGCTAATAACCAAGAATTTAAGGCAAAAGGCGCAGGCTCGAAGATGAAGGAAGTGGCGACTACTCTTTGGCAGCAGGCTGAAGCTCAAGGAGCTACATCCTGTGCATTGCGTGTCGTTGGTGCTAAAGATGTTATCGCTTCACCCCTGCCTAGTGGGGAAGAAACAGTAGTCCAAGTTCTTAACACTGACTCTTGTCCGACAATTTATGTTAACAGTGGAGCTGTTACCGCTAGATCCGCGAAAAAGCCAGAAGGAGTTTCTGTGAACAAGGGAGAGAAATATACTTACTGTGAAGAGGATGCAGAAGACAAGATTGAACCCTTTGATAACAACAAAGAATCAATTGAGCTTCAAGTCTTCCGTGCTCCAGAAAGAGGTTATCAATTCTGTGATAGGGAGCAAGCCAGCGGTGGGCAAGAAGGAGATAGGAGAACAATTCAGTTAACAGAGACTGAAGGAGAGCTCCGCATCAATTACGAAATGTTCGATGTTCCTGACCGATTACAAGTTGTATATGAGGGACGTAATCTTATTGATACAGATTTTGTTTCCGGTCGCAATACTTTATCTATCCCCTTCAAGGGAAATTCAGGTCAAGTAGAAGTTATCGTAACAGGAAATGAAGAAAAATCAACGACTAAGTGGAACTACACGCTGTATTGTCCTGTATAAGGATTAAGGAAGTTCTCATTACATAGGGTTTGCTGCATGAGAGTGGAAGCTATGACAGAAAATCCCTAACACCTATAGCAACTGACAATTACGACTTATTTTCCCAAACCTTATGTAGGGGCAGGTTCCCCCGAAATTTGGCAACCAGACGATAATTTATCTAAACCTGCCCCACCGGCATTACCACGGGCAGGTTTAGTAGATTGATTTGTCAATGCAGGTTGGGAGAAACTGGAAAAGGAAGTTTTCTCAGTGATCGGCTTCGGCAAGAATTATTGACATTAAATTAAAATAGCTGTATGACAGTTTTGGAGAGATGGAGTTATGCGGACTGTTGATGAAATTTTTAATGAAGCTCTGACCTTACCGAATGCTTCCAGAGTGGTTTTAGTAGAGAAGTTGGTAGAGAGTCTAGATTTTGATGAAGATACAACTCACATTGATGGAGCAATTCAAGAACTTTGGATTGAAGAAGCAAAAAAACGTATAGATCAAATCCGAAGCAGTGCGGTACAAACAATTCCAGGAGAGGAAGCACTGGCTCAAGTTCGACAATTGTTAGAATCATGAAATATGTCTTTCATCCATTAGCTCTAAAACAATGACAAAGACGTTTATAGCGATTGCAATTTTATCATAAACGCCAAACCAAAGTTTTCCTTCCTGTACAAACCGGGGCGGGTTTAACATATTGACTGGTCACTTTGCTCAATGGTTGGTTAACCCGCCCCTACAGAAATCTTGTACTTAACCTTATCGTGTCAATTTGAAGCCAAATGTTGTTAGTTGGGTTGAATAGAGGGTATGACCCCCTATTCGCCAGCAGTATCCTTGAAGAAGTCGGGGATTTCAATATCGGCAAAGATCAGAAGGGTATACGGAAGATGCTACCTCTAGCTGGAATAACTAACATTAGATCTTGCTGACCACTGTTACTCCAATTTTGTCCAAACACCTTGACTCGACCTTTCTTGGTAGTACCTGGCAAAATCACTATATCTTCTGAGTCGCTTTCTAACAAGCTGAACTTAGCTGGTACCTTATTACCCTCAGCATCGATGACATCGGCGAATAAAGGTACAAAAGTAAGAGCGCGATTACTCTGGTTATCAATGATGAAGTTAACGCTAAACTTACCAGTTGATTCTACTTTGGCTCCCTCGATGCGGATCTCGACATTATCCTGCCTCACTTTTCCTGTCAGAGCTACAGTACCCGCCGGTAGTGGATTGGCAAGGGGAGGCTCGGAAGTTTGACTTGATTGTTGCTGAGATGGCAAGACTTCTGTTGAACCTTCTGGTTGCTGAGGATTTTTCTCATCCTCAGGAATAGGAAGATCTGAATCTGGAGCTAGTTGCTCCCCTTGTACCAACTCCTGAATTTCTCGGTGCGTCTCTACTCCTTCATAAGCGTAACGATTGTAACCATTGCTCTGAATCAAGTGTTCTAGATACTGAACCCGCTCAACTGCCGCTGGGTGTGTACTGCGCCAATTTGTAGGAGCATCTCCCTGTTCCTGCCTTACAGTAACCATAAAGTTCCGCAAACCATCAGCAGCATAGTTCGCACTTGCCAAAGCCCTAGTTCCTAAAATATCAGCCTGACGCTCATGCTCACGGCTATATTGTTTATTCACTAACTCCGAAACTCGATCCACAAAGGGAAGAACCTGCCCCAAATTATCCAGTAAGTTTGCTTGTGCCACACGCAAAAATCCATGGGAAAGAGCTGCATGAGCGATTTCGTGAGCCAGTAAACCGGCTAATTCTGCCTCCGAGTTGGTGCCGAGAATCGCTCCAGTGTTAACAAATACCTGGCCTCCAGGTAAAACAAAAGCATTGAGGCTATTGTCTTTAACCACGTAATACTCATACTCAAAGTCTCGCCCCATGTACTTAGTAAATCGACTGGCTATTCCCTCGATGTAATTGCTAACTACTGGATTTTCCAAGAGTTTTTCCTGTTCTCGGTACTCCTCAACCTTCGCATTTGCTGCTACTTCACCAAAGCTGGATTCGCCTTGGAGCATTAGTAAGATTGTCTGAGCACCGGAAATTCCTTGCCGAAAATCTCCCGTTAAAACACCACCAACAATGCCAGTAACAGCACTCATAATTCCTTGTCCCAATAACTGCTCACGAATCTTACTTTCATGACTTTTCAAATACTGATTTGCCAGCTCAGCAAATTCAGGAGCCTCTGGATAATCGAGGAACATGGCAGAAAATTGACGGGCGGCAATGGAAGCTTCTAAAAACTGTTCAGCCTCTGCTAAAGCGGTAATTTTGGCTCTGAGTAGATCCGGGTCATTGGGATACAAATCAGTTGCTCGCTCTAAAACCTCAATTGCATTTTTAGGTCCTCCCTCCTTAGCATATTGTTCACAAGCATCAGGATCTTCCTGGCAAAATTCAGCAAGCTTCAGATGAGCAGGAATGTATTGAGGATAATTCTCCGTCAAGTATTGCAGATTAAAAGAGATTTTGCCGTCGATACCTTGCTTAATACCATCTAAAGCATTCTGCCAAATTCTCTGACCACCATCTAGTTCGTCAATTTCATAGACTGGTAGTAATCGGATCAGACTTGAAGCAGAGTCAGGAAATTCTGGTTTGACCTGACGGTAGAGATTTTCTGCTGCTTCTATATTACCTTCATGATAGAGTTTGTCGGCATCACTTAAAATTTGAAAGTGGCTGACTGCTTCAGAGTTTTGAGCTATAGATTTTAGTGGTAACTGGAGGTTAGAACTGCACAATAAAACTCCACCTAAAGTCACTGATACCAAATTACGGAATGATGGCATAAGCTTGAAAAAACACCTAAACTTTACACAATCTTTACTTTTGAAAATATAAAAAAATGACATCCAAAAGTATTTGCTTTTAGATGTTTCGAGTATTTTTGATTGAATCAGGATAATTTAATCAATCCAAAAACAAGTAAAAATACTCTTAAGGTAGACAAATAAAACTAGCTGTAATACATTAAGTTACAAAAATAATTGATTAGCCTATATTTTGCATGTAAGACATTAGAAATACATAGTTAGGACTTACGCACCGTCACCGAATTATGTCATCCTGAGCGGTAGGGAAGGATCTCCAAACTGCCCAGATGCTTCACTATCACCGAAAGCGGCGGGAAGCCCATTCCTTTAGGGATGGGAGGGATAGCCGCCCGCCGCTTGGTTATTTGTTATTTGTTAGGGGAAACAAACTGAATGGAAACTGCAGTCGAGATGCCCGACTTTTTTAAAAAGTCGGGCATCTATACCCTGGGTGAAGTGGAGCGGGGGCGAATACCCCCCTAACCGTAATGCCGAAAAGAGCACGTTATCCTGATTACAGCTATCTCCTTAGGCATAATAAAAAAGAGACTTCCGAAGGAGAAGAGTGAATGCCAACAAAGAGTGCTCTTCAAGACACACTGAAAGCGAAATACAGTATTAATAAGAACATTACCCAGCCTCTGACTGTGGCGGAATGTGAAGAACTGTTAGCCACGCTACAAACTCAATCTAGTACTATTAAACTAGTTGAGTCATTCATTGCCAAAAACGAAGAACTCAGCCGCAATAATCGCAACTATGGCAAACAGCGGAGTCAGGTACAAAAAAAGCTAAAATCTCTCCAGGTAGAGCATGAAAAGTTAGAAAAGGAGATCGCACAGCTAGAGGAATCGAATATATCACTGGGCGATCGCAAGGGCAAGCTTTCCAAAGAGCAACAAGAACTCGAAGCACAAATAGAACACTTATCATCTGAGAACAAGACATTATCGAGCAAAGTACAGAGCTTAACCACTCACAACGATGAGTTGGTTGATGCTAACGAAAAACTTAAAAAAGACAACAAAGAGCTCAAAAATATTGTCGATCAAATTCGGCTACGTTTAGCCCGAGATACCAAGATGCTGTTGCAATATGAGGACAGTGAAATCCGCAAAGCTTTGATTAGACTGTTTCGCTGGACATTGGGATAAGGAAAAATCATTATGGCAAGCCGAAAACGCCAAAGTCGCACATTTAGCGGCATGAGCTATCGCGAAGTACAGCACTCGAATTCAATCCGTAGAACTAAACTACCGAAAACTGAGCAAATTTGGCTAAAAGCCAACAGCTACAAAAATGTTGGTTGGGATAATGTCATTCGACTATATCAAAAAATTAATGAGTTATTGGCTCAGCTTGACGCCGATGATCAACCAACTTTAGAAGAATTGTTTTTACAAGCCGATCGCATTGGTCAAAAATACCAAACTCGTGAAGAAATAGCAACTTTCAATCAACAAATGACTGCTGAAGTGAGTGTGATCTCAGACTTGATTGATCAGCAATTTCCTGAAACTGAAGTTGAAGTGATAGATTACAGTCAAACTTCTCATTCTCAGGCAAAAACAAGGCAATCTCGCAAGAAATATCGCTAAATTAAGTCTGAATATGAACCTTGATGATAAAAATCTAGAAGACCTGTTTAAACTGGCTGATAAAGTTGGTAAGAAGCGCTATCATAAGCTGACTCACCAGGATTTTGAAGACTATCGCAAGTTTGATCACTGGCGCTATGTCAATGGTGATGTAGAATGCGGTACAACTCAAGCAAGTAAAGACTGGGCTAGAGACAACTCAGATTGGCACTGTCCTGTGTGTGGTAATCGATTTGCTGATGTTGGTGGTAGAAGTATTGATCACAAACTCCCTCGCTCTCAATACCCTTGGCTGTCTTTAGACTTTAGAAATTTGTGGGTAATCTGCCTTGGTTGCAATCGGGAAAAAGGCGAAATGCATTGGTATGAGTACGAGCACTATACGTTGATCCACTATGGTGATCATCGGTATCAAGACATCCAGCTATTTCGCCCCAGGCAATTATTAAAATCCCTTGGGGTAAGTTAGGAAAAAAAACACCTCTTAAGCAGTTATTTTTTTACTCTCGCTGGGAAAGCGATCTTGATCAGCATTTCATGTACCAGTAATCCAACCACAAAACCTGGGAAAATTTCGTTAAGGATTGAGCTGTACCCTAAAACACTCCAGATTATGGTTGTTATCAGCCCTACCAACATCGTAGCAGCTAAGGCTAAATAATTAGTGCGTCTTTTGATCAAGACAATCAGCATAGCTGGACCGATTGAAGCGGCTACAGCGCCTGCAGCAAACAGAATTAAAGAAAACACCGTAGAGGAGATAAAAATCGTCCCCATTACAGCTAAAATTCCCACCAAGAGAGTTGCTGCTTGCTCGTATTTCAACCCATATTTTCGGGACATCTTACTATGAAAAGAAGGGGAAATATCTCTAGCTAGTGCACTCGAACAAACTAGTAGTTGAGAATCTGCTGTGGAAGCGATGACCGAAAATACCCCCGCCAGTACAACTCCCACTAAAACTGGGGAAAAATGTTGCATCGCATATAAAGGCAAAGCTTGTTCGGGATCATTAATATTCGGAATTAAAACCCGACAAACAATTCCGAATAAAATCATCGCTATCCAGGTAGAATACACATAAGCCAAATACGTCCATTTTGCTTGTTTTGCTTCCTCTGGACTCCGTCCCGCTAGCAATCTGACTAGGACTTGGGGCTGAGAGATATCAAATCCGAAGCCAAAAAAGAAAAATCCCACCATATAGGCGAGTAAAGTCCAGTTAGTAAATCCGGCAGTAAGATTAGTCAGATTCGGGTCGATTTCATTGAGTTTGGAGATAATTTCTGAAACCCCACCCCCAGCAACAACAGCCACAGTCAGCATCCCAAAGGAAACGAACATCACCACAAACGCTTGCACCACGTCTGTCCAAATAGAAGCTCTGAGCCCACCCGTAACGCAGTACACGAGAATTGAGCCTGCTGCAATTAAAGCGCCAATCTTGGGGTTAACGCCAAAAAACACATCTAGAGTTTTGGCAGCGGCGGCAAATTGTCCAGAAGTATAGGCTCCAATAAAAACGACGGTTATCAGCGCGACAATCAGGGTAATGATGCGTTTGCCTTGAGGCTTTTTGACTGTGGCACCTAGAAACTCGGGAATAGTTTGGGAGTCTTGCTCGACAGAAAGCTGGTTCACCTTGTCGGGAAAAAACGTCCAAAACACTAGCTCACCCAAAAAGCAAGGAATAACCATCAGCAAAGATGAAATGCCCGTAGTATAAGCCATGCCGACAGCGCCAACCATAATCCAACCACTATTTCCCGTAGCACCAGCACTCAGCCCAACAAAGACTTTTCCAAAGGAGCGATTGCCCACCAGGTAATCAGCCTCCGTATTGTTGGAAGCTTTAGCTGCCAGAGCACCTATCCACAAGAAAATAACAACGAAAACGATGAAAGTAATAAGTGTAATTGCCACGCTCAGACTCAATCGAGTTTATTGACACTCCCTGGCCTAAAGGCGCGGGGATTCTAAGTTCACCGTAGCCACTTGCTCTACCAGGGTCACCCCAAATAGAGTAGAGGCAGCTACTCCCTTAGCGTTACTTCGGGGATGCCCTCCCCTAGACTTTGCTTTAAGCAAAATATTTACTGCCGCATTTGTATCCCGATGCAAGGTACAGCCACACTGACAGACGTGAGTCCTCGTACTGAGAGATTTTTTGACTAGCCGTTTACACTGACTACATTCAATGCTGGTGTACTGTGGTGGGACAGCAACAGCTAGCTTCCCAAACTTGTGAGCAAAATACTCTATCCACTGTCTGAATTGATACCAACTAGCATCATTAATTGACTTAGCCAAACAGTGGTTCTTGAGCATATTGCTAACCCTTAAGTCTTCATAGGCTACTAAGTCGTTAGACTTGTATAAGTTACGCGCCAGTCTTTTAGCGTGTTCATTCCTTTGCCTACTTACCCTTAAGTGTTTCCTGGAATATCTAGCTGTTGCCTTGCGGCGTCTTGTTGAACCTTTCTTCTTCTTGTAGATACGACGTTGAGCTTGCTTAATCTCAGATTCAGCTTTTCTTAAAAACCTGGGATTGGGTTCTTGGTAGCCATGGGAATCAGTGTAGAACGATTCAAGACCGACATCTAACCCAACCTCTTCCCCAGTCTGAGACTGAACATCAACACATTCAATGTCAAGACAAAACTGACAATAATATCCATCAGCTCTACGAATTAATCGAACTCGCTTGATAACTTTGACAGGATAGGTGTGAATATCCCACTTACCTAATAGCTTAAGCTCCCCAATACCTTTGTTATCCGTAAGAGTGAGTCGTCGCTTACTCTTGTGAAGCTTCCATCCTGATGTCTTGTACTCAACTGAACGGTTGTCTTTCTGAAACCTAGGATATCCTTTCTTTCCAGGCTTCTTGGATTTGCAATTATCGTAAAACCGATTAATTGCAATCCATGTCCGTTCAGCAGAAGCCTGACAAGCCATTGAGTTGAGGTCTTTGACAAATGTGAATTCGTTACGTAGTTCTGTTGAGTATTTGTTCAAATCAAAACGCTTGAGATTAGCTTGTCTTGGTGCATCCATCCAATAACGTAAGCACTTGTTACGGATAAACTGAACCGTTCTAATTGCTTTATCGATAGCTCGGTATTGAGCTTGTTTAGCTTGGACTTTGTACTCTAGAACTAGCATTGAATCGACCTGTGTCAATGTTCTTGTTATATTATACCTAGTACAAGGACATGTGTCATGACAAAATGAAGGACAAGAAACTAGAAATAAGGATGACAGCTTACGAAATGCTTCAACTAGAGCAGGAAGCTACTAGGCGTGGTATGACCAAATCAGAATTAATGAGAAGTCTGATAGCAAAATTTCCAGAACCAAAGGACTTCAAGGCGCTTAAAAGCGCTACCTTGCCTTCATCCGCCATCTAAAGATAGGCGGTTTTCGGCTGCGTCAATAATAAGGCTACCAATAAATCAAGTTAAGACAACAAAATTGATACAATCTCTTTGAAAGTGATTAAAATGACGAAAATCCAAGTATAAGCTGCATTCTTGAGTTAAGTCCAAACTCAATGACTAATGACTAATGACCAACCCTTATATTCCATAATCGCCTCATCAATTGCCGCAACACCACAGCAGCGGATTACTTTTGCTGAGTACATGGATTTAGTGCTGTATCATCCCCAGTATGGCTATTACGCTACTGGTGCAGTCAATATTGGCTCCAAGGGCGACTTCTTTACCTCACCTCACCTAGGTAAAGATTTTGGTGAGTTACTGGCAGAGCAGTTTGCCCAAATGTGGGAGATTTTGGGAGAGCCAACCCCCTTCACCCTAATGGAAATGGGAGCGGGACAAGGATTGTTGGCAGGGGATATTCTCAGTTACCTCCATTCCTCTCATCCTGACTGTTTTGCTGCTGTAGAGTACATCATCGTGGAGAAAGCAGCGGGACTGATTAGCCAACAGCAGCAACTGTTACAGAAATTGCAACTGCCGACAGCAGACAATGACTTGCGATCTGCTTGCAGCAGCGCTTCGCTATCGCTACCTGTCAGGTGGTGTGCTTTAGAAGAAATACCTGAAAACTCCCTTAATGGTTGCTGTTTCTCCAATGAGTTAGTAGATGCTTTACCTATACATCAATTTGTCATTGAACAGGAACAGTTACGGGAAATTTATGTGACAACAAGGAGGAAAGGACAGGGAGATGGGGAGATGGGGAGATGGGGAGATGGGGAAAAACACCCAATTCTCAAACAACAAACAACAAACAACAAACAACCAACAACAAATAATATTCAATTTGTAGAAGTTACAGACACTCCTTCCACACCTCGGCTGAAAGAGTATTTTGATTTAGTAGGTATTGATTTATTCTCGGGTGCTTACCCAGAAGGCTATCGTAGTGAAGTCAATCTAGCGGCCCTTGACTGGCTCAATAATGTTGCCAAGCGACTACAACGAGGTTTCTTGTTAACGATCGATTATGGTTATTCAGCAGAACGATATTATTTGCCAGCACGTCATCAGGGAACCTTGCAGTGCTACTATCGCCACCGCCATCATGATGATCCTTACTGGTGTGTAGGACAGCAAGATATTACTGCCCATGTAAATTTTACTGCTTTGGAACGACAAGGGGAGCTATGTGGTTTGCAAAAAATGGGCTTTACTCAGCAGGGAATGTTTCTGATGGCTCTGGGTTTAGGGGAGCGCCTTAGTGAACTTTCCGCTCCTGGTGAAGTTCGTGGACAAGCTGTTGCTACAGGTAAAGACTTGATGACAATTATGCAGCGTCGCGAGGTGCTACACCAGTTGATTGATCCTATGGGATTAGGAGGCTTTGGTGTACTAGTTCAGAGTCAAGGATTGACAGAGGAAGAAGGGAAGGCTGCACTTAAAGGTTTGACTGTTCCGCCGATGTTTTGAGTGCCAATTCAACCTCTGGCTAATGAGATAGGGAATGTCATGCGATCGCACTCAACTCCCATAAGCTGTAGCTAGCAACTTGGGTTACTCTAGTCATAAGTGCGTCTAAGCTTACCTTTGGACTCTGGATATGTCAGTCAACCCGGAAAACTGTTATGACGCTGGACTTGCGGAAATTCTATCAAGCCATTAACCCTGCCAGGACTTTGGCTGTGGAGAATTCTGAAGATGGGAAATTTTACATTGATTTCTCCTCGGTGCGTGGTAATCAGACAATTGAAGATTTAAAGAGAACTATAAAATTATCTGACACACCCACCTGCCAGCTCTTCACAGGACAAATAGGTTGTGGCAAGTCTACAGAGTTGCTGCGATTGAAGGCAGAGTTGGAGCAAGAAGAATTTCATGTGGTTTACTTTGAGTCCTCTGAAGATCTGGATATGTCGGATGTCGATGTTGGGGATATTTTGCTAGCAATTGCCCGTTACGTCAGTGGCAGTCTGAAGAAAATTACTATTGGTGAACCTAAAGGATTTAAAAGGTTATTACGAGATGTAGCAAAGTTATTGCAAACAGAAATAGACTTCTCTAGCGCTGGGGTGATTATTCCTGGAATTGGTCAAATTACTGTTAGTAGTGAAGAGACTGGTTTGGCTCTAGGAATTGGTAAAATCACGGCTAAGGTAAAAGAGAGTCCTAAGCTTCGCGATCAGCTCAGGGAAGTTTTGGAGCCGCGAACCAGATCTCTCATAGATACGATTAACCAGGAACTCTTAGAACCTGCCATTAATTCTCTCAAGCAGCAGGGTAAAAAAGGACTAGTAGTGATTGTCGATAATCTTGATCGCCTGGATAGTCGCCAGAAGCCTTGGGGACGTCCTCAGCAAGAATACTTGTTTATAGATCGGAGTGAGCAATTACGCAGACTGAACTGCCACGTAGTTTATACAGTACCCTTGGGGTTGATTTTCTCGAATGAGTTTGATCACTTGAGTCAGCAATTTATGGCAAAGCCATTAGTTTTGCCAATAGTGCCGGTACAGCTACGCAATGGTAGTGAGTGTTGTGAGGGAATGGCATTGCTACGGCAAATGGTGCTGGCAAGAGCTTTTCCTGACTTGAGCCCAGAGCAGCGTATTGACAGAATTACAGAAATTTTTGATAGTTCTGAAACATTAAACCGTTTGTGCCGTGTTAGTGGTGGTCATGTGCGAAATTTGCTGTGGTTGCTCCACGAATGTCTGCGAAAGGATGATCCACCGTATACACGGGACTTGTTAGAAAAAGTAATTGGGAAGCGCCGCAATCAGATAATCTTAGCAATTGCTCCGGACGAGTGGGCGTTACTGCGCCAAGTAGGACAACAGAAAACAGTTGGTAGGCAGTGATGGAGAGCAAATACTCATTCGGAGTATGTTCATCTATGAATATCGTGACTCCCAAGGGTCTTGGTTCGATGTCAATCCAATCTTGGCAGAAGCAAGAGAGTTAGCAGAAGCGTTATTAGAAGTGGAAGCGGGAGTCCAAAAAGATCAGAAGTTACTGGAAAATGCAGTAGAAAAAGTTCAGCAATTTTTGATGAATACAGGTGCAATAACCACTTTGGAGGAGAAGCATATACTGCAAATTACAGCAATCCCAGGTCGGCTCAAGTCCTACGCACCCTTACCAGTGATGTTTGTTGCTCAGCCAGTTGATCAAAATGTAACTGAGTTAGTGCAATACTCAGCAAAATTAGCAGGAAATAGCCTGTATAAAGTTAGTATTCTTCTCTACCGAAAGCCACCAGATACTTCAGTTCGACTCCAGATGGCTCAAGTGCGAGCGCGTGATCATTTTGTCCTCATCCCCATTCCCTTTGCTGCAATCGAGCAAGCATTGACTAATGAAGCTACTTCCACCGGATTACTAGCTCAGTATGCGGAGCGTTATCTGCCCGGTGCAGATCTGTTTGATGACCGCAATGCTATTGGTGATACCCTCTGCTTCTTTGGTCGGGGAAACTTACTGCATAGCTTAGAAGAAGACCTACGCCGAAATCAAGGCATTGGGTTGTTTGGATTGCGTAAATCAGGGAAAACATCTTTACTGTTGCAATTAGGTTTTGCCATGCGGCAATATCCAGTTGTTCACATAGACCTTCAGCCTTATGGTGGTAAACTCCGTTACGGTGCTGAACTGTTTAATAAAATCCTTCAGGAACTTTCCCAACTAATTAAAAAATGCACTCCGAACGCTACTCCAAACTGGGAAATGTTTCAGCGCGATTGCCCTGCTGCTGATTTAGGCACTGATTTTGTCAGACAGGTTAGTAACATTGCAAAGCTTCTGAGTGAATCTGGATATCAGCTGCCTATTCTTTTATTTTTAGATGAGATCGAAAGGATTCTGCCGACAAAGGAAGATTCACGAGAACGAGCAGAGGAATTTAATGCTTTTTTTGGTGGACTGCGGGCACTGAGTCAGGAAAAACAACTCCTTTCTATCCTAATTGCTGATGTACATCCTGATCTCAATCGCATTAATCATTGGTCTCAAGCTAGCGTGCCGACTAACCCAGTATTTAACTTTTTTAAAGAAATCTTTGTTTTCCCATTCTCCCAAGAGGAGACAACGGAAATGCTTACTGAAATTGGCAAACTGATGGGTGTAGCCTTTGACAAGGAAACTCTGGTTACTATCCATCATGAGAGTGGTGGACATCCCTTTATTGCTCGACAATTGGCAAGTTTATTATGTCAAAAAACGGACAAAGAGAAAAGTGATTCAGGGAAGTTAATTAAGTTGTCAGCAGTAACGCGCTATCTGAAAAGACCTTTTAAATATTCGGGTATCTTAAAAGACTATTTTGAGCAGAGTATTTGGGCTGATTTAAAAAAAAGGAAAAATTTTTCTGCTATGGCTATCTTACAGTTACTAGCTTGTAATGAAGAAATACCAGAAGGAGTAAAGGAGGAAGCTTTACTCGATAAACTCAGTAGTGATTTTAGCGAAAGTGAATGTCTGGACGCTTTACGGTGGTTAGAAGACGTAGGATTAGTAGTGCGAGAAGAGTTGGAGGACGATGATAGCTACCAACTTCAAATACTGTTGATGTCACGCTGGTTAAAGATGCAAATGAAACCGGAGGAGATTCACCAATGGCAGCTCAAATAAGAACTCGCCCCTTTGATAACTTTAGACTAGCAATCACCGACCCCCTCTACTTCTTCGGACGCCGCGATTTACTTTCAGAAATTCAGCGATCGCCTTTTGAGGTTCGGGTTCTTCTGGGTGGAAGCCGTATGGGTAAAACTAGCACTCTAAATGGTGTCCGATTACATTTTCTAGACGCTGGAAATCAAGAGTCTTTTCGAGCATTTCCCGTTCTGTTTGACTTCCAACGAGAACAACCTCAAAGCCTGGAGAACTTCCTCTATCTTCTGATTGCCCGATTGCGGGAAACAATTGCTAACCCTCAACAAGAACCGAATTCAGAATCAAGTTTGCGACAAAACTACCGGCGATTCTTGAGGCAATTATCAGGAGCAGAAGTTAGCATCCCTGGCATCAAACTCAATGTCACAAATCCCCATAAAGAACGTTGCTTAGTTCAAGAAAACTTTCGCCAAGATTTACTAGCAATTATCCAACAACTTCAGAAGCATGAATTTGAAGGAGTTTGCTTCCTGTTCGATGGAGCAGAATTCGCCACCCGCCAAGATTGGGCGAATCATGCTTGGAGTTATCTGCGATGGTTAAAAGATCTAGACACTGCCATCAGCCCCTTTTTGGGACTAGTATTATCTGGTTATCGTGACTTAAAAAATTACCAGCAGCGCACAGGTTCCCCATTGTTGAATATTGCTAAAATCCAGTGGCTAAACCTATTAACTGAATCAGAAATACGGGCATTGATTGCGCGTCGTTGTGAGCATGAGCAAATTCAGCTTACTGAAAAGGTAGTGAATGCAGTTATAGCATGGGCAGGGTGTCATCCCTACCTAACCCAACAGATGCTCAACGCTATCTTTGATAATCGCCGTTTGGAAAAACCTCGCTCCCCCAAAGATTTAATCCGTTACCTGATTAGGCAGCAGCACGACAAAGATTTTTCAGGTTTGTGGGATGAAAAGACAAAAAGTTACGGCTTTGGCGAAAAGGAGCAAGCAGTTTATCTAGCACTAATTGAGAAAAGACAAGGAACTTCCGAAACTTTGACACAACAAGTGCAACTGAGCGAAGGAGAAATCGAAGATGCGCTTGAGGTGCTGGCAGGCACTGGTGTAATTCGACAATTAGATACTGAGCATTATGCAGTAGGCGCAAAGCTCTTTGAGAACTGGGTTGCACAGGAGAATAGCGCGAGCGCCTAGTTGTTCGCTCGCGTTTTTAATTTCAGTTAGACGTTAGTGTAGGTAATGATAGACAATACAGCACCTTGAGGATCTTGTATAACTGAGAATCTTCCCACCTCTGGAATATCCATCGGTGAGACAAGGATAGTTGCCCCTAATTCTTCCGCTTTCTTAGCGGATACATCGACATCCTCCACCGTTACATACACACCCCAATGAGGAGGTGGATTTCCTTGCACTGCTGGTGCCGACACCGACATTATACCGCCAATCTCCTGATCACCAGCGGAGATCGTGGTATAGGTTGTTTCTTCCATTGACATATCTTTGAGAGTCCAACCCAACAGTTCCCCGTAGAAACTCTTCGCTGCCTCTGTATCTGTAGTCATCAACTCGCACCAACCGAATGTGCCGTGTTGTTGAACAATGTTACTCATATTCAGCCTCCAAAGCTTGCTAGAGTGAAGTTGATTTTATTTTATAGTACAATTGAACTATAAAATAAAAAATGAGTAGTGTAGATGTAGGTTGGGTGGAGCAGCAGTAATTCATGGTATGTTGCAAGCTGATTCCAATGGCGAAACCCAACAGCATTGTTCCAGAGCGAGAAATTGCCTCAAAAGTGTTGAGAAAATTATCATGGTCGCATGTTAAGGTTTGAAAAGCGATCGCTTTCGTTGTAGAGTGCTTGAAGATTTTTCCACAATTTTGATAAAGACAGGCAGGATGCCTGTTCCACAGCTGTTTCAGAAGCAAGAAACTAAGAAATTAAGCTCATCCCACGTAATGCAAATCGTGGGATGCAAGCGTCCTTCGTCAAGTGTCAGTAGGACTTACACAGCATCACAGAATTATGTCATCCTGAGCAATAGCGAAGGATCTCCCAGACGACTCAGATACTTCACTATCATCTCAGCATGACACTTGACTAATAACAAATCAATCTCGCTCTCCCAAAGTAGTCCAAACCCCTGCTTCTCCAAGAGTACTTGGTGTGTAGGATTGCGTCTGTGCCACAGTTGAACCATACAGGATGGGAGTCAATCCCATAGCGAAGGAACCAATCACAATTAGAAAGAGCATCTTGACTGGAGGAGGCTGAAACCTAACCAAAACTAGCCTGTTGGCAGCATAATCCTCAGCTTGATTGAAACGAGATGGTCTTTTATATCTAAAATCTTCCGTGTTCATAGCAGAAAACTTAAAAATTGGTTTAATATGCTGGAAACCGTCCCCTATCAACTTCGGTTTTTCTCTGTAACCATTCCACAGATGAGATAGCAACAGAAAAAGGCGAAGTTGCAGTTAAACAGCTTCTAGGCCTGTTTTTGTTATGTCATGCAACCTTAGTGTTCACTCACTTGGGTTGAAACTCTATGCAATGTAATTCTACAAAAATCTCGTCAAAATGTATCTATTTTTACCAATTAATGTGATAAAAAGTAGCAAAACTTACAGTTTTTTCAGCATTATATGAGTAGAGCAGCTGTTGAAACTTACATAAATAGCAAAATTCAACCTAACATCGTCAAGCTAACTAGAAGCACTAGTATAAAAACGCATTGCAAACCGCCAAAATAGACTAGAAGCAATCAGTAGCCCTAGAGCTAAGACACCACCAACCACTACCCAAATAATCTGAGTACGCCCTAACATAGCTTCTGCTGGCACAGTCGTCAGGAATGCCACTGGCACGACAAAAGTGAAAAAGAACCTGTAAACGGTGGGATAAGCTACCATCGGAAAACGACCGGCTTGTAGTAAATTTCGGAGTACCTCAGTAACATTGTAAATTTTTACAAACCAAATGCTGGTTGCTCCCAGGATAAACCAGATGCTGTAGAGACTAACTAGACCAAAAAAAAGAGGTACTAAACTCAGGAGGTAGTTACTAAAAGTCAAATCAAGGCGTCTTCCAGCATAGCTAATCAATGTTACGGCAAAGAGTAAGTCTGGCAAACCCCAAGGAGAAAGGGTGCGGAATGAAAGCCAAAACTGACTGCTGATTGGCTTGAGCAGCACAAAATCTAGGGTGCCTTGCTCAACATGATCAACAATACGATTGAGGTTGGGAACCAAAAAAGTTGCAGAAAAACCCTGAAGCAGAGTAAAGATACCCAATAGTACTAGAGCTTCCTCCCAGCTCCAGCCCTCAAATGTGTAGCCAGTGCGGTAGAACAAAAATAGCCCAAATAGATTACCGATGAGACTCCCTAAGCTGCTCAAAGCTGCGATCGCAAAATTGAGCCGATACTCTAGTTCAGCAGCAAGTGCAGTACTCCAGAACAGTTGTAGTACATTCAGGTATCTTTTCATCTATAAATTTAATAAATAAAATTTTTATACATCTCCTTTCATTTCTACTAGAATTTCCCCATAACTTTTTAGGAAGGTACTTAATGAGTTCTTGGCGCGATCGCTTCAATCAATTTAGTGGTAAAACTCGGTGGGTAGTCTGTCGTTTGTTTGTTCATCTAGCTGGTTCAGAGGTAGCCCCCTTACTGGGTATCCTCAATCAAACTGGTAGAGAGGCAATTGAAGCAGATGGAGATCTTGCGGTTTTAGGAGAAGGAGTGGTGAATATTTGCCAGAACCTCTTACAATTAAACACCTACTGGCAATCAGCAGCGAATGAAGGGGATGTGTTTTGGGAAGAGGGAGAAGCAGGAGACTATGTAACGGAACTGTTTACCGATTCGGCTCAACGCTATCTTAGTGAAACGGATTTCAGTAATTCCATTCCAGGGGAAGATCAACCATTATCTTTTCCAATAACTCGTAACTTGATTGTTATGATTACAGTGGCTTACAACGGGGAAGTTCCAGAGTTGGAAACTGACCTTGCTAGCTTGGATGCCCTGGAGGATGGCTTGAAAGCTTTAATTAATCTCCATTATCAGGAAAGACTGCAAGCTATTCAGGTTCACTTTTCTCCAGCCCAGTTTGGTGATGAGCTAACCGATGATCAGATATTGCTCAATTTTCCTGAATTGATTCCCCTCTAAAGTCAAGATGAGCGAAAACAAGAGTGGAGTAGCGAGTAAAAAGACTCGGAGACGCGGAGACGCGGAGACACGGAGAATTAAAATCCCACTTCATATTTCGTTCACCCCTAAAGTCGTTTAGAAAGTTTCTTCAAAATTACCCTGTTTATGTTACGTAAATTAGCAATTCTGTTAATATCTCTAGCTTTTTGCTGGACTACACTAGCCTTTAGTTCTCCTAGCTTTGCCCAATCTCTACCGAATGGAAGCATCTATATTGCCTCTGTTCCCACTCAGTTAAGTGAAGGGGAATATCCAGTGCAGCAGGCAACCTATGATGATATCAATGGTGAGTATAGTCTGATGCTGCTTAATACCCCACCTGGTACTTCGTCCGTATTCCGTACCACAGATGTGCAGCTAGCGGGTCTAACTGATGAAGAAACTAGTGCAGGTAAAAAGAGTTATCTTAAGATAGATGATGGGAAAGCCGTTATCTACCTGAAGGAAGATTTCCGCATCGAATATGTCCACAACGTCACAGAAACTCAGACTAACCCTCAAACCGGTCAGCCAGAAACAGTGATCGTACGTCAGCAATCTAGCTTCTGGACTCCTTTTGCTGGTGCTTTGGCAGGTCAAGCTTTAGGAAGTTTGTTATTTACACCCAGGTACTATATGCCACCAGTCTACCAATCAGGTGTGATGGCTGGTTATGGGGGATATGGCAATACCTACAACCAGGCAGTTAAGCAATACCAAACTCGTTACAAAACACCACCCCCCGCCGTTAAAAACCGTCAAAACTTCCGTACCACTGGTCGTTTAAGTAAATCAGCAGCTGCGAATAAATCTAACACCAATCGTAAAGCATCGAAAAAAGCCAACCGTTCTACAGGCTCTGGTTTTGGTTTCAGTAAATTGCGCCAGTCAGGCAAGATTCGTCCCAAGCAAATGAACCGCCCCAGTCGTTTTGGTAGCGGAATGCGATCGCGTCCTTCTGGTTTTGGTAGCAGGCGCTCATTCAGAGGAAGACGGCGCTAAGGAAAGACAAAAAGTCAATTCCTCAATCCATAATCATCGCCCTATCCTTGTTGCATTTCAAGGATGGGGCTAGTTTTTCAATCATCAATTTCGATAGAGATAACTAAAATTCCCTCAAAGTATTTCCTGACACCCCAACAGTAACTCCGTATCAGTGACTAGAAACTCTGAACACGGAAGTCTGCTATGAGTATTTTCAGATATATCACTTTGGTGGGTCTGCTTGCAATCTCCCTATTGATTGATTTCCAGCTTATTGCTTACAGCTCAAATCTGCAACTACACTTTGCCAATCCTGGTAGCGGACGCCTGGAATTGGCTCAACCACAGGAAATTCTAGCTCTTGAGTTATCTCATCGCGGCAGTGGACGCCTGGAATTAGCACAAGCACCGGCAGTTCTGACTCCCGAACTATCCTATCGCGGTAGCGGACGCCTGGAATTAGCACAAGCACCGGCAGTTCTGACTCCTGAGCTATCCTATCGCGGTAGCGGACGCCTAGAATTAGCACAAGCACCGGCAGTTCTGACTCCTGAGCTATCCTATCGCGGTAGCGGACGCCTAGAATTAGCACAAGCACCGGCAGTTCTGACTCCCGAGCTATCCTATCGCGGTAGTGGACGCCTGGAATTAGCACAATCACAGTTCATAGTGAGTGCCCAAGCATGAAAACACTGGAAGATTCTCTTATTTCCCCTTTTATAATAGAGAAAGGGGGAATTCTTCCAGTTTTCACCGCCGGTTTTATTTTCTATAATAGAATATTAAGCTTCATATATTAGGGTGCTTGAGTTAAAAACACGTTCTGCTGCGTGAATGGAACTCACCGATTATCATGGGATACAGTGAGTTTTTCACCAAGGGGTCGTGCAGAATAATTCTGTAATTTTTGCCACCCAAGCAAAAAGAGTAGAGTTGTTTATGGATGTCCCTGAAGGCACAAAAGTTTCGTTTCCATACAATGTGACTGCCCCTAAGATAAATGATTAACCACACCGATCTGATCAAAAGCCTTGGTCCCAGTGCAATGGATCAGATAATGTTATATCTGGCATTCAGTGCCATGAGAGCCAGCGGACACCGACATGGGGCTTTCCTGGATGCAGCGGCAACTGCTGCTAAATGTGCGATTTACATGACCTATTTGGAGCAGGGTGAGAATACCCGCATGACAGGTCATTTACACCATATTGAGCCAAAGCGCGTCAGGGTAATTGTTGAGGAAGTTAGGCAAGCTTTAACAAAAGGAAAATTGTTGAAGATGCTGGGTTCCCAGGAACCTCGCTACTTAATTCAATTTCCTTATGTCTGGATGGAACAGTATCCCTGGCAACCTGGGCGATCCCGGATTTCAGGAACCAGCCTAAATACTGAAGAAAAACGACAACTTCAGGAAAAACTGCCCAAAAACCTGCCGGATGCCCAAGTTGTTAATTCATTACAGTTTTTGGAATTAATTGAATTTCTCCACAGTCGCTCCCAAGAAGATTGGCCGAAGGAACGCCGCCAACCTTTGAGTGAAGCAATGGCAGAACATATTAAGCGTCGCTTACTCTACTCAGGAACGGTCACCCGCATTGATTGCCCCTGGGGATTACCCTACTACGCTCTCACCCGTGCGACCTATTCACCAGCAGATGGTACAGAACGCACTTACACAGTGGTGGAGGATACAGCAAGATACTTCCGTTTGATGAGAGATTGGGCGGATCGTAAGCCCAAGGTAATGCGAATTCTCGAAGAATTGGATATTCGACCAGAAAAGATCGATCAAGCACTAGAAGAACTAGATGAAATTATTCGCGCTTGGGGTGATAAGTATCACAACGATGATGGTGAGCCAGTAATTCTACAAATGGTTGTTGGTCCAAAAGTCGATTAATGGGTCAATAGGGAAGGTGATCTGGGAGCTGGGGGAGTGTGGGGAGCTGAGGAAGATGAGGAGAGAAGGGAGATTTTTTGTAGTTCCCGAACTAATTCATAGTGCTCCCAGAACTAATACTTGCCACATGAAGAGCAATAGTACTGCGGTGATCGCACCAATCAGGGTATTAATTATATTTACCACTTCATTCGTCATCCAATCAAATTGAGATTGTAGGGTCGCACCAATCACACTTTCTAGATTGGTGGCAATAAAGGCTGCAATCAGACAAAAAGCTACACCTGCCAAGTCAATTAGAGCAAGACTCCAACCAACAAAAGAGAGTGGCGGCTGATGCGACTACACCAGCTAAAGTACCTTCTAAACTGATTGCCCCTTCTGTGCCCCGTGCCACTGGCTCTAAGGTAGTAATTAAAAAAGTTCGCTTGCCGTAAGCTTTACCCACTTCACTGGCAGTAGTATCTGAGAGCTTCGTGGCAAAACTTGCTACATAGCCTAGTAGTAAGAACTGTTGATAAGGAGTTTCCAACAATACAGTTCCTAAGGCACAAATTGTGCCAGCGAGAGCTGAACCCCAAACATTCTCAGGTCCTCTGGTACCAGAACGTTTCTCAGCAATGCCTGCGGCTTCCTTCTGCACTATACCAATGCGAGTGACACCAGAACCTACGAGGAAGTAGAACATTACCACTAAGTAACCCTGCCAACCAAGAGTCCCCCAAACTATAACCCCTAGAACCCAAGCATGAAGATATCCTGCTTGGGTGAGTAACTTTTTGGGAGCTAACCAGGCGATCGCTAGTAAAACTGTATTTAATCCCACTGCCACTAGCCAGGGATTGAAAGAGTCAAGATCAAAAAGCATTACGTGACATACTCCCGACGCTAACTTCTGAAGAAATATAGCTAGCAGTAACCAACATTTTCGGCTTTGTTACCTTTGTTGATTGTAGCTATTTTCCTGCCCAGTATCGCACAACGAATCAAAGTATAAAAAGTTACTAAGATTAACCGAAAGATTAAGAAAAAACCGATTATGATATTGGTGGGTGTGCAATTTAGACTAGATGTATACAAATTGAGAGCTTGACACTCCCCACGGCTAGAAGCCGGGGGATTCTAGCTTCGGCGACGTTTCTTGCAACGACTTGTCTTGCGACCAACCGAAGTAGAGGAAACATCTCCACTAGCGTTACTTCCCGGGTGACCCCCGGTAGTTGCACGACTTAAAATTACTTTGGCTGCATTGACATCACGTTGCTCAATGTACCCGCAATGTGGACAAGAATGTGTCCGAGTGCTTAGACTTTTCTGAACTCTCAGACCACAGTTATTGCACTCAATAGATGTATAATGCGGTGACACTGCAATTATTTCCCGTCCAAACTTATTGCCAAAGTATTCTAGCCATTGACGGAAGTTGTACCAAGAGGCATCAGCAATACTCTTGGCTAGCTTGTGATTCCTTACTAGTCCGCTTACATTCAAGTCTTCCAGGACAACCTTAGCGTTAGCTAGGCACAAGTTACGCGCTAGTCTCTTAGCGTGTTCGTTCCTTTGTCTTGTTACTCTTAAGTGCTTGCGGGCATAAACACCACGCGCTTTTCTTCTACCAGATGACCCTTTTTTCTTTTTATAAATCTTGCGTTGAGAACGCTTTATATCTTTTTCTGCTTTGCGTAAAAACCTTGGGTTTTCTTCATGGTTACCGTTGCTATAGCGTTTCTGAATGAGCTGTAAACCTAGATTGTCGTTTTTTTTCTTAAAAAAAAACCTCTGTATTCATCTCCCTGTTCCCTGTTTCCCGTTCTCTGTTGCCTTTTGAACGCTAGTCAAGGTTGACATCCCAGATGGAAACGCTATATCAGAATAAAAATATTGCAAACCCACATCAATACCAACTTCGGCGTTAGTTTGAGGCGCTAATTGAGTATTATCGACTTTGACACAAAACTGAACATAAAAACCATCGGCACGCTTAACAATACGTACTCTTTTAATTAGCTTTTCATCAAAGGTGTGAATATCCCATTTACCTAATAGCTTGACTTCCCCGATACCTTTTTTGTCGCTAAAGGTAATGCGTCTTTTAGTTGGATGTAGTTTCCAGCCTGATTGTTTGTATTCGACTGAACGGCTATGTTTCTTAAAACGCGGGTATCCTTTTTTGCCAGGTTTACCCTTTTTACAGTTATCAAAGAAACGATTAATGGCACGTTCTACGTTTTCTACAGATGCTTGACAAGCATGACTATTCAAATCTTTGACAAACTTGAATTCATCTCTTATCTGAGTGTTGTAACGATAAAGCTCTTTTTTCCCAACACCACAATAGCCGGAGGCGGACGCAGCGCAGCGAGTATTATCCATCCAGTAGCGTAATACTTTATTGCGAACAAACTGTGATGTCCGGATAGCTTCGTTTATCGCTGTTTCCTGGATTCTGTTGATTACTGCTTTATATTCCATTACAAGCACTCTTCCATCACCTCCTTGTTATTTTACTCGCTCCTACATATTATATACATGCTGGCTATATAATTACAACTAAAATAATGAATAAGTTCAAATCAAACAAAAATGTTGTTTACTCCTGCAAATATCATGTTGTCTGGTGTCCAAAATATCGCCGTCCTGTACTGGTTGATGAAGTGGAAAAACGATTAAAAGAGTTGTTATTTGAAATTGCCGAAAAAATTCAGGTAGAAATAATCGAGCTTGAAACTATGCCCGATCATGTTCATGTTTTATTCGAGTGTGACCCACAATTCGGGGTACACAAAGTAGTTAAAAGATTCAAAGGAGCAACCAGTCGATATTTACGACAAGAATTTCCACATCTGAAAAGTCGTATTCCTACTTTGTGGACTAACTCTTACTTTGTCTCGACTGTTGGTGGCGCTCCATTGGAAGTTATTAAGCAATATGTAGCCAACCAAAAAGAAACCTAACGGGGAATAAATTCCCCACGGGCTTATCCCCACGAATAGAATTCGGGGGCTTGCGCCCTAGGATTTTCGGTCAAGAAAGCCCAAGACTCGGTAGACTGATAAAAATGCCAGTATCGGCGCTGTTGTTGTGGGCTTTTAATGTCTGGTCTTGAGAATCCTTGCCTCAGTTTAGCGATCGCGCGTTTGTCAGCCGCTGGGACTGACAATTTTGCCATCTGGGTACTGAAAGCACCCTATCCAGGAGGCTATGTTCACCATGACTCTACCTTCCCCAAAACCATGACTCAGACTTGGTTATCGTGGCAGGAGATGTTTGTTGTCACGGAGCTACCCCATGTCCCTTTCATCCATCATTCTCTTAAGTCTTCCCCCACAGGCTCCATAGATGACAACATTAGTGCCTCTGGTCAGCAACCTAGTTATAGTGGTCGTTTAATGCAGCATTTGGGCATTGATTTATGGTCGTGGTTATTTGATGGTCCCATTCAAAATGCTCTAGCAGAAAGTCGAGGCATTGCCAGGGGACAAAATAAACCGCTGCGCCTGCGACTAGAAATTCGCGATCCAGATTTAATCCCCCTACCCTGGGAAATTATGCAACCCATGGTGGGTAAACAAGCCATTTCCCTTTCCCAGCAATTACTATTTAGCCGTACTACCAGTATTGTTGATCCCCTCAAGCCCTTTACACACTCCCATCAATCCCTAAATATTTTGCTAGTACTGGGACAGGATACTCAAACACCTGACCAGGCAACTGACTGTTTGCAGCTCGAACAAGAAGCAGCAGCTCTGGAAAATGTTCTCAAAGCTGTTGGACAATCAAATATTATTAGTAGTGAGGTATTTGTGACACCAGTTTCCAGCCATGTTGAAACCTTGCTACAACCAACACCAGCACAACTAATCGAGACTCTGGAAACTGGTGCTTACAACATCCTGTTTTATGCCGGTCATGGTGAACCAGGACTAGACGGCGGTTTGCTGTTTTTACACTCCGATGCCACGATGAACGGTACAGAACTAGCTCAAGTTCTGGTGCGCAATCAAGTGACATTGGCAGTGTTTAATGCTTGTTGGGGCGCTCAACCTGAAAAAGTCGGCTCGCAAACCGTTCCCCGCAGTAGCTTAGCTGAGGTACTAATTCACCACGGTGTTCCTGCGGTTTTAGGGATGCGTGACTCGATTGCTGATCATGAAGCCCTCAGTTTTATTCAAGCTCTTGCTCAAGCTCTTGCCCTCCGTATGCCAATTGATCAGGCTGTAGCGGTGGCTAGGCAGAAACTGTTGACACTTTACAAGTTCAACCAACCTGCTTGGACTTTGCCAGTGCTTTATATGCATCCTGAGTTTGAAGGGGAATTGATTAAACCGATAGAAGAAGGTATTACAGAATTACCAAGTATGTCCCTTAGCTGGGTGAGATCTCCGATGGAAGTTGCCTCTTTGCATTCTATCGGCTCAACTAGTCAAGTTTGGCAAATTCGGGGTGGTTTGATGCGAGTGGGACGCCGCCAGGAAAATGATTTGGTGATTAAGGAGCGGTGGGTTTCTCAACAACATGCAGAAATTATCTGCCGTGATGATTCCAATACCCAAGAGGCTCATAGCACTTACTTTTTGCGGGATTTCTCTCGCTACGGCACGTTGATTCTACGCCCCGATAGCAAAAGTTGGCAAAAGATCCATCATCAGGAAGTGCCATTGCAATCCGGTGTCCAACTCAAATTTGGCAGTACCCACGGTCAAGCTCTAGAGTTTATCATTGAAACTTCACAAATATCTGCACAATCTTGAGGCGGAAGATGTGCAGAAGTATGAGAATTAGGCGACTAAGCTGGTTTTGTAGCAACTGGATTTGGCTTTGCTTATGTGAAAATATCGTGTATTTTATGAGCTATTACGGAACTCCCTTAGGTACTGGTGTAGCTATAAATGTCAGGTTACATCTGCCAATTAACAAATACGAGGCACTATGAGCAGCCAACCCATTCAATACCAAGATTGTGAGGATGCTTTAACTCAAGCACAATTAGAATTACTAGAGGCACTTTTACAGCCCCAGGATGAGCGTTATCCTTGGAATCCAGCTGAACCAGAGGCACAAGTCTATTTCGAGGAACTAGAACAAGGGTGTTCACTGGAGCCTTGGCAAGATGAAGAGGAAATTACTGGTGCATCCCAAGGGTTCTTCGAGCAGTTACAACAATGCTGGGTATCACCCTTAACAGCAACAACTGACTCTTTGCAAGTATCTTTATCAGAGCAGTTTGCTACTGCTGTACCTCAGGTACGGCTGGAAGCGATCGCTAGTAAAGCCCAAGAGGTTTTCTCTTCTAATATCTCTTTGGTAGAACAGCTGGTGTTATGTGTCCAGCCATTATTGCCCAACTGGTCAAAAGATGACTTATTCGTCTTTGCTCGTCCTTTAGCTTATGCCATGCGAGGCAGATCAGAGCTGGTGAAAGCTGCTGAATGGACAGAGTTATCCCAGATCGAACAGGTACGCTTGAGTTTGACAGTTGCTCGCTCGGCTCTGGCTCAACTCAAAAATGACCAGGCTAATCCTGAATAAAGATAAAGCTTTTCCATGGTTACAAATACAGCATTTTCTTTTGCCCTTGGTCATTGGTGATCATTTCTGTATTACCTATTGACCAAGGATTAATTTGTATATAGCGCTACGCCCATTCCAGAAAAAAATAAAATAAATAATTATTTTTCTCAATAAGTGGTATAGTTACATCAAGATATTTGATAATCAATATCTTAAAATTCAGCTCATCCCATGACTTGCATTAAATGGGATTGTACCCTCCTTTGCACCGCTATGCTCTAAGCGGAGTAACCCTTTTGGGTATAAGTGTCGCTTTGAATGACTAATGACAAAGCAGGGAGCGGCTATTGTTCCCATGCCTAGAAGGAAGGGGCTTCGGACTGTTTTTGGTGAGTTTATTTTTGGAAGGATTTGTGATAGTAGCAACTTATGGCTGTTGAAATAGTTTCCAAACGCTTATTTTTCGCAATTATTTGTTCGTTCTCTTTGTCTCTATCAACTACGAGTTCGGTCAAAGCAGAATCAATTGATGTAGCTCACACTCAGCATAAGTCATCGCTTCAAAGTACAGACCTGAAGGACTACATTGAAGGATATGCAGAGCTTGCTTATCGTAACTATAGAGACTCTCGCGAACAAGCTGTTGAAATGAGGAAAGCGATCGCGGCTTTCCTCAATCAGCCGAATGAAACCACTCACAATCGGGCAAAACAAGCGTGGATTCAGGCAAGGCAAAGCTATCTTCAGACTGAAGCCTTTCGATTTTATGAAGGTCCGATTGACTTTATCGACCCCAATACAGGTGAAGAAGGTCCAGAAGGGCGAATTAATGCTTGGCCAATGAACGAGGCATTTATTGATTATGTCAGAGGGAAGCCCGACGCTGGTCTAATTAATAATCCGAGTTTTGAGGTTTCCATAGAAAATATCTTGACTAACGATCAAGTATCAGATGAAGCCGATGTCACAACGGGTTGGCACGCGATCGAGTTTTTGCTGTGGGGACAAGACTTTAATGCTCAAGGTCCAGGTCAAAGAAGCTTTCAAGACTTTATACCCAATCAAGGAAATAACAATCGACGCCGTGACTATCTCAAGCTAGTTACGGATCGGTTAATTGGAGACTTGATGTTCCTAGAGGAGGAATGGAAGCCTAATGCCAACAACTATCGAGCCAACTTTATCAATCGTGATCCAAAAGAAACCATTGGTAAAATTTTTACCGCCCTTGCCACCTTAAGCGCCTTTGAAATGGCATCAGAGCGCATGGCTGTTGCTCTAGACAGTGGCAATCAAGAAGACGAGCATTCTTGTTTTAGTGATACGACCTATCAAGACTTCGTCTTTAATGCTCAAGGTATTTACAATGTTTACCTGAGCCAATATGAAGGCTATGACGGTCGTGGGTTTGATCAACTGTTAGCGCAGCTGAATCCGGCTCTGAATCAAAAAATGATAGCGGCACTCAATGATACCAAAGCAGCGATCGCTAAAATTAATCAGCCCTTTGACCAGGTTTTAGCATCTGCAACCACAAGTCCCGAACGCCAAGAAGTAGAAGATGCGATCGAGGCTCTTGAGAACCAAGCAGAAGTGTTTCAAGAGCTTGCTGCAGTTCTAGGAGTGGAGGTAGAAATTTTGGCAGAATGATCGTCAAACGCCCACTGCTAGTTTTAGTTGCTATTTTTACCGCCATTGTCATCGTTGTTTCCCCAAGAATTGGCATCACACAAGAGCCTTTCCCCAATAACAATCGGACGGCTCTCTCTGGTGGCGATCAAGCAACTGTCTTTAAAATTACGAAAACGGCTTTCGCTCAACCCATTAAGAACCTAGATCGGCGCAGACGACGAGTTTTCACCTTTGGGGATCACTTGTTTAACACCAAATGGGTGGAGGCGCCGAGTTCGGTATCGACTTTGGATGGACTCGGACCATTATTTAATCGGAGTTCCTGTGCTGGCTGCCATGTTCGAGATGGTAGGGGTCGTCCCCCACTTCCTCATGAAGATCGGATGCTTTCTAAGCTGATTCGTCTGAGTATTCCTGGTGAGGATGATCACGGCGGTCCTTTACCTCACCCCATCTACGGAGGACAGTTTCAAGAACAAGGGATTTTGGGCGTTGCTGCTGAGGGAAAAACTCAGATTAGTTGGCAGGAGAGATCAGGAAAGTTTACTGATGGAACGTCCTTTAGCTTGCGTTATCCGAGCTATGAATTTACGGATTTAGCCTATGGAGCTTTAGGAGACGATCTTCTGTTTTCTCCCCGTGTTGCACCTGTAGTTTTTGGTCTGGCTTTGCTTGAGAATATTCCCACAGCCTATATTTTGAACCATGCTGATCCCAAGGATCGTGATAGTGATGGTATATCAGGTCGTCCCAATTATGTTTGGGATACAGAGCAACAAACCCAAAGTCTTGGTCGTTTTGGTTGGAAAGCTAATCAACCCAATCTCAAACAGCAAATTGCTGGTGCATTTAATGGTGATATTGGTTTAACGACAACAGTTTTTCCTAACTCAAGTTGTAGCGGAGGCCAACCTCAATGCCAAGAAGAAGCAACTTTTGGTGAACAACCGGAAGTCAGCGATGAATTTTTAGATAAACTGACAACTTATGTTGGCTTGCTGGGGGTTCCTGCAAGGCGCAATTTAGAAGGCAAGCAAGAACAGTTAGGGGAGCGTCTTTTTGATCAAGCTCAATGTGCTTCCTGTCATGTAACCCAACAGGTTACAGGAACAGCTTCTCCCCATCCTGAATACAACAATAAAGTTATTCACCCTTATACCGATTTGCTATTGCACGATATGGGTGAAGAGTTAGCTGACCATCGTCCTGATTTTAAAGCCAATGGTCGAGAATGGCGAACGCCGCCGCTGTGGGGTATTGGTCTGGTCAAAAATGTGAACAAGCATACGTTTTTCTTGCATGATGGTCGAGCTCGCAATCTTATGGAAGCCATTCTTTGGCATGGTGGTGAAGCTCAAGCGTCAAAAGAATTTGTGCAAAAACTCTCTCACGAAGAACGAGACGCACTGATAACGTTTCTTGAATCACTTTGATATCTAGGCTTTTGCATATCTTGATCGCGTGTCAATTTTGTGATAATGATTATCATTACAAAAATACATAAGGTTCAATAACTTTCAATTTCTGAACCTGCATAGGAGTGTGAGGAGAAAAAAATGTTTCAAATGTTCTACAAATCTGGACTGTTCAGCTCAGCGATGTTAGGAGCAATGCTCTTGATGGGAGCTGAGGTGATAGCGACTGAAACAATATCTGTTGCTGAATTGACTCAGCCTCAAGCAGCTGTTGCCAAGTCCGAGGAGTTAGCAATAGTACCGTTCTCTGAAACTAATCAGCAGCCAGAGTCTTCCCAGCCAACAGAAGAACCTGCATTAGTGGCTCAGATACCAGCAGATGGGAACCAGACCAATCTATTAGAACAAATCAAAGACTACAACAGAAGTGGTCGTAACTCCCTAGGGGCAATTACCAGCGTCACCGAGTTGCTCGATGTTTCCCCCGGAGATTGGGCATATGATGCACTGCGGGAGCTGGTAGAAGACTATAAATGTATTGTCGGCTATCCTGACCGTACCTTCCGGGGTAATCGACCAACAACGCGCTACGAATTTGCAGCTGGTTTAAGAGCTTGTTTGGATCGTATTCAAGAATTAATCGCTGCGGGTGGTGTTGTCACTGAAGAAGACTTAGAAAAACTACGAACCCTGATTCAGCAATTTGACGCAGAACTAGCAGTTTTAGGTACACGGGTAGATAATTTGGATTCGCGGGTAGCGTTCCTCGAAGATCATCAGTTTTCCACTACTACCAAGCTAGAAGGGCAAGTAATTTTCGGTCTGGCAAGTGTCATCACAGGAGAAGATGCTAATGGTAATGATATTGATGAAGTACCAATTTTCGCTGACCGGGTGCGTCTAGAATTGAACACCAGCTTTACTGGTGAAGATTTACTGTTCACTCGACTCTCCGCTGGCAATTTTCCTGAATTTCGTGATGTAACAGGAACCTTTGAGGGTGAGATTGGTTTTGCCCAGCCAGAGGGTAACGATGTTGGTTTAGAAGTTCTGTACTATAGTTTCCCGATCGGCGAGAATACTCAAGGGATAGTCATGGCTAGTGGGGGAGCTGCAGATGATTTTGCCAGTACCGTTAACCTCCTGGATGGAGATGGTGCCGAAGGATCCGTATCCGCATTTGGAACCCGCAACCCCATCTATTTTCCTGTGGGAGATGTGGGAGCTGCCATCACCACTCAACTGGGGGACATCTTTGAGTTAAGTTTGGGCTATTTGGCGGGTGATGCTAGTAATCCTGCTCAAGGAAGTGGTTTATTTGATGGCCCTTACAGTGCTTTAGGACAATTAGTAATTAGTCCCTTTGAAGGGTTGGACATTGGCTTAACCTACATTCATGGCTATAATCAGCTGGACACTGGCACCGGTAGCAATCTTTCTAACTTCCAAGGATTTGTCAGCGATTTAACTGGGCGCAACTTAGCTACTTCTAGTAATTCCTACGGTGTGGAAGTATCTTGGCAGCTGAGTAATAACATTGTAATTGGGGGTTGGGGTGGCTACACGAACGCCCGCACTCTTTCCACTGCAGGAGGACAAGTCAACCGTGGCTCTCTAGAGATTTGGAACTGGGCGGCTACTCTTGGTTTTCCTGACTTGGGTAAAGAAGGTAACCTGGGAGGCATTATTGTTGGTATGGAGCCGAAAGTAACTGACTCTGGCATTAATCTACCGGGAGGTATTGCTAATGAAGATGATGATACTTCATTGCACATTGAGGCTTTTTACCAGTATCAGATTACCGACAATATTGCGATCACGCCAGGGGTTATTTGGCTGACTGCTCCCAACCACAACAATGATAACGATGATATTGTGATTGGCACGATTAGGGCTACCTTTAGTTTCTAGTGCCCTGAAGGCAGAACCCACAAATCCAGTTCCCCCCTTATTAAGCTGACAAGGGTAAGTAGGTTGGGTTTTTCAAACCCAACCATGTTTCATTTTTTAAAGTCAGCTATATTGATTGATGGACAGTCATTTGAGCTATGTTTACGTTTTGATACATAGATAAGTTTTTTTTACCCAAATCTACTTAGTTTTTTTACTTATCTGAATCAATCAAAGCTCTGATAATTTTTAGTGTAGTTTCCTTAAATCTAGGCTTAGGGTTGTTCGAGCTGATAAAATACTCTCCTGTGGGTAGATAGTGTAGGGCTAATTCTGGGTGAGTCACAATCTCCCAATCGTGGTAAACTTCGCTCATTCTCTCATCATGTTCAGGACAGCACTTCTCGTAACACCAACCGGCTTTAACCAATTGTTGTTGTAGGGACATGAGTAAAATCTCCTAGATCTTGGTAAAGGTTATTTTTAACCTTAGCTTCCTTACCTCTGCTACTGTCTCCATCGTAAGATCTACTATTGGGTTATTTTTTACTGAGACTTTTGCTGATCTTTGATTTCCCAAACCTTGAGTAAAATCAGATACTCATAGAAAGCCTGCAACGTACACCAAGTAAATCCTGCTCGTCCATCAAGACAACCTCTGAGCAAGAAGTACATATAGATAAAACGGATAAAAGGACGCCAAGGTAAACGTAGTGAGAGATTTTTAAGAGCACGGCGTCTTTCTACTTCTGAAGCTCCCCAAAACAGTTGCTGCCAATTAATCGTGCCTGTTTCCAGCTGCTGTATCGTTTCGATTGCTTCATCGGTTGAGTAGCGGTTGTGTTTCTCAAGCCAGCGGCTAAACCCCTTACTACAGGTGTAGTGGGGATAAGTTTCCTTAAGGAAGCCAGTTGAGCCATTACATACTTCCCGTTCTGTATGCCCATAATCATCAAAGTAAACTTTTTCCTTATGGAATAGCCGTAGCTGGTAACGAGGATATTGAGTGGAGTAGCGAATCCACTGGTTCATAAACATGACGCGCTCAGCGACGTAATAGCCTACATGATTAGGATTTTGTATAGTTTCGAGGCATTCTTTAAATAACTGTGGAGTCATCCGTTCATCAGCTTCGAGGATGTATACCCAATTGTGTTTAGTTGCAACTTCCTTGAGCATCCAGGTTCGCTGAAGTCCGTGACTTTCAAAAGCGTGTTGCACAATTTGGACTGGGTAGCGCCTAGCAATTTCTAAAGTGCGATCGCTACTGTAGGAATCTACAACAATGATTTCATCAGAAAGTTGCGCAGACTCAATACAATCAGCAATATCGAGCTCTTCATTGTAAGTCAGTATATAGATTGAGAACATTGGGTTTGTGCTCCCCCACATATTATACGCGAAAATGTACGGCGATTTTGTTGCTACACTCCAGACTTAATTGCCATGGCTAATTGCTACGATTGATGTCAAGATTGAAAAGTGTCTCGCTAATTTTGTACCAAAAACCTTAGGTGAACTCCCAAAAGTTAAAAAAAAACGCCGGAAAAAATCAACCTCTTGCTACCTAAACTTTCTAGCAGAGTCTTTCTTCAGAGCGCCCCAGGAGCGCTTCGCGCCCCCAATTGAATGGGAGAAACTAGATCGCTACCCTTCGATTAACTCCCAGATTTTTTCCATTGTGCAAGGGTTTTGAACCCATCGGGTGAGCTTAATAGTTAATTACTTAAGTTCCGCAATCCCATCCAACCAATAGCAATGTAACCAATTGCTAATAGTAGGCTGTTGATGATCGTTTTGATACCGGGTTTCCAAACCTGGTTTTTTACTTGATTCTCTGCATCTAGTTTTTGACTAAGAATTTTGTTAAGATTTTCCTCCTTGAATTGCTCAGGAGCAGCGTCAGGGTTTTGTTTGCTTGCTTCCAATAGGTTCTTGACTATCTGAACTTGAGCCTGAGCTTGAGGTAGCTGATTTGCTGGAATTTGCTCACTCTCAATCGCTTCTTCGAGCTGCTTGAGCTCTTGTTCTGCCTGAGTCCGCTTTTCGGGATCTTTGAGTTGTTTAATAACATTATCAATTTGCTGAGATTGAGTTTCAAGCTGGCTCTCAAGTTGCTGAGCTTGTGCCTCAATCTTCTCAAAACTCTGAGCACTACGCCACAATGTATTACTAGTGTGGAGCAGTACCAACAGCAAAAAGATTAGACCCAATAGGCTCGATAGCCCAAATACCCAAAGCCTTAATTGTCCTAAAGGTGACTTTTTTTCTCTTGACGAACCACCGATACTGTTAGCTATCCAATATCCCACTACCAAAAGAGCAATACCTACTAAGGGAACAATACCTTGATTGACTACTTGAGTAGTAGTAACCCATTGCCACTCCCTGACTGGATCACCAGCTTCTAATTTAGGAGGAATGGCCATGCTGATGTAATCCAACAGAGAAGACACAATCATGATCACCCCGACAAACTTCAGAGATAAAGCAGTGAACGGGGTATATACAGAGTTACTTTTCATAAATTATGATGATTCAGTTCTTACTCTACTAGGGTACATACCTTGGAGGTCTTGTTTAAGCTTGACTATCCTCATTAAAGCTTTAAAATATGGTCGTTGTTGGTGAAAGCATTATGAGGGCGCGACTCCTTCCATTTAACCTCTGGTTGTTAGGAAGTCTTGGTCGCGTATAATTTTTGATGAACAAAATTGTTGAAGTTTTACCAGATAAGGCAGCCCTGATAGCGCGATCGCTAGAAGTCGTTCTTGACCAAATCCAAGGGGCAATCCAAGAGCGAGGTAGATGTACTATTGCCCTTGCTGGTGGAAGTACGCCTAAGCCTTTGTATGAAGCTATAGCTACTCAAAACCTTCCTTGGGATAAAATCCATGTTTTTTGGGGAGATGAACGCTACGTAAGTCCTGAACACCCTGATAGCAATCAAGGAATGGCTCGTAGGGCTTGGTTAGACCAAGTTGCGTTCCCTGCTGTCAACATTCATCCCATGCCCACTGATGGAACAACACCAGCAGCAGATGCTCAAAAGCATGAAGCCCAGCTGCATGAGTTCTTCGGAACCAAGGCAGGAGAGTTTCCCTCTTTAGATATAATTTTATTAGGTATTGGTGATGATGCCCATACTGCCTCTCTCTTTCCTCAGACAGAGGCTTTGCAAGTGCAAAACCAGTTGGTTACCGTAGGCAACAAAGATGGTCAACCCCGTATAACTTTTACTGCCCCACTAATCAACCATGCCCGGTGTGTTATTTTTCTAGTAGCTGGTGCTAACAAGCAACCAGCTTTAGCTCAGATATTTGCTTCTGCAGCTGATGCCCTGACTTACCCAGCTCGATTAATCCAACCCCAAGGAGAACTTTGGTGGCTTCTGGATAAATCAGCTGGTCAACAGCTAAAAAGTTAATATATTTCCCTATTAACAAGATATTAAAATCTGACCAGTAGCTGTGCTTTGATAGGGAGTATAACTACTGGCAGCAAGGAGTTTTTATGATTGTTTGTCCTAATTGCAATCACCAAAATCCGGACGGGGCTACCCAATGTGAAGCCTGCTATACCCCTTTACCTGAAACCACCAGTTGTCCTAACTGTGGTGCAGCTGTTCAAGCAGATGCTGGTTTTTGCGGTCAGTGTGGCTTTAATTTAAAGGCAAATGCTTCCATGGCACAAGGTCAGACATCCTCTGCCAATGCTCTTCCTGATGTGCCAGACTTAATAGCACCTGACCCGCTTATTAATCCTGAACTTATGCCTATAACCTCTCAAATGCCTGACTCGGAAGAAAATCCTCAAAGTCCAGGTAATCCTGACTCTTCATCCGGACTTCCCCCCACGATTGTTAGTCAACCCTCTTCATCAGAGGCAGAAAGTGAGGCGAGTAATCCTGATTTGGCAAGCACTCCGCCATCTCTCCCTACTATTGCTAGTATGCCAGCGACACCGGCGGCAGAAACCAGTAGTCCCCTACCACCGCCGTTACCTGTAGCCCCTAGTGGGAGTGCTGCTACTCAGTTACAGATTCAAGCAGCAACATTATTGCACCTCCAAAGCAATACCACCATTGAGTTACCACAAAATCTTGCAGTGATTCATATCGGTAAACCCAATGACAAAATTCCCCCTGATATTGACGTTTCTGGTTTTCCTGGCTCAGACATAGTATCCCGGATTCATGCCGATATCCGAGTCGAAGGAGATGCATTTTACATTGAAGATATCGGTAGTTCCAATGGTACCTACATCAACCACACTCCTCTAACTCAAGGCAATCGGCACAGATTACGAGCAGGCGATCGCATTAGCTTGGGTAAAGGTGATCAAGTAACATTCTTGTTCCAAAGCTCTTGAGCTTTCACTCTTTCAAGAGACAAGGCAGAAGGCAGAGGGCTCCAAGGCAGAAGGGAAGAAACAAGCTCAAATTCTCTTCCCACCTGACTCGTACACTCGGTATCTCTTCAGAGATTAGCCATTAGCCATTAGCTTTGAGCGTGTTTCTTAAAAGTCTGCTGTCATAGCACTCCCAGAGACCTCTACTTTATACTTGTCAGAGTGAGAGTTAATAGATATCTAGCAGCGCTCCCTAAGATATTGCATAATTCAATCATGAAGACTGCATCCTTTGAACTAGGGTTAGTTATGGCTAGCCTGTCCAATAGTGTTGGTCTATTAGAAATGATAATTCTCAAACATTTTTTGGGAACATTGTCAAGAGTCAAGAGACTGTAAGTCCAAAATTTTTGAAATATGTAACACCGGTGATTACTCTGATTCTGCTGAATCCTATTCATTCTTTGCCCTCTCAAAGGTGGACCTTTGAACCCGAATCTGTAATTCGGATTGGGCGCTCAACGGATAATGATGTTGTGCTCTATAGTGCTGTGGTTTCTCGCCACCACGTAGAGATCAGACGCAATGATGGTTCCGAGTGGGAAATTCTCAGTTTGGGAGCTAATGGCACCTACGTTGACGGGAAGCTGATTACCAAAATGCCCGTTGAAGATGGCATAATAATCCGTCTAGCTAGCTCCGGACCGAAAATTCAAATTCGTGTAGGTGAAGAAATTACTAAAGCACAGCAAAAGGCAGGGTTAGGGCGTTCTTACTTAGATCAGTCAAGACACACATTTATTAGTGTCAAAGACCCGAGCTCGGAAAATAAACACTGACTTAACTGTACCTGGAGACTTAATATTATTCTTTCTAATCTCAACTTATTGTTAAATTTGCCAATGAATTGGCGTTGTAGAAATTATGTAAGTTTATTATCCTCGACAGGGTAAACAAAAAACCCATGAATTCTCAAGATAATCAAGATCAAGACTTTCAGCGTCGGGAACAAGAGTTGAAGGCGCGAGAGGAGGCATTGCGGCTCCGGGAACTGGAGTCGGAAATTAATCAACCTCGTTTGTACGAAACAACTAAGCATTCACCACCTGAGGTTCCAAAGAAACGCTGGAAGGGTAAACTGATCAGAACCGGGCAGTTTTTAGGGATAGTCGTAGCAGTCATAATCGGTGTTAAGGTAGCCACACAGGTTGCTTATGTGATTATGATTGGAGCAATTGCTTGGATTGTCTTCAAAATCGCTGTTGATAAAGACCGTTCCTGAGAGTTAAATTGTTGAAATTGTTAATTAGGGCTTGCTGAATAAGTCGTAACTTTCGGGTTTGAATAGGTGGTAGGTGGTAGGTGGTAGGTGGTAGGTGAGGTTGGAGGTAGTAGGTGTTAGGGATTTTCCACTTGCGGTGCAAGGAAATTGCATCGATAGGCTCAAAAACCTTGCACTTATTTTGATTGTAGGGTAGTTGAAACCATTGTCTGGCATCGCTTACACACTTATTCAGCAAACCCTATTTATTTTTTCTTCTGGAGCTGTTTTTTTAGTTGCTGTTTTTTTAGTTTTTGACGTCGGCTTTTAATAACTGCTCCATTAACAGGAACACCAGCAATCGGCATTACCTGATATTGACGCTCCTCTTCAAGTTTTTTGAGCTCGGTATAATCAGTCCAGTGAATACAATCTACTGGACAGGTATCAATTGCTTCTTGAATAACTGTATCTGGGTCACCATCTTGCCGAACTACACGGGATTTACCATAACTTGGTTCAATGTAGAATGTGTTTCTGGCAACATGGGCACAATGTTTACAGCCGATGCAGGTAATTTCATCGACATAAACACCCTTTTGCCGTAGGACACCTCCCAACTCTGGCTCAAAACCAGAACGCTCTGGCGCATCACGAAGGACACCACCTAATTCTGGCTCGAAACCAGAACGCTCCGGTTTCGTAGAAGAATCAGACATTAGGCACTCCAGCGTTGCACAACTAAACGAATCGATCCATCTTCATTTTTTTGCTCTTCGGCAACTTCAAAACCCTGGTTAGAGGTTTCTTTCATTACTGTTTGGTAAGCATAGCGCTGGGTTACTTGGTTCAGGAAACCATCAACAGACAATGGTTGTTGCCAATACTGCATATCAGCAACCAGTTCGTATTCTTTTCCATTCCAACTAAAACCGATGTCATAGTCATTGTCTTGTTCAATGACAATTTCGGCATTATGGGTTTGATTGCGATAGCCTCGCACTGAGCGAGGACCAGATTGCCAATCAATACCTAAGTCTGTTAAAGCAGCTTGTAAAGATACAAGGTTACGGATTTTGGTTTTGATATTGCTGAAATGTGACATTGTGATTTGAAACTAATTTAATCTAGGTTGAACAAAAAACTTTACCAATTGCTAAAAGTCGCTTGAGTCGTTACTTTAGCTGCTTGCTCAAGTTTTTGGGAATAATACTCTGATGTCTTCTCCTGAGAGACTACTTGTCCCAACTGAGCTTCAATCGCTGCTGTCACCTCTGCGCAGGAGGAGCCAACAATTCCGGTGACTTTCTCTTTCACCCGACCATCTGGATAAATGACAAATTCTAATGTTTCCATGCTTGAGTTCAAATGCTGGGTCAATGCTGGATTTTGGCTGTTGCACTGATTAGGCGACAGCTGACGATGCTTTTGATGACTTTTCAACAACCAGTTAACTGGTTAGTTGCTTTACAAGCGTCAGTGCTTCGCATTTTTGCGAGTCATAATGTAACAAAAATTTATATTTGACTAGTATTATACTCTAGTCTGTTGTTAAGTTTCGCGTAACTTTTCTCAGTAGTCAAGCCACAATCCCAGTGAAAATTGGTTGTTAACAAAAATATACTCGTCTCAATCTGGTGCTGGCTTTTGCCTAGAGATTGATCGATCGCACCACTGACCTTAGATAATTAAGGTCTGTTTTAGTTTCCAGCATCATGATTGAAAAGCAACTTACAACTTCGACTAACCCCACCAATGGTGACTCGTTAACAGCAAAACCAGTACGAGTCGGTGTTTTAGGCTTTGGAGGTTTAGGTCAAGCCGCTGCTAGGGTTCTTGCTCCCAAACAACAGATGCTCTGGGTAGCAGCAGCGGATCAGAAAGGCTACGCTTATGACGTTGCTGGGTTAAATCCAGACAGCTGTATCTCTACTTATCGCTCCCAAGGTTCACTAGGTTATCTAGAGCCAACTGGCGTTCTGAGCAACCAAACTATCCAAGACTTAATTACCAACGCTTCCGTAGATGGATATTTTTTGGCGTTGCCGAATTTACCCAATACCTTTATGGCTTCTGTCGCACGGCAATTTATTCAAGCCGGTTGGCAAGGAGTTTTAGTGGATGCCCTCAAACGCACCAGCGCAGTTGAGCAACTATTAAACCTCAAAGATGAGTTACAAGCGGCAGGAATTACTTACATGACTGGCTGTGGTGCTACACCGGGATTGTTGACTGCTGCAGCGGCTTTGGCTGCCCAGAGTTATGCCGAGATTCACAAAGTAGAAATTACCTTTGGGGTTGGGATTGCCAACTGGGAAGCCTATCGGGCAACAATTCGGGAGGACATTGCTCATCTCCCTGGCTATGATGTGGAACGAGCTAAGGGGATGAGTGACGCAGAGGTAGAAGCTTTGCTAGAAAAGACTAATGGCATTCTGAAGCTGGAGAATATGGAACATGCTGATGATGTCATGTTAGAACTAGCGGGAATTTGCTCCCGCGATCGCGTTACTGTTGGTGGGATTGTAGATACTCGGAATCCCCAAAAACCCCTCAAGACTAATGTCCAAATCACTGGTCGTACATTTGAAGGCAAGATTTCGACTCATACCTTCACCCTTGGAAATGAGACTAGTATGGCAGCAAATGTCTGTGGCCCTGCTTTTGGTTACCTCAAAGCTGGGATTTCACTACACCAACGAGGCATTTATGGACTATTTACCGCAGCGGAAGTGATGCCACAATTTGTTAATTAGGCAAGGAGCAGACGCCCAGACGCGGAGATACACGGGATTGGAGGGGTGAGCGAAAAAAGGTTGTACCAAGATAGATCTGCTGTAGGGTGCTGTTAGCGATAGCTAACGCACCATCCCTAATCACCTAAGTCATGCGATAACTTCAAGGATACTGGGATTTCAGTGCGTTGCGAAACTCTTTAGCTGCTTCCAACCGAGAGGTTTGAGCCATCAACACACAGCGGGTGAGCAAATCAATATTGAGGGTTGCAAGTTCTGGAATTTCACTGTTGGTGATTTTGTCATAATGGTTGTTACGCAGGTGATAAAGACTGAATAGACCGTCTTGCCAAAACCAAACTTCGGTTACTCCCAATGCTTGATACCGCTGGAGCTTTTTGGGACTACCACTTGTAAACACAACTTCGATGACGAGATCAGGGATTGGCTTGGATGCACCAAAACAGTAAGATTCATCTGCTTGGACAGAAACTTCTCCCTCTCGCTCTTGAGTCATTGAACCTGTAGGTTCAAATTCGATCTCGTTTTCCAGGCAAAATAACCCAATCAAAAAGCCGATGAGTCTACTAAAAACTTCGTGTTCTCTTCCCGGCATAAGAATTTCGATGGTGCTGTCATAGTAAGCAAGCCGAATTCCCGGAGACTCGGCAAAACCGGCCTGAATCAGCTTAAATTGTTGCCAGGTAATACTGGAATACACAATACGCTGATCGGTGGAAGAGCGAGTAAGAAGGGGAGCTTGCGTCATATAGTAGTACCTGATCTTGGCGCAGTATTGACATTATAAACAATATAGAAAAATCTTAAATCTTGAAATAGTACAACTGATGCGCCACCTAATTCAAATTCGCACTCATCCCATTCGATTTTTACTCTATTTTGAGTGGATTATACTGATTTTTATCGCTTTAACCGAAATTATAACTTTTCCTTTTCCTCCCCCATTTAAGTCATCGATGCTGATGCTGCCCCCTAGGTCACCAATACTAAACTTGTTTTGTATTGCATCTTTGGGGGCAATGGGACTTTGGTTACCTACTAACGATCAACAGACAGAGAAAATAATTTATACAGGGTCAGAAATTGGTTTGATTTTGTTAGCATCATTCGTCGGTCACATTCGTCTGTTGCCTTTGATGTTGATTATTTTAGTCATCCGTAACTGTTTTCTTTTTAAGAATCAAAGTCGCTTTCTTCTTACCGGATTTGCTTTTATATTATTCCTATTGAGGGAGATAGAGCGAGTTCAGCATATTGCTATCCGGCGACCATTCATAGTGCCAGAAAGATTTACATATCTTGTGTTTAGTTCAACAATTTTATTTGGCTTGGTTTTGATATTTTTACAACTCTTAGTAGATGCAGTACTATCAGAGCGTCAAAGCAGAGAAAAACTAGCCCAAGCGAATGCTCAACTCCGGCAATATGCCCTCAGAATTGAAGATGTTGCCACATTACAAGAACGAAACCGCATTGCTCGTGATATTCACGACTCTCTAGGACATTCTTTAACTGTTTTCAATCTACACTTGGAAGCAGCTTTAAGGTTATGGGAATCAGAACCCACCGAAGCTAAAGAGTTGCTGCAAGAAGCCAAGCAACTAGGTTCAACTGCCCTCAAAGAGGTGCGTCAATCAGTTGCTACCTTGCGTTCAGACCCCTTGCAAGGTCAGTCCCTTGAAAAAGCGATCGCTTCTCTTACAGAAGATTTCCAGAAGTCTACAGGCATTTTTCCTACTTGTCACCTTAACTTGCAACAGTCAATATCTCCTGAAATCAAAACTGCTGCCTACCGCATCGTACAAGAAGCATTGACAAATATTTCTAAATATGCACAAGCGACACAAGTAAATATCCAGATTAAGATAGTTACAGGCTTGGAGTTGGTAATTCAAGATAATGGTGAAGGCTTTAATTTGAACCAGAATACTACGGGTTTTGGTCTTCAAGGAATGCGAGAGCGTACCCTAGCATTAGGAGGCAGTTTTGAAATTGTGACGGCATCGGGAGCTGGATGTAAAATTATTGCTAAATTACCACTAATTAGGGCTTGTTGAACTTGTTGTATATTCAAGGTATTGTACGGCATGTATGATGAGGGATCATACCTCTCGGAGTTTGACACAATTCCCTGAATCAAGCCAAGATTAGAGAGTCAAATAAATTTTTGTAAAGGCTCTACTGGATGTCTTTTGAGCTTCTATCACTGGAGACGATCCAGGAAATTGCAAGGCAATATGGCTACTGGGCTGTCTTTTTTGGCATTACCCTCGAGAGTGCTGGGATTCCCTTACCCGGAGAAACAATTACTCTGGTAGGTGGTTTTCTGGCAGGCGATGGCGATCTTAATTATTGGATAGTGCTTTTTTGTGCGATCGCTGGTGCAACTATTGGCGATAATTGCGGTTACTGGATTGGTAAAATAGGAGGCTGGCCTTTCCTGTTGAAATTAGGAGGTGTCTTTCGCATTACCGAAGCCCAACTAGTGCAAGCTAAAACTGAGTTTAGTGAAAACGCTGCCAGAGCAGTATTTTTTGGTAGATTTGTGGCACTGCTGCGGATTTTTGCTGGTCCAATGGCGGGAATTGCAGAAATGCCTTACCCACAATTTCTCTTGTGCAACTTCGGCGGTGCTACCCTCTGGGCATCGATAATGGTGACTTTATCATTCTTTTTCGGACGTTTTATGTCTTTGGAAAGAATCATCTCTTTAGTGACTCGATTTGGAACCATTATTCTGGTTATAGTAATTGCGGTAATTGTAGTTAGTAAGTGGTGGGAGTCTCGTAAACTGAAGCAACAATCTATCAGTGAGCCGCCATCCTCAGCCAAGGAGTAAGGAGATTGGGAGCTGGGGAAGTTGAGGGAGAGAGTCTTTCTGCAAAAATGGGATGCTCCCAGAACGATAAAATCAGTGGAACTTTATAATCATTTTTGCGACAAGGAGAATGAGGTGCGTAGTTCACCCCAGGAGAATTAATCTCTCAAAGTGAAAGTGAAAGGAATTTCTGAAATGAAATTCAGTCTGTCTATATTTGACTATACTTTTACCAACTATATTGTCTTCCTTATTCCCAATTCTAAATTCTAAATTCTAAATTCTGCATTCTACATTCCCAATACATGCCAATACGTTTTCTAAGCAAACTATCCCTATTTCTAGTTTTCCTGACCTTACCCAACTTCCTGAGCACTTCCTCAGAATCAGGCTTGTGTCCTTTGTTAGCTTGGGGTGGTCAAGAAAGAGAATATGGTAATGATGGTCGCGATGGCAATGTGGGACGCAAAGGTAGACAGGGTAGGGATGGTCAAAGTCTAACAGTTTTTGCCGACGGTTCTCCCATGAATCTACAACTATCAGGGGAAGATGGTCTTGATGGTGAGGATGGTAGAAATGGTAGTGATGCTCGTTGTCGTAACCAAAACTGGGATGTTGACTATAATCTCCAAGGTGCTGATGGTGGCAACGGTGGCAGCGGTGGTGATGGTGGTGATGGCGGTAATGGTGGTTCTTTGACCATTCACTATAATAATTTGGCAGATCTCAGAAGCATCTACGTGCAAGCCGAAGGTGGTAGATCAGGAAGATCAGGACGCAGTGGCTATGGTGGTGAAGGTTGTCAATGTCGCAAGCGCCACTGGGAAGAAACAATCTGCACTGGCACCCCTGGTACTCCTGACTATAGTTGCAAAACTGAGGAATTTTCTTGCCGAGATGGTAAAGATGGTAAAGATGGCAGAGATGGTAGAGATGGGAATCCTGGACGCCTGGGTACTCTGGCAATAATTAATAGTACTGAGCCACTCTCGCCGGATCAACCAACTGCAACTGTTGCGATGTCTCAACTGCAAGAGAGGCTGTTCACCCTTTCTAAAAATAAATGGCAGACTAAGACGGGTGCTATTTCCTTATTAGCTCCTGGCTCGATAATTGATAATCAATATCGTGAGTTTGTTGAGCGAATCGAAAGTTCTTTTGAGTTGGTGTGGAATGCACCGCGATCGATTAGGGATTTCCCCGGACAGAAAAATGTCAGCCTTGCTCTCCAAGACAATCGACAGGTAAAGGTAGATTTTCCTGAAGAGGTTTGGATAGAGGGTACAACCTCACAACAGGAGGGTGTTACCCAGTTTATCGTATCCAATGCGATACATCAGAAAGAAGTTACTCAACTTACGAGGGCAGATTTTTCTGGGAATGGTACTAATCTCACTTTTAGTCTAGTAGACAAGGCTGGCAAATCTAATTTGGTTGCCACTCAGTTTTGGATTAAGTATCGCACAGCCAGGACACGTCCTGGATTTCGTCGAACCGCTGAATATCGGACTAAGTACGAAGGTAATGTTCCAGAGGAATTAGTTAGCCGCCACAACAATCACTTCACTTTAAATTTAGGTAAGCTGCCGATAGAATCTCGTTACCTCAAACCAGGGGTAGCAGTTGATATTGATTTGGTCGCAACTCGTTCCTTTGCAGGACGTTCTACAGAGCAAAAAATTGACTGGAAAGGAGAAATTAGGCGACGATAAATAGTATTTATAGTCTTACGATTGAGCAGGACAGGGGGCATCTAAAATCTCTCGTAAATCATCATCAGGAATTTTGGCTTCTTGTAATAATGGTAACCAACTTAATGTTGGAGTAAACCACACTTCTTTTCTCCCATCTTCTAATCCTTGTCCTGTCCAGACCAAACCCACCAAGTTACCCTGTTGATTAAATACAGGACCTCCTGAAGATCCAGGACCAACTGTATCAGCTTGTTCAGCAGAAATAGTTGTAACAATTGACATGGCTGAATACCGATTCTCTATCGGAATACGTGGATCAGGATCTAGCAGTAGCTTCGGTTCAGCATCCTGCACTATTGCTGTCACAGTTACTGCTGGATAAATACCACTAACATGGCTTTGAATAGTGACAGATTCTCCTTGTTTAACTGGAACTGTTGAGAGGCAAGGTGGTTTAAGTGATGTTTCCTCCAACTGATCAGAATCTAATTTTATAATAGCCAGTTCCAAATCACGGTCAACAAAAAGCAATTGTTCTAAAGGAACAGAATTAATCGATAAGGAAGAATCAGGTGTTGATGGTGTAAATTTCAACCATTGAGTGAGATCGTAGGGAACACAGCCATTCTTTCTAGTGGGACTTACCTCATATATTTTGTCATCAGTGCTTGTTGAGTCAAAGTTAAACCCCACACGACAAATCCAAGAAGCTGCTAATGTATTGTTAACATCGCCAAGCTCATAAGTAATCAATTGTTCATTAGGTGGCAAATCAAATTCTTCCCACAGTAAAAGAGCACCATAAGTTGCAACATGCCAATTCGTGAGTACTATACCGTTGCCTAAGTACACCCCTGAACCGGAACCTAGGGATTGGGATTCAGCTAATTCATCTGTCTGTACCTCTAAGATACCCGCAGAATCTACCTCAACAACTTCGACAGTTCCTTGAGGAGGGTTTTGAGCACGACTAACTAATACAAAAAGGCTGCTAGCTGTACTTATAGCTAAGAACAATAACCGTCGTTTCATAGTTCACGCTTAACACTTCATACTTCATGCTTAACACTTCTAGGACTTACGCATTCAATTGTCATGCTGAGGTGATAGTGAAGCATCTCAGACGTCTGGGAGATCCTTCGCTACCGCTCAGGATGACAGAATTTCGTGACGGTGCGTAAGTCCTAACTTCAAATTTCACTCCTCACTATATTGAATCCTATAAATCCGATTGTTGGCTTCTTCAGTAAACAACAGACTACCATCCGGTAATACTAGTAAACCTACTGGACGTACCCAGGTGTTTGGACCTGAGGGGTTGATTAAAAAACCAGTGAGAAAGTCCTCGTAGTAGCCTCTAGGTCTTTGGTTGGCATCAAAGGGAACAAAAACAATTTTGTAGCCAGTACCCTGGTTACGGTTCCAGGAACCGCGAAAGGCAACAAAAGCTCCGTTGTGGTATTGTTCTGGAAAATTTTGTCCATCGTAAAATTGTAGTCCCAGTGCTGCGGAATGAGCTTGGAACAGAACATCAGGTGTCTGAGTTTTCGCTACCAAGTCAGGGCGTTTGCTTTGCTCATTGTTTGTCTGACGAGGTTCGATAAGATGTGGTGCCAAATAAGCGTAGGGCCAACCGTAAAATTCTCCTTGGCGAATGCGGGTGAAGTAATCCGGTACTAAATCATCCCCCATACCATCTCTTTCGTTAACTGTGGTGTAGAGTTCGCCAGTAGTGGGATGAAAGTCAAGTCCAACCGGGTTACGTAATCCGTAGGCAAAGGTTTGCTGATTAGAACCATCTAAGTTCATTTCCTGAACAGAGGCGCGGGGTAGGGGTTCTTCATCAACATTGGAACGGGAGCCAATGGAAACGTAGAGTTTTTGTCCATCGGGAGAGGCAAGAACATTCCTTGTCCAGTGTTGATTGTAGCCACCAGGAGTAAGGTCAGCAATTTTTTCCCCTCTGCCAGTTAATTGTTCTTGAGCTTGAGTGTAGGGAAACCGCAATACTGCACCTGTGTTACCGAGGAAGAAGAAGTTGTCAGCAAATGCCATACCTAAGGGAATTTTTACCCCATTTTGCTCGGTAGCAAAAGTTTTTTTCACATCGGCGACACCATTACCATTACTATCCCGTAGAAGGCGAATGCGGTTTTTTCTAGTCTCTGTTACCAGTACATCTCCACTAGGTGTTAGCGCCAACCATCGAGGAGCATCCAAACCATCAGCATAGAGGTTAACCTCAAAGCCAGGAGGTACTTTCAGAGTAGGGTTTTGGGGTATGGCTACGACTCGGGGTCTTTTAAAGGCGCTATTGGTAGCAAAGGGTTGAGGCAAACTATCGAGGGTAATCTTGATTGGTTGGGGATTGAGAGTTTGGGTATCTATAAGGTGTTTTGTCCCTGCAGCAACATTAGACTGCTGTTTGGGAGCATTGGTAGATTCTTCGGGAACTGAAGTTGAGATACCAGTGGAGCTACATGCAGCAGTTATGGTTACTACAAGCATGAGCATCAGGAGATGGAAGGGTTTCATATGTAACTCTTTTCTGTCGCGAGCATCCCAAAGCATTTTTTTTAGGAATTTTTTTTGAGTTATGCCCCTATTTTGCAAAAAATTGCCCCTAACTAGAAAAATTGACCTGAGAGGGACTTGACACCGAGGTCATCTTTTGACTTGTTTCTCATCTTCTTTTTGACGTGGCATTTTTACCCTGTTGCCTGTTGCCTGCCTCGTCAGACGCTTATCAGCGATGCGTCTCGGTACAACTTCCGTCAGTGGCTCGAATACTTCGACAGTAAATTTGGGCAGGAAATTATCACAGTATTACTACATCACACCAGCTCTGAGTGCAGTAATTGTGGTGTGAGATGCTATTTTTACCATGTTTTTGGAAGAAAACATTTAAATAAATGTTGCTGTCTTTAAAGGAATGCGTTACATTTAGTTACATAAGGCAATTACTTAAGACATACTCACGATGACTCAGGAAACAGAAACTAAGTTCGGTTTGACCAAATTTGCTGAAACTTGGAACGGCCGTTTGGCAATGCTCGGGTTTGCTATCGGCTTGGCTACTGAACTCCTAACCGGTCAGGGTATTTTGCATCAAATTGGTCTGATGTAATCAGCACTAAGTCATTCCTGATGTAATTTGATTTGGAGGTATAAACTATGATTCAAGAAACAGAAACTAAGTTTGGTTTGACCAAATTTGCGGAAATTTGGAATGGTCGTTTGGCAATGTTAGGTTTTATGGGTTTTGCAACCGAACTGCTAACCGGTCAGGGTATTTTGCATCAAATCGGTTTGATGTAATCAGCGATAAGTACCGCTCCTTGAGAAGTACACTTAGCTGAATAAACTAACCGAGAACTTCACAAAAATTTAAATACAGTCGGATATCCGGCAATAAACCATTGCAAGTAGAAAAAAATGTAGGCGGAAGGATCCCTCCTTCCGCCTATATTAATAAACAGCGAAAACCCTGTAGAGACTTTATACCAAAAATTAGTAGTCCTGACATACATAAAAATTCAAAAATTCCATCCCAGATTCTTTTTTTCGTTTAAGTATGACGCTACTTTAAATTTTTGGTATAAGTAATGCCGTGACGGTGCGTAAGTCCTAATTTTTGAAGCCTTTGAGCCAATAAGTTATCATATTACCTTTTCCCTTAACCGCGATCGCACCCCGTTCTTCAAAAACAAATTGATGCTTCAAGTGTTGGTAAGTTTGAGCTGAAACTTGAATGCAACCTGGTAGTCCCTGAGATTCCATCCGAGACGCTACATTAACAGTATCTCCCCACAAATCATAGATGAATTTTTTAATCCCAATTACTCCGGCTACTACAGGACCAGTATTAATACCAATCCGAATTTGAAACGGTTCGTTGCTATCAACTTGAAAGCTAGCAATTGCTTGCTGTATATCTAAGGCCATAGCCGCGACTGCTTGTGCGTGATCAGAACGAGGAATAGGTAGACCTCCAACTACCATATAAGCATCTCCAATAGTTTTAATTTTCTCTAATTCGTGTTTCTCAGCTAACTGATCAAACTGAGAAAATATTTGATTGAGTAAATTAACTAATTCTATGGGAGACATTCTGGCAGAAAGGGGAGTAAAACCAACAATATCGGCAAATAAAATAGTGGCATCATTGAATTGTTCAGCAATGGCGCTAGTATTCTGCTTTAATCGCTCAGCAATTGGTTGGGGTAAAATATTAAGCAACAAACGCTCAGACTTTTCTTGCTCTATCCGCAAGGCTTCCTCAGCTTGCTTACGCTTGGTAATATCTTCAATGGTAGCGATAAGACATTGAATATTGTTAATATCGACAACTTCTGCTGAAACTAGACCTATTTTTAGCTCATCGAATTTGGTACGAAACTCTAATTCTAGGCTACGAAATGTGCCATTTTGTAGTAGCAATTTATGCGCTAGGGAATTCTTTTCTGAATGCAACCAAAGAACCAAATCTATAGAAGTATTCCCGATAACTTCTTGCAAAGAATAATCACTAAATTTGAGAAAGCTGTCATTTACTTCGATGAAATGTCCATCAGTAAGGCTAACAATGACAATGGCAAGAGGACTAGAATGAAATGCTTTAGAGAATTTTTCTTCTGAATGTTGTAAGGCTGCTGTCCGTTCAATAACTCGTTGCTCTAACTCTTCTTTGGCTTTTTCTAAGGCAAAAAATGACTCGCGTAATTGATTTGCCATTTGATTGAAAGAATAGGCTAATACTCTGAGTTCCATTATGTTTCCACCTTCAACATTTTGCTCTAGTTTGCCACTGGCTATTTTCGTAGCAGCTTGTCCTAATAAGACAATCGGAGCCGTTATCCAGCGAGTGGTAAAAACTCCCAAGATAGCAGATACAGCTAATGCGATCAAACAGAGCCAGATTGTGTTACGAGTATTAGCATAAATTTGCTCCATGAAGTCATCTTTTGGGATGATAACAGCAATTAACCAGTTAATACCTTGTTCATCTTTTAGTGGAGTTATTTGTAAAAAATGTGGTTTCTCTTCTAATTTAAATGTGAATTGTCTTGTGCTGTTAACTTCTCCCAAGTTAACGGATTTTGCTAAATAGTTAGCTGCCGCTTTAATCAAAGGAATGCGACTATTTTTTGCTTGCAATCTCTCCTTAACCTTGCCATTAATATCTCTTAAAAAAGGTTCTTCTTCAGTAGAAGATGCAACTATCAAACCAGAGCTCTCCATGATAAACGTCTTGCCTGACTTGCCAACTTTGAAATCCTTGAGAAAATCTTGAATGTGAGATAACACGAAGTCAACTCCTGCGACACCCTGCAATTCATCAGTTTTGTTATAGATGGGTTGCACTAGAGTAATTTTCAGGCGAGGTTCTTTGAAATCAATGTAAATGTCACTCCAAGTTTCTTCACTTGCTTGCACTGCTTTTTTATACCAAGGTCGCACCCTAGGATCATACTGATTGCCAACTTCTAGTAAGTTGGTCGGATTACCTTCATTATCTACATCATAGCTAGAAAATTTACCACTAGTTGATTTCCCGGCTCTGCCAATTTCCCACTGTTGATTTTCCTGAAACCCTAGACCAAAAAATTCTCCTTTAGCGGTAGCAAAATACATAGCCGATACATTGGTTGAATCAAATAAAAACCGCTGGTTCCAAAATTGACGAGTCAAGCTACCTGTATCTTGCAAGTTTAACTGATTAAGTCTGATTGCATTAACATTAACCCGATTAATTGTTTGGGGTGCTTCTAAATAATAGTTAAGGGTTTGATGGATGCGATCTCCTATTTCTACCCGCAATTGTTGAGTAACTTCGTTGATTGCTTTTTCTCCGTTACGAAAGGATAAGTATCCAGTCAGTCCCACCGCTGCTGAAATTTGCAGTAAAAATGGTACTACCAGGGCAAGGCGCAGTGGTACTCTTTGAGAACTTCGGAAATCCATAGGAGTAGAGCTTTCAATGGCATCAGTGTGCCTTACAGCATTGGCTTCTACTTTAATTGTTGCCTACTGTTACCGAATTTGTCGCTTACGCCACGTCATGAGAGCTGTCAAACCCTGGTTGGAGTTAAGCTAATGCGCATTTAAATTGTATATTCTGTATATTCTAGAAACAAGACAAAAACGCTCAATCCCTCTCCATGTCTCCGTGTCAGTCAAAATTAATATCTTTTCCTCTTCCCTACTACCTGCTCCCTTTTGCCTTGTTCATCGAGGGGTGGCAACGTTTATTTGGAAACAATGCAATGATTAATTAAATGAAGTTGTCACAAAAAACAGGATAACTGCAATCAAACTGCCAGCTAGCAATCTTACCTGAGAGCGCAGATGTTTAATCTCTTGGTTATAAGTTTCTACTTGTGCTGAAGTATCAGTAGAAACATCTACAACATTGGAAACAGTTTTTTCTGAATCCTTGAAACTAACCTTTTTATGCAACCAGTTAGTAATGAGTTGAGGGCAATTTTTTTTGAACCAGTATAGTGCCACCATTCTGAATGCTGGCTTAGACAGCCTAGCAATGAATTTCATCATGCTATTGAGCAATTGAACTGGAATTTTTTTATTGATTAAGTTAACAGAGCCCACATCATAAAGACAATCTAGGATTCTTGTTACAGTAATTTCCTCTCTGTCTATCAAATTTTCAAGCAACAAAAGAATGTTATTTATTCGCTCTTGTTCCCTACCTGCTTCTTCCAATCGTTGCTGAGTCTTCACCAATTTTTTCGAGGATTTGGTTATTGCCATCATCATGTTTTACTTCTATACTCCAGGGATAGTTGAAATTTTTCGCTCCTCCCAAGGGAAAAGTCTAGGACTTACGCACTCAAGTGCCATGGTTCACCACAGTGAAGCATCTCAGACGTCTGGGAGATCGTGAGTGGTAGCAAAGGATGACATAATTCCATAACAGTACCTAAGTCCTATAAGTCTTAGATAATACCTTCCAGGTAAAATTTATGGAAACTACTGGCGCGACACAGCTAAAATGCTGGAATGAGTAGGTTGGGTGAAGCGATAGCGTAACCCAACGCCAGTAACACGAATTTTGGGCTTCACTTCGTTCCACCCAACCTACAGTTTTAGGTATGTCGCGCCACTACGGTGTGAATGCGAAACGGCTTGATGGTGAATATTTAGCCTTTTCTCCTTCCTTTGCGCAATTACAAGAGGTGTTCCCCCTCTTCTCTCATCTAACTCCGTAGCATTGGGCAAACATCCCGGGGATTATTCCGGACGGCAAAATCTTATTTAGTACAAATAAATAGGATACCAAATCCGTTTTTAACAACCCCTTTTCCTAGAATTGTCAAAATATCCTTGTTTGATAAGCTAAAACGCATCTAATTTGCACCAAATTCAATCATCAGCTTTTTGTGGAACAGGCATCTTGCCTGTCCGAAACATGCAAGGTGAATGCGTCTAAGCTTAGCTTGCACTATTCTAAACAAGCCGAAACATCTAGGTTTGTGACCATTACTTCAAGGAAAAACTAGGAATATTGGTTTTTTAAGAGGATTGATGCAAGCTCTGAATTTATGAAAGTTTAACCGTTTTAGAAAAAGTGGGTAGCACCCCCGGATTTGTGATGCTCAAACATTTAGCAAAGTGGGATATACCCGATGAAAATTTTTCTTACATCACCAAGTAAAAAGTCCAAAAAACGAACAACTGTTTCTTCTTTACTATCCATTGGACTAGCATTAGCAGGCATACTTGTTAGTTTGCCAGCAAAAGCCATCGACTTCACCCTGAGGGATGATGCTACTGTAGTTGCTAAGTGGAACCAAGCAAGTCTCCAGGCTATAGGTAATACCGATCTTGGACCTACGCCAGCATCCCGTTCCCTTGCTTTGGTGCATACTAGCATCTTCGATGCTTGGGCTGCTTATGATCCGGTAGCAATCAGTACTCGCTTGGGAGACTCTCTCCAAGTTTCTCCGGAGCGGATTACTCAGGAGAATAAACAGGAGGCCATCAGTTATGCTGCTTACAGTACTTTAGTTGATTTGTTCCCGTCTCAGGCTCGTGTCTTTAATCAGTTGATGAATAACCTGGGTTATGATTACACCTACAAGTCCACAGACACAAGAACAGCAGCGGGAATTGGTAACAAAGTTGCTCAAGCATTGGTAGATTTCCGACACAAAGATGGCTCAAATCAGTTAAATAATTACGCTGACACCATTGGCTATCAGCCAGTTAACCCCTCGGATAAGGTTATTGATCCCCATTACTGGCAGTCTCTGAGGATAGATGGCAAACTTCAGAAGTTTCTTACCCCCCATTGGGGAAAGGTAATTCCCTTTGCTTTGAGATCTGGCAATCAATTTTTACCTCCTCCTCCTCCAACATTTGGTTCGCGGGAGTATCTGGTGCGTGCTCTAGAAGTTATTCAGTTCAATGCCGAACTCACTGACAAACAAAAAGTACTTGCTGAGTATTGGGCAGATGGCCCGGGAAGTGTAATGCCAGCAGGGCACTGGCATCTGTTTGGTCAATTTGTTTCCCAAAGAGACGGGAATACTCTTGATGAGGATGTGAAGATGTTCTTCATCCTGGGAAATGCTACTTTTGATGCTGGTATCGCAGCTTGGGATGCCAAGGTATATTACGATTATATCCGTCCAGTCACAGCTATCCGCTATCTAGCAACTAACAAGATTTTGCCAGAATCCCACCCCCATGTGCGCACTAATCCTCAAACTGGTGCCCAGGAAATTTTCTCTTGGGGTGGTCCAAATCAAGGTTCGCAGTGGGTAAAGGGCTCCGAATGGTTGCCTTATCAAAAAACTACCTTCCTCACTCCTGCTTTCGCTGAGTATGTATCGGGACACAGTAGCTTCAGTGCTGCTGGTGCAGAGGTTCTCAAGCGGTTTACGGGGAGTGATTCTTTTGGTGGGCAGCATATTCAAAGAGCCAATAGCTCTGCTTATGAGAGCAACACACCTAAACAGCAAGTAGTACTTCGCTGGAATACTTTCACGGCGGCTGCGGATGAGTCAGGTGTTTCTCGACTTTATGGTGGTATCCATTTTCGAGATGGGGATCTCAATGGCAGGATTTTGGGGCGATTGGTTGCTACTGAGGTTTGGAATAAGGCACAGTATTACATCAATGGGGGTTAATTTTTGAGAATAGGGAAGTGGAAATTTAGAATTTAGAATTTTTGACCCGAATATTCCCTTTAAAACGTACTGGCGTGACACGACTAAAACTGTGTATTTGGTTTTCCGGAGTGCGAGCGTCTCGCTCGCTAGAGGTTATAGCGCTACGCGCATGCATTAGGACATCTTTTTTTCTGTAATCTAATCACTTCGGTTCGGTTCTAGACCAAATCATATTGTCTTAACCATAGCGCGTAGCGCTATAAACGCGAGCAAGATGCTCGCACTACTTACGCACAGTCACAGAATAGTGAAGCATCTGGGTCGTCTGGAGATCCTTCGCTACCGCTCAGGATGACATAACTCCATGACGGTGCGTAAGTCCTGATCCTCACACGAGAAGTTTATGAGTAAAATTCAAGTAATTTAAACAAGATTCTTAATGAACATTTAAGATTTCTGACATTTTCGGTTATTTGGAGCGATCACCCCTATGGTAAAGAATGGCAAGTCTTAATTCGGTACTTGCTTTGAGTTCTCTCGGCATACCATCTTACTTATGAGCATTCTGCCTAGCTTTCTTCGCTCCCTTGCCTTAACAACCCTGCTAAGCTTCATCGCCCCTGTTTTACTGATGAGTGCTTTGTTAGCGGCTATCTGTGTAATTGGTTATGTTCCCGGATTAGAAACCATTGGGAATAGTTGTACCACACAGCTTTTAGGCTTCCTAGCTGTCTTCGGAAGCGGCTCCTCACTTGAAGGGATCTTTGTTATCAGCTTGACTTGTAGTCTAGTTGGAGCCTTGTTTGATACCTATGCCTTCTACCATTATCGGAGTTTTAACAGCTAAACCAATTTGACACACTTTGCGAGCTGAATATTTGGTTTAAGCATTAATGATGTGCGATCGCATGATCATTAAACTTCTTAATCAATACCAATGTTTCTTAACATACATCAAGAGTAATTGCTCTTAAGAAACAAGGCAGGAGGCAGGGGGCAGGAGGCAGGAGGGAAGAGGATTTGGCTTGTTTCTTTCATTCATAACGGGTGCCGCCGCGCCCGTCGGGCGCTTTCAAGAAAAAAGGCAGAAGGTAGAAGGGAATAGGATTTGGCTGGTTTCTTCAGAGCCGCCCAACGGGCGGTGCACTGCCCGCTACGAAGGTCAGAAACACTACCTCCTACGCTCCTACTTTGGAGTCCTCTTCCCTCCTGCCTCCTGCCTTTTTTCTTCACAGAAAGGAACTATCAATTATCTATCGAGTCTAGATTAAAAATCCTTTAAGAAAAGTATAATAATAACCAAACTACACCCATGAGTTCAAAGTTAGTCAAACAAGCTAGACCACTATTACTAAGATTGCTCATAGTTAGTATTGGGTTTTGGACAATGCCAGCACAAGCCCAAGTTTCTGATACCCAGGTAGGAGCATTAGTAGAAGCACTACGACTAGCTGCACCCCAAACTAGTACTGACAATCACGAACTCTACAGTGATTGGCAAATTAAACCAGAAAACATCCCCCGTTGGTCTCAACAATGTATTGGCAGGCAACTGACACCGACACAATTTGAGTCTAGCCCAGTGACAGCTCGTGGGATTTTAGTCTGTGTGATGCGGGAACTATTGCAACAACAGTACCTTGCCAGCAGTAATAATGAGTCAGTAGCAGTGCAGCGTGCAGCAGCTTGGTGGATGACTGGGGATGCCAATAGCTACAACAGCCATCCTTCTAATTCTTACACTCACTCTTACATCCAGAAAGTGCTGAATTTATATCAGCAGCAAAAGGGCAATGCCCAGGTTAAAACTACACTACAAACATCAGCAACTGCTCGGATTACCGATGCTCAGGTAGGAGCATTAGTAGAAGCACTACGACTGGCTGCACCCCAAACTGGTAGTGAAAATGACCGACTCTACAGTGATTGGCAAATCAAACCAGAAAACATCCCTCATTGGTCCCAACAATGTATTGGCAGGCAACTAACACCGACACAATTTGAATCTAGCCCCGTGACTGCTCGCGGAATTTTAGTCTGTGTGATGCGGGAACTATTCCAGCAACAGTACCTTGCTAGTAGTAACAGTGAGTCAGTGGCAGTGCAGCGTGCAGCAGCTTGGTGGATGACTGGGGAGGCTAATAGCTACAATAGCCATTCTTCTAATTCTTATACTCACTCTTACATCCAGAAAGTACTGAGCTTCTACCAACAGGAGAAGGGCAATGCTCAGGTTCAACCAACTCCAACTCCTCCACCACAAACGACAGCAACTCGGACTCCTCCCCCACAAACGACAGCAACTCAGACTCCTCCCCCACAAACGACAACAACTCAGACTCCTCCCCCACAACCCACAACAACTCCAACTCCTCCACCACAAACGACAACAACTCAGACTCCTCCCCCACAACCCACAACAACTCCAACTCCTCCACCACAACTTACAACAACTCCAACTCCTCCACCACAACCCACAACAACTCCAACTCCTCCACCACAACCCACAGCAACTCAGACTCCTCCCCCACAAACGACAACAACTCGGACTCCTCCCCCACAAACCACAGCTAGTAACTCATCAACTGCTCCAATTTCCAATGCCCAGGTTTTGGCACTAGTGGAGGCACTACGACTAGCTGCACCCCAAACTGGTAGTGAAAATGACGGACTCTACAGTGATTGGCAAATCAAACCAGAAAAGATTTCTCTGTGGTCCCAAAGATGCATGGGGCGAGAGGTGACACCAGAATATTTTGCTGCAAACCCTGCAACTGCTCGTACAATCTTGTTGTGTGTTATGGGAAATGTACTACGTCAGCAGCACAATGTTAGTAATAACAATGAATATATTGCAGTACGTCGTACTGCTTCTTGGTGGTTAACAGGGGACCCTGAACGTTACAATAGTGATGCAACAGCTTCCTATACGGAAAGGGTTTTAGAGTTATACCGACAATAGTGATGACTCCATCAAATTATTCAGTTTTAAGAATTGAGTAGTACTTTTTCATAAGATTGACCTGCTTTTTCCCAAGTATATTCCTGCTCTACCAAAGCTCGTCCATTATGGGATAAATGCGATCGCATTTCTGAATTCTCAAATAGCTTAGTAATCGCATCTATATACTCTTGGGCTTGATTTGCTCGTAATGCTCGGAGAGGGGTATCAATACCATCGACTGTTAATCCCTCTAAACCGCGATCGCTTCCTACTACTGGTACTCCTGCTGCCATAGCTTCTAGGGTTTTGTTTTTAATCCCAAATCCTGTTCGCAGAGGTACTACGCAAATTTTGGCTTGATGTAAGTATTCTACAATTGAGGGGACACGACCTGTAATGATGACGCCGGGATGCTTCCCTAGGTTTAAGACTTCTGTGGTTGGTCTAGCACCAGCAATGGTAAAAGTAGCATCGGGATAACGCTGCTGCAATTTTGGCAAGACTTCTAGAGTAAAGAAGCGAGCAGCTTCAATATTATGCTCAGCGCTCATATCTCCCACAAAGATTAACCCGTAACCAGCCGGTTCCTCTGAGCGGTAGGGAAATATTGACAAATCTACTCCATTGGGAATCACCTGAATCGAGCTATCTGGATCTAGGTTTAGTAGTTGCTGTCGGTCATCTTCAGTAGTAACAACAATTTGGGAGAATTTACTACAGTAGCGTTTTTCGTACCTAGCTAATAATAAAGCTAAATAAAGGCGATCGCGTAGGGGATTTTGGGAGGCTCCCATTGCCAAATGATTGCTCACCCAACCATAGATAGAACTGTGGACATTTACTACCGTTAAGACTGAGTTTTTAAACTCCGGTCGCACATAGATTTCATTTACACTATGTTCACAAGCGATCGCATCACATTTACCTGCCTCGATATAGGCATCTACCCAAGCCTGAATTTCTTGTGAATAGCGATAGAGTACATTAGGTGGGGTTGCTTTGACTACTGACTCGGTAAAACGTTTAACTTTACCTAGCAAACTACTAATACCTACTTGGGATGGTTCTGCGGGTAAAGGAAAAACCACTAGCTTGCTTACCCACTCCTTTAGTTCTTCTACTTCAGTGTCTGAAACCCTCTCATGGCGTTGAGTAACTAAGGTTACTTGGTGACGCTGCTGCAAGTATTTGAGTAAGTTAAAAGTTCTAATTTCCGTCCCTCCACGACTGGGAGGATAGGGAAATGTGGAGGAGAGCATCAGAATCTTCATCAGGACTTACGAAAGCCTTTATTAGTAGGGTGTGTTAGCGTAGCGTAACGCACCTTTGAATCTATATGTGGTGTAGCTGAGTAAGTTCTGTTCATAATCGGCGGGTGAGACGCAAAACCTACATTAAATCACAGATTATAATCTAGCAATACGTAGGTTGGGTGGAGCGATAGCGTAACCCAACATTCTTCGCATATTCCGTTGGGTTTCACTTCCGTTCCACCCAACCTACAGTTTTAGTTGTGTCACGCCACTACAAGATGTGCAATTGCACTAACAAGATTTCCAACAAGCTCGAATAGATAATCAAACCTACTTTTCCGACTGACAGTACAGGGTTAAATGAATCAATATGGAAACAATAAATCGAGGAAGATTCAACCATAACTTCAGTTCAATGTTCGTTTCTAATTTGAACATCCCAGGAGATTTATATGGATATAGATAGACTATTTGAGCTTTATATAGCGTTTCTAAATGCTACGGGAAACAATAATATGGGAAACAATAATAATGTGTTCGCATTAGTGCATAAAGGACAGAGGCAGATATCAGATGTAGACCAAAATATGATAGATATTCATCTTTGTCAATATTTAGCAGATAATTGTACTGTTCTTGCTAATGTCATCGAGAATCAGATCCAAAACTATCGGGGATTACAGCTACGAGATGTGCTCCAAAATGCTCATAATTTGATAATCGGTTGCGGAAATGTGAATCCAAGAAACGGTGAGCAAGAATATTGGTTACTTCAGAATCAGGAGGGAGATTTAGTTCACAATCATGACAATTGGGGAGCTTATTATGATCAACATCAGCATCCAGAGGTAATAACTCTAGACATCAGTTTGGGAATGAATCCTACTTTTGTAGCCGACTTTTTGAACAGTAACATTATTGAACTTATGCCTAATAATCACTTTATGCATATCAACTTTGAGGGATTCGATCCCCTTCTTGACATACATCTAGCTCAAGCTACCTCAACAACTTTTAGTCCTGAACTAATTTGCTGGCTTTTATAAGAGCTATCTCTGGCATCTTATTAACCTGTTGTTGTTAAATCGTTACCCAGTTCATTTGATAGTGCGATCGCAGATCTTGTAGGGTGGGCATTGTCAAAAATCTCAAACAGCTTAGATATGATTCAAGGCAATGCCCACCTCACTTCCCAAACATCATTCCCGAAAAATCTGGAATGGGGCTCTACAACTCTTCACTTTTTTAATTCTGCATTTATCTACCTGAATGCAGGTTAATTTATTTTTATCAATATATAAAATTAATATGTGGGCAACGAAACCCAACTTCAGTAATACGAATGTTGGGTTTCACTTCGTTCCACCCAACCTACAGTTTTAGGGTAAAGTATACCCGGCATCTTTAAGAGAAGGTCTTGCGCCTTCACGAACTCTCAAAAAGTCCAAATGTTCTCCTGATTTGGTGCGTAGTTCATCGAGGGAACCTTCGATTTTTACTTGGCCCTCATCAAGAACTACAATCCAATCTGCACGATTAATGGCGCTGGGACGATGGCTAATGATAATAGTAGTTTTACCTTGACGAGCCCACAAGAGTCGGTCTAGTAATTGACCTTCGCTCACTGGATCAAGACCCGCTGTTGATTCATCTAAAATTAAGACTGGTGGATCAGTCAAAATCCCTCTAGCGATCGCTAATCTTTGTCGTTGTCCTCCAGAAAGGTTAGAACCGAATTCACCTAAAACTGTTTGATACTTCTCAGGGAGTTTGCTGATAAATTCATCAGCACCGACAATCTGGCAAGCTTTAACAATTTCACCAAAGCTAGCTTGAGGATGACCTAACCGGAAATTCTCTAGAATTGAACGACTCCAAAAGTGGGCTTCTTGGGGTACTAAAACTACTTGTTGCCGGAGACAATCCAGGGAAATATCTTCAATATTATAGATGCCGGTGCGGATATTACCAGATTGTAAATTGTAGAGTCCAGCAATTAGTTTAGCAAGCGTACTTTTTCCACAGCCCGATTTACCAATCAACGCAGTAACTTGCCCTCCAGGAATAGTTACAGAAAAGTCTTGAAGTTGGTCAAGTCTACCGGGATAATGAAAATTGATATTCTCACAAGTAATTTCGGCATTATGCTCAATTTCAGCAGTAGGCTTCTTCGTCTCACTTGAATTCTCTGGCGTTGAATCAATAACTTCTGTCAAACGTTCAGTGGCGGTTTTAACATGGGCTAATTCATCAACAAAGCCGATGGCAGCACGAATAAAGGAGACTAAATTGCCGTTCATAGTATGGAAAGCTAAGAGCTGACCAATACTCAACTGTCCTTGAATGACTAGGTTACTACCAAGCCAGAGTAAAGAGATACTACCAATACCGGAAACCAACTCTGAGAAACTATTATTGATAATACTAATCTGAGTTGTGCGAAAATTGAGGTTAGCTAAACGACTAAAACGACTCTGAAATTCTTCCCAAAATTGAGGTGCAGCGGTTGTCATCTTGAGAGTCAAAGCACCTTTAAAGGTTTCTACTAAAACTCCTTGGTTTTCTGCTTCCAAGACTAAAGAACTACGAGTCTTTTTCTGCAAACTGGGCAATAATATAACCGTAGATAGAGTCATTACTAAGGCAATTAAGACCCCCGCAATCGTCAGCTGCCAGCTATAAAACAGCATGAAAGATAAGGAAACTGCTGCGACAAATAACTGAGCAGGTAGACTGACAATTACTTGGGAAACTAATTGATTAATCGATTGAATATCTTGCAGTCGGCTAACGATTTCTCCACTACGACGGGATTCATAGTAACTTAGGGGCAAACGCAAAATTTGTCGCCCAAATTCCATGACCAGACCTAATTCTAGGCGTTGAGCAAAGTGAGCAATTAAAGTAGATTGTATTAATCCTAGGCTGCTGCTGAAGATATTCATCACGATCACTGCAATCACTACGGCATTCAGCAGTCCCATGTCTCGCCGCACCAGCACGTCATCTGTCAAGATTTGGATGAAGAATGGAGTTGCTAAAGCAAGTACACCTAGGACAAGGTTAATCAGAAATGCCTGACTCAAAACGGCGCGATAAGCGGAAGCACGCTTGAAAAAGCGACCGACACTAGCAACTTGATCATTAGGCTGGGACCAAAAACGGACAGGATCTGGTTCCAAAATCAGCATTACCCAGTCTGTCCAACCTTGGGTTAACTCTTTTTTTGTAAGATAGCGGAGACCTACAGCGGGATCAGCAACGACAAATTTATTGCCCTGTTCCCCATACAAGACAACCCAATGATTTCCCTTCCAATGAATAATAGTTGGTAAGGGTATCTCATTAATTTGGTCTAACACTGCCGATGAAGCTTTTACAGTTCGAGCATTAAAACCAAGAGCTTCTGCTCCCCGCTTGAGTCCAAGTAATGTAGTACCCTGTTGCCCTGTACCAACAGCTTCCCGAATCCGGCTAATAGTAAAAACGGCACCATAGTGTTTGACAATAGTAGCAAAGCAAGCAGCGCCGCAATCTTCTTCACTATGTTGCCGCACCACTGGATATTTTCTGCGTAGGAAAGCTGGTAGTTGCATGATTATTAGTTTCTCTAAAGCAGCCTCAATACTTACTACTTCCTAGGAAGTGAGCATAAATCCGAAAAAAGCAGCCATAATATCAAATCCAGGTAAATTTGTAAGGGTGGGTTTAAAATATTTATCTATGCCAGGAAATCCTAGCTTACTTATGATAGGTAAGATAGGACTAACATCACAAGCAACAAAGAAACTGACACATTAATAGTTAAATGCCTCAGAGTATTAATAATGAGCGTTAAAGTCCAATCGATCACTGAACAGGTTGAGCAACCCCACTCCCCCAAAGAAACCCTCCCAACGATGTATGATCTTCCGAGTGAAGACCCAGAGGAATCCGGTTTGCCTGATGAATTTCACCTGTGGCAGGCACAACTGTGCTCAGCAACTTTTCGCCCTCCCAACTATCCTAGCGATCGCACCTTTGTTGCCAGTGACTTGAATCTGTACTATGATCCCCGACATCCGAGTTGGTACAAGCGTCCCGACTGGTTTGCTGTTGTGGGAGTCTCGCGGTTTTACGAGGAGCGAGAGTTACGCTTGAGCTACGTCACTTGGCAAGAAGGAGTACGTCCCACTGTAGCGATCGAATTCCTTTCTCCCAGCACCCGCGCCGAAGACTTGGGGGAAAAGGAACGCCAGCGAAAGCCTCCCACCAAATGGGAAGTATATGAACAAATTCTAGGTATCCCCTACTATATTGTTTTCGATCGCCTCACCAATCAATTGCAGGTGTTTCAATTGGATGGTAGCCATTATCGAAAACGGGAATTGACAGAGGAGCGCATTTGGCTACCTGATTTGGAGTTGGGTTTGGGACTATGGCGGGGAAAATATCGAGAGTTAGAAAGACCGTGGTTACGTTGGTACGATAGTGATGGCAATTGGATTCTCACTGACGTTGAGCTTCTTGCTCAACGTGCCGAACAAGAAAGTCAACGTGCCGAACAAGAAAGTCAACGTGCTGAACAAGAAAGTCAACGTGCTGAACAAGAAAGTCAACGTGCCGAACAAGAAAGTCAACGTGCCGAACAAGAAAGTCAACGTGCTGAACGATTAGCCCAACGTTTGCGACAAGCGGGAATCGATCCCAATGAAATTGAATAAGGAACTTCCAAAAAATAAAATGTCCCAGGTTAAACTATATGTTAATAAACATTCCTAAATCTGCAAGTGGACATCCCCCGCCTGCATCCAGACACAATTGAGGAGATTAAACAAAGGGCTGAGATTGTCGATGTGATCTCAGAACATGTTGTCTTGCGCAAGCGTGGTAAAGACTATCTCGGCTTGTGTCCCTTCCATGATGAGAAAACTCCCAGTTTCAGCGTTAGCCCCACCAAGCAGCTGTACTACTGCTTTGGTTGTCAAGCTGGCGGAAATGCCATTAAGTTCCTCATGGAGGTGGGAAAGCACTCCTTCAGTGAGGTAGTGTTTGAGCTGGCGCGGCAATATCAGGTGCCGATAAAAACTCTCGAACCAGAACAAAGGCAAGAATTGCAGCGTCAGTTGTCCCTACGAGAACAACTCTACGAGATTTTGGCACTGACAGCCCAGTTCTATCAACATGCTCTGCGGCAACCTCAAGGACAGCAGGCTCTAGAGTATTTGTACGAGAAACGATGTCTGAAGGAAGAAACAATTCAGCAGTTCCAGTTGGGCTATGCACCAGCTGGATGGAAAACACTCTACAGATATCTGGTGGAACGAAAAGGTAAGCCAGTGCAGCAGGTAGCCGAAGCAGGATTGATTAAACCTAAGAACAAGGGGAATGGCTACTATGATGGATTTCGCGATCGCTTAATTATACCCATCCGCGATTCTCAGGGACGAATAATTGGCTTGGGTGGCAGAAGCTTGGGGAATGAACAACCAAAATACCTTAACTCTCCCGAAACCCCACTTTTTAATAAAGGTAAAACCCTATTTGCTCTGGATAAAGCTCGTGATTCAATTAGAAAGCAAGACCAGGCAGTAGTAGTAGAAGGATATTTTGATGCGATCGCTCTTCATGCTGTTGGGATTACTAATGTCGTAGCCTCTCTTGGTACGGCTCTGAGTCAAGAGCAAGTGCGGCAACTCCTACGTTATACGGAATCCAAGCAAGTGATTCTGAACTTCGATGCTGATGCTGCTGGTACCACTGCTACTGCCAGAGCGATTGGTGAAATCGCTCACCTGGCATACCAAGGACAAGTTCAGCTGCGGGTGCTCAACCTACCGGATGGCAAAGATGCGGATGAATTTCTCAAAGGACATCCTGAAGCTCAGGAAAAATACCAACAACTGCTACAAACTGCTCCCCTGTGGCTTGATTGGCAGATCAACCAACTCCTAGTCGGTAAAAATCTCCAACATGCGGACCAGTTTCAGCAAGTTGCCCAAGAAATGGTCAAGTTGCTCAATCAACTCAACAACGTTAACCAGCTAACCTATTATCTCAACTATTGCGCCCAACTCCTCAGTCAGGGGCAAGATAGGCTAGTACCCTTATATATCAGAAATTTACAGGCTCAACTTAACAAGCCCCTAGCTGCTAGTGTCAAGCAATCACCAGTCTTACGCTTCCCCTCCCCCTCCCTGCACAATAAGTTAAACAACCACAAGCAAACTCACTCTAGGCTCAACTCACCTATTAATTCAGAACACAGTCTTCTAGAAGAAGCCGAAGCTTTACTATTACGCATCTACCTCCACTTTCCTGAATACCGACACACCATCGTTGACACTCTAGAAACAGAAGATTTACTTTTTAGCCTCTCCCCTCATCGATTTTTGTGGCAACAAATCCTAGAACTACAAGAAGTAGCGGCAAAGTCTCATACTAATACCCCCGATTCACTAATTTCTCTTTTACAAGACCGCAGCCTCAAATTTCCCCAAGAAATAGCTCAGGTAGCTCATCTATTTCATCTAGATGAGAAGGAGCTTTGGGAAGATATCAATCGTGCTCCAGCAGAGATTCAAAGAGCAGCAGCGTGTTTAGAGAAAGTAGCCTGTGAAAAACACCGGCGTTATTGTTTACAGCAGTGGCAAAAGTTTCAGTTTTCTACAGATTACCAACGTATGCAGTATTACTCAGAGGAACTTTATGCTATAAGCCAGCGGATTCAAGAGTTAGAGCAAACGCGCTCGTTTAAGATTTCGGAGGTCTTTGGTTGAGAGCTCCTGAGGAGCACTTCGCACTCTCAATTGAATAAGAGAAACAATTCTAGTTTCTCGTAACTGGCAAGATGCTAGTTCCACAATTGATACCCTACACCCTACACCCTCACTTCCAAAGGAAGTGTTTCTCAAGAATCTAATGAAAACCCACACTTATTTATGAGTAGGTGTGGGTGGTTTACACAAAAGTGCAACTTGTAGATATTAGAGTTTAATTTAGTTTTGAGGTTGTTCCTGAGGAGGCATGATTACTTTCTTCGCTAAACCAACAATTTGGAGTCCTCGAATTGCCCACCAAGTCATATCAATTTCCCACCACTGCCGTCCTGCTGGTGCTACATTGGGATAAGCATGATGATTGTTGTGCCAACCTTCTCCATAAGTTAAAATTGCTGCCCACCAGAGGTTGCGAGAGCCATCATCTAATTCAAAAGTTTGATAACCTCGTAGATGACTTGCGGAATTAATCAACCAAGTACTGTGCCAGAGTATTACTGCCCGAACAAAAACTCCCCAGATGACAAAAGACCATCCTCCCAGAACATAAAGCAACAGAGCAACAGGAATCTGGAGCAATAAGAAATAGCGGTCAAGCCAGCTATAATAGCGATCTCGTACTAAATCAGGCGCGTATTTTTTATAAGATTCGTAGTCAAAAAACTGACTTTTTTGATAAAACAGCCAAAGCATGTGACTCCACCAAAAACCCTGCTTTGCTGAGTAAGGGTCTTTTTCTTGATCTTCTGGGAAAGCATGATGAAGACGGTGGTTGGCAACCCAAAAGATTGGTGAGCCTTGAAGAGCGAGGCATCCTATAGTAGCAAGAATATATTCTAACCACTGAGGTACTTTAAAACTACGATGGGTTAAGAGTCGGTGATAAGCTAAACAGATGCCAATGCTGCCAAAGAACCAGTGAAAAAATATGGTGAGTCCCAAAGCTGACCAAGAGAAGAACCAAGGAGCGAGCATTGCCACAGCATGAATTGTAGCGAAAAACCCTACAGCAACCCAGTTTAAAGTCGGAGCTGATCTGCTTTCTGGGGCAACCGAGAGTGAATTATTGGTCATAAATTTGCCTTATTGAGTAGAGAGGGTCACTATAGTGGAAGTTAAAATGCAAGTAATACTTGCGTGTGTTCCTAACAGCTTAACAATGTAAATGCAAATATGCAAGTTACACTTGCATTTTCTCTCCTATGTCTCGAACACGTTCTTCAAGCAGAGCACGCTTGATTAAGGCTGCACTTGAGTTGTTTACTTCTCAAGGAGTCACCGAGACAACAACTCGGCAGATTGCTGAATTGGCAAAAGTCAATGAGGTGACTCTTTTCCGACAGTTTGGTAACAAGCAGGGATTACTCTTGGCGGTACTCGAAGACTCTGCTGTGTTTACTCATCTCGGTGAATCCTTAACAGAGCAATTAAAGCAGACCAAAAATTTGGCTGAAGCTCTCAAACAATATGCCAATGATCGCATACAGGCTCTAGAAAATATTCCTGGGTTGCTACGCTCTGTAGTTGGGGAAGCAGGACGTTACACTATGGAAAATCGTCGAGCTTTAGGACGAGGTGTAACTATAGCTAATCGGGATGTAGCGCGATATTTGACAACTGTGATTGAGCGGGAGCAGTTGCACCCCTACTTACCCCCTGAAAAGTTAGCCAGCTTGCTTAATGGCATGTTGTTTGGGTATTTAGTGATTGAAGTCACCAGTGAGTTCCACGAACTGTGGGATGACCGTGAGGATTTCTTGAATAGCTTAGTCGGATTGTGCTTGCACGGAGCAGTTGTTCAAGAAGAATTAACAGATGAAACTGCTAAGAACCAAAAAGCAATCCCTCATACTGATAAGCAAGAAGTAGCAGATTTACCAGCTTCTGTAGTAAGCTCAATTCTGCAACAAGCCAAACAAAAGGGTGTACGAGATTATGCCCTTGCTTATGTCTTGTTTGGAACTGGCTTATCTCCTCAAGAAATTGTTACCTTAGAAAGATGGCATCAAATTAGTAATCCTCAGCAACACTTACTGCAAGTCACTCAAGGGGCTGTGCGGCAAGTACCTGTAAATCAGCGGATTATGGGGAAGCGCTATGGCTCCTATACTCGCAATCCTCTGAGTCAATGGCTAAAGAGCCGAAAGGATAACCAATCTGCTTTATTTATCAATGATGCGAACCAACCTATGTCTGAGGTAGAGTTACGTGCCGCATGGCAGGAATTTACTTCTGGGTTGTTAACCCCTGAAGGGCAACCTCTGTTCATTGAGCAAGCAGGACAAACTTGGTGTGTGGAAATGTTAATGAGGGGGATTGACTTGGAAGATTTGAGTATCTTGAGCGGTTGGGAGACTCATCAATTACAGCCCTATGCTGATAGAGCTAGAGAAAAAGCCGCTTTGGAACGAGCCCTCCGTCTTGATCAAAAATCATAAACAGAGTAGATAAATCAACTCTAAGTATTAGAATACACTGAAACTATGTCTCTAATCGTGAACAATCTGCACAGCAGCACAATCATGATTAACTTCCTCATCCAATTCTCATCCAACTCGCTAAAAATCTAACAAATTAGTTAGATACTGCTGAAATAAATTATTATATGGTCTTTACCAAGAAACCAAGCCAGGAGCATTCTGCCCTTATAAATTGCTTACCTACTGCCGAAACAGGAACCATCTTTGTTAAGGGGGTAGAAATGGCATTTCAGTCTGGACAACAGCAGTATCAAGTTCTCAAAGGGATTGATTGGAATATTAAAAGTGGTAATATCCAGCTGTTAATGGGTCCATCTGGCTCAGGAAAAACTACCCTGCTATCTATCTTGGCTGGACTGCTGACACCTACAGCCGGACAAGTTTACTTACTAGGAGAAGAAATTACAAGGATGTCTCGTGCCAAGCTAGAGCGCTTTAGACGGCACAACATCGGTTTCATTTTCCAGGGTTTCAATTTGTTTCCAGCATTGACAGCAGCCGAGAATGTAGAAGTTGTACTCAATGTCAAGGGTATTCGGGGCAAAAAAGCACAATGTCAGGCACAAGGATTGCTAGAACAGGTGGGGTTAGGTCTACATAGAAATCATAAACCTTGTGATTTGTCTGGAGGACAGAAACAGCGGGTTGCGATCGCACGGGCATTAGCTGGCAATCCTCAGTTAATTATGGCAGATGAGCCAACAGCTTCTTTGGACTCCCAGAGTGGACATAATGTCATTGAGTTACTGTATCGGCTGGCTAAGGAACAAAGCTGTACAGTGTTGGTGGTGACCCACGACCCTAGGATTATTGATGTTGCTGATCAAGTAACTTATTTGGAAGATGGACAGTTGAGTAGTACCGCTGCGCGGAATTAAGAATTAAGAATTAAGAATTAAGAATGCTTATAGAGTAAGGATTCTATCGATCTCAAACTGGTAGGTTATTTCCGCCGCACTGCACTAGTATTAGATCCAACTGAGGTTACTTGAGGCAATCACGCTGTTGCAGTATCTTGTGGAAATAGCATACGATTCTACAACAAGAATTCCATCTATGACTGAGTCCATCGGCAAAGTCTATCTAGTAGGGGGTGGGCCGGGAAATGCTGCCTACCTTACCCTCAGAGGTAAACAGTTGCTAAATGAAGCAGAAGTACTAGTATATGACAACTTAGTAGACCCTCAGTTATTACAACTAGTACCCCCCACTTGTCTGAAAATTCATGTGGGTAAACGGGGTGGACTTCCTTCAACGCCCCAAGATGAAATTGACCAAATTTTGGTAGAACAATGTTCTCAAGGCAAACAGGTAGTACGACTTAAAAGTGGTGACCCGTTTATTTTTGGTCGCTCTAGCTCAGAAATTCAGGCGCTGATTGCAGCAGAGTGTTCTTTTGAGGTTGTACCAGGGATTTCATCCGCTTTCGCAACTCCCTTGTTTGCCGGGATTCCCTTAACAGATAGCATCTGGAGCAGTTGTTTTGCTGTCCTAACAGGTCATGATCCCGTAGAATTAGACTGGGATGCCCTAGCCAGGATTGATACTTTAGCCATTTTAATGGGAGGGCGTCATCTTAGTGAAATTGTTGAGTACTTACAGCAATATGGGCGTTCTCCCCAAACACCTGTTGCCGTCATTCGTTCTGGTGGACGTCCCCAACAACGAATTTGGACTGGCACTTTAGCTAATATCGTTGAGCAAACTGCTGGCATTCCCCTCTCTCCAGCAGTGATTGTTGTTGGTGAGGTAGTGGAACTCAGGAACTATTTACAATCTCCTGAAGCATCAGTCAGTTGGGCAGAATTTACCCCTCAGGGTGGAACGGAAGAAACTACCCTCACAATTATCAGTGAGGAAAAGGAGATACCCCCCCTCACCGGTAAAACCATCTTGGTTACTCGTTCAGCTGGGCAATCAAGTCAATTCAGCAATCTGTTGCAAGCAGCAGGTGCAGAAGTGATGGAAATGCCTACTTTAGTTATTAGTCCCCCTTCTAGCTGGGAAGAATTGGATCAAGCGATCGCTAATTTATCTAACTTTGATTGGATAATTTTAACTTCCGGCAACGGTGTCAATTACTTTTTTGAACGATTGCTTACCCAAGGTAAAGATACCCGAGCCTTAGCTGGTGTCAAAATTGCTGTGGTGGGGAAGAAAACTGCAACTATTCTGAAACAATATAGTTTACAACCAGACTTTATACCCCCAAACTTTATCGCCGATTCCCTGATTGAACATTTCCCAGAACCACTAGCTGGCAAGAAAATCCTCTTTCCCCGTGTGGAAACTGGTGGACGGCAGGTTTTAATCGAAGAATTAACTGCTCACAGAGCGGAAATTGTGGAAGTTGCTGCTTATGAATCTGGCTGTCCTACCCAAATCTTACCTGGTGTCCTCGAGGCACTACAACAGCGAGATGTGGATGTTATTACCTTTGCTAGTTCAAAAACTGTCAAAAATTTTTACCAACTCTTAGCAGAAGCTCTAACTTGTAACTTGGAACCAACTCCCGCACCCCTAAATGAATTACCAAAGGAAGCTACTTTTCCTCAAGCTATCCGGCTACAACCTGTATGCCTAGAAAATCCTCACTCCCTTTTAGAAGGTGTCTGCATTGCCTCTATTGGTCCCCAAACTACCAAAACCTGCCATCAACTGCTAGGGCGAGTGGATGTTGAAGCCGAAGAATACACCTTGGAAGGTTTAACAGCAGCAATTGTTCAATGGATGAAGCATACCACTTCAACAATTAATAATGACTAATGAATAATGAATAATTACCTCTCCTTAAAAGCGATAGGATTGCAAGCAATGAATAATTATTTAATTAGGGCTTGCTGAATAAGTCGTAATTTTTGGGTTTGAATAGGTGGTAGGTGGTAGGTGGCAGGTGGTAGGTAGGGTTTGCTGAATAAGTCGTAATTTTTGGGTTGCCATAGGTGTTAGGTGAGGTTAATGGTGTTAGGTATTAGGGAATTTTCCATGGAGGCGCAAGGAAATTGTACTGATGGGCTCAATTTCCTTGCACTTATTCGGTAAAAAAATGATTGAAAGACCTGTATGGCATAGGTGCCACACTCATTCAGCAAGCTCTAGTGATTAGCCATTAGCGATTAGCCATTAGCTATTAACTATTAGCCATTAGCCATTAGCTTTGAGCGTGTTTCTTCAGAACTCCTGGATTATTTGTAGCTAATCTTTTTTTGTTTCGTGAAGAACCAATCTGAATCTGACAAGTCTTCTAATTCAGACTTGTAGAATATTTCACCCAAGCTGGAGTATGTTTGTTTTAAGCGAGAATCGCCATATTTAATTTCCTGACTGATCTCCCGAATAAGTTCAAAAAACTCAGGAACTTCCAAGTATTTAATGAAAGCGACCTCATGCTGGTGTAATTCCTGTAAAATATAGTTAATAAAGTTTGGCAGACCCCAAAAAATCCTCAAGATATTCATTTTGAGCTCTTCAGGGTCTGAGTCTAAGGAAAAACTACTATTCCAGCAAAGTATATCAACCATACGGTCTACCGACTCTTCTAAAACTGGACCCATTGGTCCCCAAAAATAAAATCTGTCAAGTAAGAAACCGCTGCCGTCTAATTCTTTCAATAATGGTTTTAGGTACTCAGTCACCAATGAACTAAAAAGCTGTGAGCTGTACTTTCCTATTCCTGTATAATGCAATATCAACTGTCCGATTAAATTCGAGACAAGATCGATGATATCTGAATATGTTAGAGAATCGCTGGCATCCGGCTGAAATCCGATATCAAATTGCTCTTGCTTCCAGGTAACATGGTGGTACTCTTCATCCCTCACTTTATGCAGCAGCAAATCAATAAAGCTATTAATTATTGTATTGGGTCTAAGGTCTGGAGCATAAATTTCTCGACCTTCCCCAATCGTCTCTTTGCTCCACCAAGTAGTTAGCAGATCCCGCTTATTTAAGATAGCATCCGTTTGATCTAGGAGCTTACTCTCATAATATTTGGCAAATTCTGCATTACCTATAGCAGAAAATGCTGTAGGTACAGCCAATAAATCTACTTTCTCCTCAGGATCCCACTCCGAGCGCCGATCAATCAATGATAAAGCAACAAGAGGTGTAAGTACAGCTCCTTGGCTGTGACCAGAGATAGCAATTGAGATCTTACCCTTATCGTAATCTTTCACTAGATCCCTGAGGTAATCAAGAAAAGACTTTTTATCATATTCCAGCTTTTCGTAGATAATCTCGAGTACTTTGCTAGAGCCGTCGCCAATTCGCATATTTACTTGTGAGTCTTCAGAATCATCAAGCCATGGTTTACCTTTATTCCAAGTTGTACTCTTGGCAAATGAGTTTTCTACAAGCCAACCGTACCAGGAGAACGCATTCGTCTCAGTAATAGCAATGACGTAGCGATCTTTAGGGCTATTACCCTGATATTTGGCTATGTAAAGACCATTATCAGCAACTAAGGAAACTTGAGAGTAGGGATTTTGGGCACCTAAAAATTTTGACTGAGACTTGTCACTACCATGTTGATGGATAGCTGGTCCCCAAACAATTTCCCATTCTCCAATTAAGTTCTGTGTCCTCTTATCGGACAAAAGAGCTTTGAGTCTTTTGCTTACGAGGCTTTGCAGTTCTTCTTCACTACCAACATCAATAGTGCCAGTCTGAAAAAAATCAGCCATATTAGAAGCACGGTTCAAGCAAAATATTTGTTGTCGCTCGTTGTATTGGGGCATGGTCACATTAGAGTAGTCATCAAATTTACTATAAAATTTATATCAGATTGATACTTTAGTGTCTTGAGCAATCGAGTACTCTTTTTTAATGCTCTAAGCTGTCGCGCATTTAAATCATTTTTTGTTCAATCGCCCAAAAAAACTAAAACTCTCGTAAATTATCCTCTAGAGCCTTATAGATTATGGGTTGCTGTTATGCTTTTTTAATGCACAACAGCTGATGGTAAAGCATGGAACGCCAACGGGTCTTTGATATCGATAGGATAGAGAGTAATACCCTTGCCTAAAGGACCAATTAGCGATCGCAACATGAGATGATTGTCCTTGACGAAGACTTCAACCTCGCCACCGAAGCCTAGCCAGATGCGCCAATTGGTGTTCCAACCTTTCTTTGGGCCTGGAGTTTAGACTATCAATAGTGCGATCGCTTATGCTCAACAGCTATTAGTAATTGTCAAGCGATCGCACCTACTTCTAATCCCAATTAAGCAATAGGATTAATAAAATCCTCTGGATCTAATGGCATATTATCCCGCCGAACTTCAAAATGCAGGTGTGGTCCTGTGGAACGACCCGTACTGCCCATCGTACCAATGCGCTGCCCCCTAGTAACCTGAGTACCGCGACTGACTTCCACACTTTGTAAGTGAGCATAAATAGTTAATAGACCTAGAGCAGGATGATCAATGTAGATTACATTACCAAAACCACCCCCACAACTAGGAAAACCTTCCTGACAATTATTGATAACAAAAGTAACTGTACCAGCAGCAACAGAATAAATCGGTGTACCTCTGTCTGCACCAATGTCAACTCCATTGTGAGTGGGACGATTCGGGGGTCTGAAGCCACTAGTTTTGAAACCTCCACGCACTGGTTTAACAAATTTAGTACCAATTAGAACACTAATTAGATTTGGTTCAAAATCTAGGGAATTGCCCTCAGCTCCCATACCTTCTGCAACAATTTCACGCTCTCCCCCTGTATTAAACACTACCGGAACTGACCACTGACCATCAATCACCTTAACTGCACCGAGGGGAAAACTTATGCTACTAAAAGGACTATACAAACTGACATTAGCTACCTCATCTTTAGCAGTTCCTGCCACAGTAAATGGTTGGTCTACTTCAAATTCATCACCATCTTGCGGCTGAGTAATGTTGACTGATTGTTCGTGAGTTTCTTCATCAGGAACATCAGGTCCATCCATGTCAGACATTTCATAGAGCCGCTTAAGAATAGATAAAATCTTATTACCATAATCTGGATCTACGGCCCAACGTCCGCTTAAATCATTGACAGTAGGAGCAATTCCTCGGGTAACTAAATCAAAGCGGGGGTCTACAACGGGTGGCTTGGCAATTGGGTCAGTACTGGCATAAGCTTTCAGATGTTGAATCTGAGCTTTAACTCCTGTTCGAGCATTGGGGAAAAAAGCTCCTTGGGCACCACCACCAACAGCTCCGATACCAGCAAAATTATTTTGGGTGGGGTCTACATCTCCACCAAACCGAAGAAAAGCTGTTTCGAGGCACATCTGGCAAAATGCAATGTCATGATTAACTCCCTCATCGGCAGCTTCTTCAATATAAAGCTTGGGTAAGTCAGGAAATTTGCTGACAAAGTTTCCCTGATTATTAGCTCGCAAAAAGCGATTTAGTTCAGCCTCTGAGGCCCTCCCACTGCTCATAATTTGATCAAGCTGTTCTTGTGGGAAAGCATTGAGCACCACTGTCCTAGTCGCGGTATACCAACCAATGGTGACATTAAATTGCTGTAGATCAACTGCTTTAACGTAGACAACACCACCCTGACTAACTCGCCGCACTTCAGTTCCTGGAGGTAATTCAATTCCTAAACTATCTACTAGGTCAACAGGAACATAGGAATTACTATTCACCAGAATTCCCTTGTCTGAGTAAGGCTCTCCATTAACTTCAATACCAATATTGGGGAAGACAGATCCTCCACTCCTGAGAGTTTCTATATCCCTGTAAGCAATTAGACCTTCGGCAATGCCTTTGGCAAACTGGCGGCGTTGATTTTGTAGTAGTAGTAAGTCTGGAAGATTATCCAGAAAAGACAACTCTAACAGTAGGGAAGGTATCCTTATCTGCCGAATGAAACCCAAACTACCAACAAAGGTGGCTGTGTCTGGTTTAGCTCCTCGATTAATCAGCTCGGGTACTTGTTGCAGCAGACTATCTAAGATAAGCTCGGCATCCCCACGGCGTTCATTGTTGCCATCAATATAAAAACACTCTGTTCCTCTTACTTGACCATTAGCGGCATTTCCGTGAATTTCCAATGCTACATCACCCGCTACAGCACGGGCATTAATCCAGCTAATGGTTGGTCTAAGGTCAATCGTATCAGGCACTGAAAGAAAATCTTGACCTGCCCGCAAACCTTGTAATTCGAGTTCCTCTAAGATCAAGTCACGGGTTTGGATCATTTCTTGTGCTTCTGTTGTTCCTAGAGCAGACGAGGCTCCAGGGTCTTGAAAATAGTGACCTGCTGAAATAAAGATTTTTCCCATTGGATTGACCGACAAAACTGCTACACATCATAGCTGTGTTGTTATCCTCCTAGCTACAGGTTAAAACCCCTAATTTGAGAATGGGATGAGAGGAGGGAGAAGGAGGAGATGAGGAGAAAAAGAAAGATAAAGTTAATTTTTTCTGATCTTTGGGGAACTTTGAGCACCATTGTGTGTTCGTTATGAGTAGCCCCACAGGGGGCACACTGCCCGCTACAAATGGAACAAAAACTACCTCCTACCTCGCCTCCTGCTTCCTGCCCTCTGCCTCCTGCCTTGTGTCTCAAGAGTAGTTTTGCATACATGTGCATGAAAATTCGGTTGTAGCATCTAGCCCTCTGCCCCTAAACTTCCTATACTTGGAGCCTTTATTTAGTCAATTATTTCTCTCTTAATGCACTAGACAAAAAGACAGTAATAGGCATTTTTTTGAACCAATCAACACCAACGGTTGTTAATCTAAGTACAATCACTAATTGCTCATCACAAAATAATGACTGAAGTAACAACAGTTCGTCCCAATAGCACCACCAGCACCACACCGGCAATTCACTATCAAGTAGCAATGCCTCAACCAGAATCTCACCTGTTTGAGGTAACCTTGCAAGTTCAAAGCTGGCAACAAAGGATGCTAGATTTGAAAATGCCGGTTTGGACTCCCGGTTCTTACCTGGTTAGGGAGTACGCCAAACATCTACAGGATTTTTCCGCCGATATTGGTGAAGGTAAGCAGCCTTTGCCTTGGCGCAAATGTAGTAAAAATCACTGGCAAGTTGAGACAGGGACAGCTTCAGTCATCAGGGTGCATTATCGGATATTTGCCAATGAATTAACTGTGCGGACGAATCATCTAGATCATACCCATGGTTATTTCAATGGTGCTGCTTTGTTCTTCTTTATCCCTGGATTTGAACAACAGCGGATTTGGGTGACTATTGTACCAGCACAACCAGACTGGCGCGTCACGACAGCTTTGCCACAGGTTTCAGGAAAAAGCAATACTTTTGATGCCGTAGATTTTGACACTCTGGTGGATAGTCCCTTTGAGATTGGTCGTCAACAGCTATATGACTTTGAAGTGTTGGGAAAACCTCATCAACTGGCAATTTGGGGACGGGGTAATGCTGATCCAGAGCGTATCGTTGCCGATACTAAGAAAATTGTTGAAGTAGAAGCCCAGTTGTATGGAGGTTTACCTTATGACCATTATCTGTTTTTACTGCATCTAACAGCTAGTGGTTTTGGAGGTCTCGAACATAAGTATAGCTGTTCGTTAATTTTCCCCCGCTTTGGTTTTCGGGCAAAGGAACAGTATCATCGGTTTATGCAGCTGGTGGCTCACGAATTTTTTCACCTCTGGAACGTCAAGCGAATTCGACCGAAAGCTTTGGAGGTGTTCGATTATGAGCAGGAAAATTACACAAGTTGCCTCTGGTTTTGTGAAGGGGCAACAAGTTACTACGACTTAATGATTCCCCAGCGAGCAGGTATCTATGATACCAAGACTTTGTTAGAGAACCTGGGTAAGGAGATTACTCGATTGCAAAAAACCCCAGGTCGTAAGGTACAGCCAGCGAGTGAGTCGAGTTTGGATGCCTGGATTAAACTTTATCGCCGGGATGCCAATAGTGACAATTGCCAGATTTCCTACTACTTGAAAGGAGAAATGGTTTGCTTACTGTTGGATTTGCTGATCCGCGCACATCACGAAAACCAGCGATCGCTTGATGATGTGATGCGTCGGATGTGGGAGCAGTTTGGCAAGCAAGAAATCGGCTATACTGCCCAACAGTTGCAAAAGGTGATCGAGTCAGTAGCCGGTTTAAATTTAAGTGGTTTTTTCGAGCATTACATCGATGGTACTGCCGAACTACCTTTCAATGAGTATCTAGAACCCTTTGGTTTAAAGGTAGTTGCGGCTCAGGAAGAACCAGTACCTTTCCTCGGTATGAAAGTGAAACCAAAGCAGGGTAAAGAATTAATTGAGTTTGTTGAAGCTGCTTCTCCAGCTGAGGTAGCAGGAGTTAATGCTGGTGATGAGTTGCTGGCAATTGACGGGTTGCGAGTCACCGCTGAACAACTTAGCGATCGCCTAAAAGATTATGAGGTTGCTGACACCCTTGAGTTAAGTGTATTTCACAAAGACGAGCTCCGCACTTTACTGGTTACTTTAGGGGCACCGCAACCCAGTCGCTACCAGATTGTGTCAGTGGAAAATCCAACTCAAGCTCAGAAGCAGCACTTTACTGGATGGCTAGGAACTTCTTTAAGTTAGATTGAAGGTTGACCGTTAACACCTTACCTTTCCAACTTAATATTTGAAGGCTATTATATTATGGAACTCCAAAGAATAAATTCCAATTTACAATTCCAGCTGCCCTCAGCTCCACGAGCGATTGGATATTTTTTTATTTTGAAGTTCCTGATTATTAGCCTTCAGGGTTTACTTGAAAAATGCATAATTTTTTCCCATTTGCTTACTTCCAAAATCAATTTGTTCCTTTTAACGAAGCAAAAATTTCCATTGCGACCCATGCCTTGCACTATGGAACTGGAGCTTTTGGTGGGTTAAGAGCTATTCCTGACCCTCAAACTCCTCAGCAAATACTACTTTTCAGATTAGAGCGTCATTGCCAAAGATTAAGTAGCAGTGCCAAACTACTCCAATATGACTTGCCTGCAGATAAAATAGAAAAAATTATTGTTGAATTTATTCAAAAAAATCAACCAGATAAATCTTGTTATATTCGACCTTTTATCTATAACTCTGGGTTAGGGATTTCTCCAAGATTGCATGATATTGAAAAAGATTTTTTTGTTTATGGTTTAGAGTTAGGGGATTATTTATCTCCTGAAGGAGTTAGTTGCCGCATTAGTTCTTGGTATCGACAAGAAGATCGTAGCTTACCCTTGAGAGGTAAAATTAGTGGTGCATATATTACTTCTTCTTTAGCTAAAACTGAAGCTGTAGAATCTGGCTTTGATGAGGCTATTCTCTTAAACTCTCAGAGTAAAATTAGTGAAGCTTCAGGAATGAATGTGTTTGTAATTAGAGCTGGTAAACTGATTACCCCTGGATTTGACCAAGATATCTTGGAAGGAATTACAAGAGATAGTATTATCACCATTGCTAAGGACTTGGGCATTGAAACGATTGAAAGACCAGTTGATCGTTCCGAACTTTTGATTGCTGATGAAGTTTTTCTCAGTGGCACAGCAGCCAAAATTACGCCAGTTAAAAGAATTGAAAACTATGAGTTACCCAAAACTAGACCCATAACTAGTCAACTGCAAGAAAAACTCGTGGCAATTACTGAAAATCGAGAACCTAGTTACAAGGATTGGGTATATACAATTCCTCTAGGATAATAGCACTTGATTTTATCAAGCAACCTACCTCTGGCTGCTTGGCTAACTTCTTACTTTCACAATGATTCGTGTCCTTGATGAACCCCCGCAAGATAGCACGGGGGATAAGTTAGCTAAGCTTTAGCGACGTTTGCCTTTGAGGAAAGTACCAATACCAAAAGCACCAATACTGAGGAGGCTCAGTACTGAAGATGTTTCAGGTACTGCGCTAACGGTAAAGGAACCAAAGGCAAAACCCCCATCACCATCAGAGACGCGCAATGCTATATCATAGGTGCCGGATGAACCAAAAGACCACTGTCCACTTGTACCAGTGAAGTCATCAAAGATGCCATCCATATCAAAATCCCAATCAAAGGTGAGAATGTCCAAGATTCCCGGATCTGTAGCAGTAGCGGAAAAATCAAACAGCTCATTGGTATTAACAACCAAATCCTGAGTAAGCTGGGTAATGGTCGGAGCCACATTTAAGACGGTTAGTTGCTGGGTAGAGGTATTACTGAAAGCACCATCTTTATCCTGTGCTTGACCCTTATAGGTAAAAGTACCTTCATCAGCAAAAACACCTAGATTCTTACTAGCTGTTCGAGTTCCTGAGATATCCCGATCAGTGCCAACATTTTCACCGTTCAAGAAGAAACTGATAGCATCTGCTCCGGGATCTATGGCAGACAGGGAGGCTGTAGCAGATTGTCCTTCGTAAATTACCTTACTTGAGAGGCTCAAACTACTCAAGGTTGGTGCAACATTTTCAACAATTAAGTTTCGAGTAACAGAGTTGCTTGCTCCTCCCTGGGAATCCCTAGCTTGAGCTGTATAGGTATGAACACCATTATCGGCAAACCGACCGAGGTTAGTAGTTAATGAACGGGTTCCTGATGTACTACTATCGATGCCTACCTGGGAGCCATTCAGTAAAAAAGCGATCGCATCTTGGTTGGGGTCTTGAGCAGACAGGAAGGCGGTAGCAGATTGTCCTTCTTTAATTTTTGCAATATTTAAACCAACGAGGCTTGGTGTCGTATTTGGCGGCGGTGGCGGTGGTGGCGGCGGTGGTGGCGGTGGTGCTGGTGGCGGTTGCAGTGGTGGCGGTTGCAGTGGTGGCGATAGCGGTGGCGGCGGTGGTACAGATGGCGGTGGTTGTTTCGGTTGGACAGGATCGAAGGTAGTACCGCTATCAGTATCTGCCAAAAATCCCATAACCCCTGAAAATCCAGTATTCCAGAACAAGGAAAGACGACCAAATAGGTCTCCTCGGGAGATGTCGATTGGTACAGAATAGTTATGGAAAGTTGGTCCTATCCCATAAGCTGTCTGAAAGGCCCAACCATCCGCTGAACCTGGTGTTTGAAAGGGACCGTCGAGGTCAGGCAAAATATCAAATACCGTGTTACCAGGGATAGCATCAATAATTAAGGCAGCAACGCTACTGCTACCACCGTAGCTAAAATTCCAGGGATTGCCGAATGAGCCGAAAGTATTGCCTGATTGAGTCAGAGACCAACCAGTACCGAATGCACCTCCGGAAACACCACCTGTAGGAAACCAGGTTGAAGTTTGGGAGGTACCATCAAAGAAATTGACAGTTACCTGCATCCCTCCCATATCGCTGCCGACCGTTTGAAAGCCAGTGAGGGTGGTTGCTGTGGAGGGAGCAGCAGCTGTTCCTAAAAGAATAAATGTAGCACCAAAAATTAGACTGGATGGGTTTTTCCATAAAGAGCTAGTCATAGAACCCATTACTCCTGTAAGGGTAGATGTTGAAGTCACACTTATGTTGAGGCACTTTGCCTTAAAACTGTTCCAAATAAGTAGAGCGGCACCATTAAACTTAACTGGCAAAATTTGTCATTGGTCATTGGTCATTCGTTTAAGCAATAACAAAGCACCTACTCCGATTTTAGTGACAATGCTGTCAATCATTGCTCTCAACCAGCAGCAAGCTTGTACACCCTACAATAATGCTCAACCCTTAAACTATCCTGAATTACAGCTAAAAATTTAGCTAGAAGCTTGCAAAAACTTATCTAAATCTTCATAATTACCAGCATAGGTAATTGTCGGAGCATCATAACCCTTCAGATTAACCGTATATTGCTCGAAGACCAGCTCAGTATTTCCTAGAGCTGAAACGTAGTGGTAAGTATCTTCACCTAAAGCAATATTTAGACCAATTTGCTTGGTGGCAGATTCCAGGCGAAAGGCCGCATTCACCGTATCACCAATAGCCGTATAGTCAGGACGATCGCCACTGCCAGTGTTCCCAACCATAGCATAACCAGTATTGATTCCCGTCCCAATTCGCAGTGGGAAAGGTAGAGTAAACTCTTCGGAGAGAGCCGCAGTCATTTTGTGAGTATTACTCACCGCTTGTAAAATGTTCAGGGCTTCTTCCTTGCTCAATCCCTGGGAATCATGGAACCAAATAGCCATGACTGCATCACCGATATATTTATCCACCCAGCTGCCAGATTTGCTGATGATATCACCAACATGACGAAACCAAGTGCCAATTAACGCTGAAAGAACTTTTTCATCAAGCTGACGTGTTAGCACGGTAAAGTCACGGATGTCAACTACCATTACTGACATCAGGCGACGTACATGCAAAGTTGAAGTCATGGTTTCATGTTCAGAAACCTCAGGCAAATCCTCTTTTTGGTCTTTAGATGGACAATAAAACTCTAGCTCAGTTTGACCGAAGGTAATGCGGTCAGAATTGCGCAAAGTAACTGGAACGGTGACCCGACGTCCATTAACAAAAGTGCCATTACGGCTACCCAAATCGATAAGATAAAAATCACCAGCTTCCGTACACTGAAACATCGCGTGGTTTCGGGAAATCCACCGATTTGGTAGTACGAAGTTATTATCATCACTACGACCAACAGTCCAACAATTACTACCTACCAAAGGCAGATAGCGATTGCCAGTTTCAGTCTGAAGAAGTAGGTAGGGAGTGGAGCGCAAAGTCACCACAGGCATAGAAGCGACGACAAGTTTAAAAGCAATATTGAGGTAATAGATTTACTCTCAAAACCAAATCAATTATTCTCGATTGATTCAGAACCAACCAGGTTTGATAGAAAAATTATCCATAGTAAACATTTAACTACATTTAAGCGATAGAAGCACATTTAAGCGATAGAAGCTGCTATCCAAAACAAACTATCTACCAAAATTGTACTCAATACTGCGCCACTAAATGCCTTCCAGTGCAATTGCTTTTTGCCCAAAGGCCAAAGACCTATGACCAAAAGTGTAACAATTAAGACAATTGAGCAAGTAATTCCCGAAGGGGTCTTAACTTGTGCGATCGCACTTTGAAGTATTGGTGTAGCCAAGACTGAGTCAACTTGCATGACCTGACGCCAGTAAGGAATTAGATCAGTTAAATAAAAATATACATCTGTTAAGGCTGTGCCGACTAGTGAACCCAAGTAAAACAAATTTCCAATTTTCCCCCAACCACACCATAAACCCCAAAGAGCAAACGGTAAACCAATTGCTTCTACTGGTAGATGGATTAGGGGTTCCCAACGGAACCAACCCCAATAAATTGAGCCAGCTAGCCAACTCCAGCTAAACCCTAGCAGTAAATCTCCCCAGGTGCGAGTTGCTGGTTCCTTGAAGAGGGTTAATCCGAGCCATACCCAAAAGAGGGTCATTAGTAAGCTCAGTACGGGTAGCTGACGTACCAAAGGTGCTTGAGCAAACACTGGTACGGAAACTAAAAAAGAGGCAGCAATAAATACTAACCAAGCTTTTCTGTCGGCATACCATACTGTCTGAAGGTAGTTGACAATTTGAGGAGTTTCCTGAGGTGGGCAAAATTGCCCTGATTGGCATAATAAGCTCGAAACAGCAGCAGAAAAGAAAATATTGTTAAGCAAAATTTTATTATTCTTTACTTATGTTCATATCTCTCAAGATATCATATAGTTATTTGTTGTTTGTCATTGGTCATTGGTCATTTGTTCTTTGTGCTCAAGACCAATGACCAATAAATTCTCAGGATGGTCATTTACTGACATCCCAGAGATTCGCTAGTACCAACCCCAGTCTTAGAGTTGACGCCAGAGGCTCTGGTGCAGAGTTTGAGTACTTGAGGACCATCTAACACCGCATTAGTAAAGTCTGCACCAGTGATATCAACATCATCAAAGGTTGAGCGGAGCATAATCGCTTCAACAAAAATTCCATCACTTAAATCAGCACCGGTCAAGTCAACTAGGTGAGTGATCCCATAGGTAAAATCTGCTCCGTGCAAATTTGCCTTATTGATCACTGAATCTTTAAAAACTGCACCACGTAGGTCAGCATTGCTAAAATTACTGAACTCCAAATTTACATTAGAAAACTCCCGTTCTTGCAAGTTTTGACCAGAAAAATCTTGACCACTAAGATCTTTTGCTCTTTGGGAGCGTAAAACCTTAGAAGAGGTGGCTGCCTTTGCTGAGAGAGGGAAGCTCAGAAATACTAGCACTAAGAGCAATACTACTAATCGACGAAAATGCTTCATGATGCTCGATACTTAACTTTGGGCTTGCTTGATTTTTGGTATGTTTTGGGAATAGTCCGTCTCTGAGCTTACCCCAATAATGAAGATTTTTTTCAACTTGGGCAGCTGGGGGAGTGGAATCAGATCCTCCTTTGAGAAAGTTAAACTAGACAATAGTAAAGATATTTCAACTTCTCCTCAGATATTTAAAGCTGTAAACAGCTTTAAATAGGAGTTCAACCAAGGCAGGACACACAAGGAAATTCTTATGAAGAGTAGTTCCTGGATAAGAGCATGGATGAAGCCTCAATCGGCAAGCCACCTGATAAACAAGCCGGTGATGCGAGCAGGTGTTTCTCAATCACCTAAGCAACGCACACCTCGTAAATTCTGGCGTCTTGCTGCCAGTTTACTCATTTTTCAAGGGGTAGTCTTTGGTGTCCCAGCTCAGGCCCAGCAGACAGAACAATCTACAAACCAAGAAAAACAAGCTAAAGACTCTCTAAACTATAGTCAGCTATTGCAAAAAATTGATGAGGGTACAGTAAGCAAAGTAGAAATTGACGAAGGAACGAATGCTGCTAAAGTCACATTGAAGAACGAGCAAGAGGAGCCGAAGAAAGTGTTGCTGCTGGAGCAAAATCCAGAGCTGATTGAGAAACTCCGTAGCAATAATAACATTGAAGTCGATGTTAAACGCTCTGCAGATAACTCTGCGGCATTAGGACTGGTAGCGAACCTATTTTTGCTGATCCTGTTACTGGTAGGATTGATGATGATCCTGCGTCGCTCCAGCAGTAATTCTGGTCAAGCAATGAACTTTGGCAAATCCAGAGCCAGGTTCCAAATGGAAGCGAAAACTGATGTTTTGTTCAACGATGTTGCCGGAGTTGAAGAAGCTAAAGAAGAACTGCAAGAAGTTGTTACTTTCCTCAAACAACCGGAACGGTTCACCGCTATCGGAGCACGAATTCCTAGAGGTGTTCTTCTAGTTGGCCCCCCAGGTACAGGCAAAACCCTCTTAGCAAAAGCAATTGCAGGAGAAGCGGGAGTCCCCTTCTTTAGTATTTCCGGCTCGGAATTTGTGGAAATGTTCGTTGGTGTTGGAGCCTCCCGGGTTCGTGACTTATTCAAAAAAGCGAAAGAAAACGCCCCTTGCCTAGTCTTTATTGATGAAATTGATGCCGTTGGACGTCAGCGAGGCACCGGTATCGGCGGTGGTAACGATGAGCGAGAGCAAACCCTCAACCAGTTGCTCACGGAAATGGACGGTTTTGAAGGCAACAGTGGCATCATTATTATTGCAGCTACGAACCGTCCCGATGTCTTGGATGCAGCACTATTGCGTCCTGGCAGGTTTGACCGCCAAGTAACGGTGGATCTTCCCGGATACAATGGTCGTCTAGGTATTTTGGATGTACATGCTCGTAACAAAAAGCTAGCACCAGAAGTATCTTTAGAAAAACTGGCTCGTCGTACTCCTGGTTTGTCCGGTGCCGATTTAGCTAACTTGCTTAACGAAGCTGCCATCTTGACAGCACGACGGCGCAAAGAAGCGATTACTCCCCTAGAAATTGACGATGCAATTGATCGAGTCACATTGGTATGACCCTCAATCCCCTCTTAGATAGCAAGAAGAAGCGATTGATTGCTTATCATGAGGTGGGACATGCTTTGTTAATGACTCTACTCAAAATTCTGACCCCCTGAATAAGGTTACAATTATTCCTCGCTCTGGTGGGATTGGCGGTTTTGCTCAACAGATATTTAATGAAGAAATGGTTGATAGTGGTCTTTTCAGTCGTGCCTGGCTCCTCGACCAAATTACAATTTACCTTGGAGGACGTGCTGCAGAAGAAGAAATTTTTGGTCCTGATGAGGTGACGGTGGGAGCCAGTAATGATATTAGAGCAGTAGCTGATAATGCCAGGAGGATGGTAACTCTCTATGCATGTCTGACTTGGGGACAATGGCTCTGGAAACTCCTGACAACGAAGTCTTTCTCGGTGGAGGTTGGACACCTCGCTCTGATTATTCAGAAGAGGTAGCAACCAAAATTGACCAGCAAGTGCAAGATATTGCGACAAGTTGTTATGAAGAAGCTCGTCGCCTCATCCGTGAAAATCGACCATTGGTAGACAAATTGGTTGAATCTTTTGTTGTCTCAAGAAACTATTGAGGGGAGCAATTCCGCAAAATCGTGGCTGAATACACCAAATTGCCGGAAAAACAATTGGTAGTTATTTCTTAAGTCTTAAATTTCCGGCAGCTCCCCGACTTTTATTCTGGCTTGTCGAGTTAATCATGGGATAAAAGAAGAAGTCGGGGAGCTTCTAGGACTTACACACTCAACTGTTATAAGCTTAGACGCATTCACCTTGCATGTTTCGGACAGGCAAGATGCCTGTTCCACAAGAAGCTGATGATTGAATTTGGTGCAAATTAGATGCGTTTTAGCTCAACCGCCAGAAGCCCCACGTCTCAACCAGTAGGGTGAGCGTGGGATGAATGGCGGGCAACCAACCTCGATTTATACTGATATTAATTGTCCCAAAATTGTATAATTAAGAAGGAGGTGATTTTTTCTGAGGACAGCTTATCAATACAGGTTACGTCCAACTCAGCAGCAAGTAGCTGAAATTGATAGATGGCTATCAATGTTGTGCGCCTCAATACAATTATTTGCTGGCTGATAGATTAACTGGTATGAGCAAAATCGCTCACCGGTCAACGCTTGTCCTCTGGTTTGTAACCTACCGGAACTCAGGGTTAATCCCGACTACTACTCTCAAAGAAAACCTTACCTCAGCTCAAGAAAGATAGACCTTGGTACAAAAGATATTTATTCTCAGGTTTTACAGGATGTAGTCAAGAGAGTTAAACTAACCTTTGACAGTTCAGTAATGGGGATACTAACGGCAAAAAAAGTGGTAAACCTAGATTCAAAATCACTTAGCCGTTACAGAACCTTTACTTATCCTCAAATTAACTCCGACTGCCTACAGGGAAATAAAATCAATCTTCCCAAGCTGGGCAAGATTAAGGTCATAGTACACCGTCCCATACCTGAGGGGTTCAAAATAAAAACGGTCTCTATCAGCAAGAAAGCTGACGGTTTTTATGTCACACTTTCACTGGAAGACAAGACCATTCCGGAAATTAAACCTGATATTAATCCTCACTCAAATAAACAGGAATTGATGTGGGTTTAAAAGACTTCTTGACTACTTCCAATGGTGAAGCAGTCGCAATTCCTCAACACTACCGTAAAGCTCAAAAACGATTACGACTTATTCATCAAAAAGTGTCGCGACGTCAAAGGGTAGTAGTCGTAGACTCAAGGCTATTAAACTACTAGCCAAGCAACACCAAAAAGTAGCTAACAAGCGTAAAGATTTTCACTTCAAAACAGCTAATCAATTGCTATCAAAATATGATGTTATTGCTCATGAAGATTTAAACATCAAAGGTCTTGCTCGTACCAAGTTGGCAAAGTCTGTGTTAGATGCTGGGTGGTCAAACTTTCTGTCGATATTGACAAACAAAGCCGAGAAAGCTGGTTTGTTGGTTGTCCCAGTAAGCGCCCATAACACCTCACAAGAGTGCTCAAGTTGTGGAGAGAAAGTCCAGAAAAAGCTGCATATTCGCTGGCACAACTGTCCCCATTGTGGGTGCAGTCTGGGGCGTGATCACAATGCAGCACTCAATATCAAAAATAGAGCGGTGGGGCATCCGTTCTTAAAGCTCAGTTAATGTCCGACGGAATACCGGGAGTCGCTGAGAAGCCCACACTTACCCGATAGGGAAGTGTGGGAGCATGTCACCTTACTGAGGTGCTAGTGGAGCATCACCGGTCGTTTGGAGATCCTTCGCTATCGCTCAGGATGACATAATTCCGTTACGGTGCGTAAGTCCTATCTTGGTTGCTTTTCGTGGTGTTAAATTTAACCAGTGATTAGAGTTTATACCCAACCAGTCCAGGGAAATAGGTGGTTGCAACAGTATCAAGGACATCCACCTGTACTAGCTTGCATTTTAGGATTTACTGCTACTGCTTTGATCCCAGGTATTTCTACTGCTGGAGCAACACCTGAGGATCGTAAGTATACTGCGATCGCTGATGGGGAATTTTTGGTCAACGGAGTCACCGCACAACCTCAATATCCCCTCCCACCACTGGAAGTTGGAGCATCACCTGTATTTATTTCCCGTGCTGTAGTTGAAGCATTCAACCTGCCTGTTTATCTCTTTAACGCTGGTTTACCTCAACCACCAGCTGTACCAGCCATTGATTTGGCTGGTGTCCCTGCCTCCTGTCTCACCACTGGAAATGCTCTGCCTCTTGAGACGGTTCAACAGCTTTTTAAGCAAGGCTTAAAGTGGGGAAAAAAGTTAGCGAAGGTTGCTGGTGAAGGCTATCTGATTATTGGGGAGTGTGTAGTAGGAGGAACAACCACAGCTCTGAGTGTTCTCACTGGTTTAGGTATTGCCGCCGCTGGCAAAGTCAACAGCAGTCATCCTAGCTGTAACCATACTCAAAAGTGGGACATTGTGCAACGAGGGCTAGATCAGGCAGGATTGAGGAGATGGGGAGATGAGAAGAACATTAGCCTTGGTTCAACTTATAACAATCCCCTTACCTCCTTCAATCCGATGGAAGTAGTGGCTGCAGTGGGAGATCCCATGCAAATTGTGGCGGCTGGTATGGCAATGGCAGCTAGTGGCAGTTGTGGTGTCTTGTTGGCTGGTGGTACCCAAATGCTAGCTGTTTATGCTTTGGCGCAGGCGTTAGCTTTACCTCGCTTTGGCATTCTGCAAAAATATTCCTTAAACTGGCAACCGAAACAAGTGGTAGTGGGAACAACCCGTTGGGTGGCAGAAGACCCAACTGGTGACACAGTGGGATTAGCAGAAGAAATTGGCAATGTGCCTCTGGTGGCAACATTGTTGAGTTTGGCAGACTCTCGTTATCCTCAGCTCAGATCATATGAGCAAGGATATGTTAAGGAAGGTGTAGCTGCTGGAGGATGTTCGATTGCAGCTCATCTATACCAAGGCTGGAACTCAGCTCAATTACTTCAAGCTATCGAAGCTTTAGTAGCAAAAACTCTGAAGGAATAGCAGACTTCACGCAGCAGCACAGACAACCCGAAAACCGAAGTGGCAGTACTTGCAGTCCGGTGCTCGATAGTGGCGATAGGCACTACGGCAATACTTAGAATAGCTGTACCACGAACCCCCACGCAACACCCGATAATTATGATTAGTATCACTTAACCAAGCACTATCATCTGTTGGTGCACCTTCATAATTTTCGTGCCAGTGGTCAGCACACCACTCCAATACGTTACCATGCAGATCGTACAAACCAAAGGCATTTACAACCTGAAAACTACCGACAGAACTTGTCTGCGTACCATCATAATTCGCTAACTTCTGAGTAATAGCATTTCCAAAGTGGAACGGGGTAGTTGTACCAGCACGACAGGCATACTCCCATTCTGCTTCGCTGGGTAGTCGGTATTCTCGTCCCGTTTTCCATTGAGATTCTTGCACAAAATTCTACTGCATCATGCCAGGATATCTGCTCTACTGGTAAGTCTGCTCCTTTAAATTGGGATGGATTAGGATTGAGTTCACAGTTAACTTGCCGAAGAGCTGCTACAGCTTGCCATTGAGCTTGGGTGATGGGATATTTGCCCATGCAGAATGAGGCTACAGTTACCCTGTGCAAGGGACTTTCAGAGTCATATCGCTCCTTTTCAGTATTCGGGGAACCCATCTGGAAACTGCCAGCTGGGATAACCACCATCTTTAAGCTTACTCCTTTACCCAAGTCCTCAGTAAAATACTGAGCTTCACCCCGACTGCGTTCAATTTTTTGAGCTTTAGTATTCAACGTCAACACCTCAAAGGCAAACACTGGTAATGTTGGCGAGGGAGGAAATACAATGGACTTCTGAAAAATTCTTTGAAATGCTTTAATGACGTCGATATCTAAACCAGATGCTGCGACATTTACCCTACTCCACAACTGCGTTGCGAGTTGTTGATTTCCCTCTGCTTCAGCTCTAAAAGCATCCATTTTCAAGGTTTCGATATCTTTGAGGGTGGCATACTGGGATAACAGAATAAGGTGATGTCTATCAAATGGTTCTGCGATCATGTAAGGTGTCTGTTGAGGCTTCTGATACTGCTGATTAATCTCCGGTACTCGATCGCGCAAATAATGATCAAGCCGCTCTACGGTGGCACAGTTATGCTCTCCCTGAATCCGTAATGCCTCTAACACCGAATAAGTAAAGGAGCCTTGTTGCAGAGATGGAATTTCGTAGGCTCTTTCGTTGGGACTACAGGAGTAAATAGTAACTACCCTTTGCTGTTGTTCCTTCCCAATACCCTCTCCTAATCTATCCTCTTGATTGCGGCAAGCATCTAACATTAGTACCACATTATCTGCTCCCGACCGTCGCAGCCGTTGGGTTAAATAGTTGATATTTAATGCTGTCTTTTCTAAATCACTAGGGTTAGTATCCGAAAGAAACAAATAATCACGATTATGATAATGCAGACCGTGACCGACAAAAAAAAACCAGAGGTTATCTCCTAGTTCTAGGAAAGGTTTCTCAAACTGCGATCGCAAAAAGTGCTGTAGGTGTGCCAAAGTAGGCTGGGTAGGAATCGGCTTAGTATTAGTGGTAATTGGTGGGGAATCTTCGGTAAACAGGAAGACTTGCTCAAAACCTGCCTCTTTCTCAAAAAAATCCCGCATATTCTCTGCATCCCTCTTAGCATAAGCTGGGGACTGAATATGAGTGTAATGATTAATACCAACTGCAATAGCCCAGTTTTTATTCATCGACAGAGTAGTTGTTTGATACTCCCACGGCTAAAAGCCGATGGGATTATTGATTTGTAGGAGATGATACCAAATCATGATAATTGCGTATATTCAGGTTCTTCAAGCAAAACCCAACTATCCTAACTTTTTGCAACAACTCTCTTCTTAACCGAGCTATTGTGGTGGTTTATAGCGCTCAAGGGGATAACATATCCTTTTAGTTCCTATGGGGACCAATTTCGGTTTTTCTACCAACCTGGTGTATTCGTAGTGTGATATTTCAGGGTGAGCAAAGTTTGTTGGAGTATCAGCAGTACTGATGATGTAGTAATAGCTGAACTTAGTAGCGATTGGATACAGTGTTCGACTAACCACTGAAGCTTCTACTGTGCTATTGCAATAATATCTCTATGGACAATGAGGAAGATCGTCCTAAAGAAGTTACTACAGGTTAGGGAAAGAGCAAACAAGCTAGAGGCTAGTCAAGAGTGTATTCTTCTGGATAGTAATTGTTCCTCCAAAGCAGCAATGCGATTGTAAGCTGCGGTTAGTTGTGCCGTTAGGCGTTGGACTTGAATGTCAGCAGATAAACTACTCTCGCTATTTTGCTGATAACTGGTGGAGTGACTATTGCTATCCATCAGAACATCTTTATGTTCCATCACAGACTCCAGGAGGCTAGTATTCCGATGAACTCCCAATCTAAGGGTTGGATCTAGCTCTGAGTGGTTAAATTCCTCAACTGGTGCTCGTCTGATTTCAGATAAAGATTCTGATACATTTTGGCTAAGCTGATCGATCATTTGGTAGAGGGAATCAACTTTATGACTAAGAGCTATGATTTGTTGTTGAACTGCATCCATAAGATTCCTAATGCGGGATAAATTTGTCTTCATGTTTTATGCTAGTAGCTTTAAGGCAAAATTAGTGCAAACAAATCATTCATTTAACTATGATTTAACTATTTAGCATAATTGAGTACTTACAGCCTTGGCTTTTTTATGGTCAATAAGAAAAAAATTGACTAAATACCCAAGATACAGATTTGTTCTCCTATGGCTCAGTTTGACGTTGATTACTGCATATTTTGACGAACCAATTAGGATTCACAGCAATTAGAGTCAGTTTCAGAATCAATAGCAGTTATTAAGTCTAATATCGATTTTAGCTGATGTTTTGTGGTGTAATCTCTAATTTACCGTCTTTAGCTCGACATTTTGACATATCATACCGAATTAGCAATAAATTCCTCACTCACCAAGCAAATATACTTAACAGATTTTCTGGCACTGATGCCTTGGAGAATCGACTGGACAACAGCCTAGTACCACTGCGCGGAATTTAGAATTTAGAATTTAGAATTTAGAATTTAGAATGCTTATAGAGTAAGGATTATATCGATCTCTTTCCTGGTGGGTTATTGCCGCCGCGCTGCACTAGTGGCAGTAGATTAGGTAAAGTGTAATCTTACATTGGTGCAAAATGTAAGCAAAACAACAAATTAATTTTCTCTTTTGTTGCAATCAAGCTAATTTCCCCTTTAGTAAGGTAAATTTAGGTTATTTTGTCAAAAAAGCTTGATTGTCATTAAAATCTCTTTATTCCCATTCTTAATTCCAATTTTCAGTTCCTATGATCAAGCGACGCTCTTTTCTCTTAGGTGCTAGTTCCCTAGCTCTAAGTCAGCTGATGGTTGGATGTAACTCTCAGCGACAAGCATCCTTGAAACTACAACTGTTACAAGGCTCAATTCCTGCTCAGCTCAAGGGTAAATTTCGTAAGCAATTGAAGCAAGCTGCTAGCCTCAATTTTGACCCAGAAGAACAGTTACAAATTATACTGAACAACTTAAAAACTGGGAAAGCTCAAGCAAAAGCCAAAGAAAAACAGACTGAGCAGGAATCACCCTTCGATTTCATGGGAGATGCCCTCAATTTCATTACTAGACGTAGGAAGTCAGAATTTGCTGATTTAGTAACTTTAGGAGATTTCTGGTTAGCAGAAGCGATCAAAAAGGAGTGGATTCAACCACTAGAGGTAGAAGAGCTTGCTGGATGGCAGCAGCTACCTCCATCCTGGCAAGAGTTGGTAAGACGCAATCAAGCAGGTGAGCTAGATAAGGAGGGAAAAGTATGGGGGGCACCTTATCGTTGGGGGACCACCGTTATTGCCTATCGCCGTGATAAATTTGAGCGTTTGGGTTGGATGCCCACAGATTGGCCAGACTTATGGCGAGAGGAGTTGCGCGATCGCATTTCTTTGTTAAACCAGCCGCGAGAAGTAATTGGTCTGACGTTGAAAAAACTGGGTAAATCATACAACACCACCAATTTGAGTAAAGTACCAAACCTTGAAGAAGAATTACTGGCACTCAATCAACAAGTCAGATTCTATAGCTCCGAACATTATCTCCAACCTCTAATTTTAGGAGATACCTGGCTAGCAGTCGGTTGGTCACATGATGTGATGCCGATTGTACAGGGTGAGCGCCAAATTAGGGCAGTAGTGCCCCAATCGGGAACGGCTCTCTGGGCGGATTTATGGGTGCAACCAAAAACGACAGCAAACGTGAGTACTCTAGCACAGCAGTGGATTGATTTTTGCTGGGAGTTCGAGACAGCCGAAGCAATTTCCTTATTAACTAATGCGGCCTCACCTATCCTCATAGATGTTACTCCCAAGAAACTACCAAAAACCCTTGCCGAGAATTCCCTACGTCTACCAGATGCTGCAATCCTCAAGAAAAGTGAGTTTCTCAATCCCCTATCTGAATCTACTGATCAGCAATACCAAAGCTTATGGCGAAAGATGCGACAAAAGAAGAGTTAGTTCACTCTGATTTGGTATCCTCTATCCATGCTTTAGTTCAACGCTGTTTGAGAATCTCAGATTATTTTGCTATTAAAAAACCTGACTAACTACCCCTATCCTAGTACCAGACGAGTAATTATGGGAACTCGTGGTGCTGTAGCAACAAGTCAACCGTTGGCAACTATGGCTGGTATGGAGATGTTATGGGCAGGAGGAAATGCTGTTGATGCAGCAGTTGCTACTGCCATTGCTCTTACGGTAGTGGAGCCCACTTGCAACGGCATTGGCTCAGACGCTTTTGCACTTATCTGGGATGGGCAACTACATGGTCTTAATGCTTCCGGTAAAAGCCCTCAAAGTCTTACATTAGAAGAGTTTGCTGGACTGGATACCGTGCCAAAAACAGGTTGGCGATCCGTTACAGTACCAGGAGCAGTTTCTGCATGGCGAGCTTTGTGGGAACGTTGGGGAAGCCTGCCCTTCGAGCAGTTATTTGCACCAGCGATTCGATATGCCGAGGAAGGTTTCCCCGTATCACCAGTAACATCAATTGCTTGGAAGCTAGCAGAAGAAGTTTTCCTTCCTTTGAAGGGTGCTGAGTTTGTGCCCTTTCAGCAATTATTTTTCCCGAATAATAGAGCACCAGTCGCTGGGGAAATTTGGCATTCCCAGGTTCATGCTGAAACACTACGAGAAATTGCCGCTACTGGTGGTGAAAGCTTTTACCGAGGTAAACTTGCTCAGAGCATTGCTAACTTTGCTGCAAACACTGGCGGATATCTGACAGCTAGTGACTTGGCTCTCCATCAAGCTGAATGGGTAACACCAATCTCAACTAACTACCGAGGAATTACAGTTTGGGAGCTACCACCCAATACTCAAGGCATTGCTACTTTAATCGCTTTAAACATCCTCTCTGGCTTCGATTTGTCTCAAGAAGAGCGCGAATCAGCTCAAAGTTACCATTTGCAGATTGAGGCAATAAAACTTGCCTTTGCTGATTTACACAAGTACATTGCTGACGATCGCTTTTTGCAAGTACCTCCGTCCGAGCTGCTCTCTCTAGATTATGCAGCTTCTCGTCGCTCTTTAATTGGGGAAAAAGCGATCGCCATGGCTTCCCCAGGACTACCAAAAGGTGGAACTGTCTATCTAGCTGCAGCTGATGATGAATTGATGGTATCTTTTATCCAATCTAATTACCAGGGTTTTGGTAGTGGTATTATCCCTGAAGGTACTGGAATTTCTCTACAAAATCGAGGACATGGGTTTACCTTAGAGCCAGGACATGCTAACCAGCTAGCACCAGGAAAGCGCCCTCTACATACAATCATCCCTGGTTTTTTAACCAAAGATAATCAACCGATTGGTCCATTTGGTGTTATGGGTGGCTCGATGCAGCCCCAAGGACATCTCCAAGTAGTAGTTAATTTGGTTGATTATGGCATGAATCCTCAAGCTGCTCTAGATGCACCTAGGTGGCGTTTTGTATCTGATGCTAAAGTTCTTTTGGAATCAACTGTAGCCCAGGATATATTCAACTCATTACAGCAGTGTGGTCATGATGTACGGCAACATCCAGCGAATTGGTTGAGTCCAAAGAATTTTTTTGGTCGAGGACAAATTATTTTCAGGCATAATCAACTACTTGTAGCTGCTAGTGAGCCTCGTACCGATGGTATTGCTGTAGCTTGGTGAAATTAATATATCGTGCTGAGGTGATAGTGAAGCATCTGGACCGTTTGGAGATCCTTCGCTATCGCTCAGGATGACATAATTCTGCTACCGTGCGTAAGTCCTAGATACTTTAAGCCCATCCCATGACTAAAGTGTGTTATTTGTTGGGTGTTCTAGAGCATTGATTCAGTCTTCACGGTTCTATTTGACAAAAGTTAGACATTACACCTCCTAGTGGTAAGTTGTCTATTTCACATAGCTCAATTTGACAGTGAGGAGTAGGATTACTTTGTTCATTTGTATCAGTATAATCGCAGGTGTAAGCTCCTAAAGGTTCTCCTAGCTTATTGAATACCCTGATGTTGTACCGATAATCCTGATTGTACTCCCTAGCAATAGTTCCCATTTTGTTGACAAATTGATAATGTCCAAAGTAGTCTTGGATACTCCAAAATTGGCGTCTGACAACGAGATCTATCCGGCGTTCATCCAGGTAAGCAATCCAGGTGTCAAGTAGCTTGCCACCAAACTGTTTATCAGCCCACCATAAGCTAGGTATGGTTATTTCCTCTTGAGAGAGCGTATCAGCAGTTATTATGGAACCGTTAGTTGTAGGTGTCTGTTGCTCTAACAATTTGAGATTCAATGGCTCGGCAGAAGGCTGCAATCTTGCATTTTGAGCTAGTGCCTCCCTCGGCATCAATATGCTAAGAAAACTCGTACTAATACTAATTAGTAGGAGTGATACTAGTTGTTTGTTGTTGGTCATTTGTCATTTGTCATTTGGTGTTTGATAATTGAAAATTAGAATGCAGAGGTCTAACGGTAGCTTTCAGCCTCAGGATAAGATTGCGGGTTCCAGATGAGTCACAATATCCTTAGTTTAAAATAGAAAAAGAGGATAATAGTAAACGTCAATAGGCTTTACTAATTCTATTGCGAGCATACCTGTAATAAGTTATGACGAAAGTAGCCTGTTGAGAAAGAATCACAGTTCCTCAATCTCTTCTCTAGTCAATCCTGTTGCTTCTGCAATTGTCTTAATATCTATTCCTTTTTGTTTGAATGTTCTGGCTATGTTAACCTTTTCCTGCTGTTTGCCTTGCTCCATGCCTTCTTTGATACCTTTCTCCATACCCTCTTTGATACCTTTCTCCATGCCCTCTTTGATACCTTTCGACCTACCTTCTTCTAAACCATCCAATCTTCCCTCTGAGCGCGAACTTTCTATGATGCTGATTTCATAGCGCCGATTCTCCATAAATCTCAGGTAACTTGCTCTTTCTTCTTCACTCAAGCTATCTACGAGTAAATTTTCCTTCGCTTCGGCTAAACCTTGTGCTGTAAATTCCTCTTTGATTTGGCTCCTTTTCAGGAAATATATCCATTCATCTAAGGTATTCTTCGCCACGTCGTTAAAGTTGTTCACTTTAATCACATAATACTCTGGGAAAATTTCAGATACTTCTTGGATATTAAACAGCTTCTTCTGTCTTATTGATGATTCTAAAGAGTCTTCTAAATGAAGTCCACGAAAATCTAACTTCCCTTGGTAAATATAATCATCCCCCTGTCCCAGAGAAAAGTAGACCACATTCACTGAATAGACTTTTTTGACTTTACCGTAAGGTTCTCCTTTTTCGAGGAAGTCGGTAATTAACTTCGCTGTGCCGTAGAGCATCCGATGAAAATAATCTTGCTCTGTATTGTTTTGTACTTCAATAAGAATTAATTCACCCTGGTCATTTTCTGCCAGAATATCAACTCGATTGAGTTTGTCATCCTCAGCTTGTTGATTGCTTTCACTTTCGAGTATCGATTGTATCTTGATTTGTTTGCCTAATAACTCACTGAGGAAACCTGCTAAAACTACATGATTAGCTTTGTTTCTCAGTAATTTTTTTATAGCCCAGTCAAATCGGATGTATGTTTGGGGCATAACGGTATTGATGGGAAGATCTATATAATAGATTGTGCTAGATTTAGCCCTCTTAATTCAAGCTAAGCTCTAGCGATCGCAATCAATCGCCATGCAGCTTTCTTGTTCACCGAGCTTATCCCCACAATCGACTGAAGTGAAACCCAACCTACACCTAACTCAAGATTTTCTGCTCTGAGAATCGCATTTCTATAAACAAAAAGCGATCGCACTCACAGCCTTCCCTAGTGATACCAAATCCGGTATACCTTATCCTCTTCGTTATGTTCCACATTGTAGAGACGCGCTATGGCGTGTCTCTACAGGGTTTTCGGAATTTGCTTACAACGGGGGTGGCTAACCTGGATTTGGTATGAGTAAGTTATAGTGTGCTTATCAGGATTACCCAATTAAAAGGAGGAGTTTCCGCACTTGGCTCAACCAGAGAATCCTCAAGGTAGTTCACACAAAACAATTTTAGTGCTATCTTCCAGCCCCACTAATGAAGCGAGATTGCGCTTGGACAAAGAGGTACGAGAAATTGATGAGGGTTTGCGAAGATCAAAGCAGCGAGAAAAGTTTACTTTGGAACAACGCTCGGCAGTTCGTCCTGATGACTTACGTCGTGCCTTGTTGGATTTTAGCCCCAATATTGTTCATTTTTGCGGCCATGGTTCTGGAGCAGAGGGATTAGTTCTAGAAGATGATGCAGGTAAAGCGCAACTTGTCCCCCACTGAAGCTTTAGCCAATTTCTTCAAGCGATTTGCTGAGCGAGGGTTGGAATGTGTGGTTCTCAATGCTTGCTACTCGGAGATTCAAGCCAAGGCAATTGCTGAACATATTGAGTATGTAGTTGGGATGAATAGTGCAATTGGAGACAATGCAGCGATTAAGTTTGCAGTCGGTTTTTATGATGAGCTAGGAGCTGGTTGGTCTTATAAAGATGCTTATCACGGTGGTTGTGATGCGATCGCTTTACAAAAAATCCCACAAGAACATATTCCAGTATTCAAAAATCTAAAAAAAAAGTCCAATTAAAGGCAACAAATTTGGTTGATGACTTGGTGCAGGAGGTGCGATCGCATCTCTACAAGAATATCAAATCCTTGCATAGCACGATGCCTCTTTGGGGTATTGATCGTTGGGTTCCCTTGGGTGAGTTGTTTGTCGATGTCAATCTTCTGGAGGAGTTGAGCAGTAGTCGTAGATCAGAACTGGATAACTTGTGGCAGGACTTTAGTGAGAATCCCAGCTATCGTAGTTTAGATCGCATTGGCTTGGGAAGAAAGCGAGAGCGGGTATTAGGATTAGAGGTGTTGGGGAAGAATACGAACCTGATGGTAGTGGGTAAGCCGGGTTCTGGGAAAACTACCTATTTACAGCGAGTTGTTACCGAGTGTAATGAGGGCAATTTACAAGGGCACCGAATTCCCGTATTGATTAAACTGCGAGATTTTGTAGACGATAGCTGTAATATTGCTTATTCGCTTAAGCGGTATCTAAAAAAGTATTGGCAGTTATCAAGTGCTAAGGCTAAGTTGATACTCGATCAAGGACGAGCGTTAGTACTGCTGGATGGGTTGGATGAGGTGACGGGGAAAGATGGGAAGAAAATTGCGAAGTTAATCAAGGGGTTTGCTCGTACTTATCCGCAAGTGCAGGTGATTGTAACCTGTCGAACCCAAAGGGTTACAGGTGAAATGGACTGGAAATCTTTACGTTTTCAGTTTGTGGAGGTGGCAGATTTTAGTGAACTGCAAGTGCGAGCATTTGCGGAACATTGGTTTAAGACAGTGATAGGGGATAAGTCAGCAGGATTGGCAAAGGGACAGCAGTTTTTGGAACAGCTCTTTTTGGAGGAGAATAAGCCAATTCGAGAGCTGGCGATTACGCCGATTTTGCTGAGTTTGACTTGTGCAGTATTTTACCAGACGGGTAAGTTTTACTCCAAGCGCTCCGAGCTGTATGAAGAAGCATTAGAGTTACTACTGGAGCAATGGGATGAAAAAAGAGGAATTGAGCGGGATGAGATTTATCGGGATTTTTCGGTGGAGCGGAAGTTAGAGTTATTGAGCCATCTGGCGGTGAAGAAATTTGAACAAGAGCAGTATGTATTGTTTAAGCAGGAGGAGATTGAGAGGTATATTGCGGAGTTTTTGCCAATTGGATACCGAGATAGTCGGGTAGTGTTAAGAGCGATTGAAGCGCAGCATGGTTTGTTGATTGAGCGAAGTCGGAAGATTTGGTCGTTTTCGCATCTGACGTTTCAAGAGTATTTGGTGGCAAAGTGGTTTGTTGAGCGTGCTGATTGGAATAAATTAGTTACGCAAGTTATTAAAAAGCACTGGCGAGAAGTATTGTTAATTTCGGTGGAGCTCCAACTAAATGTAGATAAATATATTCAGTTAATGAAACAAAAAGTTGATGCTATACTTGCTTTTGATGAAAAATTACAATATATACTAGTTTGGGCAAATCAAAAATCTTCCTTAACAGAGAAAATTTGCCTACCAGCTTCAATTAGAGCTTTTTATCTTTCAGTTGGTGTAAAAAAGTCATTTGATGACAGTCTATCGCGTATTATATCGCCCTCCTTTAATCCTGGTATTTCACATCATTTAAAATGTGATTATTTATTATACCGTTGCTTATTTCATTCTTATGAACCGGATTTTAGCCAACCTCTTTACAATTATAGAAGATATGAAATTCAACATATTTCTATAACTAGATACCTTGATTTTGAACTGTTTTTGGGCGAACTTATTAGTGATTCTCTTAACTCAAAAACGCCATTCATACAAGCATTAATTATACTCAAAAATAAATTACCAGACGGTCAGGAAAGAATAAATTATGAACAATTCTGGCATGATCACAAAAAAACTTGGAGAGAAGAATTAAGAGAAAATATGAACATTCATCGCAAAATAGGTCAAAATTGGCAATTAACAAATAAACAAACAGAATTATTTGAACAGTATTATTATGCCAATACTTTATTGGTAGATTGTCTATATAAATCTTGTGTGTTAAGTGATGAAGTCAGAAAAGATATACAAGAAACATTGCTGTTACCGATCGCAGAAATTGAAAAACGCAAACAGAAAACAGCAGAGTAGGGTAATTCGGTTGCCCAAAAGCTGTGCCAACTCACTCAAATGTAGAGCGATCGCTCTGTAATATCAAGTCCGTCAATTGCCGATAATAAAAACTTCTCTGTGTCTTCCTTGTCTCCCCCAGCTTCCCACACTTCCCCAGCTCCTCCCTATCCCCACAATCGACGCCTAGGAGAGCCACCTAGACGCTTATGTGTGTCTGCAAGGAGAGTAGGAATATCAAGCTGTTCTGGACATCTAGGTAAGCAGTCACCACAGCTAGTGCAACGATTACCCTTGCTGCCAGGGAACCAATGACCTGCATTTTCAAACATGCCGTAGCGGTATTTACCGAAATCAGTCATTTCGTAAGCAACGGCAAGATTCCTTAATCGCAAGACTTCTGGTATGTGAATGTTTTCTGGGCAAGGTAGACATTGGTAGCACTGACTACAACCATCAGTCCCTAAAGCATCTGTTAACTGGGTTTCTAGACGAGAAAATGCTTCAACCTCCATCGGTGTTAGGGACTCATCTCGATTAGCAACAGCTAGAGGTGCTGTCAGTTCAGCTGGCTTTGCTGGTCCTATACTTAGAGTAGTAATGCGGCGATCGCTTAATAAAAACCGATAGTTGAGTTCTAATGGTGAGAAAGGATAGCACAGCATCTTCAGCTTTGCTGATGGGGTATAGAGCTGTCCTCCTTTATCTGCTGGAGAAATAATAAAAATACCCAGATCTTTTTGGTGAGCTAACTCAACTGCATTACTATTACGTTGAAAAAAGTAATAGTAATGCAGGTTGACAAATTCAAATAAATCTGTATTAATCGTCCCCAGAATCACATCTAGTTGAGCGTGAGTAGAGAAACCAACGTGTCGGACATAGCCCTGTGCTACTGCTTCTCTCACTGCTTGCATACAGCCAGTTGAAGACGAAACCCAAGCAAGATGCTCCCAGGTATTGATCCCATGAATTGCCAGACAATCCAAATAATCAACTTGTAGACGCTCTAGGGATTCATTGAGCCACTGACGCATTAAGTTAGCATCAGGTGTCGGTGGGAGTTTGGTAGTAAGGTATAGCTGCTCTCGTGGCACTGGCAAATTTGTTTTGAGGATATTGCCAAGATACTGCTCACTCTTACCATAACCCCTGGCAGTTTCTAGGTGATTAATGCCTCTAGCAATTGCCTCTTGTACAGTCTTTTGGGCTTCTGATTCCGAAGCCAAGCAACGCATAGTTCCTAAGGAAAATACAGAAAGCAGCAGATTAGTTTTCCCAAACCGTCGGTAACGCATTTTGAGCTAGTACGTCAGGTCAATCTAAAATCTAAAATCTAAAAATTACTTATTCCTCCTTACCAGTTTTATCTCCCCCTTGTTGGACAAAATCATCTGGTCTGATGTTAGCAACAAAATCACGGAAGGCACGGCGTTCTTCCTCATCAGCGTCTCTGTCCACAGGGATAGATGCATCGGCAACCACTTCTTCCATTACCCAAATTGGGCTGTTTGTACGCAAGGCGATCGCGATCGCATCACTTGGTCTAGCATCAATCTCTTTTTTTTCCTCACCCTGACGCACGCACAAGATAGCATAGAAGGTATTTTCTTGAAGTGAGTGGATAATCACCTTCTCCAGATTTATCTCCCAACTATCAAAAAAATTAACGAGTAAATCGTGGGTGAGAGGTCGAGGGGGTTTATGTTGCTCCAAAGCACTGATAATTGCCTTTGCCTGATCTTGCCCGATATAAATTGGCAAAGCACGTCGATCTAAGGAATCCTTCAGCAGCACTATTGGGCTGCGTGTGACGGCGTCTAATGCAATTCCAGCAACTCTCATTTCAATCATCAGCGTAGCCTCTAGAACACTTTCGGCATAGGGGGCATCAAAACTAAGCGGTAAACTAGTACTGGATAGATTAGAAGTCAAACCGGTATAGCCTGCTCTGTTCTAATCTTTTCACCGATCAACCGTAAGATCAGCCCTTAAAAACCTAACTAATTAAGATAGGAGTCAATAAGGAAGTCTTCTCCAAGTATGCCGCAGTCTCAGGACGTTTGTTCTCAGACTTCACGAAAAAAACACATTAATGATGCAAAAAGTGCATCATTAAATTAACAGCAAACTTAACCCAGCTCAGGAGTTGAACCCCAATGTTTACAGGATTAATTCAAGCTCTGGGAAAGATTCGGTCGTTGGGAGGCGATCGCCTTGAAGTTTCCTGCACAGGTGATACCTCACAACTCATTTTACAAGATTTAGCAGTTGGTGACAGTGTGGCAGTTGATGGCATCTGCCTGACAGTAGAGAATATTTTGGTTAATGGCTTTGTAGCAACAGCTTCTGATGAAACTCTATACCGGACAACCATTGGGCAGCAACATCAAGCAGCTCCTTGCGTCAATTTGGAAACATCTGTACGGGTAGGCAGTAAACTAGGAGGACATTTTGTTACTGGTCACATTGATGGTATTGGCTGCTTAAAAGAATCGGTACAAACCCCTAACTCTTGGGAGATGTACTTTACTGCAGCAACATCATTTTCACAGCTGTGGGAGCGCCAAATTGCCCGGTATATTGTTCCCAAGGGCAGTATTGCAGTAAACGGGGTGAGCCTCACTATTGCTGATTGTGACCCCCAAGGCAGTTGGTTCAAAGTAGCGGTGATTCCCCATAGTCATACCCAAACAAATCTGAGTCAGTTACAACCTGGCAACTGGGTGAACCTAGAAAGCGATATTTTAGGTAAGTACGTCGAAAAATTACTAGGTCATCAATTACTAGGCTCTGAACGTCTAGACGGAATTTCACCCGCTTTTTTAGCAGAAAATGGATATTTATAGTGATTCTATTCGGAGATGGGGAGATGGGAAGCTGGGGAAGCTGAGGGAGATAAGGAAGAAATTCCCGATTAGCAATTAGCAATTAGCAATTCCCAAACAACAAACAACAAACAACAAACAACAAACAACAAACAACAAACAACAAACAACAATTCCCGTGCAAATTACTTTTTTAGGAACAAGCTCCGGAGTACCAACACGATCGCGTAATGTTTCTAGTGTTGCTCTGCGTCTACCTCAGCGTGCCGAAGTCTGGCTGTTTGACTGTGGTGAGGGTACTCAGCATCAACTGCTCCGTAGTGAACTCAAAATCAGTCAAATCAGACGCATTTTCGTCACTCATATGCACGGGGATCACATTTTCGGCTTAATGGGACTCTTAGCAAGTTGTGGCTTGGCTGGCAATCCAAGCCGCATTGATATTTACGGCCCTGCCGGTTTAAATGAATATCTCCGTGGTTGTCAAAAGTACTCTCGTACCCATTTTTCTTTCCCTGTCAAAATTCATACCGTAGAACCTGGAGTGTTATACGAAGATGAGGAATTTACCGTTAGCTGTGGTAACCTCAAGCATCGCATTCCAGCTTACGGCTACCGAGTAGTAGAAAAGGATAGACCAGGGCGTTTTGATGTAGCAAAAGCTACATCGTTGGGTATTCCTCCTGGGCCAATTTACGGCAAGCTGAAACGAGGTGAAACAGTTTCTCTGACCGATGGGCGTCAAATTCGCGGTTCTGAGCTGTGTGAGCAACCAGAAGTTGGTCGTAAATTTGTTTACTGTACAGATACTGTTTTCTGTGAGGAAGCGATTGAACTTTCTCAGAAAGCTGATATTTTAGTTCACGAAGCTACCTTTGCCCATAAAGATGCTCAATTAGCCTTTGATCGCTTGCATTCTACTTCCACTATGGCAGCACAGGTTGCCCTAAGTGCAGGAGTTCGGAAACTAATTATGACCCACTTCAGCCCTCGCTACGCTCCAGGAAATGACATTGTTTTAGATGATTTGCTCCAGGAAGCACGGGCAATTTTCCCGTCTACTAAATTAGCCTACGATTTCATGATCTACGATGTACCTCGACGTCGTACTAAGGAGCTGGTACAAGCAAAGAGGAGCAAAAGTTAGTTTGCTCAAGTCGCACGATCGCTTAACCCAACTGCTTATCAATTGCGGAAAGTGTAGCAATCAACGGCTGGAATCCATTGCCCATGAGGCGTTACTGTTGGTACTTCAGCAGCGAGATATAGTTGCCCATCGGGAGTTCTGACTATTCCTTGAGCTTCGATAATCTGTTGGGAATTGCTGCTGGTAGGATTGGTATTACTATTAGTATCGTCCCCATTTTCTTCAAAGGAATCAAGGGTAACCCAATTACTCACCGTAGCATCAGCATCCAGCATCTCTGTAGGATTTTGGGGAATGCCACCACGTCCTGTAATATAAAAGCTACTCTGCCGGAAAGAGTCACCAGGAGTACAACGGCGGTCGATTAGTTTGGTAGCATCGACTAAGTTGGAAGGTAAGTCTACTAAGCCTTGGGTGACATCAATCGGGAAAAGCAGATTGAGTATAAACGTACCATCTAAACCAAACTCCGAACTAGCGGTAATATCACTTAAGGGAGTAAGGCGATCGCGAAATTGCAGTCCAAAGATGGCTTGAGTTGTAATGGTGATATTTCCTCCTGAACCGTTGAAAGCATTGGCAGTAATGTCACTATTTTCCCTGGAAACACCAACAACAAAATCAGCACCAATCGTGATATCGCCTCCATCTCCACCAGCACCTGCAACTCCTGCACTAGTAGAGATTTTACTGTTGTCCCGCATGAGTAATAAATCCCCTACTCCCAAGGTGATATTGCCACCGTCACCAGATAGGGTGGTGGCGCTGATGCTACTGCGGTTAGTTTCTAGGTTGTGGCGAGTATTGATGGTGATGTTACCAGCGGTGCCATTTCCTTGACTTTCGGAGGTTATGGAGGCGTCAGTTAAGGAAAGTGAGCCAGCGGTAATCTCAATATCCTTACCATCACCTACTGCTCCTGCTGCCACTCCACTAAAAGCCCCACTGGATTGTTGGTTACTGCCGACACCATCAAAACGCACAGTATCAGTAGCTCGAATCCTTACGCCTCCAGCATCTCCCTTTCCACTTGTTCTGGCAGAAAGTTGAGCGCCATTAGTAACTTCTAGAGAGCCAGTATTTATTTCCAAGTCACTACCATTACCTACTGCTGATGCTTCTACTGAACTGAAAGCTCCACTGGAAGTTCCATTATTGCCAACACCATCAAATAGCACTCTCTCAGCAGCAATAATCCTGACACCTCCAGCATTTCCTTGTCCACTAGTACTGGCAGAAAGGATAGCGCCATTGGTAACTTCTACAGAACCAGTGGTAATCTCTAAATCACTACCATTACCTACTGCTCCTGCTTCGACTGAACTAAAGGCTCCACTAGATTGTTGGTTACTGCCGACACCATCAAAACGCACTGTATCATTAGCTCGAATCCTCACGCCTCCAGCATTTCCCTGTCCACTAGTACTGGCAGAAAGGATAGCGCCATTGGTAACTTCTACAGAACCAGTGGTAATTTCCAAGTCACTACCATTACCTATTGCTCCTGCTTCTACTGCACTAAAAGCTCCACTGGAAGTTCCATTACTGCCAACACCATCAAAACGTACTCTATCAGTAGCATTAATCTTCACACCTCCAGCATTTCCTTGTCCGGAAGTACTAGCAGAAAGGATAGCACCATTAGTCACTTCAAGAGAACCAGTAGTAATTTCCAAGTCCCTACCATCACCTACTGCTTCTGCTTCCACTGCACTGAAAGCTCCACTAGAGAGTCCATTACTACCGACACCATCAAAGCGTACTCTATCAGCAGCAATAATCCTTACACCTACTGTCTCAGTCGCATTAATCTCAATATCCCCCGCTTTGCTGTCAACTGAGCCGTTACCTGGTTCTATCCCTGCGAAGAGAACACTTTCTCCCAAAATATCTACTGTTTGGGCATTAATCGCAATACTACCATTACCCCCAGCAATAGTACGCATCTGAGCTCCATTAGTCAGTGAGACATCAGCTCTGGCTACATCATCGGGAAAACTCAAACTGAGATTACCGCTATCAGCATTCAACCCAACTGTTCCTGGTGCTGATAGTCCTCCTAGATCAACTCTACCCCCCGGAGCCCTCAATCTTCCGCCCTCTAACCTCACATCTCCACCCAAGAGCAACAGACTCTCACCTTCTGCAACCTGAAGTCCAAAATCAAGTGGCAAGCCATTAAAAGAAAAGAACAATACAGGAAAGATAGCAGTAGAGCGATTGACAATTTCGGCTTGATTAGAGAGGCGGTTATAAAATAAGACATCAGGGTTGATATCAAGTAGGTTACTGCTGTCAGGTTCCGAGGCGCTGAATCTTCCAGTATCGCCCAACCCCACTGCATTGGCAGTGGTTGCCACAAACGAACCACCTACATCCAGTTTTGAATTTTCCCCAAAGATAATGCCATTGGGATTAATCAGAAATAAATTAGGTTGAGAGCCACCAATGGTGCCAAGAGTACCTAAAATCTCAGAAGGATTAACACCTGTAACCCTTGCCAAAATATTCTCGATAGCGGCATCAGGCAAAAAATAGGCTCCTCTGCCTACAGCAACATTGAATTCAGCGAAACTGTGGAACAGATTTTGACCCCGTTGTGCTCCACCAGTAATTGCTTCAATCGGCAAACCATTAAAGTTGGGTATAACCTGAGAATTTTCTCCAACTCCCAGGGTGTTATCAGGTACGATGTTGCTCTGAGCTAAAGCAGAACTTCCAACCAGGGTGAGTGTGCCAGTTATTCCCAAGGCTATCAACAACTGCCAACTGATAAACTTGCTGGCGTTTTTCTTTACCGATACCTGGAGATTATTACCTGAGCAGAGAGAATTGGTTTCAGTCATTCCCAATTGCTCGATGCACCTTTGCTTCATCAAGAATCTCTGCTCAAGTCAGTTATTTTGTAGGTGTCTATTATATAGCGATGTTTAGTAAGGTGGGGTGTTGTTGCACAGAAGTGCAATCTCACTAGTGGAGTAACACACCTAAAATGAGTGAATAGTGCGAGTATCTTGCTCGCGTTTGACTAATTGCTCGCGAGCGAGACGCTCGCACTACATTCTTAAATTCTAAATTCTAAATTCTAAATTCCTCGCAACCTTAGGCTTCAACTTCCCTATTTCCCCTTTTCCACAGGTAGCTGGAAAGTAAATTAGTAATTACATGAGCCACAATCGGTACTAACAAATTGTCTGTTGCGACAGCACTAAACCCTAACAGTAAACCTACTACAGATGCCCAAATCACGTAGGGCCATTGTTGTGAACCGCTCAGGTGCAAAATACCAAATAGTAGACTAGTGGCAACTATGCCAACAGCATTTAAACCAATTGCTGGCAACATTACGCCCCGAAACAATAATTCTTCACTCATACCGGGCAACAACCCCAGCCAAATCAGATCTGGTAAGATTAAAGGCTTGAGAACTAACTCTAAGTAAAAGTCAGCACTTTGGCGGTAAGCAGGCCAAAGGCGATAAATTAGGCTACTCGCAGCAGTAATTATCACCGCTATACCTAGCCCTAAGAGTACAGCTTCAGTAGTAAATCTGACGGGTAGAAGAGTGACGGAGCCAAATTGTAGCCAGAGTTTTGCACAAAATAGTAACACTACAGCGGTAACACCCATAGCGATTAAAACTTGGGTGCGAGATAACGGTTCTATTTCGGGATGCTCGGGAAGCTGTTTTGCCACTAGGAACTCGATAAACGATGCAAGGACGATAAGGATGGATTAAGGGCATCAATACTGATGCCAGCGCGATGAGCAACCAGGAAACCCAGTGCCTCTAAATAAGAGTTTACTCCCATTGCTTTAATCCCTAAATATTCTGGGAACACTTGCATGGAGGTTTGGTTTTCCTCAACTGCAATAATTTGGGTACGGGACTGACTAAAATTCAGCAGGGCACTTCCTCCACAAGCGCTTGCAGGTACAACTACGGCATCCACTGCTTCTGCCCAGATATCGGCTGGAGCTGAAGAGCTAATGACCTTGGGAGACGTAGTCTGAGAGAGAGAGGTTTTGACCACAAATTGGGGAGCGCGACTTAGTCCTACCAGTATACAGGGTAAGAAGGTATAACCCAATTCTTCAGAAGCAGAGCGAGGAGATATGTGTGGATCTAGAGGTAGAGGCATCAGTGCTGGTGCATGGGCACAAGGGATTTGAAAGGTACGAACTACTAGATGGCTAATCACCGCTTCGGCACCAGCAAGATAATCTACTCCCTGTCCATGACGGTAAGCTTGCAAGGCTTCGTCATCTGTCTCATCAGGGAAGCGGGCAACAACTGCGATCGCTTCTGCTCTTGCCTGTTTAATCAATACCTCCGCCGCTCGCAACAAACTGTCAGGGTTACCTATTGTACCCCAACTCGCCCCCGATGCAGCTGTCCGTAATTCCACTTGTAAAGGAGTATCTGTGACTATATAGTCTGTTAGATTTAACCCCAAGGTAGCTCTAGTAGCATCAGCTGCTTGAATATGCCTGAGGCGCAAGTCTGGTTCAATGCCTTGATCAAGAATTAATCCCACCCGGTTCTGATGGACTGGGCGTAATCCCCAACAGCCAGCGGCAAATTTGTCAAGCCCATAGCCTTCTACATAGGAAGCGTTGGGTAAATTCCAGTACAACTGAGCACCGTTGAGGACATTAGGATGAGTAATTAAGCGATCGCAAATTTGTGAGATCGCTCTTGCTACCGGTAAGGCATCTCCCGCATAGCCCCCAATTGATGCCCCAATACCAGTAGGGACAATTAAAACAACAGTATAGGGACGCTGATTCACGCTTCAATAGGGTTCTGTTCTTCGACGATAACAATTGCCTCCACCTGAGCTTTCTGCTTTTGGGTATCCACACCAGTAACCGCCCAGCGCAGGGGTTCTCCCTGTTCTTGCAGTTGAGCTTCAATTTCTTGATGCAGTTGAGTTGGCGATTCCTGGAGGTCGATTTCTGCGGTAATAAAATGTGTTGTCATGGAATTGTTGTTTGTTGTTTGGGAATTGGGAATTGGGAATTGGGAATTGGGAATTGGGAATTGGGAATTTTCTTCGCGTCTCCGCGTCTCCGTGTCTCCGTATTTCCCCTGCTCCCCTTCTCCGGTTTACTTGGAAGGCTGAGCAAATTGGCGCTGATATACTTCATCCTCCTTTCCTGCCTCAATTTTAAGGTTGGAGCGAGGATAAGCAACACAGAGCAAGACATACCCTTCAGCTTGGAGATCTGGACTAACGCCCATCCCGTCACTCTGCTCTACAGTTCCTTCTGAAATTTGACCGGCACAAGTAGTACATACTCCTGCATTGCAGGAATTAGGTAAATCTATACCAGCCTCTTGAGCAGTTTCAAGAATTTTTTTATCTTCTGGTACTTCTATTGTATGGGTAGTACCTTCGTGTTGAATTTCTACAGTGTAGATATTAGGCATCGTATAGGTTCTAGGGTTTGATCTTCCTACGATTCTCAATCGTACCTGAAGTTTGACATCTATCTTAGACTGAGACAAACGTTTTTGCTGTAAATCTTGCTGTAACAGGTTTTTGAGAGAAAAAAGTGTTTGCGGATGTTGGCGTGAGAATTTGTGGAAAGTGAGGTCGGTTCAGAGGGTAGATTAAATCTTATGTATGAGGGAAAACTGTTAATTAAGACATTCGCTATTGTGGGGAATGAGGGGTGTATTTAAGCAGAAACTAGACATGCAGCAATTCTTTGCAGGAACCTGTTTTATGTTGCAAAAATTCGGAAAAAATACCCTAGCTTGTATAGGTATAACCTGTTGCTTGAGCGCAACAGTATGTGCGTTACCAGCAAGTGCTGCACAGCCAAAACAGAATGATAACTACAACACTTTTACCGAATGGTGTGAAAATAAAGAGCGCATTTCTGCTGGAGTCAGACAGACTGTGGAAGTGTTGCTGAAAAAAACGGAGAGTCAGACTATGTACATCTGCTCATCAGCTAAGTAGGTATGGGTAGAAAAACTGAAGTATATTAAGGAAGGTAAAGAGAAAAAATCGGGAGGAATGCCAAAAATAATGGGTGCACGCCTAAGAGCACATTTGAGTCAGGAGGAAGATAGAACCCTTTTTGAACTACGTAAAGGGGAGAAAGTGCAGCAACAAGTCAAAGATAGAGCAGAAGTTGTGCGCCTGAGCAACAGAGGCTGGTACGTAGAAAAGATAGCTGAATTTTTCCAGTGGAACCAACAGACAGTAAGAGAAACGCTTCATCGCTGGCAACAAAGGGGTTTAGGAGGGCTGTGGGACGCAGCCGGACGAGGAAAACAGCGACGTTGGAAAGAAGAAAATATGGAATATTTGGAAAAAATACTCCTCTCAGAAGGACGAACTTATAACTCTTTGCAATTAGCACAAAAGCTAGAGGAAGAAAGAGGAGTGAAATTGAGTCCAGGGCACTTGAGAGAGTTGCTCAAAAAAAGGGGATTATCTGGAAACGCACCCGCCAGAGTCATAAAAGCAAGCAAGATCCACTTTTTGCCCAAATATTGCTCCGAGATGAATCCCATTGAAAGTGAGTGGCATCAGCTTAAGGCTCATGAGATTGCAGGGCAAATGTTTGAGGACGAGCTAGATTTGGCTTATGCGATCATGGATGGAGTCGAAGCCAGAGCCGAAGCTGGAGAATATCAGACTCAGCGCTACAAATTTCCTTCCCAATACTGCAAGGGAGAGGAAAGGAGTGGGCTATGTTCGCGTAATTATTACGCGAACACTCCAAGTGATTAATTTGGTGTCTTGATTCGGAGTTGGATTAGAAGAGAAAACAGGCTCAAGGGGAGTTGAGTATCTAAAATCTCTGCAATTAGCCAACTCATAAGGGGAATTGTAGGTCAATATCAGATAATATATAGATTGGCAAAGATTCGCGTAAAATATACGCGAACAAGTTTTTAGTCTTTTTCTCTGTATACTTACTTCAATAAATGAGGAACAAAACTGACGACCTTGAACAAAGAGCCGACTTGATTAGTGCTGCCATTGCTAGTATTTCTGAAGAAATTCAACGAATTGAATCCACAGGAGTTGTTGCGCCACCTGGATGTCGTGTCATGCGTTATCAAGCACGGGGAAAAGAGAGAACTTATTGGTACTACAAATTACACGCCACCGAGCCAATTTTTCCCACCAAGTCGGGAAAGATGAGTAAATATAAACATTTGGGCAAAGGGGGCACACATGCTCATATTGATGCCCTCATGCAAGTAACCAGGCGTACTCAAATCGAAGGATTACACAGAACCTTGGCTGCTCTACATCAATCTTGGTCTGACTTATATGACAACAGGAAGTCCCAAGCAACGAACGATGGTGAAGTAGTTGGATTGTTCGCGCGTTAATTACGCGAATAATATCTCCCTTCTTTCCGAGCCCTTGCAGTATTGATTTCCTTCCCATTTACACACTTCATCTTTTGTTACATAGTTCAGTTTTTCATCCCCAAACCTACTTACTCCCTGATGGGACTTACTCCAGTCAACGATACAGCAATTGGTTTAAAATCCTACGCTGACCTTGATATATCTCCAATCGGATTGTGTTAGGGTCAGAATTTTGGAAAGTGACGACGTAGGCAAAGTCTCCGTTGTAGAAAAAATATTGTGGTCTGTTGGTAGTACCTTTGACATTACCATCTACAATTTCGATAGAACTACCATCACTTCGGCTTGTACCTCTGTAATAGTAAGTAAGAGGTTCATACCGACCTATTTCTACTTTCCAGTCAGAATTTACGAATGTACCATTGATAATAGGACAATTATTTACTTCCCTGTATCCATTTGGAGCGTTAGGGGCATTAACTACATAAGCCCTACAAGGGTCTGCTTGTACTGGTTGTGTGACTTCCCAATAATAGAGATGTAGTCGCTAGTGCAGTCAGTATTTTTCTCATCAGATCTTAGCTAGTTATGCGAATACAAAAAATTTTGGTAGGTGCATTCTGCCGCTACCCTCAGTCTCGCATTCTCTCCAATCAAATGCCAACCTAAGGAGATTTTGTCGGGAAGCGATCACGAATTTTCTTTCAAGTGATCAGCATAGGGAATGCTCCGCCCCTACTGCACTCATTGTAACTGTTCAGGGGGGGTAATGAAAAGAAGGGGTGGAGGGAAAATATTTGCAGTTGGCTTCTTTTTGGACCATTATCTTGTCAGGCTTTAAGTTTTGGGCAATGTGCAATTAATTTTGCTTACCTGCTTAACTTGCGAATAAAGATTTGCCCTCTCTATGGAAGGCTTGTTGCATATGTTGACTTTTCTTAACATAGTTCAGTTTTTCATACCAAACCTACTTATCCTCCACACAAATTATTGAGTAACCTTATAGTTAATTTAAAATCCACATCATCTAAGACAATGTGGAGAGAATTTGAACCTGAAGTATCGGCTACTTATCACAAACGTGTCTTTTGGACAGGCTCTTATTTTGTAGCTAGCTGTGGTGGTGTAACGATAGAACAGCTTAAAAAATATGTGCAAAACCAAGGTAGCCCTGATTCATCCCATCACTAAAAGTGAGGGTCTTCTCAGGGCGTGAGATAAGAACCATTCCACCTACTACCATTAACCTTACCTAACACCTACCACCTAGCACCTATGGCAACCTGAAAATTACGACTTATTCAGCAAGCTCTAGTTAGGAATGGGCTAATAAAAAAGTAATACTTGCCAAGCCCGCCCCAATAAATAGTATAGTTTTCCCTAAAACATAGCGATAAGTTGCAGCTAGCAAGAGTAAAAAATATAGATTTATATAAACACGAGAGTAATTTAGATAATAATTTAATATATTAAAGCTGCTCATCAGCAAGAGCATTCCGTAAAATATTGTAGCAATTATTATGACTTTGTTATTTTGGTAGCGTTCTCTATATATTAGGAAAATTGAAACACAAATAACTAGCAAAAAGCTAAATGAGTAAGCTTCAAAGATGTTCTTGGCAGGTGAGCCATCAGTAACCAGAAAAGCTAGCTTGTTAAATATACCTACCAGCGGATAACCAAAATTTTCACTGACTCCAGAAGTTCCTTGAAACTGGAGTCGATAGACAACATAGATATTCCAAATTGCTGCTGGTAACCAAGCCCACAACAGATGTCGCAATTGCTGCCATTTACGCTCCCAGATACTGGTGAATAAAAGTGCTAACCACATCAACAGCATAATCTCGCGGTTAAGACAAGCTGCGGCGATAGACAATGCGGTAGCAAGAGGTTGATTATTGCGATAACAATACAAAGCAGTAACTAAAAGCAAACTACTCAACAAGCCTGCCGTTGACAGGGACAAAATTATCCAAACTCCTGGTATGCAAAGTACCAGCAGTCCTTGCCAAGTTATGCCAGAATATTTTTTCAGGTATAAACTGCTGACAAAAACGATGAGGACAATACAGAAACAGTTAATCCCAACCATGATGTAGGGAATCAGCTGGGAATTGCCGAAACCGAAAATATATCCTAATAAGGGATAAAGAATTCTTCGGTAACGATATTGCGGGTGATCCAGAGCATCAATTGTACCTGAGTCTTGCAAGAATGGATCCAGGGCAAGACTGAGGAACATTTGACCATCATATCCGAGTTCTCCTTGATAAATAAAAATGTCTTGATTTTTAAGAAAAGGTGACAGAGGCAGAATTGAACCAATTCTGAAAAAACCGGTAATATTACCTTCAAATTTGAAAAAGTATAAATATAAGACAACAGCTGCAACCAAAGCAACTGCTAAAATAGTATTTTTGATTTCTCGAGGTTGTTTCAACCAGAATTGCTTCATGTTTGCTTATTTGAGTATTTGGTATTATTTGTTATTACCAATAACCAACAACTAACAACAAATAACACGAAATCCCCCGTGCTGTCTTCCGGGGGATCAGTTAAAAGAGATGAAATTTGCTGTAAAATTAAAACCTTTGACCGATACCAAACTGGAGTTTGCTGTTACCTTGATCATTAAAGCCGTAGTCTGCTCTGAGGACACCAATGGGTGAGTCTACCCGCAAACCACCTCCGTAACCAAAGCCGCTTCCTTGTTTACCCCTTACTATTCCTGGTTCTCCTGGCACACTGGGAGCAGAACCCAAGTCAGAAGCAAAGTCAGCAAATAAGACTGCACCTACTGGCTTAAAGATGGGAATACGATACTCAGCGGAAGCTAACACATAGCTGCGACCACTGGCAACATCACCACTTCCATAACCTCGCACGGAATTCTGTCCCCCCAAGTTAAAGGCACGGTAAGGAGGTAAGTCACCAATTGTTGTGCCCCCTTGGACATTAAAAGCGAATACTTCTGGGTTTTCACCACTGAATAAACTCACCGGTAGGTAATGAGAATAATTTGCCTGAAGCCGGTTCATAAGGATATTGCCGCTACCAATTGGCACAGATTGTTCTGTACTAAAGCTGAGGAGGGAACCTTCAGTAGGATTAATGGGATTATCCCGTTGGTCTTTAGCTACTGCTAGGGATAAACTTACTAAGTCGTCAATGCCAGTATCACTGAAAGACAGGGGATTACCTAGGGGGTCTTCTGGAAGGAGATTACCATCGCGATCGCGAATACTGGTGCGATCGTAGTTTAAGCCTACTGAAGTATCCCAACCATTCAGTGGTTTAGTCAAGGTGATACCACCGCCGAAATGTCCTTCGTTGGGAGTTTCAAACTCTTGGTTACCCTCCAAAGGCAAGTCACCCTCAAAGGTGCGGGATACTGTTCTACGCCTAAAGGCTTCGACATTATAGCCCGGTTTATCAGGGTTGGTGGCACGGTAAGGGCTGCCGTAATTCCCTTCAAACTGTAGATCCCGTGGACTTAACTGCAGCTCAAATCCTAGCTTCTGGTTGACACCACCTACATTACTGTCTTTGTAGCTAATTGTGCCGAAAATACCATTGGTATCGTTGTAGCCACCACCAACATTAACTGTACGAGCAGCTCTTTCGGTAAGTTCATAAATGACATCAATGTTTCTAGCATCGCCGTTGAGAGAGATGTCAACTTGGTTAAATAACCCTAGTTGGTACAGCTGCCGTAAGTCTTGTTGCGCTACATCGACACGGAATAAGTCACCAGACTTCAGTTGCAAGTCATCTTTAAGAAAATCTTCACGGGTACGCCCTTCGGTTGGCTTACCCTCTTCATCCAAAAAGCGCAGATTGATATTCCCAATTACCCCTTCAGCTACCTCAATTTTGACTACACCATTAGCTGTTGGTTGCACTGCCAATACTTGTGCGATCGTATAACCGTTATCCTTATACCATTGGTTGAGTTTTTCGGCTCCCTGATTGAGGGTTGCAGGGCTGATTGGGTTACCGAATTGGGATTGGAATAACTCATTAGCAACTGCTGGAGTAAGAACCTGGTTACCAGAGAGTTGGATAGATTTTACTACTATTGGTGTAACCTGATAGACTACACTCCAACCATTTTGATTACTTGCTTGGGTTGCACTAGCATCAGCAAATAAACCAGTATTCAAAATTGCTGCCACATCTTTTTCCAGCTGACTTTGACTAGTGGAACCACCGGGACGAGTACTAATTTGCTTCAAGATAACTTGCTGCAATTCTTCTGAAACACCGACTATCTGAACATCGGTAGCAGTTACAGCAAAATCATCAGTGATATTATTATTACTGCTAGACCTAGCAGATATTTCATTGGACGGGGAAATAGTTCTAGTATTTGTGGATTGAGCAGATCTAGGAGTTGCAGTAACTACTACATTATTAGTATTGTTAGACTCACTTGGAGATTCCTCAACAGTAACTACATGGTTTCTATCTGTTGGTTTCTGGGTGGAAGTAGTTAAGTTGGGATTAGCAAGTGCCTGGGTGGTTAACTCTACTAGAGCGAGAGCAACTAAGGTACAAATTGATAAAGCTTTGTACAACATATAAAATAGCCTCAATAATTGGTCAGTGGCGTTAAAAATTCCTTGGGTAGGTGTTTAATCTGACCAATGTGCTTCAGCTACAGTTCCAGGGATTGTGCCACCTTCGTATTTGCCACATCTAGAAGAGCTATTAAGTATTAAGGAAATTTCTGAGAAAGAATGTACTTCAATCACCTTGTTGCCATACTACCAACAGGTTTTGACCACACCCAAAGGGTTTGGGGTATATTTGGGCTTAAACTTCGTTTAAGTCCCACTAGCGCTGAAGAGAACGAGGGTCGAGAGCATCACGAAGACCATCCCCTAGCAGATTAAATGCTAACACTGTTAGGATAATCAACAACGCTGGAGGCCAAATCAACCAGGGTTGTAGCACTAAAATTGAAGCATTGGTAGCAATAGATAGCAGATTACCCCAGGAGGGGTCAGGTTGCTGAATTCCTAATCCAATCAAACTCAGTACCGATTCTGCCACAATGAAGCTAGGAATTGCCAGAGTTGCCGAAATAATTACATAGGTCACTGTCTGAGGTAAAACGTGGCGAACGATAATGTAAAAGGGTTTAGCGCCCATAGCTCTTGCCGCCTGGACAAATTCCCGTTCTTTAATCGACAACACTTGTCCACGAATTACCCTTGCTAATCCAGCCCAACTAATGAAAGAGGTAATCATGACAATTAATAAAAACCGCTGGGCGCTAGTCAATCCTGGTGGTAGGACAGCGGCAAGGGCTACCAGTAGGTAAATACCAGGAATTGTCATTAACACTTCTGCGATACGCATCAATATAGCATCTACCCATCCACCGAAGTAACCGGATATGCCACCAATTAATAAGCCGAGAGGAAAAGAGATAGCAATTCCTACTAAACCAATGCTAAGGCTGATACGACCGCCATACACTAGACGACTGAATTGATCACGAGCCTGCTCATCTGTACCTAATATGTTAATTTTGCCTTCACCAACTGTGCCAAATAGGTGCAGATTTGCGGGTATTAGCCAAAGCAGTTTGTATTCGGAGCTTTTAACAAATAACCTTATCGGTGAGGGACTTTGTTGATCTACAATCAATTCGCGATCGCCAGTTGCCAGACTTGTAGGTCCCTGGGTTGTAGGATAAACGTGGGGACCAATAAATTTCCCTGTCTGCTGATTACGCCAATAAATCTGAGTTGGTGGTAGCAGAGAACCATCTGGTTGGGATGTATAAGGATCATAGGGAGCGACAAAGTCAGCCGCGATGACACTCAAATAAAAAATAAGTAGTAGTAATGCTCCTAAACGGGCGAGGGGGTTCTTTTTGAGTCTCTGCCACCAGTTCATACTTGTTTTAAATTCACCTCAGGATATATACCCAAATTGACACTCCCCGCGCTAAAAGCGGCGAGGATTCTTCCTTCAATCAGCAAGCTTAGTATATAGATTTTCATCAATACACCATAGGCTCATCTGTCCAGAAGCGTTTATCCAGTACTCAGACTGAAATATTCCCGTGTGCCCCACGGTACGCAATCCTAATTTCAAAATGTTTTTCGCGGCATTCTCGTCTCGATCTAGCACCGTTCCACACAAACAATTGTGGGTACGAGTACTGAGAGATTTCTTGACTGTACTGCCGCAGTTAGAACAGTTTTGGCTGGTGTAGTGGGGAGGAACGGCAACAGTTACTGTCCCAAATACCCTCCCAAAGTACTCTACCCATGTTCTAAACATTGTCCAGCTAGCATCAGCAATTGATTTAGCTAGACAATGGTTCTTAACTAAATTACGCACCTTCAAGTCTTCATAGGCTACCAAGTCGTTAGACCGGACTACGCACAATGCTGTCTTCACTGCAAAGTCTTTACGCTGCCTGCTTACTTTTAGGTGCTTTTTGGCTAGTTTTTGCTTAGCTTTCTTGTAGTTGTTCGACTGTAGTTGACCCTTGTTGAATTTTCGAGACACTCTCCTGTGTAGCCGCTTGAGAGCTTTGTGTGACTTCCTCAAGTATTTGGGGTTAACGACTTTGTTGCCCTCAGAGTCTGTGTAGAAAGCTGAAATGCCAACATCCAATCCAACAGTTTTGCCTGTTGGTGGCTGCTCCTCAACACGGACCTTCTCAATACAGAACTGGGCATAATAACCATCAGCTCTGCGTACTACCCTAACTCGCTTAATTTGCTTAATTTGATAGTAGTTTAAATCTCGACTACCATAGAGCTTAAACTCACCGGCTTTAAAGCCATCAGTGAAAGTTATCCTATTTCGATTTTCGGAGAGTTTCCAACCTGTTACTTTGTACTCTACAGAGCCATAATTTGGTCTGTTTTTCTTGTACTTGGGATAACCCTTTTTCCCTGGTATCTGACGCTTGCAGTTATCAAAGAAACGAGAGATTGCAGCGTACGCACGTTCTGCCATAGCTTGACGAGCTTGGGAATTAAGTTTGCTAGCCCAAGGGAAATCACTATCCTTTGCTAATCGAGTGACATATTTGTATAAGTCATTGCGACTCTTGGCGTGACCATCTTCCCAATAACGAAGGCAAGAATTACGGATAAACAATCCAGTACGAATGGCTTCATCTAGCCATCTATACTGATATTGTTTACCTTTTAACTTGGCTTCGTAGACTAACATTTATCGCGATTAAATCATGATAATCTTGTAGCACACGGCGCTTTTAAGCGCCACCTTGCCTTCATCCCTCGCCTTCTGCCTTGGAGCCTCCTGCCTCCTGTTTCTCAAGAGTTAAGCTGTTGAGCTAGCTCCTTAGATTCCTCTTCAGATGCTTCATGTTCGACAACAAAAACATTTGAGTAGAGGTTTGCTTCTATTTGTTGACCTTGTTGGGTGAGAGACAAATAGCGTAGAGCATCCTTGACATAAGGATAAACTCCATTCCAGTAAAATTTAGGATAGTTGCGCCGTAGTTCTCCAGGATGGCGATACCCTAGAATTTTGTTCACCCCCGTTTCTTCAAACTCGTGGTACAAAGCACCTATTTTCTTGAGATAGTGGGGGTCACACATTTGACCAATTAAATTAGAGGCACGAATCAAGCCAGGATAGTTAACTGTATCTTTATGATCTCCCTCATGGGGCACAGGAAAACGAGTTAGTTCAATATTACGCTTGATATACTCAGCATCAATTATTTTGTGACCACCAAAGCGCTCATCAATAAATAATTTTGCCCGGTCTACATGATAAGGAGTTAGAGCAGCATCAGTAGCTCCTGGGGACAGATGAACCATTTCATCATTTTTTCCCGTTGCGTAAAGTCTTTCAGAATCTTTATCGTCGCGACATACTCCCTTAACATAGCCAATTTCATGGCATACCAGAGAAATAATAAAATGTAACCAGTCGTCAGGGGTAACTTTGCCTTCCCGGATCTGTTTACATCGCAAAATTTCCTGTCCCACTAAGGCAACCAGGATTGAATGTTCGACATTGTGATAGAGGGCATCGCTGTTGGCAATATTTTCCATTGCCATGTTTCCAGCCCAGGCAATAATGTCTTCGTAGTTCGTATTCAGCCCTCCGTAAGTCCGGCGATAACCTACCCGAAGTTTTTCCACAAACGAATCGATCAAAATCTCAGTTGCGTTAAACATGCTTGATACTCACCCTTACTGAGTGCAATGTTTTTAGAGCATTGCTAAATCGTGATAACAATACTGGAAAAGCCTGTTGCTGGTTAAACTTCTTTCCCCTAAATGCTTTGATTTGACTCTAACCCACTCCCTTAGAAGAATAGGGCTTAGCTTTGACCTCAGCAGCACAACATTTTTACAATTCTTACATCTTACAGATAACCGCCAAAAAATCATACTTCTATTAAAAAGATAGATTCCCCACAGCGCAAGATGTTAGTTTTTTGATACATACATTTTATCTTTGTCAAGATGCTCTTGCCAGTGATAAACAAGGGGTTGGGTTATCTGTTGAGAAAGGGATGGGAGATATAGCCGCTTAAGTCAATCTAACTTGGAAAATCTTGAGTATAATGGTGTACAAATTCTTACTTTGAGAACTTCGCGGGTGTAGTTCAGTGGTAGAACGTCAGCTTCCCAAGCTGAATGTCGTCGGTTCGAGTCCGATCATCCGCTTTGTATGAGGGTTTACGTATAAAGTTCACCTGAAGTTACAGAATTTTTTCCATTACTTCAGGTCACTCTCGAGAAACACTCCAAGGCGAGTGAGGGTGTAGGGTGTAGGGTATCAATTGTGGAACTGGCATCTTGCCAATTACGCCCGTCGGGCGCTCTCGAGAAACCAGGGAGCAGGGAAGAGAAAAATATTTTGCTATTAGAACTCCAGTACTGGCCATTCAGATTCCCTATAGTAGTGTGTCATATCGTCAAACTTCCGCAATTCTGCCCGTCGAATACAAAAAGCGATCGCTTTTTGGGGTAGTACTTGGCTATTCAATTCTGACAAAATATTGCCGAGGCGATCACGTTCTAGGTGTGGTGGAATCTCACCAAAATATCCTAAAGTAACATGGGCAGTAAAATGGTACTGCTGTTGAACTCCTAAACCAATCAAACCGCGATTTTGATAAATTGACCTGCGAAATTGCTTAATCTGTTCGTAGGAGTCTTGGTTATTGGGAGCTAAACACACACCTATAGCTCTAGGCATTACCATCAAACCTAATAACTGCCAGCTAATGGTATTGCTGCTAGAACTTGACTGTTGATACTTGTGAAAGCTGTATGCTACCAGTTGTTGTAGTTGCTGCTCATACTCCGGATTTTCTGCTTGGCGTTCACGATAAGCATTCTCCCAAATTAAATCTGCCAAAGTTAAATGAAAGCTATCGGGAGGTATTGTTACGATTAAACCCTGGTCTAGTTGCTGCAACAGTTTTTGTTGTAACTCTTTTAAGCAAGTGTAGAATTCCGAATTCTCCAAGTCTTCTTCCCAAGGTGGTGTAATCACTGTATAGCCAGGAAAAGGTGCTGCTCCTCTAGTGCCATCTGGCAGAAGCTGAAACTTAGGTGACTCTTGGATATGCTGCAACTGAGACTGATAGGCGGTTGGTATGAGCAGCCGCGCTACTCGATTGAGATAAGTTTGATAAGTATCGTCCAATCTTGATCCCCTCACTTGTGGTTCTTATGACAATTTACCTCTACTGGGGAGAAGATGACTTTGCCATAGCTCAAGCTGTAAGCAAACTGCGTGAATCTGTACTTGATACCAGCTGGATTAGCTTTAACTATGACAAAATTTCTCCCGAACAACCAGATGCCCTGATTCAGGCGCTCAATCAGGCAATGACTCCACCCTTTGGTATGGGTGGGCGTTTGGTTTGGTTAGTTGATACACCCCTATGCCAGCAATGTTCAGAAAACTTGCTAGCAGAACTAAATCGTACTCTACCGCAGATTCCTCAAGAGTCAGTTTTGTTACTAACGAGTCGTAATCGACCGGATGGGCGGCTCAAATCGACTAAACTACTACAAAAATACGCTCACATTCAGGAGTTTTCTCTCATCCCCCCTTGGAAAACTGAACAGCTGGTGCAGCGGGTAAAGTCCTGCTCTAGGGAAGTTGGGGTTAAACTCACTCCTGCTGCTACGGAACTGTTGGCACAGTCAGTAGGTAACCAAACGCGGCAACTGTTCAACGAATTGGAAAAGTTACGCATCTATGCTGGAAATACTTCCGCACCCTTGGATGATAGTACTGTGGCTACCTTAGTAGTCTCCAATACTCAAAATAGTCTGCAACTAGCCGCAGCAATTCGTCAAGGGCATGGAGCCAAAGCGTTAGAGTTAGTTGCTGACTTGATTAACAAAAATGAACCAGCTTTGAAAATTGTTGCCACTTTGATTGGACAGTTTCGTACCTGGTTATGGGTGAAGCTGATGATTAGTGAAGGAGAGAAGGATCAAAAAGTAATTGCTACTGCTGCTGAGGTGGGTAACCCCAAACGCATTTACTTCCTTTCCAAAGAAGTTAGCTCCCTTCACCTAGAGCAATTAATCTCAACCTTGGGTGTACTATTGGAGTTAGAAGTTAGCCTAAAAAGAGGGGCAGAACCTCTTTCAACCCTGCAAACTAAGGTAATAGAACTTTGTCAGATTTGTGGACACCGCAGATCTTAGTATAGATGAGCCCTCAACTTCGCTGATGCCGTTGGTGTAGCCTCTCGTCACCACCCGACTTATTCAGCAAGCCCTAGTTAGGGGTAGTTCTCGATCTTTATCCTCTTTATTGATAACAGCTGCGATCGCTTGTGGATGAAGGTACATCTTACATTACAGGTAAACAAAGTACAGATATTAATGATAAAACTCTTGTGGAACAGGCATCTTGCCTGTCCTTATCTAACTCCTACTGAGATCTTGAGCCAAACTATTGTCTTTTCAGCCAAGGTCAATCTAAAATCTAAAATCGCCCAATCTACAATCCCCTGACCGTTGTGTTGAATTTTAAAAGTAGCATTTTTCTGTTTACCGTCTTCTGCATAGTTGCGACGGGATTGGGGGTTTATCTGCTAGGAGGTATCGATCAAGAACAGTTGCAGACTTTACTCGAGCAAGCAGGCATCTGGACACCGATTATTTATATCACCCTTTATACAGTGGGGACGATATTAATCTTGCCCTCAACACCACTCAATCTCAGCGGTGGTGCAATTTTCGGCGTCTGGTGGGGTACTCTTTGGACAAGTCTTGCTGCTGTAGTGGCAGCGGTAGTAGCTTTTGCTTTTACCCGTACTATCGGACGAGATTTGGTAGCAAGTAAGTTAGCAGGGCGTTGGGAAGCAATGGATGCTGAGATGCGTCAAGGGGGATTGTTCTATATGTTTGCCATTCGGCTGTTGCCGATTATCCCCTACGGATTAGTCAATTTTGCAGCTGGTTTAACGTCGATCCGTTTCCGAGACTACTTTGTGGGTACTCTTTTGGGCACAGTTCCAGGTATCTTACCCTTTGTCATGATGGGTTCTGGCTTGCAGGCTCTCAGAAGTGGCAATATCTTACCCTTAATGTGCGCCTTGGCTTTGACGGGAATGCTAGTTGGTGGAGCAACTTGGTATCGACGGCGACGACAGTCTCCTCGGAAGGCTTTAGCAGAAAAGGAGAGCCAGAGTAGGGAGCTGGGGAAACTGAAGGGAGAAATTCCCGATTCTCAAACAACAAATGACAAATGACAATTCCCAAACACTTAGAGTACACTTATTTTGCTCCCTAAGGCAATTCTACAGAAGTCGGCTTGGCAATGTGAGGCAAACCCCAACCCAACTTTTCCCGTAAAATGCGGAAGAACTCCGGCTGTTGCAAGCGGATAAATTTGGCAGAATAAAGCGATCGCTCAATTCGTATTTGATCTTCTGGTAACACATAGCAACCAGCATTACCATCCAATACCATCACTAACTGATTGGGAGTAGCAGGAAAAATCTTTACTAGCTCACTCTCATGAAAAATTAAAGCTCTAGATGCCAAAGAATGAGGGCAGATAGGCATCAATTGTAGCACCGGTACTCCCGGAGCTACTACTGTTCCCCCAGCACTCAGAGAATAAGCTGTTGAACCAGTAGGAGTGGAGATAATTACCCCATCAGCGGCAATATCCACTGGTGCGTGACGCCCAATCTGAATCTCAAAATGGCACATACAAGTTAATGGTTCTCGATGGAGTACCATTTCATTCAAACAAAGTGCTTCCCACCAAATTTGCTCATCCCGTACCACCTGCACCAGCAGCATTGCTCTTTCTTCAACTTCATACTCTCCTTTAACTACCTTTTCTAAGGTGGAGGATAGCTGATTTAAATAAATCTCTGTGAGGAAACCCATATGACCGGTATTCACCGTCAGCAAAGGGATGCCAGAAGGACCAACCTGACGAAAAGCGGATAGTACTGTACCATCTCCCCCTAGCACAATTGCAAAACTCATCTGCTCATCAAAACCGGGAGGAGCTAATTTTTCTAGGGGCGTATGACATACTGGAGACTCAGGACGGGAATAGCCTAAAATCCCCCCGATGCCAGTAGCCATACGAACATCCCAGCCCATCGCACTCAGTTTGTCTTGCAACTCATCAGCGACGCGACAAGCTATGGGTTTAATCTCGTTGTAGATGATGCCTGCTTTGGGTATATTCACCAGTTCGCGTCGTGATCAAATAATTACAATTAGGACAATTTTGGTCTTACATTATGAGAGCTTTTTAAGGCAGAAGCCTTAGGACAGGAATCTATTACTTTTTTATAATCAACTAATCTTATCGTGATATATCTTACACTCTCCCTCGCTTTGCCCAAAAACCTCTCCTAGGTTTTAGATTTAAAAGGAGTCTTTTTCTTCTTCTTGGCTTTGTTTTTCTCGTAATCGATTTCTTTAAGCTTCTTCATAATCCGGCTAAAGTATTCTTGCAGATAGGCTTCTAGAGTTGTAGTTTCCTGGGAGTTAAGACCAAAAACATCATATACTTCGTCCATCGGTGCATTCAAGGGTTTGCCATTTGCCAACACCTCAGCGAATGCCAATCGATCAGAGACATTCCAACCCCACTGAAAAAAGCGCAGAAAGCGGAGCATTCCCCTGAGGAATCCAATTGGTACACGGGAAATTTTGGCATTTTTCCCGGATAAACGCTCACACAGGTTGATGATTTCTTCGGCCCCCCAGGCACGAGTTCCGACAACTGGAAAAGTCTTATTTTCTGTTTCTGGAACTTCAAGAGCACGAACAGCAAACTTAGCAATGTCTTGAGTATCCAGATAGGCAATGGGAGAAGTCTCACCAGTCATCCATACTGCCTGTCCCTCCAAAATAGGGATTGCATACTGACCAATTAACCCTTGCATAAAGCCACAAGGTCTCAAAATGGTGTATTTCAATCCTGATTCTGCCAAAAAAAGTTCTGTGCAATGCTTAATTTGCATCAGCGGGACATTGGGAAACTTCTCGGCATTCAAAATTGAGAAAAAGACAAACCGCTCAACGCCAGCAGCGACAGCAGCTTGAATTAGAGATACTTTACCATCCCAGTCCACCTGTTGAATACGGAGAGAATCTGTTGGTCTCGATGTAGCTGCATCTATGACAGCGGTTATCCCTTCAAGAGCAGGGGATAGAGTCTCAGGCTTAGTCAGATCACCTTGGAAGATTTCGGCTCCCCATTCTTTTAAAAAGCTAGCTTTTCTTGGACTGCGTACCAAACAACGTACCTGATGGTCTTCGTCTAGCGCACGACGAACTACCTGTCTTCCCAAAGTGCCTGTTGCACCGACGACCAACAAATTCATTAGTAAATTTTTAGTAAAGAATCTTAACGTTTCTATAAAATTCTATCAGAAATTGTTGTTTGTCGTTTGTCGTTTGTTGTTTGGGAATAGGGAATGGGGAATCGCGACTTGATCTGCTCCTCTCCCTTGTCCCCCCATCTCCCGCTCTGCCAAACTAAGCTTCTCCTTCTCCTCCTTGAATTTTGAGTAATAAAAAGCCTAAGCCCAAGCCGACAAGAACTAGGGTAAAGGACAAAGCGGCTGCGTTGAACATTTCAGGATTCATACTCTTTCATCTCCTAAGTTGGTTGGTGTTTACATAATACAATAGGCTGGAAACACCGACTGCGGGAGGGTGTCAGGGTTGTAGAGACGTAGCATGCTACGTCTCTACATTTGGTTGTACAAAAATTGCTTGTGGAAGGCGGGAAAATATTAATGAAAACAGGAAAAACTTTCTTTACACAACAACCGAGTTACCAGCAAAGCCGTCCTCGATTAGCGGTAACCTTGGGGGATCCAGCCGGAATTGGTCCGGAAGTGGTACTCAAAGCACTAGCAGACTCAGAAATCACTGCTGATTGTGAACTTGTCGTAGTTGGTAACCGCTCGCTGCTGAAAACTACCTATACCCACTTGCGACAGCAGGCTAGTGGGGAAAAGACTTTATTAGCAGTGCCAGAGGACTTATCAATGCTCGATGTTGAGTTAGAAGCCTCAGTCGAAGAGCAAATTACTCTTGGTGTTGGTAATGCAGCTAGTGGAGCAGCAAGTTTTGCTTATCTGGAAAAAGCAATTACCCAAACCCTTGCAGGGCAGTTTGATGGTATAATTACAGCCCCGATTGCTAAGTCATTATGGAAGGCTGCAGGACACAATTATCCCGGTCAAACAGAAGTACTGGCAAAATATTCAGGGGTTAACAGATATGGGATGTTATTTGTAGCGCGATCGCCCCACAGTAATTACCAACTACGCACTCTCGTTGCCACCACCCATATTCCTTTGCGTCAAGTGCCAGACAGCCTTACAACTCAATTAATGAGCAGCAAACTTGAGTTACTGGTAGATTGCTTACGAGATGATTTTGGACTAAAGACACCCCGGATTGCTATTTCTGGGTTAAACCCTCATAGTGGTGAACAAGGTCAGCTAGGTAATGAAGAGCAAGATTGCCTAATTCCCTGGTTGCAGAAGGAGCGTCAAAAACTTCCCCAGCTTTACTTAGATGGTCCTGTACCTCCAGATACACTTTGGGTAAGTTTAGGTCAGGCTTGGTATCATCCCAACCAATCCGACCCCTATGATGCCTACCTAGCGCTCTATCATGACCAAGGTTTAATCCCAGTAAAATTAGTCGCATTTGACCGAGCCGTCAACACTACCATTGGTTTACCCTTTGTTCGAACTTCACCGGACCATGGGACGGCATTTGACATTACAGGTCAAGGTATTGCAAATGCGACTAGTATGAAAGCAGCGATTAGGCTAGCAGTAGAACTGGTTAACCACAGAAAAGAGGAGATGAGGGAGCACGGGTGAGCGAACACCAGGGTGGGGAGATGGGGAGATGGGGAGGGTGAGCGAAAAAAAGCGTGTGGGGTCTAAACCAACCTCAGACAACAATTGGACTTTGGACAAAAAAACAAGAGTTTGCGTAAGTACTTACGCAAACTTTTAAAAAACTTAATTTTGCCCAGTTAATCTCAGGTCTGAGGGTAAGGTGTTACTCTTCTTTTAATTCCTTAGTCTCAGAAGAGGGGGGATATTTAATTAGCGAGTTTAACTCACTAATTAAATATCTTCGCTCTCATTTGATTTGCAAAAATGAGATGATCCCCAACTCCAAAAGAGTAAACTAGAACCTTTTGCGCCAATAGTAATCAATGTCCTACGAAGTTGGCTTCACAAATAAGGGCTTTTTAAGTTTGGTATTAACAGGACGGTAGAGAATCAAGCATTAGTTCATTTATGTGGTTTCCATACTTGATAAATAGCACCGCCAGATAACAGACTATAACCACAAGTGAGACATAGGTGAAAGGGCAATAAGCCAAAATCTTGAAGTGTATACGCTAGGTAGATACCGGAAAGAGAATATAAAGCCAGGAAAATTTCGATGAAAGTAAAAAGTTTAATTTTTTTACTAAAGTATTTATTATTGTGCCAATTTTTGTTTTGATTAAAAATATTAAACTTTGGAGTCCTGACAAAGGTAGTATTTTTGCCTAAAAATCCTGTCAAAGCAGCTATAGCATTTTGTAAAGCAAGACTCATAGATAAACACAAGAAAGCAGGGAACATTATGACAAAGTAAATTATTCTTTCTGAGGTTTTTGGGGATTTATTTTTAGTTGAGACAAAATAAAAAAACAACAAATTAACAAAAGAAATAACTAATAAATTAATAATTTCAAAAAACAATCTAAATTCAAGATAGGTATGTTTAATAATTAATACAGGAATACTTAACAAGCTCAAACACAGTATCAGCAAAAAAACTGTTGAATTCAGTAAATGAGCCAGACTATGGACTTTATTCAGCCAAGGCAGCTTAGATTGAACAATATTTTTCATATGCTTACGAGATGTTTCAGCTCCTCCTTTACTCCATCTGTGTTGTTGTGATTTAATTGCCTGAACCGCAACGGGTATCTCTGCAGGAGCAACAACATCTTCAAGGTAAATAAACTTCCATCCTTGTAGTTGTGCTCTGTAACTCAAATCTAAATCTTCAGTTAAGGTATCTGAATGCCAACCTCCAGCAGTTTGAATAGTTGCTTTACGCCATACTCCTGCTGTGCCGTTAAAATTAATAAAATATCCTCCAGCATTTCTACCTTGTTGCTCAATAGAAAAATGTCCATTCAATGCAAAAGCTTGAATTCTGGTAAAAATAGAATAATTTTCGTTCAAATGGCTCCATCTTGCTTGGACTAGTCCGACTTTTTTATCGTTAAAATAGGGTAAGGTTTTTAGCAAGAAATCTGGATAAGGTAGAAAATCAGCATCAAAAATAGCAATATAATCACCTTTTGCTATTTCTAAACCATAAGCTAAGGCTCCTGCTTTGTAACCTGTTCGTTTTGGGCGCTGCAAGTGAGTAATATTTATCCCTTGGTTTTTAATGGCTTGAATCTGAGAAGCAATTATTTGTGGTGTTTCGTCTCTTGAGTCATCTAGAACCTGAATCTCTAAGCGCTCTTTAGGAAAATCTAAACTCGCAATGTTTTTTATCAATCTTTCTGCTACATAAAGCTCATTATATATAGGAAGTTGGATAGTTACAAATGGAAATTCTTGTAATGTCAGTATGTTTTTTGTGTTTTTAATTTTTTGCCATTTGAGATAATGATAAACAAGATGAACTTGAATGAGACTGTATAGGAAAATAAATAACAAACAAAAGAAGTAAATTACTAAAATAGTAATAACTACAATTTTAAAAAAAAGGTTCATGCTAAATATAGTAAATCGACAAAGCTTTACTATAGCAAATTATACTCAAATATCATTCATTCAATAAAATTATTTTATTTTACTAGGGATGGAAGGGATAGCCACCCGCTGCTTAATTATTTGTTATTAGTTATTTGTCTTTCTGAACCAACAACCAACAACCAACAACAAATAAGGCGAAATACCACGACTAAACTACATGGAATGAGCTTAAACAAGAATAGTTTTCTCAATATTCAAGAAGTAGTAACTGTTGAATTAATCAAAAAAAGGGTATTCATGGGAAAATTTGGAATTTTTGTCAGAACTTAAAAATAGAAAAATTGAAGCCCTCTAACCCTATTTGTGGTAGATAAGAGAACTTCAAGAAAAAAATTATTCTAATTTAGAGGAATTCTTAGTCTAGCTACTGGTAATTGCTTAAGATCTAAGATAAATACCCCCGTTTGATTTTTGCGATCAAACGGGTTTTATTGTTAATTATACTCCACACCTCTATATTTCCTCTTTATAGTCTGTGAGGTATTGTCCTTCAATTGCTCTAAAAATCGGGGAAGCTTTGAGTATTCTGCATCTTTATATTGAGTTGTGCGACTGTCTGGAATGATAGATTGAGGAATATCTCTGATTGCTCCTTCGGATACAGTTACTTGATTTTGATTTAACAAGTTTTTTAAAGTCTCCCAGGTTTCTCCTGGATGCTGTCTTAGCCATTCTTGCGCAATTGCGATAGCTTTGGAAAGCTTAATATTAAAGCGCATCAACAGAATGGCAAGTACTTGTTCTTTGCTCACCATCATTCTTTCTGCTGAAATGTCCATTTTTACCTCATATACAGTTTTGATGATACAACTCCGGATTTAATATCCCTTTTAGAATTCAGTCTGCAAAGGCAGAGTTTCCTAGTTTCGCTGCGAATTTTAGTCGCTTGGTTTCAAACAGGAGTATAAAAGCGGATTTATTATGATTTACCAAACCTATAGTGATTACCACACAATAAAACCAGTTGGTGATGAAAGTAGATTATTCTACGAGGAAAGAGAATGAAGATTCATTTTTATCTCTTAATGTGGTACATTTTTCTAAAATTTTTGCAAATCAATAAAGCTGAGTATATTCAAGCTTATTCATTTGCACATAAAAAAACAATTAATTGTATAAAACTTTACAAAATACTCCTCTAGCCATCACTCTAATTAAAATTTAGGTAAATGCTCATTGATTAACTTGACGAATAGTTTTAGATCGTTTAATGTCGGAGCAAATCAGATTGTTATAAAATTCAACCATTGCTTGAGCTGTGAATGTGTCATTAACAAAACACAGGAGCGCGATAGTCTAAAATAATAAGAAGGTAGGTATCAGGATATAGCCTGTTAACGTATCCTGATAAATCCTGCTTGAATAATTAAATTTTGTCCCTGATATGTTACGATAAATTTACTATAAAAAAATTAATTCTTCCACCCTATTCTATAGTTCGGGAATAGGATTTAAAAAGTTTACATTCGCTCCAGTACTTGAATACCTAACAAAGATAATCCCAGCTTCAGAGTACGAGCGGTTAAATTGCACAATCCCAGCCTTGATGTCCGCTGGGGTTCTTCTGTTTTGAGTACAGGGCACTGCTCAAAGAATCTATTAAACTTCTGACTTAGTTCATACAAATATTGACAAAGGCGATTAGGCAACAAATCTTGCTCCATGTCACGGAGTACCTCACCAAGCTGTAATAAATGTTTTCCTAAAATCAATTCTGCATCTTCCTGCAACAGAATTTTGGCATCTCCTCCCAGCTGATCTAGATCAATATTACCTTTACGGCTAATACTCTGAATTCGAGCGTATGCATACAGCATGTAAGGTGCTGTATTACCTTGGAGAGTTAACATTTTTTTATAACTAAAAATGTAGTTGCTGGTGCGATTTTGGTTCAAATCGGCATACTTGACTGCGCTTAAACCAACCACTTGAGCGACATGAGCAATAAATTCTTCGGTTTCTTCACGCTCTTCTTCCTTAAGTCTAGCTTCCATATCAGCGCGGGCGCGTGCGATCGCTTCATCCAATAAATCCCGCAATCTCACAGTTTCCCCAGAACGAGTTTTCAGCTTTTTACCATCTTCACCTTGCACTAGACCAAAGGGGACATGTACTACTTCTAGTTTATCTGTTAGCCAACCTGCTCTTTGCGCTACCTGAAACACCTGAGCAAAATGATTTGCCTGTCCCCCATCGGTAACATATATAATCCGTTCTACCTCATCTTGCTGAATTCGATAGCGTAATGCTGCCAAGTCAGTTGTGGCGTAGTTGTAACCTCCATCAGACTTTTGCACAATTAACGGTAGAGGCTGACCTTGTTTATTAGTAAATCCCTTGAGGAAAACACAATTAGCACCATTGTCTTCCTCTAACAAGCCTAGCTTTTCAAGATCTTTAACCACTGCTGGTAGCAAGGGATTATAAAATGATTCGCCTCGTTCTGTTAGCTGAATATCAAGCAAATCATAGATGATCTGAAACTCACGCCGAGATTGCTCACACAACAAACGCCAAGCACGATGGCTATCTTCTGCACCAGCTTGCAATTTAACTACTTCGTGTCTAGATGTCTCGCGAAATTTTTCATCATTATCAAAACGCTGTTTAGCCTGTCGATAAAACGTGACTAAATCTCCCAAATCTAGTACATCAGCGGTTGTCAGAGCAAGTGGGAAGGCTTCTTGTAAGTAAGTGATTAACATGCCAAACTGAGTACCCCAATCTCCAACATGATTCAAGCGTAGGACATCATGACCCTGAAATTCTAAAATACGAGCAATGGAATCTCCAATAATTGTTGAGCGCAGATGACCCACATGCATCTCTTTAGCAATATTGGGGCTAGAAAAATCTACAATCACTCGTTGCGGCTGTTTTGCCCGTTCCAATCCCAATCTTGGGTCTATCTGAATAGCATTAAGCTGTTTTGTCAAATATTCTGGTTCTAGGGTGAGATTGATGAAACCTGGACCAGCGATCATCGGTGTTTGACAAATGTCAGTTACATCTAGATGCTTGACTATCTTTTCAGCAATCATCCGTGGCGGCTGCCCCAATTGCTTAGCCAAAGATAAAGAGACATTCGACTGATAGTCACCGAACTTAGGATTACTAGCTGGTACTACCATTGGGTCTGTTTGAGTAAAATGCGAACCGAAGGCAAGAACCAATGCTTGAGTAAAGCGAGTTTTCAGTTGTTCAAGGGTGGAATTCATAACTTCAGGTTCAATTCTGCTAGGTAATGATCGCTCTTGGAGTACAGAAGCTGACTCTCTCTAATTTATACAGACTATCGGGATAGCTTTTCACAAAGCTTGCTTCAATCCAATATGACAAAAAAAATTGGCTGAGTGATACCAAATGCCATTGATACCATATTGACTTTTTCTTTGATGGCTAAGTTTCTTGC
>CBDCVG010000023.1:0-8005 GCA_965222765.1 Caldora sp.
GATTAACGTACCAGAATCAGTTTTGCAGGCTCAAAATACTGATGCAGATTCCTTTGCTCATGAATTGTCTGTATTAGCTGCAGTTAAATTATACGAACTGGATCGACTTTCTTCAGGTCAAGCAGCCGAATTAGCAGGAATGTCGCGCGTTGAGTTTCTGATGAATCTGGAACGTTATCAGGTTTTTCCGTTGGAAGCGGAGCTACTGGATTTGGAGAGGGATTTTGCCTGAAGCGATTAGTAATACTTCACCCTTGTTATATTTGTATCGGATTAATGCTCTCGATTGGCTACCTGAGTTGTTTCGCGAAATATGGACTCCGAATGCAGTAGCACTGGAGCTACGAGAGGGACAAAAGAGGGGTTATGACGTTCCTGTTCCTAGTGCGTATGCCTGGTTACAAATCGTTGAGCCACAATTTATCCCACCTGAATTGACGACTATAGATTTAGGTATGGGTGAGCTTGCAGCATTGGCACTAGCGTTAGAAAATCCTCATCGAATTGTATTGTTAGATGATGGATTGGCAAGGCGCACGGCTAAAGCTTCCAGCTTAACAGTCTGGGGAACACTTAGGGTTTTATTAGAAGCAAAATCCCAAGGCTTAACTGAGAGTGTTGCACCACTAGTGGATCGCTTATGCGATTCGGGAATGTGGATTTCAGAAGATATTCGCAATCGAATTCTAAATCTGGCAGGTGAGTGATGCGATCGCATTTTCTCAAATTTTACTCCCACTCTCTTAATTCCGGTGCTTCTGCTGGTATCGGAAAGAGTAATCCAAAATCAGTCTGACGCTGGTTTAGTGGTTCTTCCGTCAGCTTCAACAAAGTTTCATAGAAGAAGAAAGACACACCCGCAAATCCTCGGTTGCGTACTGCCTCAACTTGCTGCCGGATTTGTGACATGGAAACAGATTTTGTTTTTTAAACCAGTCAAGATGCCTATGCTGACAGGAATACGACTGTGTGCTGCTCTCACTTCTGGCTGCTCCAATTCTGAGATAAAGCTCTCAAAGCTGTCTCGATAAATCTGTACAATCAGCTCATCTACTAAGCCAAGCTGTACCCAATTTTCCCCAATCGGCGAGAAAGAATTTGTAGGAGAAACGCTGGGGATTAGGAGATATAGAGATGATAACCTCTTCCCTGCGGTTTTTAATTGCCTGGAATAGTTGCTTAAGGAAATCAGTTATTTTGTTTGCTCGCCAGTTTAGCCATTCAGGATCTTTGGAGTCGGTGGGTGGAGATTTTCCTTGGTGTTCTTGTTTGTATAACTCTACAGTGAAAATCATCGTAACCCAAATCTGATGGCAAGCCGAAATGATCATCGAATTGGATACCATCAATATCATAGTTGCTGACAATCTCGATCGCTAAATTCTGGATAAACTGCTGTACCTCTGGCATAAAGGGATTGAGCCAGACACGCTCATGAGTGCCTTCTTGCTTAGTCTTTACCCCTTCTGAATTTTGAGTGAGCCAATCAGGGTGGTGTTTCGCTAATTCAGAATCAGAGGGTGCCATGAAGCCAAATTCAAACCAGGGAATAACCCTCATATCTTGTTGATGCCCCACTTCAACAATTTCTTGGAGGGACATCTCGTCCCTTTAATCCCAATTCTGGTTCAAATGGTTCCTCTAAGGGTGTCGCAATCCGCGCTAATTCGCCAATCACCCCTTTGGCAATCTTACTTGGATAAAGAGTATAGCCCCAATTCCAGACTGTAGGATAGACAGTGTTGAAGTTCAGCTGTTTGAGGAGTTGCAGAGCACTAGTTGTGTTTTCGCTAGAAAACAGAACATCGCTATCAATATTCGTCAGCCACACTCCCCGTAGCTCGGTGTTATTGGGTGTAGAAATCTCCTCATGGGCAATATACTGAGTAGGCACTTCTGCGAAGTCACTAATAACTTGCTGCTGTGGCAACTGTTCGATGTAAGATTGTGTCCCATTGTCTGGGATTCTTACTAAACTGTGCCTGAGGATAAAGCAACCGTTGGCTTCCAGAGTGCCATCATTATGCCTAAAACAAATAAGAAAACTAACCAAGCTGGACGCCCAAAAGTGTGCTTTAAAGAAACCAACTCATTCACCCAGATTGTCAACAAAGCTTTTGAAGAAACCGTTTCATAGATACTGAATTATGGATATGACACAATTAACGCAAATATCTGGCATTATTCGAGAATGACTTGGATCAATGGTTAAAGGTTACAGAGGAAAGAGTATAACATCAGGCTAAGACGGGAGTTTTCCTCAAAAGTTCATCCCCAGGGGTGAGTTAAGCTCATCCTAGGACTTGCATTACTTGGGATTTCAATTCTCCGTGTCCCTGCGTCTTAGGAATACACTTGTATTGAAAATAGATTACTTAAGTGTGCAGACTTCTATCCATAGGTTTTCTGAAGCCAAGATTCGGTAAATTACGGTCAATTACAGACCGACATTAAGACAGTTCAGTGAAAATACTGAGACAAGCCTCCAGTTTTCTATACCGAGCATGAGACTCTCTGCTTAAAAAGGTTTCAGACTACTGAGGAAGAAGCTTGATTCTATATAACTTAGACATTTGTTTATATCTGATGACATTTATTAAGTCATCCTACTGAGCAAATAAATTCAGTATTATGCCTGATTGTGCAACGCTTAGTGTTGCTATATTCTTAAATCTATTAAATAGAACATAGCTTCAGTTGCTATTTTTTGGGCAGTGCCATTTTATCTAAGTTAGCTATACCGTTGTAGACAGACCAATTGCCAACCAATTAGGTAATGGCTATTTGTGTTTTAACTACCTTGTCCAGAAAGGTATCAGGACTCTGAGGCAACCTTTGTTATTTACATACTTGCTTGAACAATTTCCAGTACTACCGGTAAAAATATGCAGTATGCTAATTCTTGAGAGACTCTACCACTGTAAAATTATTGGGTAGTTCATTTTAGACTGTATTGCAAATTGTAATGGCTGCGATCTATCTTGAGTACTTGATTACATATTTAGCCTAATGTGTCAATATATTTAAGTTTTATTACGATATATACGGATTTCTGAACACCCAGACTGTGGTTTGCCATTAACTAGCGTCGGGCAATCCTCTGCTCTTACGAAATCCAAGACAACTATCAACTGAAAAATTAAAAATACTAAGTTCACTTTGTGTGTTCCTATGATTAAACACAATAACCCGGAATACGTGGTTGCAAGTAACCAAGAATCCATTAAAAGGCTTGTCAGAGCGATCACTTTGTCTGGAGGGTCAGTTTTCATTGATATTAGTTTGTTGCAACCGTCTGCCCTTACGGCGAAAAATACTGAAACAATTGATAAAACGAGCCTCAGTCCCAATCCAAGAGATAACTCTCCATCCATCGGTCAAGACACTTTTCACAACGATAGAAAACATCAGTGGAAGGTTCACAACCTCTAGCCTTGATCGTCCTCTGGTCTAGAGTCAGTTGTTGCCATTGATCAGGTATTAAGTTCAACTAACCTAGTACGGGATGAGTTTCGCAAGCAGTTTCCATTTCCTCCTGGTGTTGTTGATCAATGATGAAATTCTACAGAAATTAATTCGACTGGCTCCCGATTTTAAGAGTTGGTCAGCAAACCCGATTCGATTTCAAATTTTAGGGAACCATCACCGGTCTAAAATGTACGGCAATCACTGCGTGACAGCTCCTGACACTAAATCAGAATTATAGCGCTGGCTTCTCGTTAACTCCCCGGCAACCCTTCCGACATTTCACGAGATGAAAGTTTTACATACAAGAGGTTATGCGATGAATACACATTTCCTTGTAAAACCCCATACTTTCTAATTGTCTAGGTTCAATTTGTAGGCAGCGGTTAGCTCTTATTTTGACTTTACCTACACCAATATTCTACCAACCATTGGACTGACCATTCCTCCCAACTTCAACCTCACAGGTATGGAGCAGGGGTTCTGGTAGTTTAGCTAATTTTTTGGTTAGTACTCAAAATGCACTGCTTAAATAGTAACTTGGCTATATGAACTTTGGCACCTGACCTGTAACCCCTAACCCCCCATTACTTCAAGTGTGATAAAGTCGTCTTTCAAGAAACAAGGCAAGGGGGCAGGAGGCCAGCTGGAAGGTTCTTTGATGTGTCATTGTCTAAAATAGGAGATGAGGGTCATGTCAGTTTTTCTGACAGGGAGGGCATAATCATGAAGCCAATCTTGAATAAAATATTCCCTAGACTAGCTGGTACTGTAGCTCTAGCACTCACAACTTTGACATTATTTGGTAGAGAGGCTTCCGCTATCGAGGTTGAGATTAAACAAGAAGTACTCAATGGCTTATATTATCCAACCAGTTCTCAACAGTTCTTTGAGCGAGGAAAACGTACCTTTGAGCAAGAAACTCAACTGATGCTCCAGAGGCTGCAATCATCTCCAGAAAATTTACTACATATTACGGATGAGCTGCCAGCAGAGATTCGTGAAGAATGGCTCAGGCAAGAAAAACTATGGCTCCAGGAAAATCTTCAAATTCAGCCGCAAAGATAGTATTTAACATTCCTCTAGGATGCTCGAGTTGTTCTAGCACGGCAATCTCTTAGCCAGAGGCCTAACTGCTTGACCAATGATCCAATTGCTACTCTCCTGAGGTGGCATCGGGGGATTTTCTGATGAAGAGGAACCAATTTGAGTAAACATCATTGCCAAACGCCAGCCATCAGTAGTTTGCGTTAGAAATAGCCAGTGAAAACTTTGGGAGTCCAAAGTTTTTACCCCCTATATACTGCCGTTCCAGGGTAGTGAGGAATACTTGTTTGGGTTGCTCCTCTTCCAGGGTTGTGACTTTTGGGCTATATTGACCAGGACCAAGAGTTAGAGGTTCAAACTCTGGATTTCCTGCCAAAAGAACATATCTGGAGTCATTAGTAGTTCTATCCAAGCGCCGAGATCTTTGAATCACTCGATTTGGCATAGGTTGGGTAAATCCTCAATCATCAGAGGGATTAACGTCCTCTACATCATCTGGGCAAGCTTTAACTGAAGTATCAGCAATCTGAAGTAGGTTATTAATATAAGAGGTTTGTGTCCTATCGTCGAAGGGTTTACTATCGTAGGACATAGCGCCCTGCAATCCCAAGCAACTAATCAGTAGCAATCGACAATATCTTAGCCTAGACATCAGCTATCGCTAACTCCTCACAAATCCTCTCCCAGGCAGCAACTGGATCACTAGCAGCAGTAATTGGTCGCCCAATAACTAAATAATCGGCACCAGCTTTGATAGCAGCAGCGGGAGTCATTGAGCGCTTTTGATCACCTGCTTTTGCCCAATTAGGTCTTACTCCTGGACAAATTAGCAAAAAAATCATCTCCACAAACTCGTCTTAGTTGCTCTACTTCCTGAGGAGAACAAACAGCTCCTTGCAAACCTGCCTCTTGAGCTAGTAATGCAATCTGTAGGGCGTATTCTGGTAATTCAAGAGGAATTTTCAGGTCAAAAGCCAAGTCCCTTGAGTTGAGACTAGTAAGCAGGGTAATGGCAATTAACTTAGGAGATGGATATCCTGCTCCCTCTGCTCCCTCTTGAACAGCTGCCACGGCTCCCTTGAGGGCACTACGACCAGCAACTGCGTGAATTGTGGTTAAATCGACACCATAGGCAGCTGCAGCACGACAAGCACCAGCTACAGTATTGGGAATGTCATGGAACTTGAGATCCAGAAATATCCGCTTTTGCCGCTCTTTGAGAACAGGCAAAATGCTAGAACCACTGCTAACAAATAGCTCTAGTCCTACTTTCCAAAAAGTAACTTCAGGCAACTGTTCTACCAATGCGATCGCTTCTTGTCTCAGTTGCCACATCCAAGGGTACAATAATCCGGTTTTCTATACCCATCTGTGGTTTATCGCTGTACTAGTTTATAACTTTCCTGACTTCTCAATTCTTAATTCTTAATTCTTAATTCTCAATTCTCAAAGTATCAACCGCACAAATCTCTTTTTCCCAACTTGTAAAACTTTACCTGCAAGGAATTCAGCTGAATCAAAGGTGAGGTCAACTTCAGAAATGCGATCGCCATCCAACTTTACCGCCCCCCCTTGAATCTGTCGTCGCCCTTCACCACTACTTTTGCACAAACCACTGGTATTGAGAATATAGAACAACTTAGCGGGAAATTGCACTTGAGACAGAGAAAATTCTGGTACTGCATCGCCTGTACTAGTAGTATTTCCCTGCACCAAATTCATTGCTGCTTGTTGAGCTTCCTTTGCCGCCACTTCTCCATGATATTGACTGACAATATTGAGAGCCAGTTGCTTTTGGCGATCGCGTGGAGATTCCGGAAGCTTCTCTAAAGGTAAATTGGTTAGCAATTCATAATATTGATCTAACAAATTATCTGGTGTCTTTTCCAACTTGGAGTACATTGAGAGGGCATCTTCTCTCAAACCAACATAATTCTCCTAGAGACTTCGACATTTTTTGCACTCCATCTGTCCCTAGCACAAGGGGCGTCAACAGTCCAAACTGAGGTATTTGTCCAAAATGTCGTTGCAAATCTCGCCCCACAGCAATGTTAAATTTTTGGTCAGTGCCCCCTAACTCCACATCAGCATTCACTGCCACTGAATCGTAGCCTTGTAACAAAGGGTAGAGAAATTCATGAAGGTAAATAGGGTTTTCCTGCTGATATCGTAGGGCAAATCCCTCCTTTGCCAACATTTGCCCTACAGTCATGGTGGCTAACAACTTGATAATTTTCGATAAATCCAGCCCTTTAAGCCATTCCGAGTTGTAGCGAATTTCGAGCTTACCTTGGTGTTTTGAAATCCAAAATTGGTCGCACCTGCTCCAAATAAGTCTCAGCATTTTGCTGAACCTGGGCTGGTGTCAACTGAGTTCGTACTTCCGATTTCCCAGTAGGGTCACCAATTTGAGCAGTAAAATCCCCAATGATTCAGTACAGCAGTATGACCAGCATCTTGAAAGGCTCGCAGCTTCCGCACCGGGATACTATGGCCAAGATGGATATCTGGCGCAGTAGGGTCAATTCCCAACTTGATCCTCAAAGGATGGTCAGTTTTCTCTAGGCGTTGAGCTAAATTCTCATTTGGGTTTTGTGACTCTGGTTGATCAGGAAAAATTTCACTGATGCCTCGGTAGAGCCAGGCTAGATTATGGGGAGTTGGAGAGTTTGACATTAGACTTCTTGCTCCAAGTAGGGAACAGGCAACAATAGGGGCAAATGGCTATTCGCCCCTACTTAGATAACCTGATGGTGAAAAAAATTTTTTCATTGGGACTGCCTCGTGCCTTGTTTTTTTAACAGAGATTGATCTTTCTACCTATCTCAAAGGAGATAGACTAACATTAATTTGCAGAAAATGCCACAATATCTATATTTGAGAAGTTATCCTTTGGAAATTGGGAATTGGGAATTGGGAATCCAAACAAGAATGGTTACCTTAATGTCGGCAGAAGGCTCCGCTATAACCGAGGCAGATTTATCGAGGCGTAGCCGAGTACCGCCAATGGTTTAGCGGTGAGATGAATGCCGACCAGCTAATACCAAAAATCAAAACTAGTGTCACACTTAGACTAAAAAAAGTCCTTCAAACGGGATTTTGGAATCTTTATGTAAGTCAGGACTTTAAATTTTTGGTATAACAATTGAGCGGTAGCGAATCCAAATAATTCTACCTGTATTCGTAGTCGGTAAAATATGTTATGCTTGGTCTCATGCTAGTCATTGAAGCCAAGCTCAAAGGAACCAAAGTTCAGTACAGCAAGTTGGATGAAGCAATCCGAACAGGGCAGTTCATCCGCAACACCTGTTTGCGCTATTGGGAAGATAACAGACGGGTCACTCGTAACGACCTCCAAAAGCTTTGCGCCCTACTAGCTAAGGACAAACTTGCCCCTTGGGCGAAAAAACTCAACTCCCAAGCAAGGCAGGCTCACGCTGATAGGGCATGGTCTGCCATTCAGCGTTTTTATGAAAACTGTAGATTAGGAAAA
>CBDCVG010000024.1:0-121120 GCA_965222765.1 Caldora sp.
CATTTTAATGCTGAAGGATCAACATCACAGCGCCAGAGGATGTTAAAAACCTGTCGTACCTGTTGAATCTTGCCTTGATGAGAGCTACAGATAATCGCTAAGTCACGATCATTGAGGTTATAACGTTCTAAAGTGCCAGTCTTAGCAACTGCTAAAGCCTGAAAAGGTTTGAGCGCGGAACGAATAAATGCTGCAGTTTCGGAACTACCAGCAATAGATAGAACCCGTCCCCCGATTGTCACAGACGACTACTTGGACTATATGGGTTGATTCAACAATGCCTTCCCTTAGTAGATGGACTTCTAAGGCTCGCGATTGAGTGCGTTTTCCCCTGGTCATGTCTAAAACCCTAACATTTGAAGGGGACAAGATAATTGCAGTAGGTACAGGACAATTATTGCTTTAAGTGATACCAACAAGTTTATAAAAAATTCCAAATTAGACCACCACCAACGACTAATAGCACTAGGATACCAAAGGTACGTTTCAGACGTTGCAGAATTGGTTGTATTTGATAAGAGACAATCAAGCGATCTCGTGTAAAAATTTCTGGCGTTTTTGTCCAGGTTTGACCATCATACCAGCCTGACTCCTCATAGAAAATTGTTTCTTTGAGCAGGCGATTTCGCACATATGACCAACCTAAATAGAGTCGCAGCAAGGTTAACACCAAAAATACACCTGAACCAGCACTAGCACAAAGAATAAACTGTACCAGGTACTTTTTCGGTGCAAAACTAACTGCAGCCACAGGAGCCCAAACGAACCAACTCAATCCCCAAACACATAATAGCTTGGTAATATAGCTAGTCAGATCTAAGGTTACCCAACGAAAGAACCAAGACTCTTGGAGTTCTTGATACTCATTTATTGGTTGCTGCTCCTCTGGAACTGGACAAATAGAAACGGAAGATTCGACCATGTTGCTAGTTAATTAGGGATTAGGATACCTGAAATTCAATATGCTCTGCATGTCCCCAGAATGCTTCCAAATTATAGAACTCCCGCTCTTGAGGTAGCAAGATGTGGACAATGACCTCACCGTAATCCTGAAGGATCCAGCTTCCCTCAGCTTGTCCTTCAGTTCTTAAAGGTAGTCGTTGCCATCTACTCTCTAATTTCTGTTCTATCGCCTGGGAGATTGCCCTTACTTGTACTTTAGAAAAGCCGGTAACAATTACAAAGTAATCCGTTAGGTACGATACTTCTGCTACACCTAAAATGACAATATTCTCACCTTTGCGCTCATCTGCTGCTTGAGCAATGGTTAAAGCTAGCTCTCGGCTCAAATCCTCTTGTTGAGCATTGCTAGTAACTATAGTAGAAGGCACTTTAAATTGATCTCTCATTAAATTTCCAATTTATTGTTCAAGGGAACTGACTTTAATGACGTATTATACTACATCTGTATTACCCTATTTGACCTGAACTATCGATCTTCAGTTTATTGATGTTGTAGTACGAAGGTTTACTGGTTGCATGTTTTGGTTAAACATTTGCAGTGCCCAATTCCGAGTCAAGATTGTGCGAGGGTGAACAAAGCAACGGCTATCTAGCAGGAAACTCAAACAATAGTCACAAGTTCGCCAGACTGCTTGATAGAGGTTTTGTTGGCAAAGGAGCCGTAATGCTTCTAATTCTGGTGTATCACCACGACTAGGCTCCAAACTGTCAGCCAGAAACACCATACAACTCAAGCTACTCATACCAGGACGCCCCAAAGTGTGATTAGCAATCGCTTCTAGCACCTCTTCATCTTGTATCCCAAATTTGTCTCTAGCGACAATCGCACTAACGTCTGCGTGCAATAGATGAGGAGTAGCTTCACAGATGGGGTCGATTTCTATACCTAGAGTAAAACCTGCTTTCCAACTTTCAGATTGACACTCAGTCCTCGCCATCTGCAACAATCGATTGGGCTTAAAGTACTTAGCTAGATCGTGCATCAATCCAGCTTGAGCTGCCTTTGTGACATCCAAACGATAATGCCGAGCCAGTTCAGCTGCCATCTGCTCTACACCCAAGATATGCTGAAGTCGAGAAGCAGGAACGTTGTCTGATAACCAGGTTAAGACCTGATCTCGCATCACATAAAAAACTCCTAAGGGCAACAGAAGAGAAGAAAGCTTAAACGCATCGATACTTAACCGAACAGTTTCGCTGCTCATATTCTAGCTCAATCCTTCTGAACAGCAGTAAATAGTTCTTCATAAAGGTTAAGTGCTTGCTCAAAGTTATATTTCTCAAGGGCACACTGTCTACCCTTCTCTCCAAGTAATTTTACTCTCTCAGGATCGCGATACAATTCCAAAATAGTTGCAGCTAGAGCATCTGGATCTTCTGGAGGGATAACAATACCACCACAACTAGCTTCTACAGCTCTAGCTGCAGTTCCACTAGCCGGAACAGACGCCACAATTGCTCGACCACTAGCCAGTAGTATTTGAATCTTAGAAGGCATATTAAAGGAAATAACATTGTGCTTTTGTAACACCAATCCTACATCTGCGGCTGCGTACATTTGGGGAATTGTTTTTCGAGGTTGAAAAGGTAGAAGTATTACATTAGTTGCTTGAGGGTTGTCACGGTACTCCGGACAGTTATCATGGCATTCTTGCAATTCCTTGAGAGCTTTTTGTTCACCTATAATCACAATCGCAATCTCAGGAAACTGAAGCAGGCGAGTTGCTGCCTGGATGACAGTTTCCAAGCCCTGAGTCAGAGCAATGTTACCGGAGTACATTACCACAAACTTATTGCAGAGTTGATGAACACAGCGGAATTCATTTTCTTTCGGTAAAGGGCGGATAAAATCTATATCAACCCAGTTAGGAATCTGCACAATTTTTTGAGCTGGAACTCCTTTACCGATCAAGTTTTGTGCAAAACCATCCGCAATTACACTAATTTTGGTGGTACTGCGGTAAGCAAACTTTTCCAAAGCTGTAAAGATGCGAATTAGCAGTTGATTTTTCAGTAGCTCAACGTGAACAGCAGCTTCTGGCAAAATATCCTGGAGATTTAAAATCACTGGAGCGCGTTTGATCCATCCCAAAAGAGCTGCTGGAATGGAAACTGGGAGGGGAGGAGATGTGAGGAGAATCACATCTGGACACTTAGCATTGAGAGCATGAATAAAGCTAGTAACAACAAAGCTAGCCTCTAATAGTAATCGATCTAACAAATTTGGTTTAGGCTTAATCCAGACATAACAACGCTGAACCTCAACATCATTGATGATTTCGTTAAGGTACAACTTACCTCGGTATCCTTGGTAAATTTCCCGTTCGGGATAGTTAGGCATACCTGTAACCACACGAACTGTGTGCCCTCTTTTTACCAAACCTTCTGCCAGTTCTGTCATTAGGGGGGCAATCCCAATTGGCTCTGGATAATAGTTGTAGGAATAAATTAGAATTCGCATAACTTGAGGAATTAAAATTCGCATAACTTGAGGTAGTCACCCAACTGCATAAATTCCCAATTATTTGGAGTCATCTTCCAAGATAGTATTATTTAGCCTAGTAAGTATTGAATTCAAAATGCCCATAGTTTTTGGTGTCCCCCAAAAGGAGGATGGGGCAATTGGCAACCTGTCGGAACATCAATATTAGTCTAAGAACCCAAAACATTAAGGAGAAAATTACTGATTATGATTCGTCTGCGTAAAATTTTAGCTCCCTTACTCGTAAGTGTGTTACTGCTGACAACAGCTTGTGCTCAAGAGACTCCCTCTCGCTTTGATCAAGCACAGCAGGAAAGTACTCAGGCATAAAAGTGGTCAAGCTGTTTCTAAAGATGCCACCCAAGGAGCGCAGTTCCAATAAGTTCTTTCCTGCCAGCTGGTGGTGGTTATGAGCGAGTCTACACTCAGGAGAAAAAAGGCTTTGCTTCTGCCAAGCTCAAGAAAAATGGCACAGAGGTCGCCGTGCTCTCAATCAACGATACTTCTAGCACCCCCAATGTAACCGCCAAGTATCAGGGAAGCAGTAAAAAAATTGCCGGTTATCCAGCCAAGGAAACCGGTAAGTCTACCGCTATTCTGGAGTAGGCGATCGCTATCAGGTCAAGGTGCAATCTCGTGACGAATCCTTTACTGCGAGCGATCGCGAAGCTTGGTTACAGAAATTTAACCTCCAGGGTCTTGCCCGACTTAAGTAAAAATTACTATCAAGTTTGGTTAGAGCTAATTCCAGTCTTGAGCAAGACTACTCAACAGAAAAGAAAAATTTGCCCTGAGTCCCTACTCAAGAGGCGATGGACTAGATTTTGTGACAAAACTCAATAGTGAGTAAGGAGTTTATCTGTGAGCAAAGCAATTTTTGAGTTAGTTGATCAGTTGCCAACTAGCAATATGACTACCCGTGCCTTGAAGTCCCTTGATTTTGTTGTTCCTGGTGAGTGGAACAACTTAGTTGGTTTTGAAAATACGATCCGCGACGTTACTGGAGAGGACGACGAAGATGTAATTCAGGGAAATTGGGCGATCGTGCTGTCTATTTGTTCAATGATCGTTCCCAGGGATACCAACGAGCCTTATGGCTTTACCAAACTATCGATAGCGCTGGTAGTGCTCTTGGAGCTGCTGCCTTAGCTAACAAAATTGGTGAAAAAGTTCCCCTGCCTGGGTTTCTTAAGCAATCTGACTCCGAAACCTAACAAAGCTCAAAGCATTGATTTGTCCCTGAAATTAGTGGTAGAGATCCGTAGCCTTTTGCCAAATTAACGGCATCCCTGGAGATAGCATTGGGGACTTTCTCGGTGCTTTAGGAGACTACGGTGGTGAATCATTGATGCGGATGGCAGCACTGGTTTGTTTTGATGGTTTGATTCCCCTTGGTCCAGACTTACTTCTGAAAGTAGAAGAAACCCTCTCAGGAATGAGTTCCTTCAGATTTAGAGAACAATCAGGGTTTCAGCAGCATTAAAGACAGCATTCCTGGTGGCGATTCCCAGAGTAAGCTCGGCTTTATTGGTGAAAGCTTTGGCGCAGTTCGTGGTTGGATGGACAGTTTTATTAGTGATCGAGGTTTGACTCCAGAAGTAGTAGTCAACAATCTACGAGGCTTTATCGAGTTCACCGATGACAAGTTAGATTATCTGGGTGCTTTTCTGGATGTATCTACAAACTATTACGAACACACAGGCGTCCAAACTTTGGCGCGCCGTCTGATTGAGCGAGCTTCGGCTGAAATCTAACGCTGTTTACGCATTAGCAAACAATTACAGTTGATCAGGGAGACGTTCGTAAGCCAGCTCATCCATTAACTTGTCCATCCACAGCAAACCTCTGTGGTTTTCCATATTCTAGGGGATCAATTTTGTTCTGGCTGATTTCTTCGATTATTTCTTGGAGCTGTGCTAGTAAATCAAACGGCACTCCCTGATCCCAAATCCTCATTTCCAAGTACTGAGGGAACAACTTCAATTCCAACTCGATTGGGGTAGTTTGCGGTAAATGTTTGTGAGCATGGCGAACGGCATTGGTGAAGCCTTCGATAAAAGCGGTTTTACACTCCCAGCAAAACTTAGGAGGTAGCAGGGGGTGAATAAAAATCGCTCACACCACTCCAGAACGTCTGGTACAGCTTCTGACAAACCAGTATCTACCTGAAGATGGTCTTGTTTAAGCGGTTGTTCATTTTGCATTAACCGAAAAGAATTCCAGGTTTTTTTTAACAGTGGGAGCATCTTAAATTTTCCGACTATAGTTTTTCTCAGTAGTGGTAAGTAGGTGGCAAAAAACAATCATGAGATTTTTAGAGGTGAGTTTAGTTCAAGATGCTTACTATGTAATTGTTTTAACCCTTTCAAACCACGCCATTCTGTTGTCGGCTTGTTTATGCTCCACCTACTTAAGTCTCAAGCTCAAAGGTTAGTCATCTGTGTTTGATAACCAAACTAAAGGTAAGATGCTCCCTAAACAGCACCACTCTTTTCATTAAACAAGATCATGATTGTTTTGAAAATGAGTTTTAGGTCATAGACTAAACTCCAATTGTGCTGATATTGTAAATCCAGCTTAATAATATCTTCAAAATCTTTGATGGAAGAGCGCCCATTGACCTGCCATTCGCCAGTCATACCTGGTTTGACATCTAGACGTCGCCACTCTGGTACTTCATAGTATTCGACTTCATCTGGTGTAGGTGGTCTGGTGCCCACTAGACTCATATCCCCTTGAAGTACGTTCCAGAACTGAGGCAGTTCGTCTAGACTAGTTTCTCCGTAGAAAGCGACCGACCTTCGTCACTCTAGGACTCATTATCATTCTTGAAAATAGCACCAATGGCTTGATTAGCAACACTACTTTTTTGGGCTTCTGCATCAAGACACATTGAGCGGAATTTCCAAATTGTGAAGTTCTTTGCCATTAAACCACAACGAGTTTGACCAAAAGAAAATGGGTCCAGGACTATCGAGTTTAATAGCTATCACAATGGGAATAAACAAAATGGCAGTTATTGCTAAACCCACCAAGCTTCCCACAATATCAAAACAGCGTTTTATCCAAGAATCCATAGAAGGATGAGTCGTCGGTAGCTGCTTTTCTGAGTAATTGGTACCGCTTGTTGGCAGTCACAGGAAGTGGTTCAAAGGTCAAAATGCGGTCTAGTGAGGTCAATTCTAACACTGTCATCACTTGAGGAGTGACGCCCTTGAGCACTAGTTGAACTTCTTTTTGTTGGGTATTCCTGAAAGTACGAGCTAGCGCTCCAATCCCACTACTGTCAATAAATATAGTCTGGCTGCAATCGAGAACAATTTTTGATGGAAGAGAACTACTGTTTAGAAGCTGCTGACATTTTTCCTTGAAAGCTACACCCTCTGTTACACTCACGCGAGCTGGTAAATGCATCACTGGAGTATGGTTTAAGAATGTAACCGGAAAATTTTCTTCGGAAACTGCTTTAACCATAAAGATTTGTTCCTACTTGTCTTACAGGTCAGACAATTTATCTTACGACTTTTAAGTTTGCCAAACATTGAGCCTAAAGTAATATATTTGCTATTTGCTACATAAATTACTTTTCTCTAGTTAAAGAATTTTTTTGCTATTTACAACAATTACAGTATTGTAAGCTACAAAACTATATTCAAAATACTTGATGAAAACAACATGAATAATTCGTGAGAAAATTCTTAGCTTTTCTCCAAATTTCAAGATTGAGACAAATTTAAAATTACCGGCTGCTAAAGTTCGTCGCGCTCCGCTTCACCACCAACCAAGCTTTCAGCTATGGTTGGAGCACTGCGAAGGTCTTGGTAGGACTTAGCAGCCGATAATTAACAAGAACAATGGGTTTCAATTCCCGTCCTTCTAGAACAGCTTTGGATATACAGCACTTTGCAGCTTAATGAGGTACATCTTATCTTGTGCCTTAGAGCCTCCTGCCTCCTGCCTTCAAGCGACAAATTCTGTACTTCACTTAGATGAAAACGGCTGTAACGGTTTAGCTACGAGGCTTGCCCTCACGTTTGGCTTTAGCTCTTGCCTTAGCTTTGTTAGCACTACGCTTTAGAGCTTGTAGCCTTGCTTCGTATTTAAGCCGTTGACGCCGTTTAGGAGTTATTTCGATCAAGGTTTTTAAAGCACTGCCGAGACTTTTGTAGGCATTGGGTAAAGTATAGCCAAAGCGAGTAGCAAGGGCGATCGCTTTTTCGTCAGCTTCTATAGTTTCTTTTAATACCTTCTCCCCATTATTTTTCTGATATAGCCTCCACCCAGAGACCCCACATAATGCCAAGGCTAACAATAGTAGCAAGCCGTCTTGTACCCAGAGTTCACCGACAGCGCCGCCTAAACCAATGGCTAGAGCTGCCATTTCCCAGCCTTCTTTGGGAATAGTGTCATTTTGAATCCGGGCGACTTCGTGCCAGAATAATAAGTTACGTTGATCTAGGGCTAGTTGCTCCCATTTAACTAGATCAACTTGAACCTCTACCTCGTCTCTGCCAATTTCTTCAGTTCGGAGTAAGGTAGGATTAACTTCAGTGGTGGCTTCTACCATAACCCAGCTCTGCAATTCTGGTGGTAGTAAGGTTTTCAAACGCCGAAGTTCACTCATCTCAGCTCTGGCAGAAGCGGCTGCATAAGATGTCATATAATCTGCCTCTACGGAATTCAAAACAATAACTAACTCTCTCGGTTAGAATTATTATAAAACTTTACTGAGTTTATTGACAATTCTTGATATTTATGTTCTTAAATTAAGAGAATTGAAAATTGGAAATTGAAAATTGAAAATTAGGAACGGATACCAAGCGCGTATCTAAAATTAGGATTTTCTTTTTGTCGCTCCCTATGAGCTATTGCCTCAACACCAACTGCCAACAGCCTCAGAACTCAAATGGGACTAAGTTCTGCCAAACTTGTGGTTCAAGCTTTTTGTTGAAAGGGCGTTACCGTGCCATCAAGCTTATTGGCAAAGGAGGTTTTGGCAGAACCTTCTTGGCAGTGGATGAGGATAAACCATCGAAACCATACTGTGTGATTAAGCAGTTTTTCCCCTCAGAGCACAGTATCAGCAATCTCCAGAAAGCCATTGAGTTATTTGAGCAAGAAGCGGTACGACTCGAAGAAGTGGGTAAACATCCTCAGCTTACCGAACTACTGGCACATTTCGTGCAAGATAACCGCCAGTATTTGGTGCAAGAGTTTATTGATGGATACAATTTAGCCCAAACCCTGGCAACAGAAGGTGCTTTCAATGAGACAAAAATTCGGAGCTTGCTGAACAGTTTATTACCAGTACTTGATTTTATTCACGATCGCAACATTATTCACCGAGATATTAAACCGGCAAACATCATTATTCGCCGCTCTTGCTCTATTCTCAATAAACCTGTCCTGATTCCAGAAAGTTTTATTCAGGATGAGGGGATTGTCCTAGTTGATTTTGGGGCAGCTAAATCTACCACAGTAACTACTCTCAAAACAACAGGGACAATGATTGGTTCTGCAGGGTACACAGCTCCAGAACAAATTGTTGGTAAAGCAGTTTTTGCTAGTGATCTTTACAGTCTTGGTGTTACTTGCATCCATCTGTTGACAGAACGCCATCCTTTTGATGTATACAGTTTTGCTGATGCTGCTTGGGTATGGCGAAATTATTTGAGTAATTCCATTAGCGATCAGCTAGGTCAAGTTCTTGATAAACTACTACAGCATCCCCTCAAAAAACGCTATCAATCTGCTACGGAAGTTCTGAAGGATTTGAATTATGGTGCAATTCCAACTCCTAGTCAATATTTTGTCTTTCCGAAAGCAGCAGCACAGAAGCCTGTCTCCCAACAAAGAACGCTCAGTGGTAGCTGTATACATACTCTTCGGGGTCATTTGAGTTCAGTTTTTGCAGTTGCTATTAGCCCTAATGGTGAGTGCTTTGCTAGTGGAAGTTTTGACAACACAATTAAACTATGGGACTTGGAGACTGGAAAACTGCTGCGTACTTTTGTTGGACATTCAGAGCCAGTTTTAACCTTAACTTTCAGTCCAGATAATCAGACTTTGGTAAGTGGGAGTGTTGATGACAAAATCAAGTTATGGGATTTGACTACTGGCTCAGTAAACTATACGATTACTGATGATTTAGATTCAGTGGTATCTCTATCCGTTGCTATTAGTCAAAATGGAGAATTGTTGGCTAGTGGTGGCGATCACCAAAAGGTTAAAATTTGGCAGCAGAGTACTGGTAAACTAATAAGAACTCTACATCATTCAAGGGCAATTAATACTGTTGCCTTTAGTCCAGATGGACAACTGCTTGCTAGTGGTAGTAGTGACAATACAGTATGGTTGTGGCAGTTGAGTAATGGCAAGTTGTTAGATACTCTAGCTGGTCATGCTGGTGATGTTAATTCCGTTGCAATTAGCCCCGATGGTCAAACTCTTGCTAGTGGTAGTGGTGACAATACTATCAAGTTGTGGAATATAAGTAGAGGTAAGTTGTTAAAAACTCTGAAAGGTCATTTGGATTGGGTGAAGACAGTTGTTTTTAGTCCGGATGGACAACTGCTGGTTAGTGGAAGTGCTGATTCTACGATCAAATTGTGGCAGGTTGATAGTGGAAAAATATTGAGTACCCTGAAGGGACATAAGCGGGATGTCAATTCAATTGCTATTAGCCCCAATGGTCAGATTTTGGTGAGTGGTAGCAGCGATAGGAATATTAAGGTTTGGCAGTTGACTGGTAGGGATCCCCATCCTTGAAGGACGGGGACAAATGTCAATGGTATATTAATCACCTAATGCTTGAGCAATCTCGTTACCCAATCGGGCTAAAGTTTTATCTCGCACAAAATCAGCCGTTGAGCGTGCGGATTCGGCAAGGATGGTATCTGTATTGGGAGTGAGCTTCAAGGCTCCCCCTAGATAGCCTAAGGCTTTGCAATAGTAATCGGATAAGTTAGTGGCTGCCAACCGCTTCACTAGCAGGTAATCCCCTTGACGAAAGGCGGCAAGTGCTTGGCGGTGTAAATCGGTTTTGGGTTCTCCCAATGTTACCAAGATTGCATTAACGGCTTTATTGACGCGCTCTAGGTTCAGTTCAGTATCAATTTTTGTAATCACAGTTGCTCCCTAAAATATTCTCAAGCTTGCGGTTTGGTTATTACGCTCACTGGTCCATTTACCAGGGTTTGACAGGCTAATCTATAAGTATCAGGCTTTTTCCTCAGTTTCCGCTTTTCTACCTCAGTAAGAGGTGAAAGGTTTTCCATGCCTTCTGCAATCTCAACAATACAAGTACCACATTGACCATAACCTCCACAATTCATCAACTTTCCCTTGAAAGTATAGAGATCAATACGGTTTTGCAGAGCTTTCTCTCTTAAATTAGCTCCATTGGCGGCAATCACTTCCTGGTTTTCTTTGACAAATTTGATATTAGCCATAAAATTTTCCGCTAAGGTACTCCTATTAATCTCTTGAGGGATATAGCAGTGAGGGCAATGTGGTCTCTAGAAGACTACTTTATTAAGTAATATTAAATTATTATGCCCTTTGAGGGAAACTCAATGCTGCAAATTTGATTTGCCCAAACGATTTGGGTTAGGACAGCTCAATAGGTCAAATCAAACAGCTTGCTATCTGGGAGATTACTAATAGCCCGTTGGAGATTGGCTAGACCGATATTGTAGTTGAGAATTGCTGAGACTAGGTTGTTCCTAGCACGGGTTAATTCAGTTTGCTGGTTGATTACCTCTAACTGGGTTCCAACTCCTGCCCCCACCCGCAATTCTGACAGCCTGAGACTTTCTTCTGCTTGTTTGACAGCCAAAGTTGCTGTTTGAATATTCTGCTCGTTAGCCTTCAAATCAAAAAAAGCTTGTTCTACCTGAAAGCGTATAGTGTTGCGAGTATCAGCAAAATTGGTATCAGCGATCGCAATGTCAGTTTCTGCTTGTCGAGCTCTGGCTCTAGCAGAGCCACCATCGAAAAAGTTCCAAGTGAACCTTGCTCCAATAGTAAAACCATCTGCAGGACCAACATCGTCATCAAACACATCAAGTACGTCGTAAGTAGCAAACACACTTACTTGTGGCCTGATATCAGCCAGGGCAATGAGCCGATCTTGCTCGGCAATATCCCGCTCAGTTAGACGCTGTTGTAGCTCTGCTCGGTTTTTGAAGGCTAGGATAATACTTTCATCAATAGATAATTCCCATTGTCCTGCAACTGTAATTGGATCAGCTGCCGAAACTTCGGCATCCTGAGCCAAACTTAATAAATTTACGATCTGGCGTCGGGCAACTCTTTGATCTCTCCTAGCATTAGTCAAATCTTGAACAAAATTTGCTAGCTGTACCTGCTGTTGCAGTACATCAAATTTGGTTCCTAACCCAGCTTGTTCCCGTAACTGAGCATCCCTAAGAACTTCTTCTGCATTGGTTACTGCTGCTTGGTTAATAATAACTTGTGCATCAGCCAGTTGTAACTGGTAGTAAGCTTGGCTAACATCGAGCCGCAGTTGCTCAAAGATTCGCTCTAAATCTAGCTGTTGAAAGCGTATTGCTTCCTCTGCTCTACGAATGCTTGCTGAGCGAAGTCCAGACGTGAATATGTTATAGTTCAACGTCAGCATCGGGCTGAAAGATGTTGAAACAGTATCTTGTGTAAACCCTGTCAATCTATTCTGTAGTTCTGTGGCTGCAGAATCTGTACGAATAATATCTGCGATGAAGCTAGCAGTCGGAAATTCTGCGGCTAAGGCTTGTTGTAAAACAAATTGGGCTCTTTCTAATTGAAGCCGTGCTATCTGAAACTGCCGGTTGTTGCGCTGTGAGAGTTCTAGCGCTTGTTCCAAGGTAATTGCCTGGGTATTTTCAATCTGGACTTCATTTGGTTTAGTAGGAAATAGCAACGGGTTAGCACTAGGATTGAGAAATTCTAGGGGGGGAATTTCCTCAACTAGTAAGTCTACTTCTCTAGGAGTTTCTGATTCAGGAGATTGAACTAACAACTGTTCTGTGTCAAGGGATTTAACAGGTTGCTCCTTGAGTGATGTTGAAGTTCCTCTCAAAAGCTCGTCTATTGATAGATTTATTGGTGAAGTTAAAGGACTTTGTGACGAGTCACTAATTGTTAAACCCAGACTCTGCCAAGTACTTTCCTGTAGTGCAGTACTTGTAGTCTCAGCGCCTATGTTAACAATGAACTCTGAAACTGTTTGTGGAGGCTCTGGAACTACGGAAAGGTTGGGAATATTCCCTTCACTATTGCTTATTTCAGCAGCAACCTCCGTAAGTTCATCAGTAGAGCTAACAACTAATTGCCTTTGCTCATCCTCCATTGACTCTCTAGCTAGATTGCTAGAATTTGAGCTACTCAAAACTGGTTCCCCAGTTTCTTGTGGGTGTTCTTGAGTTAGTGCAACTGCTGGCTTAGGATAGCCACTTTCACTTTGTTTACTAATCGGCTTAGTAAGTGATAGTAATTCTTTTGAGTAAACAGGTTCTACATAGTTCAAGGAGATTACAGCTCCCACACCTATGACCATGAAATAACGAAGAGTTAGCATAAGAATGAAATTTGGTCTTGAGTCTCAATGAACTGCCTCTTGCACGATTGAGCAAACTATTGCAGCATAATGGCTGATTAGTAGACTTGGCAAAAGATGATTATCTAGGCTCATTTTTAGCAAAAGGGCAGATCCAAGCAGATTGGTAGGATTCTCTCACAAAGTTGGTGGCAATTCCTCAATATGCTTTAGCTTAAATCGCGAGAAGCCCCACGTCTCAACCCTCAGGGGGTGAGCGTGGGATGAATCGCGGGTCAACGGAGGTACATCCGTTGACCAAATCGATTAATTATCAGGACGTGATTGATTCTCAATATATTTCCGCAGAGTAGAGATGGTAACTCCACCACAACTAGCCACAAAATAAGAGCCATTCCAGAAAACGTCTTTCCAGTAAAACGAAGCTAAATAATCCGCAAACTCCTGTCTAAGCTTGCGAGATGAACCTTGAGGTCACTGAGAGACCTTCCCTTGCTGACGAAATCATTTTTCATAAAGCTTCTGGAATTTGTGCTATAGTCAGTGTAATCTAAAACAATAACACTGATTATCAAGGGGGTGATTAAAGTGCTGAAAGTAGTTAAAGTACGGCTTTATCCAACGCCGGAACAGAAATTAATTCTAGCCAGAGCATTTGGCTGTGCTAGATGGTACTGGAATTATGCTTTAAATACTTGCATTCAGCACTATCAAGAAACTGGGAAGGCTTTAAAACTGGCAGCTTACAAAGGGATGTTGCCCCAGCTGAAGAAAGAATTTCCTTGGTTAAAACAGGATTGCTACTCTGCTGTTTTGCAGTGTGTAGCAATTAACCTCAATCAGGCTTACACGAACTTTTTTGCTCTTAGAGCAAAGCATCCCAGATTTAAATCCAGGAACGGTAAGCAGTCAATTCAATATCCTCAAAACGTCACGCCCAAGGGCGATTGCTTAATCGTCCCTAAAATCGGTGAAATTAAAGCCGTGCTTCACCGTGAAGTTGTTGGCACAATCAAGACGGTCACACTCAGCAAGACTCCCACAGATAAATATTTTGCCTCCATCTTATGCGAGACAGACGGAGCTGTTGAGGGTAAGGGCGAATGGCCATTCGCCCCTACTGGAAACAAAACTCTAGGTATCGACTTGGGGTTGAAAGATTTTGCTATTGTTCACGATGGCGAACAAGTGAGCAAGTATTCAAATCCTCAACACCTCAAGCATCATGAGAAAAATCTGGCTAGGAAACAACAAAAACTTGCCCGTAAAACCAAGGGAAGTAAGACCAAACAAAAATTCAGAAAAATCGTAGCTAAGGTTCACGAACGAGTATCAAATACCCGCCAAGATTTCCTCCACAAACTCAGTCGGAAACTGGTAGACGAAAGCCAAGTCATCGTTGTGGAGAACCTCAACGTCAAAGGGATGGTACGGAACCGGAAACTATCCAAAGCAATATCGGATGTTGGTTGGGGAATGTTTGTCAATTTCCTTGCATACAAACTAGAGAACAAAGAAGGTAAGCTGATCGAAATTGACAGGTTTTTCCCCAGTTCTAAGAAGTGTTCGTGCTGCGGTTATGTTGTCGCTGAATTACCACTCTTATTCAGGGAGTGGGATTGCCCATCTTGTGGCACGGTTCATGACCGTGATGGTAAACGCAGCATTGAACATCAGAGCCGAAGGCATAAGGATATTAAATATGGACGGAGGGAACCCCGTTCTTGCCGTGCCGAGGCGGAGTAAGACCAATAAGCCGCAAGGTGGAAAGGCCTCTGTCGATGAAGCCGGAAGCCCACACTTACTCGAAGAGAAGTGTGGGTAGTTCACAAGATATTCTTACCCTTTCAACAAATGGACTTAATATGATTGAGCAATCTTGTTCTTTACCAGCAGGGTGTATTCTCCGTCAAGCCTCTAGGAAGGATCTATGGTTAATCAGAAAGCTGGTGTTGAGGGCGAAACTTGATCCAACTCAGTTGCGCCTTCAGCAATTCTGGGTGATTGAATCGGAGGGGCAGGTGGTAGCTTGTGGACAACTACGTAACTTTTCTGGAGCACAAGAGCTTGGTAGCTTGGTTGTTGCACCAACTTGGCGAGATCGCGGTTTAGGAACTTTTCTGGCAAAGCATTTGATTCAACAAGCCACACAACCTCTTTATCTAGAATGCTTGGGTAAGCGACTAGAAAAGTTTTATACCCGCTTGGGTTTTGTTCCAATCTCCTGGCAAGAGTTACCCCAATCCCTTAAATTGAAGTTTGGTTTTTCTCAATTAGCCAGAATTTTATTCAAAATTCCGGTGACCATTATGAAACAATCTAGTGCAGCACGGCAGAAGTAACTGACCAGTTTGAGATCGATAGAATCCTTACTCTAGAAACATTGTTAATTCTTAATTCCGCGCAGCATTACTAGTAGGGTGTGTTAGCGCAGCGTAACGCACCACATTGTGTGTACAATTATGTTAAAAATCGCCTTAATTTGTCACAATTGGAGCTATTCCTGTTCCTCCTTTTGGTCTGATGTAGGCTCTTGCTCCTCTTCTTGATCTGATATAGGCTCCTGTTCCTCTTCTTGGTCTGAGATCGGTACTAGAGCAACAGCCGCGATCGCATCGTCATCATCTAAGCGCTGCACCCTAACCCCCGTTGCCATCCGGGATTGGGGTGAAATGGCATCGACTATCTGACGAATAATAATCCCTCGACTAGTTACCATCATCAGTTCATCGCCCTGATTCACTACTCGTAGTGCTGCTAGCTCATCCTTGGGTAAACGGAACTTGGTTGCCAGTAATCCCATACCTGCTCGATTTTGTAGCCGGAACTGAGATACTGGTACTCGTTTGCCATAACCTCCCATGGTTACTACCAGTACCCAAGGTTCTTCACTGGTTGTTTCAACTAATTCTTCTTCTGGTAATTCTTGTGAATCTTCATCAGAGCCAACAGCCGCTAGGTTAGCAACAACTTGACTTGACAGAATATCCATACTGATCAACTCATCACGATCTCGCAATTTCATTGCTTTAACGCCCCTAGTTGCTCGTCCTAGAGGGCGCAGTTGTTCTTGGTCTGTTTTGAAGTGAATTGCCATCCCCTGGCGGGAACCGATAATCACACTATCTTCTCCCTTGGCACGACGCACCCACCGTAATTGGTCCCCTTCTCCCAAGGAAATGGCAATTAAGCCATTAGCTCTGATATTGCTGAAAGCATCAAGGGCAGTTTTTTTGATGTAACCCTTACGAGTTAACATCACCAGATATTCATTATCGATGAACTCGGATACTGGCACGATTGAGGTAATTTTTTCTTCATGGGGAATTGGCAACATCTGAACAATTGGTGCCCCTCGCGCTGTGCGGGATGCTGCTGGTATTTGGTAAGCTCGCAGACAGTAAACCACACCGCGATCGCTAAAGAATAAGACGCTATCATGGTCGCAGCAAGTGAAGAAATGCTCAACTCCGTCATCGTCCTTCATCCGAGCCGCTGCTTTACCACGAGTTGCTCTAGCTTGAGCACTGAATTCACTGACTTGCATCCGCTTAATATAGCCCTGTTCTGTCAGTAGAATTACTACTTTCTCATTGGCAATCAGGTCAATATCCCCTAAATCCCCTTCTACTGGTTGAATCTCTGTGCGTCTAGGGGTGGCGTGGGTAGCCTTGATCTGAGCAACCTCAGTTTCAATAATTTCTAAGACACGACTTCTACGGGCCAGAATATCCTTTAAGTCAGCAATTCTGGTTTGTAATTCCTCGTGTTCTGCTTGAATTTTTTCTGCTTCCAAAGCAGTTAGTCGCCGTAGTTGCATTTGTAGGATGGCATCAGCTTGAGCTGAGGAGAGTCCAAATTGCTCAATCAACTGGTCCCGTGCAGTGGTAGTATCTGCTGCTCCACGAATCAAGGCAATCACCGCATCTAAGTTATCCAGAGCAATTAATAGACCGACTAGTAAGTGATCCCGTTCCTCTGCTTTGCGCAGTTGATATCGCGTCCGTCTGGCAATCGTCTCAATGCGGAAATCCAAGAAGACTTGCAAGAACTGCTTGAGAGTGATTAACTGTGGTTCATTGCCCACTAATGCCAGCATATTTGCCCCAAAATTGGTCTGTAGGGGTGTTTGCTTATAGAGATTATTCAGGACAACACGGGCATAGGCATCCCGTTTTAATTCAATTACTACCCGCATCCCGTCGCGATCGCTTTCATCCCGAATATCGCTAATCCCTTCTAATCGCTTTTCATTGACCATTTCAGCAATTCTTTCAATCAGTGCTGCTTTATTGGTTTGGTAAGGCAACTGAGTGATAATAATTGCATCTTTATCCGGACGACCTCGCTGTTCGATGGTTTCAATTTCCGCCATACCCCGCATCGTTATCGAACCACGACCAGTGGTGTAGGCTTCTTTAATCCCAGATGTGCCCAGGATCTGAGCACCAGTGGGAAAGTCAGGACCAGGGATATGTCGCATCAACTCAATATCTGTAATCTCTGGATTATGGATCAGAGCTACCAAGCCATCAATCAACTCTCCCAAGTTGTGAGGTGGGATATTAGTTGCCATTCCCACAGCAATTCCCGATGAGCCATTGAGCAGTAATTGGGGAATCCGCGCCGGTAAAACTGTTGGTTCTTGCTGGGAACCGTCAAAATTATCAATAAAGTCTACAGTTTCCGATTCAATATCCCGTAGCAAGGCATCGGTGGCCACAGATTGTAAGCGACATTCTGTGTAGCGCATTGCCGCTGGTGGATCGTTGTCCACCGAACCAAAATTACCGTGTCCGTTGATCAGCGGCAAGCGCATGGAAAAATCTTGAGCCATGCGTACTAAGGCATCGTAGACCGCCGTATCTCCGTGGGGATGATATTTACCCAACACTTCTCCCACAACACGGGCGCACTTCCGGAACGGACGATCTGGTGTAAGACCCAACTCATGCATCGCAAACAGAATCCGCCGGTGTACTGGCTTGAGTCCATCCCTGGCATCAGGTAGTGCCCGACCTACAATTACGCTCATGGCGTATTCCAGGTAAGACCGGGACATTTCATTGCGCAGATTGGTCGGGACAATCCGTTCCTGGGGTGTACTCATAGAGCGAAAAACTCCATTAAAATAATGATTTTGGCAACTAAAAGCGGAAAAACAGCAAAAAATGCGTTTTTTTGCGCCAATACTTGCGAAATATTCACACTTTCCTTTAAAATTTTAACATAAATTACCATGCTTTCGGCTGTACAGCTGAGAGCTATTTGTAATGGAACAGTGGTAAGATTAGCACCAAGCAACCTTCAGCGGCAGGGTAATAACTAGTCCAAGATTTTGAGATATTTTGGGGAAGAGGGAATACTAAAAAGGCACAATTGCCTTTTACCTTAATGTCGGCAGAAGGCTCCCGCTATAACCGAGGCGGATTTATCGAGGCGTAGCCGAGTACCGTCAATGGTTTAGCGGTGAGATGAATGCCGACCAGCTAACAATTGAGCGGTAGGGAATCCAAATAATTATACCTGTATTCGTAGTCGGTAAAATATGTTATGCTTGGTCTCATGCTAGTAATTGAAGCCAAGCTCAAAGGAACCAAAGTTCAGTACAGCAAGTTGGATGAAGCAATCCGAACAGGGCAGTTCATCCGCAACACCTGTTTGCGCTATTGGGAAGATAACAGACGGGTCACTCGTAACGACCTCCAAAAGCTTTGCGCCCTACTAGCTAAGGACAAACTTGCCCCTTGGGCGAAAAAACTTAACTCCCAAGCAAGGCAGGCTCACGCTGATAGGGCATGGTCTGCCATTCAGCGTTTTTATGAAAACTGTAGATTAGGAAAACCCGGTAAAAAAGGCTATCCTCGCTACAAAAAATTCAGTCGTTCCGTCGAGTACAAAAATTCAGGGTGGAAATTGTCTGCTGAGAGAAGGACTATAACTTTCACTGATGGTTTTCAAGTCGGAATGATGGATTTGTGGAGTTCTAGGGATTTAGTTTGGACCAGGGAAAAACAAATCCGAAGAGTTCGAGTCATAAGACGTGCTGACGGCTACTATGCTCAGTTCTTAGTGGATTGGGATAGACGAGAGGAGCATGAATTTCAAGGGAAAATGACGGGAATTGATTTAGGACTAAAAGAGTTCTATACCGATTCCGATGGAAATACTGTTGACAACCCTCGATATTTGAGGAAATCCGAACGAAGATTAAAGATGCTTCAACGTCGGGTTTCTAAGAAACATGTTGAAAAGAAGAAACAGTCTAACAGATACCACAAGGCACGCAAGGCTTTAGCGAAGCAACATCTGAAGGTAAGTAGACAGCGTGAAGACAAAGCTCGTAAAGATGCTTTGGCGCTAGTTAAGTCGAAAGATTTAATTGTCTACGAGGACTTGAAGATACAAAACATGGTAAAAAATCACCAGCTAGCTAAATCCATCAGCGATGCATCTTGGTATCGATTCACCAAATGGCTTCAATACTTTGCCAAAGTGTATGGTGTGATAGTTATTGCTGTAGTGCCTCACAATACAACTGTTGATTGCTCATGTTGTAAGGCGAAGGTGAAGAAAACACTTAGCAGCAGAACACATAAATGCAGTAGTTGTAAAACGGTATTAGACCGCGACCATAACGCAGCCAAAAACATCTTGAAAAAAGGATTCTTGTTATTAGCTGAATATTTAAACGGTACTGTAGGGCATACAGAATCCGGAGCCAAAAGCTCGAAAGCGCAGGGAGAAACTGACCTCTGGCTCAGGAACGGAGACGCTCTTGTTCTAAGTCGGCTCGATGAACTGCGAACCAAGAACTCTTGGGAATCCCCCGCTATACCTCGTTAGAGGTTAGCGGAGGGAGGATGTCAATGCTAGTGTCCTTGATCATTTGAGTAGCATCGGATTGCCTAAGGGTATTGCAAGGATGGGTATGGATATAGGTTTTAAAGACTGTAGGCGACTAAAGTCGCAAGTTGCTTTCCTCTCAGCGCTAAGGCGACTGAGTTTCCACCGTGGAGGGTTGTTGTAATGAAAACAGTTATTACTTTGATCATCGTTGGTATCCTAATTCTCCTATTTGCCCCTGGGATACTTGCTCCAGAGCAAGTAGTTGCTTTGACGGCCCTCAGTGTATTATTTGTGCTGGTAATGCCTAAGCTACTTAATTGATTGCGAGTCTAGGAATCTATCCACAAATAAAATTTATGTTGCCAGTTATTTACTCTGATGAGTTTCTTGCTCATGATAATGGTCAGTTTCACCCAGAAAGACCAGCAAGACTGACGGCAATTGTGGAGGCAATAAAAGCTGCACCTTGGGCTAATCAAATCGAATGGCAGCTGCCAACAACGGTAGAAACTCGCTCAGTAACGCCTCTACTGCAACAAATTCATACCCCAGACTACATCAACCTCGTTGAGCAAATTGCTAGGGGTGGTGGTGGTAGGCTTGATGCCGATACCCCAATTTCCCCCTGCAGTTATGGCATTGCTTTGCTAGCGGTAAATGCCTGGTTAGATGGGGTTAATCAAGTCCTAAACACTAACAACCCAGCCTTTGTTCTAGCTCGTCCTCCTGGACATCATGCTGAGGGTGAGCGAGGTATGGGATTTTGCTTATTTTCTAATGCCGCGATCGCAGCTTACTATGCTCTAGAACAACCAGGGGTAGAACGAGTTGCCATTCTGGATTGGGATGTCCATCACGGTAATGGTACACAAGACATTGTTGAGAATAACCCTCACATTGCCTACTGTTCCCTGCATCAGTTTCCCTGCTATCCCGGTACCGGTAAAGCTAGTGAGCAAGGTGTCTATAACAATGTCCTGAATCTGCCGATGAAACCAGGTAGTACATTGGTTGATTATCAGCCAATGTTTGAGCAAAAAGTTATACCGTTTTTAACTAATTTTAAGCCAGATTTATTGATTGTTAGTGCTGGATATGATGCTAATGAAGCTGACCCCTTAGCTGGGATTTCTCTACAACCACAAGATTATGCAATATTCACCAATTACTGTCTCCAATTCACGAGTAGAATTATTTTTGGTCTAGAAGGTGGTTATGACCTCACTGCTCTTGCTCAATCAGTCCTGGCAACAATTGAAAGTTGTTTGACTAAGGAATTTCCTGTCTCAAGAAATAATTAATCACCCATCCGGGATCTATGACCCTCTTATCTCGAAATCCTGTATAATTCAATATCAAATTATACAATCTTCTGTAAAGATACAGTGAAGATTGGGTTTCAAGAATATTTGTTCTTTACAAAGAAATAATAATTGAAAATAGCTGCCAAGATCTGCTATTTTCTATGACAGATAAAGCCCTAATTCACAGACCAATAACTCAACCTACAGATATCTTGAATCAATTGCAGAGTGGTCAATTGCTTCGGGTGTGTGGTAGCCGTGGCAACGCGCTAATCATTGTTCATCGTCACCATGCAGAACTAGCAGGACCTGGTGCTGCTGTCGGTAGTGTTTTTGATCTCAATTGTTGTAGAGTTGTTCCTATCGGCAAAATATCCATAATTTATCCCGAATCTGCAACCAAGCGTCAGCAAGCTTATTTACTGAGGCAACGATGGATTCGTTTCACTCAGAAACCAATGGAGACTTATGTGCCGTTACAGCGTGGTAAAAGACTCTTGATTTTACTCCACAAATACTTTACTCCCCAATTGATTGACTCACTATCCGATGAAGTACTTGCTCAGTTGGTAGGAGTTTTGCCAACAACGATTGGGATGGTACGTCAGTCCTCTAGATATCAACAGTGGACTCAGCAGCAAGAATCACAATCGGTAAAAGTTTGATTGAAGAATAAGTGTTTAGATTTTGGGTAGTGCGAGCGGTAATTTACTGCTTCATAAAAATCTTGATCTTGTTTTTTGACCATGTTTGAATATATGTACCATTCTCATCAACAATTTTTTCCTTATTACTCTCAGCATCTTTTCCGGATTTACTAGAAAAAATAGCACAGGGGACGAAACTACTATAGGGTTCAATCTTAGACTTCACGGCAGAAGGATTCTCTACCTTTACATGTTGAATTTCCAATTTTGACTTCTTACTCTCCTGTAAAGCGACCCAAAGAGGATATTCTAAATCACCGTGACCTAACAAAAGTCCAATTTTAGAGCATTTACTAGATTTGAGGAAATCAATCCCTTGCAGATAAGTATTTCGGACAGTAGCCTTATTTTTAGAGGCTTGACTATTGAAGTACTGCTCAATTCGGGTTGTCTTGAAGATGTTGCTATCTCCAATTAAAGGACGCTCTCGACCGGAAAATAGCCACGGCAGTGATGCTAGGATTAGCATAAAAGCTAAAGAATTCACTAGTGCAGTGCGGCGGAAATAATCAAAGCATGAAAAAGGGTTAAAAAGATCACCGTACAAGCTTTCTTTCCTTCTGCCTTCTGCCTCCTGCCTTCTGCCTTCTTGCACTAGCTGACGCTGGGTAATTTGAGACAGCACTACACCAACAAAGGCAGAAAAGAGCAAAAAGATAGGTAGATGGAGACGACTGTGCCACCATTGCCATTTAAGCAGGAAGCAGAAGAGCACAAAGATACTGGAAACAACAATAAGATAACTAAGAAGATATCGTTTTTTTCTTAAAGGTTGACAACTTAAGCAAAGAATAATCGAAAAAAATATTAGTAAAAAATGAATAGTATTGCTAGTATTATTTTCAGTAGCATTAATCCCAATTGTAGACCAACCGCCGGGAATACCAAACTTACCTAAATCCATATAGGTGGTGCGTGGATCATTAATCTCTACATTTAACAACAGATGTAGTAAATGAATTATCTTATTAAAAGTGGCATTGATTAAACCAATAGGTGTCCCTAAATGTAGTCCAAAGTTTCTCAGGATATTGGAGATCAAGGCAGAGGCAGTAAATATATCATTGGTATACTTAGGTTCCCCTGGATCGGAAGCAATCGGCGCTCCATACACATCGAGATTCCTTAGGTAATGTCCGCAGTTGAGCACAAGTACCATAACTACTACTGTGCCGATTGGTTTCCAAATCTGCCAACGTAAGCGCTTGAGTAGGGAGACAAAGAACCAAATAAAAAGAGGAAAGGTGTAAATATAGGCTGTTGCTTTGGTTAAAATTGCCAGTCCCATGCTGGCACTAACTGCTAGAATATTAGTCCCACTAGCTCCTGTTTGCAGCGTCAAGAGGACATAGTAAGCTAAACAAATTACCCAGAAAGAAACAACATAATCGTTCTGAGTACTAGAACCTTGAAGAATCCCCATCGGGATTGTCACAGCTACAACCGCAGCCAAAATCTGCCCTCGCAAGTCTGCTCCTAGCTGTTTGGCAATCAGAGAAATGCCGATAATACTACCAACCATACTCGACCATTGGACTAGGTTAGCCAAGCGATCGCTTCCACTGAGAATCTGAAGATGTAAAATAGTAAACTCTGCCCAAGGATTTTGGTAAAGCTGTCTGCCTATATGGGTTGGGTAATGAGCAACACTATGATTTTGGCTCCAATGAACGACACGACTCAGATGGTAAGTCATGGAATCCAAAGTGTTAGGTGCTGCAATTATGGCAATTAAGCCTACTGTAGTCAGAATAAAAGCTATACCTATAAGAAGGCAGGAGGCAGAAGGCAGGAGGCAGGAGGGTTTAATATTTATGCTATTTGTTTTGTGTCGATTGCTAACCGGTGGGTTATTGTCATCGTGCTGTACTAGTAAAGTTTCTGAAGGTTGATTTGTTGTTTCTACACTTGGATTTTGATGTTGTTGCTGATTTTTAACTCTGTTAATAATTTGAAAATATGTCAAAATTAAGGTAGTACTTAGCAGTCCCCATAATCCCACTAACCAACCAAAGGTAATTAACTTAAAAATACTTAATATTTCAGTAAAGATAGTTAAAAGTATTCCCCAGATCAGAGCTGCTGACAAGAGGGAAGTACGCCAACAGTTATTGTAGTGATACCTTAACAAAAACAAAAAAATTAGCGAAATTATGGGCAGTAATATCATTTGATGTTATGAATGTCACCTTTATAGGAGCATTTTTTCTAAATTCTAAATTCTAAATTCACTTCAGTGTCTCTGTGGTTCACTTCAAATTCACCGAAAAAGATTGTATTTCAGAATACAATATATCGCCCTAAAACCATCCTTCCAACCAATCTTTTTCCCTTCTTGGTAAGTACGCCCATAATAGGAAATACCTACTTCATAAATCCGACATTGCTTTTTGGCAATTTTGGCAGTAATTTCCGGTTCAAAGCCAAACCGATTTTCTTCTATCTTGATTGACTGAATTATTTCCCGACGAAAAGCCTTATAACAAGTTTCCATATCGGTAAGATTAATATTGGTAAGCATATTAGAGAGCATAGTTAAAAACTGATTGCCTACCATGTGCCAGTAATAGAGCACCCGATGGGGACTACTACCAGCGAATCGAGAGCCAAAAACGACATCAGCTTTGTCATCAAGTATTGGTTGGATTACTACAGGATACTCCTGAGGGTCGTACTCTAAATCAGCATCCTGAACAATAACAATGTCTCCGGTAGCTAAACTAAAACCAGTGCGTAATGCTGCTCCTTTACCACAATTTTTGTCATGATAGGCAACTTTAGCAACCTGGGATTCTACTACCGACTGCAAAATATCTCTGGTTCCATCCGTTGAGCAGTCATCCACAATAATAATCTCACAGTCCTTAACCGGAGATGCCTTAACCGCTTCAACAACAGTACAAATTGTTTGAGCTTCGTTGAAACAAGGAATGATAACGCTTAGTTTCATTGTTGTTTGTTGTTTGTTGTTTGTTGTCTGTTGTTTTGTCCCCCTTAGATACGGTGGGTTTTCTGAGGTTTTGCCAATTTGAGATAAAAATAAAGTCTTAAGCCGCTACGAAATCTCTGCAAACGCTTGGCAATCGCTGGAGGAAAATGAGCCATCAAATCCCAGCCAACTCCTGTGCTCAAGATCCACAAGATGATAAAGATGGTGGAAAATAGAATTAGGCTGGCTCCTGTTAAACTGCTTAATACTGCTTGTTCAGATACGAAAAGTCTACCGAGAACCAGACTTGCAACCACGATCAAACCATCCAAGGTTCGTTCAACAATAATAGAACCTGCGATCGCAGAACGGGGAGCTTGATAACGTAATCCTGCAAAATTAGCTCGGAATAATTCCCCTAAACGTGCAGGTAGAATGTTATTCATGGCGTAGCCAACTAAAAGTGCTGTGCCTACGGAACTAAAGGAAAGAGCTTTAACATCCTGGAGTAAAGTCCGCCAACGGATTACCCGAACAGCAAGGTTAATAGTATAGAAACCTATGGCTGCCACTAGCCATCCTCCCTGAGATTGAGAAAGTATTCTTCTCACGTCTTCTAAGCTAGTTTGACGCAGAGCTAGCCAGAAAAAACTGTCCCCAGTACCAAACCTCCTACAGCATGGAGCCAGGTTATGGGAGAAGGAAAGGCTTTAGTTAAAGAGTTCTTAGATCCCCTTGGTATCATTTTTGGTTATTGGTTGTTTGTTGTTGGTTGTTTGTTTTTTGTTCTAATGACCAATAACTAATGACCAATGACAGATCTACAATTGACGATAGGTAGCTGAGCATGAAACCAGATTTACGGCGATTTTTTCGAGCCTGTAATCCTAGTAAGGTGTTAAGACTGGAAAATGCTGAAGACCAAAAATATTATATTGATTTCTCTGGGGTGCGGGGTGCCGAAATCATCGAGGAGTTGGGAGAAACTATCTGCTTGATATCACCAGATTACACCTGCCAGCTATTTACTGGACATATTGGCTGTGGTAAGTCTACTGAACTGTTGCGGTTAAAAACTCAACTCGAACAAGAAGGGTTTCATGTAGTTTATTTTGAATCCTCCCAAGATTTGGATATGGGGGATTTGGATATTAGTGATATTTTACTCGCGATCGCTCGTCGGGTGAGTGAAAGCTTGGAGGTGGTTAAAATTAATCTTAAGGGAGGATACTTTAACAACCTCTTGCAAGAATGTGTTGATTTCCTGAAAACTCCTATCGATTTATCAGCAGAAGCGGAATTATCCCTTGGTATTGGCAAAATTACTGCTAAAGCGAAGGAGAGTCCCCAAGTACGTTCTCAATTAAGGCAGTACCTAGAACCCAAAACCGAGAGTTTACTCAAAGCTATTAATCAAGAACTGCTAGAACCAGCAGAGAAAGCACTACAACAGCGTAGTCAAGCAGGATTAGTGGTAATTGTCGATAACTTAGACCGGGTAGATAATCGTCCTATTGCCTTAGGTAAGAGTTTACCAGAATATTTATTCGTCAATCGAGGTGAGCAACTACGGAGTCTTCATTGCCATGTAGTTTATACCATTCCCTTGGTTTTAATGTTCTCTAACGAACGGGAGGCACTAAAAAATCGCTTAGGAGGTGGCACTAATCCCATGGTTTTGCCTATGGTGCCAGTGAGAAAGCGAGATGGTAGCGACTCAGAAGCGGGATTAGAATTATTGCGGCAAATGGTTTTAGCCAGAGCCTTTCCAGAGCAATTGCCCCAGGAGCGGTTAAACTTAGTTACAGAGGTGTTTGATTCTCCGGAAACTCTAGATAGGTTATGTCGAGTTAGCGGTGGTCATGTACGTAACTTGCTGAACTTACTTTACACCTGTTTGCGTAAACGAAAAACCCTACCCATCGACAGCAACAGACTAGAAATAGTCATTCGGGAATATGCTAATGAGTTAACTTTAGCTATTACTCCGGATGAATGGGAGTTGTTAGAAAAAGTTGCACAAACTAAAAAAGTAACTGGGGAAGACGAATATCAAACCTTATTGCGAAGTATGTTTGTGTTTGAATACCGTAATGAGCAGGGATACTTGTGGTTTGATATTAATCCTGTTTTGGCAGAGGTTCATTCATTCGAGTAACTGGCAAGATGCCAGTTCCACAGTAGCTCTGTCACACTACAATAAAAATAATGTGGAACAGGCTTCCAGCCTGTCTTTCCCCAATAATCCTGGCAACTGGCAAGATGCCAGTTCCACAATAGCTCTGTCACATTACAATAAATAATAATGTGGAACAGGCTTCCAGCCTGTCTTTCCCCAATAATCCTGGCAACTGGCAAGATGCCAGTTCCACAGTGGATATGTCAGCATTACTATGAATGATGATGTACTAGAAGAGCTAGCTTGGGCAATTGAAGCTTCTGAGGGAGAGTTTGCCCTCTTTTTTGCTCGTTGTAATTATGGCTATCTGCAAGAGGAGTTGGTGCAGCGGTTGCAGGAAAAATGTCTTTTGCCTATTGATGAGATTCATCTGCAACCTTCAGTTCAGACTCTTTATACCAATATAGTGGAGGCTTTGGGAGAGAAAAAACCAGCAGCAGCGATGGTGTTGGGTTTGGAGTCAGTGGAAGCAATTGAGTCTGTGCTGACTTCTACCAATAATGTGCGGGAAGAGTTTCGTAAGAATTTTCCTTTTCCTCTAGTATTGTGGGTAAATGATCAGATTTTGCCTCTGCTGATTCGTTTAGTTCCTGATTTTAAGAGTTGGGGTACAACTTTTAACTTTCGCCTCACTGACACTGAGTTGGTGGATTTTCTCTCTCGCAGTACCCAACAGATCCTGGCAGAAGTTTTGACAGCAGGGGAATTTATCTCTAATACGGAGATTCTTGGTTACTCTCATCGCCGAGAAATCGAATCTGCTTTAAAGGATTTGCGAGATAGCGGCAGGGAATTAGCACCAGAGTTAGCCGCTAATCTGGAATTGATTTTAGGTCGAGATGACTATGCCAGCAATCAGATTGAGCAGGCTTTAGAACATTATCAGCAATGTGGGGAGATTCAATCTCGGGAATGGCAGGGAATGCTGCTGTTGCATCAAGGTTGGTGCTATTGCCGTCAGGCTCAACAAGAGAAAACAGACACAAAGTCTTACTGGCAGCAGGCGAAGACAACTTTTCAGCAAGCAATCAACTGCTTTGAAGAGGCACAGCGGCAGGATTTAGTTGCTTTATATATTAATCAGTTAGGTGAAGTACTGCGACAACTAGCAGACTGGGATGAGTTAGCAAGAATTGCTCTCAAATCTAAGACATTACATGAAGAAGACAGGAGTAACTTGGGTGCATCCCAAAGTCGCCAAAATATTGGTAGTGGGAGCATCTTGCTCCCTAATATTACAGCAAGCGGGCAAGATGCCCGCACTACTACGAATTTACAAAAATTGGATGCCCCCAGTAAATTAGCTGAGGATTACAGCTTTCTAGCAGAAGTTGCCTTAAATCTTAACCAATGGCAGCAAGCTAAAGAATTTGCCCAACAAGCATTATCTCTTTCCCCAAGTTCCCCAGCTCCCCATCTCCCTATCTCCCCATCCCCTCGTCCTTTCCTGATTCTTGCTCAAGCACTACGGCAGCTAAATCAAACTCAGGAGGCTATTGCCTGTTTAGAAAAGGGGATAAAAGCAACTCAACCCCAATCTGAGCCACTAACTTACGTTAACCTGCTTTCTGAATTGCGATCGCTTTATTTCTCCCAAAAACAATACCTCAAAGCTTTTGAGGTTAAGCAAGTCCAACAAAAAGTTGAATTACAGTTTCAGTTAAGGGCTTTTATTGGTGCAGGACAACTTCAGCCACCCCTTCGTTCAAGGGCAGGCTTGGTGAACCGAAGCATCTGGCGAGATTCTTCACTCCGCTATCGCTCCGTTCAGAATGACAGATGGGAGGGCAACTTGGCATCACCTTCCTATCCTTTCGGTAGAAAGCAAGATGTTGAGTATTTAGTTAATGAACGGGTTGCCCTACCCCAGCACAAACTCACTGTCCTTTATGGGCCATCGGGAGTGGGTAAGAGTTCTTTGATTAGTGCGGGATTGATGCCTGTGCTGGAGAAAAAGGCAATTGGCGATCGCTTGACTTTGCCTGTTCAACTTAGGGTTTATACTGATTGGGTGAAAGCCTTGGGGCAGGAGTTGGCAAAGGCGCTGCCGGTTCAGGAAGAGATGGAGTTGGCAGCTCCTCTTGATTCTATTGAAGCGATTAGAACTCAGTTACAAGCTAATGCCCAGAGGCATTGGTTAACGGTGTTGGTCTTTGATCAATTTGAGGAGTTTTTCTTTATATGCCCACACCTATACCAGCGTAATCAACTTTATCAGTTTTTACTCGAATGCGTCAAGGGCAAAGACCTACCTTTTGTCAAAGTCATACTTTCTTTGCGGGAGGACTATCTACATTATTTGTTAGAGTTTGAACGGTTTGCCGAGAGTGAGGGCTTAGAAAGCGACCTGCTCAGGAAAGACCAACGTTACTATTTGGGTAACTTCACACCAGAAACAGCACGAACCGTAATTACTGAACTGACAGAGCGATCGCGTTTTAGGCTAGAGGACAAGTTAATTACAGCCTTAGTAAGGGATTTAGCCACAGAATTAAAGCGAGTGCGTCCCATTGAATTGCAGATAGTGGGAGCACAGTTGCAAGCGGAAAAAATCACCACCCTCAGCCAATATCAGCAGCTAGGTTCCAATCCCAAAGCTACCCTAGCCCAACGTTGGTTAGACATGGTAGTAGCAGATTGTGGAGAAGAAAACCTCAAAACCGCTTGGCAAATTTTAGCTTCCCTCACTGACGAGAAAGGCAGACGAACCCTCCGCACCCAAGCAGAACTGGAATTAAACTTCAATCTTGCACCCCTCTCCGCGTCCCCGCGTCCCCGCGTCCCGGCGTCTCCCCATCTCCCCATCCTTATCGGTTCCGGTCTAGTCATCCATTGGCTACAGGAACCAGAAGACCGTTATCAGTTAGTACACGATTATCTAGTAGAACCAATTCGCCAGAAATTTAATGCTGATTTTCGCAAGGAGTTAGAAGAGGCAAAAGCAGCAGCTGAAAAGGCAGAAGCAGGACGGATACGGCTGTTGAAGCGGTCATTAATGGGGGCAGTGGCAGCAGTAGTTCTCTTGAGTATCTCAACAACGGTAGCAATTATCTCTGCCACGAATGCACAAAAAAGAAAAGCCAATGCTGAGGTTTTAGCCCATAGTCTAGCCGCCAGAAATCTTTTTAATTCTGGCTTAGAACTTAAAGCCCTGATGAAAGCCTTGGAGGCTGAGGTTGAAGCTAAAGAATTAGCCGAGAGAAATTGGCTAGAACCTGACACTAAAATCAGGTCACTCACAGCCCTATGCCAAGTCGTTTATGACATCAGAGCACGTAACCGCATCCAAGTTCATAGTAGTAGGGTTAACAGCGTCAGTTTCAGCCCAGACGGTAAGATGATTGCTTCGGGCGGATATGATAGTAAAGTCCGACTCTGGCAATCAGACGGTACTCTCTTAGATACCTTCACTGGTCATAGCGATAAGGTTAGAAGCGTCAGTTTCAGTCCAGACGGTAAGACAATCGCTTCAGCAGGAGAGGACGGTAAAGTCCGACTCTGGCAGCCAGACGGTACTCTCTTAGCTACCCTCACTGGTCATAGCGATAAGGTTAGAAGCGTCAGTTTCAGTCCAGATAGCAAAATGATTGCTTCAGCAGGAGAGGACGGTAAAGTCCGACTTTGGCAGCCAAACGGCACCAAGTTAAAAACTCTCACTGGTCATAGCGGTAAAGTTTACAGCGTCAGTTTTAGTCCAGACGGTAAGACGATTGCTTCAGCAGGAGATGGCGGCACAGTCCGACTCTGGCAGCCAAACGGCACCAAGTTAAAAACTCTCACTGGTCATAGCGGTAAAGTTTACAGCGTCAGCTTTAGTCCAGACAGTAAGACGATTGCTTCAGCAGGAAGCGACAGTAGAATCCGACTCTGGCAGCCAGACGGCACTCTCTTAGCCACCCTCAAAGGTCATAGCTATTCAGTTAACAGCGTTAGTTTTAGTCCAGACAGCAAGATGATTGCTTCGGTAGGAGAGGATGGTACATTCCGACTCTGGCAATCAGACGGCACTCCCTTAGCTACCCTCAAAGGTCATAGCAGTTCGGTTTTCAGCGTCAGTTTTAGTCCAGATAGCAAGACAATTGCTTCGGCAGGAGATGATGGTACACTCCGACTTTGGCAGCCAGACGGTACTCCCTTAGCTACCCTCAAAGGTCATAGCAGTTGGGTCAATAGCGTCAGTTTTAGCCTAGACAACCAAACTATTGCTTCAGCAGGAGATGACGGTACAGTCCAACTCTGGCAGCCAGACGGTACTCCCTTAGCTACCCTCACTGGTCATCATGATAAGGTCAATAGCGTCAGTTTTAGCCTAGATAAAACCATTGCTTCAGCAGGAAATGACGGTACAGTCCGACTCTGGCAGCCAGACGGCACACACTTACAAACCCTTAAAGGTCATAGCAGTTGGGTCAGAAGCGTCAGTTTCAGCCCAGATGGTAAGACCATTGCTTCGGCAGGAGAGGACGGTACAGTCCGACTCTGGCAGCCAGACGGCACACACTTACAAACCCTCACTGGTCATCGTTATAAGGTCAGAAGCGTCAGTTTCAGTCCAGACGGTAAGATAATTGCTTCGGCAGGAGATGATGGCACAGTCAGACTCTGGCAACCAGACGGCACACACTTACAAACCCTCACTGGTCATCACGGTAGAGTTTTCAATATTAGTTTCAGTCCAGACGGTAAGATAATTGCTTCAGCAGGAGGTGATGGTACAGTCAGACTCTGGCAGCCAGGCGGCACACACTTACAAACCCTCACTGGTCATAGCGATTTGGTTAGAAGCGTCAGATTCAGCCCCGACGGCAAGATGATTGCTTCAGCAGGAGATGACGGTACAGTCCAACTCTGGCAGCCAAATGGCACACACTTAGCTACCCTTACCAGTCATAAAGGTTGGGTTTACAGCGTCAATTTTAGCCCAAACGGCAAGAAAATTGCTTCAGCAGGAACTGACAGCACAGTAAAATTGTGGAATTTAGATTCAGATGATTTGATTGGGGAGGGTTGCAGATGGCTGAGAGATTATCTGGTTAGTAATCCCCAATCGTTAAAAGAGGCTTTAGACAATCTAGAAGTCTGTCAACCTGAAAACCTACGATCGGCAGCTGCTCCTGTTTTAGTCAGACAAGGGGAAAATTTCGTTGAAGCAGGTAATTTTAAGGAAGCAGTTGCTAGGTTCCGTCAAGCAATGGAGTGGAATCCTAATTTACAATTCAATGCTGAGAAAAAAGCTGCCCCTGCTTTGGTGGTAGAGGGACAGGATTGGGCAGAAGCAGGGAAAATACAGAAAGCGATCGCTGCTTTCGGACAAGCACAACAGTTAGATGCTGAAATTGACCTCAATCAAAATACAGAAAAAATAGACCAAGATCCAGAAGCAGTCGCCAGATATTTTGCTGCTGTTAGTCAAGGAGAGGATTTGGCAGAAGCAGGAAAAATACAGGAAGCGATCGCTGCTTTCGGACAAGCACAACAGTTAGATGCCGAAATTGACCTCAATCGAAATACAGAAGAACTAGACCAAGACCCAGAAGCAGTCGCCAGAAAACTAGCAGCACCTGCTAAAGTTAAGCAAGGAAAGAGTTTGGCAAGAGCAGGAAAAATACCAGAAGCGATAGTTGCCTACAAAGAAGCCCAAAAGTTTGATCGCAACCTGAAAATTTATGCCTATGATTGGACCTATCTATGTTGGTATGGTGGCTTACATGGACATCCTGCCGATGTTATGTTTGCCTGTGAGCAAGCAGTGGCACTCCAACCATTACATGGACGTGTTCGAGATAGTCGCGGTTTAGCTAGGGCGGTAACTGGTGATAGGGAAGGAGCAATTGAGGATTTTCAGGCATTTATCGATTGGCATGGCAGTAGTGATAAGGACAAATCCCAACGGCAAGGCTGGATAGATAGCCTCCGCGCTGGTGGGAAACCCTTTACGCCAGATGTGATTGAGGAGTTGCTTGAGAATTAGGCTGGTTAGAATTGAGAATTGAGAGCAATTTGCATTCATTCGGTTTCACAAAAGCTTCACCAAACCTACATTTACTACTGGCAAGATGCCAGTTCCACAGTAGATATGTCAACATTACTATCAATGTGGAACAGGCTTCCAGCCTGTCTTAATTTTCTTCGAGCAAGAATTTTTCTTTAGAGTGCTCACATTGGCTTCGATGCCAGTTCCACAATTAATCTCATTCTGCCTAACACCTAAAGTGGGATCTCACTTTAGCATAAGCGATCGCGCTTCAGGTAAAGTGTATAACTAGACTAATCCCAAACTAGGAGAGAGCCATGCTTCAAAGCTATGAAGCCATGATCGAAAATGGTCAACTGCAATGGTTAACAGACCAACCACAAGTATCTAAAGCTCGTGTAATTGTAACCATTCTTTCAGATACTGAACCACAAGTATTGCATCGAACCCCCTCTGCTGTGATTGCAGGTAAAGGTAAAACTCTAGGAGATTTAGTCAGTTCCTTCGTTGAAGAAAAGGATTGGGAATGTCTCAAGTAATCCTCCTTGATACCCACATTTGGATTTGGTTTATTACTCAAGAGTTCGAGCGATTTCCCGCACACTGGCGAGGCATTATTGAAACTTCTGAGGTAGTAGGTATTTCACCTGTATCTTGTTATGAAGTTGCTTTAGCACAACAAAGGGGAAGGCTGCAACTAACCTGTACTACCAAACGCTGGCTTCAAGAGGCATTGGAGCCATCTGGTATTACCCTATTTTCGATAACTGCACAAATTGCTGACCAAGCAGTAAACTTATCTCCAGTCCACAAAGACCCCTTTGACCGTTTGATCATCGCTACAGCACTTGTTTATCAGGCTAAACTAGCCAGTATTGATGGCTTATTTTCTCAGTATTCTGAACTCGATACCTATCTCATGAAATAGAAGGTAGGAGATTTGTCGGACAGGATTAAGCAATCGTATTGATCTTCCTAAATCATAGCAACCAAATTGTTCAGTGAAATCTGTACTCAAGGACTTGATAGCAATGCACCGTGACCATGCCATTCGACCAATAATCAACGAAAGATCTACAATGAAAGGTTCAAGCCTTTGAACCAGGGTGCTTGAGCACTATCCTTTAGATTACCAATAATCACCTCGGCTGATGAGTGAGAGAACATTATTTGATAAAGTTTGGGATTACCATACTGTAGGGACTCTACCTTCCGGACAAACTCAGTTATTAATCGGGTTACACTTAACTCACGAAGTTACTAGTCCTCAAGCCTTTGCCATGCTACGGGAGCGGGGACTAAAAGTACTATTTCCCGAACGCACTGTGGCAACAGTAGATCACATCGTTCCCACAGATAACCAAGCTCGTCCTTTTGCTGATGCCCTAGCAGAAGAGATGATGCAAGCTATAGAGAAAAACTGTAAAGACTACGGAGTTCGATTCTATAACATTGGCTCTGGCGGTCAAGGCATTGTCCATGTAATTGCTCCAGAGCAGGGTTTAACCCAGCCAGGAATGACGATAGCTTGCGGCGATTCTCACACTGCAACTCATGGTGCCTTTGGTGCGATCGCTTTTGGTATTGGTACTTCTCAAGTCCGGGATGTCTTAGCTTCCCAAACTTTAGCACTATCTAAACTCAAAGTCCGCAAAGTTGAAATCAATGGTAAATTGCAACCTGGGGTTTACGCTAAGGATGTGATCCTACACCTTATCCGTAAGTTAGGTGTTAAAGGTGGCGTTGGCTATGCTTATGAATTTGCCGGTACTACTTTTGAGCAAATGACGATGGAAGAGCGGATGACTGTCTGCAATATGGCGATTGAGGGTGGTGCTCGTTGTGGTTATGTTAACCCAGATGAAGTAACGTTTGCCTACCTCAAAGGCAGAGACTTTGCTCCTCAAGAGAAAGATTGGGATCAAGCAGTAGCTTGGTGGCAGAGCATCCGCTCTGATGAGGATGCAGTCTATGATGATGTGGTTACCTTTGATGCTGCTGAAATTGCACCAACCGTAACTTGGGGAATTACACCAGGTCAAGGAATTGCCGTTAATGAAGCGATTCCCATACCAGATACTATGCCAGAAAGTGAGCGTGCGATCGCCCAAGAAGCTTACAGCTACATGCAATTGACTCCAGGGGAACCGATTCAAGGAACCAAAGTTGATGTCTGTTTTATCGGTAGCTGCACCAATGGCAGGCTTAGTGACTTGCAAGAAGCAGCCAAATTTGCCCAAGGTAAGCACGTAGCTGAAGGAGTTAAGGCGTTTGTAGTACCAGGCTCAGAGCGAGTCAAACAGGAAGCCGAAGCTAAAGGATTAGACAAAGTCTTTCTGCAAGCGGGGTTTGAGTGGCGGGAACCAGGATGCTCCATGTGTCTAGCGATGAATCCTGACAAACTCGAGGGTAGTCAACTGAGTGCCTCTTCTTCCAATCGTAATTTTAAAGGACGTCAGGGTTCTTCAAAAGGACGCACCCTACTTATGAGTCCGGCGATGGTGGTAGCTGCAGCGGTTAAGGGTGAAGTTGCTGATGTGCGGCAGTTGCTCTGAAGAATGCACAATCTGTAGATTTGAGCTAGTGCCGTGACACAGCTAAAATGGTGGATTAAGTAGGTTGGGTGAAGCGATAGCGTAACCCAACACTCCTTGAATATTCCGTTGGGTTTCACTTCGTTCCACCCAACCTACAGTTTTAGTCGTGCCACGACACTAATTATTTTCTCCCAACTGTTTTAATGCCAATGAGCAGGCATATTTTAAACCAAAAATTTCAGTGTTTGAAGCTTCTTTAAGGAGTGGAATCGCCCGCTCCTCGCCTAAATTTCCTAAAGCAATTGCTGCCCCTCCTCTCGATTTTTGAAACTGAGGCATGGTATTTTGTAGTGCTTCTACCAATAAATCGTAACTTGGAACATACTTAAGCCACCCCAGCAGTTTAACAACGTGATAGTGAGCTCCATAATCATTGTGAGCTTCTTTTTCCCAAGTCTGTAACAGTGCTTCCGGAGCTTCTTCGGGATACAATTCCAGTAAGGTTTTACTAGCTAGGTAACACCGCCCAAAATCGGTATGATATAACTCATTGATGACAAAATCTAAGCTCGGTTTTTGGTCATATTCGTGGACGAGCTCCAAGTCATTAGGGTGATCTCGAATAACGCTATCTAGATAGGGTTCTACATCAGCAAAACTAATTTTTCCCGTTGAAGTACCAACATCTGCTAAAAGTCGAATTCCTCGCAGGCGAAAGACGAGGGAAACAGGACAGCGGGCAATCTGGGGAATGGCATCATAGTATTGAGCATCAATTAAGTCTTGGATGCAGGCTCGCCGTGCGTTAACGCTATCGTGCTGAAGGAAGGCGACTACTTCCTGTATCTGGCTATAGTCCCCAGTCAAACGACAAATAGCAGATATTGCCGCACTAGCCATGGGTTCGTCATCTACTGCTACAAACTTTTTGATCCGCGAAACAGCAGGTTTATAGTTTAATTTAGCCAGGGTTTGAATAATAATTCGGTAACTCTGAGCTTTTTTTTCTAGTAATTGGGCAATTTCTTCTAAAATTTCGGTATCTTCAGTGTCAATTTCCCCTAGGGCCCACACTGCATTTTCCACCGTATAACAATCTTCATCCCCTAAACAGGCACGAATGACAGGTAAAGCCTTGGTTGCTTTTAAGCGCCCCAAACTTTCCAATGCCTTACGCCCTGTGATGCGATCGTACAGCTCCGTTGAGCGATTGTTCACAGCTTCAATCAAGGCATTGATAGAGCGTTCTGTGGGAAATTTAATCAAGTGGGCAACGGCAACGTAGCGATCCGTCGGTTGATCAAGCTGTTCAGGCGGGGTTTTGAGGAGAGCGATCGCTTGGTCTTCAGTTAAATTAAACAGATTAAAAAAACGTTTATCCATCTTGAGAGATTCAGTTAGATAGAGCCGCGCACAAAAACCACATGCTTTAGTCGTAGGATGTAGTGTACCCAGATCACAGGTGGTGCGTTTTTAATCGTACCATTGGGAACAGTATCTGAGAAAATAAAACATAAGCATAAATAAACCCCAACACGGAAATAACTGATATGACTGAAAATTTAGAACTCACAGCGATCGAGACTCAAGACACTGCCCCAGAAGCAGAACAGGAAGCAGAAACAATCACCCCTGAATCGAGCGCCGAAGTCATTACCGAAATCGATACTGAAGAGACTGCCCAAGAAACTGAGCAGGAAGCAGAACCAATCACCTCTGAATCAATTACCGAAGTTATTACCGAATTGGAAGAATATCGGGAACGCCTGGTTAAAGATATGACAACGGTAGCTAAAAAAGCTAAACTTCCCAAATCTAAACTTGAGGAGCAACTTAAGCCTGAACTAACCAAAATTGAGACTGCTCTCCAAGGCTTGCGCACACAGCACGCTGCTATGACAGAAAATAATAATAATAATGAGTAATCAGATCGACACTCTCCAGATGTCTCCTGAGGAAGTAGACGACTTTCTCGCACTAGCTAGACAAGAGGTAGCCGACGATACCTTTGATTCCAGTGACAGTCAACGCTTGCAACGCATGGTGGAGTGTCTGGGGGATTCGCGAGGAATGGTGCGTTTAGGTTTTGCCGATGCCCTTGGTAAAATTGGCAAGCCTGCTACCCCTTTCTTGCTGGAGGCTCTCCTCAATCACGCTGATCCTGTAGTGCGACGAGCTAGCGCCAAAACCCTAACTCTTATTGCAGATCCAGAAACAGTTGCTCCCTTAGTCGAAGCTCTGTTGCATGACGAAGATACGGTGGTTAAAGGCTCGTCTGTGGGTGCTCTGGCTCGAATAGGGGGAGCCTCCGTCCCTGTTTTGTTAGAGATTTTAGCCTCACCAGAACATCCAGAAAGTACCAAAGGCCATGCAGCTTGGGCCCTGGCATTTATTGGCGCAGAAGCTAAAGAATATCTGTATCGGGAGATTGCTTCTGATTCGGAGTCAGTTCGCTCTGCTGTGGTGGGGGCGATCGCTAAAATTGCCCAAGATGAAGAGGAAGAAGCAGCTTTTGAGCTCCTGAACAATGCTCTCAACGATACATCAGAAACAGTACGTTGTGAGGCAGCAGCTGTCTTGGGAAATTTAGCTTACAAACCAGCAACTCCCCGTTTGGTTGAGTTACTGAATCATCAGAGCGGTGAAACCCGCAAAGCAGCTGCTTTATCCTTGATGAAAATCAAAGATGCCAGTGGTTTAGTACCTTTGCAAGCTGCCTTAGAAAGAGAATCAGAAGCTGGGATTAAGCAGATTATTAAATTAGCAATTACTCAATTAGAGAGGCAGCTAGAAGAAGACGATTGGGATTGATAAGCTTGTACTGGCGCGACACAGCTAAAATCGTGGATTAGGTAGGTTGGGTGAAGCGGTAGCGTAACCCAACACTCCTCGGATATTCCGTTGGGTTTCACTTCGTTCCACCCAACCTACATTTTTAGTCGTGCCATGGCACTACATTTGTGCTCATCTAGCTGTCATTCGACCGTAAATGATCACCATTTCTTTCAGGCGATTACTATACTCCTCCGTTAAAGCTTCACTCCGGTAGCGCCAACCCCAGTTTTCCTCAGCTGTGCCTGGAGTATTCATACGGGCATTAGAACCGAGGCTGAATATATCTTGAAGAGGAATAATTGCCTGATTAGCAACTGAACTCAGGGCAAGACGGATTACATCCCAAGCAATGCCATGGACACCTGCACAGCCAAGATATTGTTGCAATCGATCGCGTTCATAATCAGAAGTGTCCTCATAGTACCAGCCTACGGTTGTATTATTATCGTGAGTTCCGGTGTAGATGACACTGTTGGGAACAACATTAAAGGGTAAGTAGGGATTGTTGCTATCACTGCCAAAAGCGAAGTGGAGAATATTCATTCCAGGAAAAGCGAAATGATCCCTAAGATCGATTACCGCTTGATCGATATCCCCTAAGTCTTCTGCAATAATCGGTAAATTACCTAATTCCTGAAGGATCCTGTTAAATAAACCCATACCTGGTGCCTTAACCCATTCTCCCTTAATTGCCGTCTCTTCCTCGGCAGGAACAGACCAAAAAGACTCCAAGCCTCGGAAATGGTCGATGCGGATTAAGTCTACATAGGCTAAAATTCCACGGATGCGTTCAACCCACCAAGCAAAGCGAGTTGATTCTAAATATTTCCAATCATAGAGGGGGTTACCCCAGAGTTGACCAGTCTCGGAAAAATAATCTGGGGGTACTCCTGCCACCTCAATCTGCTCTCCCGTTTCAGGATCTAGTTGAAACAGTTCTGGGTTAGCCCAAACATCGGCGCTGTTGTGGGAAACATAGATGGGTATATCACCAATAATCTGGATATTTTGAGCATTAGTATACTCTTTGAGTTCGGACCATTGCCGGAAAAACTCAAACTGGAGAAATTTATGGAAAAAGATTTCATCCTTCAAGTCATGACGCCACTGCTCCAATACTTCTGGCTTCCGTTGACGCAGTTCATCAGGCCATTCAGTCCAAACTGCTTCTTCCCGAGCATCTAGTAGAGACATGAACAGAGCATAGTCGTCTAACCAGCTAGCCTTACCACGACAGAAGCCCTCGAACTCCTTTTCCTGAATCTTAGTAGCCTTTTGAGTGAAGTTTTGACAGGCTTTCCGCAACAGGGGCATCTTCCACTCAATCACCTGATCGAAGTCTACTTGATCTAAGGGGAAGTCTGGCACATAGGATAGATCCTCTTCCTCCAAAAAACCATTGTCTTGGAGCAAATCGAGGCTAATCAGTAGGGGATTACCCGCCATTGCAGAGAAGCTCATGTAAGGGGAGTTACCGAAGCCTGTGGGACTTAAGGGCAACACCTGCCACAACTGTTGGCCACTGCGAGCGAGGAAATCGACAAATTGGTAAGCTTCTAAACCTAGGTCACCAATTCCATAGCGACTTGGCAGACTGGTGGGATGTAGTAGAATGCCACTGGAACGGGGAAAGGGCATGAATGGTAACCTCAGAAAGTACTTTTAAATGCAAGCTGTTTCTTATCTTAATGCCCATGAGTTCTAAAATACTCTTTCCCTTGAGCTCTAATCCTCTTTAATTCGATCGCTCATAATTTGCTCTTCCCTAGACTTCCCACACTCCCCAAACTCGTCTCAAGTAATTGGATAATTTATTTCTTGGAGTTCCCTCAGACAAAAGAGCTCATCTCCCAGAGAAGATCAGCTCTTTTGTCTTCAACTAGTGTCCCCAACGAGTGGGGACACCTACCAGAAGACCACCTCTGGGATCTGGCTATGGTAATCGCGTTTCCATTCAGTTTGTTTCCCCAGCGAGTGGGGGATCGCTCAATTGTAAACCCCCATCCAAGGAATTTTGGTCATTTCAGCCATTTTTCGGATCGATCGCGCCAATCCTAATTCAAAAATTGACATCTTGCTTCAAAACCACATAACACTAATACTGCTGCGCAGAATTAAGAATTAAGAATTAAGAATTAAGAATTAAGAATGCTTAGATAGTAAGGATTCTATCGATCTCAAACTGGTCAGTTACTTCTGCCGCGCTGCACTAATCACGCTACAGGGAATTTAGTATCAGATTATCGAAGCTAGAGTTGTACACTGGACGAAAAAATGGTGATTTTACTCAAAATTGTTCAATTGCTTGTCGCTATAGCAATTTTACTGGTAGCTAATTATTTGCGATCGCCTTTTTTAACTAATTTCAGGTTTTGGGTATTTTGGCTCTTGCTGGGACTCAGTTTGAGTTTGGTTATTTCAGAAGTAATCAGTATCAAGAAGCACAAGTCAATTCTCAAAATCCTTAGTTTCTTCGTCTTGATATTTTCCTTTGCCGGATTTTCTAACATCCTTGTCTCTGAAGCTAAATTTAACCTCATTCAACAAAACATCTTCAATACAGATACCAACAGATTAGAAAAACTAGGCAATCATTTTATTGTCGGTTACCGAGATTTTCATAGATTAGAAAAATTAGTCGAGCATCAAGCCATCGGTGGAGTATTTATCACCGCTAGAAACATTAAACATAAAAGCAAAGCAGATATCCAACGAGAAATTAGTCAATTGCAAGCTATTCGCCAGGAGCAAAGTTTATCACCTTTGTGGATTGCTGTAGACCAAGAAGGGGGCATCGTCTCTCGCTTATCTCCTCCTTTAACTAAGTTACCTCCCTTATCAACCATAATTGCAGAAGAGCAACCAATAGAGCAGAGTAAGGATGCTGTAATTAAGTATGCCAGGATTCATGGTCAAGAATTATCAGAAATTGGCGTCAATCTTAACTTTGCTCCAGTAGTGGATTTAAATAAAGGAGTAATCAATCCCCAAGATAAGCTATCACTAATCTACAGACGAGCTATTTCTACAGAGCCAGAAGTAGTTGCCAAAGTAGCATTGTGGTATTGTCAAACCCTAGAAGAATATGGAGTTAGGTGTACAATTAAGCATTTTCCTGGACTGGGAAGAGTAGAAACCGATACCCATATTGAGGATGCTGAGTTAGATACTCCCCTATCTGAACTAGTTGCGGATGATTGGGTTCCCTTTCGTCAAGTGATGAGGAATTCCCAGGCTTTTACAATGCTAGGACATGCCAAATTAATGGCAGTAGATGACAAACAACCAGTTTCTTTTTCCCAAGCCGTGATTAGCGAAATGATTCGGAAAAATTGGCAGCATGATGGGGTTTTAATTACAGATGATTTTTGTATGCAAGCAGTTTATAGCAGTGAAGCTGGTTTAGAAGCTGCCACCATTGAAGCAATTAATGCTGGGGTAGATTTGGTGCTCATTGCTTTTAATCAGGACTTGTATTATCCAGCAATGAATGCTTTATTAAAAGCTGAAAAATCTGGGATTCTAGATCAGGTAGTGCTAGAGAAAAGTAGAAAAAGACTTGAACAAGCTAATATGGGATAATTCACTCATTACTCTCGAGAAAACAGTCGATTGGTCATTGCTAATGGCTAATAGCTAATGGCTAATAGCTAATGGCTAATCGTTAATCTCTGAATAAACACCGAGTCTCCTTTCTCAGGCAACAGGGAAGAGAATTGTTTCTCAAGAGTCAATTCGGGGCGCGAAGCCCTCCTCAGGAGCTCTGAAGAAACAAGGCAGGAGGGAAGAGAATTTGGCTTGTTTCTTCCTTTCATAACCGGTGGTACGCCGCCCGTCGGGCGCTTTTAAGAAACTAAAATCCTATATTTGGGGCTGAATCCCTTGATATGAATAGTTCCTGACTTCTTTTTAGGCAAGAAAAACTCTTGTTCCTCCTGCCCCCTGCCCCCTGCCTCCTGCCTCCTGCCTTCTAATGCTCATTAGACTTATTCACCAAACCCTAATTACATTGTCACCCAGTGAGGGCTTTATCCCACTTTAATTGGTGAGCCAAACCATACTTGATAAAATCTTCTGGTTTTGCCTGATCGCTTTTACCAAAAACACCTAAGCTGTAAGGATTATTTTCCAGACGTTGGGTGACTAGCTTTTGTTCAAATTGTAGGAGTTTTTCTCTTGGTTTATCAGTTTTAAAAAAGTCTACAATCAAAACAGTCCTGTCATAATTGGTGTAATTATGTGGACAGTGGGGATAGCTGTGATCTAACACCATAAACTCGCCTTCATACCAATAAAGCTCCTCATGGCAGATTTTTATCGCGACATCTCCCTTTGGTACTATCAATCCTAGATAACCACGATTCATATGAGGGTTATAGTTTACGTGCAGCTTGATATCTAAGCCTGGATGAAATGTACCAAAATAGACATTTCTGATGATCTGATCATTGTTCAAATTTACCTTCTCTATCACCCCAGACAAAGTTGAGAAATATTTCTCTCTTAAGGCAAGTGCTTTTGCTGATACTTCATCTGGTGCATAATCAGGATACTGTATTTGATGCAGTTGAATATATTCTTCCAGAAACATGCCTTGAAAGAAGATACCCAAAGCACTGTATTTTGCTTTTCCCTTGGTTTTAATCGTTTTAGTTTTAGGTCTCATGACCTCAGAGGCTAATTTTAGCTCCTCATTAGAGGCATGGTTGATAAAGTAGGTAAACTCATCTCTAATCACTTGCCAGTTATCTTGAAAGCTTTTGAGAAAGGTAAATCGCTTGGGATTAAGGTGATATTCATTATAATTTTCCATTGTCTTTGCTCCTCAAGAGCATCCCACAGGTGCAATGACACCCGTTCTGGATGAGGTGAAGCACGCTTTTGCTAAAATGCCTCAACCATAAGATTTTCAGGGAGTGTGTCTTAAAAGCCTAACTGGCAAGATGCCAGTTCCACAATCGATATCCTGTTCTCTAACTCCCTACTCCTTATTCCTTGTTCCTTGTTCCCTTGTTTCTTGAGAGGTGTATTGTGTCTGAAGCTCCAGTTCTAGACAAACTTATCAAAAACGTGCGTGTGGTTCGTCCCCATCAGCAGTCAGTTGAACCCTTTGATTTGGGAATCAAAGATGGGAAATTTGCTCAAATTGCGCCTAATATCAGTCCCAACCAGGCAAAAGATGTGATTGATGCCCAGAATCTGCTGGGTTTTCCTGGCGTCGTCGATGCTCATATGCACATCGGTATTTATCAACCCCTCAACCAAGACGCTGTGACGGAAAGTAAGGCTGCAGCGATGGGTGGTGTTACTACTAGTTTAAACTACATTCGTACAGGTCAGTATTATCTTAACAAAGGGGGTTCTTACAAAGGTTTCTTCCCAGAGGTTTTAGCCCTCTCAGACGGCAATTTTTTTGTCGATTACAGCTACCATATTGCACCAATCAGCGGTAGTCATATCGACGAGATACCGCTGCTTTTCAATGAGTACGGTATTGCATCATTCAAAATTTTTATGTTCTATGGTGGCTACGGTTTGCATGGTCTTTCAGACCAACAAAACCTCTTTTTGATGATTAATAAAGAGGAACGCTACGATTTTGCCCACTTTGAATTTATTATGCGGGGCTTGACCCAATTGAGGGAAGCTCATCCAGAAGCCAAGGATTACCTCAGCCTCAGTTTGCACTGTGAAATCGCGGAAATCTTGAGCGCTTATACCAAAATGGTAGAGAAAGATAGTAACTTAACTGGTTTAAAAGCTTACAGTGCAGCTCGTCCCCCCCATTCTGAAGGATTAGCCATTTGTATTGCTTCCTATCTTGCTCACGAAACGAACTGTCTCAATATCAATCTGCTGCATTTAAGTTCCCGCAAAGCAGTTGAAGCTGCCTTAATGATGCAGACTGTTTTTCCCCATATTAATTTCCGACGAGAAGTGACTATCGGACATCTACTACTAGATGTGAATACCCCTGCAGCTTCCCGTGCTAAAGTAAACCCACCAATTCGTCCCCGTGAAGATGTGGAATATTTGTGGCAAGCACTACTCAACCATCAGATAGATTGGATTGTTAGTGATCATGCCTGCTGTGCAGCGGAAAAGAAGGTAAACGCGAAATACCCAAATAATATCTGGTTAGCGAAGGCTGGCTTTGGTGGCACAGAATATCTGCTTTCAGGTGTGTTTACTGAAGGCAGTAAGCGGGGTATGTCCTACAATCATATGGCTGAGTTGTTGTGCTGGAATCCAGCTCAGCGCTTTGGTTTGCTGGAGAAGGGGGATATTGCTGTTGGTTATGATGCTGACTTGGTGCTGTTAGATCCCAATGAAACTTTTGTCGTTCATGCTACTGAGTCGGAGTCCCAACAAGGGTATACTCCCTTTGAAGGTGTGGAGTTAACGGGACGGGTTAAGAGTACCTTCTTACGAGGTAACCTGATTTATGATCAAGGACAGGTTATTGGTTCACCAAGTGGGCGCTATTTAAAACGACCCTATGGAAAAATTCAGAAAGCAACAGAAGAGTAGGCGCGACACAGCTAAAATGGTAGGTTGGGCACTGTCAAGAATATAAGATACCCTCAATTTGATTCAAAGCAATGCCCACCTTGTTAATATTCAAGTTCGCTGATTTAGGGACTAGGAGATGGCTGCTTTTGTGGGGGAGGAGAAGGAGAAGTAGTTGGAGGCTCACATTCACCCAGTTTAGCAGCACTCAATTTCGAGTCTGAAGGCATGAACTGTATGATATTATCTCGAATATCCTTTTTTACTTCAGTTTCTAGGAGCCTACCAATATCCCCTGGTATCACTTGAGGTTTAGGTGTTAAAGCTGTCTGAGGTGATGGGGTCTCTTGAGGTTCGGTAGGTAAATTTTGTGGACTTTCGGGCAAATTGCTAGCTGAGTCAGCTTGCTGAGTCTCAGATATGCCACCACCAACAGAGCAAACTTTTACTTGTAGCCATTGAGCATCCCGATCCGCATCTAATTTGTCAATTACCTGCAAAATACTACCAGCAGGTATTAACTTTTCCTCTGATGGAGCTTGAGGATTCTTTACCACCAGCGGAGTATCATCATTAAATTCAATCCAATCATTAGGTTGAATTAGTTCCGGCACGGCAGAAGGAGGAGTTACAGAAGGACTTGGTACAGGGCTCCCAGATGGAATAGGTTGAGAAGGATTGCTATTACTATCTGGGCGTACCAAACTGATCACTTGATTCTTGAACAAGTAAGCTGCGGCTCCCCCACCCAGTAGCAGCAGTAATAATACCCCTAGTAGTAGAACCCAAGAACGCCTAGGTGGAGAATTAGATAACAGTTGCTGGGTTTTCATCCGGGAAGGAGCAGCACCAGCAGCAGAGGTTGACACTGTGTTGGTGGAGGAACTAGGAAGTCTAGCTGGTTGGGTTACTGACAGACGAGCTTGCCCATTTTCCAGAGGTATTACCTGACAATGAACTAGAGCAACAGTGACATTATCATGACCATTTCGTGTGTTAGCAATCTCAATCAATCGCTTTCCTGCTACCTGCACATCAATTTGGCCTTCGAGAATGGGCAGAATTTCTGTTTGCCAGTATTGTTCTACTCTGTCGTAGTCACTAAGTCCATCAGAGCACAGTAGAAAAACACAGTCCTCATCCAAAATAAAGCGTTGTACTGTGGGATGCAAGCCATTAGATGAACCCATGCCCAAGGCTTGAACTAGGGAGCCAGATGTAGGCTGTTGTATTGCATAGCGATAAAGAGCATAGCCTAAACGCACCTCACGGGAAGCCAAATCATCATCTAGAGTAACCTGGTGACAATTGTTGCGAGTTACCCGGTAGACTCTACTATCTCCCACATGGGTAATATACATTTCATGACCAAAACTTTGAGCCATAACTAAAGTTGTGCCCATACGTTGTCGGTCTGACCGTCGCTCAGTATCATTTTGTTGGCTAATTAAGTCATTGGCAGTACAAGCAGCCTCTTCTAATTCTAGGGTTAGAGTTGTTTGGTTTATTTGTTCTAAGTTTGTAGGCCGCTTTTCTAATTGCTCTTGGAGTGTCTCAATCGCTAAATGAGAGGCAACCTCACCACCTTCATGTCCCCCAATACCATCGCAAACAATTGCCAAAGGGTTAGCTCCGGTTGTGGAACTAAGCAACTGCTCACTAGGAGGATAGCAAGCATCTTCATTGTGGTGACGACTTGGACCTGCATCAGTACTAGCAAAAATCTGATAGGTGCAAGATTGGTTACGTCCACAGCTTTTTAGTGCTTCATCAATACTCTCGACTAACTGCTCTGATGTCAATAACTGTCCTTCTAACAGCTGAGTACAGAGTTGTTGGAAAAAATCAGCAATCACTGGTGATATTCCCACTACTAGACGTTCTGACCACAGCTGACCTAGTTGTTGTAGAGTTGGTTTGCTATTAGTATCCAGTTGCAACTCCAATAATCGAACAAGAGAACCTTCAACTCTGAGTATTGCTGGTGTGAGTAAGCTGGAAGCAACACCTTCAGTACTTAAGGGTTGCCACAAGTTTCCTATCTGCCACAGCCAGTTCAGCTGCCGCATAGCCGAAGCATCTTTCCAGACACTAGTCAATTCTGGGAAAAGTTGTCCTTGAGCATCAGCGATCTCGCTTACTCTTATTGGAACTTTTTCAAGTAACCAGACTTCTGAATGACGGCGTTCCTTTATCTGTGTTAATCGCCCGTAAAGTTGGGGAATATGGAAGCCATAGGGACAAAGCCGAAGATAAGGTGTGAGGATTTGAGGAATATCTTGGGGTGTATCTGGTGGCATTCCCGGTTTCATGTCCAAAATCACCGAAGAGTGCATCAACAGATACCGCTCTGCAATTACTTCTCCTGGCTCATAAGCTTTGATACCCTTACCAATTGCCCACAAGTAACGCTTGAGCAGTGGTGTACGACATTGCTCGCAAAATTTATTGCTCTGGGGATTGGGAGACTGACAACGGGTGTTCGAGCAGTGGAGCATGGCCGCAGGGTTTTCCATGAAAATTATTCGCTACGTTCAGCCGGTGATGATTTGGCAATCAGTAGCACTGTCCCAATAGAAAAGTACTCTCTTTTGATGAAATGCCAAAACAAGCCTATTGATCTCAGATTGTAGCTTCTGAATCAAGAGGTGGTTACTGCTTGTTGATTAATCTACTCACTGGGGAAGAGAATTTTAGGGAGATTTCTGATAATTTGTCAAGCTGCCACTGTCTTTAATGAGCCTGGGCCATAGGACTAAAAAGTATATCCACCAAACTAAAATTGGTATGGCAACCACAAAGCTTACCCACATATTTTTTGCCAGTAACCAGCTACCACAGATCACTCCAGCTCCTGTCAACAAGATTGACCAAGGCTGACACCACCAGGGTTTATAACTCCAAGGACTTAAATGCTTTTGTGTAGACAAAATATGACCGTTATTTCTTTGTAAAGATTGGGAATTGGGAATTGGGAATTGCTAATTGGGGATTTCTCTCCCATCTCCCCTACCTCTCTATCTCCCCTACCTTGAGAGAGATGGGATATTTTTTTACTGGGGATCCCCTTTGCTGGCCAGATAGAACTTAAAGCCAGCGTCACCGAAAGCGGCGGGAAGCCCATTCCTTCTAGGGATGGGAGGGATAGCCGCCCGCCGCTTGGTTGGTTTGTTATTTGTTAGAAAGTTTTTCTTGACAAACAACTAACAACCAACAACAAATAACGCGAAATCCCACGTACTTTAGTCGTGGGATGAGCTTAAACGTTCTTCTCACTATGCTTGAGGCTCTACTTGAGGCAGTCCCATACTGTAGTTGAGAACACGACTCTCGAGATTGTAGCTAATTTGCCCCTTTTGCAGCAGCGATCGCATCAAATGCTCTAAGTCAGAACCAATACGGCGTAGATTGTATTCTGTTAGATCCGAATTATCGTAAGCCCCAACCAACTCATCGAACTTACGATAAATCTGTTGCAGAGAATCTTCATTCCAGTTAAATTCGTTATCCGGGTCAATGTCTAAGGTTAAAACGTTTTCGCTCTCAACCAGTTCGTTGTTCTGAACCTCAGCAGCGTAAATGCGAATGTGACGGGTTGTGGACTTTAGCAGCATGAGAAGATCCTACCTTGCTCTGAATAATTTTAATTTTATTGACAAAAGTACTATGATATCATATCGAGTCAGTAACTTTTTCAAAATGACTTAGTTGTCTTCTGACCCTTAACAACAGCAAATTAGAACAGAATGTTTACTATAAGCTGGCACAAAACACGATACTCTGAATAAAAAAAGTCAGGCATTGCTAACAATTCTATGGCTCAAAAAAAATATGCATGACCAAATCAATGACATAGTTAGACAAGCTCGCCAGGGTAGTGTGGCGGCAATTATTCAAACACTCAATGACCAGCTAGCAGACTCTGGTATAAGAACCAGAGCAGTTTTTAGCAACAAGGTTCTGCAACTTCTGTGTGAGGCAGCTGCAACCAACCAACTAGAGCAGTCTGTATTGGTGCCACGTATCCGGCAGATTCTTGAAAGTATTGCCCCCCGTAATATTCGTCGCGTTAAGATCAACAGTCGTATTGTACAAGAACAACAGTTGCTTTGGCTCGAAGAAATAATGCGTGACCCAGAAAATCAGCTACTTTGGAGTGAAGAAATCACTCTTGCTAAGCCAAATATCTTCAAGCAACTGTTCCAAGGTCGTAATAATCAACCAAACTTATCGATTAAAAAGCCACCCCTTCCTAATAAGATTCCGTCCATTTACACCTTTAAAAAAAGTTCCTATGGGCGTGGCATTATTTTTGGTGTGGGTTTAAGCTGTTTGTTGATCTTAGTTGGTTGGTTACTCTATGACCGCTTGGATCCACAACTCAATGCCCAGATCTTAAAGAGATCAAGTAATTCTACAGATGGGTCCCAACCCTTAGCAACAGCCTCAAACTCGGTTTCATCTTCTACGTCAGACCCCTTTGCTGATGCAGTGCGGCTAGCAGAAGAAGCTGCCACTGCTGGTAGAACTGTTCAAACTTCGGCTCAATGGTTAGATATAGCAGCTAAGTGGGAACGTGCTTCTGATTTAATGAGCAAGGTAAAGGAGGATGATCCTCGCTATCAAACAGCTCAAGATCGGATCGCAACTTACCGCCAAAATAGTGAGGTGGCTCAAAAGCAAGCAAGAAGAAATCGCTCTTAGGGAGCTGCTCTAGTAGTCAAAATCATGAAAATGGAACAAGCTACATTTGGAGCTGGTTGTTTCTGGGGGGTAGAGGCAGCATTCTGCCAAATTAAGGGAGTAGAATCAACCTCGGTTGGATACATGGGAGGGCATTTTCCTAACCCATGCTATCTTGATGTTTTATCGAGGATTACAGGTCACGCTGAAGTAGTACAGGTGGAGTATGATCCGGGGAAAGTGAGCTATGACGATTTGCTGGAGGTCTTTTGGAAGATTCATGACCCCACATCACTCAATCGCCAAGGTCCTGATCGAGGAGAGCAGTATCGATCAGTAATATTTTTCCACAATACTCAGCAGGAGGAAGCAGCAAGAAAGTCAAAACAGAAGTTGCAAATGTCTGAAAAGTTTGACAAGGAGATTGTTACAGAAATTAAGTCAGCTTCGGAATATTATCTGGCTGATGAGTCTCATCAGCAGTATTTTGAGAAGCAGAGAAGTTCTTAACAGGAAGCAGGAATGGGGAATAATCTGGAGACGTACCATGGTACGTCTCTACAACCCCTTTAAAGCTGGTTCTGAGACAGCGGAAGCATGATCTTCAAAAATCTCTCTTGGTGGCAATGACTTAGGATTCTTCTTAGGTTGGATTTCTATTTGCGGATCAGTTGCTGGTAGCCAACCTAAAAATGGCAGAGGTAACAGACTAGAGGTGTTAGTAATTAACAATAGTAGCCACAGCCGATCAAAGTTAGTTTCTGTCACCCCCAACCAATGAGTAAGTAGGGCTCCCAATTCGTGGGAGAGTAATCCTGACAAGTTCCATATTGACATCAACAAGGCAAATAAGGTAGCTTCTATACCTTTTGGGCAGAGTCGTGCCGAAAGTACTAGTATCGGCATAAAAGTAATCTGTCCTATCACTGTGAGAATCAAATTATCTCCCAAACTGAACCAGTGATCTTCAATACCGAGAGTACGATTGGCATGGGTAACCAAAAGAAGGGTACTCATTCCTAAGACTGCCGAGAGCACTGTAGTCCAACCCATAATGGTACGGAAGGGAATAGTTTTCAAAAAGCGTTGAAATAACCAAATACCAATCAAAGAAGCAACACTGGTTACTAACCGCACGCGCCCTAAAAACTCTGGCTCAAACCCTAGCTCATTAGTAATGAAGAAGAAAAAAGCTGAATCTGCTGTTGGTGTTGCTTGCCAGATAAAGACAAAAGCCGTAGGTAACCAAATGGCTTTTTGAGTTATGGCATAGCGCAACTGCTTGATTTGGTACCTAACATTAGAGAAATTGGGTTGTGAGCTGCTGGGTTCTTCAGTTATTAACCAGGCAACCGCTGAAACAATTAGAGGAAAAGTGGCAGTAATAGCGAAAACAGTTTGGGTACTGAATTGCTCTAGAAGCCAACCACTCAGGTAAGCTGTCATCAAACCACCAAGTGCTGAAGTGCCCCAAGTAAGAGATTGTAGGGAACCAGACTTACTTAGTGATTCTTGGCGTACCCGTTCTACCACCAAAGAGTCTACAATCACATCACTAACGGCAACAGAAACTGAACTTAGGAGAATGGCACCTGTCGCCGCCCAAGCGGTATCTACTACAGTTGCCAAACTTAACCAAGCAACTGTCCCTATAAGTCCAGATAAAATTAGGTAAGGGCGTCTACGATATCCCCATAAGGGTAGTCCGTCTGAAAGGAAGCCAAACACCGGCTTAATCACCCAAGGAAGTGTACCAATGCCAACCATTGCTGCCACCTGAGCTGGACTAAGTCCCAGTTCATCTTTAAGAAAAAAGCTAATCGCCAAACGTGTTATTCCTAGAATACCCTGGACAAAGTAGACGCTCAAGATGGCAATCAGCTCAGGAGTTGGCTCATTACCGAAAAGTACTTTTTCTTGCAAAAATTGTTTGAGCTTGTCCCATCCAGAGGCGGTAACAATCATGAATATTTTTTAAGAATTGTCTATTTTCTTATCTTATACTCGCTTTACTAGCATTTGCGATCGCACAACAAGCGGTATCAGTTGTTGAAAATATTTATCCCTCTTCTGTCACTTTCCAAAATTATGACGAAATTCCGTCATTACAGCCAACGACACGTAACGAGAGAATCAGGGTTTGCCCCCCATTTTTCGGAGTCTGACAGAAGAGGGATATTTTGCCCACCCTACAAGATCTACGATCACATTTTCCCGATTTTTTAGGGTAGTGGGCGTTGACGTATCTTTTCTAATTCTAAGACTGTAAACATTCCTGTAAAAGTAATCCCTTGAGCGATTGCAGTGTCTAATCGTTCTGCTGGCTCTTCTGGATTTTGAGGGCGATCACGAAAATAAATGATACCAACAGGAGAAGGAAATCCTAATCGATAAATAAGTTCTCCATAATCTCGATCAAATGTTAGTAAAAAACGCTCTTCTCGAATTGCAGTTGCTAAAACATAGTCATCGGGGGCTTGCGGCGCATCTTCACTACAGGAGGCAACATCATAACCCAATTTTCGTAAGCGATTAATGCTGATTCGAGGAAAATTTTCATTGGCAAGAAACCGCATTTATTTTGTCTGATTGACCATCGAAGCAGCATACCAGACTTCTTGACTAATAGATTCAGAGGCAAAGGCAAAAACGGCTCGCAATCCTTCTATAGTCAGCGTAGGATAATTTTCTAGGACTTGGTTTTCTGTCCAGCCTTCGGCAAATAATCCCAATAAAAACTCTACAGAGAGTCGAGTTCCTTTGACAACAGGTTTACCAACAAGGATTTTGGGATCACAGTGGATGTATTCTCGCCAATGGGATGTCATGCTTATGGATTGCTCGATACTTCGATCGCTCTTCTATTTTAGAAGCAAATTGCCTTTTCCTCAAAAAATGCGATCGCAATTATCTTCCAAATTTAGAGCCGCAGTAGGGGGCGGGGAAAGCCAAATACCTTCTTCCTCAACGATAATTTAACCAAACCTGTCCTGGATTAGTAGCACCAATTAACTCTTGTCCAATCCCACACTCTCCACACCTTTTTTCGTTCACCCTATGATTACTGAATCGACGCTCTAGGTTCCCGATAAAATGAACTATAGCGCAGAAATCTGGGTCAAACTCCAGTTAAGATGAAAGCATGATAGCTCAATAATGAAAAACCTTGTAGCAATCCTGACTTCATTTACCGCCAGATTGTACTAATACTCTAGAGGAAGAAAAAAACCTAAGCAGCTATGATATCTATGATCTTCAAGCTAGCTCGAAAGGTTTGTATTTCCTGGCCTGACTTGATAAATGCGCGAGTTGTAGGACTTGCGACAATCTCGATCACCACTGCTCTACTAGGATTACGGTATCTGGATCAACTACAGCCATTAGAACTCTTTGCTTATGATCATCTAGTGCGCCTGCGAGCCAGAGAAACAGAACCAGATCCGCGTCTGTTGATAGTTACCATCACTGAGGCAGATATTCGACGTCAAGCTCCATGGCCTTTTTCTGATCAAGTTATAGCTAAGGTATTGCATCAGCTGCAACTTCTAGAACCAATAGTTATTGGATTGGATGTCTATCGTGATATTCCAATGGAACCAGGTCATGCTGAACTAGTTACTCAACTCCAACAAGCAAATGTAATTACTATTCAAAGCATTGATACTCGGACTGGAACTCCAGCACCTCCAACTAGTCCTCCTGAGCAAATTGGTTTTAACAATGTACTAATTGACCCAGATGACGTTACCCGCCGCAATCTTTTGTTTGCAGAGAATGACGAAGGTACTCTCTACTCTTTTTCCCTGCGTTTGGCTATTGCCTACTTAGCAACTCAGGGTATTTCACCTGAAGATAGCCAGCAAAATCCGAACTATCTTCAACTAGGTCAATCCGTATTCGTACCATTGCAGGAAAATTCTGGTGGCTATGAAAGAATCGATGTTGATGGCTACCAGATTTTACTCAACTACCGCTGGTCTGAGAATATGGTGAGAAAGGTATCCCTGAGCCAGGTTTTGGATGGACAGATCAAACCTAGTTGGGTCAAAGACAAAATTGTGCTCATCGGCTCCACAGCCCCCAGTCTCAAAGATTTTTTTGAGACACCTTACAGTCCTGTACTTCAGGAAAACGAGGAAATGCCTGGGGTAATTGTTCATGCTCAGATGGTCAGTCAATTACTTGATGCTGCTACTGGAGAGCGATCGCTCTTTTGGTTTTGGTCTGAATTTACAGAAGGGCTATGGATTTTTGGCTGGGTGCTGATTGGCGGGACTGTAGGTTGGGTATTTCGTCATCCTCTGACTGTAACTCTCGGAGTTAGTTTTGGTTTGTTGGTTCTGTGGACTAGCTGTTTCTACATATTTACTCTGGCTGGATGGGTACCAGTGGCATCTCCTGCTTTAGGATTTCTGATCACCGTCGGTATTGTAGTTACTTTCCAGTCCCATCAAGACCATCAGCAACAACAAATGATCATGAAACTGTTGGGACAAAATACTTCACCACAGATTGCTGATACCCTTTGGCAGGGGAGAGATTATCTACTCAAATCTGGGAAATTACCTGGACTAAGTCTCACTGCAACCATGTTCTTTACTGATATTAAAAACTTCAGCACCATCTCAGAAAAAATGACCCCTGAAGCTTTACTAGAGTGGTTAAATGAATTTCTAGAAGTATTAACCCATGAAGTGCTAAAACATCAGGGTATTGTTAACAAATTTACTGGTGATGGACTTATAGCTGCTTTTGGGGTGCCGACTCCTCACAAAGACAAGGAAAAGATAGCTGAAGATGCCAGAGCAGCAGTAACTTGTGCCATGGTAATTAGCGATCGCCTTAATGAGTTGAACCAAAACTGGCTCAAGCGCAGTTTACCTAGCATTCAGATGCGCATCGGTATTTTTACTGGTGCGATCGTTGCCGGTAGTTTGGGTGGTAAAGACCGTTTAGAGTACGGCATCATTGGGGACAGTGTTAATATTGCTTCCCGTTTGGAAAGCTGTGAGAAGCATCGCCAACCCACCGACTGTCGCATCCTCATCGGTTACGAAACTTTAGTGCATCTTCAGGAGCAGTTTGAGGTGGAATCCTGGGGTTTGTTAGCTCTCAAAGGCAAAGAGCGCATGGTAGATGTTTACCGGGTTGTGGGATGGCGCTCAGATAAGTCTTCTTAATTCTTAATTCCGCGCAGCGGTACTAGTGGTACTAACGACATACAAACAAAGCACGATAAACAGGTTCACCGCGAGAGATAGTAGAGATTTCCCTTTCCGTAGAAACTGGCAAAGGATTCATTGTCAGCCAATCTCTCCCTTGTCTGTAGAAAGCTGAATGTTCATCAAAGCGATCGCACATTTCCTGTGCTACTATCTCCACATCAGATTGTAGAAAAACCTCTCCTCCATCAATCAGATAAGTAGCTAGAGTATCTACTAACTCCGGTTGCACCACCCTGCGTTTTCCATGTCGCTTTTTGAACCAAGGGTCAGGAAATTGGATAGTTACCTGCTGTAGTGTTTCAGAAGGAAAAGAGCTTAGAAGTGGTTTTAAGGAGTTATTAACATTACAAAATAAAAAGTGGAGATTGCTCAATCCCAACTCAGAAACCAGAACCTTTGCCTTTTCTACCAATGGCTCCCGAATTTCTAATCCCAAAAAATTCCATTTTGGTTGTAACCTTGCCATCTCAAACAAAAACTCCCCTCTAGCACACCCAATATCTAGATGAAGAGGCTGAGTAGTTTGAGCATAAATTTTTGTCCAATCTGGAGGACTTACCGGGATTTGGTATTTTTTACTGAGAGGATTGACATGTTGTCGCACTCGAACTTTTACCAACTTTTGTACCTCAATTCTCAATTCTGAATTCTCAATTCCCAATTCTCAATATAATGAGTAGTGAACCTTTTTCTTCTCAGCTGAGTCTAAACAGCTTAAGAAAACAAACTGGTGAGGGAAAACCTACAGGTGTCAGTCTTACCCGCAAAGCCATCAAACAATGACCCTGTTGTTGCTCAAGAGTGGGAAACCGATAGTGAGTTAGTGTTACAGTGTCAACAGGGAAACCAACATAGCTTCCGCCAATTATACCGGCGTTATCAGCAACGAGTGAGGTCAACCCTCTATCAGCTATGTGGTAGTGAATCTTTAGATGATTTAGTACAAGAAGTCTTTCTCCGAGCCTGGAAGGGCTTACCAAAACTGCGTCAGGCGTCTCAATTTTCCACTTGGCTTTATCGCATTTGTTGGAATGTGGCATCTGATCAACGACGACAATTTGCTCGACAGCGTTCCGTTAAATCGGGACTCGATTTAGAGACTCAAGCGTTGCCTTTAAACGACTCAAAATATTCCCAAGCCCCTGATTTGATGGCACTGCACTATCAAGACATGGTAAAACGAGGACTAGAACAGCTGAGTTTTGAACATCGTGCTGTACTGGTGCTGCATGATTTGGAGGATCTGCCCCAAAAAGAAGTAGCGAAAATTTTGGGTATAGCAGTAGGAACAGTGAAATCTCGCCTTTTCCATGCTCGAACGTCCTTAAGGAAATATATCATTCAGCAACAAGGAGAAATGCTATGACTCGGTTACCTCCTGATGATAAACAATGGCAAGATTTTCTGCGCCAACATTGTCCTGAACCGCCAGCAGCAACAGCTGACTTGGAGGAACAACTGATGAAAGCAATTGAGAAGTCTCAATTGCCCCAAGTAAATCGGCGGTTGTGGGCTATACCACCAGCAATCGTCGCTGGGCTACTGATGATGTGGAGTGGCTACCGTGGCTTGGTTTTTTTCCCAGAGCCATCGAATTCTGCTAGTTTGGAAATATTCCTGGAAAATAACTGGAATGGGGTTGTGGGAGAAACACCACCAAGAACCCACAGTAATACGACAGAAGTAGATTGGGTGCTTTTAGCAAATACGGCGCAGTAAATGGGGGTGATTTGTTATTGTTTTTTGAGAGATTAGTTATTGGTTTAAGACCAACAACAAATAAATAATAACTAATAACAAACAACTTCCATAATTTTGATTAACAGTGGTAAATGAGGTAATTTACATGTTATTACGTCGTGTTTCTATTATGTCAGTATTTTTGCTTAGTCTAGGAGGACTGGTTGCTCTTGCTAATCCCAATCCTTGGACTCCACAAATTGCTCAAAGTTTTGAGGGTCAAAAATCTCAGCATCGCCAGAAGCAAAAATTGAGTCAAGAACTAGACTTAACACCAGAACAAAAGCGACAACTGCGGACAATTCATCAGCAATATAAAGGTGAAATAGATCAAAACCTTCGGCAACTACGGCAAACTAAGCGAGAGTTGGGTAGGTTGATGGCAGGTACAGCCCCAGTGAAGGAAATTCGCCTCAAGTATGGGGAAGTGGAAGGTTTACAACAGCAGCTTGGAGAGCTACGCTTTGAAAGTACGTTGGCAATGCGAGAGGTGATGACTACGAAGCAACGTAGCCGCTTTAGTCAACTAATGCAACAGCGACAGGAAAATGTTGGCAGAAGGCAAGCTCATAAAAGAGGACAATAGCATTGAGATTTATCTACATCTTTGAGCCTATCTTCGAGGTTAATGTTTGAGAAAATACTACCTCTGATTATCATCTTTTTGACAGGCTCCTTACTTAAGAAATTAAAAGTCCTAGAACCAGAAGATAGCCAAGTTATTGGTAAGCTATTAGCCAGCTTAGTTCTGCCAGCAATCGTTTTTAAATCTCTGTACACAGCTCAAATAGAGCCGGATTTGATTTATTTGCCTGCTGCTGCCCTATTTGTGGTTTTATCTTTAACCTTAGTAGTTGTTATTAGTCTGCGATTCTTCCAGTTTGAACGCATCCGAAAAGGGTCTTTAATCATAACATTTATTAGCTGGGAAGGAGGAGCAATTGGATATCCTTTTATGTTGCTGACCTTCGGAGAGCTAGGATTAAGCAGAATTGTTTTGTTTGATCTAGCTCAAGCAGTTTTTTTATTCACAGTTGTCTATTTTATTGCTTGCCAATTTGGTCAAACCAAATTTCAGGTAAAAGATGGGATTTTGAATCTCTTCAAGACACCGATAATTTGGGCAATAATTTTGGCTTTAATATTGCCAGTATTCGAGTTCAATGATTCTTGGTTACTCAACTCCCTCGATATACTGGAAAATAGTTTCTTTTTTCTAGTAGTAATATTACTAAGTTTGAAGTTTGATGTCCAACTATCTTCATTGAAATTGTGTTTAATCATAACGCTAGCAAAAACCTTCTGTGGTATTGGACTAGGGTGGCTGGCTGCAATGATGTTTGGTTTTACAGGTGTGGAGAGAACCGCTATAATAGTAGGCTCCTCACTACCCCCTAGTATGCTCACACTCATTTTCTCAGAAAAGAACAACCTGGATACTAAGTTGGTGGCTAATCTGTTATCAATTTCTCTGCCCTTCAGTTGTGTGTTTCTGAGTGTCTTATTACGGTTATTCTTAACAAACTAAAGCTAAAGTAGGTCAGCATGATGAGGAAGGAAAAAACTATTTTTAGTACTCACTGGATTGCGGTTAAAGAAACATCTAGAGGATATCATTACCTGGAAAGAAAAGGCAGAAATTCGGTTGCAATTTTTCTCATTAAAAAAAGCTCTGTTAACATAAGAGACTATGAAGTTCTGATTAGACAACAGCCCCTTTGTATTGATATTCCTGATGTTAATGAAGAGCATCGACTCTACCCTTGTCCGATTACTGGGGGGATAGATGAAGGGGAATTACCAGAGGAAACAGCGGTAAGAGAGGTATATGAAGAAGCTGGTTTTTCCGTTCAGGTTTTGCCACTAGGGAAGTATATTGTTGGAACTCAAACGAATGAAATTTGTTATCTGTATTATGCTGATGTAACAGATATAAAGCCGGAAGTTGCTCTACAGGATGGTAGTTATTTTGAATCGATTAGTAAAAATGAATGGTATCCGTTGGAGTATTTGAATCAATGTGATTATGGGGCTTGTCAGATTGGTTATTTTAGATTAAAAAATATTCTTGATATTTAAACTTAACTTCTCCAAGTAAGAGTAGTTCCTCTGCCCTGTAATCTCGTGAGCCTTCAGCTGATGCCACTCACTGAAAGCGGCGGGAAGCCCATTCCTTCTAGGGATGGGAGGGATAGCCCCCCGCCGTTTGGTTGGCAAGTTATTTGTTAGAAAGTTTTTCTTAAACATTCAACTAACAACCAACAACAAATAACGCGAAATCCCACGTACTTTAGTCGTGGGATGAGCTTAATTTCAATGAAAAGGTCTATCTCTCCAGCTATGGACAAATAAACTCTCAAATGGCTGTTAATAGGGCATTTTTCATTAAAGATGGTAGCTGCCGCAGAATTTTTCCTTTTTCGCGATCAACAGCAACTAAAGTAACACGACCAGTCAAATAAAGTTCCTCTCCATCCACAGATTGAACCCGGTAATCCCAATTAATTCGGACACCTGACATTTGCGCTATACGGGTTTTGACAACTGCTTTCATCCCCATCCGAATCGGTCGATGATAGCGTAGGGAAAGTTCTACTACCGGTAACTCACACCCCAGAGCAACTAACTCAGCATAATCGATACCAAGGGAACGTAAGTGCTCTACCCGTGCCTCTTCCATCCAACCAAGATAATTGCCATGCCAGACAACACCTGAATAGTCGGTGTGGTGAGGGTGTGCTCGTACGGGATATTCAAACCAGTTTTCTATGGACATCAGGCGCAATTGTCAATTTTTAACTACTCCCGACTTCTGCCTCAATCCTTATCACTTGAATCATTTTTTACAGATACCTTCGGCACAATATTAGGACGCTTTGAGTTTTCCCAACCTGGGGGACGCTTAGAGTTGTACCAGGCAATGGAGCCAATAGTTACAGCAGCCACAAAACCCACTACATATACTAGGGTAAAAGCAATGGGAAAATTACCTACTTCCATTAATAAATACACAGCTGATCAACTCCTGAGCCTATTAGTGGATATCCTACCAAAAGAAGGGGTGATGTGTTAGGGGTTAGGTTTTAGGCAATGGTGACAAGTTAAAGGATGGCGCATTTTGTGATCTACTGAGACTAAAAATGGAGAGATGGGATAATCAGAGGTACAATATGACCGTTGTATCCTGCGACACGAAAGTTGATCGACCGCTACACCCTGCCCGAGATGGGCTCATTGTGGACAGACACCTACAAGCTTAAAACCTGGCTTCAGGTAGAAATTGCCGTTTGTGAGGCACAAGCCGAGCTGGGAAAGATTCCAGCTGAGGCGGTGGCAGAAATTAAGGCTAAGGCGAATTTTGACCCTCAACGAGTACTAGAGATTGAGGTAGAAGTGCGCCATGATATGATTGCCTTCCTCACTAATGTAAATGAGTATGTAGGGGATGCTGGTCGTTACATCCACTTGGGATTAACTAGTAGTGATGTCTTGGATACTGCCCTGGCACTGCAACTAGTTGCTAGTCTGAACATCATCCTGGAACACCTAGAGCGGCTGACTCAAGCAATTCGCTACCAAGCACAACAGCATCGCAATACGGTAATGATTGGTCGTTCTCACGGGATTCATGCCGAACCGATTACTTTTGGTTTTAAGCTAGCTGGTTGGTTAGCAGAAGTCTGTCGTAATCGCGATCGCTTAGTGAGTTTGCGAGAAGAAATTTCTGTTGGTAAGATATCCGGTGCGGTGGGAACCTATGCCAATATTGAACCACAGGTAGAAGCGCTCGCTTGTCAGCAATTGGGACTAAAACCTGATACAGCTTCAACACAGGTTATTTCTCGCGATCGTCATGCTAACTTTGTACAGCAGCTAGCACTTTTAGGAGCAACAATTGAACGGTTTGCTGTAGAAATTCGGAATTTGCAAAGAACTGATGTTCTAGAAGTTGAGGAATTCTTTGCTAAAAAACAGAAAGGCTCCTCTGCTATGCCTCACAAGCGTAACCCAATTCGTTCTGAGAGACTTACAGGAATGGCGCGGATTTTACGGAGTCATGCAGTTGCTGCGTTAGAAAATGTGGCTCTCTGGCACGAGAGGGATATCTCCCACTCTTCTGTAGAAAGGGTTATCTTGCCAGATGTCTGCATTTTGACTCACTTCATGTTGGTGGAAATTACTGACTTAGTAAAACACTTACTGGTTTACCCAGAAAACATGAAGCGGAATATGAATCTCTATGGCGGTGTTGTCTTCAGCCAAAGAGTATTACTAACTTTGGTGGAAAAGGGGGTAAGTCGGGAAGATGCCTATCAAATTGTGCAATCTTGCGCTCACGAAGCTTGGAATAAATTAGACGGAGATTTCCAGGCTCTGATTACTAAAGACCCTCAGGTTACTAGTAAACTGACACCAGAAGAGATTGAGGATTGTTTTGATCCACAGCTTCATTTGCAGCGCTTAAACGAAGTTTACCAAAGGTTAGGAATTTAGGTTGATGCCAAAATAAAGTTTGAAAGCGCCCGACGGGCGGCGGTTTCTTGGAACTGGCAAGATGCCAGTTCCACAATTGATATAATTGAAGACCCAAAACTGTTTATTGAAGGAATCTATCTTGTTAAACAAGCCAATACTCAGGATGAAAATTTTCTTCCCCAATTCCCAATTCCCAATTCCCAATTCCCAATTCCCAATTCCCAATTTTTAGCTAACCGTGTCTGCTCCAAATGAACTCTTGTGGGCATTGATTGGCTTGCTCTTAACAATCGGTGGCACTTTCCTCGAAGCATTCATCACTAATCCACCCTGGGATTGGTTTGGTCAAGGTGTGGATATTATATCTTTGGGTGTTACCTGTCAGATTGGGGCTGTACTACTTGCTGGTTGTTTAGGCGGCAAAAATGCTGGCGCCCTTTCTCAAATAGCTTATGTTGTCTTAGGCTTGTTGGGCTATAATTTTCGGATCTTTACCGAAGGTGGTGGTATTGACTATGTTAAACAGCTGAGTTTTGGCTATATACTCGGTTTTATTCTTGGTGCCTGGATTTGTGGTTTTATCTCATTTCGGGTACCTCTGCGCGTTGAGTCCTTAGCCTTTAGCTGTGTTTGCGGGTTACTAACCATCCACTTGTGCGGTTTGAGTTATTTAGTCATTTTTCACTCTATCTTCGACAGTGGAACATTAGGAGATTTATCCCTGATAGAGGCAATTATGAAATATTCTATTGTTCCCATTCCAGGACAACTGGTGGTTGTCTGTGCTGTTACGGTTTTAGCCTTTACATTGCGACAGCTAATGTTTTATTAAGTAGTTTGTTGTTTGTTCTTTGGGAATTGATAATTCCTAATTGCTAATGGGAAATTCCTTCATTGTCTCTCCCAAATTCCCCTGCTCCCTTAACTCCCTCAGTTCCCCTGCTCCCTACTCCCTTGCCTGCAAATGAAAAACCGCATTTTTTGGGTTGCTGCTGTTATCAGCCTCATTTTGGATCAACTAACAAAATATTGGATAGTGCAGAACTTTGAACTAAAAGAGACTCTACCTTTATTGCCAGGAATCTTTGATTTGACTTATGTGACTAATACTGGCGCAGCTTTTAGTCTCTTTCAAGGAGTAGGTTGGTTACGCTGGCTATCGTTAGTCGTGAGTCTTGGTTTAATGGCTTTTGCTTGGTTTGGACCAGTGCTCAAAAGTATTGAACAATTAGGCTTAGGTTTTATTTTAGGGGGAGCATTAGGTAATGGTATTGACCGTTTCTTCAATAGTTGTGTTGTCGATGGTCAGGTTTTAACTTGCGTAGTTGATTTTCTACATTTTAGTTTAATTCAATTCCCTATATTTAATTTTGCAGATGTGTTCATTAACTTGGGTATTATCTGTTTACTAATTACCAGCTTTCGAGATCAACCACCAGCATCAGATAAGAGAGGCTAACTCATTCCCGGGAAAACAGCAGGGGTGATGCAAGTCTTAGCAAGTTGTTAGATTTTTTTATTTGGAAGTCCCTGATTTGCGATCGCAGTTTTGTAGGAGCGGATAAGGGGGATAATCGGGAGCATCCCATTTTTGTAATTTTGGAGTGGGAGCATCTTGCTCCCTTTGTGTAGCTCCAGGGAGCAAGATGCTCCCACTACTATTGTTTTTGCAACTTTGGGATGCTCCCGGATAATCTGGGAAAATGTGAGACCGTTATTAAAAATAACCAAAAATATCTAACAATAATTCACAAAACTGAGTTTTTCCTGAAAAAAGCATCAGTTAATCCTGAAATTATTGCAAAAAAAATTCAGCAGAATAACCAGATTTCTTCACCTTTGGGGTGAACAATGAGAATAGTATAAAAATTTACTCGCTGCTAATTTATATCACATTGTAAATTCGCCTAGCTACAGCTACTGCTGTGAGCACATAGCATGGAACAATAGACACCATCAAATCAACTAATGATAACTAGAGAGTAACTAGTTTTCACTGAGCAACTACCAAATAGCCAACCACTGAAATCCCTAAATCTTAATCGAATGAGGTCAAGCGATGACGAACAAACGGAACAAGAGTAAATTCCCTACTAGAAATCTGCTCAAGCTTTCCAGGCTAGCTGGATTAGCACTGCTGACAGTAGGTATCACTCTGATATTTGCTAATTCTCCTGCCTTGGCTCAAGAATCTGCTAATGCTCAGGGATTCAATCCCCAACAATGGTTACTAAATGCCCTACAGTGGATTGAGAACCTTGGTCCTACTGGACCAATCATGTTGATCGTTATCTATATCGTCGCAACCGTAGCTTTTTTACCAGGCTCAATCCTAACTCTGGGTGCTGGTGTACTCTTTGGGGTATTTTTGGGTTCCTTTTGCGTTTTCATTGGTGCAACCCTAGGAGCTACAGCCGCTTTCTTAGTCGGACGTTATGTGGCAAGAGACTGGGTTTCTAAAAAAATTGAAGGTAACAAAAAATTCGCAGCAATCGATGAAGCGGTTGGTAGGGAAGGATTAAAAATTGTTCTGTTAACCAGACTATCTCCTGTATTTCCTTTCAACATCTTAAACTACGCTTATGGCTTGACCGGAGTTTCCCTCAAAGATTATGTATTAGGTTCCTTAGGTATGATTCCTGGAACAATAATGTACGTTTACATCGGCTCCCTCGCTGGTGATATTGCCATGATTAGTTCTGGAGATCAACCTACTAATGCCGCTGTACAGTGGGCAATTCGGATTATTGGTTTTATTGCAACTGTAGCTGTGACAATTTATGTAACTAAAGTTGCTAAAAAGGCTTTAGATGAGGCAGTTTCTTAATTGGTTATGAGTTATTAGTTGTTGGTTGTTTGTCGGTAATCAATAAATAATAACCAATATTTTTTTTAATTCTTAATTTGCACAGGAGTGATTTATGTCCAATTCCGCATTCGAGAGAGTAACTGTTCCACCAATGGATGAGTATAACCGGACCTTGGTTAACTACGTTCATCCCCCAGATTGGGTCAATCCCAAACCGGTTGATTGTTACGACTTGGTAGTGATTGGTGCTGGTACTGCTGGATTAGTGGTAGCTGCTGGAGCAGCGGGTATGGACATCGGTTTGAAGGTTGCTTTAATTGAAAAGCATTTGATGGGTGGGGACTGTTTGAATGTAGGTTGCGTACCTTCCAAATGCCTAATCCGTTCTTCTCGAGTAGTTGCCGAAATGCGAGAAGCAAAAGCATTTGGCATTCATCCTCCAGAAAATATTGAGGTAGATTTTCCTGCTGTGATGGAGCGGATGCGTAAGCTCAGAGCAGGAATTAGTCATCACGATTCTGCTAAGCGCTTTAGAGATACCTATGGTATTCATATTTTCTTAGGTAATGGTAGTTTTTCTAGTGATAGTACTGTAGAAGTAGGGGGTCAGACTCTCCGGTTTAAAAAAGCAGTAATTGCTACAGGTGCTAGAGCAGTAAGACCTCGAATTGATGGGATGGCAGAAGCGGGTTTTCTCACCAATGAAACCGTTTTTTCCCTAACAGAACGTCCCCAGCGTCTTGCAGTAATTGGTGGTGGTCCGATTGGTTGCGAATTAGCTCAATCTTTCCACCGTTTAGGCTCTGAGGTAGTACTCTTCCATCGCGGCTCTCATATTTTAAATAAGGAAGATGCTGATGCTGCAGAAATTGTGCAAAATGTCTTCATCAAGGAAGGTATCGGCTTAGTACTAGATTGTAAAATGCAGCGGGTGGAGAAGACTGAAGCAGGTAAAACCCTCTACTTTACGAGTTCTAGTGGTAAGGAAGAATCGGTAACAGTAGATGAGATTTTAATAGGTGCAGGCAGAGCTCCTAATGTCGAAGGTCTAAATTTAGAAACAGTTGGGGTAGAATACGACCAGCGTAAAGGGGTTAAGGTAGATGATCACCTCCAGACAACAAACCCCAAAATTTATGCGGCTGGTGACATCTGTATGGATTGGAAGTTTACCCATGCAGCTGACGCAGCAGCGCGAATTGTGATTAAAAATACTCTCTTTTCTCCCTTTGGCTTAGGACGCTATAAACTTAGTAATTTAGTTATGCCTTGGGCTACGTATACCGATCCAGAAATTGCCCATGTAGGGATGTATGAATATCAAGCTCAAGAGGAAGGATATGATGTCAGTACGATTAAGATACCTTTTAGTAGCGTAGACCGAGCGATCGCGGATGGGGAAGAGGAAGGTTTTGTCAAAATCCACCATCAGACAGGTTCAGATAAAATTTTGGGAGCAACAATTGTGGCTCGCCATGCTGGTGAAATGATTAGTGAAGTAACTACAGCAATTGTCAACAAAGTCGGATTGAGTGGTCTCTCCAGCGTTATTCATCCCTATCCCACTCAAGCTGAAGGAATTAAAAAGGCAGCCGATGCTTATCGTCGGACACTACTGACAGCTACTACTAAGCGATTTTTAGGATTTCTCACCAAATTCTCTTGAGACTAATGGGGAATTGGGAATTGCTAATTGGGCATTTCTCCCCATCTCCCCATCTCCCCAGCTCCCTCAGCTCCCCATCTCCTCTGCCTGAAGATGAAATGGGATTTTTTTTATTTGGAAGTTCCTAGGTATACTACCGACAGAGAGCAACTCTGGATAATTGTGTCAAAATTAACAGGGTGAACCTGGTAAAAGTCTGTGTTCTTAAAATTTTGATGAGTAAGTTTGTCTTCGTAACAGGTGGTGTTGTTTCCAGTATCGGCAAGGGAATTGTCGCTGCCAGCTTAGGACGTCTGCTAAAGTCACGAAATTATTCTGTATCCATTCTTAAGCTAGATCCTTATATTAACGTTGATCCTGGCACAATGAGCCCTTTTCAACATGGAGAGGTGTTTGTGACAGCAGATGGTGCGGAGACGGATCTGGATTTGGGGCATTATGAACGCTTCACTGATACTTCCATGTCTCGCTTGAACAGTGTTACCACTGGCTCAATTTATCAAGCAGTAATTAATAAGGAAAGGCGTGGGGAGTATATGGGGGGTACAGTACAAGTAATTCCCCATATCACTAATGAAATTAAAGATCGCATCCATCGGGTTGCTCAAAACACTAATCCTGATGTAGTGATTACCGAAATTGGTGGTACGGTGGGAGACATTGAATCTCTACCATTTTTGGAAGCAATTCGTCAGTTCCGTAAAGATGTTGGGCGCAATAACGTGTTGTATATGCATGTGACACTATTGCCTTGGATTCCCGTGGCTGGAGAGATGAAAACTAAGCCAACTCAACACTCAGTCAAGGAACTGCGCTCCATCGGCATTCAACCGGATATCTTAGTTTGTCGGTGCGATCGCCCCTTACATCCTGGAATTAAAGAGAAACTCTCAGAATTTTGTGATGTACCAGTAGAGTCGGTGATTACTTCTATTGATGCTAGCAGTATCTACGAAGTACCTCTAATCCTAGAGCAAGAAGGACTAGCCGAGCAAACTTTGGAAATCTTGCAGCTGTCCCAACGAGAGCCGGATTTAAGCCAATGGCAAACTCTAGTTGAGCGAATGAAAAGCCCCACTCACCAAATTGAGATTGCCCTCGTCGGCAAGTATACCAGGTTAAACGACGCCTATATTTCAGTTGTAGAAGCCCTAAAGCACGCTGCGATCGCAATGGAGAGTGAACTTAAACTCCGTTGGGTTAGTTCTGAAGATATTGAATCCTACGGTGCTGAGGATTTTCTGAAGGAAGTGAGTGGTATCCTTGTGCCAGGTGGCTTCGGCGTTAGGGGTGTTGATGGTAAAATTGCGGCAATTGAATACGCTCGTATCAACCAAATTCCTTTTTTAGGATTGTGTTTGGGGATGCAGTGTTCTGTAATTGAATGGGCACGGCACGTTGCTAGGTTGGATAATGCTCATAGTGCTGAGTTTATTGCTGATTCGGCAAATCCAGTGATTAATCTGTTACCGGAGCAACAGGATGTAGTTGATTTAGGTGGAACGATGCGGTTAGGTTTATATCCTTGTCGCCTTGTACCAAATACTTTAGCAGCTTCCCTCTATCAAAAGGAAGTGATTTATGAACGCCATCGGCATAGATATGAATTTAATAATGCTTATCGCAACCTATTTTCGGAAACTGGCTATGTAATCAGTGGCATCTCTCCTGATACTCGCTTAGTTGAAATGATTGAACTACCCACTCACCCCTTTTTCTTGGCAAGTCAGTTCCACCCAGAGTTTGCCTCGAGACCTAGTAGTCCCCATCCCTTATTTAAAGGCTTTGTGGAGGCTGCCATACACAATTGCGATAGCGATGGTGTTTGTGTAGCACAAGCAGATCCTTCTGAAGAAAACTCTTACGTATCTAAACCTGTTGGGGATGCTACTGCTGTGGTGACAGCTCCCGATGCTAAATCGGAGATTATAGCACGGGCTTCTCGTTGACTCCCGGCAACCCATCGGACATTTCACGAGATGAAAGTTTTACTTCTCCGTGCTGCCCCACTGGAGCTATGTATAGAGAATGTAGAATGAAGAATGTAGAATGCAGAATACAAGAAAAATAATTCTAAATTCTAAATTCTAAATTCTAAATTATTGTCGTGCCAGAAGTCAGCTTTTAAGTGAAGAGGTTTCGTGGCCTACTGGATAAAAATTACTTACGAACGCAATGAATATGTAATTGATCTTGACCGGATCAGTGCTTTCGCTTGCGCACCCAATGGTAAAATAACCTTCTGGCTACCTGATAGTGCCATACCAATTATTCTGACCCAACAGAGTAACTATAAAAATCATCAACAAGTTTTGGAGTATATCCAAAAACTAGCTGCTCATTCCTTGCTGGGGTCTTGGATAAGAATTATTTACGAGCGCAATGAATACCTCATAGATCTCAATCGCATCAGTAGTTTTTGTCACTACCCTAGGGGTAAGTTAATGTTTTGGTTACCTGATAGTTCTATTCCAATCATTATTAATAGTTACAAAGACTTGGATACTTATCAAAAAATTCTAGACTACATCCAACGAGAAACTGGACATATACTATCTTAGTTGGTCATTAGTCATTGGTTATTAGTCATTGGTCATTGGGAAAAAGATTTAGTTATATTTTCTACCTTACCTCCCCTGCTCCCTTTTCCCTACAAGACGGCAACTACTCCCAAAGATTACGGTTCTACCCACTGCTGAAGTGCAGCTGATAGAGATAGATTGTGTTTAGTAAGCTAAACAAAACTTTATACAGCAAGAGGAATATACTCTCTTGTCCTAAATCTTTCAGGAGGCAAGCCCATCATGTTTGAGCACTTTACTGACAAAGCTATTAAAGCGATCATGCTTGCCCAGGAAGAAGCCCGTCGCCTAGGGCAAAGCCTCGTGGGAAGTGAGCAAATTTTATTGGGGTTGATTGGAGAAAAAACAGGCGTTGCAGCTACTGTACTGGTCCAAATGGGTGTAACCTTGGCAAAAGCTCGGAACTCGGTAGAGGAAATTATTGGTAGAGGTTATGGCATTGTACCAGCTGAACTACCCTTTACCCCCAAAGCTAAACGCATTTTCGAGCAGTCTTTCCAAGAGGCTCGTCAGCTAGGACATAACTATATTGGTCCAGAACATTTGTTACTGGCGATTACTAGGGACACAGAAGGTGTTGCTGCCAAGGTAATGGAAAACCTGAATGTTGACCCAGTTCAAGTCCGCACTAATGTCATTAGAGCTTTAGGGGAAGTTATAGCTACCACTACAGCTAGAAATCCAGGAGCGGCTGTGATGGGGGATACTTTCGGGAAAACAGCTACCTTGGAAGAGTTTGGTCGCAATTTGACTCAGCTAGCAACCGCAGGAAAACTTGATCCAGTCGTTGGTAGAGTTAAGGAAATTGAACGAGTAGTCCAGATTTTGGGTCGTCGTACTAAGAATAACCCAGTTTTGTTAGGGGAGCCGGGGGTAGGGAAAACAGCGATCGCAGAAGGTTTAGCCCAAAGGATTGTTGACAAAAATGTCCCTGAACTCTTAGCAGACAAGCAAGTAATTAGCCTAGATATCACCTCTCTCATGGCAGGCACTCGTTTCCGGGGAGATTTTGAAGAACGCCTCAAGCAGATTATGGAGGAAGTGCGTCAAGCTGGGAACATCATTCTGGTGATTGACGAGCTCCACACCTTAGTTGGTGCGGGAGCCCTCAGTGGTAGTCTGGACGCAGCCAATATTCTGAAACCTGCTTTGGCAAGGGGTGAAATGCAGTGCCTAGGAGCCACTACTCTGGACGAATATCGTCAGCATATTGAGAAAGATGCCGCTTTAGAGCGTCGTTTCCAACCAGTAATGGTAGGAGAACCTTCTGTAGAGGAGACAATTGAGATTCTTTATGGTTTGCGAGAGGCTTATGAGCAGCATCATAAGGTAGAAATCTCTGATGAAGCAGTAGAGGCAGCAGCTAGGCTTTCAGATCGCTATATCAATGACCGCTACTTGCCGGATAAAGCGATTGACTTGATTGATGAAGCTGGAAGTCGCGTTCATTTACTCAACTATCAGGCTTCTCCAGCTACCAAGGAACTAAAAAGGGAACTACATCAGATTACTAAGGAAAAAGAGGAGGCAGTCAAGCTCCAAGATTTTGAACAAGCGGCACAATTACGAGATCAAGAGGTGGAACTGCAAAACAAACTCCAAGCTCTCAGTGGCGAAGATGAAGAATATCAGGCTACCATCTCCCCAATTGTGCACGAGGAAAACATTGCTGATATAGTTGCTGCTTGGACGGGAGTACCTGTAAGCAAGCTAACTGAATCTGAATCAGAGTTACTGATACATTTAGAAGATACCTTGCACCAACGACTCATTGGTCAAGATGAAGCTGTTACTGCCGTTTCTCGTGCCATTCGTCGGGCAAGAGTCGGGTTAAAAGATCCCAATCGACCTATTGCTAGTTTCATTTTCTCTGGTCCTACTGGAGTTGGCAAAACGGAATTGACTAAAGCACTGGCTTCCTACTTCTTCGGCTCGGAAGAAAACATGATTAGGGTGGATATGTCAGAGTTTATGGAGTCTCACACTATCTCCAAACTGATTGGTTCGCCACCAGGATATGTTGGGTATGACGAAGGGGGACAACTTACCGAAGCAGTCCGCCGCCAGCCTTACACTGTAGTACTATTTGACGAAATCGAAAAAGCCCATCCTGATGTATTTAATTTGCTGCTACAACTTTTGGATGATGGTCGCTTAACTGATGCTCAAGGTCGTACTGTAGATTTCAAGAATACCTTGATTGTCATGACTTCTAACATCGGCTCTAAGGTAATTGAAAAGGGTGGTGGTAGTCTGGGCTTTGAATTCGACAACCAAGCTGATTCTCGGTACAATCGCATCCGCACTTTGGTTAACGAAGAACTCAAGCAGTACTTCCGTCCTGAGTTCCTTAATCGCCTTGACGAAATTATTGTTTTCCGTCAGCTAGCGAGGGATGAGGTAAAGCAAATCGCTGAGATTATGCTCCGTGATATTTCCACCAGGTTGAGTGAACGCTTTATCACCCTAGAAGTTACAGAACGGTTCAAAGAGCACTTAGTGGCTGAAGGCTACGACCCTAGTTACGGTGCAAGACCTCTGCGACGGGCGATTATGCGCCTCTTAGAAGACAGTTTGGCTGAAGCAATGCTATCTGGTCAAGTTAAAGATGGAGAGACTGTTGTGATTGATGTCGATGATCAAGGACAAGTGAAGGTATTGCCATCTAAGCAAAAAGAGTTGTTGCTCCAAACAGTAAACTAAGATTTCACTCCCCGTTTCCCTGAAACTTTCTCATATTGTAGACCTAGAGACCACCGCTTGGTACCAGCAAGCGGTGGAAGCTTTATCTTAATCAAGTAGAAAAGAAAATTTTAATTAAGAATTCTACTACCAAGTAACACCAAATATGGTCATATTAGGCTATTGATTGATTGAGCAAAGCTTGATATACATGGATTTTACCTTGCTTTTTTGAGCTCAAGGGATGCCTAAACTGAATTTGGTATGCTATTCTCCTTTACCCGTAAAGTCAAATAATTAAGAAATTTTTAAAATGGCACAAACCTACCACTTAGATCCTGTTTCTGAAGAGCTACACAAGATCCTTGATCAAGAAGCGCATAAAGCTAGCGCAGACAAGAAAGATGAAGTAGCAACACTCCTAAATTCTGAGCGTTTTGTATCTACTTACGATACTTGTATTTGGTGGGATGGATGCTACTATTGCCAGGATGGAAATGACAAGTGGTACTGTATTAGATGTAGCTTTTTCTAGCTGATTTTATCAAATTGTAACTCTATCCGACTTAGATAGGGCTTTAATTTTCTTGAGAGCAACAGATGTGCAATCCCTCTTTCTAAAATTGCTAGTTGATTAGTACTAAGGTTTCCTGGCAGAAGTTCTTGAACTCTAATTAGATAGATATCTTGGAGTGATACATCAAAGGTTGCTTCTACAGAGCAAGGAAAAGCGATCGCATTTAAGGTAGCTAACTTTACCTTCTTCAGTAAACCTTGCAAAACGGTTTTTTCTGTCCCTACTGCAAAATCCCAGACTGGATTTTTCTGGGAACCCTTCGTTTCTACCTGACAAGTAATCGCTGGCAATTGTTCTTTTGTGTCCTCAAGCTGCTCTGTATCGACATCAGCTTGAGCTGGCAGGTAACTCTCCGCTTCAGGACCTTCTACACTAATTTGAGTTTGATTACTATTGAATTGTTGGCTTTCTTTCTGGAGAGAAAGTGCAAGTGAACCAGTTAATTCCCGGAATTGATGATGAATTTTACCATTTTCTAGCCTTAGCTGAAGTTTTCCTCCTTTTAAACCAAATGCAATGCTACCCTCAGGTAATGACTCATACTGCACATCAAAGCTGATTGTTAAGTACAGTTCAATCTGATTTGGTTGAACAGGTATTCCTTCCAATTCTATAAATACGCAGCTTGGGCATCTGTTCTCAAGTAGACTTGGTTGAGACTGTTTGGGTAGAGGTTGTTGCATTGCCAAGCTCGAATCAATAGTACAAAAGATAAGTGATAGATACCTATATTCTATATTTAATTGCCTTAAAAATAATCAAACTTTCTTTCTATATTTAAACATTCGTTACTTAAAACTCACCTCAGTAATGGCTGTCTGAATCACCAGTTATGATAGTTGAATCATTTTAGAAGCTAATTTGAAAAAAAGTTGATCTACAGATGTTCCAGTTTTAGCTGAAGTTAGGCAAGTGGCAATTACTTGACTATGACCATTAAACTGAGGAAAGCCACTAATTTCTGCTAGTTCATCTTGATTAATTAAATCTGATTTATTCAAAGCAACAATAACAAATCCCTTAGAATTAACTGATAAAAAAGATTGAATATGATCTGGAATATGCTCAATAGTAGCCTTACGGGTTAGATCTCCCACGATCACTGCACTACGAGCTCCCTGAATGTAAGTTGGAGTGATTGCTTTAAATTTAGTATTCCCTTCTAAATCCCAGATCATCATCTGTACACTCATCGACTTTTGATGCAGCTTTGATTTAATGACTAACAGTCTTGCGAGAAATTTTAACTCCTACTGTTGAAAGATATTTGTCGCTAAACTGACGCTCCACAAAGCGGCGAATCAAACTTGTTTTGCCTACACCAAAATCGCCAAGCATACATATTTTTCGAGATATTATTGAGGTCATTGTAATTACTAAATGTAGTCCAAAAAAAAGTTATAAAAAAACAACTTCTGAGCTTGTATGACAGGTGACTACCTAGAACTATAGCGAGTCTAAATGAAACGTGAAATCTTCTTGCTCCCTGTTTCTGGTTCCCTGTTACCTCCGCTCCCTTGTATGTTCACCAATAAAATAGACTGGCTATAGGATAATAGCACTGACTTAAAGTTCAACCGTTGATACAGCAATCCTAAATAGGAGCAGCATGAAATATCCAGTCAACCCTTGCTATAGCTTGATCGCTGGTGTCGCTCTCAAATAGGGTTGTATCTCTTGCACTATATTCTACTCAGCTCTCCATAACTGAATTATGTAAGTAATTTCTCGTAGTGGTGCATTTGCTTATTTGTGAGATTTAACCTCAGAGGGAAGTGCAGCGAAAATAACGCACCAGTTTGAGATCGATATAATCCTTGCTATATAGGCATTTTGCATTTTGCATTTTGAATGCAAGAATTCGGCTTCCAATTCCTTTGTATCAAAAACGACATTTTACCCATAAAATCGGAAGAACCTGGATATAGAGACTCTGCCTCTATTCTGTAGCTATTTTCTTCAATCTTGGCTAGCCTATTTCCAGCATTGACCAATATAATAGTGAACGGCTTAGCATCAACCCCCAGAAGCCCAGCGCTATAATCTCCGATTTAGCGTCGGGAGCTGTATAGTTCCTTGGGGTGTGATAATTTCACCAATTTAGTTTTGAATTTCAATTAATACACATAAAGAATGACCACTATGCTAAATGAGTAGATGGCATACTAATCTAAGTTGAGTAAAGTTAAAGTGAAGAGTATCAGAGTGCATCAATTAGAGTTATTTTTGATTCAGTCCCAGTTGAGAGGCAAGAGTTATGAGTGATAGTATGGCTTTTTTGACGGGAGCAGCACTAGCTGGGGTAGCTGCTCTATTTGTGCTTAAGGGAGGAGATAATACAGGGGCAATGCAATTGCCTACTGCCCGCTCACTGCCGATCCCACAAACTAATACCAATCCCTACGATACCTCTAATCCTTATTTAACAAGACCACCACTCCAGACTCCTGCTTCACCGGGTTCAGATATGTTTGGACAGCAGCAGCTTAATCCTGAACAGGTTACAGCTGTGCTTGAGAGGCAAACAGATGAAATTGAGCAGCTCAAAGCTCAATTACAAAATCAGCAGTTGCTCATTGATAATTTAACAGCACAGGCTGACATCAATACCTTACCCTCACAGATAGGAGCTCCACCAGCAGTTGCTCCAGCCTTTGAACAAAAGCAAGAGAAAGAGAATGTAATCCTTCCAGGGTTAGTTTGGGGATTAGGAGGTATGGCAGTTACCGTTAGTGGCGGTATTGTTGTAATCTCAGCTTTAGCTTTGCTTTCCAAGCAACAACGCCCACCTCGTACAACCTATGTAGTTCAAAACCCATATACGGCTTTGCCACCTTCAATGACACCTAGGCGTCGCCCTGAATTTATGCCGCCTCATTTGAATAGCAGACAGGTTGAACACTTGGACTACGATTAAAGGACTTTTATGGAGGAGCTGGGGAGACGCGAAGACGCGAAGACGCGAAGACGCGGAAACACGGAGATGGGGGAGTTGGGAAAGATGAGGAAGCAAGGGGGACAATTCCCAATTCCCAATTCCCAAACAACAATTAACAATTAACAAATAACAATTAACAATCTAAAAAATACTGTTTTCATTCTCAGAGGAAGATGCGATCGCTGCTTGCTCTCTTGCTCCCTCAAGTATATAAGTAGTCATTTTTCCCTTGCCTTTGATCTCAATAGGACCACGCTTATCAAATACATATTGATCTTTTAATAGCTCATAAGTGGCAGCTGTAACTTGAATGTAACCTGGTATACCATGGGATTCCATGCGACTAGCGGTATTTACCGTATCACCCCATAGATCATAACTGAATTTTCTGATACCAATTACTCCAGCAACCACCGGACCACTGTTGATCCCAATTCTAAGACTAAAGTTTTCATTAGTTTCGGTGTTAAATTGGGTAATTGCCTCTTGCATATCCAACGCCATTTGAGCGATCGCTTGAGCATGATTGGGACTAGGTGTAGGTAAACCGGCGACAGCCATATAGGCATCCCCAATTGTCTTAATTTTCTCTACACCATGGTGTTGGGCTAGTCGGTCAAACTTTGAGAAAATCTGATTGAGAAGTTCCACTAGTTCTTTGGGAGAGGTTTGAGTTGAGAAGTTGGTAAAGTTCACCAAATCAGCAAACATTACAGTTACTTCTTCAAAATTCTCGGCAATCGTTCCCTTATCCTTTTTCAAGCGCTCTGCGATCGGTTGGGGCAAGATATTAAGTAGGAGGAGTTCCGCCTTTTTCCGCGCCAGGCGCAGAACAAATTCTGTCTGCCGGCGTTCTGAAATATCAGTAACAGTGCCTTCGTAGTAAAGCAAATTGTCACTCATGTCTTTAACAGCGCGTATATTCTCCGAAATCCAAATAGTGCGACCATTTTTGTGATAAACCTCAGACTCGACATCAGTCAAGACATCATCTCTTTGGAGAAGAGTGGCTAGATCTTCTCGACTACTTGGATTTACATAAAGCTGCTCGTCGATATTAGTGATTTTCTCCATCAGTTCTTTGGGAGAATCGTAGCCTAAAATCTTGGCTAGTGCAGGATTAGCAGTTATGTAGCCTCCCCCAGGTATCGTCTGAAAGATACCTTCGCTGGCATTTTCAAAGATGCTGCGATATTTTGCCTCAGTTTGTCGCAGGGATTCCTCTGTTCGTTGTCTTTCCTTAATCTCTTGTTGCAGCTGCACATTTTGTTCTCGCGATTTCTTTTGCAGTTTCTGGATCTTCAGATGAGTAGTGACTCTCGCGATGACTTCTTCCTGCTGCACTGGCTTGGTAATATAATCCACCGCACCGAGATTGAAGCCTTTGACTTTGTCCACTGTCTCGGAAAGGGCAGTCATAAAAATTACTGGGATGTCTTTGGTTAGTGCCTTAGCTTTCAAGCGGCGACAAGTTTCAAAACCATCAATTCCCGGCATCATCACATCTAGCAAAATGAGATCGGGATAGGCATATTCAACTTTCTGGATGGCACTCTCACCATCCTGAGCTACTAAGACTTTAAAGCCACAATCATGCAAAAAGTCGAATAACACCCCCAAATTAGTGGGGTTGTCATCAACAATGACAATGACACTTTGGTCGGAATTTTCATCGCTCATTATCGCTGTCTACGTTTCCCCCCTTTTTTGCCTTGATTCTCAACATGATTTTTGAGAAGATCAACAGTGACATCACAATTATATCTATTGCTCTTTTGTCACTCCGTCAGGGAAATCGGTCTGCTCATGCGCTGGTTGAAAACCAATTTGGTTACTCAACATAGAGGATTTCCTCCATCTATTTTTCTTGAAGTTGGGAAAAACTCCAGTGCAGCTAGTACATGAGTTCTGATGTTTTCCGAGTTCTTGGCTTGCTTTGAGCAAGAAAAAAGAAGTTGTTGCGATCACACTACGATAACAGCTTCGCTATTCGCACGCAATATATGACTCACCACAAAGGCACAAAGTACACAAAGGTTTATCAGGGACTGTTGCAGCTATCTTGTACTACTTGTGGAACAGGCATCTTGCCTGTCATTACTGTTCCTTTCTGGGAAGATGCGATCGCGATTACTACTCCTTGAGCTCAAGAAGTTAGTTCAGCATCACCCATTGTTGCTGCTGTCTTGTACTCAACTAATGAAGAGCGCCGTCCCAATAACCTGCTTAGATGAAACTGCATCTGACCTTGTAATTGGGGAAACTTGCCCAGCATACAAGATACAGCATAAAGTAGAGCTGCCTTTGAGTTGAGACCCCGTTGTTGTAGATAGTAGCGATAGATACGATAAGCCATGACAGGATAGCCACCCAATAGCAATAAACTCAATCCACGGGTAGGCCATGCTGCCCCCAAAGTTATTAGTGGGATCATCAAACCCCAGAACCAAATGCTCCGGCTTTCCTTTACCCAATGGCGTTCTGGACTTCGACCATGTAACCATGCTCCCTCTGCATAGGCATGGCCTCCTCGAAGAAAGCGCTTCCACCACTGACTCCAACGACTCATTTGGGCATCATGCAAGGTCATTTCCGCATCAAGGCGGAGGATCTTCCATCCTTGTTCACGCAACCGCACGCACAGTTCTGGTTCCTCACCAGCAATCAGTGTAGAATTAAAACCATCAACTTGTTGGAAGGCTTCTGTGCGCATCATGGAGTCACCACCACAAGCTTTAGCTTCCCCCACTGGTGTGTCCCACTCAATATCGCATAATTTATTGTAGATCGTTTGTTCTGGAAAGCGCTCCCGGCGGCGGCCACAAACCACCGCAACCTGAGGTTGAGTCTCAAGTTCCCGTTGGGCATGAGCAAGCCATCCCTCAACTACCTCACAGTCACCATCCACAAATTGGACAAACTCAATTTGTGGATAACCTTGAAGTAGATGAGCAAATCCCTCATTTCTAGCACGAGCAGCAGTAAAAGGGATAGACAAGTCAAGTTCAACTACATCTACTCCTAGCGATCGCGCCATCTCAACACTGCCATCTGTTGAACCAGAATCTACATAAACAATCTGAGCGACTTTTCCTGTTACCGAAAGCAGACACTGACGAAGACGTTCACCTTCATTGCGTCCGATAACAACTAATCCTAATTGTTTCATTGTCGTTTGTTGTTTGTTATTTAATTCTTAATTCTTAATTCTTAATTCTTAATTCTTAATTCGCCGTCAGGCGCTCATGCCACCATGACGCTTTTGATGCCACTGCCAAGCATGTAGCACGATATCGCTAAGGTCATAGTATTGAGGATGCCAACCAATGATATTTCTTGCTTTGTCACAGCTACCTACCAGAACTGGTGGATCTCCAGGTCGGCGATCGCATTCTAATACTTTGATCTCCACTCCTGTCACAGAAACAGCTGTTTCAATCACTTGTTTGACAGAAAAACCATTGCCATTACCTAAGTTAAAGACTTCACTCTTCCCTCCTTCTGAGAGATACTTTAACCCTAGTAAATAAGCATTTGCCAAGTCACTGACATGGATATAGTCTCTTAGGCAAGTGCCGTCGGGTGTGGGGTAATCAGTTCCCCAAATAGAGATTGATTCCCTTTTACCTAAAGCTGTTAAGAGTACTAACGGAATCAGGTGACTTTCTGGGTTGTGGTCTTCACCCAGTAATCCTTCTGGATCTGCACCGGAGGCATTGAAGAAGCGAAACACGACTGAGCGTAAATCGTAAGCGCGATCGAAATCAGACAGTATCTGCTCCACTATCCGCTTGGTAGTAGCGTAAGGATTAATTGGAGCAATAGGATGCTCCTCTGTCATTGGCACTTGCTTAGGCATTCCGTAGATAGAGCAGGTTGAGGCAAAAACAATGTGCTTAACATTTGCTGCCACCATTGCTTCTAGAAGTGTCAGCGTACCGCTAACATTATTACGGTAGTATTTGGCTGGGTTCTGGACTGACTCTCCCACGGCAATATAAGCAGCAAAGTGCATTACTGCTGCTATGTTATGGGTCGCAAATAACCGGTCTAGAGTTGGGCGATCATTAATGTCTCCAACTACTAAAGGAACCTTGAGAACATCTTCTACCAGTTCTCGATGCCCGTATTCCAAGTTATCGAGTATAACAACGCCATAGCCTGCCCTTAAGAGTGCCAACACAGTATGAGAGCCAATATATCCGGCTCCTCCTGTAACTAGAATAGTTTCTTGTACTTGTGACATTGGGATTTTTTACTCTCTATGTTGGCGGATCTGAAGAAACAAGGCAGGAGGCAGAAGGGAAGAGGATTTGGCTTGTTTTTGATAGTTATAGGTTAGTTGAATGAGGACGATGTTAGTTTTTGAAACTCCGAGATGAGGTTCCCTATATGTTGTTCACTAGTGTGTTCCTTCATTAGCAGTTCATAACCTCGCTGAGCTTGAGCTTCGGCTTCCTGGGGATTGTTCAGTAATTTGAGGATCCCTTGCTGCATATCATTAGGATCGCCGGGGTTAACGCCAATCACAACGCCTTTGTTGATAAGTTCCTCAGCCAAACCCGGAGTCCGAGTAATCACTACTGGACGTCGAGAAGCCATAGCTTCCATTAAGCTAGTAAGTCCTGGAGAGTAAGTGCTGTATAGGAGACTGACAACAACTACATCAGCGTCGCGATATAGTTGTGCAAATTCAGGCCAATCATAGGGGTGGAAAGACATATTTTTTGGTATGACTTGAGGCACTCGTGTCTGTGCAGTTGGGTTGGGAGCAAGAGCGCAAACTTTCACATCAACATCTAAGTCCCGAGTAGCATCAGCAAGGGTTTGATAATCCCGCTGCTCCCTACCAGCACTAGCAATCATCGGTCGTGACTTGTCTGGTGAGGCTGAACCTGGTGTGAAAAATTTCGTATCTGTCTGTTCAGAAAGCACGTAAACGCGCTCATCACTAAGGCTTAAGTATTTACGGAGGAAATCAGCCTTAAGACGGGTATTGGTCATAAATAGATCAATTGAATTTGCCAAGCTAAACAGCTTTAAAGCAGCACGCACTCTTGGTCTTTCTGGAGCCATCACTGTAACAACGAGCTTTGGTCTTTCTCCCTTAAAACGGCACAGGATTGCTACAGGGAGACCCACATCTTCACCTGTGCAAAATACTAAATCTTCACTGGTTAGGTGTAAGGATAGCTTGCGAACCAGCGCCCAATGCTCCGGGCGAGAAGTAATCTTAGCAAGCACTTTGTCTAAGAATGATACTAAGTTCTTCCCTGGCTGATGAACAGCTGCCCCTAGTTGTTGGCTCAATCCCCACATCACATGTCGAGGACGTTTGCCTGCTTGAGCATCTTGGTTAATACCTTCTAGATCAAATGGATTGCCCAGGACTATGTGGTATCTCAATGCATCCTCCTTAATAACTGTGTTTGGTTTTTTATCGGTTTAATAGAACTATGCTCATACCATTTTTTTAGTATGCGGATTTCGATTTAGTTATTCAAATATTAAGAATTGTTATCGATAAAATCTATTAGTGCATCATATCTAGGTGAACTTTCTTGATCTACATGTTCCAAAACTCCCCAGCTACCCCATTTACTTGGTCTGCCTATATCAGAAAAATTCATAAATAAAGTACGTGCTCCTTCTTCATCTTTCCAAGCATTTAACATTTCCATATATCTATCGTAAAATTCTGGTCTTCTATGAAGATCTATAAAGAATTTTGTAATTTTTTCATTGTCTTTCAATTTACCATTTCCTACGACATGACTACCACCTTCATAAACCACTAATTCTAATCCTTTTTCTTTGGCTAATTTTGAATATTCTGCAAAACGGTTTAATAAGTCATTTGTGCTATCAAAAGTTGGCTTATTATTAAGCGATGCATCTAATATACTTCCATCTTTTAATTGGATGAAAGCTTTTTCAAACTCATCAATATTGGGATCATTTATCCAGGATTCTATAGTATTTTCATAGACCGGTTGACCTAATCTTCCACTAAAGTATCCGGTTATTGCCAGTGCATCAATACCATGTTTGTAGCAAGGAGCTTCTTTCCATTTGTCGCAATTCAAAACTTGACCTGCTACCCAAGGATTAGCTGTCTGAGTTCCCATAACGCACTTAACTCGATTGCTTTGTTGAGCAAATACACCTTTCCACAGATCACACATCTGAGCAGTTCTTACCCCGTATGACTGATAGGGGGTTTTTCCTCCTGAGATTTGACCATTATCTTTAACCCAGTGAAATTGCTCAAATTGAGGATTCCAGACCTCATTAGAGTATTCCAAATAAATTGTTAAGTTAGGATCTAAACTATCTTTGACTATTTCAGCAAACTTAGTTATATATTCATCTGTGACCATATGGGGCAGAGTAAACCAGGGGTCAACTTGTAGCCTATTAACTAGTTCAACCATGATTTCTACTGGTGAACCTCCTCCTTTGCTCGCATAGGAAGCTGTTGCTAATGTTGGTCTATTTTTCCATTTCTTTTGTGTAGAATCATTCGTCCCCATCCAATCCATAAAACGGATGGCTTGAAACTTCTTAATTTTTGCTATAAAATCTGGGTTAAATATTTCAGATTCGTAGTTCTTTTCATACTTAGCTTCAACTACCCTAATATTACGAATATAGTTACCAGTTTTGTTGGGGTCAGTAGAAGTAATGATGAGATGTATTCCACTTTTTGATGGAGTTACGTTAATTACGTCTCTCCCTGGGGTTGATTCAGTTTCATCTTTAGTTGCATCACCCTTATATTCAATAATCCCTTCTCCATCATAGATAACTATATATTGCCCCCCCGGATAACGACCGACATCTCTAAACATTAATGTACCGACACGAGTATACTCTGGCGAGTCTTCCGGAGCAGGTAAGGATTTAACCCAGCCATATTCGTCTAAATCTAGTTTCTCGTATTCATTCGTACTCCAAGAGCCACTGCACCCTGGTTCTCCTTTTTCGCACTGAGTAATCCATTGTCTAGAAGATTTAAATGCGTCTAAAAAAGGGAGTTGAGTTGACCAATCTGTAATGCTATGAAGGTTAGTACCTAAAGATAATTTCGCACTTTGAGAGTTAGTTATGCTTTTAGAATGTTCTAATGTTGATTGGTGGTCTGAATCAAGAATTTTTGGTAAAGTTGCAGCTATTATAGTCAAAGCTAAAGATAGTCCAAAAATAGTCACTATAATGAGTGCTTTAGAGTTATTTTTTTTGATCTTAAATTTTTCAAAAAAAAATCGCATAAAACTATATGTAATCTCCTATCAATAGTGTTTCAATAAAGTTACAATGCTAATATTTTTTAAAAAAATGTGAGAATTTACTGATTTTATCTAATTGCTTAATCAAATTATTTAAACTTGATAGTAGGAGCGATACCAAGTAAAAAAATTCCCTACTCCAACTTCAATTGGTGTGTTCGGTTTGAAGTCAACATCTCTGATTAAGTCAGAAACCTCTGCATAAGTCATCGGTACTTCTCCTGGCTGCATGGGTAACATATTTTTAACCGCTTTGCGACCTAAACAGTCTTCGAGTACTTCAATCAGATGCATAAGTTCCACTGGCTGATTATTGCCAATATTATAAATTTTGTAGGGGACAGGAGCTTGCGATGCTTCTGAGGTATCTCCTGAGTTTGTAGTCTGAGGTATTTTTTCCATCACCCGGAGAATGCCCTCAATGATATCGTCGATGTAGGTAAAATCCCTTTTCATATGACCATTGTTGAATACCTTAATGGGCTGTCCTGCTAATATGGCTTTAGTAAATAAAAAATATGCCATATCTGGACGCCCCCAAGGTCCATAGACAGTGAAGAAACGTAAGCCAGTTGTTGGTAAGCGATATAGATGGCTATAGGTGTAAGCCATCAGTTCATTTGCTTTTTTCGTAGCAGCGTACAAACTTACAGGGTGATCTACATTGTCTTCTACAGAAAAGGGAACTTTTTTATTGGCTCCATACACAGAACTGGAAGAAGCAAAGACCAAATGCTTAATATTGAAGTGGCGACAACCTTCGAGGATATTGATAAAACCTACCAAGTTGCTATCTACATAGGCATGAGGATTTTCCAGAGAGTAACGGACACCAGCTTGGGCTGCTAAATGGACAACAAAATCAAACTGCTGCTGGGTAAATAACTCTGCTATACCTTCCCTGTCTGCTAAATCTAGCTTATAAAAAATGAAGCCTGCTTGATTCTCTAATTGAGTGAGTCGGTCTTGTTTGAGGGAGACATCGTAGTAAGAATTGAGATTATCGATGCCAATAACCGTATTTCCCCTAGCTATCAGTTGTTGACTGAGGTGAAAACCAATAAACCCGGCTGCGCCAGTGACTAAAACTCTGACCATAGTTTTTCCTCTCTAATACAAAATTGAGATCCTCCCAAACAATATTCCTCTGCGGCTGCTAAGCCTGTCTTTGGTCACATCTAATTTATGCACTCGCGTAGACTTGCTGATAATAAGCTTGATACTCCTGTGATAGTAAAGGTTGCCACCAATCACGGTGCTCAAGATACCATTCAATTGTACGACGGAGTCCTCCTTCTACCGTTTCTGAAGGAGTCCAACCCAATTCGGTTTTAATCTTAGTCGCATCAATAGCATAACGCCGGTCGTGTCCTGGTCGGTCTTTGACGAAGGTAATCAGTTTTTGAGCAGGATATACTGACAACTCAGGAGCCAACTCATTCATTAGTTCACACAATTTATTAACTAGGTCAATATTTTTGACTTCGTTATTGCCACCAATATTATAAGTTTCACCTGGTTGACCTTGGTGAATCACTATATCTAAAGCACGGCAATGATCCCCGACATACAACCAATCCCGAATGTTTTGTCCATCACCATAGACTGGCAACGATTTGCCTAAGAGGATATTGATACACATCAAAGGAATCAATTTTTCCGGAAAATGATAGGGGCCATAATTATTGGAACAATTGGTGATGATGGTAGGTATACCATAGGTATGGTAGTAGGCCCGAGCCAGATGATCACTGCCAGCTTTGGATGCCGAGTAGGGACTATTGGGAGCGTAAGGTGTAGTCTCACTAAACCCAGGGTCATCAGGATTGAGACTACCATAGACTTCATCCGTAGAAACATGGAGGAAACGAAACTTTTCTGGAAACTTTTGATGCTCCCAATGTTGCCGAAAGCTATCCAATAAAGTAAAAGTACCTACAACATTAGTGCGGACAAAAGCATCTGGACCTAAGATAGAACGATCAACATGGGATTCAGCTGCAAAGTGGGCTACTGTGTCAATTGCTTCTTCCCGCAACAGAGCCTCTACCAAGGGACGATTACAAATATCCCCCTGAACAAATCGAAAATTGTGATTTCCTGCCAAATCTGCCAGGTTCTGGCAGTTTCCTGCATAGGTGAGAGCATCAAGGACAATCACGCGATCGCTGGGGTATTGTTCAGACCAATGGTGAACAAAATTCGAGCCAATAAATCCAGCACCGCCAGTAATTAGTAAACGCCTTGGTTCTCTGGAGATTGGTTGTTCTGGTGCAGAAAATGTCATCTTTTTTACCAATTACACTAGCTTAATTTGACCTGAGACTTAAAGGGTTGATGTATCTACCGAATATCCAATCTGAACTCATGAAGAATCGAGACACATGCACCACTAATGATTTTGGTAGATCTGCTGCTCTAACGAACAACTAATCTGGTTTCAAACTAACTCAGGTTGAGAGTCATCGTCAATTTTTGCTAACCGCAATAGAGCATCTACCAAGGGACGATTACCAATATCCTCCTGAACCAATCGGAAATAATGTGTGATCGCATCTGTGAGATATTCCAATATGCGGGATTTCTTGAAGAAGTCCCGCATCTGAACATCGGCATTGCAGGACAAAATCACCATCATTGGCAGGGGCAGGTTTAGCGATCGCGTAACCCAAAACTAATATCCAAGGATATTAGTTTACGAAGAGTGCTAACCCAACAAGTGGGATAGTTTAAGTGCTTAGGGGGACTGGATATAGAAGTGATACCTTATATATGGATGCACACTTCTACCATTATGATTAAATAATAGCAAAAAATGAGGTCAAACACAACCAATAATCACAAAGTATTTACATGACTTACACTTTGTATAGGCTTGATCTTAAGGGTGGGATGCAAGCGTCATTGGTCATTAGTCAGAAAGTCCTTTGTACGCTTTGACCAATGACCAATGACCAATTTTCAAATCCATAAACCCTGCTCTGCTCCTAGCGCAAATGCTTGGCTGTTTTTAACGATCTGAACAAATAGACAATTATGATATTCTGCTAACAAGGCTGCTTATTAGAAATAATCTCTAACAAACTCTGATAACGCTCAAGAGATATGGACATGCCAGCTTTAGCTGATATCATTACGGCTCCACAGTTATCTGGAGTTTCTGCAAAGAAATTTTCCAACTCTTTATCTGACATGGATACCGATTTCCAGTATCCAGGACAGATACAACGATCATCATAATAATGCCCTGATTCCTCCTTGAGAACATAATCAACAAAGACTCCGTACAATAGATATTCAGAGAGATCTAATGAACTGCATAGCGTCTCCATCCATCCTTTTTGAGAAGTCTTTTCAATATGTTGATACAACTTTAAAAGATTATCCCGTCTCCAAGTGATAATTTGACCAACATATATGTGAGGGTAATCTATAGGAGGTAAACCAAGTAAACAACTGGTAGTACGATTCCATTTCAAAGAGGCTTTTATGTCGTTTTTATTTTTATTAGCTACGCGAAATAGCCGAACTTTGTCGCCTTGAATACAGTCTTGAAGATTAAAGGGGCGTACAAATACTACGTCCGAATCAACAAATACTAAAATTTCTTCACTAGTGTATTGTGCCGCAGCAATTTTGATAAACTGCTGAATAAGCCAACCACGTATTGGAAGGGTTTTTAGACTCAACCACACATTCTTGGACCCCAAAGAAGGTAGGCGCTTAATCCACCAAGGTAATATTGATTCTTTGGTAATAATTTTTGTATTGGGTTTTTGTAATTGAGAAAAAAGCTGAAAATCACTCTCCTCGACAATAATGTAATGGTTGACAGAAGGTGATACAAATTTTTCTATACTCCAGGATAATAGCTTGCATCGTTCAAAATCTGGAGCATAGCTGGGAGTAATAATGGCAAATTTTAATTGACTCATTGCAGACATCTCTTTTGAGGTATGAACTTTCACATTCAGCTCATTTTTCTACATCAATTATGTCTTTCCGGACGATTTACAAGAAACATATATTGTTTCCAAAGGTTAGTACACAGAAGTAGTTTTTGAGGTTCTATTTCTTGAGCAAAAAAATTCATTGTGTCTACACAAATTCGGTTATGAAAACCCACTTATACTAAATCCGGTTATGAAAACCCAGGGTTAAATGCTGCATAGAGTATTAGGGGGGTATGGAAACCGGATTTAGTACCATACTAAATTCGGGTTAACCATCCCCGTTTTGAGAAGACCACGAAAACCCTGTAGAGACGTTGCATGCAACGTCTCTACAGGGTGGGACATAACGAAGGTATGTATGCTGGGTTTGGTATTAGCTATCAGCGGAAGCTGTAGGCAATCACTAATAGCAACGGATGGCGAGTGTACTTACTATTCAATCAAACTAACTCAATTTGAGAGTCGTCACCAATCATGAAACGTAAAGCTTTGGGACGTTGGGGAGCTACCTTCAGCTGAGCTCGTTGTCCTATCACACTGTCAACAACCCGCTGCTGAATACCGACAACCTTGGCTCCCTGCAAAATCACACTATGCTCAAGGTCAGCATCAATCATAGTGACTTGGTCAGCTACACTACTGTAAGGTCCGATAAAGCAGTTTTCTAAATGACACTCACTACCGATAGTTACTGGACCGCGAATTGTGCAATTGAGGATTTTAGAACCAGAACCAATCTGTACCCGTCCAATAACTTGGCTCTTGTCATCCACTTCACCCTCTACAGCTGCTTGAAGACAAGTGTCTAGAATAATGCGGTTGGCTTCTAGGAGGTCATCTTTTTTACCTGTATCCAGCCACCAACCCTCAAGTTGTCGTGCTGCGACTTTTTTCGGTTGATCGATCAGGTATTGAATTGCATCAGTAATCTCTAATTCACCTCTAGCAGAGGGTTGAATTGAGTCAATAGCATGGTGAACAGCATTAGAAAACAAGTAAATTCCCACCAGTGCTAGATTAGAAGGAGGGACTTTGGGTTTTTCCACTAGCTGTAACACCCTTCCTTCCTCATCCACCTTGGCAACTCCAAAAGCACTAGGATTTTCAACAGGGCATAGGAGGGTTAAAGCATCTAAGTTTCGGGTTTTAAAATTTTCACAAAACAGGCGCAGGTCACTTTGAACTAAGTTATCTCCTAGATACATCAAAAAAGGAGAATCTCCTAGAAAAGGTTGAGCCACTTTGACTGCATGAGCCAATCCTGCAGGTTTATCCTGAAGAATATAGCTAATCTTTGCACCAAAGCGATCGCCATTGCCGGTTTTAGTTTTAACTTCTTGTCCAGTTTCCGGACTAATAATAATACCGATATCTGTAATACCTGCGGCGACAATTGCTTCAATTCCATACCAAAGAATTGGTTTGTTGGCAACAGGAACAAGTTGTTTGGCTCCTGTATAAGTTAAGGGACGTAGGCGTGTTCCTTTACCGCCGGAAAGAATAATTGCTTTCATAATTATTGAGCGTAGAGTTGTTTAAGCATTTGCCGGAGTCCGGAGCGCCAATGGGGGGGATGGCTTCCCAAAACTGCTGATATTTTCTTACCAGAAAGCACCGAATAAGTCGGACGCTTGGCTGGTGTAGGATATTCAGCGGTTGTAATTGGTACGACGCGCTGCACTTTTAAAGGAAAGCCCAGTTGTGTGGCTTCTTCAAAGATGGCAACAGCGAAATCATACCAACTGATAGCACCACTATTAGTAAAGTGATAGATACCTGTAGGAGGAGAATTTTCTGTCTGTTCCTTTGCTAATTTGGTCAGCAACCCCAGCATAGCTTGAGCAATATCACCCGTCCAGGAAGGGGTGCCAACTTGGTCAACAACTACCCGCAGTTCCTCACGCTCAGCTCCCAATCTTAGCATTGTTTTAACGAAGTTACCTTTGCCATAACTACCATAGACCCAAGCAGTCCTGAGAATCAGGTAGCGATCGCAACTTTTCTTGATTCCCTCTTCTCCTAAAAGCTTGGAGTTACCGTAGCTATTGACTGGGTTTGGGGTATCTTCCTCAAGATAGGGAGTATTTTTTTGACCATTAAATACGTAATCTGTGGAAACATGCATCAGAGTTGCCCCTAGCCGCTGGGCTTCCTCCGCCATGATGGTGGGAGCAGTACCGTTGATTGAGTTTGCCAGTTCTGTTTCCGTTTCAGCTTTGTCAACAGCTGTGTAAGCAGCAGGATTGACAATCAAGTCAGGTTTGAGTTCCCGAATCACCTGACAAATTTTGTCTGGTTGGGTTAGATCTAAAGTCTGATGGCTAAAACCATTTACCTTACCCAGAGGAGCTAGAATCTGTTGCAGTTCTTTACCTAGTTGTCCCGTAATACCTGTAAGTAAGATTTGTTTCATGAATAAACCTCAGCTGTCTTTAAGGGCTGACCTGCTTGGTCTTTGGCAGATAAAATTGGGTCTGCGGTTAGAGGCCAGTCAATGGCTAAATCTGGATCATTCCATAACAAAGTCCGCTCATACTGAGGAGCATAGTAATCAGTAGTTTTGTACAAAAACTCGGCTACTTCTGAGACAACGACAAAGCCGTGGGCAAATCCCGGTGGTACCCAAATCTGCCGCTTATTCTCCGCACTGATTAAGCAACTAACCCATTGACCAAAGGTAGGGGAATTTTTCCTCAGATCTACTGCCACATCGAACACAGCTCCTGAGATGACCCGTACTAGCTTTCCCTGAGCTTGTTGAATCTGATAGTGCAAACCCCGCAAAACATTCTGGGTAGAACGGGAATGATTATCTTGGACAAAATTAACTGCTACTCCCGTTTTTTCTGTAAAAGATTTTTCATTATAACTTTCATAGAAAAAACCACGTTCGTCTCCAAATAATCTGGGTTCAATAATTAAAACATCAGGTATTTCTGTCGGGACAATATTCACGACTAACTCTCCCTTACTATTGCTAAAAGTTTACTTTTCCAAAGTACTCACTTTTCTTTGAAAACTGCCAGTACTGTTTTAATATTTCAATCTAGTAATTAAATTAACATTAAGCGTGTAGCATAAATTGCATTGTAATTCTTACAATATAAGTAGATATACGAAAATAAAGCTTACTCTATACATCATAGCTGCCATCTTAGTAAGATGTCAGTAGCTCAAGCTTTTTTTCTCAAATTTCAAGAATCAAATGGAAGAAAGAACACTGGGTAATCAAGAAATGAGCATCTTTCTCCAATTCCTAGACTAACTTAGTACCGCTGCGTGGAATTAAAAATTAAGAATTAAGAATTAAGAATGCTTATAGAGTAAGGATTCTATCGCTCTCAAATGGTAATTTTCCCTGAAGGTGCAAGGTTTTTGCATCAATGGGCTCAAAAACCTTGGACAATTTTGACAAAAAATGATTGAAAGCATTGTCTGGTATGACTTCCATACTTATGCAGTAAGCCTTAGTTATTTCAACCAAGGCTAATAATCTATTTAGTTGACCCACTCCCTAGAATGCTCTTTTACTGTAGCCTTAAAATTATCACAAGATAATTCAGTACCCAACCAGGAGCCAAGTACAGCCAAGTCTTCATCGAAGATAGCCTTTAAATAGTCTATCTGTCCCGGTTCAATCTCTGGTTTCTTTTTCAATGACCATGACTTTCTGACTTGATCACGCCAACTCTTAGGAATTAACTGTTGTCGAATTACCTTGAGTGCAGGATTCTGGACAAGAAATGTGCGCAATGGACCACTACGCCATCGCTCATTTGAGAGATTGGTAGCACTAAGATCTTTCCAATCGGGTGTACTTTTGTAGCCAAGGAAACGACAAACCCGCTCCAGCTCTTCCTGGGAGTGACTCACAAGTCTTTCAAAAAATACTGGCAATACTCGCTCTTGACCAAAAGCCTCAAAATAAGGCTTCAGTTGCATACTATAACGACTATAGTCAATCAGTTCAGGATATTTTGTGATTGCCTGATTAATCTCCTCTGAAATCACAAGCATCGTCCATTCATGGCTGTAGTGCGATATTAGTCGGTCAATAGGATGGCGCATAATATAGATCAGTTTCACATCTGGCAGATGTTTTTGAATGCGCTCAATTGTTTGTGGATAGGTTGGTAATTTGGTATAGTGTGTACTCGACTCGCCGCATAAATGATCAACACTCGCCGGTTTGAAATGGGAAAGATACCATTCCATGCCCTTAGCGTATTCCTCATCATTGCTGAAAAAGTTCGGCTCCTTCAGCTCACTCATAAAAATACCCGACTGCGGGGCTAGTTGATCATGCAGTAGGGTTGTAGCGCATTTCATTGCGCCGATGATCAAAAAATCTGGATAATTATTCATCTGTCTTCGCGGCATTCCTCCCTCGCTTTTAGCGATGGGAGGAATGCCGCGCCTCCAACTAACGGTTTACAAATTAATCGGGTGCTACGCTTCAATAGCATTGTTTTCTTAACTGAGAATTGTCCTAGTCGCTTCCAGTTGAAATCTGACACTGAGACCTGAGACTTAGTATCTCCAGACACCCAACCTCGTAGCTTGATACCTTTACGGTCAGTCTCAACAAAATCACCTTTACGGAAACCGTGGCGAGTTACCGTACCGCCATATTTTCGACGTTTTCCACTTTTAGCAAACACCATTAAGTGAAGCTGCCTGCGACTAACGGGAGGTCGTCTGACTATTAAAAATGGTGCTGGTGTTAGTTCACAGATGCCTGACCAATGACCGCTTTTCCCTCTTAATTCCTGCCACTTCAAGAAATGAGAGGTAGCTAAGGTTACACCATCAACAGCATGGGTCGCGGGTGTTTGGTTGCTTTTGTTAGATTTGTCCTTCTCTAACCTTAAATACTGTCTAAGATTTGAAGTTTCCCAACCATACCTAGCGGTAACTGGTGCTAGCTGAGGTAACCACTCGGTGCCCATGACCTTTTGACCCACCATTGTAGGACTAAAACCTTTGTCTCCTCTAGCTTTGACATATTCGTAGACAATATTACTAACAGGAAACAGTTTGGTTAGCTCTTTTGTTACCCGATGCTCAAGCTGTTTATTAGCTCGAATGCTTGGAGGTAACTTTCTCGCTTTGCGATTGTCAAAACGAGCTTGACGGTGTGACCGCTGATTATAGGGTAAATTACGATTAATTCGTCTGCCCCTACGTCCCCGTCTCATCATTCGACGGTCTGACATTCGCTTTGTAACAGTCTTGAAAGGTAGCTCAATATGGGCTGTAAACAGTGTTGCTTTTGATGATTGAACTCCTATTCCGGTAAAGAGCTTGCCAGGGTCAATACCAACAGCTATGGGTTGGGTTTTAGTATCAGCATCTACTGTTAATTGAATAGCGAACTGTTGCAGGTCGTTCCGGTAGATTCGTGCCTTACCTTCCTTTAACCATCGCCTTGCGCGGCTAGGTTTGGTAGGCATTAAAGGTTTACCAGATTTACTAACAACAGGTACACGATACATGGTGATAAACCTCTCGTGAACAAGTAAAAAGTCCCTTCGACCACACTTAACAAGATGTCCCTTCTACAGGCGGAATTAGTAAGATTGCTTGTAAATAATCCGGGCTAGGGAAATACCCAGAAGTACGTACCAGTTAAGTGCTCAATGGTCTAGTCAAATCTCAGTAAGACTTACTTCTTACAAGCCCTCGCTTTTAGCGATGGGTTATTGACTATTTGTTTGTTTCCGGTAGCAGTGGTGCTTTCATCGGATTGCGCCAGTTCATCCAATTATCCTGAGCTGTATACTCACAAGTATGTGGATCTTTGTTTCCTACTAATTCACGTCCTAGTGAAATAGCTCGACCAGCGAGCCAAAACAGATTGGCGATCAACACCCCAACTGGACCGTAAAATTTAGTAAAGTACCTCGTCCTCGAAGCATAGAGGTAAGATCGAGGTCGTTTACGAGCTGCTATAGCCTCTTTGACTTTCCCACTCCCGCCGCGCAGATGGACGACTCTTGCTTCAGGCCAATGGAGAATCTTCCAGCCAGCATTGCTTGCTGTCCGGCAGTAGTCAACATCATCGTAATACATAAAATATCCTTCGTCCATTAAGCCAATCTGTTCAATCACTTCACGCCGAATTAGTACGCAGGCAAAGCTAGTCCATTGTGGCTCGATAGGAGTATCGGATACAGGAATGGGCATGTCATAACTTTTAAGTAGTTTAGTTATCAGTCCAGTCTGAGCGGCATCAATCACTTCACTGACTAAGGAATGGTAACGGAAGCAGCTAATCTGCGGTGTATCATCAGGCCACTCAAGACGTGGACTAATCAAACCAGCCTCTGGATTTGCTTGCATTGCTTTCCGCAAAGAGCTGATAGCTCCAGGTCGCACAATTGTGTCACTATTCAACAATAGGTAAGCATCACCTGTTAAGGCTTTGATTCCTAGGTTGTTGCCAGCAGAAAAACCACCATTTACGGAAGATGGCAAAAGTTGTGCCCATTCACTCCATTTGTTGTCCATAATTGCCTGCTGGATTTGCTCAACTGAGCCATCACTAGAAGCATTATCAACCACTACAACGGAGTCAACACCCACTTCAATTTCACCTGTTAGTGAATTTAAGCAGTCGATAACAAGCTTGGGTGTCTTATAGTTAATGATTACTATGGCAAGGCGCATAAGTATTTATTTATTAGTATTGACTTCATAACGACTATTTTTATCTGTGAGATGCACGTATTACTATTCTGGAAGAGCCAGCAGCTACTCCAGTATATCCAGACTCCATACTTAAGTGTCTAGTGCAAGACTTACGCACTCAACTGTCATGCTGAGGTGATAGTGAAGCATCTCAGTCGTTTGGAGATCCTTCGCTATCGCTCAGGATGACATAATTCGGTTACGGTGCGTAATTCCTAGTCTATACAATGTGGGATATAACAGACTTTTCAATACCAGATTTGGTATGAGTCATCAACCTGAAAAATCACCACGTTTCCATCGTTCGATAGCAGTGCAAAATGCTGCTTCACAAAGTTCAGCAGCGTCGTCCCAAGTGTAACTAAGAGCTCTGGCATGAGCTATCTCAGACATAGCCTGCCATTCACTATCAGAGAACTGATAAACTTTCTCTATTGCTCTTGCCATATCCTCAGGATCTTCGGACTTCACCAATAAACCAGCTCCCTCAGTTAAGAGTTCCGGAGCAGCACCTGTAGGAGTGCCAATGACTGGTGTTCGGCAAGCCATTGCCTCTAAAATCGGTAGACCAAAACCTTCCAAGCGACTACCAAAAAGCCAAGCATCACACTTAGCGTAAAACTCTTTAAGCTGATTTTGTGGAGGTGAAAAAACGTATTCCGTGTTGGGGGGTAGTTGTAAATCCTGTGAAGGTTTTTGGGAACCAAAGGCAACTAAGCGGAGATTGGGAATCTTTTTAGCAGCTAGGGAAAATGCCTTAAGGCTAATATCGGATCCCTTCCAGCTCTTTGTAGAATACATCATACCAACTGTTGGGGTAGATTGTTTGCTACGAGGTGGTGCGTAAAACAGTTGATGATCTAAGCTATCCGGCACAATGGAAACATGACTATCGCCGTAGCGAGTCCGCATCAGGTCAACTAACCACTGTGCTATAGTAATTTTATGCAAAGGCAGTAAATAGGTTGCAGCTGCTCTTTCTTTTGGTAAGTAGTCGTGGACTTCATGATGCCTAACAAAGTACACCTTTGCCCCTTTCGATTCAGATAAATGCACTAAACTCTCGGCATTTTCCCACCAAGTGGCAACAATCACATCAGCATCAGGAACATCAGAGTCCTTAAATGAACCATAGTGATCGATAACCCTGTGGAGAACATCGACATTGTCGAGATGAGAGGGCGGATTCTTAACGGTAGGAATCCAACCTTTACCCTTTATTAAAGACCTCAGCTGTTCACGTAGACTTGGTGGAGTTTTAGGCTGAGAAACAACTAACACTTCATGACCCCGTTTTCCCAGAGCCTCTGCTAAAAGTGCTGTTGAACGAATTCCTCCTTGGTAACTGACGGTAGGAAGAACAAAGGTTATCTTCATAGCAATAGAATTAGAATATTTACTATTTAGAAGGTTGACTAGCTAATCTTTTCTACAGCTATTTATACTCTCAGAATATTTTTCAAAAAAAACTTAATATAAGTTCAAGAGAAATCGCATTAGAGAATAATTGACAGTGAAATTGTCATGATTTTTTAGGGGTTCAACATGTTCAGGTGGAAAGCTTTTCCGAAATGGGCGAAGTCTGCCGAAAATATGACTCGGATATCGTATTTCTGCTTCCCAACTGGCGTGAAAGCTCCAACAAAGCAGAGAAGATAATCAAGGCAGTGCGGGAGCATAACCAAAGCCGGAAATTAATCTTCGTCTATCCTTTTGCAAGGTCAAGCAAAAAAAATGGATGTCCTGAATCGATGGAAACATTTTGCTGATGATCCTTCATACCGCAAGCTATTAGATAATGAGGAGCTTAGAGAATATTCAGAGCGTATATTTGGTCATATTCCAGGGACAGAATATTTAGGGCTTGCTGCATAAGTCATTAGCTATAGCGTTTCTGAATGGAATGTGAACACAGTGTCCCAAACAATGGGAAAATATAATTGTTATTTTAGCGAAAAAATATCCTGTGGAAAGTCAAAAAAAAGACAAGAAGCTCCGAGAGTTAGATGAATGGCTCAAAAATAATCCAGACTCACGGGAGTTAAAAAGAGCACTGGCAGTAAAATTAGTAATGCAAGGATGGTCATATAAAACTATAGCATCATTAATAAATGTCTCAAAGAGCTTTATAAGTAAATGGAAAAAAATCTATGAATCAATGGGGATAGAAGGATTGAAAGTATTATATAAAGGCAGTCAAAGCTATTTGAGCAAGCCAGAAAAAGAAGCAGTTATTAACTGGCTAAAAGAACAAGAGTATTGGGATTTGTCAGAATTAGAATGTTACTTGATAGAACAATATGATGTCGTGTTTAAATCACAGTCAAGCTATTATGAATTGCTGTCAGAAGCCAAAATAAGTTGGCAAAAAGCACAAAAAAAGAACCCAAGGAAAGACCCAGAATTAGTGAAGAAGAGAAATAAGGAAATTAAGTCAAAACTAGAAGGAATAATAGAGAAGATAAAAGCGGGAAAGATTGTAGTGTATGCAATTGACGAAGTTCATTTATTAGAAGGAGATCTAATAAGTCATGGATGGGGAGGTAGTAAAAAACGGCTAAAAATACCAATTAATAATGAAAAGAATCGTCAAACATATTATGGAGCATTAAACTTATTTGAGCCAGATTTAATAGTGAGTGAATACCCAGCAGGAAATGGAGAAAGCACAGTTAATTTCGTGAAAGAGCTAATCAAAATCAATCAAAAAGAAGCGAAAAAGAAAGAAGAAGAAAGACAAATACTAATTATTTGGGATGGTGCAAGCTATCACAAAGGGCAAGAAATGCGTGAATTACTTGGCTGTGTGAATCAAGATTTAACAGAGTCAGAGTGGAAAGTAATCTGTGAACTATTTGCTCCGAATGCTCCGGAAGAAAATCCGATTGAGGCAGTTTGGTTACAACTAAAAAACTTACTGAGAAGGTGTCATCGTTTTTGTAAAAACTTCAATATTATTAAGCGTTTATTTAAACTTTTGGTTGACCTTAAGTTATTCAATTTTCCTAATATTGAAAAATATGATGCTTTTTCATGTCTCATTTAGAAACGCTATATCAGCAACGGTAACCATGAAGAAAACCCAAGGTTTTTACGCAAAGCTATGACTAAAGATATAAAGCGTTGGTCAACGCAATATCTACAAAAAGAAGTTAAAGGTTCATTCTGGCAGAAGGAAAGCTCGTGGTTCATTTATGCCCGTAAGTACATTTGAGAGTAATCAATCTGACTAAAGGAACGAACACGGCAAAGCCGACTGGGGGCGCGTAACTTATGCCTAGTTAACGCTAAGGTCGTTTTGGAAGACTTAAATGTAAGCGGCTTGGTGAGAAACCACAAGCTAGCTAAGAGTATCGCTGATGCGTCTTGGTATAACTTCCGTCAGTGGCGTAGAAGTACTCCTGGCAAGAAATCTTGGACGGGAAATAATAGCAGTGCCGACCGCATTACACATCTATTGAATGCAGTAATTGTGGTGCAAGAGTACAAAAGTCTTTAAGTACTCGTACCCACTCTTGTCCAGATTGCGGATAGCAGGTGAGCAACGCCGGATGTAAATGCAGCCAAAGTAATTTTAAGTCGTGCAACTAGGCCGGAGGGCATCCGAGGAAGTAACGAAGCGTGGAGTTGTAGCCTCTGGCTTGTGTTGGTCGTAAGACCTTGCACTCAGCAAGCGACGACGATGAAATTAGAATCCGCCTGTCAGGCGCTCTTCAGAAACGTGGGGAGTGTCAATACGGGATGTCTGAATCCCTTGACTTGAAATTAAGTTACAGTTTTCATCGAAGTGGACAACTTGCTCTTGTTGGGTATCTACTTCAGCGGCAGTAGTTTCATCTTCCCTCAACAATTCTTCTAGATTCACATGTACTTCCGGCAACCCGCAGGCTAGGGGAAGTTTTTCGGGAACCTCTTCCTGGGGAGGAACAACTACTGGTGGGTTTGGAGGAGGAACAACTACTGGTGGGTTTGGAGGAGGAACAACTACTGGTGGGTTTGGAGGAGGAACTATTACTGGCGGGTTAGGAGGAGGTGGTGGTGGTATTTGTGCAGGAGGAAGTATGACGTTTTCGATATTGAAGACACCACCTGTACCAGTAGCTGTATTAGCTGCCAAATCTACATTGACAAAAATAGTATAAGCAGAGTAATCGAGGGTGTCGAAACTTGGAGCACCATCAACGATACCCTCAAGGCTAGCACCGTTGCTAAAGACGAAAGTATCATTAGCATCACCGCCGCTGAGGTTTTCAATGTTGGCAAAGGTTAAGTCATTAGAGAAGCCACTGAGCTCACCTTGGTTAGAACCAGTGATCCTCCAAGTGTTATCACGGTTGGGACCGACTAGAGTTGAGCCACCAACAATATTGACAGGGTCTTGGAAGGGAGTTGTACCATCATCAGTAACGTTGTTGGACAGGGTGACAATGCCAGTACTATCAGCGCGTCCAATGATAATGGAGACAAAACCATCTTGCAGCAAGCCAACTTCTGTCTCCGTTAAATCGAGAATACTGGTATCACCACTATCTGCACTGCCAATTTGGATATTTTGGCTATTTGTAAAAGGTTGCAGGCGCAAATTGCCAGAACCTGACACATTACCGGCAAAGTCCAGCTCATCTCCTGTCAAGGTGCGATCGCCATTAATGGTAACTGCATCATCATACCTTTGACCAGCAGCACCAGTAGTAATAACATCGCCGTTAAGTTCCGTACTGCCACCCATATTAGTAGTGAGACTGGTAGCATTGACGTTACTACCAAAACGGGTAATACCATTGCTATTTGCAGCTAAGTTACCCAAAGGTTGATTGTTACCTACGGTATCGTTGAAGTTGATATTACCATTGCCTGTGGTAACAGTAAGGTCGTTAGTTTCTCCAGTGGCACTATCAACCGTACTCTCAAAGTTGAACTCTCCGTCTCCAGTGCTGCTGAGGCTGAGACTTTCCTCCAAGAGGAGTTGGTTACCATAGTTCTGGTCACCAGTGGTGTTAACATTACCGTTGAGCTCGGTGCTGCCATCCATGTCAGTAGTAAGACTGGTAGCATTGACGGTGCTACCAAAACGGGTAAGACCGTTACTATTGGCAGTTAAGTTGCCCAAGACTTGATTGCTTCCTAGAGCATCATTGAAGTTGATTGCGCCGTTACCCGCTGTAGCGGTTAAATCAAAAGTACCGTCAACTGTACCATTGAAGGTGATATCCCCATCCCCAGTATCTGTATCCACAGTGACGTTATTACCCAGGGTAGTGACACCGTCAATCAAGATGAACCGGTTTTCGGTAGTGATATCGGCGTTTAAACCAATGGTGTTACCATTGAGAGTAACTGAAGCATTACCTATACCAGTAATTGTCCCATCCACAGCGATCGCACCATTGGGAGACTGAATAGTTAAGGGGTCAGTAAAACCTACACCTGCGTTATCGATCGTAACTACTCCACTGCCATCAATACGTCCAATAGTGATAGAAGCGAAACCATCTTGCAGCAAGCCAATTTCTGCTCCAGTTAAATCCAGAATATTGGTGTTACCGCTATCTGCACCACCGATTTGAATATTCTGGTTCTCGGTAAAAGGCTGAAGGGATAAATTGCCGGAACCTGAGACATTAGCAGCAAAGTCAAGCTCGTTACCTGTGAATGCAACGTCACCATTAATCGTAACTATATCCCCATAGCTTTGACCGGCAACACCACTAGTGGTAACATCACCATTGAGTTCAGTGTTGCCGCCTGCGTCAGTAGTCAAGCTAGTAGCAGTGACACTGCCAGCAAAGCGGGTGGTACCAGTAGTATTGGCAATTAATTCACCTAAAGGAGTAGTATCGCCCACAATATCGTTGAAGTTGATTGCACCATCACCCGCTGCGGCAGTCAAATTAAAAGTACCGTCAACTGTACCATTGAAGGTGATATCCCCATCTCCAGCACCTGTATCTAGGATGGAATTATTACCCAAGGTGGTTGTACCATTCACCTCAATGAACTGGTTGTCGGTAGTAATATTGGCGTTTAAGGCAACGATGTTGCTATTCAGGGTAACTGAGGCGTCATCTGTACCAGTAATTGCCCCATTGACAGCGATGGAACCATTGGGAGATTGAATCCTTAAGGGGTCAGTGAACGTTACACCGCCGTTATCGATCGTAATTGCTCCACTACCATCATTACGTCCGATGATAATTTCACTAAAGTTACGAGGATCAAAACCTACATTTTGCAAACCAGCGAGTTCGTCGCTGTCTAAATTTAAACTAGCATTGTCGATGTTGCCACCAATAGTAATTCCCAAAACAGGATCTAGGGGCTGTAATTGAAGAGTACTAGTTCCCCTTATGGTTGAATTGTCAAAGTTAATCTCATCCGCTGTTAAGGTGACAGAACCATTACCTTGAAATGCATTCCGGTTGAAGGAGCTATCTTGCAAAAGAATTCCTTCCCCACTTTGGTCTGCTACGCCTGTTAGATTAATGTTCCCATCTATCGCCTCGATTCTACCATCGTTCAGGAAGATCCCCCGACTATCAGTTGTCCCAGTGGTAGTACCGTTCACAGTAATATTCCCTGTTACATCAGCTCTCAAAGAGGCACCGCCTTGTAACTGAACGCCATTATTGCCTTCACCAGTCGCGTTGGTAGTACCCTGCAGTAGGATATCGCCCCCTGTTCTGATTGAGGAACCTGCTCTAAGTGATATCCCTTGATTATCATCTGTTCCGGCGTTAGTAGTGCCTCTAACGGTAATATTCCCAGTTCCCAAAGATCTTAGATCAGAGCCAGTTGCCAGGGTAATGCCCGCACTATTATTTGCATTGGCTAGATTTTCACCAGTCAAATTAATATTGCCATTTGCCCGGACTGTGGTATTTCTAACAAATATCCCATTACGAAAACCTCCCAGAGTACCACTGGTACCCGTCAAGGTAAGATCCCCAGCTCCTGAATTCAAAAAGCTTCCTGTATCTAGAAGGATGCCATTACCGAAATTTCTGCCTGTACCAGTGAAATTAATATCACCGCCTCTAGTAAAAATATCGCTGTTAACAATATTGATGCCATTGGCGGAGGAGGAATTAATACCGGCTCTACCTATTCCTGTAACAGAGCCACCCCTTGTGTCAATCATGGCATTGGTGATATTGACAGAGCCCCCACCAGTATTGTCCGAATCAGCATTAAATACTAGGTTGAGGACATCTAGACCAGGGATACTATCAGTAATATTGGCGTTGATATTGATATCGTTAGCAGCACTCAAAGTTAGGGTATTCTCCCCTGTACCGCCTTCAAAATCTAAGTCACCACTCCAGGTAATATTTCCCTCTTCAGCATTAGTTCCCCCTGTTCCTGTCGTTATGGTGACATTGGCACCACCAGTGAGAGCCTGAAGGATTAAACCAATTCCCAACCTTGCTCCATCATTGGTTGACTCAAAGGGATTAGTATTATTGATATTATCAAAAACGAAATCATCTGGAGCACCCACAATCTCAATATTATTGGGGTCAATTAGCCATTCTCCCGCCAAACCGAACTGAGCAGAGATATCCGGGGTAGTGGTAATCTGCAAATTTTGCAGTCCACTGGTTTCGACAAAGCCACCATTGCCACCCGATACACCACCACGAGCGCTGATATTCCCATGGATATTGGCTGTATCTTCGGCAAAGACGATGACGCGCCCACCATCTCCTACACTGGTAGCATTTGCAGCAATAACTGAGTCGCTATCAATAAATGTGTTCAAGGCATTCGGAACTGCACCTTGACCCTGAACATCTCCACCAATTAATACTGTGCCACCACCATTAGTACCAGAAGCATTGATATTAGCACCAATTAAACCGACGCGATCGCCCAGGACATTGATTGTTCCGCCTAGCTCCCCAGTAGTATCAACTGTACCGGCAACATAAGTCGAGCCTGCTTCGTTCGGGAGAGAGATTCCTGAACCAGTCAAAGAGATTGTACCATTGGGGTTAACTGTAATCCCTGTGGCATCTGTCAAATTTCCCCCTGTTAGCAACTGGGGCAAATCTAAGGGTAAATTGTCACCAGCATTAGGTAAGGAACTACTATTCTCCATCCCTTCAATTGGCTGTAGTTCTAAACTCAGCACCATCCCTTCTTGAGTGATACGTACTACATTCTCCCCTGGCACAGCAGCAATGTTAATATTACCCCCTGATGTGGAGATGGTTCCTGTATTGATTACCATGCCACCTAGGAAAGTTAAATTTTGCCCCTCACTCGCTGCGAGGTTACCTGCATTCACAATAGTGCCTGGTTGGTTCGTAGTAAAAGCAAAACTGTTAGGGTTACCTACCAAAGCCTGATAGTCATTTGTACCCACTCCATTGAACCAACCTCCCTCAAAACCAATCCCATTGGCGGTAGTAGCAGTAAAACTAGCTGGCAAGTTGAGACTGGCATCTTGGCCAAAAATAATTCCCGCAGGATTGAGTAAAAACAGGTTAGAATTACCACCTGTTAACTGAATGAGACCATTAATTACCGAAGCATCTCCACCTACTACCCGACTGAGAATGTTACGAATTTGGGGTGTGGAGAGGAAGTTAGCAATCTCGCCATTGCTAAGACCAAACTTTTGGAAGCTGTGGAACAGATTCCCTCCATCTCCCGATAGGGTTCCTCCAGTGATATTGTATTGGTTGCCATCAACTGTAATTGTGGTATTAGTACCATCGGAAGCTGAGGTAATAGATTGTGCCTGAAGGGGTTTGATGCCGACTATTCCGATCAGGGAAAGTAGTGTTATAAACGATAAAGGTAGATTCCTAAGTAGTGAAACCATTATTGGTTATCTGTAGTTGGTTGTTAGTTGTTGGTTATTTGATCGCCAATAAGTAATACAGCATTTCTCAGTCTAGTGAGGTACAGATCCTATTCCCTATTCCCCATTCCCCATTCCCACAAACCAGGCTCTTTGTACCTCATCTAAATGAAAAACGCTGTATATCATTTCTCGAAAAGTTACCTATATCTATTAACCACAGACATTAAAGTTCTCTGCTCATATATAGTTATTATTTCAAGAAATAGTAAGATATTGGTGCGCGATCTATGCCCTTTGCACTCATAATCAGGTATATGCTCCCTAGACAACCAAGTTTCTTGACAATGCTTTTCGTAAGCCCCGATCCAATATCTGTTAACTTATTGTCTGGGTAGGATGCACCTTTTGCTCTTTTTGAAAAATTAACTGTAGTTTCAATATATACAGATACATTACTCAATGTCGATAATTTCTTATAATCTTTACTGAAGTTTTATGCTGAATTCTTTATTTGTGAAGATTTTTTAATTTTTCCCAAACAGATATAGCAGTTCTCGCATCCGTAAGGTACAGATCCAATTCCCAATTCCCAATTCCCAATTCCCAATTCCCAAAAATCAGGATCTTTGTACCTCATCTAAATGAGAAACGCTATATAAAAACTAAGCTTTTAGTTAAGGCTTGCTGAATAAGTCAAATATCCTCTAGACTCATCCAGCAAGCCCTAGTTACTTGAGATAAGCTCTATCAATAGTATTGAGTTTAAATTTGACACTCTTTTGCCATTGCTCTAAACTAAGACGTCGCGACAAATAATCTGAGAGAAACAGAGGTAAGCCATAGCGCCGGGCTCGGAATTGTGCGCATGCCCACCAGTCTTGTAACTTCAGTCTTTTCTCCATCACCGAACTAACATTAAGCGTTGGCAACCCACTAGATTCATAGCCACGTTCCACCAGCATCTCACCAATTCGTGATTCTACTAACTGAATCTCAAGCTCAGACAATTTGCCTCGCCACTGTCCAATATAGCGAGAATCAGGTATATCATAGGTAGTTTTCTTAGAGTAACCCATCATTTTCTGGTCGTAAGATATACCAATAAAATCGCACAGTCGTGTCAATGTCTCAACGGGTTCAGCAATCAGCTCTTCATAAGTTACCTCAATTCTTTGTTCCGCCGAAATTTTTTGACAAAGCTTAACCCATAACCGTTCAGCTTCTATCCAACGCTCTACTCCTGTCCAAACATTGCCTGCCCATCCCATACCAATACAAGAACGAGCCACATCCCTGCCATCACGAATGATATGGATAAAACGGGCATTAGGCCAAATATGCAGCAATCTATCAAAGTGGCGATGAACGGTAGCGCCAACTAGTGATTTTCCCTCCTGCTCATGTTTCTGGTACAAGAAATTATTTACCAGTTCAGGGTAGCTCAAACTGTTGTCGATTACAAATCCAGTTGCTTGGAAGATCCGATGAGTTTCTAACCACTGGTAATAGTCATCTAACTGTGGGAAATTACCACCATCAGATATCTGATCAACTGTATACTCAAATTCATTACACCAGGCAAGTTTGGGATGTTGATCCAACATGAGCCTCAAAAGTGTTGTGCCAGAACGTTCAGCACCAACAAGAAAAATTGGCTCTTTAACTACAGGCGTATTTGCTTGACTCATTAATATTTTCCTTGGTAGAATCACCTAATAATTATAGGTCTCAAAAAACAGCAATGTTTTTTGACAGATTTACCCTAATTTTAGTCAATTAAGTTGATGTTGTCTGCGTCTTGGTAAAGAAGGTTGGGATGCCACTCTACGAACTCTTTTTATTCTCTTGGGTTCTGGTCCTTTCAGCACATATCCTGCTATCGCCCCATTAGTTAATATAAAAATTGGGTTAATAAAGGCATTCAACAGACAGTCCACCATGTACAAAAATACAATTACTCCTAGAACAACCGCCGGTGCTTTTTCACGCTTAGACCAAGAACTACCTGGGCAACGGAACAAAAATAAGCTTGTAAATGGAAATATTAGTGAGCTAAAAAGAGCGATTAGCCCAAAAGCTCCCTGGTTACCAAAGGCAATAATCCACAAGCTATCGGAGGTAGTGATCTGCTTACCAGTTGCGTCATAGAGATGGGCTCTTCCCCAACCACCCCATCCAAAAACTATTTTCTCCCGTGCATGGTCTGTCAGCACCTCTTCATTATTAAATCTAAACTCTAAAGACTGCATACGCTCTTCATTAGCTACCTGACTCATACCTGCAACAATTTGATCAGTAATATAGGTTTCGGTAAAGGCACTTTGGTATAGGTAAAGACATGACAATATGCTTAGTAATAAGATTGGTAAAACAGTGCGGAATCGAGAGCAAAATAACAACAGGACAAGCCCAAATACCAACAAAAAATAAGCTCCAGTAGATTTAACTAATACCACTGTGATCACCAACGCCATCACCAGCCACTTCATCTGAAAGAACCAAACTTTTTTCAGCACTCCAGCTTTCCACAACCAAATCCCCACCAGTGCTGCTGCCATCATCCACATTCCCACTTCCAAACCGTGTTTCATAAACACAGTTGGTCTAAATCCGCCGTAGCGTATTGTTTGACCAAATTGACCTGGTACAGCATGGGAGCCGTAAACCATCCGGTGTAGCTGTGGACTAATGCGAGTCTCCAACAGACACAAGGGAGCATAAGCTAGGCCGCCAACAAAGATCCCAACTGCCAACTCACGCAGCCCAGCTAGGTTATTAAGATATATTCGACCTAAAAAATAGGGTATTCCCCAAAACACAATTTTGTCCAGGGATTGGGCAACCCCATCGTACCAACCCAGCCCATTATCTATCGATGAAAAAAACGGTGATATACACAACAGCAACATTGGTAAGTCAAGCCAGCTAGGTTGAAATGAGGTAATGCGCCCAATATCATAAATAATAGTGGCTAGCAAAATGCCGTAGCAAGTTGCTGACATCTTGGTTAAGTCTGGAATAGCTGGCAAAACAAAGTCCGCTACCGGTAGGAATAGCCAAGCCACGATGAAGCTGATCACAACTGCCCGCTGAGGCGGAAATTGCATAAATATATAAAGAACTATTGGCACCCAACCCAATAGGGCAAGCATTGTTATAGGATTCATAGGCTTAGCTTTAACTCTAAACTAATGGAGTTTTTCCTAAATAACTATAGAACAGATACATTAGAAACTAATGAAAGGTAGATGAAAGGTATTCAATCTGTTTGAGATCATCACTTCTCGTTGTTGGCTATAAAATTCCCTCAATAGAAATCCCAAAGCCCAAAAGGTATCGACTACCCATAACTAGGGTGATTAATCCAATCAACAATAAGGTTGCTTTCATATCCTGTCCTATACCTGTTAGTCCTTCCCGCCACAAACCAACATTCACTGCCCCATAGAGGGGAAGATCATTGAAAGCAATAACAATTAAAGCTCCCAAATTTCCGAAGAAGTTAAAACCTAGTGGTAAAACAATGATCATATAAAGAAACTTGAGAAAATTACCCCAAGCAGCATAAAGAGGTTTGCCAATAGCTAGGAGAGCTTTTTCATTAGTTAGGGGAAGCAGTAGAGGCCATAGTCCCAAAGCAATAATCGGCAACATCCAAGCCCCGTCAGTATATCGCTCATCATATAGTTTCAGTATCAGTAGATCCCCAAAGCTGACTAGAAGTGTTACCAGACCTGCGATCCCAACTAGGATAAACCAGCGTTTTTGTAAAATTTGCCTCCGCAGTTCCTCACGAGGGAGATCTGCCCGTTTGGCAATAACAGGAAAGATAACTTTTTGGCTAATTCTTTGCATCACCTGCCTTGGCAGTTCAGCAAAGGTGAAGGCAACTGTATAAATACCTAACATCTCTAGGGTGAAAAGTTTTCCTAGAATCAGTTTGTCAGCTTGTACAGCCAAGAATGACATAGCAGTTGCGATAAAGATCCACCTTCCGAAAGAAAATAGCTCTTTACTTGCTTCTTTATCCCAAGCAAAGCGGTTATGTTCTTCTGGAACTAACTGATGACTCCACACCATTTTGACTAAACTAGACACAATTTGTCCAGCAACAAGTGCCCAGATTGTTTGATCAAAAAATGCCCAACTAATCATCACGATCAGGGCGATCACTTGTGAACCAAATTCAAGTATAGTCAGCTTGCCAAGAGCCAAGTGACGGTTAAGAGTGAATATAGAAGTAGAGTTAAATCCAGCAATGATGGTAGTGAGACCAACAATGGGAATAAGCCAAAGGAGCTGTTGATTTCCATAGAAATTGGCGACAGGCCAAGCAATTAGCAGACAACCAAACCATAGCGCAAACCCACGAATAACTTGTATTGTCCAAGCAGTGTTGAGAAAATCCGGGTCGTCGCCGCGCTTATTTTGGATGATGCTCGGACCGATGCCAACATCTGAAAATAGATTGAGACCGATGATGAAGACAGTGATTAAAGCCATGAGTCCGAAGAACTCTGGAACCAGCAAGCGAGTGAGGATCACGTTGCTGAGTAATCGCAGAGCTTGGCTTGCCCCATAGCCAATAAAAGTCCAGGCTGCGCCACGGAGGACTTGCTTTTTCAATGATGACATGATTTATGAGAGCTACGGGAAATAAGGGGTGTATGGAGTTTGAAATAGTCTCTAGGCATCAACGACTCCTAGTAGTTTCGACTCCAGCATAACTCGCATTCTCAATCAGCGCATTGGTATCCAGTTCAACCTTGGACAACTCAGCAGTAGAGTAAAAGAGCGCAGCTAATTTGCCAGCTTCTGTAGCAACATCATGTTGCTGAGCTACACGCTCTGCTCCCGCTTTACCTATCTGCTCAAGCTGTTCCACTGGCAATTGCAAAACCTTACGCATCACTGCTGTTAAAGCTTCAACTGAACCGGAGGGAACTAGCCAACCGCAGGTTCCCGGTTCCACTAATTCTGGTATCCCGGCGATATAGGTGCTGATTACTGGACGCCCTAGAGCTAGAGCTTCCATAATCACTACTGGCAAACCTTCTGCAAAGCTAGGCAATACCAGTGCTTTTGATGCCAGAATCTGTTGTTGAACTTCGGTATTACTAACCCAGCCAGTAATCTCAATGCAATCTTGCAGTTCAAACTGTGTAATCATGGTTTCAATCTGGCTTCGCAGGTCTCCATCCCCTGCCAATACCAGCTTAAATTGCAAACCCTCCACAGCTAACCTTCTCGCTGCTTCAATCAAAAGCAAATGTCCCTTCTGTTCGCTCAGTCGCCCAACGCAAACTAACTGTGGCTGCTTGGTTATAGGAGTAGGGGGTTTTGTCAAAAACATCTCGTCCACACCACAGTGAACTACATGGATTTTTGACCAATGCTCGTGCTCGCACCACCGATACAGCTGACTTTTACCAAAAGAGCTAACTGCCACAACAAAAGCTGCCCGCTTGATTTTCTCTGGCAAAGCAATCAGTTGGGTTTTATCAAACTCTTCTGGGCCATGAACTGTGAAGCTGTAGGGGGGACCGCCTAACAGATAACACAACATTGCTACTGTAGTCGAATTTGTTCCGAAGTGAGCGTGAACCTGAGCAATCTCCAACTGTGAGAACCAACCCAAAAGAATACAGGCTTCAGCCAGATATGCCAAATGATTTACAATCCCTCGCTCTGAACCTAAGCCGATTGTTAGGGTTAGCCAAAAAGCTTTCAGGAAAGGAACGGGTCTAGTAATAGCAACTCGGAGTAAGCTAAAGAGCAAGCCTCCTATCCCTAAATCTAAAACTACCCTAGTCTTCTCTAGTTCTAGTTTGTCTGCTCCATCAACCAGCTCGGAGCTACAAGAGCGGATTGCAAACCGGGCAACTTTGATACCACAAGCTTCTAGTCCAGCAATCTCTCGCCGGATGAAGCTGTGGCTAACCTTAGGATATTGATTAACTAGATAAGCAACTGTCATTTTAAACTTAGGTAAAAATTGTACATTTTTCAATCAGTTGGCACTCATATAAAACTTCCCTGATATTTGCCAAGCAGAAGAATTCAGGGTAGATAATACAATTTAGCCAGCAGCGTTAGCTTCGCTCCTGCATTGCTTCAACAAATTCTCCTGTAACTTCCTCATCCTCATCTACATCCTCATTCTCAATACTAGAAAACTCTCGGCGAGGTTTGGCTGAGTCTTTCAGGGACGAGGGTTTAACCCGATTAGCCACTACACCGAGGATTAGTAAGCCAAAGGTATTTAATTGCTCCAGGGATTGCTGAACCAATGATTGCTTGGTTTTGCGAACTGCTGCTACCATTAAGATTCCGTCTGTATTGGCAGCTAAAAAACTAGCATCTGTATAGTCAATCAGATTGGGAGTGTCATAGATAACCAAGTCAAATCTTGCATGAAATTTCTCCATAAGATGCTGCATCTGAGGAGATGCTAATCTTTTGGGAGAGTCTGGTAGAGGTTGACCAGAAGTCAACACAAACAGATTTTCTGCTAGGAGCGATCGCTCAATCAACTCATTAGGAGCCAGTTTTTTCTCCAGGAGGTCACTTAATCCCTCTGAGTTAGGCAAGCCTAATTGGGTATGGAGTCCAGCTGGTGAACGGAAATTAGCATCTACTAGGAGGACTTGCTGTCCCATGGCTGCTGCGGTTTGAGCCAGGTTTAAGGCAATCACCGACTTACCATCTCCGGCTCCAGCTGAGCCAATTACTAAGGAGCCAACTGGTTGTTGAGAGAAGCGAAAACGAATGTTGGCGTAGAGGGATTCAAAAGCTTCTAGAAATAGATAAGTAGTAGGATAACTGTTGTAAGCTCCCTCCGAGTTTACACCAAATCTATTAGTATTAGTTGATTGTTTAAGACTTTTTTCAATCGGAATCTGACCTAACAGAGATAGTTTAGTAGTTTCTTCTATATCCTCAATACTGTAGAAGATATCCCAGTATTTCTCGTAGAGTGTGGCTAGTACTACACCCAATAGCAATCCCCCTACTAATCCTAATAACACCAGCTTTGGATCACCGGCTTCAGTTTCACTGGGTATCTGTGGTGGGGTAACAAGCTCCCAAGGCACAGTGTTCTGAGCTGCCTCGACTCGTAGAGTTTCTCGTTGGGTCAACAGCTGATCGAGAGTCTTGGTTGTAACATCCAACTCTCGCTGTATTTTATTGTACTGACCTGCAACTGCAGGGAATTGTTCGGCTTGTTGCTCAATCTGACTTTTGGTTTTGGCTAGCTCTTGCTTACGAGTCTCTAGCACCTGAATTTGGTTGGTAGTCTCAAGCAATTGCCTAATCAATTCCAAACGAGTCGGATTTTGGTAAGCTAGCACTTTGGAATCGTTAGTCGCTTCTACTGAGCTCTCCTCCAGAATATTATTTCTTTCTTCCTCTAGTAAGCGTTCAAATTTCTGCTTTTTTTCCTTCAGAGTCAGAATCTGAGGACTGTTATCCTGGAAGCGAGTAGACTCTGTAGCAAGTTCACTTTCTACTGTCTTCAGTTCTGTGAGTAACTGTTGATAGCTAGGATTTTCGCTCAATGCTGAAGAAGCAATTGCTTCCTCTGGACTTAGAGCTAGTTGATTTTCTAAGTTTTTCTGAAGAGCCTTAAGTTCCTCTAACTCCCTTTCAGTTGCTGATTGTTCGGTCTGGATTTCACGAACTTTGGTAAATAATTCTCCACCCTGATTTGTCGGGTCAATGAGATTATACTGCTTTTGCAGATTCTGTAGTTTTCTCTGGAGGGGGTCTACTTGCTCCTGTAACTTGTCGATTTGCTCACTAATAAACTTAACACCTTCATCAATATTACTTTTGCGCTCCTCAAGGCTATACTTTAAATATTTCTCAGCAGTTTTTTGTAAGACTGACTCGACTAGCTCTCCGTCCAGATCCTGATAAGTAATTTTGATGAGTTTGGTGTCTCCTTTAAACTGTTCTGATTTTACCCGCTCAACAATTAATCCAGCTTTGAGTTGACCTGGGCTAAAATCATCGAAGTCAGGGTGCTCCGCTTTAACTGCTTCCGCAATCTCAGTGAGTGTTCCGCCTCCGGTTAAAATTTCAAAAATAGTTGAGTAATCTAGTTCTGAACCCTTGGCATCTTTAACGTTACCAGTGATAAGTGCATTAGGATCAGTTCGTCTTTGCTCAGATGTTACTGGCTCGACTAACATCTGAAAGCTACCCTCATAGCTGGATAGGGATTTCGAGTTCTTAAAGACACCAGCAGTAGTAGTTAGAGCAGTGATGCCAAGGATTAACAGGATTTTCCGCTGGACAGTCCTCAAGATGGGACGCAAATTCAAGCCTTTCTGGGGTGGGGCGTTGAATTCAACTTCTTCTTCTAGTGGTACTTGCTGCAAGGTTCTGCTCTGTTTACTAACTGATAAGATTTGATAGTTCTGTTCAGTATCCGGGGTCATTGTACAGTTTGGTAGGAATACACTGGATAAATATCAACTAGCATCGCCCTCATCCAGATTTATTCACCAGATGTCAGTAGAGCGAAAACTTACCCCTTGATTGGTGCACCCCACAGTTGCAATTACGCTTTTTGATAAGCCAAGCAATTATTTGCTTTTCCCTATGCATAACAAGACTGCTTCCTCTAGCTAACGAAGACTGCTTGCCTACATTTGCCCCTAATTATGTCAGTTTGATTATAACTTCTCTCCTTATTTAGATGGCAACCTCTAAGGGAAAAAAACTCGAAGAAAAAATAGCTTTGATGCTTAGTGCAAGAAGGCAGAAGGCAGTCCCGATGAAAAATTTTTTTTTCCCCACCAGGTGTATAATTAATTCATGTCACCCAGCATCAACTACATCCCTGTCTGTTCTAATCCACTTGGTCTGACGCTGCACCAGAAAAGCCAGATAGAGGGGAATCTTCCAGAGAATGTAAAATGGTATAGTCAAAAGTGTCACTGCTGAGATCTCAGCACGCCCGAACTTAGCCCAAGCTCCAACAATTGAGACTAAGATTAGAACTCCAGCGATCGCTAACAAGATCAGTGGTATCCATGTTGCTCCCCAGATGCCTGCTAGTAATGCTAAACCAGTGGCGGCTACCCAAATCATGACCAACAGTGAAAGAGGTGGTACAGACAAATCTAGGGCAAGTGCCAACAAGTCAAAGCGTTTTTGAGCTAAAGAGGCTTTGGTTAGTCGAGGGACTTGGGTTAACAAGGTCTGCAAATGACCATGCTCCCAACGGGTTCTTTGACCTTTGGCTACTTCCTCTTGCTGGGGGAGAATGCCGATTACCTTGGTATCCTGGCAAAATAAGGTGGGATGTCCAGCGATCGCTAAATCTAGTCCTAATTGCATATCCTCGACAATATTGCCACTAGCTAGAGGTGCCTGACGAATTACTGACCAAGGAAAGGCCATACCTGAACCCGTTAATAATCCAGGCAATCCTAGTCTGGCTAAGCCACTGGGACGAACTAAATTTTTGACCATAAATGCCAAGGCTGAAACCGAATCCTTGGGACTGGGGTTGGCTGGTTGTTGCATCAGATAGGTTGCTTGAACTGGTTTTCCTTGAGTAGCTGCAACACAGGCAATTCGCTTGACTGTACCCTGCTCAACAATACAGTCGGCATCAACTAAAACCACTACGTCCGGTGGATCTGTCTGAAGGAAGTTCAAGCCATAGTCTAGGGCATAGCCTTTACCTCTGCGCTCCAGATCCTGGCGTTCAATCACCGTTGCGCCACATTTACGCGCGATTGCTGCTGTTTCATCAGTGCAATTATCGGCAATAACCAATAGTTGATCTTGAGTCGTTAATTGAGGTAATAACGTCTCTAGAGTTACACCAATTACGGAGGCTTCATCGTGAGCTGGTATCAAAACAGCAATCCTAGGTTGAGTTACTTCGGTATCCCTAGCTTCAGACCTAGTAGACAATAAAGCGACACTGCATTCAATAAAAAGGACTGTGATTGGGATAAGCAGTCCTATTGAAGTTGATAATAGGAAGATGTCAACAAATAATAACATTGACTGATTATTCAACATGATTAATCAAACTTAAACTTATAAAACACTGATTGATTTAGTGAATCAAACCTCTCCCAATTAGTTCAATATTTTCCCAAGCATAACATTTGTGATTTTGATGTCTTGTGACGAGGATTCCAAACCTCCAAGTGTCACACTAGGGATATTGATAAACAGTCATGGTAATATCTTTATTTTCTTTTCGCCGGGGTAAATTTGGAAATTATTGTTTCAGATAACTGTTCTCCAAAAACAGAAACAGAAACTAATGACTCACCGTTCGCCCATTTGAAAACGAGTTAGAGAAATGGGCGAACGGTAAGTTGTTACTTGTTACTTGTGACTTATTCAGCAAACCCTAGTTTTTTGTCCGAATGCTTCGCCCTGAGATGTCGATTTTGGCGTAAAAATGAATACTGAATCCGTGGTCTAGTGAAGCATCTGAGCAGTTTGGAGATCCTTCGCTATCGCTCAGGATGACATAATTCCATTACGGTGCGTCAGTCCTATATCAATTGATAATGACCCAAGGCTATCAAAGGAAAGTATTGTTGATAAAAGTGGTACTTCAAATAGAAATGACAAGGAAAGCCAGTACCGGTAAAATAGTCTTCATTCCAGCTACCATCTGCAAGCTGAGTTGTGACTAAGTAGTTAATACCTCGCCTAATAGCTTCTGTTTTCCAGTTACTAATTGCTTCTCCTGCTGCCATTAAACCAATTAAAGCCCAAGCAGTTTGAGAAGCAGTACTATCTCCTTGCCCTTTCAGAGCCGGATCATTGTAACTGCGGCAAGTTTCCCCCCAGCCTCCATCAGGATTTTGGCAGCCAACTAGCCAAAATGCTCCTCGTTCGATATTGAGGCGATGTTTTTGGGGAGCAATTACCGATAAAGCTGAAAGGGCGCCACTAGTACCATAGATATAGTTAACTCCCCAACGACCAAACCAACTACCATCGGTTTCTTGTTCTTTAATCAAATAAGCGATCGCTTGGTCTACTTTACCTTGCTCCATAGACAAGTTACAGGAACCCAGCATTTCCAATACACGAGCCGTGACATCAGCGGTATTGGGATCAATCATGGCTTTCAGATCTGCATAGGGCAAATAGTTGAGCCACTCTGAATTATTGTTGAGATCAAAAGCTGCCCAACCACCCTCTTGGCATTGCATGGAAGCCATCCAAGCTACTGCACGAGCGATCGCTGCTTGTTTTTGATTTTCCTTAGGCAGTTGTACTGCATCCAGAGCCATCACCACAACCGCAGAATCATCTAAGTCTGGATAGAAGCGATTTTCAAATTCAAATGCCCAAGCTCCAGGCTTGCCCTGCCGATTCTTCACCGCCCAATCGCCGTAATCGAGAATTTGCTTACTTAACAGCCATTCTCCAGCTTGAACCAAAGCAGGGTGATTAGGAGCAATGCCAGAATCTACTAAAGCTCGCATTACCCAAGCGGTATCCCAGACAGGGGAAATACAGGGTTGAGTGAGATAGGTGTCAGCAGTTTCAATAGCAAAATGATCTACTGCTTCGAGTCCCCTGACAACAATGGGATCTGCTACATCATAGTCTAGGGAACGCAGTGCTAACAGGGAGTTGAGCATCGCCGGAATAATACCCCCCCAGTCTCCGGTAACTTCTTGCCGTTCCAATACCCAGCGCTCAGCCGCTTCAAGTCCTGCTTCCCGGAGGGGTACAACATTCAAGTTTTCTGCTAATTTAAAGGCATCATCGAGGACAACAAACAAATCTGTCCAATCCCCATTGCGGGGTAATTCAAACCGGACATTATCAGCTCCCTCAGTATAAAGTTCATCTAAGGTAATAGCAGGATTCGTTTGATAGACAGGTTTGTGATCAAAGACAATTAACAGAGGAACCGTACTTCCCCTCGCCCAACTCGACATTTCGTAGATGCTGAACAGAAAGTTTTCTGGTAACAACATCACCCAGGGAGGAATGGAAGGAACACCGCGCCAGTCATAGCAGCCAATTAAGGCTAAGTGAAACTTGGTGAAAATTCTCGTCTTACTGATACCCCCTCGTTCTAGGATAAATTTCCTAGCTTTGAGCATTGCAGGATCTGTTGCTGGCACACCTAGCAGTTTGAGTGCCATGTAGGCTTCCACAGAAGTACTTATCTCCCCACCATCCCCGTAGCAGAGTTCCCAACCTCCATGCTCCCGCTGTTGACTACGCAGATAAGTTTCCACTTTCTGCAAGGATCTTTCTTGATCCGTACCCCAAATTTTATGAAGCAGCACCACTTCGGAGGTAATGGTAACATTAGACTCCAGTTCTGCCCACCAATAGCCCTCTGGATATTGTAGGTTGAGCAGATAGTTCTGAGAGTTAGCGATCGCATCTGCGATGGTAGATTCTGTGGTAGTCCTGTCTTCGGTTTGCATTCTTTACTTACTTAAAGGCACTAAGCAAATTTAGCTGCACCGAAGCAATTTTCTATTCGATGCAACCGAAAGCATTGTATCGTGCTTCATAGGGTGACAAGCAAGCTCATGTCTTGATCCATTGAGTTTTTGACAACCGAACATAAAATGGCCATTCAGGATTAAGTATGTTTGTTTTGCCGCAAAGAAATTCTATATAAATTCACTCATTGATAATGATGCGGGTTCTTTTAATTCTTGTTTTAATGTAGCGGTCTCCTCTATTGCTATTTTTTTTGGTCTTCCTGTCTTTGGTTTTTCTTTGAGTAGCTCTTCAATTCCTTGCTGGCGATAAATTTCTAACCAACGATAAATTGTTCTCTCTGTTCTACCGACAATAACAGCTAAATGTCTTACAGTTTCTACAGCGCCAATTTTCCAGAGATATAGACTTTGAACCTTTGCAAAGCCTAAAGCCGTTTTTTGCTGATTCATCAGCTCCAATAGTCTTTGACGAGATTCAATAACGTTTAGCTTCGCAACTCCAGTCATGGTAATGTTTTACTTTGGGTATCTAGTCTAAGTATGACATGACTTTTCTGTATTGGTATCACTCTTGAGAAACAGGCTCAAAGCTAATGGCTAAGGGCTAATGGCTAATGGTTAATGGCTAATCTCTGAATAAACACCGAGTTTCCGAGTCAGGCAACAGGGAAGAGAATTGTTTCTCAATAGCTCCTACTTACAAGCATAAATCATGCCTCTATACTGCCAGTCTTTGCTGGGGATAATTTCCGTTTGAAAGCCCTTTTTTTTGAACAGATATATTAAATCTTGGGGAGAAAGAATACTGATATCCTCATGATATTCCATAGCAATTCTCTTGATTCTGTCAAAAGTGGCATCAGAGGCAGAATCAAACATTTCTCCTTCGGCTCCTTCGCAATCAATTTTTAATAAATCTATATAGCCTTGATCAGGAACCAAGCTAAAAGCTTCATTTAGAGAAATGCACCGTACTTCCCCTGACATATTAAGTCTATCTTGGTAAAACTCTCCTTCTGGCATGATGGTACTATGACACTCTGGAGTGGGTGCTGAAAATATCTTACGAGTACCTGCTTCTCCTGCCAAAGCTAGATGGTAGGCAGTTACTTGTTGCTCCAATTGATTGACTTTAATATTCTCTTCAAGAAACTGATAATTAGTTGGGTGAGCTTCAAAGGCTAATACTTTACTTTTCGGGAATAAATGGGCTACTAAGCAAGAAAGTAGTCCTGCATGAGCTCCAATATCAATTACTGTTGCTTGCCCATCCCAAGACTCTGTCCACTTACTTTGAGGATGTAGGCGATAGCAATCTTCAACTATAATTTCTCGATAAAGATGATCAATTTCGGCATAAGGTGGTAAAGCTAGTTGTAAACCACAATTCAGTTCTACTTTAGATATGTAAACTTGTTTAGAATCTTGATTAGTTTGTTGCATAGGTATTAGGTGGTAGGTGGTAGGTGGTAGGTGGTAGGTATTAGGTGGTAGGTATTAGGTGGTAGGTGGTAGGTATTAGGTGGTAGGTATTAGGTGGTAGGTATTAGGTGGTAGGTATTAGGTGGTAGGTATTAGGTGGTAGGTGTTAGGTATAAAATGTAGAGATGAAGAAAAAACTAGAAATTGAAATTACGAAAAGCGCGATCGCAGCTGCGGTCATTTTTTTTGTTTTGACCTCAGGGTTCATGCTACATCGGTTCTATAGCTTTTATCACTCCTATAGTTCCTTCGATCAAGGCATTTTTAATCAGGTTTTTTGGAACGGTATCCACGGCAGGTTCTTTCAGAGTTCCCTTTCTTCTAACCTTTCTTCTGCTGTACTCCATGATGGCAATCTACCGACGGTATTTTACCATCGCTTGGGACAGCATTTTACCCCGGCTTTGTTGCTCTGGTTACCTATCTATGCTCTATTTCACTCATCTGCTACCCTGTTAGTCTTGCAAGCCGCATTGATGACGGCTGGGGGATTGGTTCTTTATGCTCTGGCGAGAGTTTACCTTAGTCCCCAGTTGTCAACCCTGATTACAGTAAGTTTCTACGCCGCCAATGTAGTAATTGGACCAACTTTAGCTAACTTCCATGACTCCTGCCAACTACCTCTATATATGTTTGGCTTGCTACTAGCTCTAGAAAAACGCTGGTGGTGGTTGTTTGCTGGCTTAGCCATTTTGCTGCTAGGAGTAAGAGAAGATTCAGGAATTCTCCTATTTAGTGTGGGGTTCTATTTGGTGTTAAGTCGGCGCTATCCCCGTCTTGGCTTGATAGTTTGTACCCTCAGCTTTGGTTATATGCTGGCGCTGACTAACTTGATTATGCCTCTATTTTCTGAAGATATTTCCCGCCGATTTATGATCGAGCAGTTTGGTGGCTATGTGGAAGGTAATCAAGCTTCTACTTTAGATGTCATTTGGGCGCTTCTCAGCAATCCCTGGCGACTTATCAAGGAGATTTTCACTCCTTTCGGACGTACAGTGCAATATTTACTCGCTTATTGGTTACCTTTAGCTTTTGTACCAGCAATTTCTCCTACTGCCTGGATGGTAGCAGCATTTCCTTTACTTACAGCTTTGATGCGGCAGGATTTTTGGGCTTTGTCGGTTAATATGCGTTTTGCGATTAATGTAGTTCCAGGTATATTTTACGGTGCAATCATCTGGTGGTCCCAGCATCCTGGGGTTTTGATTAAGGGAGCAGAACCCACCCCTAACCCCTCAGAGGAGGGGAACAGGAAGGGAGATGGGGAGATGGGGAGCAGGGAAGAAAAATCTTGGAATAATAAAAAGGGTTTTAAAAGCGGATTTGATATTAAACCGGGATTTCGGCGCTTTTGGATATTTTGTCTAAGTCTATCGCTAGTGTTTACCTTCACTTCCAATCCCCATCGCGCTTGGTCTTTTCTTTTCCCTACTTCCATCGACCCTTTAGTATACGTCTCCGTACCTCGTCAGTGGGAACATGCTGGACAAATTCGCTCTTTATTACAACAAATTCCACCAACAGCAAGTGTTTCTGCTACTACACATATTGTTCCTCATCTATCTAGTCGTCGGGAAATTCTAGGGTTTCCCTCACTACGGCTGATTAATGATGCCAGACAAGAGATTAGTGTAGATTATGCGATCGCAGATTTGTGGCAACTACAACAGTATCAGGTAGCGTTTGATGATGATCGTGAAAGATTGCGGCAACTGGTTCGTGCGATCGAGCAAATACTTGCTCAGGGTAATTATGGCATGATTGACTTTCAAGATGGGGTAATGTTGATCAAACGGGGAGCTACTTCTGACTCTACAGCTTTGTTTGCTTGGCAAGATTTTCGGCAGGAAATTGAACCAATTTTGCAGTTAAGTTCCCTCAATACACATTAGAAGTGCCGTGACACAGCTAATTTGGTGGCTTAGAAACCGGTTGGGGAATTTAGAATTTAGAATTTAGAATTTAAGAATGTAGTGCGAGCGTCTCGCTCGCGATCGATCAGTCAAACGCAAGCAAGATGCTCGCACTCCCAATTCCTAAACTAATGAACAAAATTGACTTAGCCTTTACCTCTGCTCTAGAACAAGCACAACTTATCCGCAGCAAACAAATATCACCCTTAGAGTTAACGCAACTTTACCTAGAGCGCATCGAAAGGTTAGATTCTCAACTAGGCAGTTTCTTCACCGTTACCGCTGAAACAGCTTTAGCAGATGCTCGAGCCAAAACCAAGCAGCTAAATCAAACTAAAGATACTTCAGAATTACCACAATTTTTTGGTGTACCCACAGCAATAAAAGACCTCAATGCCGTAACGGGAATGCCTCTCACTTACGGTTTACCTTTCCAGAAAGATAATATCCCTTACTACGATGATGGGATTGTAACTCGGATCAAGCAGGCTGGATTCATTCTACTAGGCAAAACTGCCACCTCAGAACTAGCTTCCTTACCTTACACCGAACCCCCAGGCTTTCCGCCAACACGAAATCCCTGGAATTTAGATTACACTTCAGGGGGTTCTAGCGGCGGTGCCGCAGCGGCAGTAGCAGCTGGCTTGTGTCCCGTTGCTCCAGGTTCCGATGGTGGTGGTTCAGTGCGAGGTCCCGCTTTCTGCTGTGGCTTAGTAGGCATCAAGCCAGCGCGGGGACGCATCTCTTTTGCTCCAGAAGGCGAGCATCAAAGTGGCATTGCTACTCATGGTACTTTAGCTCGTAATGTTGCCGATGCTGCTGCCCTCTTGGATGTGATGTCTGGTTATATTACTGGTGACCCCTATTGGTTACCTGACCCCAAAATCTCGTTTCTCAATTCTACTCGCCAAGCCCTCTCTCAGTTACGGATTGCCTTTGCAACTAGCATTTCCATTGGAGGAGAAGCATTAGAAACCTGTGCACAGGGAGTAAAAGAAACAGTACAGCGTTTAGAAGAGATGGGCCATATTATTGAACCAGGTTGTCCTGAGTTCAGTGGTTTAGAGGAACCATTTATTAAAGTCTGGCAAGCAGGTGTCGCAGCCACAGGTATTCCTCCAGAAGCATTGAGTCCGATGAATTGCTGGATTGCGACTCAGGCGGGTTCTGCTGGGGAATATTTGCAGGCAGTTCGCAAATGCAAATAGTTTGCCGCCAGATTGTAGCGTTTTTTGATACCTTTGATGTTCTAGTGCTGCCAACCTACATGCACCCGGCGATTCGCGTTGGCGAGTGGACGGATTTAAGTCCCGAAGAGACATTGCAGAAAATCATTGCTTGGATTGCTCCCTGTCCCCCCTTTAATGCTACTGGCTTGCCTGCTATTTCTATTCCTACTGGTTTCGACTCTAATGGTGTACCTGTGGGAATTCAACTTGTGGGACGTCCCGCCGCCGAAGCAACTCTGATTTCTCTGGCTGCTCAGTTGGAAACAATGCAACCTTGGAGTCAACATCGTCCTGCTTTTGCTATATGAAGGCAGGAGGCAGGAGGCAGGAGGCAGAAGGCGAGGAAGGAGGTAGAAGGTAGGACTTACGCACTCAGCTGTCATGCTGAACGATAGTGAAGCATCTCAGCCGTCTGGGAGATCCTTCGCTACCGTTCAGGATGACGTAATTCCGTTACGGTGCGTAAGTCCTAGAAGGTAGGAACGAGATATTGTTTCTCTTATTCAATTGGGGGTGTGAAGCACTCCTCAGGAGCTCTCGAGAAACACGCTCAAAGCTAATGGCTAATGGCTAATAGCTAATCTCTGAATAAACACCGAACTTCAAAATGGTAACATTACAACTCAGGCAGTTAACTGTTCCTCCAGGACAGCGGATTATTTTGACTGATGTCAACTGGTCAAACTTTGAGGAGATTTTACAAGAACTCAGTGAAAAAAGAGCTAAGAGAGTAGCTTACTATCAAAATCAATTAGAAATTAGAATGCCATTGCCAGAACATAAGTTTGATAAAGAAATTATTGGCGATATGGTGAAAATCTTGCTTGAAGAATTGGAAGTCGAGCGGGAATGTTACGGCTCAACTACTTTTAAGCGCCGGGATATGGTGGCAGGAATCGAGCCAGATAATTGTTTTTATATTGAAAATTATCGTTTAATGATTGGCAAAAGGAGATTAGATTTAACCGTAGATCCACCTCCTGATCTCGCCATTGAAGTTGATGTTACTTCTAAAACACAACTGAGTGCTTATAAAACTTTGGGAGTACCTGAGTTATGGCAGTTTTCTCAAGGAAGGTTAAAAATTCATGTACTGGAAGGAGGTGACTATCTTGAGTCATCTTTAAGTCCGACTTTTCCAAAATTTCCCATTATTGAAGGGATTTCTCAGTTTGTCCAAATGAGTTTAACACAAGGTTCAAGTGCTGCTTTAAGGGCTTTTCGGAAGTGGGTTAGGGTTAGGTGTTAGGTTTTGCGAGCCTTTCAATCAGTGGCAGACTGTAGGTTGGGTGAAGTGTTGTCAAAACTTTGACCAAAATCTCAAAGAAAACTACCAAAAGCAAAACCTAACACCGAAAGAATTGGCGTTGGGTTTCGCTTTGGCTTCACCCAACCTACAAGTTCATTACTTATTTAACTTAAGATACTTGTCGAAGAAAGTTAAGACTAGCTTCTGAATGTCTGGATTATCGTTAAAACCCCCATGGGCACCACCTTTGACTACGTGAAGAGTACTCTCAACTCCCACTTGCTCCAATGCCTTATGCAGACGTAGACTCTGGCTCAGTGGTACTATCTGATCGCGATCGCCATGCACAATCAAAAAAGGACTATCATCTTGGGTAACGTAATTTACTGGACTAGCTGCCCTTGCCTCTGTTAGTCTCTCCTGTAAAGGCCCTCCCACTAACATGCTCTCAGGTGAGGTAGGACTGTTAGGGTCAAATTTGGTAGGATAGTTTGGGTCATTGAGGTTTAACAAGTCGCTCGGACCATAGAAATTGAGCACTGCTTGCACCTCACTACTAAATTCGGTATTACCAGTATTCTCCTCAAACTGATCTACATCGGCAGTTGTACCCAGTAATGCCGCCAGGTGTCCCCGCCAGCAGAAGCTCCCGCAGCACCAATGCGATTTGCATCGAAGCCATATTCTTGAGCATGTGCTCGAATCCAGCGCACTGCCGTCTTAACATCCTGAATTTGAGCGGGAAAGATGGCTTCTCTGGTGAAGCGGTAGTTAATGCTGACAATCGCGTAACCATGACTAGTCAAAAAAGGCTCGGGCATCAACTTCTTATTGCCGCTCCTCCATGCACCGCCGTGTATCCAAAGAATCACGGGTATGGGTTCAGTAACTTGCTTTGGTAGATAAATGTCAAGCAGCAAATTTTTATCCCCATGGCGAGCATAAGGAATATCTTCGATGATACGGCTAGAGTTGGTTTTTAAAGGACTGGAGAGTGTCAGTGTAGTGGTAGGGATATAAGGAGAGTCAGCATTGGAACTGTATACCTTGGGTTTTGCCAATGAATTATTCCCCCACGCTACTTTTCGATAACGGTTTGCTGCTGTTGCACCATGCTCCGCAAATGCGAATGCTCCTACACCAGATTTTTGGCTGGGAAAAAATGTGCTAGATAAACGGCAGTCATTGAGCCCAATAGTACTATTTTTATGACATTCTCCTAACTTCAATAATTGCCTAGTGCTTTGAGAGTTTTCTGGTTGCACCGAAGCCCATAACCAAAGTGGGGTTGGCAGTAAGACACTAGCAAGAATTCCCAATGTGGTTTTAGTTTTGGGCAATAGCCTGATTTTCATCAAAAGTTTATGAGCGATGTTGATTTTTTTGATACAGAAACGCTCAAATTTTATCACTTTTATCTATTGCCTACCAAAACCCTGTAGAGACGCGCCATAGCGCGTCTCTACAATGTGGAACATAACTTAGAAACTATAGCCCACACCAGCTTGTAGACTCACTGCTTCAGCTGGACTATTTTCGTAAGCATTGAGGCCAACTTTAACATCAGTGTAGCCAACAATATTATGAGCAAATTCTGTTTCTGCACCAGCTGTCAAAACGATAGAATCACGGTTACCTAAAGGTGAAGGTTTGCCATCTTCTTCAACAAAAGAATAGCCACCACCAACATAGACATTAGTGTTTTTGGCAATGCCAACATCATAAGAAACTATCGGCATAATAGCAGTAGTTTCCTCACCAGCTAGGACAGCACCACGTAGAGAAACTGGTGCTTGAGGAGTGGTTAAACGACCTTGAATATTGACACCAATATTGGCA
>CBDCVG010000025.1:0-104587 GCA_965222765.1 Caldora sp.
TAATCCCCGCTTATTGGAATGGTTGGATAAGGTATTGGTTGCTGCTACGGTAGATCAAGAGGCGATTCTTCAAGGTTTGGCAGAAAATCCGGTGGAATTGCGGGAGCAAGTTTTGGCTCAGGAGTTAATTCAGCAGATCAATCCACCCCTAAGGAAAATGTTAGAACGGGGATTGGTGTTTGAGTTGCCAGTACCGAGGGAAGCTTTGGTAGCAGTATGTGCTGGAATTCCTCAGTTGGAGGAGCAGTTGGCTAGGGCAGTAAGTTTGGGATTGCTGGAAGTTAGTTCGGATGATGGGTTGCGAGTACCTCGGATTTTGCCTTTGGAGTTAGGTGGGAATCAAAGTTTGTTGCAGGAAGCAACAGAGGTGCTGTATCGTCTTTGGATTAAAGAGGTGGAATATTCAACCGAGGAACAAAGGCTGGAAATTCATCGGTTGGCATTGGAGGGGAAGGTGGAGGAGATTGCTGTAGAAATTGCTGATTCTTTGACTAGTCGTTGGAATAATCGTAGTCGCTATCGGGAAGCAGTTGAGCTTTCCCAGAAAACTTTAGGCTTAGTTGCAGACTATCGCCTTCTCCATAATTTAGCCCGTGCTGAGCATAAACTTGGTGAGGTAGAGCAAGCAAGTAAGGATTATCAACAAGCTTTAGCTATTTGCCCAGCAGAAGATGAAAAGGAAAAATCAGCTATTATTCACAATTTGGGAATCCTTAAAGCTGATACAGGAGATATTACTGGAGCGATCGCACTTTATCAGCAATCCTTGGAAATCGAGGAAGGTATTGGTGACTTGCAGGGCAAAGCCTCTACTTTACACCAACTGGGAATCCTGAAAGCCAATACAGGAGATATTACTGGAGCGATCGCACTTTATCAGCAATCTTTGGAAATCACAGAAAGTCTTGGTAACTTGCAGGGCAAAGCCGCCACTTTACACAATTTGGGAAGCCTTAAAGCCAATACAGGAGATATTACTGGAGCGATCGCACTTTATCAGCAATCCTTGGGAATCAAGGAAAGTCTTGGTAACATGCAGGGCAAAGCCTCTACTTTACACCAACTGGGAATCCTGAAAGCCAATACAGGAGATATTACTGGAGCGATCGCACTTTATCAGCAATCTTTGGAAATCACAGAAAGTCTTGGTAACTTGCAGGGCAAAGCCGCCACTTTACACAATTTGGGAAGCCTTAAAGCCAATACAGGAGATATTACTGGAGCGATCGCACTTTATCAGCAATCCTTGGGAATCAAGGAAAGTCTTGGTAACATGCAGGGCAAAGCCTCTACTTTACACTGTCTGGGAATCCTGAAAGCCAATACAGGAGATATTACTGGAGCGATCGCACTTTATCAGCAATCTTTGGAAATCAAGGAAAGTATTGGTAACATGCAGGGCAAAGCCTCTACTTTACACCAACTGGGAATCCTGAAAGCCAATACAGGAGATATTACTGGAGCGATCGCACTTTATCAGCAATCTTTGGAAATCGAGGAAGGTATTGGTGACTTGCAGGGTAAAGCCTCTACTTTACACCAACTGGGAATCCTGAAAGCTGATACAGGAGATATTACTGGAGCGATCGCACTTTATCAGCAATCTTTGGAAATCAAGGAAGGTATTGGTGACTTGCAGGGCAAAGCCTCTACTTTGGCAATGCTGGGGCAACTATTAATAACAGCACAAGAGGATTATAAAACTGGACTGGATTACCTACAACAATCCCTAGACATCTTGCAGCATCTCCAATCCCCCGAAGCTGAGAAGGTGAGGGAAATCATCACCAAGGTGCAACAGCGAGCAAGCTATAGGGAAAAATCAAAGCCGCGATTAGGCTTGTTCCATAAATTATACCAATCACTGAATAATTGGTTTCAATAGCACGAAGGAAAATATGACGGTATTTTTGATTGTTGTTTATTTAGGGTTTGCTGCATAAGTGTGGAAGCTATGCCATACTTTGCTTTCAATCCTATGGCAAGCCAAACAAGTCCAAGGTTTTTGCATCGATGGGCTCAATTTCTTTGGACCGACTTGGGAAATTTCCTAACATCTAACACCTCCAACCTCACCTACCACCTACCACCTACCACCTAACACCTATTCAAACCCGAAAGTTACGACTTATTCAGCAAGCCCTATTTAGGGCTTGCTGCAAAAGTGTGGAAACTATACCAGACAAAGCTTTCAATCATTTTATACCTTGCCAGGTACAAGGTTTTTGTATCTTTTGGCTCAATTTCCTTGCACCGTCAGTCGAAAATCCCTAACACCTACTACCTCCAACCTCACCTACCACCTACCACCTACCACCTAACACCTATTCAAACCCGAAAGTTACGACTTATTCAGCAAGCCCTAGGTAGTTGGCTTGTCGATACCGAAAGATGGTAGGTGAACCCGCCCCTACTATCTTATGAAATGAAATAGATTACTATTACCTTGGTGTAGGGTAACTCAACATCAGTATCTTGTGGAACAGGCATCTTGCCTGTGATAACTGTAGCTATTTGCAAGATTGCGTCTGCATTTTCTCTCTGACTAGACCTTACAGGCGCACAACTATCCTATTATGTAAAATAATACCATAAAAAAGGATGTCAAAGATGCGATCGCACTAAAGCAGAATTCAAAATTCATTCAGGAGAGAAGTTATTACTCTTTGTTGGGTTTCACTTCGTTACACCCAACCTACAAGATCTGCGATCGCACTAGCCTGTATTAAAACTTTGCACTGGCAAGATGCCAGTTCCACAAGAGGAGAGATGATACCTAAAGCTTCTAGATTTTAGTTTCTAGCAGTTCAATAAAACGAAAAACTGCTTGCTGCTGCTCTAGGGTTAGAGAGCGGCATTTTTCTAGTAATTGTTCGACCGTTGCCATATTCAGAATTCAAAATTCATTGATGAGCGTTATTGGTGTTGAGTTTTGTTGTACCTGATCTGCATCTTGTGGAACAGGCATCTTGCCTGTGATAGCTGTAGCTATTCGGATGATTGGGATTGCATTTTCTATCTTACTAGACCTTACAGGCGCACAACTATCCTATTATGCAAAATAATACCATAAAAAAGGATGTCAAGGAAGCGATCGCACTAAAGCAGAATTCAAAATTCATTCAGGAGAGAAGTTATTACTCTTTGTTGGGTTTCACTTCGTTACACCCAACCTACAAGATCTGCGATCGTACTAGCCTGTATTAAAACTTTGCACTGGCAAGATGCCAGTTCCACAAGAGGAGAGATGATACCTAAAGCTTCTAGATTTTAGTTTCTAGCAGTTCAATAAAACTAAAAACTGCTTGCTGCTGCTCTAGGGTTAGAGAGCGGCATTTTTCTAGTAATTGTTCGACCGTTGCCATATTCAGAATTCAAAATTCATTGATGAGCGTTATTGGTGTTGAGTTTTGTTGTACCTGATCTGCATCTTGTGGAACAGGCATCTTGCCTGTGATAGCTGTAGCTATTCGGATGATTGGGATTGCATTTTCTATCTTACTAGACCTTACAGGCGCACACCTATCCCATTATGCAAAATAATACCATAAAAAAGGATGTCAAAGATGCGATCGCATTGGAGTAATATTACAGTCCAACCCTTGTCCAACCGAGAATTTATACTTGTGGCAAATAGTTTAGGTTACTTCCTTTGAATTTTTAATTCGGCGCAGTGGTACTAGCAACGAGTCGATAAGATTTTGATACTGGACGTTCGGTAAATCGATCTACCTGCTTTTTCATGGGTGATAAACTCAGTTGCGCCAATTGATATAGCTGCGGCAATATGCAATGCATCCATTGCTCCTAATCCAAATTGGCAAGACTCTTGATAGGCACGTTCAATAATTTGTTCGACATCGGTAGCCCAATAGCTAACACTATCAAAAAAGGTCTCATAAAAATGAACTTCTGGTAATTGTCGGTTATAGATAGCCTTGGGCAATACTTCCATTTTTAGGAAAACACTTGAGGCAAACTCACGATTTGGCTCGTCTAAAATGGCAGCTGCCCTTTCAGCATGTTCATCTCCCACACGAGCTGCAGTAATTAGCACTCCCGCATCAATAAAAGTCCGGATCATGAATTAATCACCCTGGTAACCACCTCGACGTTCTGCCACTTCCCGCTCGACATCCTCAATAGTTAACAAAGGTTCACCCGATGCAATGATCTGAGCTCGAATCTCATGGAGTTTCTTGCCCAATGGTGTTGTAGCCGGATGAAATGCTGGATCTGTTGCTCGAATAACATTAGTTTCTAGCAGTTCAATAAAACTAAAAACTGCTTGCTGCTGCTCTAGGGTTAGAGAGTGCCATTTTTCTAGTAATTGTTCGACCGTTGCCATATTCAGAATTCAAAATTCATTGATGAGCGTTATTGGTTTTGAGTTTTGTTGTACCTGATCTGCATCTTGTGGAACAGGCATCTTGCCTGTGATAACTGTAGCTATTTGCAAGATTGCGTCTGCATTTCCTATCTTACTAGACCTTACAGGTGCACACCTATCCCATCATGTAAAATAATACCATAAAAAAGGATGCCGAGGATGCGATCGCACTAAAGCAGAATTCAAAATTCATTCAGGAGAGAAGTTATTACTCTTTGTTGGGTTTCACTTCGTTACACCCAACCTACAAGATCTGCGATCGTACTAGCCTGTATTAAAACTTTGCACTGGCAAGATGCCAGTTCCACAAGAGGAGAGATGATACCTAAAGCTTCTAGATTTTAGTTTCTAGCAGTTCAATAAAACGAAAAACTGCTTGCTGCTGCTCTAGGGTTAGAGAGTGCCATTTTTCTAGTAATTGTTCGACCGTTGCCATATTCAGAATTCAAAATTCATTGATGAGCGTTATTGGTTTTGAGTTTTGTTGTACCTGATCTGCATCTTGTGGAACAGGCATCTTGCCTGTGATAACTGTAGCTATTTGCAAGATTGCGTCTGCATTTCCTATCTTACTAGACCTTAGAGGTGCACACCTATCCCATTATGTAAAATAATACCATAAAAAAGGATGCCGAGGATGCGATCGCACTAAAGCAGAATTCAAAATTCATTCAGGAGAGAAGTTATTACTCTTTGTTGGGTTTCACTTCGTTACACCCAACCTACAAGATCTGCGATCGCACTATGGTTGAAAGAGTATCTCACCTCAACTATTGATGAAGCTAAGCATTTACCTTTGATATTCTCGAACAATAAAAACTGGCTGGGATGTACCGCGTTGATTTATTTTAAGTACCCTAATCAAGCGATTATGCAAAGTCTGTTGAGTGATTAAATAATCATGAAGTACCTGCGCTAGACCTTGGCGATCTGGATCATCTTTACAAACGACAATACCCCCATGTTCGATGCCACTGCGATGCAAATTGAGAAAATCATCCCGGTTGAATGTCACTACACAGCGTTTGTTTGCTGTCGCCGTCATTAACACGCGATCGTCCGCAATTCCCTGATTAGCATTACCCGCCTCGTAAGAGGTTAAAACATCATGGCCTAACCGCCGTAACTCATTTACCAACAGGGCTGACAAGTTTTCATTCGTATAAAACCTAAACATCCCAATTATCATCGCTATGGTGAGAGGCAATAAGAGCATCAATTTCTTCTGGATTAGCTCGGTAATAAGTTCGTGCAGCCAACAGGTCAAAATGAGTCAATCCTGGAAAATCCTTCACTAATGCGTCCTCATCCAGCCCTTGGTTTGCCAGAGAAATTAACGTCCAAACTGCAATTCGGGTGTTCCGAATGCGGGCATGGCCACCACACACACCATCGGTTTTTTGGATGGTTTTGGTAATTAAAGTAGACTGAAACAGGGCGTAATGCTCAGGTTCCAGAGCATTAACAGCTTCAGCAAGGGATTCAACCAATTTTGTGTTCATTAGTAATCCTCGCCAATAAAAGCTAACAGATTAGCATAGTGACAGCTCTCGTCGCTTATCTTGCGGAACAGGCATCTTGCCTGTGATAACTGTAGCTATTCGGAAGATTGCGATCGCATTTTCTATCTTACTAGACCTTACAGGCGCACAACTATCCTATTATGCAAAATAATACCATAAAAAAGGATGTCAAAGATGCGATCGCACTAAAGCAGAATTCAAAATTCATTCAGGAGAGAAGTTATTACTCTTTGTTGGGTTTCACTTCGTTACACCCAACCTACAAGATCTGCGATCGTACTAGCCTGTATTAAAACTTTGCACTGGCAAGATGCCAGTTCCACAAGAGGAGAGATGATACCTAAAGCTTCTAGATTTTAGTTTCTAGCAGTTCAATAAAACTAAAAACTGCTTGCTGCTGCTCTAGGGTTAGAGAGTGCCATTTTTCTAGTAATTGTTCGACCGTTGCCATATTCAGAATTCAAAATTCATTGATGAGCGTTATTGGTGTTGGGTTTTGTTGTACCTGATCTGCATCTTGTGGAACAGGCATCTTGCCTGTGATAACTGTAGCTATTCGGATGATTGCGTCTGCATTTTCTCTCTGACTAGACCTTACAGGCGCACAACTATCCCATTATGTAAAATAATACCATAAAAAAGGATGCCGAGGAAGCGATCGCACTAAACCAAACTTACATTAGCTAAAATATCAGTAGTATAACAATTACACGGACCATGCCTTCGAGACATATTCGCTTTGATTGGGCCATCAAAAAACTACTGCGCAATAAAGCTAATTATGTAGTCTTGGAAGGGTTTTTAAGCGAATTATTACATCAAGATATCACCATCAAGACCCTTCTCGAAAGTGAGGGTAATCAACAAACTATTGATGATAAAAGCAACAGAGTTGATATTCTTGCTGAAACCGATTCCGAGGAATTGATCCTCATCGAAGTACAAAATAACTCCCAACTAGATTATTTTCATCGTATGCTCTACGGTGTTTCTCAGTTAGTGACAGAATATCTCGAACAAGGACAAGAGTACGGCGAAATTAGGAAAATTTATTCGGTGAATATCGTCTACTTTAAACTGGGTAAGGGAAAAGACTATATTTATCGCCTGAACTCAGAGTTCATTGGGGTGAATAGCGGAGATACCCTAGAACCAACCCTAGCTCAAGAACGGAAATTTAAGATAGAAAAAGTAGCAGATATCTTCCCAGAATACTACCTGCTGAAAGTGAGAAATTTCAAAGGGGCAGCGGAAACTACCTTACAGGAATGGATCTATTTTCTGAAAAACAGCGAGATCAAAGATGAATTTGCTGCCAAAGGAATGGTAGAAGCCAAGGAAACCCTGCGAGTAAATAATCTATCAGACACTGAAAGACTAGCATATAACCGTTACATGGATAACAAGAGTTACGAAGCAAGTATCTTGAGTACCCAAGAGTTTGAGGCACAATGGCAAATCGAACAGATTGAAGAGGAAAAAATGAGAGCTAGAGAAGAAGGTAGGGAAGAAGGTATTCAACAAAACACAATAGAGATCGCACGCTCGTGTAAGCAACAAGGCTTAGATATAGAGACGATTATGGCAATCACCCAACTGTCTCGGGAAGATATCGAAGCTTTGTAACTATTGTGAAACTGGAGCTTGCCAGTATTGGTGTTGGGTTTTGTTGTACCTGATCTGTATCTTGTGGAACAGGCATCTTGCCTGTGATAACTCTAGCTATTCGGAAGATTACATCTGTATTTCCTATCTGACTAGACCTTACAGGCGCACACCTATCCTATTATGTAAAATAATACCATAAAAAAGGTTGTCAAGGAAGCGATCGCATTGGAGTAATATTACAGTCCAACCCTATAATTTGTTGCGTAAAAAGTATAAGAAAAGATGATAACTTAGAGGGTTTTAACTTATTCACCCAAGCCCTACCTCACCCTTAGCCATTAGTCATGAAGATTCCTCCCAGGTATCAACCTCTGACATTCCTCAGCTTAGTAAGTGCTACCTTGCTCCTTTCCCTCACTCCTCTGGAATTACCGGGAATTACTCCTAAAATTTCCACTGCTCTAGCCCAAAATCTAACCTCACCAACAAGTAAAACTGAGGCAGAAGAGTTATTACAAACAGGAGAGCAGCAATATCGTCAAGGTTTGTATCGAGAAGCTTTAGAGAATTACCAACAAGCTCTGGTAATTTACCAAACTCTAGATAATCCTACCGAGCAAGGTCAAATCCTGAATAACCTGGGGAGAGTCTATAACGGTTTAGGGGAATATGCTCAGGCTTTGGAGGTTTTACAGCAAGCTTTAGCAATTCGAGAAGAACTTAGCGATCGCAAGGGAGTTGGTGAAACTCTCACTTACTTGGGATTAGCTTATAACGGTTTAGACCAAGAGGACAAGGCTTGGGAAACATTAGAACAAGCTCTGGCAATTCACAAAGAAGTGAAGGAGCTGGCTGGGGAAGCAAGAACTTTGCACTATATGGGGGGAGTTTACCTCAGCCAGAATAAGTATTCTCAGGCTTTGGAGCTTTCTCAGGCTTTGGAACTTTCCCAGCAGGCTTTAGCAATCCGTAGACAGGTGGATGATTCCTTGGGAGAAGTAGAAACTCTAATCAATATTGGCATTATTTACACTCGCCAAGGTCAAGCTCAGCCAGCTGTGGAGTACTTGGAGTCAGGTTTAGCAAAAGCTCAACAATTATCCCATTCCTTGTTAGAAGGTTGGGCTTTATCAGCATTGGGTCAGGCTTATAGTATCAGCGGTAAGGGGCAAAAGGGAATTGAGTCTATTGAGCAGGGTTTAACTATTGCCCAAAAATTGCAAAATCCTCGCTTAGAAGTTTATGCCCTATTTACCCTGGCTCAAGCTTATCTGATTACGGGAAACTCCCAAAAAGTGATTGAACTAGGGGAGCAAGTTCTAGCTATTGCCAAGCAACAGCAAAATATAAAAGGACAAATGGCAGCTTTGGGGTTATTACTGCCTACTTACCTTGGTGCAGGAGAAACTCAAAAAGTAATTGAGTTGGCAGAAGAAGCCCTTACCCTAGCACAGGAACAGGAAAATTACCAAGCTCAAAACTGGGCTTTAGGGATACTGACTCAAGCGTACTTGAGTACTGGGGAAAAACAAAAAGCGATCGCTTTAGCCGAGGAAGCTCTTACCCTAGCAGAGCAACAACAAGATTTCTCAGCTCAGAGCTTGGCTACCAATACTTTATTGCAGATTTACCTCAATGCAGGAGAAACGCAAAAAGCGATCGCTTTAGCCGAAGAAGCTCTGACTCTAGCTCAAGAGCAAGAAAACTTTCCAGCACAGAGCATCGCTTTCGGCATGTTGTTGCAGATTTACACAAGTTTGGGAGAAACCCAAAAAACCATTGCCTTAGCAGATGAAATCTTGAGGTGGCTGGAGCAACAGCAGAATCCCTCAGCTCAGCAGCAGATTTTGGGCATACTCTTTCAACTTCGTGCAGTTTACCTTGCTTCTGGAGACAATCAAAAAGTAATTAAACTGGCTCAGCAGGTTCTTGCTTTAGCTAAAGGGCAGCAAAATGCCCCCATGGAAAGTTGGGCTTTGGAGACTTTGGTGCAGGCTTACTCAACTGCTGGGGAAAATCAAAAGGCGGTGGAATTTGCTGAGCAAGCATTGAGTTTGGCTCGCCAACAGCAGAATCCTCCAATGGAAAACAAGGCTTTAACTGCCTTGATTGAGGCTTACTTACGTACAGGAGAAAACGAGAAAGCTATCGCCTTGGCACAAGAAGCTGTAACTTTAGCTCAGCAGCAGGATGCTTTAGCTCAAACTGTAGCTGTCAATATACTATTACGAGCTTACCTTAGTGCCGGGGAAAACCAAAAAGCGATCGCCTTAGCTCAGGAAGTACTCGCTCAAGCTCAACAACAGGAGAATCCTCAAACCAAAAGTCAGGCTGTCAATATGCTGTTTCAAGCTTACATCAGGGCTGGAGAAAACCAAAAAGCGTCCACCCTAGCTGAGGAAGTACTGGCTCAAGCTCGGCAACAAGAAGATACCTTAACGGAAAACTTTGCTCTCAATTTGCTCTTTCAAGCTTACCTGAATGCCGGAGAAGTGCAAAAAGGTATTGAACTAGCCCAAACTTACCTCACTCAAGCCCAAAACCAGGAAAATAAAATTGCTGAAGGTGTGGCTGTAGGCATGTTACTGCAAGCTTTCACGGCTTACATGGCAACCGGAGAAACGGAGGCAGGGATTGAATTAATTGAACAAACCTTGACTCAACAGCAGGAAAATGAACTAACTCAAAACCTCACTTCCGGGGTACTGATACAAGCTTATCTGGCGGCAGAAGAACCGCAAAAGGCGATTAATTTAGCACAGCAAGCTCTAACTCGAGCTAAAGAGGAGCAAAATACCTCCGCTGAGAATTTGGCTTTAAATACTTTGGTAAAAGCTTATCTATCAGCGGGAGAAACCCAGAAAGCAGCAACATTAGCCCAAGAAGCTCTTTCCCAGACTCGACAGCAGCACAATCCCCAAGCAGAAATCTGGGCGTTATGGAGTTTGATTCAGGTACACACAAGTTTGGGAGAAACCCAAAAAGTGATTGAATATGGTCAGCAGGCTCTAGCTTTATCCAAAGAGCAACCATCTGTAGGCAATTGGACTGCTCAAACCTTATTTCAAGCTTATGATGCCCTGGGTGAACCCGAAAAAGCCTTGGAGTTAGCCAAAGCTAGTTTAGCAGAGGCGCAAAGGCAGCAAAATCGTTATGCTGAAGGTCATGCTTTATATGCTTTGAGTAGGGCTTATACCCGTTTGGGAGAGTATGAGCAGGCTTTAGAGTCAGCTCAAGCTAGCTTAACCCTTGCTAGGAAACTGCAAAACCGCTACATTGAAGGCTCAGCTTTAGTGAATCTCAGTGATGCTTACCGTTTTCTGAATGCCTATGGCTTGCTCAGAGAACCACAAAAAGCGATCGCTCTTGCTGAAGAAGCGTTAGCTATTGCTAAAAACACTAACAATATTTTCTTAGAGTCAACCGCCTTAGGAACTCTGGGTAAGATTTATATTTCCCTTAACCAACCCGAAAAAGCGATAGAGTTAGGAGAAGCCAGTTTAGCGATCGCTTCTAAGTCTTCTACTGCCTTCCTGGGATTTTCTGGCAATCCTTGGCCGGAAATGACAGCTTTATATGCTTTGGCAGATACCTATGCTTTCCTAGGAAATTACCCCAAGGCGCTAAAGTCAGCCCAGAGAATCCTGACTATTGCCCAACAACTCAAAGAAAGGGAAGCAGAAGCCTTTGCCCTAGTTTATCTGGCTAATACCTATTTTGCCTTAGGTGACCTACCCCAAGCCATTGAACAAGCACAACAGAGCTTGCTAGTTGCCCAGCAAATCAAAAGTCCTCCCGCCCAAGTCTCAGCCCTCTCGGCTCTCAGTATCGGCTATGGTAGTTTGGGAGATTATGCCCAAGCTGAGGAATTGGCAAAAACTGGTTTAGCCATTGCCACAGAAGAACAAGCTTCAGCCATGGAAGGGTTCTTACTAACAATTTTAGGTGATATTTACCGTCAATCGGGACAGCCGGAGCAAGCGGTAGCTGCTTATCGTCAGGGATTAACCGTGATTGCCGACACCAAAGCGGTGGGAGCTGATGTCAAGATTCAAGCTGGTTTAGCACGAGTATATCGTGACCTCAATCTCCCGTTAACTGCTATAACACACTACAAGCGATCTGTCAATGGATTAGAGCAAATTCGCCGCAATTTACGGGGATTACCGACGGAGTTACAGGAATCCTTTCTCCAAGCCGTACAAGGTTTAGAGCGTAGCCAGACGGCGGATATCTACCGAGAGTTAGCAGATTTGTTACTCTCCCAAGACCGCATCTTGGAAGCACAGCAGGTGCTAGAATTACTGAAAATACAGGAATTACAGGATTTTACTAGAAGCAGGGGAGAACAACCCGAAGATATCCCCCTCAATCCCACCGAAGGCACGATCCAAACTAAGAGTAATAGCCTGATTGCTTTCGGTCAAGAAATTTATCAGTGTGAACAACAACGCTGTAACCAGCTTAGCCAATTACGCGATCGCCGGGATATTTTAGTACGAGAATTTGATCAACAGATTCAGGTAATTGAACAAGAGTTCCGGGAGCGCCGTAACCAAGAACCGAATACCCTCAATCCTGGAGACTTTCTCCCCGAAGCCGAAGCAATTGTGGAGGCTCAACCCGGTACGGTACTAATTTATCCCCTGGTACTAGAAGATAAAATCTGGTTACTTTGGGCATCTCAAGGAGTGGTAGTTAATAGTATTGAAGTCGAGGGGGTGAATCGCCGCCAGTTAGGGGAAACGGTGCTGAAGTTTCGCCAGTTACTCCAAAACCCCAACTCTAGTATCGAGGAACTCCAAGCCACAGGCAAGCAACTCTATCAATGGTTGATTGAACCCCTCGAATCAGAACTCTCCAACAATGCCACTGAAATTCACAACTTAGTCTTCTCCTTAGATAGGGTAACTCGTTATATCCCTATGGCAGCCTTATTTGATGGGGATAAAGTATCTAATCGAGCGCTACACAGTTTCCACAGTACTATCAGCTGGCTTAACAGATATGAGCGAGCGCTTACCTGTTGGTAAAGAAGATACCCCAGTTTTAGGACTAGGTTTATCCAAAGCAGTGCCGGGATTCAACGCCCTAACTAATGTACCAGAAGAATTAGATGCGATCGTGCGACAATCCAGCAATGATCAACAAGGAATTTATCCCGGCTTACAGTTACTCAATGAAGCCTTCGATTTCCGTGCTTTGCGAGATAACCTGCAAGAGCATCGCATTTTACACGTTGCCACCCACGGTGAATTTGTGCCAGGAAATCCTGAGGATTCTTATTTAGTCTTAGGTACTGGAGAGAAGTTAGCCATTCCCGATATTCGGACTTTACAGGATTTACGGGATATTCACCTAGTCGTATTATCTGCTTGCGAAACCGCTTTAGGAGGACCAGATCAAGATGGAGTGGAAATTGCCGGTATTAGCTCTTACTTCCTGCGGGGTAAAGCTAAAGCCGTAATGGCTTCTTTATGGTTAGTTAATGATGCCAGTACTAGCCAATTAATGCAACAGTTTTATCGCAATTTAGCTCAAGGAACTACCACCGCACCGATGACGAAAGCGGAGGCTCTGCGACAAGCTCAGTTAAATATGATTCGAGGGAATGTTGAAGCTACAGAAAATGCTGAGGAGAGGGCTATTATTGCTCCAGTATCAGATTCTGGTAGTGGAAATAGCCGTGTTGCCGGTTTTTCCCATCCCTATTATTGGGCTCCATTTATTTTAATTGGTAATGGATTTTAGTTAGGTTTTGCTGCATAAGAGTGGAAAATTTACTAACACCTATGGAACCAGAAAATTAGGACTTATTTCCCCAAGCACTAGTACTTACACTTGTTGGGTTTCCTTCGTCAACCCAACCTACGGCGATGCGCGATCGCTCTGATTTTTGTGGTAAAATAAACGGTGTAAACTAGTATCCGAAAAGCCGATTGCTACAGAACGCCAGGAGCAGAAGATTGTTGTAGAAATAAATACTTTTTTCAACGCAAATCTATACAAGTAATTACTCAAGAAAACCAGCTTCTTTTAATGTTAGTTGATATGAAAAAGGAGAAAATTCTGCAATGGATAAAATAGAGTTTTATCGAAGTACAATCAAACAAATATTAACCAGATATGACGATTTGCTCGCAGCAGAAATTCCTAAGAGTGATATTGTTTTAGGGTTTCATCATCCCAGTAAGCGAGCTTTGACAGAATTTGCTACAGCTTGATTTTTAATACAGATTCTGCGGCAAGCCGACTCTGGAGAAAGAGTTACAGCAGAGTTTTGAAGAACAACTGAATCGTTATCAAGAGGAGAGAAGAATGCCTGTACTTAGCCATATGGAAATCAGAGGAATGCAACGGGGAATTGTGCAAACAGCCCGCGAATCGGTACTCGAAGTATTGACAGAAATTCCATAACATTTCGTAGGGGCGCACCGACGTGCATTGGTGTCAACTTAAGCTCAAATGCTCATATTTGAGGAGGTTTTCCCCTCACCCCCAACCCCTCTCCCACAAAGGGGAGAGGGGAGCCAGAGCTTCTTGTTCCCCTTCTCCCAAGTAGGGAGAAGGGGTTAGGGGATGAGGGAGAGAATCTTACCCCTTGCCAGTCAGGGTTGTCACTTTAAGTTGACACCAATGACCGACGTGCGCCCTTGCACTTGCCGAATCACACCGTACACCTTTTCGCTTATCCAATTCCGGTAGTGAGAATAGTCGTCTTGCTGGTTTTTATCACCCCTATTATTGGGCTACATTTATTTTAATTGGTAATCGGTTTTGATGGTTAAAATGTTAAGATTAAAGATAATATAATAGGAAATACTGTAAAAAAGCTATGAATATCGATCCTCTAAAAATTGACAACAATCCATCAAATAAACGCCATTATGATGTGCTAATTGAAAACAAAGTAGAAGGAGTAGTAAGCGCAACTGTATTAGGTTGGCAAGACTGCCAAGCAGCAGGTTCCACTAAAGAAGAAGCACTCGAACAATTACGTAAGTTAGTAACAGCACGTTTGCAAAATACAGAAATTGCTTCTTTAGAAATCGATTTACCTAAACCAGAACACCCTTGGATGAAATTTGCGGGAATGTTCAAAGATGATCCTGAATTTGAAGAAGTGTTAGCAGATATTGCCGCCTATCGACATGAGCTTGATCTTGAACAGGAGGAATATTACCGTCAACTTGATGCAGAGGAGTAAGTTTATTGAGACAGTACATTTTAGATACTGATCATCTGTCTCTTTTTCAAAGAAAGCATCCACTATTGATGCAACAAATTGAGACAGCTGATTCACAAACAATTGCTGTGACAATTATTACCCTTGAAGAGCAAGTTTATGGGCGACTGAATCGAATTCGTAGAGCCAAGTCAGCAGAATCTCTGGTATCTGCTTATGCTAAATTACGCTATACATGGGATTTTTTTAAAACGATTAATTTACTCTCTTTTACCCAAGAAGCTAGCGATTGCTATGCAGAATTAGTCAGACAAAGGATACGTATTGGCACACAGGATTTAAAAATTGCTGCGATCGCTTGAGTATAAATGATTGTACCCGTGACGCGGTGCGTTACGCTTCGCTAACACACCCTACGATAGGTACATTTTTTACTGGAAATTACCTAAGTTGACACCAATGACAGACGTGCGCCCTCAACTAAAACCTAGCGCGATCGCTCTCCAAAAAAGAATATGGATACAATAGAGTAAAGAACATAGATAGAAGCTTGCCATATGAGTATCGAATGCTGAGGAGAGAATTTGATGCCGAACCCATTTCCAGGGATGAACCCTTACCTAGAACATCCAGAAATTTGGCCTGGAGTACATCACTGGCTAATTGTTGAATTGGCTAGGTTCCTGTCTCCCCAACTGCGACCTAAATATAGAGTAGCAGTTGAAGTACGTATGTATGAAACAATAGGAAAACAATCCCTACTAGTTGGCATCCCCGATTTAGCTGTTAAAGGTTCACAAGCGACAACGAAACAGCCATTAACTAATGTGGCAGTGGCACAACCCCCAACTCAACCCCAAACAGTGGAAGTTCCTGTGCCGGAAATCAGAAAGCAAGGTTATCTAGAAGTGCGGAAGGTAGCTACTAATGAAGTAGTAACAGCTATTGAAATACTCTCTCCAGTCAATAAACGTACTGGGAAAGGGCGCCAACAATATGAGACTAAACGAAATAAAGTATTAGGCAGTGCCACTCATTTAGTAGAAATTGATTTACTACGCAAGGGGGAACCCATGACAGTTTATCAGAGTAACATCCAAACTCATTATCGCATTTTAGTCAGTCGAGGAGACCGTCGTCCTCAAGCTGATTTGTATTCATTTAATTTGCCAGATACGATTCCTTTATTTCCTTTACCCTTGAAGTCTGGAGATACAGAACCATTAGTAGATTTACAGTTATTGTTGAGTAATATCTACGACCAGGCAAGTTATGATTTAGAGATAGATTATGAGCAAGAGCCAGTACCTTCATTATCGGCGGAAGATAAGGTTTGGTTGAATACCTCGTTAACACAGAGAAAATTGCGATCGCGCACTTAAACAAAGCAGAGGGATCCAGAACAGATGCAGTTAATTTTTTTTCGCAAACCAAATAATTTTATTGATCAGATTCCTTTGTAAACCCCAAACTAATGCGCCAAAAGGAATGGCAACTATAATTCCCAGGATAATGTGAAAGGCGATCGCAGAAAAACTGGAGAAGAGAAAGTAAGGTGATTTTGGTTGAGGATTGGGGGAAAAGTGGCTAATAATGGTTTTGGCTGGTTCGTTGGCAACTTGAGAAGAAACACCGCTAACGGCTAAGCCTGTACTAACAAAGGTTATAAATACCTCTAAACGTTGTTGACGGTTTTGGAGGGCATCTTCCCTAGCCCGATCGCTTTGGGCTTGTTCGATCGCTACTGTACCACGAATAGCATCGATCGCTTGTTGAAAAGTGGCTTGTGTGGGGGTAAGGTAGTTGAGATGGGTTTGTATTTGGCTGCGATCGCGATCGCGGGTTTGTTGCAGAAATTCTTGCCAAGATTGGGGAATATTCCCCAGGTTTTCCAGGTTTTTCAGGCAAATTTCGTAGTTGGTGGTGTTGGTAGTTAGGGCAGTGTAGTGAGCTTGGAGATCCCCTAAGCACTGATTGTAGTTTATAGTATATTTTGGTAATTTTGTCAATTCTGATTTGAGGTTTTCGAGGCGAAGTTGGCGCTCATTGGTTGCGATTAATTGAGACAAATCATTGATATATTGGTCTAATTGGCTGTAGATGAGTCTAGCATCTCGATAACGCTGGCTGGCTTGGGATTCAATGAAGCGAATTTTATGGTAGCAGCAGAATAAATCTAGTAGCCAGTTATAGCCTTGAGTTGCTAGTTCGATAGTTGGGGCTTGTTGGTGATTGAGAGCTATTAAAAGATGGTATTGCTGAGCTAAATCTTCAGGATGGCTGGGATTGATTACTTGAAATTCAAATAATAAGCTACCGAAGAGGTTGTCTTGGTGTTGGAAAATTGGGTTAAGGTTAGTTCCAGCTAGTAAAGCGATCGCACATTTATTGGCAAGCTCCAGGCATTCATCGATCGTAGCATCCACTTCGCCATACAACCAGATAGTTTGTCCTAAACTAGCTTGAATTGTGGTAGGTAATAGGGATTGTGGTTGGAAGAGTTGTAGCTGAGGGATGTCAATTGCTTGAGTGGCATCGGGAGATAAAGTGAGATCCGCAGCGTAGGTGTCGTGGAGGCGAAAAGCTTGCAGGTTGCCGTGAATTGGGAAGCCTGCTGTGGTGGGTATACTCCCTAATTCTAAGCTGTCGGTATGGGTAAGTTTGAAAGATGGTTTGCTTACTTCTTGGGTTGAATCGTAAGTATTGTTGTTATAGCAAATAAGGTGCGATCGCAAATCTTTGAGTTGGTGGAAGGGGAGGGTATTTTCTCCCAACTGAGCTAGATTTTCCCATAATAGTGACGCACTCTCATCTACTTCGTCTAGAGCATTGGCGAAGCTTTGACAGAGGTGAAACGCATACAGGCTAATAGTAAAATTTTTCACTGAAGAGAATTCTAAATTCTAAATTCTAAATTCTAAATTTTCTTAATTTACTCAATCATATCAGGATCGATATTCAGTTCTCGCAGTTTTGCTGCTAACTTATCTGCTCGCTCTTCGGGGGTGCTAACCAATTTACCTTCTGGGGTAAAGAAGCGGACAAAGTTGTTATGAATACCTAGATATAATCCTAACTGTTGACTCCACAAATATCCTTGCTCATTCGGTTGGAGTTCTTCGTATTTACCGTCTACTAGATGAAAACCAGTCAATTCTATGTTCTCTGGATCGAATAAGAAGTAATCGGGAGTGCGAAAGGTATCTTGATAAATCTTTTTCTTAGTGGTTTTATCTGTATCTGCTGTCGATTCGGAGAGTACTTCAACAATGACATTGGGATATTTGCCATCTTCTTCCCAAACTACCCAGCTTTTACGAGTTTTCTTTTCTGTTCCCAAGACAACGAAAAAATCGGGACCTCGGAAGTATTCTGATTTTAATTGCTTGGGGCTATAATAAACTGTTAGGTTAGCAGCAGCATAGAAGTCATTGCGATCGCGCCACAGTAATTCTAAGCAAGAGAGGAATAAGATAATTTGTCGTAGGTGTAGTTCGGTTTCCAAGGGAGGCTCGTCGCTATATAAGTCGCCTGGAGGAAAGATAACATCTGCGGCGATTGTTTGGGAAGTTTCTGCTTGTTTAATAGCTTCTTGAATAGGAATCATGGGAATTAAGAATGAAGAATTTAGAATGTAGAATTGGGAGTTCCGTACATTTGTAGGGGGTTTAGGGTTACCGTTAACCCCAGATCCCCGACTTCTCAATTAAACTTGTGATTAACTCAGCTAACCGGTAGAAGAAGTCGGGGATCTAGCTTGGGATATTCTCATTCTAAATTCTAAATTCTAAATTCTAAATTAACTAGGTTTAGACTGAGAAGAGGAATCGTCATTTAGGGGTTTGTTTTCGGTGATGATATTATCTAATAATTCTCGACTTGTTGGGTTAGATTCACCTGGCTTGGTTTGTGATTTTGTATTGCCAGGTCCTATTCCTTGTACCAAGTTCGGTGAACTTGCAGAAGTCAGTTGGTTGAATTTATCCTGATAAGCTTGTAGGAGCTGGCTGTTATTTTGGGATTGCAACCAGGCATAAATCCCGTTACTAATATCCTCATTATCTTCTAAATGGCGAGTTTGCTGGTACACTTCCTCTAATGCTTGCTGGGAAATGATACCTGATGCAAATAAATCTATAAATGCTTGAGTGCTAGCGACATAAATAGACATGGGTTATTCTCCTTTACCAACAACACAAAATGCAGCCCAATAATCCGGGGAATTAAACGGTTTGGCAGTTGCCCCAATTTCTTGCTGCCATTGCTCGAAGTCTCTTTTTAATTTAATTTGCCAAATGAGACTCAGTTGGGATTGATTGAGCCAAGTTTGAAAGCCTTCTACCGTAGTATCCCGTAGCCAGAATTGAGCGGTTCGCAGAGCCAGGGTGATATTATCTTGTTGTTGGAGTTCTTCGTAAAATTTGGTCATTAATAAAGCAGTGGCAGTGGCGCTAACTTCCCAGAGGCTGCTGACAACATTGGTACTTCCCGCAAGGAGGAAGCCGTAGGGTAAGCTGAGATATTCATCGCTGATGTTCCTGGTATCAGGAATTCCGGTTTCGCAGGCAGAAAGAGTGACAAGGCGGCAGTGGTTGAGGCGGAAATGGGCGATAATTTCTGTGAGGGTGAGGTTACCATCAGCCAGTTGCAATCCTGAATCAAGAGGTGAGTCTTGGTTGAAGTAGCCGTGACAGAAGAAGAAGAGGCAGTGAGTGGTTGCCAGTTTTTCGTGTTGGGTGAACGAAATGGTGCTTGGAATTTCCCTTCCCCGCGTCTCCGCGTCTCCGCGTCTCCGCGTCTGGAGCATCTCGCGTCTCCCCGTCTCCTCATCTACTAGTAACAGTGCAGACTTAGTAGCTTTCCCTTCTCTCAGAATCTCGGAGTGGGTAAACTGTTTGGTAATTGCTCCCACTGCACCTAAATCCTTTTCGTACAAGTCGGGGGTAGGTGTTTGGATAGCGAAGAGCCTATCAAATTCAGGGCGTTGGCTGGTTTGTACTTGTTGCAGTAGTTGGCAACTGGGAGCATAACTTATGCCACCGGAGAATAAATCCAGGAGATAGGTTGGTGAAGTTGCAGCCTTGGGGATTGGTAAAGCGTGGAGAGGAAACAGATGGAGGAAGCGGTGGGGAATAAGGATTAGTCGTTTACAGGAGGAGGGAAGAAGTTGGAGTAATTCGTTAATGTGGAGGATTTGGGCAAGGTTTTGCAATGCCTCGGGGAGTTGGTTGCTCCAGATTTCGAGATCTTTGTAGTAGTTGTTGACGTAGGTGTTTGCCCAATCGAATAATTTATCCCAGTCTTCTGGGGTGGATTGCCAGATGGAGATCCCCCCTGCCCCCCTTGATAAGGGGGGTTCGATAATAAAGGCAAGGAAAGTCTCACTGCTGATATACCACTCAATCACAGCAGTTTCCCTATCCAGAGTTTGCCGAAATGAGTCGAACCGGAAACTCGAACCGATGGTAAGATACTGATCGTGTAATTGGTTGCGCTGCTGTCGTAAGTCTTGGAGGTATTGCGCCAATTCCCGATAATTTTCTGCTTTACCTTGTTGGATTTGGTATTGAGCACTGGCGATTTCGTCACGGAGTTGGGCAAGTTTTTCGGCAACTTCCGGGGGAAAAATGGTATGGGAGTCTTGCAAGAGGATTTGTTCGACGAGGTTGCGGTTTTTGCTACGCTCTGCGTATTCTAGGGCTTCAGTGGGCTGGTTCAATTGCAGGCAGGTTTCTACCATGCAGCGATAAAGTATGTTCCATTCTTCTGCCAATTTTTGTTTACTCTCATTTCCCGAAAGAATCTCCTCCCGCAGATATTCGACAGTATTAATGGCGGATGAGAAGGTATGGTAAGCATCTTGCCATTGTTGGGCATCTCGATAAGCAAGCCCTAGATTAAATAGAGTTTCAGTATGGTTTTGGGGGAAAGCCTCACGGGTACGAATTTGTAGAGCATTTTGGTAAGATGCGATCGCATCTTCTAAATTATCAGCCCTTTCTCCCCGTATCCGGTTTTTATAAGCATTGGCTAAATTATTCTGAGTTGTTGCCCAGTCAACGGGAAAAGCTTCACGGGTAAGAATTTGTAGAGCATTTTGGAAAGAAGCGATCGCAGTTTCTAAATTATCAGCCCTTTCTCCCCGTATCCGATTTCTATAAGCATTAGCTAAATTATTCTGAGTCATTGCCCAGTCTTGGGGGAAAGCATCAAGGGTGTAAATTTGTAGAGCATTTTGGTAAGAAGCGATCGCATTTTCTAAATTATCAGCCCTTTCTCCCCGTATCCGATTACTATAAGCAGCTGCTAAATTATTCTGAGTCTGTGCCCAGTCAACGGGAAAAGCATCACGGGTACGAATTTGTAGAGCATTTTTGTAAGAAGCGATCGCATCTTCTAAATTATCAGCCCTTTCTCCCCGAATCCACTCACTATAAGCAATAGCTAAGTTATTCTGAGTCATTGCCCAGTCTTGGGGGAAAGCATCAAGGGTGTAAATTTGTAGAGCATTTTTTGTAAGAAGCGATCGCATGTTCTAAATTATCAGCTTTTTCTCCCCGAATCCGCTCACTATAAGCAGCTGCTAAATTATTCTGAGTTGTTGCCCACTGTTCGGGGAAAGCATCACGGGTGTAAATTTGTAGAGCATGTTGGTAAGAAGCGATCGCATTTTCTAAATTATCAGCCCTTTCTCCCCGTATCCGATTTCTATAAGCATTAGCTAAATTATTCTGAGTCATTGCCCAGTCTTGGGGAAAAGCATCACGGGTGTAAATTTGTAGAGCATTTTGGTAAGAAGCGATCGCAGTTTCCAGATTACTGGCTTTTTTCCCCAAAGGAAACTGCTGGATGAGGTTGCCAAATTCAACTAATACAGCGGCAAGATACTGTGCCTGTTGGGGTTCAACTTCTGCTAAAGTCTGTGTTGCCCAAGCTTGCAGAATTTGCGTCAAACCATCATCCAGTTTATCCAAGTTAGCTTTAAGTAAGGGATAAACTACCTGTGGATTGCCATCACTGTCTGCTATTGCCTGTAACACCTGTAGCAAAAACTGCAAATATTCCTGTGGTGTAGCTGCTACTATTCCCAAACTGTAAGCAATCTCAACTGCATACTTTCTCAACCACGTAGCATTCCCACTCCCCTCCGCTGCCAAATGTTCAGCAACCTGTTGCATCATCCGCACCAACCCTGCATCCACAAGCTCTGAATTAGCTTGCAAAATCTGAGCTTCTTCCCCACTAGGGGAATCCAACAGGGATTGAATCAGTTTCAGGTAAGTCTGTGAGAGGTTTTCGTCCATTCTGAGGCTGGGAATTTAGAATTTACGTCTAATGTGAATTAAATTGAACATATTGCAACCCCATCCCCAAGTTAACGCAACAAATCCCCAGATCGTCAACAAGCGATTAACTAGGGCTTGCTGAATAAGTCTACTGGGAAGCGTTTTGAAGTAATGAGCGCCTAACGGCGAATTAAGAATGAAGAATTAAGAATTCATTCATTGAATCGCCGAAAAAGAAGATAAGAAACAAGTCAGATTCCCTATGCTCCTCGGAGCCTCCTGCCTCCTGCCTCCTGCCCCCTGCCTTCTTCCTGGAGAGTAATGAGTTAATTAGGGCAACTAAAGAGTCGAAAGTGCAAGGAAATTGAGCTAAAAGATACGAAAACCTTGCACTTTGAAGAAAAAAAATAGCTTGAAAACCCTGTCTGGTATGGCTTTCACAGTTTTTCAGCAAACCCTAACTACAGTAACAACGTACAACCCTTGGGATATGAAAACCGCGAAGTTATCGTTTGGGCGGGTTTTGTCGGTCGATTGTTGCCAAATGAATTTTTACTGGCACCGATGCCAGTTTCACAGTTGAGATTGTGGAGATTTTTGGTTTGGGTAATATTTGCCCTCAGTTTACTAGTGCAGTGCAGCGGAAATAAGTGACCAGTTAAAAAAGGTGAAACAGCCTACTGTAAAAGCTTTCTTCCCTCCTGCCTTCTGCCTCCTGCCTTCTGCCTCCTGCCTCCTGCCTCCTGCCTTCTGCCTTCTGCCTCCTTGCACTAGTGCTGTAGGCAATTGCGCGATCGCTTAACATCTACGTCAATTACCCTTTATATATGTGCGCACACCTTTCGCATTATAAAAATATTATAGCAGAAAATAATGACCATCAGCTCCCCTGGTGTCGAAAGCGATCGCTGTTCAACAATGGATAATGGATAATTAGGGCTTGCTGCATTAGTGTGGAAGCCATGCGGTGACGAGGCTTTCAATCCTATGGCAAGCCAAACAAGTCCAAGGAAATTGCATCGATGGGCTCAATTTCACAGGCACCGACTTAGGAAATTTCCTAACACCTAACACCTCCAACCTCACCTACCACCTACCACCTACCACCTACCACCTACCACCTAACACCTACCACCTACCACCTAACACCTAATACCTATTCAAACCCGAAAATTACGACTTATTCAGCAAGCCCTAATTACCTCTCCTCTTTCCCTTTGTGAACTTTGTGTCTTTGTGGTTTTCCCATCGAACAATTTGCCAACAGCATCTGTTCCTTCTCAGGGTTGGCGTTGGGTTTCACTTCGTTACACCCAACCTACAGTTTTAGTCGTGTCACGCCACTAGACTTCATCTGGATCAACCCCAAGCTCTCGTAGTTTAGCTGCCAAACGCTCAGCCCGGTGCTTTTCTTGCTCAGCTCGCTCATCTCCCGTCAATAGTAAGTTCCCCTCACTATCCCACCAGCGCAACCAGGGTAAAGTTTGATTATCCAAGCGCCCTTGCCAAATACCTAATTCTACTCCCATGGGAGGAATGGGATAATGACCTCGCTCATTAGGAGTGCATTTGTGGTATCTATTAGCTATCAGTTCGTAGACTTCAACCCTAGCTTTCTTCACCTCATAAATCCCATAAAACGGAATCCTAATCGCTTGTTCATAAACCCAAAACTTACCTGCCTTCGACTCATTACTAGCAAAGGGTGAGGTTGTATCCCGCTCTTCACTACCATTACCTGATACAAACTCGATCGCAATTAGAGGTGCAACAATTTCTTTCCACAATACATAGGAGCGCCGCACTTGCCCATCTAATAAGGGAGGCACGTTGGGCACATAAAACCAGTCTGGAGCCTCTGCTCCCCGCTCCGGCGGCTCAGTCAATCGCCAATAGATACCGCTATCTTGACCAATACAATAGTTACCATCAGGATGCAATGCATTGAGCACAGGGCGAATGGAATTAGTTAGTAAAATGCTCTGAGGATGCTCCTGAAAGTTCTTCACAAATGTTCCATCAGACTCCGGTAACTGCAAGTGATCAGGTAAAGTCAGCGGTTCGGATTTAGCAATGGTCATCGGTATGTGCTGCCATCCAGAATAGTTTAATTCTAACGTGGAACTGGCATCTTGCCAGTCATTAGCATCTTGCCAGTCATTAGCATCTTGCCAGTTATCAGCATCTTGCCAGTCATTAGCATCTTGCCAGTTATTAGCATCTTGCCAGTTATTAGCATCTTGCCAGTTATTAGCATCTTGCCAGTTATTAGCATCTTGCCAGTTATTAGCATCTTGCCAGTTATAGCGTTTCTGAATGGAATGTGAACACAGTGTCCCAAACAATGGGAAAATATAATTGTTATTTTAGCGAAAAAATATCCTGTGGAAAGTCAAAAAAAAGACAAGAAGCTCCGAGAGTTAGATGAATGGCTCAAAAATAATCCAGACTCACGGGAGTTAAAAAGAGCACTGGCAGTAAAATTAGTAATGCAAGGATGGTCATATAAAACTATAGCATCATTAATAAATGTCTCAAAGAGCTTTATAAGTAAATGGAAAAAAATCTATGAATCAATGGGGATAGAAGGATTGAAAGTATCATATAAAGGCAGTCAAAGCTATTTGAGCAAGCCAGAAAAAGAAGCAGTTATTAACTGGCTAAAAGAACAAGAGTATTGGGATTTGTCAGAATTAGAATGTTACTTGATAGAACAATATGATGTCGTGTTTAAATCACAGTCAAGCTATTATGAATTGCTGTCAGAAGCCAAAATAAGTTGGCAAAAAGCACAAAAAAAGAACCCAAGGAAAGACCCAGAATTAGTGAAGAAGAGAAATAAGTAAATTAAGTCAAAACTAGAAGGAATAATAGAGAAGATAAAAGCGGGAAAGATTGTAGTGTATGCAATTGACGAAGTTCATTTATTAGAAGTAGATCTAATAAGTCATGGATGGGGAGGTAGTAAAAAACGGCTAAAAATACCAATTAATAATGAAAAGAATCGTCAAACATATTATGGAGCATTAAACTTATTTGAGCCAGATTTAATAGTGAGTGAATACCCAGCAGGAAATGGAGAAAGCACAGTTAATTTCGTGAAAGAGCTAATCAAAATCAATCAAAAAGAAGCGAAAAAGAAAGAAGAAGAAAGACAAATACTAATTATTTGGGATGGTGCAAGCTATCACAAAGGGCAAGAAATGCGTGAATTACTTGGCTGTGTGAATCAAGATTTAACAGAGTCAGAGTGGAAAGTAATCTGTGAACTATTTGCTCCGAATGCTCCGGAAGAAAATCCGATTGAGGCAGTTTGGTTACAACTAAAAAACTTACTGAGAAGGTGTCATCGTTTTTGTAAAAACTTCAATATTATTAAGCGTTTATTTAAACTTTTGGTTGACCTTAAGTTATTCAATTTTCCTAATATTGAAAAATATGATGCTTTTTCATGTCTCATTTAGAAACGCTATATAGACAATATGCACTGCGATTGCCTACGGCAATCGCGAAGCTGATAGCTGATAGCAAAAAAGCTAATTATCCGGATAACACACATTAAAGATTGAATGTAGGCTGCATAACAGGTAGGTCAAACAGAACTTAACAACTCAACCCTCGTCATCATATTGCAGTAGGGAAGTAGTTGTATATCTTTAAGAGAAGAACATGAAATCAGCTTATATCAATCTTGGCTGGTTGTTGGGAATATTACCAATTTATGGGATATTAGCATCCAACCAAGCCAATGCTCAATCAATTACACCAGCTCCTGATGGTACTAATACCGTTATTACAACAAATGGTGGACAGTTGGATATCACTGGTGGTAGCCTTTCGGGAGATGGGAGTAATTTATTCCACAGCTTCTCTCAGTTTGGTCTCAATCAGGACCAAATCGCTAATTTTATTGCTAATCCGAATATTCAGCATATTCTAGGTCGTGTTACTGGTGGTAATGTCTCGATCATTAATGGCTTGATTCAGGTAAGCGGTAGCAATGCTAACTTATACCTGATGAACCCTGCTGGAATTGTTTTTGGTTCTGGTGCGAGGTTAAATGTACCAGCTTCTTTTACTGCTACCACCGCTACTGGTATAGGTATTGGGAATAATTGGTTTAACGCAGCTGGGGAGAATAATTACACGGTTCTAGGGGGAAGTCCCCATGCTTTTGCTTTTAGCACATCTCAACCAGGGGCAATTGTCAATGAGGGACAGTTGGCGGTAGGGGTGGGTCAGAATTTAACTTTAATTGGCGGTACAGTGGTAAGTGCTGGGGAACTCTCCGCTCCAGAGGGACAAATGACTGTAGCTGCTGTTCCTGGAGAAAATTTGGTACGCTTGAGCTACCCAGGACATGTACTAAGTTTGGAAGTTGAACCGATAGCAGCTGCGGGGAGTCAGCTGCAACCTTGGACTCTACCAATGTTATCCTTGCCTGAGTTGTTGACTGGTGGCAATCTTAGTAATGCTACAGGAATGACCGTTAATAGTAATGGTGAGGTAGTATTAACTGGTTCTGGAATCAGCATTCCTACTGAACCAGGTTCTGCGATCGCATCTGGGAGTTTGGATGTATCAGGGGAGACTGGGGGTAGGGTAAGTATTGTAGGCGATCGCGTTGGACTGATCAATACTAATATCAACGCTTCTGGTACTAATGGCGGTGGTACTGTGTTGATTGGTGGGGATTACCAGGGACAAGGTACGATACCAAATGCTTTACGCACTTTTATTAGTAGTGATTCGGTGATTAATGCCGATGCTTTAGTTAATGGTGATGGCGGTAAAGTAATTGCTTGGGCAGATGAGGTAACTGAATTTTACGGCGAAATTACGGCTCGTGGTGGTGCTAATTCTGGAGATGGTGGCTTAGTGGAGGTATCTGGGAAAGATACCCTGCAATTTTCCGGGTTAGTAGATACTAGTGCTCCCCAAGGTACGGCTGGTACTCTTTTACTTGATCCCAAAGATATTCTCATTCAAGCTGGGGGTATTGATCCAGTCTCTGGAAATAGCTTATTTAGTGATAATCCTGCTGGCACTTCAACTATTAGTGGCGCCAATCTTTCAGCAGCAATTAACTTAGGTAATGTAACCCTGCAGGCTAATAATGACATTACCATCGATGATAACGTTACGGGTACAACCTTTGGTAATGGATTGACCTTGCAAGCAGGACGTTCGATCATCTTTAATCCTAATCGAACAATCGTGCTCAATGGTGGTGACTTTCGGGCTACGATTAATGATGAGAATGCGATCGCCCTTCAGCGAGATTTAGGAACTGCTCAGTTATTCATGGGTTCCGGTTCCCAAATTTTAACCAATGGTGGCGATGTCACTATTGAAAAAGGAAATTTTGGAGTAGCAGTTGGTGAAGTGCTTTTAGATGGAGCAACCATCAACTCTGGTGCAGGTAATATGACGATTACAGGTGCGGGAAGAGCTGGTGGCATTTTCCATCAGGGTATTTTCCTGAACAACGGTAGTACCCTGACGTCAACTAGCGGGCAGATTACCCTCAATGGTACAGCAGGAATTGGTTCCACTTTAATGCACGGTATTCTTCTGAGCAACAATAGTAGAGTGGAATCCACCACAGGGGAAATTACTCTCAATGGCAGAGCGGGAGTTGGGATAGATTTTAATGATGGAATCAGGCTAGAAAACTCCAGCATTATCTCAGGGGATGGAGATATCAGCCTCACGGGAATTGCTCAAGGCATAGGGATGAACAACAATGGCATTATTTTAGAAACTGGCAGCTTGGTGGAATCCACGGGAAGCGGGACAATTACTTTCAATGGTACGGCGGGGAATGGGGTAGATTTTAATGATGGAGTACTGTTTATTGGTCCCAATACTACAGTAAGGTCAAGGGATGGAGATATTCATCTGACGGGTACTGGTAATGGAACTAACATCTCTAACACTGGTATTGAGTTTTTTAATGGTGTCGTAGTGGAATCAACGGGTACCGGAGCGATTACCCTCAATGGTAAAGGTGGGAATGGAACAGATGAAAATGAAGGAATAAGGATTGGGAACTCAGATTCTAGGATTTCTTCTGCACAAGGCAGTATTAATTTAATAGGAGAAGGTAACGGTAACGGCACTCTCAACAATAACTACGGCATTTTCTTGGAAAATGGTATGGTACTGGAATCCCAGACAGGGGATATTAACCTAACAGGCAGCAGTACTGATGATACAGAAGGGATTCGTGTTGAGGATAGTCTGATTAATCCCATTGGTGGCAGTGGTAATCTTTCCCTTACCGCCGATGAAATCAACTTTGTTGGTGATACTGAAATCGGAGGTACTGGTATCCTACAGTTGCAGCCTCTTGATCCTAATTTGGCTATTACTATCGGTGGTACTACGACAGACACCGGTTTGAATTTGGATAGTACCGACCTTAACAGCTTACAAGATGGATTTTCTCAAATTATCATTGGGGGAGATAATGGCAGCGGTACAATTACCTTAGCTGGGGATACGGCTTTTACTAGTCCAGTAACCTTGCAATCTCCCCTAGGTTTAGGTTCCATCGATACCACAGGTTTTACCCTCACTGGTACCAGTATCGATCTTATTGCTCCTGGAGATATTAGCATTGGTCCGGTCATTTTACTGCCTACTCTTGATGTAGGAGCAAACAACTCTTTCAGGGTTAATACATCTGGCATAGTTAATTTAAACGGCGATATTACCACCAATGGAGCCGACATCTCTATCGGTAATCTACTCACTCCCAGTCAGATTAATGGGAGTTTTGCTTTAAATTCCAGTAATAGTAATGGCGATGGAGGTGCGATCGCGCTTCAAGCTTCCGGTAGTATTACTACTGGGGAGATCATCTCTTTTGGTTCTAATAATGGAGGTAATGTTACCCTCGACTCAGCAGATAAGATTCAAGTCGCCTCAATTAACGCCCAAGGGGGTACTAATGGTAGAGGAGGGGAGATTGATATAACTACTGGGGAATTTTTCCAAGCTACGGAATTTTTCACCAGTGATCTGTGTGTAAATACTAGCATTTGCAGTGTAGGTGGCATCGGAGGTTCTCCGATTACCATCAAGCATGAAGGCAATGGTTTAATTCCCTTCATTGTTGGGGATGCCGACATTAATGGTACAGCTGGAGCAATTACCACTAGGGATGACAATCAAATCTTACCTACTCAATCTTTTCTGGAGTCCTACATTCAGGATGATATCAGTATCCTGACTCAATCCCAGCCAGGAGTTACACCACAACCAGGGATCACATTCCCACCAGGAGTAGTTTTGCCACCAGGGGAAATCTTACCACCCATAGAAACTAATCCACCTCTACAAACTAACGTACCTCTTGACTTTCCTCAGGCATCTTTGGACATATTTATAGAAGAGTTGGATCAAAATTTCACTGTTGAATATGAGGAATATTTGGGACTTGGAGAGACAGATATTGAATCGTTAACGGATATCCGCAATACATTAGGCAAGATTGAAGAAGCAGTAGGAGTTAAACCGGCTATTATCTATGCCTTTTTTGTGCCTAAAACCCTGGCAGGAGATACCGGAAATAATCAAGGAGATGCTCTCATCCCCAATGCTCAGGATCAATTGGAATTAATTCTAGTTACCCCCAACGGCAAACCAATTCGCAAGCGGGTTGAGGGAACAACGCGGGAGCAAGTACTCCTAAAAGCGAGGGAATTCCGCAATGAAGTTACCAAAATTACCAGTCGCCCCCATCGGTACTTACCTCCAGCTCAGCAAATGTACCAGTGGCTCATCGCACCTCTAGAAGCAGATTTGCAGGCTAATGAGATTGAAAATCTAGTTTTCATCCTTGACACTGGGCTACGTTCTATACCCTTAGCAGCTCTCCACTCCGGTCAAAACTTTCTGATTGAAAATTACAGTGTCGGTTTGATGCCTAGTCTTAGTTTAACTGATACTCGGTACCAAAACATTCAAAACTCCCAAGTGCTAGCTATGGGAGCATCGGAATTTACCAACCATCGCTCTTTAGTAGCTGTGCCAGTAGAATTGTCGGTGATTACCCAAAAGTTGTGGCAAGGGAAATCTTTCCTCAACGAGGGTTTTACCCTCAATAACCTCAAGTCGCAACGGAGCCAAAAACCTTTTGGTATTATCCATTTAGCTACCCATGCCTTCTTTGAACCAGTAAAACCTGGAGACTCTTACATCCAGTTATGGGAGAGCAAACTAAGATTAGATCAACTGCGGCAGTTAAGCTGGCATAAACCTCCAGTAGAGTTATTGGTACTTAGTGCCTGTCAAACAGCACAGGGTAGTGAAGAAGTGGAATTGGGGTTTGCCGGGTTAGCTGTGCAAGCAGGAGTCAAATCAGCACTGGCAAGTTTATGGTTCGTCAATGATGAGGGAACTATGGCGCTGATGACAAGTTTCTACGAAGAGTTGAAACAAGCACCGATTAAGGCGGAAGCGCTGCGTCGTGCTCAATTAACAATGCTGAAGGGGGAAGTAAAGCTAGAAGCTGGGAAGCTGGTGACTCCCTCTCAAGTAGTGCCATTGCCGCCAGAATTAGAACAGTTGGGAGATCAAAATCTCTCCCATCCTCTATTTTGGTCAGCTTTTACGATGATTGGTAGTCCTTGGTAGATTTAACGAATATGGCTTCTAGATTAATGCAGCAAGATAAATTGAATTACAGCGAAGTGATACAAACTGTTCTTAAAAATCATGGAAAAAATTACTCAAATAGTCAGACAGAAGTACAATTAATATTTGATACCGAACGCAAGCGCTATCAAGTTCTTAATATTGGCTGGCAAGAGCTAACACGGGTATTTGGTTGTATTATTTACGTGGAAATTAAAGATGGAAAAATCTGGATCGAACGGGATGGAACAGAAATCGGGGTAGCTAATGAATTAGTAAAAGCTGGCGTACCCAAACAAGATATAGTTTTGGGTTTTAAAGCCCTATATAGACGTAAATTTACTGACTTTGCTGCTAGTTAGGACTTGCTGAATAAGTCGTAATTTTCGAGTTGCCATAGGTGTTAGGTGGTAGGTAAGGGTTGAGGTGGTAAGTATTACGGAAAATTAACCAGAACAATACAGCGTTTTTCATTTAGATAAGGTACAAAGAGCCTGGTTTTTGGGAATGGGGAATGGGGAATAGGATCTGTACCTCACTAGACTGAGAAATGCTGTATCTCCTTTTTTTATTGCCACTCAATCGGTTCTCCATCTTCAATAGTGTATAAATCTGGCTCATCATGCCAAAAGTTAAAAGCTCCACCTTGATCAGCAAGATGCATCAATTCAAGGGTTGAAGGATTAGGAATGTCACTAAATAATTTTTCTTCTAGCAAAGCTTGTTCTGCGGGTGACAAAGAGTGAATAGCTTGCACCAGAGACTCTACTAGTTGGATATTTACTGTTTGACTTGTTTTAATTTCGCTCATATTTGAACTCCTTGCTTGAGGTTGTTCTCTAATTCCTCAACAACAAAATGCTGTAGGGGCGGGTTGAGCTAAATTGGCTCTAGAATTGCGATCGCTCATCTGAATAATAACGATCATTAACAACAAAATCCCGTAGGGGCGGGTTCACCAATTATCAAGTACATGGACAAGTCAATCAACTAAACCCGCCCCGGTTGAGATTGGGTTACGCTGCCGGGGGCGGGTTTAGCCAAATTTTCGCCTAGTAAGCAAATTGTTTGGTGAACCCGCCCCTACATGGGGCTATAATTGGCATTCCCGGATTTCAGAAGTCGGACTTCTTCAAGAAGTCGGACTTCTAATCGACTGCTCCTAATGCTTTGAGTGAAGCTTTCTCTGCTGCTGTTACACCCTTAATATCAGTGATTTTCATGCCTTCATAAGGTCTAGGACTTCTCAGAGTTTTGAGACACTCACCTGTTTGAACATCCCAAAACTTAATTGTCCCATCACGGCTACCACTGGCAAGCATTTGACCATCTGGACTAAAAGCAACTGTTCTTACCGCATTGGTATGTCCCTGAAGAATTTTGTAGCATTGACCATGACGAGTATCCCAGAGCCTGATAGTATAGTCATTACTACCACTGGCAAGAGTCTGACCATTGGCACTGAAAGTAACTGAATGTATTGGCTTGGTATGTCCTCGCAAAGTTTGTAAGCATTAGACATCTCCAAAAACTCAATATTTACCTAGGTTCCATAAGGGTTTCAGCTTCTTTTCTGGAGATGTCTATTTGCCTGTTTCAATATTCCACAGTTTCAGAGTTTGGTCTTCAGCACCACTAACTAGAGTTTTACCATCGGGACTGAAAGTGACTGTTCGTACATGAGAAGTATGCTCCTGCAAAGTATTGAGGCATTGACCTGTATGAATATTCCAAAGCTTTACAGTATGGTCTCTACTGCCACTGGCAATATTTTTACCATTGGGTCTAAAGGCTATTGAATATATCGGCTTGGTGTGACCCTGCAAAGTATTGAGGGATTGACCTGTGTGAATATCCCAAAGCTTAATGGTATGGTCTTCACCGCCACTAGCCAAAATTTGACCGTCAGGACTGAAAGCGATTGTCACTAACCAACTTGTGTGTCCCTGCAAGGTATTTAGACATTGACCCGTGCAGACATCCCAGAGTTTCAGAGTATTGTCCATACTACCAGTAGCTAAGATTTGACCATTAGGACTAAAGGCGACTGACCTTACCCAATGGGTGTGTCCTTGCAAAGTATTCAGACATTGATCAGTGTCAATATTCCAAAGCTTCACAGTATAGTTTTCATTGCTAGCGAGAGTTTGGTCATTGGGACTAAAAGCGATTGACTGCACCCAACAAGTGTGTCCTTGTAAAGTATTCGAGCAATTACCTGTGTGAATGTTCCAGAGTTTCACGGTATAGTCTTCACTGCCACTAGCCAGAGTTTGCCCATCACAACTAAAGGCGATTGACCTTACCACATTGGTGTGACCCTGCAAAGTATTGAGGCATTGACCTGTGTGAATATCCCAAAGCTTCACGGTATGATCTTCACTGCCACTAGCCAGAGTTTGCCCATCACAACTGAAGGCGACTGACCTTACTCGATTAGTGTGTCCCTGCAAGGTCTTTAGACATTGACCTGTGTGAATGTCCCAAAGCTTCACGGTACAGTCTAAACTACCACTAGCCAGAGTTTGACCATCACAACTAAAATCGACTGACCTTACCACATTGGTATGGCCTTGCAAAGTATTAAGGCATTGACCTGTGTGAATATCCCAAAGCTTCACGGTATGATCTTCACTGCTACTAGCCAGAGTTTGACCATCACAACTAAAATCGACTGACCTTACCACACTGGTATGACCTTGCAAAGTATTGAGGCATTGACCCGTGTGAATATCCCAAAGCTTTATAGTATGGTCTTCACTACCACTAGCCAGAATTTGACCATCACAACTAAAATCGACTGACATTACTCGATTAGTGTGTCCCTGCAAAGTATTAAGGCATTGACCTGTGTGAATGTCCCAAAGCTTCACAGTACGATCAGAACTTACACTAGCCAGAGTTTGACCATCACAACTAAAAACGAGTGACCTTACTGAATAGGTATGCCCCTTGCAGATGAAAATTTGCTTACCATCAGCGATACGCCAAAGACGAATGTCGCCAAGACTATCACTTGTTGCCAAAATTTTTCCGTTCGGACTAAATGCTACGGAATGAATACTACCAAAGGTTTGAGTAAAAACACAATCAGCCAGATTCGCTTCAGCAAGATTAACGTCATGCAGGCTAGCATTAGCAAAATCAGCCCCTTTAATTACAGCACGGGAGAGATCCTTACTTACGATCGCATTTTTATCAAGCTTCACTAACAGCGTTGCCGCATTCCCCCCAACATAACCCACTTCCTCTTCTGTTTTACCCCTTGTCGCCTCCAAAGTTTCCAGAAGTGCAGATTTTGACCTCTCCCCCTGCCCCTCTCCTGCAAGGAGAGGGGAGTAAGATTCTCCGGTTCCCTTATCTAACTCCCCCCTTCCCTCGTAGGGAAGGGGGGTTGGGGGGGTTAGGTTCATCGGTACAATCAAATCCAGCACCGCCTTTGTCAGCACCCCTTTTCCCACAGTCTCACGAAGCTGCGCTAGTGATTCACTGACAAATCCCTTCAAAGGTGCGATCGCAATTACTTCTCCATTTTCATCTACTTCACGCTGGAAATAGTCAGACCAAGTATAATTCTGAGGTGCTGCACTGCTATCCAATCCTGACTGTGCCTGCGCCAACTCGGTAAAATCAGCTGCCAACACCCCCAACTCCGCCGCTAACTTATAAGCTACAAAAAACTCCAATAGCGATCGATGGGCTGGAGTATAATCTCCTTCAGCATTACGAACCAGCATCGATTGTCCCATCATGTCATAATGCCAGTGGTCTAAATCCTTCTCCTCTTGCACCACTGAACCAAATAAACGACGGATGCGATCGGGAAATAGGCGATAATTGAGACTCATCTCATCATTAGAAAGCATTTCCCAAGATAACTCACACAAGAAATAGAGCTTATCCGCCAGCGAGGTAAACGTCCTCTCAGCGGTAATATCCCTCTCCATCTTGCGCCGCACTGCATAGAGGTAAACCCTAGATAAATCCACAGGTTTACCTTGCTCAATCTCCGGCAATGCCTCTAGAATTAATTCTGTCATTACAGGACGGCGGGCTAAATCCAACAGTTGAGGATTACCCATCACCTTCTCAACCGTTGACTCATCTGCCTGAAAGGACAACACCTCCCGGATTTGCTCATCATCAAACTTCGCCAACTCCAACACCTCAAACTGGGGTGTTTCTCCAGTTAAAGCAACCGTAGATGCCTGCAACTCCGCATTCAGCAGCGCTCGTCCTTCCTTCGCCTCAGGGAAATGTTCCGTGCGACAGGTAAGAATCACCTTGCCTTCCGGCACTACCACCTTTGCCAACTCCCAAAAGTTGTTAATCATCTGCTGACGATCAACTTTTGCCGCCATCTCATCAAACCCATCAAAAATAAGCAACAGCTTGCCCATACGATTGAGTTGGTCAAAAACTTCGCTATTAATGCGGATGTTATGCTTACTAAAAAAGAAGCCTGCCAGAACATTCTCCACATTCAGGGCTTTGCTGTAGTCTCGCAGTGTGATAACTAGGGGTAAACGGGGACGCTGAATACCCCGTTGCTTGGCTTGAAGATAGCGTTGTAGAGCAGTCCAAGCATAGTGAAAGGCAAACCAGGTTTTACCTGTACCAAATTCTCCCAAAACCGAGAGATGCTCCTTAGCTGGATCATCTAACCACAAGTCAACATAGCCATCAATCCAACCATCCCGTTGATCATAACGACTAACTGCCAGCCTTTGCTTGCTCACCGGGTCAAATTCTTCTTTGGTGCAAGCAAGAGGCACATACATTTGGTCGATATCTCTACCCTTGACCTCTGCCTCCAACCAAGTAATATAGTTACTAAAATCAGCCGTTTCATCTAATAACTCATCAAAGGTATAGCAAAACAGGTGGCGATTTTCCCGCTTTTCCACCTCATCCCTGGCTGAGCGACTCAGGCGACGGGAGGTAACCAGCCAGCCTTCATCTGTTTTCTGCTCCTCCACCGACTGCCCGAGCGCCACCACATCCGCTAACTGTGCTTCTCCAGCAATACCCCGGACTAAAATACGGTCAAATCCCCTACGGGCGGGAATATTGATAATTTGCTCAAAATAATCCTCTTCCCAGACTTGATAAGGCTCAAAGCGATAATCTAAGGTTTCAAACCAGCCTCGCAACTGCTGAGCTAACACCAAAGCGCGACAAGAATGTTCCGTAGCTAACTCAGTCGCCTGGAGTGCCGGATAATTTTGTTGCAGTAGCTGAGCAATTTCTGTGCGAATCCCCTCAGCTGTAGGCAGTCTATCCAAACGCTGTTGTAGTTGACTAAGGCTTTGGTGAAGCTTACCCAACCGCTGATTAGTCAACACTTCCGCTGGAGTGCGGGTGCGCTTAGCTACTTCCACAAAAACCGCAACAAACTCGTAAAACTCCCGACGCGGATCAATCTCCAACTCCCGAATTGTATCCCCCAAGCAGTGCCAATCGAGAAATTGATCCGCTTCTTGGAGGAGCAAAGCAAAGTTATTTTGATCTAAAGCTTGGCGCAAAGCTTGTTGAATCTCCTTTTGCCGGAACAGTTCCAGAACCGGCTCCGGCTTACCAATACCATACTCAACCAGAGCATATTGATAAACCCCAGTAAAATCAGCAGGAGGATGGTCCGGATTAAGGTTAAACTTTTGGAGAATTTTAATTACAAGTTCGTGACGCTCCAGCTTATTTTTAACTAAAGGAGTAGCAGAACCTGCAATTGTGGTAATTGCCTTGATAAGTGGGTCAAGGTTCATCTAAGAATTAAGAATTAAGAATTAAGAATTAAGAATGAGTAAGTGATTCTATATTCTTCATTCTACCTTCGTAATTTTTTGAGAAGTCCAACAGTCGTAGTTCCAGGTGTAGGAAAAGTTAGGATTACTCGAACCCTGGTGAAAGATCAGTTTTTGCAAGAGCCGTCCTTATGCCCGCAAGTTGCCGATTCTCATCGTATTAATATAGTAAAAGGGCGATCGGGAAGAGGAGAAGTTTAATTAACTATGATAGCATGATTTCGTTCCAACTCGACGATCTAAGGTACTTAATTAGTGTTATAAGCGATCGCATCAACTTTTGTGTAACAAATCCATAGTTAGTGTTGGGTTTCACTACGTTCCACCCAACCTACTACCTAATCACATCGAGATTCTTCACTCCGCTATCGCTCCGTTCAGAATGACAGATTGAAGTGTAGCTGCATGATAAAAGAATGGGCTTCCCGCCGCTTTCGGTGAAGCGCTATAATTGGTTCTAATTGGACATAATTGGTTTTTCTTGGTCAAATAATTGGCTAAAATGACAATTATGGACATCAGCAGTTTGGAAATAACTCCCCAAATACTTAAACTCATCGCCGAAATTGATGAGTTTAAAGGTTCATGGCGAGCTTTAGGAACCCTGGCTCCTGAACGTCTTGCCGCCTTAAGAAAGGTTGCAACTATTGAAAGTATCGGTTCATCGACTCGTATTGAAGGCGCAAAGCTCAGCGATCGCCAAATTGAAACTCTACTGAGTAATATAGAGCAAAAATCTTTGACAACTCGTGATGAACAGGAAGTAGCTGGTTATGCAGAAGTAATGCAGATCTTGTTTGAAAGTTGGGAAATGATACCTCTGACTGAGAACTATATTAAACAACTACATTCGATACTGCTGCAATACAGTGATAAAGATGAAAGACATCGAGGTAACTATAAGCTAGTAGAGAATCATATTGAAGCATTTGACCAACAAGGTAAGAGTCTAGGAATTTTATTCGTTACTGCTTCTCCTTTTGAAACTCCCTTGTTAATGGAAGAGTTAGTCTTTTGGAGTCGTAATGCTTTTGCCGAAAAGCTACTTCATCCCTTATTGATTATTGGTATTTTTATTGTTCAGTTTCTGGCTATTCATCCGTTTCAAGATGGCAATGGTCGTCTTTCCAGAGTTTTGACGACATGGTTACTGTTAAAAAATGGATATGCTTATGTACCTTATAGCTCTCTGGAAACTATAATTGAACAAAACAAAGATAGCTATTATTTAGCTTTAAGGCGTACCCAAAAGAGCTTAAAGACTGACAAGCCTAATTGGACAGCTTGGCTCCAGTTTTTTCTCCATTCTCTCAAACGACAAAAAGACCATTTAGTAGTCAAGCTAGATAGAGAACGGATCATGCAAACTTCTCTACCAGAACTATCTGTTGAGATTTTAGAATTGGCTAAACAACATGGCAGAATTACCACAAGAGAGATTGAGAAATATACTCAAGCAAGCCGCAGCACAATTAAAGCAAGAATTAATGAACTCATAGAGATGAAAACATTAATGCGCCATGGCAAGGGACGGTCAACCTGGTATTCTCTTAAATAGGCTTGCTGAATGAGTAATATCAAGTTCGGATCATCACTTATAATTCCCTTCTTTTTGGGGCAGAAGTTCCTCTAATGCTCATTACTTTAAGGTAACCAAGGATATTGACGAAAATCAGGTGGGCGCTTTTCTAGAAAAGCCTGTTTTCCTTCTGCTCCTTCTTCCGTCATGTAGTAAAGTAAAGTAGCATTACCAGCAAGTTCTTGGAGACCGGCTTGACCGTCGCAATCAGCATTAAAAGCAGCTTTCAAGCAACGGATGGCAATCGGGCTCTTTGTCAAAATTTCCTGGGCCCATTGGATACCTTCTGCTTCCAACTTTTCTACAGGCACAACACAGTTCACTAAACCCATATCCAAGGCTTGAGATGCTGTGTACTGACGGCAAAGGAACCAAATTTCTCGCGCTTTTTTTTGACCAACAATTCTGGCAAGATAACTAGCACCAAACCCGCCATCGAAACTGCCAACTTTTGGGCCAGTTTGACCAAAGATAGCATTGTCCGCAGCAATAGTTAAGTCACAAATCAAATGTAAGACATGACCACCACCAATCGCATACCCAGCTACCAGGGCAATCACCACCTTCGGCATGGAGCGAATTAACCGTTGTAAATCCAGAACATTTAAGCGAGGAACGCCTTCATTATCCACATATCCAGCCTTACCTCGCACCGATTGATCCCCACCAGCACAAAAAGCATATTTCCCATCGGTGTGAGGTCCTGCTCCAGTCAACAAGACAACACCAATCCGCGAGTCTTCACGAGCATCACAGAAAGCATCGTAGAGTTCAAATACGGTTTTGGGACGGAAAGCATTGCGTTTGTGAGGACGATTGATCGTGATTTTGGCAATACCGTCAGTTTTGTGATAGAAGATGTCTTCGTAGGTTTTAGTGGTTTGCCAGTCAATTTGCATCGCAGTATCAAGTGTAGTTGCTATCTGAGTTTCCGCTAATTCAGGAACAACTGTACAGGATAATCTCTACCTTGTAAGCAAAATTCTCAATTTTCATTAACGTTTAATTTCAAATCCTTGCATTCCTTGAGGAGTTTCGTACTTAACCATAACATCATTAACCCCAGCATTTAATGGCCCAGTATGACACCAACGAACCATTGCTTCAACCGCAACCTGAGTCCCTTCAAAAACTGCTTCGACTCGTTTATCCAAAAGATTTCGCACCCAGCCACTTATTCCTAAATGCTTTGCCTGCAACATTGTAGAGTACCGATAGCCAACTCCTTGAACCCTTCCAGAAACGAAAACATGGGCACGGATTGACTCCAGTGGCATTGATGAATTTGGCATTGACAAATCAGTAATTGACGACACTAAAATCAGATTCTACTCAATTAAGACAGTAGAATTGCAAATAGTCACCCTTGTATCCCCATACTTAATATTATGATCGCTCAACTTTTCAACATTGCCAATATCTTCGTTCTACCTTTCTGGTTGCTGATGATTGTGCTGCCTAGCTGGGGAGTGACTCGCAAAGTTATGACATCTTATCTTCCCTTTATGCCTTTGGTGGGTTTATATTTGTATTTGTTCATTAGCAGCATTACCCCAGAATCTGCCGCAGCTTTGTCTAATCCGCAGGTAGCTGATATTGCTCGATTTTTTGCTGACGAAACAGCAGCAGCTACTGGATGGGTACATTTTCTGGTGATGGATTTGTTTGTAGGACGCTACATTTACTTAGAAGGTCAACGTACTGACACCTGGACAGTTCACTCTCTTCTCCTTTGCTTATTTGCCGGGCCTATGGGATTGTTATCCCATATTGTTACTGTTTGGATTACCCAAAGATTTGCTTCCCCTACTGAGTCGGATGCGGCAACTCTCCAAACCTGAGGAATGTAACAGAAGTCGGCGGTCATCTCTATCCTTCTTAGGATAGGGATGAGTTAATGACGAATACGAGCCTTGGCAGAAGCTAACAACTGCTTTATTGATTCAACCATTGAATCAATAAATACTAAAATTTTGTTTCTCGATGAATTATGCAAATAAGGGAATGGTTTCTTGGGAATTGACTTACCCAAGAATGGGCAAAGTACTTCCCAGCCCTGACCAGCTATAATATTAATTTTCAAAAAGTCCTGATGGCGATCGCGGAAGTACTCTTCAACTTTGGCAAGGTGGTGCTGGTATGCCTGTAGATATAATTTTTCATTAAAATCGGTACAGCCGAAACACTCTTGCCTGATTTCTAGCATCCTAGCATCTGGGTTTGAGTGAGCTAGGTGTTTTTCGCAGGAAGTCAACCAACTATTAATATCCCGTTCTGTCCAAACGAACTTTGAGCCAGGATATTTTTGATCCAAAGTTTCTAGCCACAGCAAAATTGTGATATCAGTGGCAGCTCTGAATCCTTTGATCTCCTCGAAATATAGAGGATAGTGAATCGTCTTATAGCCCAAAATACCTAAGGCTTGAGCTAGGGAAGTTGTTCCTGTTCGACTCAATCCTATTCCCCAGACATACTTCGCTGCTTTCATGATTATCGAGGCAATGCAAAAAGTCTAATGTTCAAAAATTGACAATGGACAATGGACAATGGACAATTACCTCTTCAATCAAGAAAAAAGATTGATAATTAGAAAAAATTGTAATTATTTTCTCGGAGAAAGGAGAGGTCTTAAACCAAATTAATCAATTATCAATTATCAATTATCAATTATCAATTATCAATTCCCTAAGCTGATTGCCTTTGGGCTATTTCTTCACGCAGAGTCAAAATTTCCACACCATCGGGAGTAACTGCAAGTGTATGCTCAAATTGAGCTGAAAGTTTGCGATCAAGAGTGAGTGCTGTCCACTTATCAGCCATAACCTCCACTTCCCAGGTACCTTCATTAATCATCGGCTCAATGGTAAATACCATACCAGTACGGAGTTTCTTACCCTTGCCTCGCTTGCCATAATGGGGAATCTGGGGAGCTGTATGGAAAATCCTACCAACTCCATGGCCGACAAAATCTCGTACTACTGAAAATCCATGAGGTTCAGCATATTCCTGAATTGCTGCACCAATATCTCCAATCCTTGCCCCTGGTTTAACTACTGCAATTCCCCGCATCATACATTCGAGGGTAACATCTACCAACTTTTTGGCTAAGGGCGAGGGGGTACCCACAAAGAAAGTTTTGGAAGTATCCCCATGGAAACCATCAACAATTGGGGTGACATCAATATTGATAATGTCTCCATCTTGGAGAATTTGCTTCTGGTTGGGGATGCCATGACAAACAACTTCGTTGACACTAGTGCAGATAGATTTGGGAAAGCCGTTGTAGCCAAGGGGAGCGCTTTTGGCTCCATGAGCTTTAGTCCAACGCTCTGCTTCATCGTTGAGTTCCTGAGTGCTGACTCCTGGCTTCACCATTGGTTCCAGGTGATCTAAAAGTTCTGCTGCCAAGCTTCCAGCCCGACGCATTTTCTCAATTTCTCTACTTGATAAAATAGTAATTCGTTCAGATGCCATTAGTTTTTCTGTTTTTGCTTGCTCCCTACCTGGGGAAATTTATCCATAAGTTAACTTTACCTTGATTGCTCCAGCTACCCCAATACTGTTAGGAGAACACTTCCAAATGCCAACTAATCCTAAAGAAGAAGATAATTCGCCCTCATCAGATGATGTTGTTTTAGGCGGTGAAACACCTCTACTCGTAGACGGTTTAGTCCTAGGAGGAATCGAAGGAGTTAAGCGGCGCTTAGCTGTTGCCACTGTTGAGCAACGGCTTGCTGCTCTCTCTGATGCCCTCAATTACGGGGAAGCGGGCGTAGAGTTAATACTGCAAGCTTTGCAGGATGAATCACCCCAGGTGCAGTATGCTGCCTACTTTTTGCTCAAGGATCGTGATTCTTCCAAGCTTAACAGGCAGTTAAGCGACTATTTACCTTGGTTTCAATTATGCAATCCCTGGAAAATTTGACAGTCCGCAGCATCAAGTCACGGTTAAATCCTTCTTTATGGGCAAGTATCCAGTGACTCAGGCACAATGGCAAGCTGTAGCTGCTTTGCCGAAAATCTACTACCCCCTTAATCCCAATCCATCTAAGTTTAAAGGAGCCAATCTCCCTGTCGAACAGGTATCTTGGTGGGATGTTGTAGAATTTTGTGCTCGCCTCTCTAAAAAAGCTGGAAGGCAGTATCGGTTACCCAGCGAAGCAGAATGGGAATACGCCTGTCGTGCTGGAACTACTACCCCTTTCCACTTTGGGGAAACCATTACCGCAGATTTGGCTAACTATAAGGGAATTCCTTGGATACCTCGTATGGGAACTATTCTTAAGGGTTCTTATGGTCAAGGTCCACCAGGGATTAGCCGTGAGGGGACAACTCCAGTAGGGAGTTTTGGCGTGGCCAATGCCTTTGGACTCTACGATATGCATGGCAATGTCTGGGAGTGGTGTCAAGACCATTGGCATGATAATTATGAAGGTGCGCCTACAGACGGTAGTATGTGGTCAGATAATGATGATAATGATTGTAGGCTTTTGCGGGGCGGTTCCTGGCAATTCGTGCCTCAACTCTGCCGTTCTGCGTGCCGCACACAAAATATAGCTTGTTCAGATTCCTTGCTAGAGACCAATGTCGGTCTTCGTGTAGTGTGCGATGGGGAGCTGCAAGGGTTGCACGATAAATCACCCCAGGTGCAGTATGCTGCCTATTCCTTGCTCAAGGATCGTGATTCTTCCAAGCTTAACAGGCAGTTAAGCGACTATTTACCTCGGTTTGAATTTGAGGTAGTAACGGTAGATGCTCAAGGGGTGGTAAACAGTCGCTCTACGAAACAAGCTCAATTTTTTGCAGAAGACTTAGGCAATGGTGTCACCCTCGAAATGGTGAAGATTCCGAGTGGAACATTTCTCATGGGTTCGCCAGAAACCGAAAAGGGACATCAATCCACTGAAAGTCCGCAGCATCAAGTCACGGTTAAATCCTTCTTTATGAGCAAATATCTAGTGACTCAGGCGCAATGGCAAGCTATAGCTGCTTTGCCGAGACTTTTCAACACCCTTGTTCCTCTCAATCGCTCTAAGGAGTTTAAAGGGGCTTTCTTTCCTTTTGTAGGCAAATTAAAAGAACTAAGTAGGCTCCAAGAATTTTTCGCTCGCCTCTCTCAGAAAACTGGGCGGCAGTATCGGTTACCCAGTGAGGCAGAATGGGAATATGCCTGTCGTGCTGGAACTAATAGCCCCTTTCACTTTGGGGAAACCATTACCCCAGATTTGGCTAACTACTATCGTGACTTCGCCTACACTTCTGAGCCAAAGGGGGAATACCGAAATCAAACTACCCCAGTGGGGCATTTTCGAGTAGCCAATGCCTTTGGACTCTACGATATGCATGGGAATATGGGGGAGTTGTGTGCAGACGGTTGCCATCCGAACTATAAAGGTGCGCCAACAGATGGTAGTGTGTGGAATAGCCATCATAAAGTGATGCGGGGCGGTTACATCAAACGCAGATACAACTCTCCTAATACCTGCCGCTCTGCGGCTCGAACATGTACAAATTCTATGAATGGCAGTTTTGGTCTTCGTTTGGTGTGTGAGGCGGCATGGACTCTGTAATATCATGTTCGGTTAATAGTGTAAGTGTTCTACCGAACTTGATATTACTAATGATCACTATCTGATGTCTGACCTAGGGTAGCACCTGTATGACCAGTTGTTAACCAAAGGATAGCTCTTATCCCATCTCGAAAGCATTTATCAATCGGTTCAGGGGAACGTCCCGAAGTAACCGGTAAAGGCTCTAAGATAATTCCCCGACTACCAAAGACAATTTCACCAATCACGCGAGCACGGCGCATATGATTGTCTGAGGTAACTAAATAAACGCTATCAATCCCCTCAGCTTTCAACTCATCCACCAAAGTTGTGAAATTTGTCACTGTGTCTACAGCTCGACGGTCTATATGCAAGCGTTCTTGGATAATTCCAGCTTTAGCAAATATCTTTTGAGTGTACCATTCTGGGCTACCGGAAGATACCCAAATATCTAGCTCTGGATGGAGCTTGGCAAATTTAGCAGCAAATGACTCTCGCTCCTCTGCTCCTCCCAAGACAAAGATAGCTTCTGGTTGCACAACATAGCTCTTGATTTCCCTGTAGCCACAGAAGAGCACAACCGCTAGCACTGGTATCAACCAAGGAAGTAACTTCAATGGAGAGTGTCGAGGTTTAGTAAACAAGTATCGTTGCTTACGGGGATAAATCCTCAAAAGCATGAATGAACGGATGAGTTAGGGTTTATCAAAGGTGTACACTCTGGCTAGTTTGACGAATAAATTGCCCTTACCAGCAGAGTACTATTAAGGGTAGCGCTAACGAAAGCGAAAATCTTACTTAGGTATTATCATGTCTGTTTAATTGCCTATAATCTCATCTCGTTTTTCCTAAGACTGCTTCATAGATCAGGGAAAAAAAGCAATTAACCATTGACCATTAGTGCATCTCCCCATAATTATGACCCATTCTTTCCATACTCATCGGTTGCTGAGAAATGGCTTAACAATGACTCTCTACACCACTTTAAAAGCCAGCCGTAAATGGGAGATGACCATTTCTGCTCCAGAACCATTCTACCAAGAGAGAATCTTTACTGGTGCTTCTGGTGTGCCTATTTTTGGCATTGTTGCTACTCCTGAGAATCCTAAAGGCACAATTGTTGGTACTTATGGGATTACAGGTAATCTTGATAACCAATGGTTTCTGAGACTTTTAGGGCGTAAAGCATTTGCTCAAGGCTATGCAGTCGTGCTTTTTGACTGGCGTGCTCACGGAAAAACGGCTGAGTTGTCTCCAACATTGACTTCTGATGGTTTATATGAGGGAGAGGATTTTGTCCGTATTGCTGCTGAGGCGAAACAAATAGGTTGCCCAGCCCCCTTCTGGTTCACAGGTTTCTCCCTAGGAGGGCAGCTAGCACTATGGGCAGTTAAAGCCGGACAAACAATCGCTAGCTGGGGGCAGGATTTAGGATTACAAGAATCGGAAATTGGCGGGGGGGCAGTAATTTGTCCCAATCTGGATGCTAACCGTTCCCTTTCTTATCTAATCAAACAACCACTAGGTAAACATTTAGAAAAAGCGATCGCGCGGGAACTCAAAAAGCTAGCTCGGCGAATTCATCAAGCTCACCCAGAGGCAATAGATCCTGCTGCAATTAAAAGAGCTAACAGTATTTGGGGCTTTGATCACGAACTAGTGATTGAACGGCTGGGTTTCTCATCGGTAGAAGAGTACTACGAAGCTAGTAATGCTCTTTATCTGTTACCTCAACTCAAAAAACCAACTCTCATCCTTTACGCTGTCGATGATCCCATGTTTGACCCGGAAATTATACCGGATTTGCAAGCTGCCTGTGCTGAGAATTCAGCGATTGATTTACTATTAACTGCTGATGGTGGTCATCTAGGTTATATAAGTAGCAAAGCTTGCCAAAGTCAAGGGCAAGATCCTGATCAATGGTGGGCATGGAATCGAGTTTTACAATGGTGCGATGGTGAATTGAGAATTAAGAATTAAGAAAGATTTTAGGATTTTTGGTAAAAAGTTTGAATCAGTATAAGAGGTGTTTACGACTATGCTCAATCAACCCTATCTTAATCCCGCTTACTTAATTGAAACCCTAGAGCCAGATACCGTATTTTTTGTATCTGAGAGAGAATCGGTGTGTATCCAAGATGCTCTTTACTGCCGCTTAGTGAAATTAATTGATGGTCAACGTCAGGTTGATGAAATTATTGATCTGCTTCAACTAGAAATTCTAGAAGACCAGACATTAACTCAAGAATCTGCTAACTTTTTTCAATTAATACTTAATTTTAGCATACAAATTCAACAAGCTCTATTTCAATTACATAAACAGGGATATGTTTTAGAGAAAAATGAATTATTACCTCCTGATTTAGCCATTTTTTGCCATCATCTTAATATTTCTGCGACTGAAGCCTACCAGCAATTGCAATCAACTAAGATTGCTGTAAAATCCTTGAGTTCAGTTCCTGAGCAAGATTTGATTAATATTTTAAAATCCCTCCAAATTCAAGTAGCTGACGAAGGTGATTTAACTATTATTTTAACTGATGATTATCTCCACCCCTATTTAGAGGAGTTTAATCAGCAAGCATTAACATCCCGAACCCCTTGGATGTTGCTCAAACCATTAGGAACAATTAGTTGGATTGGTCCTCTATTTCACCCTCAGCAAACAGGATGTTGGCATTGTTTTGCCCAGCGTTGGCGAGATAATCGACCCATGGAAGAGTTTATTGGTAGATCTAAAGATCTGACAACCTCTTTAACACCGCCGCTAGGTTTTGCACCTGCTACGATGCAAAATGCCTTAACTATGGCAGCGACAGAGGTTTTTAAATGGATTGTCAAAAAAAACAATCCCAGATTAGTAGGTAATCTGATGACTTATGATACCCTCACCCTGCAAATTCAAAATCACATTCTCGTTAAACGCCCTCAATGTCCTAGTTGTGGACTAATATTGCATCAAAAACCCTTACCTGTGGTTTTAGGGCATCGTAAAAAAAGCTTTACTATTGACGGGGGCCACCGGTTTTGCTCCCCTGTAGAAACTTTGCAAAAATATCGACATCATATTAGCCCGATTACCGGTATTGTTCGAGAACTAACCAAAATTAACAGCCCGGGATTAATTAATACTTATGTTGCTAAACATCATTTTCGCAATGTTTTCGATGATTTAGCTAATTTACAGCAAAATATTGGCGGGAGAAGTTCAGGCAAGGGCAGAACTGATAGTCAAGCAAGGGCAAGTGGTTTTGGTGAGGCGATTGAACGGTACTCGGGAGTCTTTCAAGGAAATGAAGTTAGGGAAAGGGCTAGTTATCAACAACTAGGAGATAAAGCCATTCATCCTCATCAGTGCCTGAATTTTAGTCAGCAGCAATACCAAGAGCGAGAAGAGTGGAATGCTGCTTGTCAAGGCTGGTTTCAAAAAGTACCAGCAGCCTTTGATGAAGCCAGGGAAATTGATTGGACTCCTGTTTGGTCTTTAACCGAGCAAGACTTTAAATATTTACCTACTGTTTACTGTTACTACGGTTATCCTCAACCTTCTCCTCTAGACTGTTGGGCTGACTCCAATGGTTGTGCGGCGGGAAATACTATAGAAGAGGCGATTTTACAGGGATTTATGGAAATAGTGGAACGAGATTGTGTGGCGTTATGGTGGTATAACCGTCTCTCTAAACAAAGCGTAGATTTGGCTAGTTTTGATGAACCCTATTTTCACAGTTTAGAACAATATTACCAAAGCCTAGGTCGGGATTTGTGGGTGTTAGATATTACCAGTGATTTGAATATTCCTTGTTTTGCTGCCATTAGTTCCAGGAAAGATCGGGAAGTGGAGGATATCCTGTTAGGATATGGAGCCCATTTTGACCCCAAAATTGCCATTAGTCGAGCTTTAACTGAGGTTAATCAGATTTTACCTAATGTGCTATCTTTTAAGGATGATGGGACAACGAACTATCCCCCCTCTGCTGATCCGCTAGCGATTCAATGGTGGGAAACGGCTACTTTAACTAATCAATCTTATCTGGTTAGTGATCGTCAAATGATGCCGACAAAGAGTAGTGATTATTTGCCCTTAGCTAGTGATGATTTATTAGAGGATGTTAAACTGTGTCAACGAATTGTTGAGCAAAATGGGTTAGAACTTTTGGTTTTAGATCAGACCCGTCCTGATATTGGCTTGAGAGTGGCTAAGGTAATTATTCCAGGAATGCGCCATATGTGGAAGCGCTTGGGGGCAGGAAGGTTGTATGATGTGCCGGTGAAAATTGGTTGGTTACCAGAGTCTTTAACAGAAGAACAATTAAATCCTTTTCCCATGTGGATGTGAATTTTGGGATTTGGTTGCATTTGCTTTTATTTTTTGCTAACATTACTTGATAATAGGGTAGGTGTGCGCCTATGGATAGAGTAGAGTAAGGAAACGAACCACAGAGGCACAGAGGAACACAGAGAGAAACTGTGGAACAAACTTCTGGTTAGTAAAAGCTTTTCATATTAGTTGTGTAAATTTAGTGCGCTCAGTATCGCTAGTGTCGTAGGCGTACGCTTGGAGTTAAACTTGAGTTATCTATGGTTATGATAACTTGTGAATTTTGAAATCCTTGGCGTAATTTCTGGAATAGAAGCGATCGCTATCGGCAGTTCCATCAGAGAATTACCTAAGTTACGAGAGAAGTATGGCGTGGGGCGTTGGCGTAAGCTAAAAGGTGTTGCAACAGTGCGCCTGGGTAATGGAAGTATCAGGCAAGCTGAATTGCACTGGTATGAAGCACATGGTATAGGCAAGAAAAAGATCAAGATTAAGTGTTTCTTGGACTAGAGGGATGGCAGCCACAAAAAAAGTACAATTAGTAATTTGTCTTCGCAATGAAGGTTGTGACGATTTAACGAGGTTTAAAGTTTATCAAGTTTTGCCCGATTCCTCAGCAGCGAGAGATAACTATATTCGAGTTGTGGATGATTGTGGAGAAGATTACTTATATCCAGAGGACTACTTTTTGCAAGTTGACTTTCCTCAAGGGATTGAAGAGGTACTCTTAGCAAATTTGAGCAAACTGTAGGGTTACTCATATCTCAAAAATCACAAATAGCTGCGCTCTAATTTGAGAGCAATATCTACCTCACCCTATAGCTGTATCTACGAGGCAAGCGCTCCCACTATGGTCAGTGTTACACAATATCTTTGTGTCAAGAGAAAGGAAAGCCAACCTACAAGAAATGCGCAAGCACGAACAAGATGGTAATCCGATACGAACAGATTAAAGATCCAACTTTTCTGACTTTTTAATCCGACTTTTCTGACTGACAGTGTAGGGCGAAATGAAAGATTATAGAAACAACGAAGAGAAGAAAGAAAAAGATTAATCTTTTTCATCATTTCTTTTTCTCAAGCTCAAAGTTCACAGTAGGTTGAGTAGAAAAAAGTGAAACAAAACCATGTGTTTTGTTACATTTGTTGGGTTTCGTTATGGTTCTCAACCCAACCTAACCTACGAGATCTGCGATCGCACTAGAATTGATTGTCTATAAACCACTGAGGACAGAAAGATGCCAAGAGCGAACTATGCAATTGCCGGTCACGGACAGCGGCGTCCAGGAATGGATAACTGGATAATCCCGACAGGGGTTAAAATTCACTTCCTATCACAAGACGATAGGAGTGTGACATTCGGAACATTGGCGGATGCTACTCGTGAAATCGTAGCTAATCCTGAAAAAACACCGTATCAGGTCGGGAAAACTTTTACTGGCAATGGCACCGCACAATCCAAGGATTACGCAGTTTATCCGTTTTCTCGAGAAGAGCAAGCTGCAATCAATAGGATTATTGGAGCAGGGGGAACCTTTGTGGGGTTTACTTATGCCCCAGCACCAGGCCCAACTTATTTTTCAGAGTTTGTAAGAGGCTTGCCAGTCAGCCGCGAAACGCATGTTTACCTATTGGCCTGTCGAGTAGAGTAATTTCACCACCGGGCAGGTGCGGCGAATCCTTAAAGACGGTAAATCGCGACGATCACTAACTACACGCAGTATTTCAATACCATCGTCCAAAATTCTGTAGAAGATAACATACCCATCCAAAGGCAAACCTCTAAGATTGGGACGTATTTCTGCATAGCTCTTGCCTAAATTGGGGAAATTGACTAATTGCTGGCAGCGACGGGCAAAATCTTGAAAAAAACGCTCACCTGCTTCGATATTATTGGTGGTGAAGTAATCGGCAATTTCGTTGAGATCTTGGCTAGCAAGAACGTTGATGAGATAGCGTTTCATGTTTGAGTCTCACGTGCTTGCCGGAAACGCTGCAAAATGCCTGCAATAAAGGCTTCGCCATCAATAGGTGGAGTATGTTCGGAGATAGCAACAGCAGCATCTATTTTTGCACGTACAGAGCTGAGCCATTCACTATCAGTACCTTCACCAAGTGTTGGCTCTGCACAATCGTATTCATCCAACAACCGCAAGGCAACTTCCAACACTTCTTCCGCCGAGCGATATTTGCTTGTTCGCAGTTTAGCCTGGATAAATTGTTCTTGTGTCTTTGTTAGAGTAATACTCATGGATTTGTTGTTTGTCATTTGTTGTTTGGGAATTGGGTTTTCTTCCTCATCTCCTCAAGCAACAGTTACCAAAAAATCTTGGTAAACTGTGTCAATATTGCGGGAAGTAGAAGAAACATCGGTTTCTAATTGTCGCAGACGAGCTAATTCGGCTCCTCGATTAATTTCTCGGGATTCTTTTTGCTGGAGTAAGTTGTCTAACTCCGCTTTGCGAGACTGAATATCATCATTTACCCGCTCAATCACTTCTTCCTCATAGTTAGCAAAACATTCTTTAATGGCATCATGAATTGGTTGCCATTGCTCTTGCGCTACCTGAGGCAGATATTTGACTAACTCTTTCCTCGCTGCTTTCACTAATTCTTGACGAGCTTTATCCATCTGCAATGCTCCTACTCCCAAACTGAGCAATGCTAGTACCACTGGTCCCATAATACCTCCCGCGATCGCAGTAATAATGCCCCCAATACCCATTACAGCAATCATGTTGAGTAGGATATCTTTCCAGTCAAAGCCTGCTCCTGCCAAGGCTACACCAGCTAAATTACCCGAAGCCAAAGAAAATAGTCCCATTGCCCACTTTGCCCAGCTCGGAGAACTATCTTGCTCAGTTGATGATAGATTACCTGCTTGTACTTTCTGCCCAGTGAGTTTTTCTGTAATCCTACCTGTTACTTTGGCATAGTCAGCACCATAGTTGGCGGCAATTTGAGATAGCTCAGCAAAAGCGCCATTCATCTCATGCTCTGCCAGGATGCTCCAAGCCGCAATTTTATCGTTAATGTAATTTTCAAATGCCTGCTTTAGTGCAGCTTCAAAGGCTTGTCGCCTGCTTTGGTTCATGATATCCATAAATCGGATTTCCGGCTGATAGCGGAGGAAATCTGATTCAAAGGTATTCCCCAAACTCAAAGTATAGCTACGAAAAGAATCTGCGATCGCTTTTGCTTTTCTGTCTCCAATTTTCCTAATGTCTTGCTGTAGGTGATTGCGAATTTCCGTCAGTCTATCGAATTCCGGTTCTACTGAATTAATCCGATGTTTCAACTCTTCCACATCCTGATTAAGCAAAGGGATACGCCGTTCAATTGCTTCGTGGACATGGCTATCAGCTTGTCGTGCTAGAGTTCTAGCTTGGCGTAATTCTGCAATCGCTCTTTCTTTCGTCAAAAAGGTGTTTAATGCACCCATAAACTCGGGAAAACCAGTACCTTCCAGAGCAGCTGTAGGATTTTTTACTCGCCGCCGTAGGGCGTGAATTGAAGAAACTTCAAACACTCGTTCATCATAAAGATCATAGCCATCTACCTGACAATATTCTGCTAGGTTCGCTTGGAAAACTCGCCGCAGTCTATCTTCGGCTTCACCTAATTCTTCGGTATCATCAGGATCAATTAAACTTTCCCTAATTTGGTCCCAAGCATTAACGAGAAAGAAAACTGTTAAACCTCGACCTTTGATATAATTTTCTAGATAGCGGCGTTCTCCTAAAGTACAAGGCTGAGATGCTCTGAGGACAAAGAGAATCGCATGGCAATTATTGACATAACCTAAAGATAGTTCGTTTCGTGCTTCTGTATCGTTGAGTCCTGGACTATCAACAATTTCAATGCCTTTTGCTAACAAATCTAAGGGATACTCGACAACGGCATAATCAACATTAGGAAAGGCTTGCTTATTTTCTTGTTGTAGTCTCTTCGCTTCAGCTGGATCTATGGTATAGCAACGCTTAAAACTTTTAAAATCAATTTGCTCTGGAGGAGTGCCATCATTAAAGTAAACGGTAACTTGTTTGTTAACTCCGTAGCGTAACAGGGTGAGTAAGGCAGTACAAGGATTGACATCGCTTGGTAACAAGTTCTCGCCAATTAAAGCGTTCAGGAAAGTACTTTTCCCCCGCTTCATATCTCCTAAAACCAGTAACCTAAAGACCCCATCCCGCAAATTTTTACTGGCTTTGGTAATATCTTCAATATCTCTTGCTAAACCTAACTGACCAGAGTTATCTGTTCCTGCTGATTCTGCTTGTTCTAGAGTAGCAGTAATTTGGCTCAGACAGTTGGCTACCTCTGAACGCACCCTGGCTACTCGCTCTAAATCTTTGAGGAAATTAGTAGTTTCTATTTTAGCACTCACTTTTGTTAAGTAATAAGTAATAAGTAATAAGTAAAGAGTTCATTATTGCTTATTATATAAGTTTTTGGGGTCAGTTGGGGAAATGAAACTACTCCTTCTACCACCTAACACCTAACACCTACTACCGAATGTCCTGTCAAGGCAAAGGGCAGTAAAACCAGAGAAAGATACAGAAAATTTGTAGCTAAGGTTCACGAACGATGGTATCAAATACCCGCCAAGATTTCTTGCATAAACTCAGCCGGAAACTGGTAGACGAAAGCCAAGTCATCGTTGTCGAAAATCTCAACGTGAAGGGTTTGATACGGAACCGCAAGCTATCAAAAGCAATATCCGATGTGGGTTGGAGAATGTTTGTCAATTTCCTTGCCTATAAACTAGAGCGCTCAGATGGCAAGTTGTTGGTAAAAATTGACAGATTTTTCCCCAGTTCTAAAAAGTGTTCGTGCTGCGGTCATGTTGTTGCTCAATTGCTACTCTTATTCAGAGAGTGGGATTGCCCATCCTGTGGCGCTCATCATGACCGAGACGGCAATGCAGCATTGAACATCAGAGTAGAAGGCATTCGGATATTAACTATGGGCGGAGGAAACCCCGTCCCTGCTAGTCGAGCCTGTATAAGATCGGATAGCCGCAATGGTTTTAGGGCAACGGGCTGTGAAGCTAGAAGCCGACACTTACCCGTTAGGGAAGTGTCGGTAGTTCACGGAAATGCTCAGAACTAATGATGGATAAAGTAGTGCGAGCATCTTGCTCGCGTTTGACTTCTAGCGAGCGAGACGCTCGCACTACCCAAAATCTAAACTATCAAATTAACTGTGTCACTGTTATTGACAGAGTCGCGATAGCGTAACCCAACACTCCGGTGTACACTGTGTTGGGTTTCACTTCGTTCCACCCAACCTACAGCATAGGGGCGAATGGCCATTCGCCCCTACTTTCATCACCTGGTGGTGAAATTTTTTCATCGGGACTGCCTTCTATGCAAAACTATATCTAAAAGGTGGATATAAAACCACAAAACAGGACTTACGCCAAGTCTCTATCGGTAGGGTGTGTTAGCGTAGCGTAACGCACCTTTGACTCTATATGTAGTGTAGCTGCGTAAGTTCTGAAAAATTTGAATAGTCATCCCTGCCAAGCATCAGTAGAAAATATAGTATTAAGAACAAAGCTGTAGAGACCTTAAATTAAATTACCTATGAACCCTCTACTGATGGAAAAACTTAATGCTCATCCTGAGTTGGTATCGGCACAAACCGATCAACAGTACACTATTACGAGTGTAAGCTGGAGAGCCTACGAAGCCCTGCTATCTGATTTAGGCGATGATGCTCTAGGATTGAGGGTTCACTATCTGGAGGGAACGTTAGAAATTACAATGCCCGGTCGTAAGCATGAAGTCCTCAAAGACAATATTGGACGGCTACTTGGCATTTATTTTGAAGAAACCCGCACCCGTTTTTATGGACTGGGTTCCACTACCTGCAAAATCGCTGCGAAAAGACGCGGAGCAGAACCCGATGTATCCTTTTGTATCGGTACAGATAAGGAGTTCCCAGATATTGCTATCGAAGTAGTACAAACCAGCGGCGGGGTGAATAAACTGGCGATCTATCAAGGCTTGAGCATTGCGGAAGTATGGTTTTGGCAAGATGAACACTTTATCGTTTATCACCTACAGCACAATGAGTATGAAAAGTGCAACCGCAGCCAATTCCTTCCCGACTTAGATTTGAACCTCTTGGCTAAGTATGTCCAACATCCTGAACCTCTAGATGCCGTTCTAGAATTTCGTCAGGTTCTTCGTGAAAAACTCTAATTTCTTCCATTCATTTTTTTTGCCTAGTTGCGCCTACCTGTAGGTGTTTTTTAACGAGGGAGAAATTTTGGGCTTATATCCCTTGTCACCTAAGGGTTTGAACCCTCTCACTCCCGTGAAGGGGTAGTCGCAAATTCTGAAAAGCTTGCTACCAGAGGTTTTTGGCTATTTCTTGGACTGAGTTCTTGCTAACTCTGAGTGCTAGAATGCTATAATTGGAGGAGGTAGTCGGGAATGAACCTTGAAAACTAAATACAGTAAGCTTTTCGAGTGCCCGCAGTCTCAATCAACTTGAATCCCTATCAGGGATTGAAACCGATCGAAATCATCAATATCTAATTCCCAATCCCGTCCCAATCAACTTGAATCCCTATCAGGGATTGAAACAAAGAGTGTGGTGTCGCCATCAGTAATGGTAGTATGTTCCAATCGATTTGAATCCCTATCAAGGATTGAAACAAGGAGCAGCACCAATGAGCCAATTTAGCCGTACCTGGTGGGGACAAAAATTCATCGAAGCGATCGAAAAGCTGACGGATTCGGGCCGTCTTAGCCGAGGACGATCCTATGCTCGAGGCAATAAGGTTAAGAGCTTTGGCATCAAGAATGGTATTGTAACCGCTAAAGTGCGAGGTTCAGTGAATCCTTACTTTGGGGTGTATAAAGAACCCCTCTACACTACTAAAATTGAGTTTCAGCCCATCAGTACCGCAAAATGGTCAGCTGCCATTGCTCTAATTGCCTCCAAAGCCAGTCTCATTTCCCGCTTGCTGCTTAACGAAATTCCCGATAATATCGAAGACAGCTTCGAGCAACTTAACCTCAACCTGCTGCCCGGAAGCCGAAAAGACTTTAAGACAAACTGCTCTTGTCCGGACTGGAGTAACCCCTGTAAGCACATTGCAGGAGTCTATTATCTAGTCGCCGCTGAACTGGATAGGGACCCCTTTCTGTTGTTTGAACTGCGAGGATTATCAAGGGAAGATCTGTTAAAAGAACTGGCAAAATCTCCCCTAGGTAAGGCGCTTTCGGCAGAACTCCAGCTCGAAAAACAGCCTCCATTACCTGTTAAATCCTACTACCCCCCTCTCGAAACTGTGGCAACTGAAACCTGCAAAGATCTGCGGGATGTTTGGCATGGCTCCAAACGCTTACCCCAAACGATCGAAGTTCTACCTCAAATTCCGGTATCGGGTATTCCAGTGAAGAAGCAAGGGGACTTTCCTGCCTTCTGGGAGCGGGACAATTCTTTTATTGCAGCGATGGAAACTCTCTACGAGCAAGTCAAAGCCAAAGGACAACTTTAGAATTAAGAATTTAGAATTAAGAATTAAGAATTAAATGTGGTAAGTTCGCTGAAAATAAATTATACAATCCTAGTTCCCCAAGGGGCAGAATATCAGGCTGTTTGTCGAGGACTTAGTCAAACTGGTAGTCCTCAGCCTCAGGTTCTGCCCATTCCTATTGGCTATCAACCGGTAACCCACTATCTAGAAAAATGGCAAAAAAGCGAACAATTCCTAACTGATACTCGCTCTAGAGTCTTACTTATGGGACTAGCTGGAAGTTTGTCTCCTCAATACAATATTGGGGATATTGTGCTTTACCAGAATGCTATCTGGGCATCGAATCAGTCTGAGTCATGGTTACCAGGAAGCGATCGCAAATTGCTGGTAAACTCCCAAACTCTGCCATCAGCCATTAGCACCGATAGTGAACTAACTAGCTTAATACACCACCATCTCCAAGAAAGAACCTATTTAGTAAAAGGACTCACTAGCGATCGCTTAATTTGGTCTAGTTTAGAAAAACGCCAACTCAATCAATTGTACCAAGCTGGTGTTGTAGATATGGAGGGATATGCTGTCTTAAAAGTACTTAATTCTACAGAAGTAGCAGTGGCAATGCTGCGAGTGATTAGTGACGACTGCTACTATGATCTCCCAGATCTGAATGGTGTTTTTAGTTCTGATGGTGCGCTTCAACCTTTACCCTTAGCTATAGGGATGATTCGACAACCCTTAGCAGCTACTCGCCTAATTCGAGGTTCTTTAAAAGGACTGCGAGTTTTACAGCAGGTTACGGCTGATTTATTTAGGGTTTGTTGAATAAGTCGTAACTTTCGGGTTTGAATAGGTGTTAGGTGGTAGGTGGTAGGTGGTAGGTAAGGTTGGAGGTAGTAGGTGTTAGGGATTTTCGACTTACGGTGCAAGGAAATTGAGCCAAAAGATACAAAAACCTTGCACTTGGCAAAGTATAAAATGTTTGAAAGCTTTGCCTGGTATAGTTTCCACACTTTTGCAGCAAGCCCTACATAAACATTTGTGCAAAGATTTTGGGTCTTTTTAGGCTATAACAACTCCAATTCTGAACTCTCTTCAAACGATTTTCGTACTTTGCCTGAGGGATTTTGCTCGTTGGGTAATTGCTTTCCAATCACCATCAGCAATTAGAGCTTTGGGAAACAAATCTCCAGCAAGTCCAACTGCAATCGCACCTGCTTTAATAAATTCCTGCGCATTGTTCAAAGTTACACCACCAGTGGGAATCAAAGGAATCGAACCAAGGGGACCTTGCAAAGCTTTGATGTAACTTGCTCCACCCACTGCCTGAATGGGAAACACTTTAACGCAACTAGCACCAGCCTGCCAAGCAGTGATAATTTCTGTAGGAGAAAGGGCTCCTGGTATTATTGGCACATCCTTTGCTACTGCAGCCTCAATTAGTGTTCTGTCTACATGGGGAGTAAAGAGAAACTGTGCCCCTACAGCAATCGCTTGCTGTAACTGTTCTCGGTTTAAGATCGTGCCAGTACCAATGATACAAGTAGGCAACTCTGAGCGTAGTTGGCTGATTAATTCAGGAGCTTGACTACTATTCCAAGTAATTTCAATCACAGAGATCCCTCCCTGTGCCACTGCTTGCGCCATTTGAAGGCCTAACAACAGACTAGATGCCCGAATTACGGCAATGGAGCGATGCTGAGACAACAGCGATAACCAAGGAAGATGAGATGATTGATCATTAACCATTTTAAAAACCAAATTTGAAAATTCTTAGATTAATTTAATCCCTAACTCATCTTTATTTCAGATAACCATTATATCAATTACCCTAGGGGCCGGTTTAATGAACAGACGTAAATTCTAAATTCTAAATTCTAAATTCTAAATTCTTTAAAAGAGGTATCTCGATGAAGAAAGTCTTCAAATTTGCCCTTGCGACTGCTTCGTTAGTATTCATTTGTTTGAGTACCTTAGTTGTCAATGCCGGTGGTTGGGACAACTTCAAACTTCGCTACTTTTATCTTACCAAATATTTCAATGACCAAGGCAAAGAACTAGAGGACTTACAAAAGCAAAACCTTGATCTAGCAAAATCGACCCGTATTGATTTGGCTCAACTCCTTAATGGAGGTCCCCCAAAAGACGGTATACCTAGTATCGATAATCCTAAATTTGATAGCGCCAAAACTACACCATTTCCCAAAGACGAACTAGTAATTGGGATAGTAGTTAACGGAGAAGCCAAAGCTTATCCTTTCGGGATCATGAACTGGCATGAGCTCGTTAACGATACAGTGGGAAATGTTAACTTGAGCATCTCCTACTGTCCACTATGTGACACGATTGTTGCCTTTGAACGAGATAATTCTACTTATGGTGTCTCCGGTAAGCTTTATCAAAGTTGTCTGGTGATGTATGACCGTGGTGATGATACACTCTACTCTCAACCTTGGGCACTCGGTGTTGTCGGCTCTCAAGTCAACCGTAGCCTCACCAAAGTTCCTGCTGTTAAAACTACTCTTGGCGCTTGGCTAGCTAAATATCCCAACAGTAAAATCCTTTCAACTGATACTGGTCATAATCGGGATTACTTGCGCTATCCCTATGGTGATTACTATACCAATGAGCGGATTATTTTTCCTGTTCCCAATCAAGACAAACGTAACCTCCACCCCAAAGCAATTGTTAGCTATATCTGGCAAGCAGATAATCAAAAACCTCACAATCAGTTTTCCGGTGTCAGCCACCAATTTGTTCATGATGAACTCCAACAAGTTGGAGAAAAGGTGGTGGAATTTGATGGTAGACAAATCCGTGCCCGTTGGGATAGCCAACTGCAAACTGTAGTAGTTGAAGAATTAGATGGTACACCTCTACCTAGTTCGACAGCTTTTGCCTTTGTTTATCCAGCATTTTTCGAGTGAGGAATAAGCTATCAGCTTTCAGCTATGCTGATGTCGTAGGCGTGAGCTACTAGCAACAGATTTTCTTTGTGTTCTTTGTGACTTTGTGGTGAGCTCTCCTCATTTCTTACAGCTTAACTACTGATTTTCATACTCAAATCTAGCCAGGTTGAGCGGGTAATCGGTGCACTCGTAGAAACGTAATCTACCCCAGTTTCTGCTACAGCTCGAATGGTTTCTAGAGTGATGTTACCCGATGCCTCAATTTTGACGGGATTCTCGCCTAATCCTGCGGTAGTGCTGCCAAGATTCTTCCCTCGAATCAGTGGCACCGCTTGTCGCATCATCTCCACAGGCATATTATCTAGCATGATGATATCGGCTTTATACTCCAAAGCTTCTTTAACCTGCTCGATAGTTTCTGTTTCTACCTCTATGGTTAGTGGATAGGGAACACGAGAGCGAATTTGGGTAACAGCGTTTCCGATACCTCCTGCTGCGGCAATATGGTTATCCTTAATAAGAACTGCATCATCTAATCCCATTCGCTGATTAATAGCTCCACCAACTTGGCTAGCATACTTTTCTAGTAATCTCAGTCCTGGTATAGTTTTGCGGGTATCTGCAAGTTGAGTAGGTAAATCAGCAATTTCAGCAGCATATTTGTGTGTCATGGTGGCAATCCCGCTGAGTCGCATAGCTAGATTCAGTGCCACTCTCTCTCCCATCAACAGGGCATCCAAAGGACCTTCAATGGTAGCAATAATAGTTTTGTTTTTTGATGAGTTTCCAGAAGAGCGATCGCACCACTGACCCTCTTCTACTAATGGTGTAAATTTTACCTGTTGATTGAGCAATTGAAAAACCCTTGCCGCAATTGGCAATCCGGCAATCACACCAGCTTCTTTGACAATCCATTGAGCTTTTCGGGTTTGAGTCGCAGCATCCAGCAAGCCTTGGGTAGTGCGATCCCCTCGTCCAATATCCTCTAATAACCACTCCTGTAAAGATGGATCTAGTACGATAAAAGGTGGCACTACGGCAGTTGAACTGTTCATCTTACCCAAAATAATCCTGCGCTAAGCAGCATAAAGTATATGGTTATAAGGGTCAATCCTCGTTTTGTACCAGATGCACCAAAGGGTAGAAGCGAGGTATCAAAGGGCACAAGCATTGAGGGCGCACGTCGGTGCGCCCCTACCAGCGATCGCGATCGCTTACAATCGGGTTAAGGCTTATAAGGTGGACAATTGATAGTGATTATACACAGCAAATTTTATCTGAATGATGTACACAAGGACAGGCAAGATGCCTGTTAAACAAGAGTTTTATCATAACTAACAGTTAATTATTAGTTGTAGGCGAAATCAAGGTGAAGGCTTGCTCGATAATGGTTTCTCGGTTAACCATTGTTTCCAAAGTAGCCGTATCGTAGATTCCTTCTGCTACTTCTAGGGAAGCGCCATCAATCACTAATGCTCCAGAGATATCCCCTTGTAATAATAAACTTTTGAGTTCTAACAGTTCTTCCATAACCTATACCTAAAATTATTGAATATAGGACGTACTCACTCAATTGTCATACTGAGGTGCTAGTGCAAGAAGGCAGAAGGCAGGAGGCAGAAGGCAGAAGGGAAGAAAACTTGGAATGGAAGCTTTTTCACCTTTTTTAACTGACGGGTTATTTCCGCTGCGCTGCACTAGTGAAGCATCTGAGCCGTCTGGGAGATCCTTCGCTATCGCTCAGGATGACATAATTTCGTTACGGTACCTAAGTCCTAAAAGACTAACAATTAACCATTAACCATTATCAATTAACCATTATCAATTAACCATTATCAATTAACCATTACTAACAATTAACCATTAACCATTATCAATTAACCATTATCAATTAACCATTATCAATTAACCATTATCAATTCTCAATTCTCCAAATCCTGCGCCAGTTTAAGTAAATTTCGCCGATACCAATGGCTGCAATTATACCCACCAGACTCAACCAGCTACCAATACTACCTAGAGTCGTTATCGCAAGAATAATCGCACCGGTGACAATGAGGTAAGTAAGAGCTACTTGGGAGTGGAGCCAACCTGATTGTTGTAAGCGCTGATAAAGATGAGTTCGGTGAGCTTTAAAGATGTTTTCTCCACGTATCAGGCGGCAGAAGATGGTGTAAATCGCGTCTCCTAGTAGAGGCAGGGTAACTGCTATGGCACTCCCAGCTTGAGCCAGATTATCTGTATTGAGGATTGCGATCGCTACAGTTGCTCCTAATACTGTACTACCAGCATCTCCCATAAATATTTTAGCTGGTGACCAGTTCCAGTAGAGGAAACCTAGAAGGGCAGCAGCTAGAAGTAACAGCAGAGGTTGCTGTAGATAGAGGGCAAGAAAAGTTAGTTGAACTGAAGTAACACTAGCAACTAAGCCATCTAAACCATCCATAAAGTTGTAGAAGTTAATTAAGGCAGTTATTCCAATAATAGTGAGAGCGATGACTAAAACCATCCCAATTGTCCCTAGCTTTAAAAGCCAAGGTTGAGAAAATCCTCCGAAACCAATAACCGCAATTCCTGCTGTTGTAAGTTGTACTAAATAGCGGATGGGTGCAGAAACTCCCTTATTGTCATCAATAATGCCGATAACTGCTAGGGGAGTTAGTGCTAACCACAGGGGGAGAAAATGGGGAGTTAGGGGTTGATGGAAGAGAAAGGAAGCAGTTGCTCCAGTAAAGGCAAAGGCAATGATAAAGCCTAAGCCTCCTCCTCTCGGTGTTGGTTGGCTGTGGGAACTACGTTGGTTGGGAATATCTAATAGTTGCTGGCTAAACTTGTTTTTGATAATTCCTGTGGCAAGGATAGCAATAATGAAACTGATGACAATAAGCCCAATCAAGGTAAAATCCATATCTAAGCAATAAGCACCTGACGGCGAATTAAGAATTAAGAATTAAGAATTAAGAATTAAGAATTGATTGAATCGTCGAAAAAGAAGATGAGAAACAAGTCAGTTTTCCTTTGATCCTCCTGCCTTCTGCCTCCTGCCTCCTGCCTCCTGCCTTGCAACTTCTTGAGCAATTCCTTCTGTAAAAAGTCGGGGTGAGTAATTAAAGTCTTTTTGGGCGGCAGTATGCTCGAATACCTTATCTTCATTCAAACGCTGAACTTGCTCTGCACTCACAGGAGTTTTGATACCCAAAGTATTGGCAATTTTGATTAACTTAACAGATAAATTAGTTGGTAAGTGGAGAAGTAAGGGTTGCTTTGCTAATGCTTGGCTGGCAACTTCAATAACCTCATTGTAACTCAACACCTGTCCGCCAGAGATATTGTACTCGCGACGGTAGGTTTGAGCAGAATTAAGCACCTCACAAATTGCCCAAGCTACATCTTCAACATGCACTGGTTGTTGTAGAGATTTACCCTCACCCAACACAGGTATAATAGGTGATTTTTGAATCAGACGTAGCAAGCGAATCATATTGCGATCGCTCGGTGTGCCATAAATCATTGTAGGGCGTAAAATGGTGTAGTCCAAATTACTATTCATAATTGCCGCTTCCGCAGCTTGACGCACTGCTTTACTCTGAGCATTGAGTCTGGTAAAAATAGCAGTAGTACTGACAAAAATAGCTCGCCTAATTCCTGAGTTTTCACAGGCTTCCACTATCTTCGGAGCAGCTCCAAAGCCGATAGAAGCGACATTAATTAAGGCTTGGTAACCAGGAAATACCCTATATAGGGACTCTAGTTCATCAAGATTCGCTGCAACTAATTTTACTCCTAAAGACTCCAGTTGTTGAGTTTGGGAAGAGGCTCTAACTAAACAATCGAAAGCAATACCTCGTTGCCACAGTTCTTGACAAACAAAACCTCCTGTAAACCCAGTTGCTCCTGTAACTAAAATCTTCCCACTCATTCGATTTGAGATTACTTTCAAAAATTAACCATTAGCCATTAGCCATTATCAATTATCAATTATCAATTATCAATTATCAATTATCAATTAACCATTATCAATTATCAATTATCAATTATCAATTATCAATTAACCATTATCAATTTGAATTAAAGTCCAAAGCTTAGTAGCTACTTGTACACGAGAGTAAGTAGAATCAATCAAAGCTTGACCCCGCTTGCCCATTTTGTCCCGTTCCTCAATAGGAGTATCTGCTAACTTGAGTATGGCATTTGCCAATCCCTGGACATCCTCCGGTTCAGCAGTAAAGCCCAGTTGATTTTCCTCGATTTCTCGATTCACTGCACCACCTACTGCTGCGATCGCAGGTTTTCCTACTGCATAGTAATCATAAAGCTTATTGGGACTAACTCCATAGCGAAACAGGGGAATATCTTTGAGGGTAATGAGCAAACCATCTGTTGCTTGCAGGAGTTGAGGGATTTCTTGTTTGGAAACTGGGGGTCTAAATTCTAAACACTCGATACCCTTTGCCTGTTCAATCAATTTATCTTTTTCTGGACCATCTCCTACTAATAAAATCAAGAATTTATACGGATTGCTTTTGTCTAGTAATCGTGCTGCTTCGACAATAGTTTCGAGGGAATTTGCTGTACCGTGGGCTCCTGTATACATCAGACAAATTCTTTCAGGAGCTATTTGATACCGAGCCTTAGCTAATTCTAGAGTTAAGCCAACCTTGAATTGCTCTGTATTCGGACCATTAGGTAGCCAACTAACTTGCATTGCCCCCCGCTTACTAACATAGTCTACTGCCCCTGCTGCCAAAACAATGACGCGATCGCTTTTTTGATAAAGTAGACTCTCTACAGCAGCTAATAAACGCACTAGTAGGCTATCAGGAGATTTGCCTCCCAATTCAATTAACACTTGAGGCCAAAGATCCCGCACTTCAAAGTAGAATTTAGTCCCTCGAATTTTTGCTAAGCTCCAAGCGGTAAAAACTGCTAGCAGTTGGGGAGAAGAACCTATAATCAAATCTGGCTTCGGCTTAAATAAACTAATGAGGAAGAAAGTTAGACAAAAAGAAAGCATATTGACATATCTGCGCCAGTTATTGACTTGGTAAGCAGTAGCATAAAGCCAATGCCATTTCAAGCCTTGTAAATCTTCCTGTTGCCATAATTGAGGAAATTTCAGCTTGCGGTACTTTCTTTGGGTTAAATTGTAGTCTGAAGCAAAGATTTCTACTTGGCAGTCTTGTTGAACAAGAAATTGTCCTAATTCATACTGCCGAGTATGACCAGGAACATCGGGGGTATTAGCAAATTGGTTAATAATCCAAATGTGGAGACTCATTGAATTAAGAATTAAGAATTAAGAATTAAGAATTCATTCATGGATTGAATCGCCTAAAAAGAAGATTATAAACAAGTCAGCTTTCCTTGGATCCTTCTGCCTTCTGCCCTGGAGCCTCCTGCCCCCTGCCTCCTGCCTTGTTTCTTCAGAGTATCAGGGTAAACGTATCTAAATTAATCTATATCTGTTTTCGCAAGATATATAAGCGCAGACTTTACCCATGGTAAAAAAATAATAGCAAAAAATAACAACAAAGTGATGAATCCTGAACAACTACAATTAACTATAGGCTGGCTCTACCCTACCTTGATGAGCACCTATGGCGATCGCGGTAATGTCATCTGCTTGCAACAACGAGCACAGTGGCGTGGCATTGGGGTAAAAGTGCTGTCTCTGGATCAAGAAAGCTCCCCTGAGCAACTACATCAAGTGGATATTTTGATGGGTGGTGGGGCTCAAGACCGACAGCAGGAAATCGTGATGCGAGATTTAAAGGGGGTGAAATCTCAAATATTGCAGGATAAAATTGAGTCAGGAACACCAGGGGTTTTTACCTGCGGTGCTCCTCAATTGCTTGGTCATTACTATGAACCGGCACTAGGACAACGGATTGAGGGATTGGGTTTATTTGATTTATCTAGTAAGCATCCTGGCCCTAATGCTCCTCGTTGTATTGGCAATGTGGTGTTTGAAGTAACTGCATCACCCTTGGCTCAGGAGTTAGAAACAATGCTGGGAACCAAGCCAGTAATAATTGGCTTTGAAAATCATGGTGGTCGTACCTATTTAGGCAATGTACAACCTCTAGGTCATGTAGTAAAGGGATATGGTAATAATGGGGAAGATGCGACAGAAGGGGCATTTTATCAGAATGCGATCGCAACTTATTCCCACGGTCCCCTATTACCCAAGAATCCCTTTATTGCTGATTGGCTGATCCAGAAAGCGCTGCATCAAAAGTATCAAACCACTATCAGTTTAGAACCAGTAGATGACACTCTAGCAACTCAAGCACGTCAAGCGATGTTGAAACGGCTAGTACCGCTGCGCGGAATTAATAATTAATAATTAATAATTAAGAATGCTTATAGAGTAAGGATTCTATCGACCTCAAACTGGTGACTTATTTCCTCTAGCAGTCAAGACGGGAATAGTGGTGAAATTGCAATAACTAGTGGCGTGACACGACTAAAACTGTAGGTTGGGTGGAACGAAGTGAAACCCAACATTCGTGTTACTGGCGTTGGGTTACGCTATCGCTACACCCAACCTACCTATTCCATTTGTAGTACAAATAGTTGTCGCAAGTGTCTAAATTCTAAATTCTAAATTCTAAATTCTCCCCAACACTCCCATCTGGCATAATCGCACCCTCCAAATTCACCTCACTCAAATCTGCCTGATCCCAATTCGCTCCCGTCAAATCAGCACCACTCAAATCAGCACCACTCAACTTGGCTCCAACTAACTGAGCATTCTTCAAATCTGCATTACCTAACTTCGCTCGACTCAAATCAGCACTATTCAACTGTACCTCTTGCAAAATTGCCCCTACCAACTTCGCTTTGTGCAAACTAGCATTACTCAAATTTGCACCGCTCAAATCCGCAATTACCAACTTTGCTCCATCTAACTGAGCATTTCTCAAATCCGCATTTCTCAAAATTGCACCAATTAAATTCGCATTGCGCAAATCAGCTCCCGCTAACTGGGTATTTGCTAAATCCGCATTCTGAAAATTTCTCCCCCCAGTGTCATAGCGCTTCAACAGCTCACTAGTATCAGTTACACCTATTTCCCGTTGAGGTGCGCGTCGGAAAGTAAAGGTGAAGCTATCTCCACTGCGGATTACCCGCCACATCTCTTCATATAGAGGATAAGCACCTATTCCACTCAACTTTACCCAACCCTTGGCTCTAGTTAAAGCGACAAATAATTGGTTCCTTAACTGGAGATTGTTGGCATCTTTGGCAACATTATCCAAACCTACTACATACACCATCTCCGCTTCATTACCCTTAGCGCGGTGGATGCGGGATACGGTGACACCTCCCTCACACCAAAATCGATTGGGATCACTATTTTCCTTATCAGGTTGGAGGATGTTGCAGTCTAAGGTGCTGGGAATATAAATGTCAAGACCTTGAGACATTAAAAACTCAGCCACAGCAGTTTCTAGTTGCATTGCCTCGAAACCACTACCTAAGACAATTACCAAAATCTCTCGACTAGGCTTGAGTCCATCGTAACGGAGATTGTAGATAATATTTTGAGCCAAAGCTGTCAGTTCTGATTGGCGATCGCGATAAGCGATAAACTCTAAAACAGGATGCTGCCATAATTGGGGAACAAGATTAGGAGAGTTTTCTGGAGGTCGTTTCAGGGTAATCTGTTGACCAGGGATAAATTCGATGTTCGATCGAGAAAATTCCTTTTGGTTTTCGATGATGACTTGATAACCAATTGCTTGCCAATCTTCTATACGGGTAATCCCTGTCAACATGCCACCCCGACGCAGTAAACCCATACCAATACCGTGAGCTGCGGTTAAAATTGGGCCAGGAGTACGGTAGCAACGGTGCATGATTTCACTCTTTTTAATGCCTCCGCTGTAGTATCCAGTTACCAGATGCCCTAACTCTTCACCAAACAACTCACTAGCATTGGGAATATTTAGACTTTCCAGGCTTTGGGCTTCATCATAAGCCCAAATTAAGCGTCGTTGTTCTGGTTGACTAGCACTAACAGCCCGTAAAGCTTGATAGGCTAACCAATAGAAAGGCTGCTTACCTTCAAACTTAAGATGGTCGTCTACAATCAAGTCTTGCCCTTCATCAATTAGGATGGCATGGTACAGTTGGGGTATGGTAGCTTCCTTAAGTAGCTGAATACAGACTTCGGCTAGGGCTTTATTCGGTTGCTTACTTTGGGTATCATTAACATTTAAGCGCTTAACACCTGCAGCACGGCAAATAGTACTGTAAAATCCCGGTTGAGATTTCGCACCCCAAGCATGAAGCGATCGCAATTTTGACTGCTTCGGATCATACCCTACTTCCCCACCACTAAAGCGACGCAACCATTTATCTAACTGCTTAATAATCTGGTTATATAGACTACGGCTGAAAAAGACTAAGGCAATATCCCAGTCTGGGTGCTTCAGGTGCATATGTGCTGCCTTCTGGCACAGTAGTACAGTTTTACCTGAGCCAGCAATTCCCCGAATTCGCTGAGCTCCTGGAGGAATTTCCTTACCAATATGTTCTTGTTGCAAGTCAAATGCTGAGAGGTGTTGCCGTACTTGCACCAGAACACTACCACGGGTTTGCTGATTCTTTGGGATTATTGAATTAACCTGACGCTGCTTGCGGAAAACTGGAGTGCCACTGATAACAGCTTGCAGCAATTTCCATTGTTCACTACTCAGGCGATAACCTTTAATAATAGGAGTAGTTTTCTCGATTAGCTTGAGTAGCGAGTTATTCAATTGTAGCTCAGGTATTCTTTTACTTTGTCTGTGAAGTTGATCTTGAAAAATAATCGGAGGACAGCTAGGGAGTTGGAAGAAACCCTTGTGATACCATTGTTCCTCACTAATTAAAGGTAGACAAACTAAAGCACGGCCATGTACTCTACGACGCAGAGAAGGTTCGCGATCGCAATATCCTAGTAAAGCAAATAGCTGATTTTCTGCTTGTTGGTAGGGGTTGCTGTTAGTAGTGTAGAAGTTTTGGAATTCCCAGCGATGACCGGTAATTGCTAGGATCTGCTCAATAGTAACAGCTTTGATTTCAATGACAATCAAACCTAATTGAGCATCAGCAATCAAAATATCAGGCTCTTTGCGGTACTTACCAACTTTCGAGAAAATCGGATAGCGCCAGTAACCAAGGCATTCTCTGGAAGTAAAGGCACAATGAACAGCCTGCCAAACTAACTCTTCAGCAGCTTCTCCACTTTTGTCAATGGGTTCAGTCGTGATAAATTTGCGGCTTTGATTGCTCATTACCATAGAATAGCTTCTATGCGATCGCGATCTTGTAGGTTGGGTTGACGAAGGAAACCCAACACATGCAAGTGCTGCAAGCGACAGACGATGAAAGTCATAAATCCGGTTGATTTTGTCTTGGAGATGAGTAGCGATGATCCAAGTTAAGAGTGAGCAACAAGTATTGCAAGAAGGGTTAAATATTCTTCTGTGCAATATGGAACCGTCTACATTTGCTAGATTTTCGGCAGCGTGTAACCTCGGCAAAGGAGACTATCTCAAACTAAAAGATGAACTTTTTGCCCAAGAGTCGGTGACAAGCTTGTACTCTAAAATCTTAGAGTTTCAGGAATTAAAACGCGAAACCTAACGTTTAATTAAATTTGGAGAGGCTAGTCAAGAATTAATTAATCCTTGAGCGCATTTGTAAAAATAAAGAACCACAGAGGCTCAGAGAACACAGAGAAGCAGCAAAAGTTGTGAATGCTGTTGAACTCAGATCTCAGTGGGCTTACTATGACTAGAGTCACGATTGTCTACGACAACCGCGAGAGCGGCTCCCATCATCATGCAGATTTTAGTTTTCCTGCTCTTTTAGCTGGTGTTTTGGGGCTAGGGCTTGGATAGCCCAAGTTAAAATTAAGGTTGATTAGATTGTAGTATTAGTTCTGATGTACTATAATAACTATTATTAGATCACCTATCATCTTCATAATTACTTGAAAGGCATGGAGAGAGATTAGTAATCAAGTGATGAAAAAGCAATTTAAAGTAATAATTCCAGAAACCTGGGATAACAATGAAAAAGGTAAATTTTGGGAAAAACTGATAGCAGATTTGCTGCGCCGACAAGGGTGGTGTGTGAAAGAGCGCATAAAATTTACAGGTATGGAGATTGATGGTTATGCCTACCATCCTGAGCATCATCAACAAGCCTTAATTGAAGGTAAATTTTATAATGACAAACTCATTAATTCTCCTATAATTAATAATCTTCTGGGCAAAGCATTTAGAAAAGAGGTTAAGTTTGCCTATTTATTCACAACAACTGCACTCAATTCTGATGCTTCTGGAATTCTACAGGAAGAAGAATATAAAAATAAGACTGACCCTGATAGAAAACCGATATTAATTGTCTATGAACCAGATAAGTTAGCTCAATTATTTACAGATGTTAAAGGTATATCGCTCCCTGATGTTCGACAAAAAGGTATTGGTCGAGTTGAAGTAGTTACATTACTTATAACTCCAGAACAAACTTTATGGATAGCAGAGGAAATAGGAAGGCAAGGTCTACCCAGCCGTGCTATCGTATTTCCCACTTCAGAAAATGATTCTATCAAACTGGAAGAGTTACAAGCTTGTTTCTCAAAAGAGAACCTTTGGCAAGGTCTTGAAATTTTAGATGGGACAACAATTAACTCAAAAGAATATCAAAATAGCTATACAACTTCAGATGTTGATGATGAAATGATATTACAAATTAGTAAGGCAGATAGCTTTGAAGATTATCGTCCACCATGTCATCCAAAATATTTTGTTGGGCGCTCTAATTTACAAGATAAATTCTGGGAATTTGCCAAAAATGTGAGAGATGGAGAAACAGATACCAGAATTTTTTGTTTTTTTGGACGTTCTGGTCTAGGAAAATCATCTCTAGTACTTAAATTAACAGAAGATTGCTTTCAACAAGATAGATATAGAAATAATTTTTATTTATATCATGTTGATGTCAGGGCGGCTAGTTTATCGAAAAATACAATTTTTGTAATAAGTGCTATTAAAAAAGCCATTCAACAAGCTGTTGGCGATCAATTTATTAGTCTACCTAATCATAATATATCTATTGAGAGTACTGAACAACCATTATTTTCTAGTAGCTCTATTGAGCCAGTAATCAAAAATCTTAGCTTAAACAAAAGAGTGTTAATTATATTCTTCGATCAGTTTGAATACTTGTTTACGAAAGAGCCACTATTATATATATATGAATTATTTGAAAAAGCTGCTCATGAAGTTCACTCCTTGAAAGAGAATATTGTTTTAGGATTTTGCTGGCGTACAGGCATTGTTTTGCCAGATGGGCATAAAGCGTATCATTTATGGCATGGGCTAGCAGATAAAAGAAGAGATATTGAAGTAAAAGAGTTCGTTAAGCCAGAATCAAAAGCTTTATTAAAACAATTTGAAAATCATCTTACTACAGGAGGAAGAAAGCTAGATCAAAAGCTTAAAAAGTGGCTTTTAGAACACTGTCCAGGATTTCCTTGGTTATTGAGAAAACTTTGTGGCGATATATATAAACAAATTCTGAGCCAATCAGATATTCCTAGTCATCAAGTTGATATCAAGCAAGTTGATATTAGACGGTTATTTGAAAAGGATTTAGAGGTGTATGTTACAACTAGAGAGCAGGAGGCTTGCTTAAAATATATTGCTAAACATACTTTGGTAGGAATGAGTGAAGTAATTGAAAGATTTGGCAGTGATGTAATTCAAAGCTTGGAGAATACTAGATTAGTAATTAGAACTGGTATTAATTACACAATTTCCTGGGATATATTTCGTGAATATGTTTTGGAGGGGAAAGTGCCTACAATACCTCTAAGCTATAGACCACGACATAAAGTAACTAGAGTTTTGGAAGTATTACGAATATTCAAAGAAGAAGGTAAAACTGAAATCAGGTTTTCCGACTTGTTGAATTTATCGAAAAAAAACGATTTAGAAAATATAGTCTACGATTTAGCTAATTTCTTTCAATTCATTTATTACAAATCCCAAAAAGTTATAGCTCAAGAAGAATTGCTTAAACTCAACTATCAACAGCTAGCAGATTATTTGGCTAAGCAGTTAGAAGATCATGTTGTGGTAATAGAACTATATGCTAAAACAAAACCTGGTCAAATTATGACATTATGGGGATTACAAGAATTAGTACAAACAGCATATCACTTAGAAGTCAAGACAAGAAGAGATTACAGAAGTCGAAAAGACTATACTAGCAGAATACTTTCCTGGCTCTGTTTTGCTGGTTTACTAGAGCAACATCAAAATAACCGAATTATCAGACCTATTGGCGAAGGTCAACAGAAAGGCAAACCTTCATTATGTGAATCAGCTATGCCGATGAGGGATACAAGACAGTTGGAGTTAAATTTTAGCAATTATTGATTGCTTATATAGTTTTCCTATTTGAGTAGTTAAATTTTGCACTTCAGATGCCCGACTTCTCTAAGGATGCCGCTGGCGAATTTAACGGAAACATTGGCTATGAGACGAAGGGTTTTTCAAGTCCTCCAGACCCCAATTCTGGGGGACTTTGAGTCCGTGATCCCGCAGAATTGGGGGATTTAGGGGGCATTCAGCATTCTTCCTATATGCCGACATTCTGCACCCTAGCTGGCACAAACTGATTACGTGAACTCGATCCCCTGTTGCTGCAACAGCGCTCTCAGGCGATCATTTTCAGCTTCTAGACTCTGGGCACGTTGACTTTCCTGTTCAGCACGTTGGCTTTCCTGTTCAGCGCGTTGGCTTTCTTTGTCTCGTTCCACTCGTTCAGTTTCTTCAGGTAGCAACACTAAATTACCCTCGGTGTCGTAAAATCGCAGCCACATCCCCGATTGAGTTTGGACTTCCCCTTCCCAGGAACCTAGCCAGAGTCCCAAAGTTTCGCACCACAGCCAGCCGCGATCGTTAGGTTCTAGAGGCTGGTATGTTAAACTTGAGTCTAAGCTCCAGCCTTTTATAGAACTCGGATCGTAGGGATCGTAGACAAAGTAATCCCTAGTTCTAAACGTGCCTTCGTAGAGGCTCTTCTTGGTCGTAATGTCTATCTGTGCCGTACTCTCCGACATCAATTCAATGATCACATCGGGATAACGCCCCCCCTCTTCCCAAGTTGCCCAATACTTGCGCTCTCGTTGATTTTCCCCTTCTACATCCAATACCAGAAAGAAGTCTGGTCCTCTGAAGTCTTGGTTTTTAACTTGAGCTTCGCTGTAGTAGAGAAACATATTCCCACCACAGTAGAAATCTCGATTCTGTTGGGATAAATAGCACTCACAAGCGTGAATCAGCACGTTCATGTTAACGCGATGTTTGGGGGTTTCCAATGGTTCTCCGTCATCGTAGGGTAAATTAGTTGGAGGTGTCGGAAACTCAATTTCCCTAACCTCGGTATCAGTGTCGGTTCTTGATGGTGTACTGACCATGTTTGACCTCCATAAGTAATTGGCTTTTAGCCCTGCCAAATCAAACAAAAGCTCCAATGGGAAAAGTTCTTACTACCTTAACTATAACTAACCTTGCTGACCAATCAGGCGCCACACGCGGATATATTCCGTCAGTTGCAGTATAGAGAAATATTCGATCGCACTTTCCTTTTCCTCATGCCTTCCTACGGCGAATCAAAAACTCTGTGTTCTCTGTGCCTCCGTGGTTTTAGAGAGCCATTCAACTGCTTGAGAAAACACTATTTCAGCTCCCCGCAACCGAGGCTAAGATAGAATTGATCAATTTCAAATCCGCTAACTGCAATTTAAGGTGTGAGAGTTGATTCTCGATTAATAACTCTATCTGTAGTAGGTTTGAACCCCATTGACACCAGATATGGGTTATCCTGACATAGTCTAGTACAATGCCAAGCTGCACTAGTGCAGCGCGGTGGAAATAACCCACCAGTTTGAGATAGATAGAATCCTTACTCTATAAGCATTCTTAATTCTTAATTCTTAATTCTTAATTCCGCGCAGCGGTACTAGCTATTTATACTCAAACCCTTAAATCCTCTTCCCATGTCTTTCGTTGGTTTACATATTCATAGTGATTACAGTCTGCTGGATGGTGCTTCTCAGTTACCGCAGTTAGTAGATCAAGCAGTTAAGTTGGGAATGCCTGCGATCGCCTTGACGGATCATGGAGTAATGTATGGTGCGATCGAATTACTCAAAGTCTGCCGTGGTAAAAACATCAAACCGATTATCGGTAACGAGATGTACGTCATTAACGGTGACATTGAGAAGAAGGGTAAGTATCGCAAATATCACCAAGTTGTCTTAGCTAAAAATACTCAAGGCTATAAAAATCTAGTCAAACTGACGACAGTTTCTAATCTTAAAGGCATCCAGGGTAGTGGTATTTTTGCCCGTCCTTGTATCAATAAAGACCTGCTAAAAGAGTATCATGAGGGTTTAATAGTTTCCAGTGCCTGTTTGGGGGGTGAAGTACCTCAAGCAATTCTCAAAGGGGATTTTGCTCAAGCTCGTAAGGTTGCTCAGTGGTATAAAGAGGTTTTTGGAGAGGATTACTACCTAGAAATTCAAGACCACGGTTCGGTAGAAGACCGGGTTGTAAACGTTGAATTAGTGAAAATTGGTCGTGAGTTGGGGATTAAAATCATCGCTACCAATGACTCCCATTTTATCTCCTGCTACGATGTGGAAGCTCACGATGCCTTACTTTGTATTCAGACAAACAAGCTAATTACTGAAGACAAACGAATGCGCTACAGCGGTACTGAGTATCTCAAATCCGCAGAAGAGATGGCAAAGTTGTTTCGGGATCATCTGCCAGATGAAGTAATTCAAGAAGCGATCGCTAATACTTTAGAAGTTGCTGACAAAGTTAAGCCTTACAATGTTATGGGGGAACCCCGCATTCCCGATTATCCCGTACCCAAAGGTCATACTGCTGATAGCTACATGGAAGAAGTTGCTTGGGAAGGATTAATGGCAAGGAAGGGGTGTCGCACCCGCAGCGAAATTGATCCTGTTTATAAGCAGCGGCTGGAATATGAGTTGGAAATGATGCAGCGGATGGGGTTTTCCACGTACTTTTTAGTAGTGTGGGACTACATCAAATATGCTAGAGACCAAGGTATTCCTGTTGGTCCAGGTAGGGGTTCTGCCGCAGGTTCTTTGGTAGCTTACGCTCTTAAAATTACTAATATTGATCCAGTGCATCATGGACTATTATTCGAGCGCTTTTTGAATCCAGAGCGGAAATCTATGCCGGATATTGACACAGATTTTTGCATTGAAAGGCGGGATGAAGTGATTGATTATGTTACCCATACATACGGTAAAGACAAGGTAGCACAGATTATTACTTTTAACCGGATGACCTCGAAAGCTGTATTGAAAGATGTGGCTAGGGTGTTAGATATTCCCTACAAAGAATCTGACCGGATGGCAAAGATGATTCCGGTTGCTCGGGGTAAACCAGCTAAACTTTCAGAGATGATTTCCGAGAAAACTCCAGCGCCGGAGTTTAAACAAGCTTATGACACTAATCCTGAAGTTCGCCGTTGGCTAGATATGGCAATTAGGATTGAAGGCACTAACAAAACTTTTGGCGTTCATGCGGCTGGAGTTGTCATTTCTAAAGACCCTTTAGATGAAATTGTACCTTTGCAAGTCAATAATGAGGGTTCTGTAATTACCCAGTATTTCATGGAGGATCTCGAATCTCTGGGTCTACTTAAAATGGATTTCTTGGGTCTAAAAAATTTGACAACTATCCAGAAAACCGCAGATTTAATCAAACAAAATAAGGGTGATGATATTGATGTCGATCAATTGCCTTTAGATGAAAGAAAAGCTTGTCATATTTTAGCTAAAGGTGTAGAGAAAAAAATGCCTCTAGATGTTAAAAACACTTACAAGCTCTTAGAAAAAGGTGAGTTAGAAGGCGTTTTTCAATTAGAGTCTTCGGGAATGCGTCAGGTAGTACGTGACTTGAAACCTTCCTCTATTGAGGATATCTCTTCAATTTTAGCACTATACCGACCTGGACCTTTGGATGCTGGTCTGATTCCTAAGTTTATCAACCGTAAACATGGCAGAGAAAAAGTTGAATATCAGCACCAGTTGTTAGAGCCAATCCTTGAAGAAACTTATGGCACTCTTTGCTATCAAGAGCAAATCATGAAAATGGCTCAAGATTTAGCAGGATATTCTCTAGGACAAGCAGATTTACTCAGAAGAGCTATGGGTAAAAAGAAGGTAGCTGAGATGCAAAAACATCGAGAAACCTTCATAGATGGAGCAGCTAAAAATGGTGTTGCCAAAAAAGTCTCTCAAGAGTTATTTGAGCAAATGCTGCTCTTTGCTGAATATTGTTTGAGTTATGACACGGAAATTTTGACGGTTGAGTATGGTGCGATGCCTATCGGTAAAGTTGTGGCAGAGAGGATAGAATGCACCGTTTACAGTGTTGACGGCAATGGTTATGTCTACACCCAACCCATTGCTCAGTGGCATAACCGAGGACAGCAAGAAGTATTTGAATATGCTTTGGCAGATGGTTCAGTAATTCGTGCTACCAAGGAGCATAAATTCATGACTATTGATGGTGAGATGTTGCCGATAGATGAGATTTTTCAGCAAGGTTTAGAGTTGAAGTCTGTTGAGATTGGAGATTTACTCTCTTCTTTATGGAGGCGCGATCGCACTACCACTGAACCTTTAGCAGCTGCTAGTGTAACAGAATGTAGAAGCGATATTTAAAGGTCTTTTGAGTCACACTCACAATTTCTGATGAAAAACTTTCAGGATGCATTTATTTCTTACGGACGACCGGATAGTAAAGCCTTCGCAACCTATCTTCACCAACGACTTTTAGAAAAAGGTCTAAAGATTTGGTTTGATCAAAATGATATTCCACTGGGAGTAGATTTCCAAAATCAAATTGATGATGGTATTGAGAAGGCGTGTAATTTCCTATTTATCATTGCACCCCATTCGATCAATTCACTTTATTGCCGTAAAGAAATTGAGTTAGCGCTTCAGTGTCAGAAACGGATTATTCCCTTATTGCACGTTGAGCAAATTGATCGGGAAACCTGGCAGCAGAGAAATCCGAATGGTACAGATGAGGCGTGGGAAGCTTACCAAGCTCAAGGGTTACATTCAAGCTTTCCCAATATGCACCCAGAAATTGGCAAAATTAACTGGGTTTACTTTCGGGAAGGGATGGATGATTTTGAAAAATCCTTCTTGGGACTGTTAGAGCTTTTTGAACGACACAAAGCATATGTGTATCAACATACTTACTTTCTAACCAAAGCACTGGAGTGGGAGCGCCATCAGAAACAGTTTCCCTACCTACTCATTGGTGAGGAACGGCAGCAGGCAGAGGCATGGCTCAAGGTGCGTTTTGAAAATGAGCAAGCGCCCTGTATTCCTGCTGAGAGGCATTGTGAATATATTACCGAGAGTATCAAGAATGCCAATAACTTGATGACTCAGGTGTTCCTCTCTTATGCGCAAACCGATAAGACTACAATGGAACAACTTCGCCGCAGCCTCATGCGAGAGTGCTTCACTGTCTGGACAAACACAACTGATATTCAAACAGCAGAAGACTTTGAAGATGCTATCAATCGGGGGATTGAACAAGCCGATAATTTGATCTATTTGCTCTCCCCTGACTCCCTTACCTCAAAGTACTGTCAGCAAGAGTTGAACTATGCTTTATCTCTCAACAAGCGCATTATCCCTGTGTTGGTGCGAGAGACTGACCAAAATCAGGTGCCGGATGCACTGCGTTCTTTGCAGTATATCGATCTCACGGATAATGTCAACGAAGAAGACTACTACCTAGATGAAAGCCAACTTTTGAAGATCCTGCGTCAGGATGAGGAGTACCATCAACAACATAAAATATTGTTGGTAAAAGCGCTGAAGTGGGAACGGCAGCAAGGCAATTCTAGTATTTTACTACGGGAGTATAACCTACGTTATGCTCAAGCTTGGTTAAAACTGGCACAGCAAAAAAAGCTGTATGCACCTACCCCATTACACGAAGAGTTCATCGCTCAAAGTCTGCGGCAACCGCCTGTAATTTCCCTTGATGCCTTCATTTTGTACTCCCGTGCCGATGCCGATTTTGCTCGCCAACTCAATGATGCTTTGGAGATGCAGGGGAAGAAAACCTGGTTTGATCAGGAAAATCTTGCCTCTAGTGAAGACTCTCAGCAAGAGGTTGAGCGAGGAATTGAAAGTTCCGATAACATTCTGTTTGTTATTTCTCCAATTTCTATCTCCTCGCCTGAATGTATCTCACAAGTAGAGTATGCCCAAAAGCTGAATAAGCGAATAATTGGGGTTGTGCTTCGAGAGGTATCGACGGATGCTATAGAGCCTGGGTTAGCTAGTATTCCCTGGATTGACTTCCAGCAAAATCGGGGAGACTTTTTTGTTAATTTCGCCGAATTAATCCGTACTCTCGATAGTGATCCTGACTATATCAGTGCTCACACTCGGTTACTGTTAAAGGCGAGGGAGTGGGACAAAGAGGAGCGTGATGATAGTTTTTTGCTGCGAGGGAAAGATTTAGTCGCTTCCGAGCAATGGTTGCAGGAATCAGCAGAGAAGCAACCTCAGCCTAATACACTTCAACTGGAGTACCTTACAGTCAGTCGAGAACTTCCTTATCGCCAAATTAAACCACGTTCGGTAGTCTTGATGAGTGCTATCGTTACATTACTGGTAGTGGTTGCTCGGTTTTTCGGGTTGATGGAACCGGCTGAATTGAGAGTCTATGACCAGTTAATGGGCTTACGTCCCAGTGAAGAGCAAGATGATCGCTTCTTAATTGTTGAGGTAGATGAGCTTAGTAGCGAGGAACTCCGACAAAAAATAATTAAGGGGGATTATGAGCCTGGAATTGGGACAGTTCCAGACGAAGTCCTTGATCAAGCCTTAGCAAAGTTATCAGCCGATCAACCCCAACTCATCGGCTTAGATTTTTATCGAGATTTTAAGGCACAGCCAGAGTTAGCCCAGCGTTTTCGAGAAACTCAGAACTTGATTGCTCTTTGTAAAGCTGGTGACGAAGATGAACAGGGTAATATTCGGCAAGGCTATATTCCACCGAGGGAAGTGCCAATAGAGCGCATTGGATTTAATGATCTCTCTGAGGATGGCGAGCTGATGGTGCGCCGTCACTTGCTCTTACAGGCACCCGATCCCCAATTTTGCAACACTGAAGAGGCATTTAGCTTGGTTCTCGCTCATCAGTACCTAGAAGCACAAGGGCATTCCTATACTTCTCCCTTAGATGGCGAAGGCTACTATGTGCGAGATATGCAGTTTGGCGATAGAGTAATTCCCCAACTGCTGGGAAATGGTAGTCCTTACCAATATACGGAAAACAAACTAAAAGGCTATCAAACTCTCCTCAACTACCGTGCCTACCAAGGTAACCCCAGCAAGTTTGCACCAACCGTTAGTTTAAAAGAGCTTCTCAATGGCGAGGTTTCAGCTGAGGAAATTCAAGACAGGATTGTCATCATTGGCTACACCGACAACGCAGATAAAAATGCTGACCTTTGGAATACTCCCTACGGCAATATGGCGGGAGTGATTGTACAAGCTCAGATGGCAAGCCAAATCGTCAGTGCAGTACTAGATCAGCGTCCCTTAATTTGGTGGTTACCCCTTGGGGGTGAAATCTTGTGGATTTTTGGTTGGTCTACCTTTGGAGGTTTGGTGATCTGGTGGGGTTCTCGGTCGTTGCGGCGATCGGCTGCTGGTGCTGTTGTTATACTGGCCAGTCTGTATGGTGCTTGCTACCTCATCCTTGTTAGCTCTGGGGGTTGGGTGCCATTGGTTCCTCCAGCTATTGCTGTAGTGTTTACTGGAGTTGGTGTTGGTTATCTGACCTATCGGCTACGACAAACATAAGAAATCTATCCCTCTTCTGTCTCTCTCCAAATTCAATTGATTGATAACAGCAATTACAATACTGCTCGGTTAAGGAAAGAGGGAAGTATTTATTCGCAAGTTGTAATAGCGAATTGAAAATACCCGCTGTTCTTGTATTTACCAAAAGGCGATGCTACCGACTTTTTCGACAAAAATAAAGTATTAAAGTAGCTATTCATTTTTTTTTGTTGATGGTCAAATATTGGATTTTACTAAGCCTTTTCAGTATGGATTTTTGTCACAATCTATTTAGGATTGCTATAGTAGATTAAATAGTCTTAATTAAGAAATTGATATTAAGAGTTAATTGAAATGAACGGGCTATCAAACTATCGCAAAAGCATTTTTATTTTGACCCTAACTACCGTGCTTTCTGTTCCTTTGTTCTCCCTCTACACTCCCCAAGCCCAGGCGGGATTTATTGGAGAACGGATTCAGAATTTGTTTCGCCGGGAGCGCAAACAAGGGAGACCCTCTGGGCGATCGCGGGGTGGAGCAATTCGGGATGAATCCTGTGTCTCTCCTGACAGCAAGCCCTTAATGGCTCTAGTCCCGGAAAATAATCAGGGGACAACTATTGCTGCTCATCCTACGTTTTGGTTTTACCTACCCTCAATTCGCTCGGAGACAGATACACAAGCAAGATTCGAGCTGGTTGATGAAAATGAAAACCGTTTCGTCGTACAAAAGATGGTGGAATTACCAGATGCACCAGGAATTATTAGTATCAAACACCCGAAGACTGAAGAGTCGTTAGAAGTAGGCAAACAGTATACCTGGTATTTTTCTGTTATTTGTGATGAGGAGGAAGAGTCGAGAAACCCATGGGTATCTGGTGAGGTTGAGCGAGTAGAAGCTACTCCTAAGCTGGTTCAGCAGCTAGAAACTTTACCTGAATCTGAGCAATACCTTGCTTTTGCAGAGCATGGCATCTCTCAAGAAGCCCTAACTCAGCTTGCTCAGCATCACTCTATCAATTCAGATGATTGGATGGAGCTGTTGGAACACTTTGAGCTAGAAGAATTTGCTGATGATGGGATTACTCAACTCAATCCTTCAGCAGAAACAAGCCCGTAGCAGTCCAACCCACCCCTAACCCCTCCCAGGAGGGGAACTCCGAGGGGAGTGGGGAGCTTCGGAGCATCACAACCAACTTCCCACTAGGATATAGGGAGCCCAGAAGAGAGGGGATTTGAAGTCGGGTTTTTCTAACATCGCCTTCTGGGCTTGTTGTAGGGCTTGGGCACGAGAAACCCCAGACTGTCCTAAGTTTTGGTAAAATTCTTTAGCAAAGGTGAGGCTGGACTGATCATCCAAGCTCCATAGAGACGCGATCACACTACGTGCCCCTGCTTGGATTGCAGTTCCGGCAATTCCTAGTACCGCTCGATTGTTACCCTTCGCGGTTTTGCAAGCACTGAGGATAAGTAATTCAATTGCTTGGTTTGTTGCTGACTCTTGAGTGCGAAATAACTCGCTAAATTCTTCTAAGGGTATCTTACCGTCTGCGGCAAGAATGAAGGTTTCTTCTGGGTTATCCCCAAATTGACCATGAGTTGCGAGGTGTACGATATCGAAATTGGAGCGCTCAAGTTGTTGCTCTAAAGCTGTCTTGGTGAAATCTTGGTCACGGATGAAGGCAGTGGGAACGCCTACGGCTTCTATTTGGTCTAACTCAGGATTGGCATTGTGTAATGTGGCGAAACGACCAATTCCTGAGGGAGGCTCAGTGAGACTGGCTGCCAGCACATTCATAGGGGTGCGTCCGAGGGGAATCGGATTGCGCACGTCTAAGCCCAAAATCAGAGTCGTTGCATAGTTTTCGACTAAATACTGTTCCCCATCATAAAGCGCTGCCATGGGAATATTTCGCAGGAGACCATCTAGAACAAAGATCAGGGTTTTGATATTGTGGTCTTCGAGGTAGGGGCGTGCTGGTTTGATTAACCAGTTGTAGAGAGTTTGTCCATGCTTCTTGGCTGAGAGAGCAGAAGGTCTTTGTAAATTGGTTCGGAAACCTTTTAGGGTATCTTCGACCTTTTGGCGAGATACCTTAGTAGACGGATGATTAATCAGAGTTTCGTCACCAGGTAACTTGAGGATGACTTCGATACGGTCTTCCAGAATAATCGGATAGAGAACAGCTGCCGTCAGGTCTTCTTGATCAATCACTCGGTCAACTTGTACAGTTGAATCTAAACATGCGGACTGAAAGAAGTTTTCTAGTTCTGCTACCTGTAGTGCTTCCATAACTTGACGTGCTTGTTCCAGGTTTTTTTGGCTGGGTTTCTCAGATTGCAGTAACAAGTCTACGAGTTCCCGATAGATGGGTTCAACTTCATCTCGGAAGGTAAATTTAATATCGGGGTTGGCAGCGGCTAAGTCCCCTCTTAGGAGTTTCAGAGTGTTATAGGCTCCGGAGTAGGCGATTATTGCTTCTTGCTTTTTATCCTGTGCCTTTAATAGTCGTCCCAGCTGCCACTGCCAGCGATAGGCAATTTCCGGAGTATTCTGGGCTGGTGCTAAGGCTTGTCGAGTGAGATTTTCTGCTGCCTGCCATTGTTGGGCTTGTTCGTAGAGTTTTCCCAAGTAGCCGAGGGCATAGGATTCTGCCACCCTATCTTTTAGGCGTTGCGCCTGCTGCTGGGCATGGGCTAAAAGCTGAGCAATTTCTGTGAGAGATATGTCAAACTTCGATGAACTGGCGTTCAAAATGAAAGAGGAAAATGTCTCTGCCTCCTTGTCTCCGCGTCTCCGCGTCCCCGCGTCCCCGTGTCTCCACCTCTCCGTGTCTATTTTCAAATTAGGTTGAGTTTGATAGTGGGCAAGGAGGGTTTGGGCAAAGTGAATTTGGGCATAGATGGCAGGGCGAGTAGTGGGAAGTTGCTTGACTAGTGTCTGGAGTTGAGTAACTATCGCCCTTGCTGCTTCTAAGCGTTCGGTTTCTAGCAGCAGGTCGAGTTGGTTGACATATGCATTAAACTGTGTATTGAAAAAAATCGCACTAGCAGCAGATTCTTGATAGTATTGGATGGCTTGTTCTTTGTCTCCTTGGGAACGAGCAGTGTTACCTAACCCCAGCAAGGCGGCGCTGATGTCTTCAGGGGAATTGAGGGTACGGGCAATCTTGAGGCTGGTTTGAAGTGCTTCTTGGGCTTTGTCGAGGCTACTGACTGAGCGGAGCAAATTTCCTAAATTGGAGTAAGCGGCGGCTTTGAGGGCGTCGTTGGGTTGAGATTGTAAAGTTGTTTCTTCAAGTTGCTCTAGGGTGTTGCTGGCGCGACGGTATAGCCCTAAAGATCGCAGGGCAAGAGCTTGGTTAATTTGGGTGCGAATGATGCCAGATTGGTCTGGAATTTGGGTGTAGATTTTGGTGGCTTGTTTCCAAGTATTGAGGGCAGTTTCAGATTTTCCTTGAGCAAGTTGCAAAGTCCCTTGGGTATTGAGGGCTTGTGCTTGAAGCCGCAGATATTCTTGGGTATTGGTAGGGATAGTTTTGAGCAGCGCGAAGCTTTGATTAATCGCTTGATTGGCTTCGTCCGACTGTCCCAACTCCTGATAGGCAAGTGCCAGGTTGCTCAAGGTCATTGCCTGGTTAAGGAGAACTCCTTGAGCTGCATAGGCAGTTGCGGCTTGTTGCCAAGCATCTAGGGCAGCGGTAAACTGTCCGGTTTGATAGAAGGTTTTGCCTTGTTCAAAGAGGTTGAGGGGGTTGTTGGTTGTAACTGTAGGATAGGAGTTCCCAACGGGCGCATCCGTTGGGAATGAAAGAAACACATCCCTCTTTCCTTCTGCCCTCTGCCTTCTGCCCTCTGCCTTATTTTCTGTAAGAATCAGGTTGTCTGTCTTGGGAACAATGGCGGTAGCTGGAGTCCAGTCTAGGTAGAGCTTTAGGAGGGTTAGGCTTAGACCACAGCCAAAGTAGCACAGGAGTTTGAGAAGTTGGGTGCGGTGTATTGGTTGTTGTCTGGACATTTTAGTGCCCTCCTTGACAGGCTGACTCTTCACGGTATCTTTTTAGTCTAAGTCAAGATTTTAAGGAGAGGTAATTATCCATTATCCATTGTTCATTATCAATTGTTGAACTTCTTTTTCGGTGTGTATTTTTATCCTATTGCCTGTTGCCTGCGCCGTTAGGCGCTCATTACAATAGAAAGCAACCTATGAAGCGATCGCGATGACACCAAAACAAGAACTGCTCAAAGAACTGGAAACTGTTCCTTCACCTGTGATTAAAGAGGTGCTTAACTTCCTGCGTTTTCTCAAAGCAAAGCACTCGCCTGTTGATTTCATGGACTTTGCGGGAATGGCATCTGATACCCCCGACCTGATAGATGAAATTATTGGCAATATTGAAGCAAACCGCGCAATGGACTTAGAGCGTATCCGTGAGCAAAGATGCAGCAGTTTGAGCAGCTTACAGAAGTTAGCGAAGTCATTCCTTTTGATGAGGTGATTGCCAATACTGCCAGTGAGGTGTATTGTAACCTCAGAAATAGAGGACTGGTAGTAGCTCCTATAGATCTTTTTATCGGAGCAACAGCCCTTTGTTATGACTACACATTAGCTACCGCCAATATCAAGCATTTTCAACACATCCAGAACCTGCAATATGAAAATTGGGTGGAATGAAGAGAGGTATCTGCTGAAAGCATGGCAAAACCAAACACCCTCGGGTGGATGTGTGATACCAAATCCGGGTTAGTGATCGCATCGCCAGTAAAACGAATGTTGGGTTTCACTCAGATCTTGCACTCTTTTCATAAATACTTAATAACGTCCCTGAGAGCAATCAATTTCAGTGCTGAAACAGTCAAATCTTATTACTTTTGCCTTTTGCCTTTTGCCTTTTGCCTTCCTTCACCAGTCAATTTTCGACTTGGTGCAAGATCTCAGTTTCACGATCACCTCAACCCAACCTACAGTTTTCTAGATTTTAGGACTTCCCGTGAAAAATCATCTTGACAAGATGGTTGGGGTTGCCATGTCTCTTGAGTATTGGCGGTTGGGACGTGAGCTGTGAGGAACACGTTACCTTGTTCGTCGATAATCCAGCCTTTGGCTTCTACAAGGGGTTGGGAAGGAGAGGTAGGATTGGTTGTTGGAGGGGTCAACGAAATTTGGTGTGGGATTTCCCGTCCCCGCGTCTCCGCGTCCCCGCGTTCCCGCGTCTGCTGAATGCTGTTAATAGGTGTACCTAAATCAGCCATAGGTCGCTGTGAGCTTAGCATATCTGTGGGGCTAGGGGGCAGTCCGTCCCTTCCTGTTACTGTAAATTCATTCCTGCCGCTTCCAGTTGGGGAGCAGGTTTGGTCTAGCTGAGGGGCTACGGTGTCAATGGGAAGTTCGCTTAATCCCTGGGTGGGGTCAATATTTAACTGAGTGATGTTGACTGTACCGGATAATCCGAATTGGGAACTAGCGGTAATGTCACTTTTGGGTGTGCGCTCTGGACGGAACTCTAACCCAAAGATACCTTGAGTCGTAATGTTAATATTCCCACCGTTACCGAGAAAGGCGTCGGCAATGATGTCGCTATTTTCGGAAGGGACGGCAATGACAAATCCTGCATTAATAGTAATGTTGCCGCCATTGCCGGGATTGGCGTTATTGCCTGCTTCGGCTGATATCAGGCTATTGTGACGCATCAACAACCAATCTTCTACCTGTAATATAATGTTTCCGCCTTCAACAGATGTGGCTTCAGCAAGAAGTTTTCCTTGATTGTCGAGTAAGACTCGGTTGGCAATGATTTTTATGTTCCCTGCCTTGCCTGTGCCTGTGCCTGTGCTAGTAACGATAACTTGAGCACCATTAGTGAGGGAAAAGGAGTCGGCTTTGATTGAGATATTGCCTGCATCTCCCTGTCCGGAGGTACTGCTAGATATTTCTGCTCCATCTTTGACGGATAAGGAGCCAGATCTGATGTTGATGTCGCCTGCTTTACCCCTTGTTCCTGGTAGCAAGTCGGTGGAAATCAGACTGGGAAAGTTGCCCAATTGATCAGCATTCGATGGTAACTGCTTCTTGCACCTCAATATCGACCCTGCCACCATTGCCTTGTCCAGCGCTTTGACCATTTTGAGCTTGACGCACTAAGCTTTGTACTTGAGCACCATTAGTGATGGACAAGGAGTCGGCTTTGATGGAGATTAAACCTGCATTCCCTTCTCCTCCCGCTTCCACATTGTTGAAGATGAATGAGTTTCCGTCTAACTCAACAGCGCCTGAGGCTTGTATCGAGATCTCACCTCCATCTCCCTGCCCAGAGGTTCTGCTAGATAGTGCTGCACCATGAGTGAGGGACAAGGAGTCGGCTTTGATGGAGATTAAACCCGCATTCCCTACTCCTCCCTCTTCCACATCGTTGAAGATCAATGAGTTCCCGTCTAACTCAACAGCGCCTGAGGCTTGTATCGAGATCTCACCTCCATCTCCCTGCCCAGAGGTACCGCTACTTAGTTGTGCATCATTAGTGAGGGACAAGGAGTCGGCTTTGATGGAGATTAAACCCGCATTCCCTACTCCTCCCTCTGCCACATCGTTGAAGATCAATGAGTTCCCGTCTAACTCAACAGCGCCTGAGGCTTGTATCGAGATCTCACCTCCATCTCCCTGCCCAGAGGTACCGCTAGATAGTATTGCACCATTAATGAGGGACAAGGAGTCGGCTTTGATGGAGATTAAACCCGCATTCCCCACTCCTCCCTCTGCCACATCGTTGAACATGACTGAGTTCCCGTCTAACTCAACAGCGCCTGAGGCTTGTATCGAGATCTCACCTCCATCTCCCTGCCCAGAGGTTCTGCTAGATAGTGCTGCACCATTAGTGAGGGATAAGGAGTCGGCTTTGATGGAGATTAAACCCGCATTCCCTACTTCTCCCTCTGCCACATCGTTGAACATGACTGAGTTCCCGTCTAACTCAACAGCGCCTGAGGCTTGTATCGAGATCTCACCTCCATCTCCCTGCCCAGAGGTACCGCTAGATAGTATTGCACCATTAATGAGGGACAAGGAGTCGGCTTTGATGGAGATTAAACCCGCATTCCCCACTCCTCCCTCTGCCACATCGTTGAACATGACTGAGTTCCCGTCTAACTCAACAGCGCCTGAGGCTTGTATCGAGATCTCACCTCCATCTCCCTGCCCAGAGGTTCTGCTAGATAGTGCTGCACCATTAGTGAGGGATAAGGAGTCGGCTTTGATGGAGATTAAACCCGCATTCCCTACTTCTCCCTCTGCCACATCGTTGAACATGACTGAGTTCCCGTCTAACTCAACAGCGCCTGAGGCTTGTATCGAGATCTCACCTCCATCTCCCTGCCCAGAGGTTCTGCTACTTAGTTTTGCATCATTAGTGAGGGACAAGGAGTCGGCTTTTATAGAGATATTACCTGCATTCCCTACTCCTCCCTCTGCCACATTGTTGAAGATCAATGAGTTCCCGTCTAACTCAACAGCACCTGAGGTTTGTATCGAGATCTCACCTCCATCTCCCTGCCCAGAGGTTCTGCTACTTAGTTTTGCATCATTAGTGAGGGACAAGGAGTCGGCTTTTATAGAGATATTACCTGCATTCCCTACTCCTCCCTCTGCCACATTGTTGAAGATCAATGAGTTCCCGTCTAACTCAACAGCGCCTGAGGTTTGTATCGAGATCTCACCTCCATCTCCCTGCCCAGAGGTTCTGCTAACTAGTGCACCATGAGTGAGGGACAAGGAGTCGGCTTTTATAGAGATATTACCTGCATTCCCTACTCCTCCCTCTGCCACATTGTTGAAGATGACTGATTTCCCGTCTAACTCAACAGCACCTGAGGTTTGTATCGAGATCTCACCTCCATCTCCCTGCCCAAAAGTACTAGCATCCATTATACCCTTTGGGGTAAAGTTACCACGAGAGTCAATAATAATCGAGCCAGCGTTGCCGACATTATTCTCCTCAAGCTCAACGTAAATGTTGTTTACTGTAATATTTCCTACTGCATTATTCGGCTGGAACTGATTAGTTAAAAATACCAGTCCCTCATTATTGGAGATCGTGCCATCGATGGTGATATCGGCACTGCTAGGAGTATTAGTATCAGTAAGATTTATCGGAGAGGGATTGCCTGTAAGTCCTACAGGAGTAACAACCGCAGTCGTTCCTGCCCTAATATCCAGCGTCGGTACATTCCTACCATCAATTTCCCATGTTGTCCCATCAGAAAGAGTAACTGTCTCCTCAATTCCATTGATCGCGTCGGCACCTGTAATCGTGATATCACCTGCAACATTGACACTCCCCCCTGCAAAAATATGCAGCGAGGCTCCTTGATAACTATCAAAACTGACATCCCCATTCGCCCGAATCACCGGATCATTAGGACTTAACCAACTCCCAGGATTACTATCCAACTGCTCAATCTGAAAAGTCCCTCCACTCCAATAATGAGCATCACCTATGACAGTATTAGCCGAACGCAAAACCAGATCTCTACCGGAAAACAAGCCACTATCCGGGTGATTCAAGGCAAAGATATCAACTGCCTGATTCCCTTGCACCAATAGTTCACCACCCGCAGAAGCAATAAAGGGATTATTCGCGCTATCTCGAATCTGCACTGTATCCGTTGCCAACAGGCTTAAATCCCTCCCCGCCTGCAACTGACCCGACAAATTAAGACGAGTTCCTGCTAAAGTAAGGTCTTGCCCTACCGCTAAATTCCCCTCATTAACAATTTCTGCTTGAGGCGGATTCGTCCCCCACTGTATTCCTGGAGTCACATTAATCGTCAACAAGGGCGGTGCTTCTGGATTGGTGGCACTAAAACTACTCCCATCCGGGAAATTAAATCCATTCCCTGTCGAAGCCACAAACGAACCCCTCACATCCAGTTGAGTATCGGGTCCAAAGAAAATACCATTAGGATTAACGAAAAATAAATTAGCCTCTCCCAATACCCCCAACGTCCCTAAAATATCCGAGCCATTATTCCCAGTAACCCGACTCAGGATATTCTCAATACCAGCAGGATTAGCAAAATAAACCCGTTGTCCCCCTACAACATTAAACTCCTGAAAGCTATGGAACAAGTTCGTTCCTCGTAGTGCTCCACCCTCAATGCGATCGCCCAGAGTCCCTTGAATCTGTACACTTTCTATAATGCGAGAACCTTCACCAGGCAAAGTAGCATCAGGGATAATCTGAGCTGAAACTGGACTCAAAAAGCTACCAAGTCCAACTGCAAGAAGGCAGAAGGCAGGAGTAGGGGCGAATGGCCATTCGCCCCTACGATAAGCTTTTTTACCTTTTTTAAGTGGCAGGTTATTGGCGCGGCGCTGCATTAGTAACCCACCCACCAGAAAAATTCGTGCAATCATCCTAGTGAAATGCATAATGGTAGTAAAATCTCCTCAAAAATTTAATTGTCACTAAGCGGATAGCCAAAGAAGTAGACAATGGAGCGATTAATGCCAACTGTCCTTGTCATATTTGCCTGGAAATTGGGAGGTTAATCCCCACCACAACCTCATGACAAATTTGTTCTCTGACTAACAATCCAATCCGGATTTTAGGGAAAGAGTTGTTTAAACCTTACAAAAGTTAAAATTATACAGATAATGCAAATGTTACAAAAGTTAGAATTATGCGAGCGATGCAAATAATGCCCTGTATCAAAATACAATTAGCTTAGGAAAAGCCAGCTAATTGCTAGGGATGTATATGATGCAGTTTCAAAGGTTGCTAGCAGAGCGAGACATTTGTGTTCACTACGATGTAGCTGAATTTCAAGAACACCTCAAAACCTCGCAGTAAATGTATTGGTGATAATTCTTATCAGGAATACTTCACCCATCTCAAATTTAGCGCGAAGGTTGGAATATATCACCCTTGTCTTAAAATTATACAATACAATAAATGATATTTGCGAAGCGATCGCTAATTAGGACTACCTTGTTTGCACTTTAGTGCAAATATTCAACCGAACTTGATATTATAAATCCTCCACAAAATTTTACCTCACCCCAGAAGAAATTTAGTAGCTTTAATAGTATGAATTACAAAAATTAGTATTAAGAGTTAATTGAAATGAATGGGCTATCAAACTATCGCAAAAGCATTTTGATTTTGACCCTAACTACCGTGCTTTCTGTTCCCTTGCTCTCCCTCTATACTCCCCAAGCTCAGGCGGGATTTATTGGAGAACGGATTCAAAATTTGTTTCGCCGAAAGCGCAAACAAGGGAGACCCTCTGGGCGATCGCGGGGTGGAGCGATTCGGGATGAATCCTGTATCTCTCCCAACAGCAAGTCTTTAACAGCTCTAGTCCCGAAAGATAACCTGGGTACAACCATTGCTGCCCATCCCACGTTTTGGTTTTACCTACCCTTAGGTCGTTCGGAAACGGATATACAAGCAAGATTCGTGTTGCTCGATGAAAATCAAAGCCCTGTCCTCGTACAAAAGATGGCATTACCAGATGCGCCAGGGATTGTTAGCGTGAAACTCCCAGAGAGTGAGCAGTCGTTAGAAATAGGCAAACAGTATAATTGGTATTTTTCCATCATTTGTGATCAATCCGAACCCTCGCTTAACCCATGGGTTAGAGGTTGGATTGAGCGAGTAGAAGCTACTCCTGAGCTGGTTCGGCAGTTAGAAACCTTACCGGAATCCGAGCAATATATTGCTTTGGTAGAGCATGGCATCTCTCAGGAAGCGCTAACTCAGTTAGCTCAGCATCGCTCTATCTATTCAGAGGATTGGCAGAATCTGTTAGCATATTTTGAGCTAGAAGAAGTTGCCAATTCTGAGATTACTCAACTGAATCCTTAGTCATTAGTCATTGGTCATTTTTCCTTTGTAAACAATCCACAATAAAAGCAAAAATTGCACCTTTTTGATGGTATCCTCTCACAATGGTAAAATGTGTCCACCTGTAGGGGCGCACCGACGTGCGCCCTTCTCCAGATGCTTAAAGCATAGTCTCTATCCTCCTCCAAATTCTTAATAATCCAGGCAAAAAAGGAACAAATATGCGATCGCAATTTGTTCCGATTTTCTTTTCATCTCTTGGGGTCTCAATTAGAACGGCAAATCATAATCATCAATCAAACTAGATTGGGCATAGTGTAGGTCATCTTTCCAACGTCTGGAATTGGTGTAAATATACTGGCGAATGTTTTCTAAATGTTCTTTATCACGGACAATGGATTCATAATAATTTCGTTGCCATAAGGGAATACCTTTGGTTTGTCGGTGTTGATTAATGCGTTTGGTGGTGGCAGATTTGAAGCCAGCAATTATTGATGGCAGGGATTTGCTGTAAGTCGAAATACGGGGGATGAGGGCGCATGTTGGGATGAGGGCGCATGTTGGGATGAGGGCGCACGTCGGTGCGCCCCTACGGGGTGGTTGGAATTGGTGTTATTGGTGATAATGATGATGCCGTGGAGATGGTTGGGCATGATTATCCATTCGTCTAAGCTTGTTTCAGGTCGTATTTTTGGGGTTCTTAACCATTCTTTGGCAACAATTTTTCCCAGTTGGTTTAAATGCATTTTTGAATCAATGATTTCTCCAAACCAACACTCTTTTTTGTGGGTGCAAACTGTAACAAAATAAGCACCCGATTGTCCATAATCAAAACCGGGCAAACGAATAGAACGACGATGATGGATGTGGTGATTATATTCCATATCAATCCATAATAAACACCCTCCTCCAGACACTACCAAGGATTACCAATAATGGTGAAGGCACTCCAATAATAGGGATGAGAGAGTTTATCATCTCCTAATTGAGCTAATTCAGCAGGTAAAGGAATTTTCTTATCCCCATAGACTAATTGACCCCCTTCTAGCCGGATTTCCCCTTTGAGCATCGCTAATTGGGCTTGGCGTAGGGCTTCGGTTTTAAAGCCGGTTTCTCCCAAATTGTGATAAAACCCTGTCATCAGCGCCAGTGCTCCATCATCGCTGACCGACCACAAACTGCCCAGGGCTGATTTGACACCAGCGAGTACTGCCAATCCAGCAAATCCTAACTCCGCCTCTTTATCCCCTAAAGCTGTTTTACAAGCACTCAAAACTAATAAGTTAACCGGAGGATTATGGAGTGCTAACTCGCGCAATTTGTCAAGTGTTAGCTTTTCATCTCCGAACTGAATATAGGAGTTGGAGGGCTTACCAGGGAGAAATGAGCCGTGGGTGGCTAAATGAACAATGCCAAATGGCTGTTGGGAACGGGTTTGGGTCAGGTTTTCTCGGGTAAAGGCGTCATTGAGAAATGATTTTCCCTCCCATAGCTGGGTGGTAATTATCTCTAACTCGAATGGGGTTGCCTTGAGGGGACTCAACTCATTAAATTCTGAGGCTCCCATCCCTAAGACTTGAGAGTGCCTCACATCCGTGTAGCTAGTATCGGCAAGGGAGAGGCTGGGCATTAAACCAACACTGTAGCGTTCGATGACGAAACCTCTGCCATCATGAAGAGCAGCAAGGGGTATCGAACGCAAGCCAGTGTCTAGGAGAAAGACGAGATTATCGATGCCTAATTCCTGAAAATCCTCCTCTAAGGGATCAATCAGCCACTGATACATCTGTTGGGAAGAATTGAGGTAGCTATTGCCAAGGGCGATATCGGTAACCGTTTGACGAAATATCTTGGCGGTTTTGAGAACTTTGGCGCGGGTGGCTCCGGGTATCTGCCGTCGAATCGGTTTTCCTTCAGCAGTGACGAGTACCAGTTCTAACTGATCAGTTGGGTGAGAAGGTAGGTTGAGGATTCCTGAGTTCTGGCTTACAGTCAATCCTTGAGAATCGAAGGGCAACAGGGGTGTTGGTTGTTCCGGAGTCTTAATTGGGAGAGATTTAGTATCAGGGGCTGAGATTTGTAGGGGAGCAGTGGTTGGCACAAATACTGCATAGATCAAGGCAGGTTTGATACCGAGGGCTGCTTCAATAAGGCGCAGGCTTTTACGGGCTTGTGTGAGGGTAACGGTTGGAGTATCTTCATTAATATCTTTACTGCTATTTTGACTAATACCGAGATACTCTTCAAAGGTATTGGTGTAGGCTGCCTCGATTTCATCAAAAAAGGGGTCAAGTTCTACGGGGGTATCTGCATCAAGAACAAGAGGAGCAGGCGGTTGTACTGGAGGGTTAATCAGATCAACGAGATTAATTGGAGGTTGGTCAATACTAATGATTTGAATGTTACCTTCGGTGTGGGTGAAGGGAAAGGATTGAACCGGGGTAATGGTAGAATCACCACTCGTAATCGCTCCCGCGATGCCGTTAGTGGTAGCATCACCCACATCAAAGGGAGTAATGCCGTTACCGCCATGACGAATCGTAATGTCACCGCTACCGTTACCGCCAGCTGTAGAGATACTGCTTAAAATACCGTTTTGGTCGGTGAAGGTACCTGTAGCACGGAAAAATTGACCCGCAGTAATATTTACTTCACCCCCTATGCCATTAGCTCCACCTTGGGCATTAATTGAGGTAACTTGAATATCACCGATAGGGTCGAGGGTAACATCACCGCCATCACCTTCACTGCCGCTGCTGTTGATAATGCCTGTGGTGATGGCAAGTTCTGCACCAATAAAAATGTTACCGCCACGGGTCCCAGAACTATTGATATTACCTGTTCTCACTTCACCGTTGTTGCTGATTAGGGTAATCTCTCGACTGGGATTAATAATATCGCCAGTGTTAATATTTTGGTTGGCTTGCAGGGTAATTGTTGCGTTATCTTCTCCCGTTAAAGTGCCGCCCGTGTGGTTAATTGAACCATTACCATTGATTGAGCGCAAGGTTACTGGGTCAGAGAAGGTTACATCCCCTGCTAAGGTCATTGTGCCACTACCGTCTGCACTTCCGATAGTGATAGAGGTAAAACCATTTTGCAGCAAACTCAGTTCTGTCCCAGTTAAATCTAGAATACTGCTGTTGCCTGTATCAGTACCGCCAATTTGAATGGCTTGGGTTGAGTTTAAGGGTTGGAGAAGTAAATCACCAGTACCGGAGACATTACCTTCAAAGTCGATTTCATTTCCACTTAGGGTAATATTCCCTCCCCCCGAGTTGACGGTGCTTAAGGTAAGGATGTCTGTTCCATCACTGCCCGTCCCAGTGAAGTTGATATCCCCCCCCTCTGAAAGGACATCTGCTTGGATCTGAATGCCTCTGCTGAGCAAACCTCTCCCAGTACTAGTGCCATCAAAAGTGATCTTCCCTCCTCCTGAGTTAACTATACCCAAGGTAAAGATGCCTGCTCCATCGTTGCCGACCCCAGTGAAGTTGATATCCCCCCCCTCTGAAAGGACATCTTCCTGGATCTGAATACCTCTGGTGAACTGACCGGTCCCAGTGCTAGTGCCATCAAAAGTGATCTTCCCTCCTCCTGAGTTAACTATACCCAAGGTAAAGATGCCTGCTCCATCGTTGCCGACCCCAGTGAACTTGATATCTCCCCCCTCTGAAAGGACATCTTCCTGGATCTGAATGCCTCTGCTGAACTGACTCGTACCAGTAGTAGTGCCATCAAAAGTGATCTTCCCTCCCCCTGAGTTGACGGTGCTTAAGGTAAAGATTCCTGCTCCATCGTTACCGACCCCAGTGAACTTGATATCTCCCCCCTCTGAAAGGACATCTTCCTGGATTTGAATGCCTCTGCTGAACTGACTCGTACCAGTAGTAGTGCCATCAAAAGTGATCTTCCCTTCCCCTGAGTTGACGGTGCTTAAGGTAATGATACCTGTTCCATCGTTGCCCATCCCAGTGAAATTGATATCTCCACCATCAGAAAGGACATCGGCCTGGATCTGAATGCCTCTGCTGAACCCCCCTGTCCCAGTGCTAGTGCCATCAAAAGTGATCTTTCCGCCCCCTGAGTTGACTGGGCGAAAGGTACCGATGCCTAGCCTGCCAGTTCCGACAAAGGAAATATTCCCGCCCTCTGAGTTAACTGTTCTGGTAGCAATGCCTATATTCGTCGTGCTAGTTCCGACAAAGGAAATATTCCCGCCCTCTGAGTTGACTGAGCCGAAGATAATGATGCCCTCTCCATCGCCACCCCTACCAGTAAAGTTGATATCTCCTCCCTCGGAAAGGATCTCACTTAACTGGATATTAATGCCTCTGCTAAACACCCCTGTCCCAGTGCTAGTACCAGTGAAAGTAATATTCCCACCGCCTGAGTTAACTAAGTTTGCTCTGGTCAAGGTGGCTTCAGCATTAATGCTGGTACTGCCGTTAACGGTGATATCTCCACCCCTAGTTAAAATATCCTGATTGATTACGACTAAACCCTCACCGCTATTATCAATGTCTGCAATTAAGAACAAATTCAGCAAATCACCACCAGGACTACTGTCGGATATCTGCCCATTAATGAAAATAGCGCCAGCTGCCTCTAATCTCAGGGTATTATTCCCCGTCCCATTGAAATCAAGGTTTGTAGCTAGGCTAATATTTCCTTGTTGTGTACCTGTTGTCCCAGTCGAGACAACCACTGTCGCCCCACCTGTCAAAGCCGCCAAGAGATCACCAACCTCAATTACAGCATCATCAGCAATTGCCGTAAAGGGATTGACCGGGTCAATGCCACCAGTTGGCACGGTACTATCTGCAACAATGGTGACATTGTGAGGATCAAGTAGCCAAGTCCCCCCCAAACCCCCAGGCGCAGCAACATCGGCAGGATTTGTCACATCCAAAAATCCACTGCTACTGGTTTCAACAAAACCGCCATTACCAGAATTTGCCCCACCACGAGCGCTAATATTCCCATAGATGCGGGTTGTCTCATCTGACCAAAGAATCACCCGCCCTCCATCACCATTACTCAGGGCATCCGCACTAATCACCGAATCAGGATCAACAAATGTCACCTCAGCATTCGGTATCGTTCCCTGTCCTTTATAATCTCCTCCAATCCTGACATTTCCCCCACCATTCACACCGGAAGCATTAACATTAGCTCCAATCACACCAACCTTGTCGCCTAAAACATTAACTTCTCCCCCAACATTGCCCGAGACATCTAAACTACCAGAAGCGATCGCAACTCCTGCCTCTGAAGGAATTTGAGTCCCATCAGCAGTTTCTACCGTATTATCAACATTAACCGTTAAGCCCGTCTCCACCTCACTTCCTGTCAGTAATTGAGGCAATGATAACGGCGTAATGGGCAACAAATTCCCTTGATTATCCGTCGGCAGTTCAATCTCTAAACCTAGAATTTGTCCAGTTTGAGTGAGTCGCACCAGATTACTTCCTGGCACCGCCGTCACGGTAATATTACCGGCTGGAGCTTGCAGAGTTCCTGTATTGACAACCGTTCCCCCAAGCAACGAAAGACTCTGCCCCGATTGCACAGCCAAATCCCCAGCATTGATAATTACTCCCGGTTGTAATACATCGAATTGAAACCCATTGGGAGTACCCAACAACGAGTTATAGTCATTTACCCCAAAAGCATTAAACCAATTCTCATCAAAACCAATTCCTGTCGCCGTCGTCGCCGTGAAATCCGCCGGAACATTCAAACTCGCATTATTCCCAAAGATAATCCCGGCGGGATTCATTAAAAACAGGTTGGAATTCCCACCCATTACCTGAATCAAACCATTAATTATCGAAGCGTCACCCCCGACAACTCGCCCTAAAATATTCTGAATTCCTGGAGTTGAAAGAAAATTTGCAGTTTGTTCAGTACTCAGTCCAAATTGCTCAAACGAGTGAAATAGATTCGCCCCATCTCCAGAAAGCAAACCGCCCTCAATATCAAAGCGGTTCCCATCTGGCGTAACAATTGTCCCGGTTCCATCGGCCGCCGAAGTAATCGGTTGCGCCTGAACCACAACCTGATTGTGTAACCCTAGCACAATCTCCAATGGTATCAAACCCATGAGCCATAGCAGAAGAGACAACCCACCAACACGGCATTCAAAGGATTTCATGAGTAGATTTTCCGATTGAACAGCAACTCAGTTTTGGGTGAAACATTCAACACTAAGTTGTTTGTAGCATAATTTGTTGACATCCTCACCGCACTTTTAGGGCGGTGATTCCTAAACCTCACGATTTAGGTTTCTGCTTCATTCACCGTCGCATATCACGGCTAAAAACCATGTATTGTCTTACACAGAGTCCACAGACTTTCAACCCATTGCAGAGTCCCGATTCCGCAAGCCCTGCGGTACGGTGTCGTTAAAAGACCGGTACTTGCTGCTTGGATATTTTACCTGTAGAAGCTTTTCTGTACAGAACCCTATATATTCAGTTGTCAAGGTGCAGTTACTAGAGTAAGCTTGATTTTCGCTTTCAGTACCGATACATTTTAGCAAAATTTCAAGCCGTCCTAGAAGGACGTGATTTCAGACGCAATTTTTCTTATGAGGGGAGTATTCTATATTTGGCAATGCATTCTTTAAATTGATGAAAATGCTCGGCTTCTAGAGCGTTGGTTCAGAAACCGGGTTTCTTTTTTAAGATGAGAAAAACTCTCTTGCGATCGCACATCAGTTTATGTCAGAAAACCGTAAACTCGGAACCCTCTCCCTTGCTGCTTTGCTGGTATCCGCCCATTATGGCTTGGGATTTCTCTTAGGAACCGCTGAGCAAGCATTGACTTTGAATGCAGCTGGTAGCCTTTACCCCATCTCCATTGCTTTGGGGACAATAGCTCTGTTAGCACTGGCAAAATTTTACTGGCAAGAAGTAGAGCAAATCTGGACATTTTTGGGCAAGCGCTACGGGGTAAGTGTAAAAATCTTGGTAGGGTTGATGTCTTGGTGCTCGCTCATTGGTATCGAAGCAGTCCAGATTATTGCTGGAGCCTTTATTCTTAAAGTCTTAGGAGCGCCAGTGCTGCCTAGTATGGTGGCTTTGGCAACCTTGTTTATGGTAATTTCCTTGCTGCCAGTCGAGAAAGCCAGCTGGATTTTTCAAAGTTTGCTGCTGCTAAACTTCTTAGCCCTAGTTTATGGACTGTTGGCTTTACATGGTTTACCTGACTATTGGCACTCATCTCTAGAGTTTATTCCCTCTCTAGCACAAATAGAGCCACCGAACCTAGTAGGCATTTCTCTATCTACAATACTACTGGTTCTTATTGATATGAAGTATCAGCAATTTGTTGTCCAGGCAAGGGATCTACGCAGCCTTTATCAAGGCTGTCTTTTAGCAGCAGTTCTTCTGTTGGTACTCGCTTTGTTACCATCATCGGTGGTAATAGCAGCCAAACATGCAGGAATTTTGCCCCCTGGCATTGATGGCAAAGAAACAATTCCCTTTATCCTCTCCTGGATTGGCGGTGGTAGCAACCAACCAGTGGGAATTCTTCTGATTATGTCCTTAGTTGTTCCAGCATTGGGGGTTGGCAGCAGCGTATTGCGGGTACAAACCAAAACCATCTTGGATTTCGGTATTCTACCTGTATCTAACCCAAATCGGCTGTTAATTGCAGCAATAAATGCCCTCTTCGGGTTAGGAGTTGCTTTGAAAGGTGGTTCGATTATCAATCTGATTGCGTCTTTTTATGCAGTTTATGTGGCAGCCGTATTGGTTCCTTTTGTTGCTTACCTGTTAGGAAAAACAGGATATTATATCTTCTCTGACTTCAGCGTGAAACTTTCTTTAATCATAGGTAGTATGTCAGCCTTAACTACGCTTATTTTAACGCTAGTTCTGACTAATGTAGCAATTTTTGGTAGCGCTGAATTGACTATTATGATGATGGGAATCGGGTTCGGATTTTTAGGCTTGTTGGTTGGTCACTGGAGTTCAGGCTACTGGAGTGAAACGACTAAGACTGTGCAGTAGAAATGAGATACCTTTCTGTGCAAGTTATCAATTAACCATTAACCATGAGCTTTTCAGTGTTTCTTGAAAGCTTTATACATTTCTGGTAAGCGTTTGTAAATAGCACTTGCTTTGAGATAGAGTTTGTTGGAAACTGCTGGGTTGCCAGAGACGATGGCTCCTGCTTCTACCTTATTGTGAATACCTGATTTGGCTGTGGCGATCGCACCGTCTCCAATTTTTCCCTGATTAGCAACTCCTACTTGACCCGCAAGAATTACTTGATTGCCAAGGGTAACACCACCGGCTAAGCCAACTTGAGCTGCCATGGCGCAGCTTTTCCCTATCTGGCAGCCATGAGCAATATGTACTAAATTATCTATCTTAGTATTATAGCCAATCCTAGTTTCCCCTACTGCTGGGCGGTCAATAGTAGTATTGCAACCCACTTCAACCTGATCTTCTAGTACCGTGTAGCCAGATTGTTCCATCTTGAACCAGCCTTGAGGGGTTGGCACAAAGCCGAAACCTTCGGCACCGATAACAGCACCGCTATGAATCACACAATCAGAGCCAATCTGGGTACGTTCGTGGATAGTACAGTTGGCATGTAAAATAGTGCGATCGCTAATTTGTACGTCTGGGTAAATTACTACATTAGGATGAAGACAAACTTCATTGCCAATCTTCACCCTTGCTTGAATCACTACATGGGGACCAATGTAAACATCTTTGCCAATTTCAGCTGAGGGATCAATGACAGCAGTTGGATGGATTTGGGGAGCTGGATGGAAAGGTTGGTAGAAAATTGCGATCGCTTGGGCAAATAATAAGCGAGGGTCTCTTGCTACAATCCAAACAATTCCTCGTTCAGTAGCTTGCTTTTGCAGTACTTCATTCTGAGACAAAATCAAGGCACTAGCACTAGTTTCACCCACATAACCAGCAAACTTATCCCCTTCTATATAGCTAAGAGTTCCAGTAGTAGCGTTGTGAACCTGAGCTACTCCAATAATTTCTGGATCAAGTGCCGTTTGAGAAGAGAGGCTATTATACTCAGCAGCACAGCCAAGTTTGGCTACGATTTCACTAAACTTCATAATGTTATTGAGAATTGCTAATGGCTAATGGCTAATGGCTAATTGTTAATGGCTAATGGCTAATTGTTAATGGCTAATGGCTAATGGCTAATTGGGAATTCTTCTGTGTACTCCTTGTCTCTCCCTCTTTGCCAATCCCAAGTTATGAATCTTTTCTCCCAATCAGGAAGTAAGTAGTCATTTCCCCCTTACCTTTCACAGGAATTTTACCTCTTTCCTCAAATAAAAATTTATTCCTTAAGCGTTCGTAAGTAGCAACTGTTAGGTGGATTTTACCTGCTAAACCGTGGGACTCCATACGGCTAGCGGTATTCACTGTATCACCCCACAAGTCGTAAATAAACTTTTTGATGCCAATTACTCCTGCTACCACCGGTCCACTGTGAATGCCGATCCTAATGCTAAAAGTTTGGTTATTGTTAGCGTTGAATTGAGCAATTGCCACAAGCATATCTAGAGCCATTTTAGCGATCGCTTCAGCATGATCTGCTCGTGGCTTTGGTATGCCACTGACTACCATATAAGCATCCCCAACTGTTTTAATTTTCTCTAAGCCATGCTTTTCGGTTAGCCGATCAAATGCTGAAAAGATTTGGTTGAGTAGCTCTACAAGTTCAATGGGACTCAAAGAAGCAGCGATTTGGGTAAAGCCTACAATATCAGCAAACATGACCGTAACCTCAGCAAAATCATCTGCAATGGTTCCAGGTTGCTGTTTTAGGCGTTTGGCAGTCGGTTCTGGCAAGATATTGAGCAACAGGCGTTCAGTTTGTTCCTGTTGATTACGCAATGCTTCTTCTGCTTGCTTGCGTTTAATAAATTGACCGATTTGGCTACCAAGATTAGCCATCACTTGTAACAAGTCTTCATCAAGGTGCTGAACCTCACGATTGAAGAAAGTCATAACCCCAAAATGTCCCCACCACCTTGGAGAGGGAATCCTAAAGCAGTGCGCAATTGCCCTTGGAAGGGAGACTCTGAAGACAAAGATTGATCATCATCTACTTTCTCCCCAACCCATTGGGGGGAGCTGGCGACCCAAATGCGACCGGGTAATCCTTTTCCAGGAGCAAAAGTTGTTTGCCAATGGCTCTCAATACACTTTGGGATGACAACAGATGGTCTTACCCAAATTTCTGCACATTTTAGCAGTTTAGAACCAGTTTCACCTTTCTCTCCATCCACAGGCATCCAAAGCTCACCTAAATCCCATTCTAGGCTCTCACAAATCCCCTGTAGAAGTTTGGGAATTGCTTGGGAGAAGGTGGCGGATTCTGAGAGGATGCAAGTTGTAATATATTGAGCTGCCAAACGTTGTTGAGTTCGCTGGCGCTCGGTGATATCCCGACCAACATAGATTAAACTTGGTAATTCCTCTAGCTCTGTTTGAATAGCTGAGCAGGAAAAGGCTATAACTAATCTTTCTCCAGTTTTGGTCTTACAAAGTACTATTAATATTACTTAATAGATTATTAAATAATGGATGTTGTTGACTTGCTTGTTTGATAAATCTTTTGTCACTAATAATACTGAAAATTGATTGTCCAATTAATTCTGTTTCTCTATATCCAAATAAATCTAAAGCTGTTTTATTGGCCGTCTTAATTTTGCCTGATGGTGTTGTTACCAATAAAATGGCAGCCATTGAATGAATAATTTGATTAATGTACTTTTGTGAAGTAGACAAATTATTAGCCAACAGACTATTTTCATTGGATGCTTGCACTAATTTTTGCTCTAGCATCATCCTTTCTGTGACATCTTCTACAAAAAAAAACAAGCAATTTTCTTGATTTTTTCCAAGAGTTACATAAATATCAAAATATAGTGCAGAGCCCTCCTCCGTAACCCGTCCAATGCCTTTTAAATCGAAACTCTCCTGTTCTCCTTCTAGTACAGCCATCAGGAAATCTTCAATACCAATCAACTCAGGAAAGCTATCAGTGATATGCTTTCCCACTAAAGGTTCATAAGGATCATCAACAAATCGCTTAACCCCTAGTGATGTTTCCAAAATCAGCAAGTCCTGATTCACGAGTAGGTACTCTATGTGAGGTGGAATGATGAGCTGGTGTGACAAGGGACTCATGCTGCTTTCTCAATTGTCTCCCTCAAGTAATAGTAGGGCGTGTTAGCTCCAGCGTAACTCACCCTTGCTGCTAGATCTGCTGTAGCTGTGTAAGTCATGAGCTTTTTTCGCCTGGGATGTTAGTCTAGTGGGACACAATTTTGTAGTGTATTCCACCCAATTGGCGACTCTGATAAAGAGATTCCGCAAGCCGCAATGAAAATTAGCCCGAAAAGTCATCGCCAAGCATTTTTAAGTGCATTAGTGACAACAGTAGGAATTTTGGCGGCAGTTTTGGTGCTGGAAAAGGCAGAAACTCAACGGTTCCTGGAACAACAGCGTGCTGATGCTCTCAATCAACTCAGTACTGTGCGAGCACATCTTGAAGGAGAAGTTAACTCCAGACTTTTACTGGTTGAGGTTTTGGTGAGTTATGTTTCTGTACATCCTGATATTACTCAAGATGAATTCGTTGAGATCGCAGCTCCTCTGTTAAGGCGATATCCAGGGATTCGCAGTATTAACTTAGCAAAAGACTCGGTTATTAGCCATATTTATCCTTTAAAAGGTAACGAGCAAGCTCTGGGGCTAAATTTAGGGGCAACTCCCCAGCAAAAACAAGCGGTAGAGCGAACTATTGCTTCGGAACAATCAGTTATCGCTGGTCCGGTAAACTTAGTTCAAGGAGGAGTAGCGTTCATTAATCGTTCACCTATTTTCCTATCATCTCCCAACAAAGCTGATTAAGGATAAAGTTTATTGGGGACTGGCTAGTATTCTGGTAAGTAGTGATACTCTTTATCGAGAAGCAGGACTGCTAAAGAAATCAGCTGAGTTGCAATACGTACTGCGTGGTAAAGATGGCTTAGGAGCTCAAGGTGAAGTCTTTTTTGGCGATGCGACAATTTTTCAGCAGGAACCCGTTATTCTTTCAGTAACATTACCCAATGGTTCATGGCAGTTAGCCGCCATTCCCAAAGGTGGTTGGTTGTCAAGTGCAACGATTATTCTCTGGTTGAGAATTGGTGGAGTTGTACTCGCTCTTGTTGCTGGTAGTTCGATCTTTATTTTCGTTAGCGAACCTGTACGGCTTCAGTTAGCAGTAGAGCAAGCTACCGCAGCGCTAACAGAGAATAAAGGTAAATTGAAACGGACTAATGCCAAAATGAAAGCTTTGAACAAAGCACTATCTCAAAGCGAAGGTCGTTTGTCTAAGTTCCTCGATGCTATACCTGTAGGTGTGGCAGTGCTGGATGCTCAAGGCAAACCCTACTATATCAATCAGAAGGCACAAAAGCTACTCGGAAAAGGCGTTGCACCGGAAGCCAGTCCAGAAAAAATTGCCGAAGTTTATCAATACTACCTAACAGGAACTAATCAGCTGTACCCAGGGGAAAATTTACCGATTATCAGAGCCTTAAAAGGTGAACTTACCACAGTTGATGATGTCGAAATTCATGCCGGTGGCAAAATTATTCCGATACAAACCTGGGGAACACCTATTTATGATACTTCTGGTAAGATTACCTATGCGATCGCTGCCTTGGTTGACATCACTGAACGGAAACAAGCTGAAGCCGAACGACAAAGATTACAGAGGAAATGTTACAACTCAACGAAGCCTTTGCCCGTTTTGTCCCCCGCCAGTTTCTCCAGTTTTTAGATAAAAAAAGTATTGTCGATGTTCAATTAGGCGAGGCGGTGCAGCAGGAAATGTCAGTATTATTTTCCGATATTCGCGACTTCACCACCCTCTCGGAAAGTATGACCCCCCAAGACAATTTCCAATTTATCAATTCTTATCTTTCACGCCATGGGACCAGTGATTAGTGAACATCAGGGATTTATTGATAAATATATTGGTGATGGAATTATGGCACTGTTTAGTGGTACAGCAGATAATGCGGTCCGAGCAGGAATAGCTATGCTCCGAGAGTTAGCTGAATATAATCAATATTGCCTTAAACATGATAGCTACAGCCCAATTAAGATTGGAATTGGGATCAATACGGGTTTGTTAATGCTGGGGACAGTTGGAGAACAAAGTCGAATGAATAGCACGGTGATTAGCGATGCTGTTAATTAGCTTCTCGCATGGAGAGCCTCACGAAAAATTATGGAGTATCGTTGTTAATCTCTCAGCATACTTTAGGCGTTTGCAGCATCCAATGGATTACAATTGTCGCTTCATTGAGCAAACTCAGTTAAGGGAAAGTCGAAAGCTGTGGCAGTTTTTGAAGTATTTGATGGAGATGAGCCAGAAATGAAACAGAAGAAGTTAGCTACTAAACGAATTTTGAAGAAGGGGTTGTTCTCTACTATAAGCAGGCTTTCTTGAAAGCTGCCCAAAGATTTACAAAAGTTTTGAGTATTAATTCCCAAGATAAGTGTCTCAAATCTATCTAGAACGCTGTCAGCTACAGATTAAAAAATCCCAATCAAATCGACCCAGCTATTGTTGGAAGTTAATAAGAATCTGACGAGGCAGGGAACAGGAAATAGGATTTGAGGAACAGCAGACTGGATTCTGCCAACAAATAATGTTGTAGTGGGAGCATCTTGCTCCCCAAAACAATCTTACTCCTAAAACAATCTTGCTCCCTAGATCATAAGTATCAATTCACAAAGCTTCGATATCTTCCCTAGACAATTGAGTAATTGCCATAATCGTTTCTGTATCCAAACCTTGTTGTTTACACGAACGAGCAATTGCTATTGTTCTTTGTTGGCTACCTTCTTCCCTACCTTCTTCCCTACCTTCTTCCCTACCTTCTTCCCTACCTTGAAGGTAGGGAAGAAGGTAGGGAAGAAGGTAGGGAACTTCCCTAGCTATCATTTGAGCCTCTTCCATCTGTTCAATTTGCCATTGCGCCTCAAACTCTTGAGTACTCAAGATACTTGCTTCGTAACTCTTGTTGTCCATATAACGGTTGTATGCCGCTCTTTCTTTGTCTGATAGATTATTTACTCGCAAGGTTTCCTTGGCTTCTACCATTCCTTTGGCTCCGAATTCCTCCTTGATTTCACTATTTCTCAGAAAATAGATCCATTCCTGTAAGGTTGTTTTCGCTGTTCCCTGGAAATTTCTCACTTTCAGCAGGTAGTATTCTGGGAAGATATCTGCTACTTTTTCTAGGTTAAACTTCCTTTCTTGAGCTTTGGTCAATTCCAGAGTATCTCCGCTATTCATCCCAACGAACTCTGAGTTGAGACGATAAATATAGTCCTTACCCTTACCGAGGTTAAAGTAGACAATATTTACCGAGTAGACTTTCCTGATTTCACCATACCTCTGCCCTTGTTCAAGATATTCTGTCACTAGCTGGGAGACACCGTAGAGCATACGATGAAAATAATCGAGCTGGGAGTTGTTTTGTACTTCGATGAGGATCAACTCCGAGTTGGCGGTTTCGGCAATAAGATCTACCCGGTTGCTTTTATCATCTTGAGTTTGTTGATTGCTTTCACTTTCGAGAAGGGTCTTGATGGTGATATCTTGATATAGTAACTCGCTTAAGAAGCCTTCTAAGACTACATAATTAGCTTTATTGCGCAGTAGTTTTTTGATGGCCCAATCAAAGCGGATATGTTTGGCAGGCATGGTCAGTGTGCTGGTTGTACTACTGATATTTTAGCTAAAGCTGGTTGCAATTATGTCTTATACCCATTGCCTTGCTATTCTAGAAGATACCAATGCGATCGCTTCTCTAATAGCTGCATTCAACTAAGAACAAGCCACCATCGATCCCACCAGAACCCTCAGTTTTCAATCTAATCAATAGGTAAAGTTAAGACAATGCTCAAAACTTTTAAGGCTATTTAAAAAAATAATTATATTCAATGCTTGATGAAGCTCCTGATCTCACATCAAATAGCTTAGTTAAAGTTCATGTAACTTTATTAGAAGAACAAAAAATAACTGAAGCAAAATCTGATGGTAAAACAATGGCTGAAGCCTTAAATAAATTGTCAAATAACAAGGCTTTTACTGGAGTTGATCCTCAACAGTGGCAACGAGAAATTCGTCAAGATCGTTCTCTTCTCAATCCAGACTAAAAACAGTCTGGCTTTTATACTGCCCCTAAATTCGGGTTTAGGAAAAAAGTGTAAAGTTTATTTTTTCTTACTGTCTTAACACACCAATAGATATATTCGTTCCTGTAAATCACCTAAGTTTTTGTGCATTTAAATGCTCATTAGTACTGACGTGGGGACGCGGAGATTGGAACTAAGTAGTTTAAATGCGTTTTAGCTTAGTTCCCTCAAGATTTGCTCCTTCAAGATTTGCTCCTTCAAGATAGGCCCCTTGAAAATTCGCCCCTTCAAGATTCGCCCCTTGAAAATTCGCCCGTTGAA